>JABUSF010000010.1:0-2601 GCA_021443945.1 Ileibacterium sp.
CCTGGCCGCACCCGTTTCAATCGATAAAAGGACTTTTTCAATTTCATCGGCGTATTTTTCATAAAATGCTTTTCTTTCACATTTGTTTAATAAAACATTGGTACTCTTACTTCGCAGACAGCTAGAAAGGAGAAAACAATGGATTTTCGTAAAAATACTACCCTCGCTTTGTTGATGTCATCTGTTCTTCTTGCCGGATGCTCTCAGGCTCAAACAAAACAGACAGTTCAGGAACCTGACAAGCAGCTCGAATCGATGAAGGAAACAACCGATTCTAAAAATACAGATACCGATCAGGAAGAAGACGATGACTTCGATCTCGAAGCGAAAGTTATCAATGCCGGCAGTACCAATCTTTCCGATACCGACGGAATGGTTAAGATTACCAGCGGCGGGACTTATGAAATTTCCGGAAACGGAAAGACAATTGCAGTGGATGCCAAGGGGCAGAATGTAAAGCTTGTTCTTGATGGTGCGAATCTTGAGGGGGGCAAACTTCCCGGTCTTTATATTCGAAAGGCTGAAAAAGTAGACATCACCCTCAAAGGAAGCAGCACAATCTCATATGGCAGCACTCCAACGTATGAATCATTAAACGGGGCTTTGTATTCAAAAAGTGATGTGACCTTCAGCGGTGAGGGAAGCCTGACGGTGAATTCAGACTACGAAAGTGGAATAAAACTGAAAGACAATGCGGTTTTCGAATCCGGAACCTTTACCATCAGTGCCAAAAACGATGGGATCCGGGTCAATGAAAAAGCAGAATTCAAAGGCGGAACCTACACCATCGATACGAATGGAGAAGGCATCGAAGCAAAAGACACTCTTGTGATTGACGGCGGAAATTTTGCAATTCACAGCAGTGACGATGCAGTCAATGCAGCCAATTCCATTACGATCAATGGAGGAAGCATTCAGGCGGTTTCTGATAACAACGATGGTATCGATTCCAATGGTGACCTGATCATCAACGGGGGATTGGTCAGCGTTGCTGGATCACGAAGTCCAGAATCCTGTTTCGACACAGACGGAACACCATTTGAAATCAACGGCGGAACGGTCATTGGCGTTGGCGGAACGGTCATGACCCCTACAAGCGCAAAACAGCCGGTGATTCTTCTTGGAGTCGATCAGAAAGTTTCAAAGGTTGAAATTCAGGAAAATGGAAACAGCATTGCTTCTTTCCAGACACCTGAATATACCCAGACTGGAAGCTTTTTAATTCTCTCTGATCCCCATTTACAGCAGGGAAAGACCTACTCCATCCTGATTAATGGTGAAAAGTACGATGATGTCACTCTAGAAGATCTGATTACCCAGGCTGGAAATGCAAGCCTTCTTGAACAGCAGCCCAAAGGGCCTGGCGGCGGCTTTGATAAAGGCCAAAAAGCTGAGCCTTCAGATGGCTTTCAACCTGGGCAAAATTCGGAAATGAACGAACCCCCGCAGGATTTCGGTCAGGACGGGCAAAGACCCGAGCCACCGGAAGGCTTTGACCGCAAAGACCGAAGATCAAGACCAGGCGAAGGTTTTGATACCCAGACGGAGGCCACTCCTGGAAACGAATAATTCCGGAGGACCTCAAAAAACAAGCAGCGGAATGAAGACCGCTAAAAAAAACAATTACCTCTCTATTTCTTTCTAACAACTTTAAATTACTGAAAAACTTAAAACTGAATAATTAACCTTTCTTAAAATTTAACCTTTCTCTGAGAAAAGCTGCATTCCAACCGATGCAGCTTTTCTTTTTTCCAACAGAAAACCGCATCCGAACGGAAAGCGGATGCGGATCGTATAAACGTATGAACTTATGTTTTAAAAAGGCCAAAGAGAGTGATACTGGGAATTTTTATTGTATTCAATGTCGTGCCGGATTTGAGCGGATTTCTTTTTTCCATCTGTCAAATCGTTTTCGAAGAAGCTGTAAAACCAGGACGCAAAAAGACGTTTGACACATTCTGTATTCTCAAAAGCCGTACAGTGCTCCAATTTTTCTTTCTGGCTCATTTTCTTAAAACGAATCAGAACCTGCAGCCATCCAGCGGTACAGACGGCAAAAAACAAGGCCATACAGATCAAAAGGATCACCGGAAGGATCAGTTCGACCGATAAATACTGTGGATTGGGATTGAGCAGGATGCATCCCAGCAGCAGGACAATACAAAGAACCTGCCCCAAAAGGCATCCTGATAAGCTGTGTTTAATATAAGCCTCATTTTGCAAAATCAGCTGACTTGGTTTCATGAAACGTTCTCTCTTTAAATCTTAAAAAATCATAGGCCAGTCCGGTCCAGAAGTAAATCCTGAATGAGGATCTTTCGAATCCGAAGGACGTTGAAAAAGGAATTTGATTTCTAGCGGCACTCTTCCAGTGAGCGGATTAAAGCATGCTTCAGCATTTCATACCGGGCTTTCTTTTCCGCTTTAGAAAAGTGCTGCTTTCGGCTCTGAACCGGATTGCTGGAATAATCGAAGTCTTTGGCTTTCTCTTCAAACTGTTCGCTGGTCAAATCAAACCAGACATCTCCAATAACGTTGTAACAGTGAAAATTGCCGTCTGGCAATGGAATGCCGCAAACATCTCCGCCAAAAATGTCCTGC
>JABUSF010000010.1:4810-7146 GCA_021443945.1 Ileibacterium sp.
GATGAAATAGACGGCATTGCTTTGCTGGCTTCATATTCTACCGTTCCTTTGCACAAACCGGGATTTGAAGCCATCACTCTTTACGGTTCAGAGGACCATGTTCTGCAAGTGGATCAAATGGAAAAGAACAAAGACAATCTGCCGGAAAACAGCCCCGTGATTGAAATCGATGGAGGAAACCACGCCCAGTTCGGAGATTATGGCGTGCAGAAGGGAGATGGAATGGCTTCTATTTCCGCGAAAGAACAGCAGTCCACAGCTGCACAGGAGATTCTGAAAGCTTTTCATGTCACGGATGCGCAGGAATAGTTTATTCTTTCCTGACAGCGATATAATAAATGTATCAATCATGGCAAGCGGCCCCGTATGGGGTCTTTTTTTATCGAATAGAACAGACCATTTTCTGATACAGCTTGCCGTATTTTAAAAACGGATCCCCAACCGTCTGAAAACCAAGCCGTTCGTAAAAAGAAACGGCATGGACTCTGGCATCCAGAGTCACGGTTTCGATTTGCTGCTCTTTGAGAAGCTGGACAGCCTGCTGTATCAGGGAAGAAGCCAGTCCCTGATTTTGACGATTTGGATGAGTGCAGACTTTTCGGATAACAGCAGAGCCTGGCTGATCCGGTTTTTGATAAATGCTCAGCACGCTGATCAAGCAGCTGTTTTCATAGATTCCCAGATGCAGTCCTTCGCTGTCATCATTCAGTTTGATAAAGTCGATGGGCTTGTCCGGCCACATAGCAAGATGGCGCAGGTTCCAGACATCTTCCAGACCCGCTTTTTGATATACAGTCATTGGGTGCTCCTTTCAAAAAAAGCCGCAGCTGGTTCTGCGGCAAAAAATCATTGCAAGTTATTTTGTTTTGTCAGACTTCTGTTCGGTTTTGCCGGTATCCGTCTCTTTTGTATCCTTATTGTCTGTTTTGGTCTCTTGATTTTCTGTCTTGTTCTCTTTTTTCTCCGTGCTTGAATCGGTTTGCTCACTCAGGTATCCAGAGTACTCCGAGGAGGTGACACCGCTTAAAAAGAGCTTTTCAAAATCACTGGCGAGGGAAACGGGAACAAATCCGTTTTTGACGGCCAGGTCCATTTCTTCCAGAGCTTTCTGGGTATTTCCATGCCCCCTCTTGATATCATCGTTGATGATCATCAGCGACAGGGAAGGATAGGAATTCTGAGAAATGGTATACGCCAGCATGCTTTCGTCATTCAATCCGCTGCCAAAGGCAATCACCGGCTGAAGGCCAATTTCCCGGTAAATGGCGGAAACCTTGTTCATGTTGTCGTTTTCATAGATTTGACCGGTTCCGCGGATCAAGTCATCCCCTTTGGAGAAGACGTGACTGGTGCCAGTCTGGTGTCCCTGGCTGGAAGAGAGAAGAGCGGTATCGGATGCGATGACATGATCCGGCTGCAGATTCAAAGCTTTCACAGCCACAGCCCTTGCTGTCATTCGGTCCATACTGCTGATGACATAACATTCAAAGTTGTTGGATCTTAAATAATCCATAGCTTCCCGCATGGGAATGTAAAAGGAATCCCCATAGGTGAGGCCTTCCTGTCCGTCTGTCGGAGTGTTCAGAAATTTGTTCACGATGGTGGTGAACTGCTTCTCATCCAATCCACTGAAGGCTTCGTTGTTGTATTTTGCAAATTCTGTTTTCAGATCCTCGCTGATCTCTTTGCTGTAGACCGCAGGGAGGACTTTATTCAGAGCAAACTCCTTCATTTTTTCATCCGGCTTATAGCTGTCATCCTGAAGGACCCTATACAAAAACAGCATCCAGTCCAGGTTGTAAGGACTGGAGTTGGACATGAGGGCACCGTCCAGATCGAAGACTGCAATTCTTCTCTCTTCGGGAATGTATCCGCCGTTGGTGGGATCTGTGGCATTTTTGACAAAGTTTGTGAGCCTTTTTTTTGCTTCCGATGTATCCGACCAGCTTAACAGCGGTTCACTCATCGTTGGAGTCTTACTGGATTCAGCCGTGGAAAGCTGCGGATGGTTATTGTAAACAGACGTCTGGAAATATTGAGGAAAGAGAGCTTTCCCAACGGAAACAGCCGACGGGGCGGCAATCGCAATCACTCCGCAGACGGCGATGACTCTCCAAAACCGGTTGTTCTTTCCAGATTCCTGAGAGTTTTTTTTGGTAGATTCTGATTTATTTTGTTCGGTCATAGAATTTCTTGGCAACCGTTCCTTTTCTATTTCTGCCAATTTCAAATATCAATCGGATCCATGGTTTCATTATCCTGATATCTAGATTTATGGCAGATTCTTCAACTATATCTTTTCTGGCGAAAAAACAAAAGTTTTTTTCACCTTTGGA
>JABUSF010000010.1:9457-10635 GCA_021443945.1 Ileibacterium sp.
ATTTCTGCAAAGGAACAGCACTGGAGCATTTCTTCCACAGCTCCTTTTGAAATCAGCTGTGTTTTTCCACTTGCATCCGCAACGGCGACTGACATTCTGCGTCGTTCAAAATCAAAGGGGATTTCATCGACTTTTTCATATTGGCTGCAAATCTGACGGCCTCCAAGTTTTTCCTGACGCTCGATGATGGCAAGATCGATGAGATTTTTCAGTCCTGTCTGGAAGAAACTGTTCAGATATGCGTGCTTCAGCACCCTTTCATCTTTCTCTCCCTGAATGTTCAGGCAGTGTTCCAGAATCACTTGATCCTCAGTGAGTGTACCGGTCTTGTCGGTACACAGAATATCGATGGAACCAAGATTTTGAATGGCGTGAAGGCTTTTGATAATCACTTTTTTCTGGCTCATGGCAACCGCCCCTTTAGCCAGACAAGCCGTCACAATCATCGGCAGCATTTCCGGAGTCAGACCTACAGCGACTGACACCGCAAAAAGCAGGGCACCCATCCAGTCACCTTTGGTGCTTCCGTTTAGATAAAGAACAATGGGAACCATGACAAACATAAACCGGATCAGAATCCAGGAAACCGCATGGATGCCTTTCTCGAAACCGGTCAAAGGAGCTTTTTTGTCCAGTGTTTCCGCCATTTCTCCAAGGAGAGTGGAATGTCCAACCGCAAGGACAATCGCCTTGGCACTTCCACTGACAACACTGCTGCCCATGAATGCCGCATTGCCCATCTCAGAAGGAGTACCATTCGGATCGCAGGGAAGTCCTGTTTTTTCAACTGGCTCACTTTCTCCGGTTAAAGCAGACTGACTGACAAAAAGATCCTTTGCTTGCAGAATTCTCACATCGGCCGGGATGAGATCTCCGGCAGAAAGATGAATCAGATCCCCGACGACAATTTCATCCAGGGGGATTTCCTGCTTTCCGGTTTCAGCGCGTTCTACGCAGGCTGTGGTGCAGATCATTTTCTGAAGTCTGGCGGCAGCATGGCTGCTGCGGGTGTCCTGAATAAATCGGAGAAGACCGGAAACCAAAACCATTGTGGCAATAATGATTACGGTGATCCAGTTCTGCTCACCCGGCTGGGCATACAAAACGTCTGTAAAGACAGAGACCACGGCCAAAACGGTCAGTATGGCTGTAAAAGGATTGATAAAGGCTTCGGCAGC
>JABUSF010000010.1:11558-12881 GCA_021443945.1 Ileibacterium sp.
TGGCATTTGAACATTTACAGATGAAATGCTACAGCTTATCGACAGCGTGAGTCAGAAAAATTTTGTACATCAGAAAGCAGAAAAGCATCGTCCAGGGAATGAAATTGTTGCCATATGTTTTTACAACCCAAACCAGAGCGTAAATAACCATTAGTCCTAAAACCGTCTCTGAAATCAATGTCATAGCTTTTTCGCTGCTGGAATGATGCTGGACATCGTCATACACCCGGATCAGAAAAGCAGTGGTGAAGAGAAGGGTAACAATCCCTAAAATGGGAATATAAATGCTGATGCTGAACAGATTGTTAAAGTCTGACAGCATAACGGAAACCAATGTCATCACCATCAGCTGCTTCAGCGTATTTTTAATATGCTTTTTCCAAACTGGATCTATCTCATGATCATTCATATTCATTATTTCTACCCCTTTTGAATTCATATCAAAACAATTTTACCCTACACGAATCCAGGTTAACATTTCAACAATAAAATTGATGCAATTCGGATAAATTTCTGTTCAAACCGGTGGCAGCGTATAATAGACCGCCAAAAAAAACCGCCTGTTTATGGCGGTTCATCATTTGCATTTTATCCGATTGTCTCTGGCAGGATCGTCTCTTCCGTTTCGGCTGTTTCTTCAGCAGCAGGTTCTTCAGGAACCGGCTCATCCTTGGGAAAGGTAAGAATCGCCTTGAAGAGATCCCCGTCCACTTCAATCAGGCAAGTTCCTTTCTGAACTTCCGTAAAGCTTTTTACAATTGCCAGTCCAAGACCGGTACCGGGTTCATGACGGGATTTGTCTCCCCGAACAAACCGCTCAGTAATTGTGGAGGCATCGAAGTCCAGCGGAGTTTTTGAAATATTCTTGCAGGACAGCTGCAGACAATCATCCAGCTCTTTGAGCGTTACAAATACACGAGTGTTTTCCAAAGCATATTTGTTTACGTTTGAGATCAGATTGTCAACAATCCGCATGGTTTTATCAGGATCGACAGTTGTCAGAGCTTCGGCAGGCAGATCAAGAACAATATGAAGCTGCTTCTTAGCGAGAGTGTCTTCCCATTCCACCACAACCTGTTCCACCAGTTCCGATAAGTTGATGGTGACAGGATGAAGCTTAATATCACCGCTGTTGGCTCGGGCGACATCAAAGAGGTCTTCAATCAGAGCGCTTAAACGGTCTGTATAGTTTTGAAGCTTCTTGGAATACGAATGAATGTCATCGATGTTGTCGGTCAAGGTAATCAGCTCAGCATAACTTTTGATTCCAGTCACCGGAGTTTTCAGGTCATGGGAAACGTTGGAGATGAGCTGTGTTTTCAT
>JABUSF010000010.1:13822-16763 GCA_021443945.1 Ileibacterium sp.
TGTCAAATCAACACCCAGAAGGACCGAGTTTGGATTTAATCCTTCCAGCGCTTTTTGAGTTACCTTAATTCCATTTGGTGTGGAAGTAAATTCAATGTCCAAGCTTCCCGGATCAGTGGAGTAATTGGATTTCCAGTTGTGTTTAAAAGTTTCGCCTTTGTACGTTGTAATCCAGGCCAGATTGGAGTCACTGGCAAGATTTTGATTGACTGCATTGATTGTTCCAGTCTTTTGGTTGGTCAGTACCATTTCCTTAATGGCCTCTTTTGTTTCATTCGACTGGTTTCCATCAACCGTAATCCAATCATAGTTCGGATCAAGAATCCGAGCCTGTTCAACAGCCAGAGCCTCGAGGGATGGCTGCAGACGGTCTAAAAAACCTTGTTTTTGGGTTGGCGTATAAACGACCAAGCTGGTGGCAACCGGATAGATAAAAAGACAGATTGCCGTGATTAGAATAAACAGCCCTCCTGAAAACAAGATGCGCTGTTTCTTCATTTATTCGTCTCCCTTGCGAAGTTTGTAACCCAGTCCCCAAACAACCTGAATGTAAATTGGTTTCTTTGGGTTTTCTTCGATTTTTTCCCGAAGCTTACGGATATGAACCGTAATGGTTTCTGTCGAGATGGCTTCTTCTTTCCAGATGGACTGGTAAATCTGAGCTGCTGAGAATACTTGTTCAGGATGTTTCATAAACATTTCCAGAATCTGGAATTCTTTTGGTGTCAGGTGGGCAAGTTTACCGTTTACACGCACTTCTTTGGTTGTTGTATTCAGTTCCAAACCGCCGTTTTTGTAAATGCCGCTTGGTTCTGCGTCGGAAGAGTTCTTTAAAGTCAGAATCTGTTCATATCTTCTGAGGTTGGCTCTTACTCTGGCCATCAGCTCCATTGAAGCAAAAGGTTTGGTCAGATAGTCATCAGCACCAACCATTAAACCGTTGATTTTGTCCAGTTCTTCAGATTTTGCGGACAGGAAGATGATTGGGAAGTCGTAGCTTTTACGTACTTCTACAACCATGCTGATTCCGTCCATAACAGGCATCATAATATCCACAATGGCCAGATGTACTTCATGGTCCTTAATTTTCTGCAGACCTTCAGCGCCGTTTTCAGCCTGAAGAACGGAGTACCCCTGAGATTGAAGATATATGGTGATCGCTTCGCGAATACCAGGTTCGTCTTCGCAAACTAAAATTGTATGTTCCATTTGTCTTTGTCCCTTTCATTTACACTTGATTATAGCAAGTAAATTGCACCATTATGTGACATTTTCAAATTTTCTTAAGTTGTATTCACATTATTATGGTTTGGATAGATTATATGCAACGAAAGATAAGAATCAACATAATTTACAGATTTTAAAAAATATATTTTCTTTGAATGGTTCATTATGGATGCAGAATTCAACGGATCAAATTGCATACGCTCTGTATTTCATGTGGCTTTTCAGTGAGCAGAACCTCTAAATGCCATATCAAAAATATAAAAAAACCTGCGAATTTGAGTAAATCACAGGTTAATCTTCTAATCATAATGTCACTTTTAAGCTATTCTGCTCGTCCATGATCGGCCGGGTCGCTATCTTTCTTCTTTGGTTTTAAAAATTCTCTTTGGATTCGCTGCAGAACGTACCCACTGCCGGAAGTCAGCCAGTCGAGATCCTGCCCGTAATACTCTACAAGAGAAATCTCACACTTTGGGGAACGGGGCATCCTGAGCAAATCAGAAACGATATAGACTTTTAAATCCGGATTGCCAAAAATCTGACTGGAATAAGCCTGTACAAGTTTTTCCGGAAGCAGAAGCGTGTCGTCAAAGGGGTACAGAACTCCTGGAATCAGCTTGCTGTTGCCTGATGTTCCGCATTCAGCCAGGATAAAGGACTGATCGCAAAGGGAATCCGGATTATAGCTGTCGGGATGCAGAGCGCTAATCCTGAATTTTTGAACTCTTTTCGGAGTATTGATGGACAAAACCTTCAATTCACGGTCCATATGGTTCGGGTGAATTGAATCCATTTCCTGATGCCCAAGCTTGGGATGACAGTATAAAAAGCTTGTCAGCATGCTTTCAAGTCCGTTTTTGCTTAAAGTAATGGTTCTCATATCTGGGGGACTCCTTTCTTATCTATCTTGAACAACCGGTGAATTCCGGTATGAAAGTGGGGCCAGAATCCGTCTGCTGTAGACTGCATAACGGGATTTGGGTGGGGAAGCGGCAAAGCTGTTCATAACAAAACCGTTTTTGGCAGCCTTTGCTGAAAAGTATTTGATACTCCTATTATCTTCCTTGCTATACGCATTGTCATCGATTCCGTACATCTTTTCCGCTAATCTTTTGAGCAAGTGTATTCTTTTGAGGAATCAAAGGAATCAAAAAGAGGTGATATGACCTAAATGTTGAAATAAAACAAGTTATAACGGCATAAATAATGTTCAATTTACAGAATTATTATTTAGATACAGTCTCTTTTCATGAAAGGACGTCGTCAGAATCAAATAAATCAATTATGATTGTTAATCATTTTGAGAAGATAATATATTTTCTTAATCTTTCGATTCTTAAGAATTCCATAAGAATTTAATAAAATTTCTTAGTAATTCTTTGAGTTTTTTTTCCAGGAACTGAGCTAATTTCTTAATGGACAGTCGGTAAGCTAAAACCATCAAATAACTAAATTGTTGTTAGAAGGTGACAATTATGAATACAGAAAGAAAACAATCCAGTTCCCATACCAGGCACGCAAATTCTATACTTACAGCAACTGTACTGATTCCACAGGTTGCAATTATTCCTGTAAATGCAAAAGGATTTGCAGCAGAGGCTCCTCAGTCTCCCAATCCATTTCCTGAAACGCAAACCCAGATTTATTCGGTCAAAGAAGCAGAATGCAAAGTTATCAAAGTCTTTACATACGGTTTGAATTCCGCTGAGGTTTC
>JABUSF010000010.1:16823-19564 GCA_021443945.1 Ileibacterium sp.
TCCGCTTTATACCATTACAATGAAGAATCAGAATTTAAAATCTGTATTCCTCCGCATGTTGAACCTGGTTCTCTCCGCATTAAAATCAGCTATAAAATCGCTGGTGAAACCAATATGCATCAGGCACTTGAGTGTTCTTTAAGTGAAAGCGAAGTGACAAATCCAGAAAATCTTGAAATTCTGGCTCAGTACTGTGAAGACAGAACAGCCATGTTTATTATTTCCGAAGGTGAAGAAGTACTTGCTTACTCCAATATTGAAGTATTCAATGCGATCCACTAAATTGAAAGTCCCTAAAAAGCCAAACCAGGATTCCAAAAGTGGGATCCTTTTTTTACGGAATCCAAAAGCATGGATTATGAATAATGATTTCTTTAAAAAATAGGATTATAATCTCTAATTGCTATGACAGAAAGGAGGAGCGGTGATGGCCAGGAAGAAGAGAAGGCTGAGAAAAGAAATAATTGCTCTGCCAATTTTGTTTGCTGCAGGTTTTTTTGCAGTCCCATTCTGCCGCTCCGGAATTCAGGCTGCTGAAGATTATTCGCGAAACAGCGGCTATGTAGATTACACAAAAAATCATGGTGGTCTTGTTGTTCAGATGCAGCAGCGGCTAATCGACCGTACATTAGGAGATCCAGACGGGAAATATATTCACTATTCCATCGATGATGTATGGAATTGCCTGAACGATCTTATCCAAAAAGAGTCTGTTTACAGCAGTATTTTTGATAATCCTTATTTTGCCCGTTTAAAAGAAATTCATGATCAAACAGGGGCTGTATTTACTTTAAATACATTTAACCGTTCTGTAACAGACCAGTCCTATAATATTTCAAATCTGCCATCAAAGTTTGCTCATGAGATCCAGAACAACAGTTCATGGCTCCGCTTCGCATTTCATGGAAAAGACATCAATTCTGATTATTTGAAAGAGGATGTGAATGAGGATTATAAAACATTCCTTGATGCTATGCAGAAGTTTACAGGAGGCAGCACTTGTATTGACCGTTTCACGCGATTGAATTACTTTCAGGCCAGTTTGGATTCCATTAAAGGACTTAAAACTGCTTCCGTACCAATTGAAGGTCTTTTAACCTCAGATGATGACCGATGGAATTACTATATCAATTACGAAGAGGCTGCTGTCATTCCGGAAAATGGCAAATTCATCGATACAAAGCATGGACTGGTGTTTTTAAAAAGTGCTCCCAGACTTGATCACTGTACAGCAGAGGAACTGATCAAGACGCTTTCCACCGATTCTTCATTCTCAAACTTCTCCGAAGTCTTCTTTCATGAAGTATCAGGAATTGAACAGCTCGATAAGATCGCCCAAATTGCTGCATGGGCTGATTCCCAAGGATATGTCAACGCCTATCCAAGCGATATATTTAAAAACCAATCAGAATTATTGAAAATTCTTCCTATGAATTAACCAGAAAAACATCAAAATTAAGAAAAAGGCAGCTGGATAAGATTCCAGCTGTTTTTTTACAAGGGGATCTGGATGGCTCTAAATTGAAAGAATTTTGTACTGTTCCATCGTTCAAAGGCTTTAAAAAAGCAGTCAATCCTTTGTTTTTAAAAATCCAGGAGGGGCAGGGGAGTTGTTAAACGACGAAGAGGGGAGTTCTCGGCGTATAAAACTTCGATCAGATCTTCTGCCTAAAAGAAATAAGCTTAACTGGGAACAGCTCTTTTGCTGTTCAAAGGATATTGGCTCCTCTTTGAAAATATGACTGATTCTGGAACCTGTATTCGTTCGTGCAGCTCTTAGGGCAATTGGAGATTTTAAATCCAGACTAAAAATTCATAGACTGTACTCCAGTTCAAACAGATCCCAAAAATATAGATAATCCCGGATGAAAACAAAAAGTAGGCTCCTTCTCCAGGAAAGCTGGATGGATGATTGAAGGAATCTATTCCTGATTCCAACTGCAAGGCAGCGAAGCCGACTATTTTTAGGCTGTGGTGGGAAAAACATGCAAATATAACAAGTTTAATATACATAAATAATGTCATTAAAAAGCCCAGGCAAAGTAGATCTTTACCTGGGCTTTTTGATTTCCAACTTTTTCCTCCTTCAGCAAAATACGAAAAAAGGAATCAACCAGCTTTCGCTGAAGTCGACTCCTTTTTTCTATCCTCATGGATACTACACAACAATTTTATAACATGGGCATTTCTGTTAATCAACTATAATGCGCATAAAAAGCGCAAAATATTAATAAAATATACAATATCTGTCGAATAATAGATCTTTGATCCAGCAAAAACTGGCTGCAGAACAAAAAAAGCAGTCTCGGAGAAAGACTGATTAAATGGCGTTTAAATCACAATATCTAATAAATAGTGACATTATTATTGAATAAATAACTATATAGAAAAGTGAAATTTGCGGATGATTGCTTGCTGCTTTAACAGATATGAAAAACCGTATGGAACAGCGTTTCGTCATTTATTGAAAAGAGTATCTATAAGGAAGCAAGGATCAGGTTGGTTATTAGATGGAATGAAGAAAGTGAAAACAAAAGTCATAATGGGACAGGCTGCGGGAGAAATAAAGAATCGATCGAGCACTTGTTGGAATGAAATGAATAGTAACCCTGATTTAAAGGCCGCAGCCAATGGGAGTAAAGCGCAGAAACAGAAGTTTTATAGGTCGTTCTCGGTTCTCACATCTAAATCTGCGTTTCCGAAATCATAAAATGTAACATAATATACATTATGCGAAGTAA
>JABUSF010000010.1:20644-21658 GCA_021443945.1 Ileibacterium sp.
AATAAATGGATTAGAAAAATTCAAGAAAAGGATTTGTTGGGTTCATGGAGAACAAGACAATTCCTAAATTGTGCTGAAAATCATATTAAAATCGTATAAAGATGGGAAAATTTTAATTTCGTTGTTCATATCTGCCTATTTCCAGCGGCCAATTCTGTAAACTTTAATTAGGAGATTTACAAATGAGTAAAAATATAAATTTCACCCTTTATTGCAAGCCACTGGCTGCAGCTGCTTTAGCTTTCTGTATGATGCCTTTAACCGGATGCTCCGCTGGATCGGTGACTGGAGAACTTCAGCAAGCTGAAAAAACAGCCATGGCGAAAAATGCTGCAGAACAAACTGCTGATATCTCTTCCCTAACACCAAAAGAAGCCAGAAGGAAACTTGAAAACATGCATGGGCTGGAAGTTCCCGAAGAATGCAACGGATACCTTGACAATACAAGTATTGATCAGGTTCTTCAGGTAATGAAGACAAAATACTTTAATGGTCAGGAGCCGGAAATCAGTGAAAAGACAAACGGAACAACTGAGTATTACTTTGAGATGCCGGAAAGTGAATTAGATGATAAGTACAGAGTTAAATTTTCTGTGAATTCAAATGGCAACATCGATGGAATTGAGATTTCCACTCTCGATGGAGATATGGCCTTTTTTGAGGACATTTTTAATAATCTGAATACCTCCCCGGAATTTGCTTCGAATGCCCTGGATTTGACTCAAACCTACTTCCAAAGCATTGATCCTGAAACCAACGAGAATCATTTCTACGTTTCTCTCGGACCAGATATTGACCTGACATTCAGTGAAACAGTTCCTAGAAAAGGGGCTACCTATTACACACTGAAGCTGACTTCCCCTGTTGGTCCTTATCTGAGACGGCGCTGCAGCTGATTTGATTGCAGAGGGATTGTTGATCCCTCTGCTTTTCTTATGGCTTGGCGGGTCACTAATCCTGCCTTTTCATGAAAGTCTCAAAGCGGCTCTGAAGGGCAAAAACCGTTATGATAAA
>JABUSF010000010.1:21721-28682 GCA_021443945.1 Ileibacterium sp.
TTATTTGCGGGCTGTGCCAATACAGGAAATTCCACCAGTACAGATTCCACAGCTGTAACAGTAAACTTTGAACAGATCTCCTTTCAGCTTCCCAAGAATGCGTCTTTGCTGGATAAAGATCCTTCCAAAACTCAGTTCTTCGTGGATTATACGATTCCCGAAGATGATGGCTATAATCTTTCTGTAACCGCTCAGGTGCTGGAAAACAAAGATGCAGACTTCAAGACCAAAGATGCCTGCCAGCAGTATGTAACAGAGCTTGTTTCCGGTAATTTAAATACGGCTGAATTCGTAAAAGAAGTTACAGTCGATGGTCTGGAGTCCCCTGCTTTTGTCTTTAAAGTTGCTCAGGATCCTGCTTATGCTTCCGCTGATGATCCAGTGCCTTACAGCTATTTTATTTTATTTGAAAATACCGGCGATGCATTTGTCATCAATATCACTGCCGATTTGCCGGCTGAATTCGTTTCCGGCAAAACAGAAGATGAAAGAGCGAAGCTGATCCCATCCATCGAAGAAAACATCGATACGGTTTATGACCAGCTCATTTCTTCCCTCAAAGCCTAAATACACAAGAACGATGATCGTTAAATAAAAACCTGGTTTTCCGCTTAAAACCAGGTTTTTCTGCATTCTGTTGTAAAAATGACCGGCGGACTGAAAGAGTCTGCCGGTCTGCTTTCTATTTTATGCCTGCATGATTCCAACTTCATCCGGTACGATGAAATCGGCTTCTGTACATGCTTTAATGTCTTCAACTGTATATCCTGGGGCAATTTCCCGGAGAACAAGTCCTTCAGGAGTGACCTCAAAATAGCATCGCTCAGTCACAATATCGGTGACACAGTTTTTGCCGGTCAGAGGAAGAGTGCATTCCTTCAAGATCTTGGATTTGCCGCTCTTTTCGCAGTGATCTGTTGCAACAATGATCTTTTTTACACCGGAGCAAAGATCCATCGCTCCGCCCATTCCCGGCGCAAGCTTTCCTGGGATGGTCCAGTTGGCAATGCTTCCTTCCTGATCCACCTGCAAAGTGCCCAGTACCGCTGCATCAATATGGCCTCCGCGGATAAAAGCGAAGGAATTGGCATGGTCATGGACGCTTCCTCCTGGAATGACAGAGGCAGGCTGACCTCCTGCATCGATTAAATCAGGATCTGCATCGTCCCAGCTGGGAGAAGCACCGCATCCTACGATTCCGATTTCAGCTTCCAGCCAGAGATCAACACCTTCAGGGAGATAATTGACACACATCAACGGAAGACCGATTCCCAGATTGACAAAATCCCCGTCCTTGAAGAATTTGGCACATCTGGCTGCGATTAAAGCACGTCCGCTTAATTCTGCCATCTTATTTACCTCCTGCTTCTGCTTTGGCTTTTGCCCGTTTCCACATCGGACAGAAAGGCTTCTTTTCACCCTGCCGGACAACAACCATATCTACAATGGGAGCCGGAACATCAATCTCGTCCGGTCCAAGTTCTCCGATGTCCACCAGATCTTCCACTTCAGCAATGACATAATCCGCTGCCAGTGCCATATAGGAGTTGGTTGCCCGGCTTGTCAGACGGAAACTCAGATTCCCTGCTTTATCTGCTTTTGTAGCCTTAATCAAAGCAATATCAGCTTTCAGTGGCTTTTCCAGCAGGTATTCTTTGCCATCCACTTCGATAATCTGCTTGCCTCTGGCCACATCCGTACCCAGTCCGGTAGGAGTCAGGCATCCGCCTAAGCCAGCGCCTCCACAGCGGATTCGCTCTGCAAAAGTTCCCTGAGGAACAAATTCCACATCTAACTCTCCAGCAAACATTTGGTCTCTTGCTTCTGGATTCAGACCGATATGGGTCGTAATTAAAGAATTGACTTTCCCTTCATGAATCAGCCGGCCTACCCCCTGGTCGGGCATTCCGCCAGAGACGGCTATGGCATCAATATCCTTTACACCTTTTTCCAGCATGCCGCTGATCACTTCTTCCGCAGAAAATTCACCATGCCAGTCTCCGAACATAATGGTCTGGCCGTCTTCAAAACGTTCGAGTGCCTCTTCAAGGCTGACTACTTTATTCTTCAAGTCTGTGCTCCTTTCCTGCTATTTTCCCTGGAAATTCGCTTTCCGTTTTTCCATAAAGGCTTTGCAGCCTTCCTGGAAATCCAGGCTGGCAGAACATTCTGCCTGTGTCGGAATTTCAGTTTCATCCAGCCATTTCTTATAGTCTGAGAAGCTGGCCTCGTAAATCTGCTTTTTGATGTTCTTGTAGGAGATCAATGGGCCTGCAGCCAGTTTTGCTGCAAACTTCATGACAGCTTCATCCAGTTCTTCTTTTGGAACGACTTGGTAAGCCAACCCAAGAGCTTTTGCTTCTTCCGCACCAACAGGCCGTCCTGTAGCGGCAAGCTCCATGGTTCTCTGCGGTCCGATGTTTTTGCAAAGAAGATAGGTTGCTCCTGTATCCGGAACCAGCCCAAGATTGACAAAAGCAAGAATAAACTTCGCATTGTCGGCGCAGAACATAAAGTCAGCTCCAAGAGCCAGGGAGACTCCTGCTCCGGCAGCTGCTCCGCATACCGAGGAAATGACAATCTTGCTCATCTTTTTCATGCCATCTGCCACGTTTCCCACTTTTGCAATCAGCCCATCCATATTGACTTCGCCGCCAGCCTGGATCAGCTGATAGAAATAACCGATGTCACCGCCGGCAGAAAACGCTTTGGCACCGCCTTTTAAAACGACAACTTTGACACTGCCGTCTTCTTCAGCCAGTTTTAAGACTTCCACCAGTTCATCCGCCATCTGTTCGTCAATTGCATTCAGGTTCTTCATGTAATTCATGGTGATGACGCCAATGCCGTCATTCACTTCATAGATTAGTTTTTCAAAATTCATTTTTACCACCTGTCTCTGGAAGGATCATCAGCTGCGGCGATGCTGTGATTCGCTTCTCTGTTGCTTCTATTTTAAATGAGCATCTTTAATATGTATGCGTTTACAGTGAGATTTTTGGAACTGTAAGCGATTGTTGACGATATGAAAGAACCTGAAAAGATACGAAAAAAACCAGCTGGTCAGCTGGTTTAAGAATGAAATGATGAATACAGCAAAGGGCTGTCTTATCTGGAATAGATGGAAGCGGGTTTGATCAGGATGGATCCGGTTCTCTGATCATAACCATCTACAAGGGCCATGACAGTTACATTGGTACCGTCTTTGAGGGGATACATATTGGTCTGGAAAGACTGGTGGTTCACACCTTCCACCACAAAGGCGGCGCCCAGATCAAACAGTTCATGACTGCTTCCGCTTCGTAAAGTCATATCGATGGTTCCATTGCTGGAATGATAGGTCATGGTATCGATATAACCGTCAAACTGGATGAGATCTCCATCGTATTTCATCGCGAATTCCAAAACAGCAGGATCTCTTCTGTCCTGGATGCCAAGCACCTCAGCCAGCAGCGGACAATTGTCCACGGTATAGGCATCCGCTATATCTTCGACAACATCCACCACACGGTGATTTGGATCCTCGTTCTGGTAGGCATAGTAAGAAATAACAACCGGCATATCGGCATGGAATACAGTCAGATCTTTCAGATCGGTTTTGCCGTCTATGGAGATTTCGGCAACCGTATCATGCTTTTCATCGTCTGCGGAAGCAAGATTATAGATGGCTTTGGTTTCGACATTTTTAAATCCGAGATTTTCAAAGCGTTTTTTCACGTCTTTGTAATTGGTGCCCATCAGCTGATCCAGTGCTGTATCCAGCTGAATTTCCCCGTCTTTTAAAGCCGCTGGCTCTTCGGGAAGAACAAGTTCAGCATCAACATGATTTGGATAGCAGCTTAAGCGAATTTCTGCCTCCATATGGTCATTGACATCGATATTCAGAAATCCATTTGTCTGCATGCTGTCGCTCTTTTCAAATGTGAGTTTGGTTGTTCCGTATGGAAGACTGAGCTGCAGAACGTTGTCCTGGCCAGGCTTCACAGTCTCCAGCAGTTTGTTGTCTTTCAGAACTTTCACTTCATAGTTGGTCAATGAAGGGTCTTCTTTAAATGTCATGTTGAACTTCACATGAAAGTCTTTTGGGATCCGGTAAGTGATGATAACTTCACTGTCTTTATCAAAGGAATCCCCTTTTGCAAACTCACTGTTTCCGCCGATGGAAACCGAAGCAACATCTCCTGTTTTTCCTTTGGACGATTGATCCAGATCCTTCACTTCTTTTATTACGACTTTGGAAAATCCGGCATCCAGGATTTCCTGTTTCACTTCTTCATAATTCTTTCCTGCAAATTCCTCTGCAGATTTATTTGGTGAGATTTTTGAAGAGCAGGCTGTCCCCAAAAAGCTCATGCAGATTGCCGCAGCAAGCAACAGTCTTTTATTCATATAAATCACCTTTCTCAAAGCAAAAAGCCTGCTTATTATATCGAATAAATGGAAGATGACAAAACGAATTTGATGATTTTTACATCTTAAAGTAATATTTTCGCCTTCAAATCGGTGTGTTTGTGTGATCAAAATTCATATTGAAATACAGGAAACCCATACTTTTCCTCCATTCAGGTCTGAAAACAAAAAAAGGGAGAAGTCAGCTTTTCATTGTTCTTGACTTCTCCTCAGGTTTAAAGAACTGGACAGCCGTTTGCAGCAGCAGACGAGCATCTTTCAGGACTCGCCTGCCCGCATTTCCGGATGAATCCGTTTCTTCAGTGTTCGTTTCTGCGCTGCTTTAATATGCCGGGCAGTTTCATACCCTCTGCCGGTCGTCCAGGCTCTCCATTTTCGATTCTTTATTTGCTGAACCGACTTTGGTTTTGCGGTGCGCCTTGGCCGCAGAAAAACTTTCAGTATGTCAAAAAGCTTCATTGTGGTTCCTTTCTTCTGTTTCAGGGGGCAAAGAAAACAGCCTGAGGTGGAGGTTCTCAGGCCGCAGTCTTCGGTAAAAAGATGGAAAGGGCTAGGTTTCTGGCCCGAATGTGTTTTAAAAGACTTATTTCTGAACGACTTCTGAGGCAAGAGTTTCGTTTAAAGCATGAATGGACAGTTTTACGGAGTCCCCCTGCAAACCTTCAGCGTGCAGTTCAAATGTATTGAAATCCAGATCTGCTGACTGATCAAAGCGGTAATCCAGAACTGGCTCTTTCTCTTTTCCGTCATCATACATGACCCGGACATGAAGAGTTTTCATCACCAGTTCATCTGGAAAGTTCAAATCCAATGGACCGTCTTTGCCAAAGTGAGTGACTTTTGTGTATTTTGTTCCATTTTGAGTGGTGCCCTGCATTAAGATCTTCAGGTTCTTTTTCAGTTTCTGACTCATTTTTGAACTGGAAATCGAGACTTTTTTTTCTCCATTTCTGCAGGACACTCCACACGGTTTCAGCGGAGTCTGCCCATTCCTGTCTTTTAAACTGATGACAGGCTGGGTGATCTTTGTATTGGCAGCAACCGGCGTGAGAGCCATAACAGCTGGAATAACGATAACCGCTGCGAGAATACCGGATCTAAGGATATTTTTCATTCTATGATTCATACGGATTAACCTCTGGAATTTTTGCTTTCTGTTTGATGGTTTCAGTATAGGAACCGCAAATGAAGATTTAATTTCTGTGTCCTAAAACTTTTAAAAATTAAAGCTGAAACTTTGCGGAAGATTTCTTATGGAATTCTTAAGAGCGGCAGCTGGAAAAAGATGCAAGATAAAAACCGGATTCACGAATGGAATCCGGTTTTTATCTTTTAGAAAGAAATGAGACAAATTAGTAGTTTTTGGGTTCGAATCTTCGCTTCAGAAAGATTCATCGGTTCGCAGCACGGCTGGGGGACCTTCGCAAATTGATTTGCTTTGCTGCTTCCTGTCTTCACCCTTCCTTATCCATGTGCTTTGCCAAATTTGCGCAAGCACTGACAGGCATCTATCATTTGTGTTCCGTGTAAAGTTGGACCGCTTCTCATTTGGGGGATGAAACGGTCAGATCACTTTTACGAAGACATTATATCCAAGTTTTTTAACGCCGTCCTTATTTACGCAAAAATCAAAGGCGAAATTCCCGTTTTTTGCCAAAATTCATACATTATATAACTATTATTAGGATTATTAAGTAATTATTTGTTAAATAACAATAAATAAATTCTAAATTTTTATGACAACGCTCTTGATCTTCTTCGTGGATTCATCTTGTTAGATAAAGTGAATCGTAAGTAATTAATAAAGGTTATTAAGATTGAATAAGCAATATTTAAAAATTAAATATAATCTTATTAGGATTGTTATTAAATTATTCCATACAAAAAGCCGGAAGATTTGCACCTTCCGGCTTTTCATTATTCTGATTTGTTTGGAATGAGGCTGCGGTTAGCTTCTGTCAGCGACTCTGCGCCGTGTAATGCCTGATACCAGAGATAAAGCAATGAGAACGCCGCCGGCTGCGATCAGCAGCATCGTTCCATTTCCGCCTGTTTCCGGCATTTTCTGTCCTTTGTTGTTTTCCACCGGAACAGTTACAACATACTGAGTTCCCTGTTCTCCGGCTGTTCCTTTTCCTCCGGAAATGACAAGCATGGTCTGTTTGTCGTTTTCTTCACCGATATAGGCACAGGTACCGTCTTCTTCTTTTTCCTGGGTGGTGTCAGCAAGAATGCCATCCTCCCCATACTGGCCGTCAATGGTAACCGGTACATCATTTGTTAAGCGATTGTATCCATCAGGTGCTTTGACTTCCTGCAGGTAGTATGTAACATCTGCTTTCAAGCCTTTGAAGCTTACATTTCCCGAAGCATCGGTTGTATAAGTGGTAACAAGTGTATTGGCTGCAGTTGGATCGCCTTCTGTCCAGTCCACTGTTCCATCTTCCGCTTCCACATAATATTCTTTTTTGCCGTTTTCTTTACGGTACAAAGCAAAGACTGCTCCGGCAAGTGGGGATGGGGTTGCTTCCTTGTCTTCAGCATTTTGAGT
>JABUSF010000010.1:29568-33565 GCA_021443945.1 Ileibacterium sp.
CCATTTGTTTCGGTGCTGGAATAGGCCTGAACGGTGCTCAGCCATGGAGAATCGGCACTGATCTGATAGCTGTAGTTGTCATGGTTATTGTTTTCACCGCCGCTGTACGTCACGTCAAAGATTTTGTAAGCGTTATAAGATGAGGCAGTTCCATCTTTTTCCTGGGGATTCAGAATGGTAATGGAACCTGTTCCTGCCTGATCGGTAGACGCTGAACCTTCTGCATAAATGGTAAGGGGTGAAAAGGCCATGGCTGCAGCAAAGAATAGAGAGAGGATTGTTTTTGACTTTTTCATTTCTAATTCCTTTCTGGGGGAGTCTGTCTTCCCTGCTTTTTATTTGCACTCAATCGAATGAGATTTCTGTTTTTTAATTCTGGAAGCAGTGCGGCAAAAACCATCAGCATTCCGCCGGCACAAATGATGGCAGTGAATCCGGAGCTTCCTGTATCCGGAAGTTTGTAGCCTGTGTTGACTACGGTAATCTTCCATCCTGTAGTTTTATTTTGTTCGTTTTTGATTTCCTGTATTTCATCATTGCCCGAGTTTGCGGCAGAGACGAGTTTTTGATCCTTAAAAACCAGTTCTACAGGCACACTCAGTTTGTTTATTCCGTCTGGCACCCAGATTTCATCCAGATAGTAAGTTCCATCAGGAATTCCCTGGATCTCAAATCCAGCTTCTTTTTGATCCGAAGAAAATTCAGATACAAAAGCTTTTGCTTTCTGGCTGTCAAAGGTCCAGGAGGGTCCGCTCTCGGAATCGTAGCTTTCGTAGTAGTAATTATGAAGGCTGCCATCGTCCTGACGAACCTTTGTATACAGTCGGAACTGCACTTGATCCAATGGATCTGTTTTGATGGTTTTGTCAGGCTGCCGGATTCGGCGTACTTTGCTGACAGAGAGATTTGTTCCCCGAAGGGAATCAACCACCTCTACGGCATACTGGAAGGCTGTGGAGTCCGTATTGAAATAAAGATGGTTCGGATCGTCTGCATTCTTTGTGATGGCGGAGACGGGAACTTCGGCATCCTGCTGGTCACTGCTGACTTTCCGGACGCCTACATACGCCTGATCTGTTGTCTGATCTCCCTGTCCAGGCGGTTCACCGACCTCAATCTCGTAGATTTCCTTGATCGGGTAGTACCCTTCAGGAGCCTTGATTTCTTTCAGGTAATAGGTGCCGACTGGCAGCATGGGAAGCCGGAAGAAGGATTTTTGTTCTCCCTGTGTCTGGCTTTCAAATACCTTGGCGTCCTCCAGCTGATTGGCGGTGAAGCCGGCTTCTGTTTCTTTTTCGGAATAGTACAGAATGTTGTTTTGATCGTCTGTTTTGTACAGAACAAATTGAGCATGATCCACATAGCTCATTGTTCCAGATTCATCAAAAGTGGTTCCCCGCTTGATGACTGTCATTTCCACTTTGCATGGATCGGCATAAACAACGAAGGCTGGAGTCGAGAAGACCATCGAGATTGGGTTTTCCAGCTTTTCATATTTAATGCCTTCGGTATGATGCTCGCTTCCATACAAGTAGTCCTGATAGACTTCCATTTCACTCCATCCCACATCGGTATACAGGCGAATGGCGTCTTCTCCTGTTTGGCACATCTGTCCGTCAATGTCTCTGGCTGACTGATCCGGATTGGTTTTGAAATCGTAGGTAGCCACTTCGCTTTCAGGATCAAATTCAATGTAAGTCGTCATGGCCTGACTGAGCTGATCTGTCGTTCCCGCGGCCACTGGAATCGTTCCAAAAATCGGCTCATTTTCGGCATGAGCAGCCCAAAGGCTGCTGGAAGATTCAACCGCTTCGAAAGAAACGTCAGGCCAAACTTTCAGGAATCCTGCTTCAAATCGAAGAGTTTCCGCCATACTTCCCTTGGCTGCAAATTCATTCATTGCCTTCGAAATATAGCCAGGTCCATTCCCTACAAAGACATTGTCATCTCTTGTTCCCGCATGAGCATAAACCCCTTTTCCATTCACCAGAACTCTGGTTTCCGTGGGGTTCAGATCAAATCCAACGGGAGGATGAACTTCCCGCATCACATACCGGCCTGGAAGGATCCGGTCAAAATGACCTGTCCCTTCAATCGCAACGATATCGCAGAAGCCATGCGTAATGTTCACCATGGACTGGCCTGCCCCATTTTTTGCAGGGCGAATATGCCAGCTTTGGGATCCGTCTTTTAATGTGACGGTAATAACTCCGGTTGTTCCGTTGTCGATATTCCAGTGCTCCTGAACGTTGTTGTCCTCCGGTTGGATCACATCCGATGGGTCATAGTTCATATTGATGGAATAAGAAGCTTCCCGGCCTTCCACAACGGCACTGCCGCTGCCGCTTCCGTCTTGGTCCGCTTCCAGGTAGATTTTGGTTGCATCATCATCGGCCAGGTAATAAAGCCTGCCGGATGGGTCTTCGTCTGCTTTGTATAAGGCAAAAGCAGCTCCATTGACCATGTTGGATTTTTGATCCCGTTTCTGGAACATTAAGATGCTTTCCACATTCGGGATTTCAATATCACTTCCCCAGCGCTGGGTAAATCCAGGGTATTTGTCCACCGGTTTTTGTGATGCGCTGGAACAAACCATGACTGTATTCTCAGTTGAGATTTCATCGAGTGTGGTTCCGGTGGTATAGAAATAGCCAATATAGTATTCGACGGGGGCTTGCGGTTCGAGAAGGGTTTCCTGATAGGAATAATATTCATCGATGACACCAGGAAGAACATCCAGGTTCACTTCCATTCCTGCCGCGCTGTAATGGAAAAAAGCACTTTGGTAGAAAATCGATTGGGATTCAATGCTTCTTAATGTTTCGATGACAGCTTCCATCCCCGTTTTTTCAGAAACGGTATAACCATGTTCCGTATTTCCATAGACAGGATGCCAGTTCAAAAAATCTCCCTCGGCGGCTCCGTTGCGTTTCAAAATAATGGCAAAGAGGCGGCCGTTTTCTTTGGGCTGACCGGTTTCATCCGATGGGATGTAAAACTGGATGGCTCCATTGGCATCCTGGCCCACGTCTGTCTTTTCGTTTCGGTCATAGGTATACAGAGTATTGGTTGCAATGACCAGAAGATTGGCAGCCGCCCAAACCCCTGTGCCATAGGGATCCTCAGCCTGCATCACTCCATTTGTGATATGCATCAGGATTTCTTTGTTAGCGATTTGATATCCGGGCGGGGTATAGATTTCTCTTAAGATGAATGCTTCTCCAAACATTTGGGTCAGTTCATCCATGGAATAAGGCATGGAATCTTCATCCCTGAAAATAATCTGCCCTTTCGAGTCTGTTGCTTCCATATAGATTGGCTGAAGGGATTTTCCGTTTTCCAATGGAAGGACTCCATCCAGACTCGGTTCTCCTGCCGGGATCACTTTGTTTCCGTTGGGTTTGTCTAAATAATCGTAAACAACGCCATTTGAAGTCTCGGTGCGGCTGGCTGGATATACAGCAAATTTGACTCCTTCCAGGGGCTGACCGAACTGGTCTGTTTTTGTAATGGAAGTAACGGGAATATCCGTAAGGTTGTACATGAGCTTCAAATTGGATGCATGACCGCCCCGCTCAAGATAGAAAAACTTCAATGTATGGGTTGTGTCGTTTTTAAATGTTCCGCCTTCCAGCTTGTCTTTTGGGTATCCAAGCTGCTCAAAGGTTTTTGTTTGCGTCACATTTCCATTTAATACGTTTTGATACACGCCTTTGGTGGTCACTGTCCCCTCTGCAAAATCAATGACGACAGACACCCGGTCATGGACGCCCCCCAGGTCAGCAAACAAGATTCCATCGATGAAAATCCAAACGTCATCATCTCCGGAAAACTCAAACGTTGTATGCTGCTGGGCTTCAATATTATCGGTATAACCATGATTCTTCTGAAGGAATCTCGTGGTCAGTGTCAGCCCAAAGTAGTGGTTGAGCTGGTTGCTGGACGCGGTATACTGTTCCGCCTGCTGAGGTGTATTGAAGGGAAAAAACTGTCCCCG
>JABUSF010000010.1:33580-39945 GCA_021443945.1 Ileibacterium sp.
GAACTGAAGGAAGACAAGGGTTCGGTTGTTTCCTCGAAACTGTTTGTGGACGGATCATAATAGGCATAACGCTCTTCACTGTCGTAGTTGTAATAGCCTTTCGCATTCACCGACAGTAAATCCCCTACGTTTCTGTAAATTCTTTTATTCTCGTTTTCAATGACCGGCGAAAACAGATAATCCAGGGATTCACCATTTTCGAGAACTGGATATCCGTTCTGAAGCTGGTTTTGAACAATTCCCTGACGGGCTCCGTTATCCCGTCCTGTCCATTGGTTGATGGAATCCCCGTGGCCGGCAAATTTGAACGTATGACCCGTGTTGATTCCGGTATCTGAATTGGATCCGTTCTCATTCCAGTTTTGAGAACTGGTGTTGACACGGTAGTCAAATAAATTGATGACGGCACTGGAAGGTGAAACGGTGTCATGAGCCAATTGAGTATAGGGTTCTGGAAAGTTTCCCCAGATCTCCATCTGACTGTTTGCGCTGGCAGATTCCCAGCCGGCAAATTTTAGATTGTCGTTGTATTTATTTAAATAACGGTTTTGTGCGGTGTTCTTAATAAAAAAGTACGTCGAATTCCCGTCATGCCGTATTTGAAATTCAAACTTGGCATTCTCACTGGGGGCATCTTCCAGAAGCGCATTCGCTCTGGTTTGCTGCCAGAATCCGGGATAGGTAAAGGTTAAATACTGTTTTTTCCCGTTTTTGGTGGTGGTCAGATACCAGACATTGCCTTCACCCGCTTTTTCCAGTGTCCACCCCACTCCCTCTTTTGGATCTTTGAAGGAGTTCAAACCGCTGACCGCTGTAATTTCTGTACTGGTGGAGGGAGAAAAGCCCATGACATAGGAACCGTTCCGGCTGACAATGGCAAAGGTTTTTCCTTCCAGCTCATCCATCGAATCTACCCAGCGAAGGCGCTGGCAAAGTTCTGTTTCTGCAGTTAAAGCATTGGCATTTAAGACAGCCGCTCTTAATCGATTGGAAGATTGAGTGGTTTCAGAGGAGACCGTTTCTTCTTTCGAATCCAGCACAATCTCTTCTTCTTTCTGTTCCGGCTGACCGGCTTCTTCAGTCTGCTCATCCTGAGGGCTGTTTGTTTCCTCTTTTATAGAGGCATTGTCTGGAATCTTTGCATATCCAGCGATGGAGTCTGAATCTGCGTCCGTCAGAGTCAAGGAAACCTGATCGGCATAATCTCCAAGAATCAATGCAATCTGATCTTTGGAATCGGGATCTTCACTGTTCTTGGCTTTATACTCCTGAACAATTCCCGTCTGATCTGGAATGGTGTCCAGGTTTGTATCCAGAAAGATCAAATCTCCTGGCTGTATGTCCTGATTCTGATTGGAAAACAGCAGCTGCGGTTCTTCTTTGCCGTTCAGCTCATCTAATTCCTTCAATTTGCTCATCAGCTGCTGTGCGCTTGGTTCCTGGGGGAAGATGAATGGATCAACCTTTGCAAAGGAAAGACAGAAATTTACAAAGATTTGATTCCAGTCTTCATACGGGGAATCATTCCAATCTCCGTAACGGGTGTATCCTTTTTTCACTTCCAGACCATCCGGACTTTGGGCAGCCTGATAATTTTCCTTGCTTTCTGAATATCCAAGCTGGCTTTCGGCAACCGCCAGAACGTTTTGAGCCGGCGTTCCATTTAAGTCGAGTTTGGCCAGCTGATTCATCCATTCCTGAGGATTTTCCACCTTCGAAGGATCGGAGAAGCACTGCAGGGAATGGGTGTGTTCCTCTTTGCCGCAGGTCAGGACCTTTTCACTGTCCAAAGAGGATGAATCTTCCGATTCATTTGCTGAATCAGAGTCCTGGCTTCGGCTTTTTTCTTCATAACAGCTCTCGTCATGCTGATGTTCCTCGATACCGCAGAAGACTTGTTCGGAAACCCCTTCCCCATACAGCCGCATATTCCAGGAAAAGAAAACCATAACGGCCATCGAGCAGACTAAAAGCAAAGCCATGCTTTTTTTGGTTCGATTGTGATAATGAATGCGTTTTTGAACGAATTGATCGACAGAACCTTTCATCATCTTTCCTTTCTAGGCAATGGATCCATGTATCAATTTCCACCAAATAACTCCAAATGTTAGAAGCGATGTTCGAATTGAGAACATGCTGAATGCATCTTTGACTTAAGTTTGCAGGCAGGGGGAAATTAATCAGCGATATTCGAATGTATCGCTATTAAATGAAAAAACATCCTTTTTATTGAACTAATTTCATTATTTGGGATGTTTTGACTGTTTGAGATAATGAACAGAAATATATAAGTATTTAATAATTTATATCTTAACGTATCGTGCCTTTTAACCTCAAAAGAACTGACTTGACAAAATCGAAAAAGCTAAATTAGTTCACGGGAGCGTACATCAAAAAACGTCCGAATTTTGCTTCGAAAAGCAAAAAAACGAACGTATAGAAGTTGTAAATGATAAATTATTGAGCTGCAAAATCAATTTGGCTGAAACGAAGAGTATATCTTCGCAGCGCATCTCGAGTGCAGGTGTACAGGCTTAAGTCATAGTCAGATGAAAGCATTGTCTCCGTCTGGTCAGGTTCAAGAATCTGAATATCTTTCAGCTCATAGGCAATTACCTTATCCTTGCCTGTTTGCAGATAGGCCTGATCTCCATACTGAACCTGATCCAGATTTCCAAAATGCTGCCATGAATTGTGAGCAGCGATGACGAGGTTTTCCTCTTCAACACTGCCGTAATACCGGCATGGAACTGAATTCATGTCTTCCTGACTCCAGGAGTTCAGCACGGGCAGTTCCAGCCCAATGGAAGGAATGGTCAAAATTCCAAGATAGTTTTCAGAAACCAGCTCGTCCGAAGAGGATGTCTTCGGCTGATGAAGGATGCTTGCTGAATCCGGCTGGTCTGTCCAGGCTTCCTGAATCATTTGGACCAGGTCCTGATCCTGTTTCAATACTTCTTTTGCCTCCATCGATTTTGTCATCCATATATATATGGATAAAGAAAGCAAGATGGCCCCAGCTGCCAGACAAAAACGTTCCAATTGAATCATAAGGATTTCCTGCGAATGGCTCTCAGAATCAGACCAGCTGCAAAGAGGGTCCCGCCACAAATTGCCATAGCCGGAAGGATATACTGGTTCTCACCTGTATCCGCTAATTCCCCGGTGTTTGTAATTGTCCAGGTGTTGTCTCTTTTAGAGTAGGTATCCGTAAAGCCTTTTACTTTATCTTCTTTCACCGTATAGGCATCTGATTCCGGCAGATTTTCAAAGGTATGTTTCCAGGAATTGTTTTCACTCAGAACAATTTGATCCACTTCATTGCCTTCCAGCAGAAGATGAACGGTAATGGATTCTGGTAGAACAGACTTTTCTTTTCCAATATTCCATACTTTTTCCACCTTCAGATTCATTGTCTGTACAGGATTCAGCTTGGGATAAACTTTCACATCGTAGTTTCCGATCAGATCTCCAGGATCATTGGAAGGAAGACGGGTGACGATCAGCTCAGGATCGCTGTATCCAGGAATGGACTCCTGCAGCAAAATCAAATAAACTCCAGGTTCAACATTGTCAAAAACAACATTTCCGTCTTTTTGTGCCGAGGCGGTCCTTCCGGGCAGCGAATGGGTCATCAGGTATTCTTTGAGATCTGCCAGGTGATTGGATTGATCAGACTGCAGATCAGCAGCGGTTAAGGCATTCAGCTGCCGAATAAATTCTGAATCGGGAATTCCCTCCTGGTTCTTTAAATCCTCAGCTTTATAAAGCCGAAAGGTTGTGTCCGGGATGATATGTCCATCTTTCAAATCGGCCGGAACGATTGTAATGGTGCCTGTTGTTTGCTGTTCCTTTGCCTGCACAGGAATCAGAAACAGTCCGGTCAGCAGCAGTAAAAGAATCGATTTAAAGACTGTCGTAATTGTTTTCATCCCAGTATTCCTTTCCTGATTTTGATCCAACTTTCTTTTCCACCCAGTTTTCAGCCCACAAAAGCAGGCCCAGAAGGAGAACAAACAGAACCGGCGCAATCAGAAGAGAGCTCATTTCCACCGCTTCATTCACAGTTCCCTTAGGCGCAGCATCGACTGGATGTCCTCTGACCAGCAGCCGCTGTGAATTGACTCCATAGGGGGTGCAGGTCAAAAGCGTGCAGTAGGCTTTGCCTGGTTCAATGTATAAATTTTCAACATCGTAAGGATCCACAATTTTTATCTGATCGACTTCGTATTCCTGTTTATGGTTGAGAATGGTGACTTGAAACCGATCTCCTTCGGACAGCTTATCCAGCTGCGAAAACAAAACCGCATTGGGCAGTCCCCGGTGGGCTGACAGAACGGAGTGGGTAGAAGGTTTTGCTGTCGGAAAGGAGGAGCCTTCCAGGTGTCCCACAGCTGTATTCAGGATCTGATGGCTGGTGCCATGGTAAATAGGAAGCTTAACATCGATCTTCTCAATTTCAATGTATCCCATCATTCCCGTTCCGGACGGGTTCAGAATCTCGTTGTAGCCGTCCAGATCCATATAATCTTCCAGCGGAAAAAACAGCTTGGCCAAGGCCTGATTGTAGTCATCCGCTTTTTTAAATTCTTCTTCAATGGACTGACTGGCCTGCTGCGCCAGTGCTTCATCGTATGTTTCAATCACTTGACTGGAAACCTGCTGGTTCCACCAGTTGCTCACGAACGGATACAAAACCAGACCAAGTCCGCACAGAAACATCAGGCCCTGTGCAATCGTCATTTTTGAGATCTTCATTGAAATCCCCTTTGCCTTTACTTCTTTCATTTAATCAAAAACCGGGAACAAGTACTTCATTTTTACATTCCAGACCCCGTATTTTCCTGTTTTGTACCAGCCAGAAGATCATATGGAAAAAAAGAATAAAAAGAGAGTACACCAGCGCAAAGGGAAACTGCACCGGGAATCTTTCTAAATTGTTTCGAATTTCTTTGTTTTTATTTCCTGAAACCTTTACCGCATCCACCATGTTTCTTAAAATTCCCCGCTTATACTGAAGCCATAAGAAGAAGATCAGGCAGCTGAACTTCACAACTTCACGAATGTCAAGACAACCGATTGAGGAGGTATGTTATGAAAAAAAAGACTTTGCTCGCTGGCATTGCAGCCGTATTTCTGACAGCAGCCGTCAGCTTCACCGCCATTCCGGCCATTCGCCTGATGGCTTCAGAGCCAGAACAGACAACTCTTGGTGAAGCATCCGAAACCCAGGATGTTTATTGGAAAACCGAAGGAATGAAAAAGAACGGTATTGAAGAATCCTATGTTTACTTCCGGGCAAACGTTCTTGGATCCGACGCCGTATTTGTAAAAAGCTTTACCGCCACAGAAGATGGTACCTATATCATGAAAGTTCCCAAAAATCTGGATGTATCCAATATGATCGCAGAAATTGGCTATACCCATAACGATGGGAACCATGAGCATGAAATCCTCTATCAGGAATTCTCTGATCTGAACACGAAAGGAATGGAGCTGAGTGATTTAAGCTTTACATCCACCTATACAGATGAAGGCGTGGCATATGGAGGAATTTTTAACAAGGAAGATTTAATCGCAAGAGACCATCTTGTTCTGTTCGATGAATCCGAATCTGCAGAAAGCACCTCTGACGAACCCGCTTCAGAGTCTGCCGAAGAACCAGAACCGGAATCCCCTGCACTCAAAACAGCCTCAGGCGAAAGCCTGTTTCCAGGCAATATCGAAACCGACCAGATTGTGGAAAAAATCGCCGGAGCCGGCAAAGAAGTGGTCAATGAAGCCGAAAAAGAGGTCTCCAGCTCCTTAGACAATATTTCCAACAAAGTGGAATCCGTTTTAGGGAATGTGATTCAGTCCGCAGCGGATAAAACTCAAAAAGGAATTCAGGACACCTCTGATTCCCTTTCGAAAGAAGCAGAAAAGCTCACTGGCAAAGTTACGAAAGAAGTGACCGACAGTTTCAGCAAGGTGGCACCTTTCCTTTGGATGACAGGCGGTGCCGTCATTGGGATTGCGGCGATCCTCATTCTGCTGAAACTGACCAAAATCAGCAGCAAAAAGCCGCACTAAATCTTATGCACATCACATTTGCAGATCCTTCTCTTCCTCCTTATTTTCAATTCCTGCAATATCAATCTGCAAATGGAGCACGGGCCGCTGAGCCCGTGCTTTTTTTCGATTTGATTATTGTTTTTCGATTATTTTTCGTTTTTAAACTTTCTTTAACAAACCACCCGTATTCTTTCTTTCGAACAGAAAGGAGCAGTCGTTATGAAATATCGTCACGAATGGAAGCACGAAATCAACGCAGCTGACATGCTCACCCTCAGGATGCGTTTAAATGCTGTCATGAAGCCGGATGC
>JABUSF010000010.1:40355-41613 GCA_021443945.1 Ileibacterium sp.
TTTTTAAATCCGGAAGCAGTCACCATTCCGGCTGGGGATTCCTGCACCATACTCGAAGTGAAATGGGATGAATTTTTGCCGGATATTATTCGGGATGCTGTCTCTTTGCCGTCCCGACAAGCGGGCGCTTTTTCCAAATATGCCCAATGCCGTATTTACGGATAAAAAGGAAGATAAACAAAAACAGATAAGGGAGATGAACAATGACATTCAGTGATGTTTTTAAGTCCAGTTTTCTGGAAAACGTAACAGCCGTATCTTTAACAGATATGATGCTGACTTTAATACTTGCCTTTGGATTAGGCCTATTTATTTTCTATATTTATAAAAAAACATATCAGGGGGTCATGTACTCCTCTTCATTCGGAGTCACACTTCTTGCTTTAACCATGATTACATCCCAAGTGATTCTTGCCGTCACATCCAATGTGGTGCTGTCCCTTGGCATGGTCGGGGCCCTTTCGATCGTTCGTTTCAGAACCGCCATTAAAGAGCCTCTGGATATCGCTTTCCTGTTCTGGTCCATTGCCGTGGGAATTGTATTGGCAGCTGGAATGATTCCTCTGGCTGTCATCGGCAGTGTTGTGATTGGTCTGATTCTTCTGTTCTTCGTGAACAAAAAGAGCTCTTCCAATCCATATATTGTTGTTCTGACCTGTGACGGGCAGGCTTCTGAAACCAAAGCAGTTTCCTTTTTGAAATCCAAAGCGGAACGCTGCGTAACCAAAAGCAAGTCTGCTCAGAATGGTTTTGTGGAAGTCAACATGGAAATCCGCCTGAAAAATGACAATACCGATTTCATCAATGAAATCGCTGGAATTCCTGGCGTCAGCAGTGCCGTTCTGGTCAGCTACAACGGCGATTATATGGGCTAAGGATCTTGTCTTATGTCCACAAGTAAAAATTTCGACAAACTATGCGTGGCTGTGATTTCCCTTCTTGTGGCTTTCACCCTGATTGTTATGGCCTGTTCTCCAGCCGGATCTTCTTCCAAAGCAAAGTCTATGGCTTATGAAAACCGTCTCTTTGATACCTCCCGGGTTCACACCATCAATATTGTGATGGACAACTGGGATGAATTTATTGAAAACTGCGAGAGCGAGGAGTATTCCCCAGCCACGGTAGTGATCGACAATGAAAAAATCAGCAACGTAGGGCTGAGAGCCAAAGGAAATACGTCCCTGACCAACGTAAAATCCTTAAACAGCCAGCGCTACAGCTTAAAAATTGAGTTTGACCAGTACGAAAAAGGAAAAAA
>JABUSF010000010.1:41663-42763 GCA_021443945.1 Ileibacterium sp.
ATGATGAAGGACTATCTGGTCTATCAAATGATGAATGAGTTTGGAGTGGATTCTCCGCTTTGCTCTTACGTCTACGTGACCGTCAACAATCAGGACTGGGGTCTGTTTCTGGCGGTGGAAGGGCTGGAAGATTCCTTCCTGCAAAGAACCCAGGGTTCTGATACCGGAGATCTTTACAAACCGGACAGCATGAGCTTTGGCGGCGGCAAAGGAAACGGACAGGACTTCCGAATGTCCCAGTTTGATTTCGGAAACGATGCTGAGACTGAAAAGACAGAATCCAATTCTGATGATTCCGCTTCAAAACCTTCAGCTGCAGATACAAACACCTCTGCTTCCTTCAATCAGAATTCTTCGGAATCGGGTTCACAGACGAGGCAGAGACCGGATTCCATGAGTCAAAATCCCCCTTCTGATATGGGTGGATCCCCTCAGAATCCAATGCAGCAGCCCCCCAATGACAATTTCGATCCATTTGCAGAACAAACGCAGTCCTCTGCCGGTCCAAATGAATCAAATTCCCCCGCTATCCCAACGGATCCTCAGAATTCTTCCGATCAAAAATCAGAAGGATCCGCTGAATTCGGCCAGGGAGCCAATCCAGTGCCAAATGGCGCAGGAATGGAGGACGCCAGTCAGCCTCCTGAAATGCCTCAAATGCAGGACGGAAACCAGCCTGGCCAAGGTCAGGGCGGTCCTGGCGGCGGAATGGGCAGCGATGATGTCAAGCTGAAATATATTGACGACGATCCTGAAAGCTACAGCAATATTTTCAGCAGTGCAAAAACCGATGTCAGCGAAGCAGATCAAAAGCGTCTGATTTCTTCCCTGAAGAATCTCAGTGAATACTCCAATCTGGAAAACACTTTGGAGATCGACAAGGTTCTCCGGTACTTTGTCGTTCATAATTTTGTCTCCAACGGGGACAGCTACACCGGAAGCATGATCCATAACTATTACCTTCATGAAAAAGATGGACTCTTAAGCATGATTCCATGGGACTATAACCTGGCTTTCGGAACATTCCAGTCAAATCAGGCTTCCAGCGTCATTAATGAATCCATTGACAACCCGATCTCGGGCAGCAGTGCGGATGACCG
>JABUSF010000010.1:43019-45066 GCA_021443945.1 Ileibacterium sp.
CCTCCCAGGTGGATGCTTCTAACCTGAATCTTTCGGATATGGGAACCATGAACAATGGAATGGGAAAACAGGGCGGAAAAGAAATGCCAAGCGGAAATAGAATGACTTCAGATTTTGACCTGACCCGCTTCGCTTCTCTGACTGATGCCGATGGACAGGCCGTGGATCTCTCTTCCCTGCTTTCGGAAGGTGCATCCTTAAAAAGTCTGACTTTCAAAGACGGAAGCAGCCTGGATCTGGAAAATCCCGATTTCCCTTCCCTTCAGGAAAAGGATTTTTCACAGGCCGTATCAGCTGTGGATTCCAATGGAAATGAAATTGATCTTTCCAAATACACCATTTCCCTGAATATGCCGTCTCCTTCGGGCATGAATGGGTCATCTGATCAAAAAGGCCAGCCTGCCCAAAGAAGCAGCAGGCAGGAATCAGCAAATCCCCAGCAAACTCCTTCCAATGATCAAAATGAATCTTCAAAACCAATGCAGGAACAGAATTCGCAGACAGAATCGAATCCAGCAGAACCCCCGCAAAATCCAGGGGGCGACACAGCAGATTCCTTCATGAACAATGCGAAAGGCAGCAAAGAAGTGCCTTCCGGAAAAAACATCAGTGAACCGGGCCAAGTTCCAGGTCAGGCTTCAAATCCACTTTCTAATCTTGTCCTTTTAGCAGGTTCCAGTGTGATCCTTTTGCTGGGACTGGTGATTGCCATCAAAAAGAAATTCTAATCCCCCTTTTGCGGAAGATCTGACCCTCTGTCAGCTTCCGCTTTTTTTCTTGGGCAGCCAGCGGGAAGATGGAAACAAAAAAATGATTTGAAAGCCTGTTGAATGTCATGGAACGAAAGGTATAAGCTGATAGTCGTATTTGAAAGGCAGGAAGATTTCATGTTGTTAAAAAACGGGACCCTCTGGATGTCAGACGGTCATTTTGAAAAAAAGGATCTGCGCATTGCAGACGGCAAAATTGAGAAGATCGCTGACGAGCTGGAGCCGCTGGCGAAGGAAGAGACAATGGATCTGGAAGGACTGCGGGTCTATCCAGGCATGGTGGAAGCCCATTGTCATTTGGGACTGGACAATTCCAATATTGGATACGAAGGCCACGATTTCAATGAAATGAGCGATCCCATCACCCCTCAGGTTCGGGCCATTGATTCCATCAATGTGCTGGATGAAACTGTCATTGAAGCGAGAAAGGCCGGAATTACCACGGTTGCATCCGGTCCGGGAAGTGCAAATGTGATCGGCGGAACCTTTGCCTGCTGGAAGACCGATGGAAACTGCATTGACGATATGATCCTTGACGATGGCATTGCCATGAAGGCAGCCTTCGGTGAAAATCCAAAACGGGTGTACAAAGGAAAATCGGTAAACACTCGAATGCAGGTGGCCGCTTTGATGAGAAACACACTGGCCAAAACAAAGGAATATCTTGCAAAAAAAGAAGCAGCGAAGGGCGACATAGCCAAAATGCCTGCCTATGACCAGCAGCTGGAAGCCATGATTCCGGTGATTCAGAAAAAGATTCCCCTCAAATGCCATGCTCATCAGCACAACGATATTATGACCGCAGTACGCATTGCCAAAGAATTCGACATCAACATTACACTGGATCACTGCACCGACGGTGAGCTGATTGTCCAGGAAATCAAGCGTTCCGGCTGGCCAGCCATCATCGGCCCTTCCCTGACTCATAAATCCAAACTGGAACTGGAGCATAAATCCTTTACCACCCCAAAAGCCCTCCAGGACGCCGGAATTCTGTTTTCCATCACCAGCGACTCTCCTGTTATTCCTCTGGAATATCTGCCCATGCTGGCGGCTTTGGCCATGAAGCAGGGATTGACGGAAAAAGAAGCCCTGGATGCCATCACCATCAGTCCTGCCAAAATTCTTGGCATTGAAAAACGCGTGGGATCGCTGGAAGAAGGAAAAGACGCAGATTTGATTGTCTGTCAGGGAGATCTGCTGGATTTGCAGCATCAGATCAAAGGGGTCTGGATCAATGGCCGGCTCATTGGAGAGTACAAATAGGCGATGAAAAT
>JABUSF010000010.1:45999-48252 GCA_021443945.1 Ileibacterium sp.
TCCAAGAGGCTGTACAACTACACCGTCCAAATTGATGCCTACACGATTCCCGAATATTATGAGAAACGCTTTAACGACAAGAAGAGAGTGATTCTTTTGATTTCATCCTTTATCATTGCCTTCTTCTTTTTAATCTACACCGCCTCTGCTTTGACTTCCGGCGGCAAGCTGTTTACTTCTGTATTTGGAATCGACTATCACCTGGCTTTGATCATCGGAACTCTGGTTATTCTGGTGTATACCTTTATGGGCGGTTTTTCTGCCGTATGCGTAACGGATTTGATTCAGGGATCCATGATGTTTGTCTGCATCCTTGCCGTTCCCATCATTGCCTGGTTTGTCATTGGAGGATCCGACAGCATCCTCAAAGGCCTTGAAGCTTCCGGCGTCACGGGAGGCGCAGCAAACTATCTCAACCCCTTTACCACGGGAGAGACACCAATTACCTTAACGGAAATTCTTTCCCAGCTGGCCTGGGGTCTTGGCTATTTTGGAATGCCGCACATTCTGGTGCGCTTCATGGCCATTAAGGATCACAAAGAACTTGCCAAATCCAAGATTATCGCCATTGTCTGGGTCATCGTTTCCCTGTCCCTGGCCTGTCTGGTGGGTATTTTAGGAAGAGCCTACCTGTATCCGGATATTTTGGGCGTGACCACTGCGGTTTCGGAAGAAAATGTCTTTATTGAAATGATCATGCGCATTTTTACCGGCAATCCCCTCATTGCCTTCCTTGGAGGTCTGTTTCTGTGCGGAATTCTGGCAGCCATTATGTCCACGGCTGACTCCCAGCTGCTGGTCACCGCTTCGGCCATTTCCAGTGATTTGTATAAAAATACATTGAATCCAAAAGCGTCCGATGAAAAAGTTCTGACCGTTTCCAGAATCAGTGTCATCGTAATCAGTGTTATCGCATTAATCATTGCCTGGGATCCAAACAACAGCATTATGGATCTGGTATCCGATGCCTGGGCTGGTCTGGGAGCTGCTTTTGGGCCATTGACACTGCTGTCTTTGTACTGGAAGAGAACCAACCTGAGCGGTGCTGTTGCCGGTATTCTTTCCGGCGGTCTGTTCGTTATTTTCTGGGACTATATTCCCCTTTTACAGGGTCAGACCCTTGGTCAGGCGACCGGCATTTACTCTTTGCTGATTGGCTTCTTTGTCAGCGCTGCCTTTATCGTTCTGGTCTCTCTGATGACAAAAGCTCCGGAGGCTTCCATTCTGTCCGATTTCGAAGCAGCCAACGCAAAATAAAAACAGCATCTCCGTGGCTTGAAGCATTGCTTCAGGCCCTTTTTTTACAGTAAAGTGTTGGAAGAACATGGTTTGCAGATTTCATTTTGCATCTCCATGGTTTCAATGAATTCATCAGAAAGGAGTGCTGCATCCTGATCACCCGACCCGGCTGCAGCAGAATTTGATATGAAACATCTGTCTTTAACCCACAGCCGGAGAAAAAACCTTCTGGATATGCCGCTGCTGTTTATCTTTGTTTCCCTTTTCTTTTTCCTTCTGCAGCTAGGCATTATTCTGCTTATGCTATGGGCTCTTCCCTACGTTTTGACTGGAAGCCATGCGTATTGGGATAATGAAATGCTGAGGTTTATGGAAGTGTCTGTCGCTGAGCTGATCTCGGCTGTGATCGTATTGGCCATGATCAAGGTGTGCCTGCAGGACGAACTGGTCATTGGATTTACCAAAAAGAATTTGAAAAAAGGCCTGGTGTATGTATCCAGTGTTATTCTGGCTCAGTTCGTTCAGTTTGCGTTTATCTTTCTCTTTAAGAAGGAGATGATCAATCCCGCCGGGTGGATGCGGCTGATTTTTATCGCTTATAGTCTGCTGCTCTGTACGGTCGATGCTCTTCTGCTTTTTGGCGTCTATGCAGGAATTATGATGAGAAACTGGAAACATCAAAAGAACTGTCTGTATAAGACCGTTTTTACATGTGGACTCCTTGTGATTCCATTGTTTGAAAGTTCTTATTACAATCTGAGCATGAATGCTGATGCCATCGCTCAATTAATTTACTCCACTTCCGTTATGGTGCTGTTTACCTGCGTCTATCTCCGAACGAGAAACATTTTCTGTCTGATTTTCGCTTATGCTGTTTGCGCCATCTTCAGTTCTTTTTTCAGCTTTAACGTGGAGGCGGGATTATTAAACAGCCAGGTCAATACAACCATCCAAATGCTGCTGCCAAATTTGCCGGCTGCCGTTGGACTGGGCGTCTTCTTTACCGCAAGCGGT
>JABUSF010000010.1:49549-55548 GCA_021443945.1 Ileibacterium sp.
GGAAAAGAAGGCATCAAGCTTTTGGGTACGGCTTTAAAAGACCAGCTGCGATTGGAAATGACGGAAAAAGAAGACAACGATGTCTTAAAAAAACAGCCTGTTCCCCATGATGAACAAGTCATTCCAATGGGCAAAGTTCCGGAAGATGTCTTAGAAAAAAATAAGATTCCTCAGGATAACGAAATCATTGAAATGGAAGACAAGCATCCTGCCCAGCCAAAAGAAGACTCCCCGGCAAACGCCTGAGAAGTCTTTGGTTAATGCGATGGATGCCGGGCCTGAAAATTCAAATAGGCTCCCAGCATGCCGGCGTTGTTTTCGAACAGCGCCGGTTTTATTGTCAGGCTTCTGTAACTGTATTCCATCATCCGCTCTTTGAGCTCGGACTGAATTTTGGGAATCAAAACATCCGAAGCCTTCATGATGCCGCCTCCTAAAACAATCACATCGGGATTCAGGATGGATGCAATGACAGAAAGGCCTTTTCCAAGAATGCAGCAGGTCCGGTCAATTTCCTGGCAGCAGACCAAATCATGCCTGGCTGCTTCTTCAAGAATGCGCTTGCCCGTCCAGACACCAGAGCTTTCCGGCTTTTGTTCCTGTACATGTCTGCACAGAGCGGAAGCAGACCCTTTGAATTCAAAAAAGCTGTCCTCAAAAGGCATAAAGCCCACTTCACAGGCAGCACCAGACGCACCGGACAGGACCTTGCCGTCCACCACAAAACATCCGCCGATGCCGGTGCCAATGGTCATCACAAAGGCGTGGGAAAACCCTTTGGCTGCCCCGCACTTTGCTTCTGCCAGAGCAGCGCAGTTCACATCGTTTTCCACTTCCACACACAGATGCAGCCGCTCTTCCAGTATGGCTTTCAGAGGGGTACCGGAATAATCTGGAATGTTCGGACCGCAAATCAGAATCTCCCCTTTGGCAGCATCCACCACCCCTGGCGTAGAGATGGAAACGCCCCGGATTTCATATTGATTCTGAAGACAGTCAATGAGGCTGACAATCTGCTCAATGAGAGCCGGACCGCCTTCGCTGGCTTTGGAATCCAGGATCTTTTGGAAAACAAATTCCTGCCGGTCATTGATCAGACCATATTTGATGGCCGTTCCGCCAATATCAATGCAAATGACATCACTCATAATCTCTTCCCTTTCCCTGTCTGTTAGTCGCTTTTGGAATGATGCTTCAAATACTCCAGGCAGATGGCCAGCTGGCCGTCCATTAAATAGCCGGAAACATCTTCCACATATTCCAGCTTGGGAATATACTGCTCGGGAATGTAATTGAGCATGTATTTGTGCAGTTCATTCATATCGTTGGCGGCTGGCGTGCGCAAAAACAATATCTCGGGGCCAAGAATGCTGATGGCAGGCAAAATGGAGTTGGTAATAATTTCCAGCTGCCCATGATCCGTTTTTGCCAGTCTGGAGGGCATGTTGGAATACTGCATTCGGTTGGCATAGAGGAAGACTTCCCCGGCAATTCCTTCTCTGCCATAAACGAGCTGGCCATTGACAATGGAGCCAATTCCACCGGTGGAAATTCCAAAAGGCAGTGAAAAGTACAATAGATTTCTGGATTCGGGATGCAGGGCTGACAGTCCCAGTACAGCGGCATTGGAATTGTTGGAGATTAGAATATCCAGTCCAAATTCCTCTTTAATCGACTGCAGGAGTTTGACTTTTTCTGTGGTTTCATTGGAATGAGGCAGCGCAAAATTGTCCTGATCTGCACTGACAATTCCGGGAACAGCCAAACCAAGCAAATCGATATGATCCACGGACAGCTTTGCGCGCTTAATGATGTCTCTTAACAGCTGGTAATTGACCTGTGGAACTTTGACAAATTCATTCAGAACGACTTTCCCCTGATGATACAGCCGGTACCAGACATTGCTTCCCTGGTATTCCACCACTACCCCAACGGTTAAAATCGTTGAGTCCGAGGCAATGGCCAGATTGCTGGGGGAAACCACCGGTTTTGGCAGAGCGTTGTCCTCACGATAGGTTTTAACCTGCTGGCGGACAAATTCCAGAGCTTCCATGGAATTGAAGCCGGCAAAAGCCGATGTGGGAAACTGCAGAACCAGTTTGTCCGGGATGGCGGATTTCAGTTTCTTGTACAAATACCCGATCTGAGGGGCAATCAAAATTACATCGTAATCCGGCGCTGTTTCGAATAAGGTTAAATATGGAACAGCGTCAAAATGGTAGTCCAGACCCAGTGTCTTTGCATTTTCATTGAGCTTTTCCGCAAAGAATGTGGTGGTCGCTCCGGAGGTGCAGGACAGCAGAACTTTAATTGTCTTTTCTTCCGTCAGTTTCTGCAGCGCAGCTGCCATTTCCCAGAACAGCTCTTTGACGTGCTCTTCCTCACTCAGTTCAAAATGAAGATAGTATTTCAGCTGGTTGTCTTTGCGGGATACAATGGAGATTTCAGCCAGATCGTCCCCGTAAAAGACAATCTCTGCCACCCCCAGATCATTTTTTAACAGAATCTGGTTTTCCGAGTTGTCAATAATCTCAAAGTCCGGAAGCTTCTGTTCCAGAATCCAGTTTTTATATTTTTCCTTGTTGAAAGAATGACTTCCCATATGTTTCTTTTCCTTTCCTGACCATGTTCTGCTTTCATCTTACCCTAATTCCCGTATGGTTTTTCGATGTTTTTGGATCCGCCTGGTGCAAGGTCAGTCCGTCTATTTTGAGGAAGTACAAAAATTGATCACTTCTTCTATTTCTTTTATGCTGAATTCAGTAAGTATATAAAGCAATATGAGGATTAATAATATGAATAAGGTTTGTGTTGTAACAGGCGGAACCCGTGGAATCGGGTTGGCCACTGTCATTGCTTTTGCAAAAGCCGGCTATCAGGTTGTTCTGTACGGATCCAGGAAAGAGTCTGTGGAAAAGGCCCTTTCAGATTTGAAGGAGCAGAATCTGGAAGCCGAAGGCAAATGGACAGATTTGACAGATGAAGCAGCTGTCATGAAAGATTTTGAAGAGATTAAAAGCCAGTACGGTTCTCTGGATGTGGTGATCTGCAACGCAGGAATTTCCGATTCGACCCCCTTTACAGATTACAGTGTGGATCTGTTTAAGAAAGTTATGGATTTAAACGTGGTGGCTCCGTATGTCTGTGCTCATGCAGCGGCCGGGATTATGAAAGAACAAAGAAATGGAGTGATTTTAATCACTTCCAGCATGGTGGCTAAAAATGGCCAGCCTAGCGGAGTCGCCTATCCGGTTTCCAAATTTGCGGTTAACGGGATGGTCACTTCCCTGGCCCGTGAACTTGGACCTTTTGGAATCCGGGTCAATGCAGCCGCTCCAGGAATCACAATGACCGATATGGTAAAAGCCCTTCCGGAAGCGATGATCAATCCAATGATCCATGCTATTCCATTACGAAGAATCGGCCTTCCGGAAGATATCGCCAATGCCTTTCTGTTTTTGGCAAGTGACCAGGCTTCCTATATTACAGGAGCCATTCTGCCAGTGGACGGAGCGATGGCTGTATAATCTTTTAACAAAAAAAACTGATCGGCAAAGATCAGTTTTTTTATGCTCTTCTATTTATCTGTGAAGAATGGCGGATTTTCCAGTCTTCCAGATCCTCCCGCAGCATAATCAGGGCGGCCAGTGAGGTTGGCCCAATGGCAAGCCAAATTGTTTTTTCTGCCAGATGCTGATGAAATCCGGATACGCTCATCGCTCCGATCACAAAGCAGGCAATCATGACTGTATGGGTAATGACCCGGCTTAAGCTGACGGCATCCCGCTTTTGAATCCAGCGGTATAAATGAATGCCCAGCTGGCGGACATGGTTGGTGCAGAATGTGGTTGCCATGGTAATGTTGCCGGCTTTCTGAAAAGAGTTGTACTGACTGGCAGCGACAAACATGATGAGGCATTGAATGATGGAGTCTGGAACACTTTTGGGAACGAATCCTACAAGAACAAAGACGGCGATTTCCATCAGGGAGAAAATGGTAGCCCATTGAATCCGCAGGCTGGAGACAGACTTTGGTCTAAGAATCTCCGAAACAACCGTTCCTGCCATGTAGGAGGCAAATGGGATGAAATAATACAAAGCAGATTTCCACCCTTTGCTTCCAAAGGTAATCCCCATCAAAAGAAGATTTCCGGTTTGGGCATTGCAGAATACACCTCCCCGAATCAAATACGTATAGGCACCCATCATTCCAGCCGTCATCATCATTAAAGCCATGACCAGTCTTCGCTGTCCGCTGCGGCGTATGGTTTGTTCCATTGATTCATCTCCTTTTCGTACAACAGTTTAACCCTATTGTTATGGTTTCCAACAAAAAAGTGCCTTGCGGCACTCTGAATCTTACTGAATGGCTGTGAGCTTTGGCTTCTGAAAGGCCATGGCAAACTTGCGCCAGGCACTGTTGAGCAATGCAACAGCATAGAGAATGGACAAAGTTTTTAAGGAGTTTATATAGAACAGGGAGACGACAGCGTAAATCACTTTCATCAGCCCGAGGGCAAAATCAAGCTTCCATCCTTTGGCTTGAAACCGTCCGGCATCCAAAGCATGAATAATCTCCAGAACACCTTCCATACAGAACACGGCAATCAAATAACCAAGTGAAATAATGGTGCTGGTCTTTTCCACGAAATTGAGGAAAATAGCAAAATCCAGAAGGAGAATTCCCCGAAATAAAATTCGAACCCCGCCGACCATGTAACAGGCGTAATTAAAGTAGTAAATAAAGCTTTGAATGGAACGCACAAACAAAGAGACCGTCAAAACGAAGATGATCATTTGGGAAGCTTCCTCCGGCAGTGTAATGACCAGCATCGAAGCGGCGATGTTCGCATACCCATACAACATATACAGAATTCGTTTTGTAAAGCTCATTCGCTGCCTCCTTTCCGATTCATCCCCAGAAGACCGATAAAGTCATCAATGGTTTGAATATCGCTGCCGTTAATTTTTAAGGAGATTCCAGCCAGAGTGGATCCTGACTCGTAGATTTTTCGTGTTACCATGTTTTTTTGGGCCATGGCCGCTACAAAAAACCGTCCTAAAAAAGTATTCGGCTTCTCTTCCCTGACAGCCATCATATATTCGGCTGCATATTTTTTAACATCGAAATCTTCCAGAGCCTGACCCGTGAGCTTTGCGCCAAACTGCTTCCAGTCTTCCACAGAAGAAATCTGCCGGGTATTTAAGATTTTCTGGATTTCTTCCTTATAGGGTTCACAGGCTTCTTCCTCGTATTTGTTCAGTTCAAACTCTGCAGATGGGTCTTTTAGAGTTTTCAGGGCATAAACCAGCTGACAGAAAGCATTCCAGTAATCAGAAGGATTGTCTTTGATCAGCTCCTCATACTTTCCCCATGCCGGAAGATACTTATAGCGAATAAAGCTGTAGTCTGGAAGATGTCCTGCCCTTCCATGACCCAGGTTCATAATGGAGTATTCCGAGGTTTGAAACATCGTATTTAAATAAATGCTTTCTTCCAGATTGTCTGGAGCGCCGGGATTGTGCGTAAACCGAATTGGCCGCTCTGTCAAAGACCCGTCATCTTGAGAAAGCAGTTCATAAAAATGAAAATTTATATTGTTAATCACCAGAGAAGGTGTCCCGGCAAAGTTGGAATGGGCCCATGTATCCGCCAGAATGTGCATAGCCATGCCAACCGCCTGCAGACTGGTATTTTTAACCAAATCCACGGTGTCTTTTAACAATGCACCATTGGGACCGCAAATTAAACGGTATTTGTTCAGATATTTTTTGGTATGTTTTGGCAGTTCTGCCTCGAGATCGTAGGGCAAAAAATGGAAAGAAGACCAGATTCTGGTAATATTCTGCCGGTTGATTTTCGTAGAGGATAAGGAAGCCAGTTCGATATTGGTCTGGGTCGTCGCAGCAAATGCCGGACCCTGAATGGCATAAAGAAACGTATCCGTGCAGCAGTCCACAAACTGGGCGGAATAAGCAATATCCGCCGCTTCTGCCGC
>JABUSF010000010.1:56612-65893 GCA_021443945.1 Ileibacterium sp.
TTGTTCATGGTGGTTAAAACCACATGACTGTTTTTATTGTTGTAAATGGAGCAAATGGTCTCACAGGCCGTATCTGAGTAATGAGCTCCTCCTCTGCGGGCCAGCTGTTCAGGTTTGTGGTCCAGATTCGGATCTTTGTAGAGCTCAAAAAGTTCCTCTTCCGTCTTTTTCACCTGTTCCGCCCGGGTTCCTTCCTGGCTTTCCAGTTCTTCCTTTAAATGCTCCAGCATTTCTTCCTGACGGTAGTAATAGCGGTGATATCCGCAGGGAATCATTCCCATTTCTTCCAGCTGTTCTTCAAAGAATGGAACTGTAAAGATGTTGGCCGGGGTTCCGTCGTCCTTATTGGGATCAAACATACCGGCAATAATATCGTTTGTGACTTCCTTCCCCGTCTCATCCCAGACTCTGTGCCAGTGGAAATGGTTCAAACCGGCAAAACGATAGGTCAGGTCTTCAGGAGATTTGTCAATGAGCTTGGGTTCCTTCAGCATGGCACCGATGGGCACATTGCAAAGGCCCACAACCTTATCCCATTTTCCATATTTTAAAACGGCTTCGGTCACCATTCCGCTTGGGTTGGTAAAGTTGATCAGCCATGCATTGGGGCACAGCCGTTTCATATCTTCAACAATGGAAAGAATGACTGGAATGGTGCGGAAGGCTTTGAACATGCCTCCTGCCCCGTTTGTTTCCTGCCCCAGCATTCCATAGCTCAAGGGGATGCGTTCATCCTTGATTCGGGCCGGAAGAAGCCCCACCCGAAACTGAGTTGTGACAAAATCCGCATCTTTTAAAGCTTCCTCTCTGTCCAGGGTCAGATGAACTTTGACATCGTGTCCGGAGGCGTCCCACATTCTCTGCGCCATCGCTCCGACAATTTCCATCTTTTCCTTTCCTTCTTCAATGTCCACCAGCCACATTTCCTTTATGGGCAGCTGGTCGTAACGTTTGATAAATCCTTCCACCAGTTCCGGTGTATATGAACTGCCGCCTCCAATCGTGGCAATTTTAACTGCATTTCGAGACATAAATTCCCTTCCTTTCCTGTACTGATTCTATTGTATGGATTTACGGACGTGATGAAACTTTGTTTTTTAAACGGAAAGAATTCATGCCAACCTGCCAAAACGGGAATTCTTTTTGAAAAGAAAGTCTCAATATTTTTTGCCTAAACCATTCCTTAATCTTAAAGATCAAATAAAGATGAGAATCTTTGCTTGTCCTTTTCGGCAGCTATTTTGTCCTGATTAGCACTTTATGGAGTACAGTTTTCTATTGATTATGTCCTCTAGAATTAGAAAATTAAAAGAAAATCGGCAGCACGCTCTCTAAAAGTAAACGTAATTATTGATAAATAATCTTTATAAGATTTATTCAAGATCTGTTATGGAAGAGGTTCTCTTTAATTCTAATCACTTCATTATTTCTCGGGCGTTTAGTATAAATTTTTCTTAATTTGTATTATATTAATATTGAACAAAGGGAAATAAAGAATTCTTTAGAAAAGAATTCCGATAAGAATCCCGAAACTCATCGATTGAATTCCACACCAGAATGGTGTTAGACCTCTTTTACCAAACTTTCTATCCTCCTTAATGAAAAAAGCGGCTGGTTACCGCTTTTTTCATTTTTGACCTTTCAATTGGAAATCGATACATAAATGGGCATTTAAGAAAAACATTCTGAAATATTTTTGAGTTGCTTATTTTGAAGTTAAGAATGCAGTCCTAAGATGAGAACTGTCAAAAACGATTCATACCAATTCGTCATTTCAACAATACGAAATCAAAGGGGGAGATCATAGATGAAAAAAACTGCCATTATAGGCTTGATTTTACTGACGAGTCTGTCATTGACAGCCTGCAGCGTTTCATATTCCAGCCAGCCGGAATTTCAAAATTCAATCCTGGACCATATCGCCGCTATTCTCAGCCGCCGAATGGTCTGTGGGATTATAAAATCGGTAAACGGCAATGAAGTTACTGTCCAGTTGGGAAAACTGCTCACCATCGAAATGACTCAGTCAGATCTGGAAGGGACGGATAATGAAAATTCAGTTCTTTATAATCTAAGGAAGTTTATACCTGAAGACGAGACCCTGACCTATTCTCTGGACAATCCTGTCATCCGCGTGAGAAAGGGTAAAGAGGAAACAGATGGAGAAACAGACGATCTTGCTGAAAACCAAATCGTTACTCTGATCGTAAAAAACGGCAATCGAGTGGGATATATAAAGATCCATGATGCAGAGAATGGTCTTATAGACGGATTCGGTGAAGATCAGTCTTTGCAGGCTTCTGATTCTCTGAAAAAAAACTAAGCAGCCTGCCCAAGAAGCCTTTCTTAGCTCGACAGCTTAAAAAGACTCTTTTTTTATGCTCATAGAAAAAGAACATCCAAGTCGGATGTTCCTGCATGATTTACTGTTCCTTTCTAAAAAAAGCGACCGCGACAGCTCCAGGACCGGCATGTGTTCCAATGGCTCCGCCGACACTGAATGGCCCTACATGAATCTCATCAGCTTTCAAAAATTCCCGGTTGGCTGCCAGATATTCCTCCGCCCGTTCAGCCTTTCCGGTATAGCCAATGGAGTAAGGCATGGAGTAATCAATTCCGCCGGCTTTTTCGATCTGAGCCGTGACAGCCGCCATGGCTTTTTTTAATCCCCTGGCCTTGTTGTAGGTGACAACAACTCCATCATCCACTCCAATAATCGGTTTCAGATTGAGCATGGTTCCTGCCGCAGCGGCAAGACCGGAGATACGCCCTCCTTTGCAAAGGTATTCCAGAGTATCCACCATGGCCACCAGAAGAAGCCGTTTCTTTTCCTCTTCCAGAACCTCCACAATTTCTTTTGCGGTTTTTCCTTCCAGAACAAGCTGCTCGGCTCTGCGCACCAGCATCATCTGACCAAGAGTCACCTGCAGAGAATCCACAACGTAAACGTTGTCAAATTCAGATGCGGCCAGACAAGCGGACTGATACGTTCCAGAAACTTTGGAGCTTAACGTAATGATGATAATTTCATCCGCACCCGCTGCCTTTTCTTTTTCAATGGCCTGCGTAAATTCAAAAGGAGTGGCCTGGCTGGTTTGCGGAAACAGACCGGAGTTTTCCAGTTTGTCGTAAAACTCTTCATGGGTGATGGTTTCTCCATCCAGATATTCATCGTTGCCAAACCGAACTTTTAAAGGGACACAAGTAATCCGTTCATTCTGCATGGTTCCCATATCGGAACCAGAATCTGTCATCAGTTTAATGCTCATTTTCAAATTTCCTCCAGTGTTCTGGAAGAGTTTCTATATTGGCAGCCAGCTGTGCAGCGACCTGATAAAACGTCTGCAGATCTTTTGGGTCAATTCCCTGCACAGCTGCGCGCTGTGCGATCCGGATTCGTTCATCAGCTAAGTGGGCAAGCTCCTTTCCCTGTTCGGTTAACGTGTAGAGAGCTTTGTACTTTCCGCTTTCCTCATTTTTGATCACCAGGTTTTCCTGACGCATCTCCTTTAAGACACGGCTGGCCAGTCCTGCATCCTGACTGGACTGTTCGCAAAGTTCAGAAAAAAGCATGCCGTTGGGATGCTGGTGGAGCAAATGAAGAAACAGAATATAGCTGCTCTTGCAGTTTGTACCCTGAGAGCCAAGGGCTTTTCCTTTGCGGATCTGTCTGTCCAGGATGGCTACATGATTGATCATTTTCAAAAAGCCTTCCGACATAGAACCTCCAAAAACATAGTGAGTGTAAATTTAATTTATTGATTAGTCAACAAATTCTGAAACAGCGAATGAATGGGATTTCATTTTTAAATATTCCCTGGAATCCATCGGATTATTGCATCTGTTTTGCAGGCCAGTCGGAATCTGCCAAAAGAGCCCGTCCTACCCCAATGAAATCTGCACATTCGTCTTCCAGAAGAACATCGGCTTCCTGAGCGGTTTTGACGCCCCCCGTCAAAATGACTGGAACAGAAACAGCCTGCTTGACCGCCTTGGATTCCGGGGCAAAATAGCCGGCTTCCGGATGTCCGTCCCGGACATATCCTAAAAAGGACCCGCTGATATCCAGCAAATCAACACCAGCTTTTTCAAAAGTGCGGCAGGCCTGGACAGCATCTTCCAGAGTACTGCCTTTCTCCAGATCCTCTGCTGCCCCAAGCCGCAGAGCAATGGGATAATCCGGTCCAACCGCCTTTCGAATGGCATCAATGATCTCAAGATGAATGCGAATACGGCCTTGCAAATCTCCCCCGTATTCATCGGTGCGCCGGTTTGTCAAAGGAGAATAAAACTGGTTGAGCAGATATCCGTGAGCAGAGTGAATCTCTACGCCGTCAAAACCGGCTTCTTTAGCCATCAAAGAAGCCTTTTCAAAGGCTCTGACAACCTGTTCGATTTCTTCTTTGCTCATTGCTTTTGGAAGAGTATCGATTTTTTTACGGGCCGGAATCTCAACAGCACTGGCCGACACCGGATCCATTCCCGTCACAGACCGGCTGGCTTTTCCGCCGGCGTGGGACAGCTGGGCAAATACTTTGGCATCCTGATCATGAATGGTTTTCGCCAATGTCCGAAGACCGTCAAGGTTGGACGGATTGGCAAAAGAGATCTGATCGGGATGAGCCTGCCCCTGTGCAAGGACATAGGAATGTTCCAATATGACCAGGCCAATCTTTTTGTCTTTTGTTTTATCTTTGTAATAGTCCAGAACGGCTTGGCTGATGCTTCCGTCCCTGTCCGCTTTGGACGTGGCCATAGGAGGCATCACCAGCCTGTTTTTGAGATGAATGTTTCCATGATCGAGCGCATCTTTTAAAGTGGTCATCGTATTCCCTCTTTCCTTTTTTTCTCCATTATACAAAGTTTGCAGCACGATCCGACGTAATAAAAAAAACCGCACCTTGCGGTGCGGTCTACAGAGTGTTCAATTTTGCAAACGCAAACTACTTAAGAGCAGCCAGGGCTTTTTCAGCGATAGCGATTTTAGCAGCTTCTGCAGCAGCTTTGTCTGCATCGCCTTCTTCTGCATGTTTCTTTTCCCAGCCTTTGAGAGTAGCAATTCTTTCGTCCAGTCTGTCTTTAGCAGTCTGAGCGTATTTGCCAGTTTCATCAAAGTGAGCTGTCAGATCAGCGATAATTTCATCACCATATGCAGTTCCGCCTACAGCAGTTTTTAATACATTTGCAAATTCTTCTTTAGTCATTGGGAATGACCTCCTTCTGTACAACAAGATAATAAGACAACCCTAGAAATTATTCATTGGACATGACCGATAAACTTCCTTTTTTTTTGAAATAAATTCATAGGATTAATATCATTTTGTGCACAAATAGATTTCGTTTCCTGTCAACTTTACTGCCCAAAGGCGGACAGAAGGTTCTCTGCTGGAAGAAACTTAGTCTTTTGGAGCGTAGCTTTCCAAATCTTCCCCGTTGGTTGCGATGACGTTTTTGTACCAGTAGAAGGAATCTTTTTTGGAACGGGACATATCGCCTTCTCCGGCATTGTTTTTATTGACATGGACAAAACCGTAGCGCTTGTCCATTTCTCCTGTGGAAGCAGAAACGATGTCAATGGCAGCCCATGGAGTGTAGCCCATTAAATCAACGCCATCTTCATCAACAGCCGCTTTCATGGCCTTAATGTGTTTTTTCAGATAATCCACACGGTAAGTGTCTTTGATGGATCCGTCTTCTTCCACTTTATCGTAGGCACCCATTCCGTTTTCAACGATAAACATTGGCAGGTGGTAACGGTCGTACAGCCAGTTCAAGGCATAACGCAGGCCTTCCGGGTCAACAGCCCAGCCCCAGGCTGTTTTTTCAACGAATGGGTTGGATACCAGATCTTCCCATTCTTTGTAGATGTAGCCGTCGTTGCCTTCTTTCCACTTGGTGACAAAAGACATGTAGTAGGAGAAGCCAATGTAGTCAACGGTTCCCTGGGACAGATCAATCAGATCCTGTTCGGTGATGTCCATTTCCCCGAAGCCCATGCGTTTCCAGTAAGCCTGAATGTATTCAGGGATAAATCCGCGGGCATGAACGTCGCCAAACCAGTAGCGTTTCTGCATGGCGGAAGTGGCTTCCATAATGTCTCTTGGGTTGCAGGAGTATGGATAAATCGGGCAGAAGGCCAGCATGCATCCAACCTTGTTTTCCGGATCGATTTCGTGAGCCATTTTAACAGCTCTGGCAGAAGCAACCAGTTCATACAAAGCAGCCTGATACATGGCTTTTTCCATGTTTTCGCTTTCGGATACTTTGAAACCGGAATCCTGCATGGAATGATGATCAGAATGCCAGTCTGTCTGGTTGTTGATTTCATTGAAAGTCATCCAGATTTTAACTTTGCCTTTGAAGTGTTCAAAGCAGGTTCTGGCATATCTTTCAAACAGCTCAATGGATTTGCGGTTGGCAAAACCGTTGTATTTTTTGTAGAAGTTGTACGGCATTTCAAAGTGGCTCAGTGTAACAACTGGCTCAATCCCGTATTTTTTGCATTCGTCGAACAGATCGTCGTAAAACTTCAATCCTTCAGCGTTTGGTTCTTCTTCGTCGCCGTTCGGGTAAATCCGTGTCCAGGCAATGGACGTACGGAAACATTTAAATCCCATTTCGGCAAGAAGAGCGATGTCTTCTTTATAGTGATGATAGAAGTCAGTGGCTTCATGGTTTGGGTAGTTTTCTCCAGGCATCACACCGTCTGTAATTCTTCGGGCAGTGTTTACGTCACCGGCAGTCATGACGTCAGCAATGGAAATTCCTTTGCCGCCTTCCTGCCAGCCGCCTTCAATCTGATGAGCAGCGACAGCGCCGCCCCATAAAAAATCTTCACGCAGCATGTTTTAATTCTCCTCATTTCAGCAAAATGCTGTCATGCACATTCTAGCAATAAACTGCTCTTCTTTGGGCATGTTCCAGTAAATTTGAGTGTATTTTTTCAACGGATCTGCTTTGTATGCTAAAAACCATAAATCCGTCAGTCTTTCCAAATGAGAGAAATCCAAGAAGGCTATATTCTGATATTGGAGGTTATTCATTATGAGTTCTATTGAAAATACAGTCATCGAACTTCTGACCAAAGAAGACAGAGAAGACATTCTTGCTTCCGTATTTAAACAGCTGGATCTGACTTCCGCTGCTCTGCAGGAAAAAGCAGCCGCTATGGAAGATCCTCAGGCGTATCTGGCTTTAATCACTTACTGCACAAAAGAAACCGGCCTGTACATGGCAAAGGATAAAAATCTGGATGAAGTGCTGACGCAGCCGAAAAACATCGAAAAGGCCTTTACCGCTTTGACAGACACCGAAGAGTTTACTTCTCTTTCCAAAGAAGATATGCGCCGTCTTCCCAGAATTATGGCCATGTCGATTCTTTGCGGCGCCGAAACGGCCGCTGCCAACTGTGCTGCTGAAATCTTAAAAGGCATGAATCCGGAAGCTGCTCATTTTGTTTCCGGCCTGGTGGATATTTACCACAAATACATGCAGGATGCTTTAAGCTACGGCAGAGGTGAAGATAAAAAAGCATCTGTGATTGGCAGCCTTGAATAATGGAAAAATAAAAAAACTGATTCTTCCCCTGGGAAAATCAGTTTTTTTGTTTGGTTTAGAGAAGTTCTTTTCGCTGGTCTGCTGGAGATTTTTCACAAATCCAGGCTGGAGCCACGTCAAAAATTGTTTTGGCTCCGTTCATGCCCATCTTGTTCATTCTGTAGGCAGCTCTTGCATAAGCGGTCAGAACAGAAGATGTGAATTCCGGATTGGAGTCCAGATTCAAAGCAAATTCAATGACATGATTGTTGTCCCCTGTGGATCCGGAATGGATAACAAAACCGCCGTGAGGCAGTCCGGAGTGGTTTTTGGCCATTTCTTCAGCCGTGATGAAATGCACCGTTGTGTCATAGTCGGAGAAATAATTCGGCATTTCCACAATTTCTTTTTCAATGGCAGCCAGATCAGCACCCTCTTCGGCCACAACAAAGCATTCACGGGTATGTTTTTCCCGGGTGGTCAGTTCTGGATTCTGTCCGCTGCGGACTTTTTCCAGAGCCTCTTCCACTGGAATGGTGTACTGTCGGGCATCTGCTACTCCTTGAATGCGGCGAACGGCATCGGAGTGTCCCTGAGAGACACCTTTTCCCCAGAAGGTATAGGTTTTGCCATTTGGAAGAATGGACTGAGACAGAATGCGGTTTAAGGAGAACAGACCTGGATCCCAGCCGATGGAAATCAATCCAATATGCCCGCTTCCGGTGGCTGCATGGTCTACATTTTCAAAATGAACGGGAATGTTGGCGTGGGTATCGAAAGAGTCCACAACGTTGAAAAACTGAACCAGTTCAGGTGTCTGGACAGGCAAATCTGTAGCCGAACCGCCGCAGAGAATGACCACGTCAAATTCATCTTTCAAAGCTTCCGCCTGATCCATGGAATAAACAGGGACATTGCCTGCAGGATTTAAGGATTTCGGATCTCTGCGGGTAAAAATGCCTTTGAGCTCCATATCAGATGTTTGTGCAACGGCTTTTTCAACGCCTTTGCCAAGGTTTCCATAGCCGGCAATACCGACTCTAATTTTTTCACTCATAATAATTCCTCTCATATATTCCTGAATGATACCACATTTTTGAAAGCGTTATTTATTTTACATGAAAATTTTAGAAAATCTTTTCATTCCGACAGGCAAATGGAGATGGCTGAAAATTCCTGTCCAGGAAATGGGAATGCATCAAAATCCATAGATTTTTAGCGGGATCTTTTTTAATCTAATTTTGGAAGGGAAAATGATGATATGAATAAGCCAAAACTGATGATTGCCGATATTGACGGGACTTTAATGCCCAAAGGAGAAGGCATCTCCCCCTTAACGAAAGAAATGCTCAGCAAAATGCATGATGCCGGGATTTGGTTCTGCATCGCTTCCGGACGGCCTTTGGAAGAAGTCAAAATGTCTTTGGAATCCTACGCCCTGGATTTCGTCCCGGAATTTATCGTTGGAATGAACGGAGCGGAAATCGAAGATACAATGGATCAAAGCAGCGATGTGCTCTATCTTATGGAGCCTGAAACCATTCAAACCATTGTTCAGGCGATGAAAGATCAGCCCTGCAACATTACCCAGTACCGGGAACAGAAAATGCTGTATGCCCAATATTACGATGAACTGGTGGAATACTCTTCCCAAAGAGCCGGCAAGACTCCTCATATCGTAAAATCCGTTGCAGAATTTTACGAGCATCCCAATGCAAAGCTCATGTTCCGGACGGAAGAAAACC
>JABUSF010000010.1:65906-67248 GCA_021443945.1 Ileibacterium sp.
GCTGGAGGCGTATGCCAAAGGACTGAACATCGAAGGGGTCCGCTTTTTCAAAACCCAGACGAATTTGCTGGAAGCCTGTGATGAGCGGGTTCACAAAGGGGCTGCTCTGGAATGGATCTGCTCCAAATATGGAATTGACTTCCAAGACGTGCTGGCCTGCGGTGATGCTTCCAACGACAACGAAATGATTGAAATGGCCGGGACTGGTCTGGTGCTCAAAGGCGGTCTGCCGGATACTCTGGCTCTTGCAGATGCCATCACAGATGATACGTGTGAAAACGACGGCCTTCCCAAATGGATTCACCGGCATTTAGGTCAGTATCTGTAAGCCATTTCCTTTAAGACCTGGAGATCCAGGTTTTTTTGTTTGTCAGTTTCAGAATTCTTACATTCTTTATAAAATGAACTGGCAGTCCGTTTACGGCCTGTTTTCGGGGTTTTGATGAATTCGTTCAAATGCCGTAAGCCCCTTTAGATAAAAGGGTTTGACGGCCTGTCTGAAAATCATGCGGTTGATGACAAAATTTTCTGAATTTTCAATTCTTTATTTTAAAAATCAAATATTCTATACTGAAACCCCATCGAGCAAAGGAGATGATTGCAGCCATGACGAAAGATATGCTCATTAAACTCCACGTACAGGATGAAACCCTTCAAAGCCTTCTGGACGTTGCAGAGCGCTCCAATTTATCTCTGTCCAAATTGTTTGAGTATTTTATCGATGATTTAATCCATGAAGAGCATCCCGGTTCCATTTATCTGGAAGACTGGCTGAACCGCCGGGCTGGTGTCGTGACAGATGATGACCTGGATCTTGACGATGACATCCCTGTTACCTTCAGCAAAAACCAGGTCGAAATCATGAATCTTCTGGATCTGATTCTGGACAACTAGCTGCACCCAAAAGCACAGATTCGATTAAAAACGTTCTTTCTCTGACAGGAACGTTTTTCTTTTTGCTGGATTTTCGGGTTTGTCAAAAGCAGTTCTGAAATGCAGCTTTCAAAATTGCTGCAGCCCCCTTCAGAACAGAGGTCAAAAGAACCCAAAGAGAACGGGCATCAAAAAAACGGAAGAGAAACCTTCCGCTTGCAGAAATCGTTTATTGATTTAGATATTGTTTCAGCCCTTCCAGAGCGGCTTTGGCATCCTGGGTTCCAATGTCGTAAACGGCCTGCAGTTTTGCCGGATCCCGTTCCAGCTTGCCGATGAGGATCGGCTTGGAGGGACGGATAACAAAGGCTTTCTGCTCCTGTTCCCACTGTCTCAGCTTTTCAATCTGATGGTTGTAATGGGTGTGCCGGTTCAGAAGCCGCTGACCAAAGGGAGAATGCACACCATA
>JABUSF010000010.1:67891-69078 GCA_021443945.1 Ileibacterium sp.
ATTCAATATACTCTATCTTTCCCTTTTTTCCTTATGAAGTACGCTTACAATTCTGCGCAGATCAGTAGAACGTTGGCTTTCTAAAAAACAAAACCACCGGGTGCTCAAGCCGGTGGTTCTGTTTCCTAAAAGGAATGAATGAATGAGAGAGTGTATATCTTTAATCTTAGCGGGTCTTCAAATTTCATTTGTACCAAAGAAAATTACATTCTGAAGCATTCTTTGATGGCAACAGCTGCCAATGTTGAAATCAGTCCAACAATGGCTGAAGCACTCATTAAGAATGTTCCTGCAGAAGCAGTGCACGCTGCTTTGCCGGATCCAATGTGCCAGCGGGATTTCACGGCGGCACGGAAGAATCTGGATACACTGGTTGGTGTTTTTGCCTGAACAGATGTTTCGATGGCTGGGGCCGGAATCTTATCCTTTGTCTCCGAAGAAACAGCCGCTTTACCGGCTGAAACATTCTGTACTTCGCTGATCGGCGCGCTTCCTTTGGTATTGTCAATTTCAGCAGCCATCACAGGAGTTGCCATGAGGGCGGTCAGCATGACAAATGCTGCTGCCAAGATTGTTGTCATTGTTTTCGTAAAACTGCTTTTCATAAGGGCTCTCCTTTCCGTCTGCCTTATTGATGGTCTTAGTATAGAAAGCGTGAATTAAGAAACCATGTGCGGATGGTAAAGGTTTTATCAAATGAAAATGATAGTTTTTTTAAAACTTATAAACAAAATCTTACAATTCTAAATAAAATCTTAAGAAACTTACAGATTCGTAAGATATATGGCTCACTTTTGTCATCTTTATCCCGATTGGATAATAAAAAACCGCGTTTCGGCGGTTATTTTGCTTTTCGATTTTGATCAGCGGCGGTCATTCCGGTTGGCCAGTCCAATAAACCGGAGCAGCTGGGCTAACGATACGAATGCACTGGCAAGATAGGTGCTGGCGGCAGCCGTCAAAACCTGTTTGCTTCCTGCCACATCAGCGGCTGTGAAATAAGAATCCTTTTCCATAGTCTTAACAGCGCGGCGGCTGGCGTTGAACTCAACGGGCAGGGTGACCAGCGCAAAGATCAGAGAGGCGGAAAACAGAATAATTCCCAGCCAGATCAGACCGCTCATCCGCAGCAGAAAACCGATCAGCAGCAGAGGCATGGCCAGCTGCGAGCACAAATTGACGGCCGG
>JABUSF010000010.1:69099-70810 GCA_021443945.1 Ileibacterium sp.
GCTGGGGCATATCCTTTATTATGCTGGATGGCATGGCCGACTTCATGAACTGCGACACCTACAGCTCCTGTGGATTTGGAATCATACGTCGATTCGGAAAGACGGACTACATTGGTTCTTGGATCGTAATGATCGCTCAGATTTCCAGGAACCCGTTCAATCCGGACATGCTGAAGTCCATTGGCATCCAGCACATGTCTGGCAGCCTGAGCCCCTGTTTTGCTGGAAGGCACCCGGGAGTACTTGGAAAAAGTGGAATTGACCCAGATGCTGGCCATAAAACTCAGCGCTGCAGCAATGAGAACGAGAAGATAACCGGAGTCCATAGAAAATCCATAACGATAAGGATAAAACATCACTCAAATCCTCCTGACTTTTTTAGTATAATCTCTTTTCATTTTTAAAGTACCGAAGGCCGTTGCTTCTTTCAAATTGTCTGCTTTCGGCTTCCCGAATTGTTCGTGCTATGATGAACTCGTATTCGAGGTGATCAAAAATGAAATTTTCAGATATTGATTTCGGTGCTTTAAAGCATATGGTCGATTCCCTGACCGAAGAGGAAAAGGAATCTTTAAGCAACATGGCCAGAAACATGGCCAAAAACATGCCGGAATCCATGAATCAGGCTGCTCAGAATTTCCAGCAGGAGCTGGAGGAAGAAGACAACGCCCTGGATTATATCGATTATCTTGGCATCGATGAAAATCTGGCCAACGATCTGGATGGACAGACTCTGTCCATGCTGGAATCCGGAAGCGATATGGAGCAGTATTACAGCGACATTGAAGAGGCTGATTTGTCTGCATCTGTTCTGTTCTACACCAAAGCTCTGCTCTCACTGTGCCGAAAATATGCCGCTCCCCGTCTGGCGGATGCTGGACTGACCAAATTTGAACGTCCGGAAACCACCACTCTTTATGATTATGCCTGGCAGCTTGGTCAGAGTGAGGCCATGGAACGTTTAAGTGATGAAAAACATCCAGCCCGTTTTTTCGCCGACCTGTCTGTTGTGTTAATGCAGGCCTACGTTCTTCTGCAGCGGGCGGAATACGAATTTATCAGCCAGCGGGATCTGCAGGTTTTAAAAGATGCCATGTTCAGCCATCATCTTCTTGCCGATCTGTACAGTTTAAAAAAGGACTGAACCATTCTTTTTTCATTCGGAAATACAAAAAGCCGCAAAAGTTTAAATCCCTTTTGCGGCTTTTCGTATTTCGATTGATTTTGGATTGGTTTAGTCCTCTTCAGGGGCTTTGCGTTCTGTGGGATTGACGGCAAAACCGTTGTAGGTCAGCTGACCGTTCAGCTCCACAGTCAGACAGAACCGGCCGTCTCTTTTTTCGGATTTGATGCGGTCCTTTTCGCTGAAGGGGGCACTGATTTTAATGCCGCCGGCATTGATGTCGATTTTGTCTGCGTTCATGGCATTGGCTGCATAAATGCTCTGATCGTCCAAATTCACCGCCATGGCGGAATCCAGTTTTCCCAAGGCTCTTTCAGACGTCCCGGCATTTTCCAGCAAATCCCGAATTCCGTTGGCATCCAGCTGAATTTCCTCTTCTTCTTCATCCTTGTTCTCAAGAAGATCATGAAGGGTTTCCTGGAGTCTGGAAATGGTCTGGAAGCCAATTTCTCCATCGTAAATGGATTCCACCACGTTATGAAAAGCATCTTCTTCTTCATTCATGCTCAGCTCAAACTGGGCGCTGAA
>JABUSF010000010.1:71025-72717 GCA_021443945.1 Ileibacterium sp.
CCCACAAGAAAAGGAACTCTTCCCCTTTCACTGTCTGTGTTGATTTCCTGGTTTTTGTCTTTGGCAGGAACAAGAAAATCGCAGAACATCAGCGTACAGTAAAAGCTTTCCTCATACCCGGCATGCTCTTTGATCTGTTCCAGAAACCAGTCAATCATTTCCTGCTCGTTCAGTCTGGACTGACGCAGGGCATAGAAGCTTTTTTCTGTTTCTTTCCCTTTTTCATCGTTGGTAAATTTATAAATGCGTCCGTTTTTTCCCAACTTGCTGGAGAGAACTTTTTTCAGCATTTTTAAATGGATTTCCTGTTCTTCCGGGCTGAAATCCTCAAAGGGACGGACTTTGACAAATACCGCTTCCTTTTCAATGCCGGTAATTTTGACATAGGCAGTTAATACATTGCCCATGCTCAGCCATGGATTTTCCGGTTTGAAGCAGCGTTTGAGCTCGTTTAATTCATTTTGATTCATGGAATGCCCTCCTTGAATTTGCGTATCGATTATAAACGGTTTTGTAAAAAAACTCGACTTTGAAATCCAAAACCGCAGGCTTCTTTCCTTAGATACGCTGGATCACGAAGATTTCATGAAGGGATTGTCCCTTTTGATTTAATTATAAAATCTATATCGTTTTAGATGATCTCTGTAATAATATAGATAAGCCAACAGAACAAGCTGATCACAGGCTTGTCCATCTGTATGGAAGGAGTTTTATGAAAGAGAAAAAACGATCCAGGTTTCAGCCCCCTGGACTTTATACATGCTGGCAGGGATTTTTGATCCTGCTGCTGATTGCAGTGAACTGCTTTTATCTGACACAGGTTCTTGTTCGAAGAGATACCTATATGGTTCAGTTTTATGATCCTGGAAATCAGACCAAAACCATTGATGTGCAGATTGATGATCCTGATGTTCTGGAACAGACCTTTATCACCAAGGAAAAGGACTACTGGCTGGTTGGCTTTCGAGCCAAAAACCCCGGAATAACAGACGTCCATACCATTGGAACCCACTATGATGGAGAGCAAAGGCCAAACTGGTATGAATTTGAGGTGACGGATAACGGTTTTCTGTATCGGAAATTTCCCTTTGACTTTAACGGCTGGGAATATGTTCTTCAGGATATAATCGTTTCCTCCGTTTTGCTGTTTATCATTCTGCTTGGCACTTTTGCCCGGCGGGTTAACAACAATTTGTATACCTATCAAACCCCGCAGGTGGGAGGACTGATGATCTTCAGCCTGGTCATTGCTGGATTTTCTCTGGCATTGGGCGCTGTTCTTCTTCCCAATCTGGCCCGGTATGGTTTGAAGGACATTATGATTTTTTCAACAAGTATGGACATCTTTTTGATATGTGCCCTGCCGTTTATTTTTCTGTTTGCACTGGCTTTAACCATCAGCAACCTGGAACTGATTCGAAAAGAAGGATTTCGTATTGTCAATTTGCTTGGGATCGGAATCAGTTTTGTGATCTTTTTTGGAGTCCTGGCCTTTCTGCTCTATGCCAACCGGGGAGGAGATGCTTTGACTGGAACGGCCCATCTGGTCTATCTAAAAACCGTCTTTGTTGTCAAAGCGCTGATTTTTTATGGACTGTCCTTTATGCTTTCCTCAATGATCTGCGGTTTGATCGCTGCCAAGCGCATCCCCAAACGCAATGTGGACTACATCATTATTCTTGGCTGCGGCAT
>JABUSF010000010.1:74082-76537 GCA_021443945.1 Ileibacterium sp.
CGTTTCTGTTTGTTACGGTATTTTTGAGGTGATCTGTTTGAAGCTGAAAGACTATTTTCAGGAAGATGAAGAACGGGAGCAAAGTCTGCATATGGGGATGCTGCTTTCCTTTGCTATTGGAATTCTAAATGCCTGTACATACGTCACCAGAGGACATGTGTTTGCATCCAGCCAGAGCGGAAATCTGCTGTACATGGGACTGGATTTTGCGGCAGGCGATTTCTCCAAATTTCCAAAATACATTTTCTGCATCCTCATGTTTGGCCTCGGGGTTTTTCTGGCGGAACATTTTCATTCCAAATACCGCCATTTAGGGTGGCGCAAGATTTCCACTCTGGTGGAAATCACCCTGATCAGCCTGGCGACTTTCATGCCCGATTCCTGGAACATGATTGCCAACCCCATTTTCGGCCTGGTTTGCGGTCTGCAGTCCATTACCTTTCGTATTTTTAATTCTGTCTCTCTGCCGACCATCAACATCAATGCCAACATTCAAAATGCCATTCAGAATATCTCCCGTTATGCCCATACGGAAGATGATGAAAGTCTGCAGAAATTCACGCTTTACACCACCATCGTAGCCACGTATCTGGCTGGCATTATTCTGGGTGCCGTATTGGCGAATTCCATGGGACACTATGTGTCCTTTGTTTCCGTGGCCTGTTTAATGATTGCTTTAATCATGATGATTCCAAAAAAGAAATAGATACAAGAAAGCCCAATGAGTTTCGAAGCTCATTGGGCTTTGACGCATTCAGGCATAAGGACTGAGTGCCATTAGTTTTTGGCGAACGCCTCTGCTGCGCAGCAGACAGATGAATTTGACGAGTCTGTAAATGATGAACCCCATGATAAATCCGAGGGTATTGTTGAGCAGATCACTGACCTCAAAGATTCCAAGATCTGTCACCAGCTGGGTAAACTCAATCACGAAGGAAAGAGAAAATCCGATCAGGGCGGCCGCCCAGAAAGTCAGCTTCCTTTGGCTCCGGCTGCACCACCAGGGTACAAGAATGCCTCCAGGCACGAAAAGCAGAATGTTGTTGATGGTCTGCCACAGCCAGTAGGGATTTTCCAGATGAAGGTTCCAGTCCTGATACTCAAAGGCCAGCTTCAGCTCATAGAAAAGATCTGTCTCGGCTGCTCCCCCGTATCCGCTGCTTCGGGACAGAAGGGTCAAATACGCCAGAGCCGCCAGAAACAGCAGACCGGATACACTCATAAACAGCAGCATGATCCCGCTTCTGCTTTTGATCCATCGATTGTTTTGTCTCCTGTACAGACCCGCCTCATAAAGGCTGAATCCAAAATAAACAAGAAGCCATGCGCTCAGAATTATGACGCTGGAGTTGCTGATGGTCAGAAACAGTTCTGATCCAGTTCCAAGATTCATATCAAAAAGATTACTTAACATGTCTTTATTCAACCATAAACAGATCAGGATTAGGTTAAATCCGTTTAACTTACTATATTCATCCCATTTTATCACAAAGATCTTGCTGAATGTCAAAAAAAACGCAAAGGCCTGCTGCTTTTGCGTTTGAGTTTTATGCCATTTTATCGTTTCCGCCCCGTTTGCAAAGCCAGAGCATGATCAGCCCCGCAAACATTACAAAGATGGAAATGAGCTGAGAAGTGGAAAAAGCTCCCACCTGCCCGCGGACCAGATCGCCTCTGAAAAATTCAATGGCAAAGCGGCCAGCTGAATAGATGATCAAATACCAGGCAGTCACTTCTCCTTTCGGCTTTTCCCTGCCGGCCATCCAGCAAAGAAGAAAGAACATTCCAAAGTCGAAGAATGAACTGAGCAGCTGGGTAGGAACAAGAGGAACACCAGCTGGAGCCAAAGATCCGCTTGGGAAGGTAATCCCATACCAGGCAGTGGTGGGCTGTCCATAGCAGCATCCTGCAAAGAAGCATCCCAGACGTCCAAATCCCTGCGCCAGGGCAACCTGAGGCAGAATCAGATCAGCAAGTTCCAGAAAATCGAGGTTTTCTTTTTTGCAGTAGTAAATCCCCGCCAGAAGACCGCCGATGATCCCGCCGTAAACCACCCATCCATCTCCAAAGTTCAGCATAATGGATGGATCTTTCAGGATATCCGGCAGCCGCGTAATCCAGTAAAGGATTTTGGAACAGGCAAATCCTCCGACAAGAATCCAGACCGTCAGCACATCCAGTTTTCCAATGCTGACGCCCAGCTTTTTGGCTCTGAGTTCCGTGACATAATAGGCAGCCAGAATGCCTACGGCAATCAGAAACCCGTATGTATAAATCGTTAATGGTCCGATATGAAACAATTCGTAATGCATAAAGATTCCTTTCTATCCTACAGTGTATCAAAAGAAACGGATTTTGGGCTTTTTAGTTTGACGATGACCAGATCTGGCCGGTTATAGAACCGGGGAAGGATCATCTGGTCACCCAAACCTCTGCTGACGATCATCGTCGTGTT
>JABUSF010000010.1:78955-80515 GCA_021443945.1 Ileibacterium sp.
TTTGAATAAAGGCTTTGGTGGTCTCGAAATCCCCGCCGGCCCATTTGTAAAAGTCTTCTGTAAAGCCTTTTAAATCGATGTTGAAAGCATCTGTATAAGGAAGCACCTGCTCCAGGGTCTCCATCGTGGCGCTTCCGCTGGTAACGATGACAGTTTTCAAACCCTTTTCTCTGGCCAGTTGAAACGTATCTTTCAAAAATTCAGGGCTGAGCATAGGTTCATTGTAGGTGGCTGCCAGACCAATGTTTCCGTAAGGCTTGAGCTCAAGGGCTTTGCAAACGAGGTCTTCAGGCAAGACAGTTTCGCTTTCCGTAAATAAATCCTGCTGGGAGATCTGCCAGTTCTGGCAGAAAGGACAGCGCATGGAACATCCAAAACTTCCGAAGGACAAAATCATGGAACCTGGATAAAACCGGTAAAGAGGCTTTTTTTCAATGGGATCCAGGGCAGCGGACGTGATTTTTCCATACCCCCGGTCAATCAGTTTTCCATTTTCATTCGTCTTCGTTCTGCAGGCACCAAGCTTCCCTTCCGGAATATGACACCGTCGAAAACAAACATTGCACTGGATCGGCTTTTCAGACATGGCGGATCACTTCGAATCTTTCCAGATGGACATCTTCATGTTCCGGGATGCCCGCTTTCTGCTTGGCAATGGAGATCTGTTTTTGAACGGTGTCCACGCCTTCCAGATCCGGAAGAAGCAGACCTCTTCGTCCGTTTTTCGATACTATGACTCCGTATTTCCTGACATCCAGCTGATCACTGGATTCGATGGGTTCCGGTTCTTTGAGCACATCCACTTTAATCTCCAGATCTTCCAGTTCATAGGGCTGTATCGCCGGAAATCTTGGATCCCGCAAAGCCGCAGACTGGGCATTCTGGACAATTTCCTGGGCCAGAGAGGTTTGTACAGGAGCGGTCGTTCCAATGCAGCCTCTGAGCTGGCCATGTTCATGGATGGAAACAAAGGCGCCCGCCCGGCTGTTTAAAAGCTCATCACTTAACAAAACAGACCGGCCGCTTAAGGGTTTTCCGGCCACCACGGTTTCAATGGTGCTTCTGGCCAGAGCCACATAATCATCTTCGGCAGCTGTCTTTTTCAGATAGGCTTCATGATCCTTTTCTTCCTGCTGCTTTAAGAAGTTCCGGCTGGGATCTTCTTTCAAATTCTCATATGTACAGATCCCGTATCCAACGCCAAATTCAGCGGAATGCGCCAGGCCTTTGCTTTCCGGATGATAACCATCCAGAACACCGGCCATAAGGCAGAACGGTTTCTGGCCGCAGACCATAGCTTTTTCAGCTTCCTGATCTGTCATGGACAGCAGCTGGCCAAAATCGCCTTTTGACATCACGTCCATGATTTTCGCATCGTACTTTGGTCCGCATTCCTTGAACCCATAATGGGTTCCGGCTTTTTGGCAATGGGAGAGATCCCCCGACCCAATGACTGCAATGCTGCGCCCCAGACGTATGGCTGCCTTTTGAATCAGTTTGCCAAGTTCGTAATGCATTTTCTGGCTGACGCCGCCGGTTCCAATCCGGATGAATTTGGTA
>JABUSF010000010.1:81935-84589 GCA_021443945.1 Ileibacterium sp.
GTTCTTGGAAGCCGTAAGCCCTTTGAATCCAATGAGTTTTCGGAAGTATTTTGTCTCTTCACATTCCTATCCCAAGAATTCTCTGTTAAATAGGGAATAATTAGTCGGAATTAACAATCTGCACCCCGTTTCCAACAGAGTGCAGATTTACAAGAAAATAAGAAACAGGAGAATATATGAAAACCCTTTTAACCAATGCGAAAATCTTTAATGCTTTTTCCTGCTCCCTTCTTGACCAGTCTGTCCTTCTGGAGGACGGAATGATTGCAGGTGTGGGAGAATTCGATCCACAGCTTGCAGATCTGGTTGTAGATCTGGAGCACAAAATCCTTTGTCCCGGATTTATAGACGCGCATATCCATATTGAAAGTACGACACTGACTCCCTATGAGCTGGCCAGAGCTCAGATTCCCTTTGGAACCACGGCAATTGTGGCGGATCCTCATGAAATTGCCAATGTCTGCGGACAGGACGGCATTGAATTTATGATTCAGTCCTCCCAGGGACTCCCGCTGGATGTATATTTTATGCTTCCCAGCTGCGTGCCAGCCACTCCCATCAAAGATTCCGGAGCCGTGCTGCGGGCCAGTGACCTTCGGCCCTTTTACAAACACGAACGAGTCCTTGGCCTTGCGGAAGTGATGAATGTTCCGGCTGTACTGAACAATGATCCGGAAATGATGGCCAAGATTGCAGATGCAAAGGCAAACAACGCCGCAATAGACGGTCATTCTCCCATGCTGTCCGGACCGGACCTGGACGCCTATATCAAGGCCGGTATTCAAACCGACCACGAATGCGCAGCCTTTGAAGAAGCCAAATCAAAAATCGAAAAAGGCATGTTCATTCAAATCCGTCAGGGCACTGCTGCGAAAAACCTGAACGATTTGATCCGTCTGTTTGAATACCCCTGGTGTCTGCGCAGCTGCATCTGCACCGATGACAAACATCCGGATGATTTGAAAAAGACAGGCCACATCAACGGAATTTTAAAAGAAGCCGTTGCTCTGGGCGCAGACCCGCTTCATGCACTGCTGATGTCCACCTGGAACCCGGCTCAAATTTATAAGATGACGAAAAAAGGCGCCATTGCCCCTGGGTATGATGCAGATTTAATCGTTCTGGACGATTTAAAAGATTTTCACGTCAGCAAAGTCTTTAAAAACGGAAAAGAAATCTACAGTTCCGGTGTTCTGCAGGACTTTGAAAAACCAAAGGTTGATTCAGCCCTGCAGGAAAAACTGTTCCATTCCATGAATATGTCTTTCGTTGAACCCGACAGTTTCCGTTTTGATCATCAGGGAGTTCGAAAAGCGCATGTGATTGGTCACAGTACGGGAAGTCTTTTAACGGAAGATTTAATCCTGGATGTCGATTTTGATTTCATGAACGGAGTCAATCCTGAAAAGGATCTGGTCAAAATTGCGGTGATGGACCGTCATCACAACAGCGGCCGCATGAGTCTTGGTCTGATTCATGGCATGGGCCTGAAAGAAGGAGCTCTCGCTTCCACCGTGGCTCATGATTCCCATAATCTCATTGCCATGGGGACCAATCCGGCCGATATGGCCCTTGCTTCCAATACGCTCATTGAACGGGGCGGCGGACTCTGCGCTGTAAAAGACGGCCAGATTTTAGCTTTTTTGCCTTTGCCGATTGGAGGACTGATCTCTGCTGAAACCTATGAAAAAACAGCCGAAGCCAATGAAGAGCTCACCAAAGCGATTCACGAAATGGGTTCCGGGCAGGAACTGTTCATGTCAATGGCCTTTATGAGCCTGCCGGTCATCCCTTCCATCAAGATCACCACCTACGGCCTGACAAATGATCAGCTGGAAATCATTGATTTCCTGGCCGAATAAACAAAGAGAAAGAATGCATTTCTTCACGCAAAGAAAATGCTTCTTTCTCTCTTTTTTTAGAAGGACAAAAAAAGGAAGTCTTTTTAGACTTCCGGTTGAAAACTGAGTTTCATGATCGATCTTTTGATTTCTGTGAAATCGTGTGTATTTTCATTGGATCCACGGCAAGCAAGGGTCTAGTAGCGGATACTGTCTACCTTTTTGATGACAATGGATTCTGGGTCGCCGTTGCTGTCGGTTTTCACGGTGACCACTTTTTCTTTTTCAAGATCATTGATGGATCCGTCTGTGGTTCCGTTATCTCCTTCCACTTTGATGTCCGGATTTTTTACGGTAAAGGTCATGAATTCCTTGTTGGCCTCAAAGACCTGCATAGGGTCGTCAAGATGTGCCTCTTCTAAAGCATCAGTTGTGTCCCCTGCCTTCGATTCGATGGCCTGACGGGCCGTTTCCGTTTTAATTTCTCCCAGTGTCAGTTCGATGTTGTTCCCCTCTTTGGAACTGATCATCCCGGTAATGGTTTCATTGGGATGGGCTGGAGCGGCTGGTTTGGAGCAGGCTGCAAGAGCCATGGATGCAGCTGCGAATGCGAAGAATAATGGAAGATGTTTTTTCATAAGAATAAGGTTCCTTTCTATTTTTTCTTTTATCTTTCTATTTCTTTTTTGATGGTTTCATTCTAGAAACCAGATCTTAAAGTCTGCTGAAGACATTCTTAAACTAATCGAATCATTTCCAGAGAGACTTATAAAGAAATTCAAAACAATTCAAAAACCAGAAAAAAGGCCTTCC
>JABUSF010000010.1:87286-88913 GCA_021443945.1 Ileibacterium sp.
GCATACATATTTTCCTGAGCGCTTCGGCGTTCTTCCATTTTGGAGGCGAATTCCTGTGCACTTTGGGAACTGCTGAATTTGGCAATGACCAGTTCACTGGCATTCAAACCGTCATCCGTCCGGAAAAAAGCGATGTTCTCGTAGGACGAAGGATCCGTTTTCAAAAGAGCCTTAATGGATTGGACATCCTTTTGAGGATAAGAACCAAGATCCAAACCAGCCATGGCGGACTGCACCACATTTTCAAAGGGAGCAGAGCTTGCTTTTGGCTGCAGAAACAAAGGCAGCCAGAAAAGAATCAAAGCAGCAAGAAGAATGCCTTTTATGGATGTCCACTTGGAGAACTTCATGCAGCATCTCCTTTCTGCTCCTTTTGGCCGTCTTTGGACGGTTCTTGAGAAGAGCTGTCCTGAGAACTGCTGGAGTTTTTGAGATGGGAGGACTGTTTGATGATATTTTCCGCCCAGGTTTGATAGAAGGAAGGAATGAAATGGATTCCGTCCTTTTCATAAACTGGTGCCTGTCCGTTTTGAGTGATGTCCGTGTTGTCAATATACGTCCAGCCATACTGCTGACAGGCCGCTTTGACCATATCCTGGTAATGGTCGTAGTCCGCCCATTCCGGATTGGATTCTCGGGTGGATGGAGAAGCCGGGAGGATGGAGTTCACGACAATTTTGGCATTGGGAACCCGCTGGAGAATTTTGTCGATCTGCTCCTTCATCAAATCAATATAGCCGTTCTCTCCCCGATCAGATCCGAGATGAGAAGCCATATCGTTGATTCCGTAGGAAATGTACACGGTCGATGGCTTCAGGCTTTCGATGACGTCCAGATAGTCGTCCACATTTCGGATGGTCTGGCTGACTTCCGCCAGAACTCTGGAGCTGTCCAGATAGCCATACCCCTTGAATCCGTTGGCTCTGGAGTCTCCTAAAAAAACATAATCCTGAAACAAAGAGAAAACAGAAGTTTCCCCTTTGGAATAGGAATCGAAAAGTTTGTCCATTTTCTTCTGCTGAATGGCTTCGTTGACCGACTGGACATCTTTGCTTTCCAGTGAGGCCAGATAGGCACGCCCACCCTGTTCGGACATGGCGTTTGTCAGACAGCCTTTGAAGAAAAGGACGGCTGCTAAAACAGCGACGGTTCCGCCTGCAGCGGCCATCGTCTGTTGTTTATTAAGTTTCATTATTTCCCCTTATATATAAAAGATTAATCAGCATGCTGATCTGCATTTTCAGATTGGAAGAACAGACCATTTGGCAGAGATGAATCCCTGCTTCCTTCATCATACGGTCTGCAGTTTCCAATGATACATAATAAACATTTTTGTTCAAAGAGTATCGTAAAAAAATCGAAAAAACTGGATGTCTTGTCATCTGGATGAGGCAAGGGAATCTCAGAATGGGTTGCCAAAGCAAAAAGAAAACCTTCTTTCACGTAGAGCCAAACAGGAATTGGACATTATCTGAAAGAAGGTTTTTCCATTGATGAACAGACGGTTTGAAAACATCGGCCGCTGCTTCGTTCGGTATGCATTTATTTTAATGAGCGCGTCCATGAACAGTAATACGCCCTCATAACAGCTGCCAGGTTTTCCTTGAGTATGGTACAGAATATCCAT
>JABUSF010000010.1:88948-90300 GCA_021443945.1 Ileibacterium sp.
CACTTACAGTAATCTATTCAAAATATTAATCATCCGAATAAATTTAAGCCGGGACAAAAGCTGTCCCGGCTGTTTCAGTCTTGAAGAAGATTCTGCAGCTGAGGAAAGCACTGCAGCGTCCTGCAGAGCGTTCCGGTTAAATGGGCCAGTGCAATGCCGTAATTGGTAAATGGAATCTGCTGGTCCACACTGCTTTTCATTCGAAACAGGACATCCCGTTCTGAAAGCATGCAGGCGCCGCAGTGAATCACCATAGCATATCTGGAAAGATCTTCCGGAAAATCCCGACCGGAGCAGGTTTCAAAGACCAGTTCTTTTCCAGTAAACCGTCGAAGCTGATTTGGAATTTTGACAGTCCCGATGTCATTGCACTGCCGATGATGGGTACAGCCTTCCGCCATCAGAATGACATCTCCGTCCTTCAAATCTTTGGCATGGGAGATTCCTTCCACCGCAGTTTCCAAAAAGCCTTTGTATCGGGCCATCAAAATGGAAAACGTTGTCATACAGACATCCGCCGGGACAATGTCCTTAATGAATCCCAACGCCTGACTGTCTGTGATCACAAGCTTAGGGGGCTGCTTCAAAGCCTTCAGTGTCTGTTCCAGCTCCGTCTCTTTGGTGACAAGACAGATGGAATCGGCATCCAGCACATCCCGAATCGTCTGCTGCTGAGGAAGGATCATCCTTCCTTTTGGCGCCGACTCATCAATGGGACATACCAGAACAACCGTATCTCCCTGCTCCAGCAAATCAGCACAAATGCGGCGCCCATGGTCCTTGGGAGCGAGTTTTCCAAGCTTTTCCTTCAAGGCATGAATGTTGGTTTTGTTTTCTGCGCTGACCCAAATGGTCTTCTCCGTTTCCTGAGGAACATCATCAAGCAAATCCGATTTGGTGCAGGCGATGAGATACGGAATATTTTTCTGCTGAAACAGGCCCACCAGCAAATCGTCCATTTCCCTGGTCTGTTCACTGCCTTGTGTCACCAGAACGGCGATATCGGTTTTGTTCAGAATCTGTTTGGTTTTGGCCACTCTGAGCTCTCCGAGCATCCCTTCATCGTCAAAACCCGGGGTGTCAATGATCACCACAGGTCCTAAAGGCAGAATCTCCATGGCTTTGATGACTGGATCCGTTGTGGTTCCCTTCACTTCGGATACAACGGCCAGATCCTGACCGGTTACAGCATTGACCAGACTCGATTTGCCTGCATTGCGGCATCCAAAAAAGCCAATGTGGATGCGTTCTGAAGATGGTGTCGAATTTAAGCTCATACGTTGTCTTCCCTTTTCTATTTTTTGTAAATCAGTTTGGATACATCCACATGATTTTCAATCATTCCTGCATCG
>JABUSF010000010.1:90356-91487 GCA_021443945.1 Ileibacterium sp.
CTGAAATCATACAGCTTGTACATATCTTCCACGGCCTGCTGATCCAGATCCAGCGCCTTGGCTGTCTGTGCCAGAGCTGCATCTGTATCCGATTCGATCTGTTCCATGATCTTTTTCTGGGTATCCAGGAAAGTCTGTACCAGCTGAGGATTTTCCTCGGCAAACTTTTTGGATGTAGCCGTCACGATGGTGGCGGCGATCAAATCTTTGCCGTCCGCAATTTTGTGCTTGCCTGCTTTTTCCAGATTGTAAGCCGCTGTTCCGCCCACTAATGCCACGTCGATGCTTCCGCTTTCCAGCGCAGCCACCGCGGATGGAATATCCATATTCACGAAGTTGACATCCTCCATGCTCATCCCGGCTTTTTTCATGTAGGCGGCGATGAGTTCATGCAGGTTGGTTCCTTTGGGTCCGGCAATGGTTTTGCCTTTTAAAGACTCGGCGGAATTCAGGGATTCATCATTGGAAAACATAACGAAAGCTTCCGGTGCTTTGGAATACATGGATAAAATCACGATGTCCGCATCATTGGCAGCAGCCAGAATGACAGAAGATCCGCCCACGGCGTTTAAAATCTGTACATCCCCAGAGGCCATGGCAGCCGTCTGTTCGGAACCGGAGGCAATGTCAGAATATTCAAAACCGACACCCTGTTTTTCGTAGGCTTCCTTAAACATTCCTTTTTCCTTTTCCAGGATGGAGGGAACGTTCAGAGGAGAATCCACATAGGTCATGTTGACTTTGTCAACGGTCGGTTTCGAGGCTGCTGTGTTCGAGGAGCAGGCAGTGACTGTCAGGGCAGCGGCTGTCAGAAAAACAGCAGCAGCAGCTTTCAGTTTCTTATTCATTTTCAAATTGTCCTTCCTTTAATAATTCATTGTGATCGCCTTCATGGGCGCTTTTATCTTTGACAACAAGAATGCGGTCCCCCAGTTTGAGGGCTTCGTCCAGATCATGTGTGACGAAAAGAATACCGCAGTGTGTTTCTCTTTGGATGCGCAGCAGTTCTTCCTGCATGCTTTTTCTGGTAAAGGCATCCAAAGCAGAAAAAGGTTCATCCATCAGGATCAGATTGGATTTGCGGATCAGCGTGCGGGCCAGGGCTGCTCTTTGCTGCATGCCGCCCGACAG
>JABUSF010000010.1:93093-102853 GCA_021443945.1 Ileibacterium sp.
CTTCAGGCAGTTCAGCCGGTTTTCCAAACGCATTTCCGGAGGATGCAGCCGGGAGTAATGGACAGAATCCGCTGTTTCATGCCGAAGCAGATACCGGTTGGCACCGGCCGCAAACAATTTTTCATAAAACTCTCTGGAACATTCTCCCACAGCGACCGTAATCGCGCAGTCGCTGAATTCTTGGCGCATGCTTTGAATCAGATGAAGAAAGGCATCGGAAGCAGACCATCCCCCTTCGCCGCTTTGAAGGACGAAAGTCCGAAATCCAAGCTCATACCCTTCCCGGCAGCAATGGAGAATTTCTTCCTCGCTCAGCCGGTACCTGACCGGTCTGGAGTTGGATTTTCGAATCCCGCAGTAATAGCAGTCGTTTTGGCAGATGTTGGAAAACTCAATCAGTCCTCTGAAAAAGACCTGGTTTCCAAAATTCTGGCGGGTCAGCTGTGCAGCGATTTGTCTGGCATACTGAAAGTCTTCCTCGTCAAAGGTACAAAACAGCTGCACCCATTGATCCTGTTCAAGCCTTTTAGACTTGTTTAACAAATCGATTAGCTCTTTGTTTGTCATAAACCACCCCATTCTCCGAAAAGCCGAAAAAAACCGCAGCACCAAAATGGATACGGCGGTCAGGCAGTATAAAAACTTGTTTCCATAAACCGCATATCTTTCACCTCAAAACGAATTTCGGTGTCAGGTGTGCCTGTTCTTTTTGTCTTCCAATGTTTCTTTTATGCTTTGGAAAAAGCAGCCTTGGCAGTAATCCCATCAATTCTTCCCAGAGAACCGGTCAGAGCATTGATGACGTTCTGCGGAGCATCAATCACCACGGATACGATGCTGATTTGTTTAGGCTTATAGGGAATGCCCATTCGGCCGATGATCCACTCTGCATACTCATGAAGAACATGATTGAGAATCTCTGCCGAGTCCATGTTTTCAACAATAATGCTGATGACAGCTACCCGAGTCTCCATGTGTTGTTCCTCCTTGGAAAACTACAGACTCATTTTGTTACTTTTTAAAAGGAATCACAACAGGAAAAATAGAGCCCTTCTTTTGCCGGAAAACGGATCCATAAAGAAAAACGGATGAAGATCCACAGCAATTGCCTGCAGGTATCATCCGTTTCGTTTAAATTTTGAAATTATTGTTTCGTTCCGCAGTTCGGGCAGAATTTTGTGCCGGCTTCCAGTTTGGTGCCGCAGTTGGAGCAGAACTTGGCTGCTGGAGCGGCTGGTTTTGGTGTGCCGCAGTTGGAGCAGAAGTTGCCGGAATTGGTTGTCTGGCAGCTTGGGCAAATCCAGGATCCGACAGCGGCTGCAGGAGCTTCCTGAGGCTGTACGGAAGAAGACTGCTGCTGTTCCATCTTTTTGGCCAGCAGATCACCGGCATTGAAAGCGCCGCCTCCAGCCATATTCATACCCATAAAACCGTTCACAGCACCAGCTGCATTTTTGCCGGCGGACTGCATGGCCTGATTCTGGGCATTGATCATCGATCCAAGAGCCATATCCGCATTGGAGAGGGTTTTGGCATTTTCCAGTTCCATCACCCGCTGCGCATCGGAAGGAGAAAGCTCCGGTGTTAAGGACACTTTCAGCAGTTCAATTCCCCTGGAATTGAGCCAGTCTGCACCCAGTTCTTCGTTGAGCGCTTGGGCAATGTCCGTATCATGGAGATAAATGTCCTGGTATCCATTGACGCAAAGCGGAGCAATCTTGGCAATGGCAGAAGCGATCTTTGGCATCATTTCTGCTTTCAGCTGTCCGGTAATATCTTCCTTGCGGTACTTTTTCGTTGGATCCATAAGCAAGTTTTCGTAGAAGGCAGCCGGGTTGGAAATTCGGAACGTATAGTAACCGTGGGCTCCCAGCATCAGACGGGTTCCAAGATACTTGTCGATGAATGGAATTTTTCCAATTCCCACTGGATTTTCTGTGATTTCCTTTAAATTCACATAGACCAGATTCATTGTATTTGGAGAACCGCCGCCAAATGTGAACCGTTCTTTCACCATTTTCCAGACGTTGCCCCATTCCTTGAGACCGCCGGTCAGCAGGGATGGTTCCAGGCTGGAATCGTAAATGTACTGTCCAGTTCCTTCTTCACTGTCAGCAATGATAAAATCATGGACTTTTCCATTTTCAATCAGCAGTGCTGCCTGATTGATTCCAACGTTGAATACGGAACCGTCCGTAATGACATCATAAGACCCTTTATTGGAACCGCGGCTTACTTTTTCTGCAGGAGCAGCCAGGACATCATTGCTCATGCCATCTGCGCGGAAACTTTCTTTTGGCTGTTCTTCATAAGCAGAACGTGCAGCCCCAAGACCCCATTTAAGAATTCCCATATATTTTCCTCCGTCAGACTCCGCAGAGCCTGCTTCATAATTGAGATGATTATATCATAAGCCTTTTGAAGACGATCAGACATGCGGGGTTTTGAACACAACATGAACTTTTTATGCATAACAGGTCAGCCGGCCAAGGAAGGTATGCCTCCAAATAAAAAACGGACCCTAATGAGATCCGCTCTTCTTCTGTTTTTTCCTTTTTCCTGCTGTTAAAGACTTTTCCAGTGTGTTTTCCAGATTTTTTGAAATCAGCCGGATCATAGCCCCTGCTTCATGAGTCAATAGAAACTCATTCATGGCTTTCTCATATTCCGGCTGCTGCTTCAAACTGATTGTGATCGGAGGATATCCGTTCTGCATCAGTTCCAGGTTCATCAGCATGCGTCCCACTCGACCGTTTCCATCCGTAAAGGGATGAATTCCTTCAAATTCCAAGTGAAAACGCGCAATCCGCTCAATTGGGTGCATCACTTTTTTTCGCTGCGTATTGATATTCAGCAAATCATTCATTCTCGGTTCCATCAAATCCAGATAGACTGGGGTGTTGGAAGCTCCCTTGATCCGGACTTTTACTCTGCGGTATTTGCCCTTTTCATCGGGATCGTTGATCATCATCAATGAATGTATGTTGCGGATAATATTCTGAGTCAGCATTTTGCGTTCCGCAGAACATTCCAGAATGTAATTCCATGCATCTTTTGTTCCGATCACATCGATATGTTCCTGAAGAGAATGTCCGGGACAGACATCTCCCTTTAAAACCTTTTCCACTTCCGGCTGGCTCAGCGTGTTGCCCTCTAACGCATTGCTGTCAAAAATGAAGCGGTTCGCAAAAGCATTTATGGTGTTCTGTCCGGGATGCTGTATTTCTTCTGGCTGTTCCGCCAGCATTCCCTTCAGAAAATCAAGCCTTGTAAAATCGTTGTAATGCATGGAACTGGCATGTTTGGACCGCTTCGAACGCTCATCCAAAGGCTTCTCAGTTCCGTCTGGTATCAGATAACGCCGTCCTTGCTGAATGATGCCCCTGATTCTTCCCTGAGAACACAGAAAACGGACACGACGATCAGAAATTCCCCATTTTTTTGAGGCTTCCAGTACCGTCATGTATTTCATCGGCATCAGACCTTCCTAATTGGCTATTTGTATTATAGCAACATCCAGCGGAACAAATGGGTTCTATAACCTTAAAAAATGAAGCCTTAGATTTATGAAATGTTCCGATAAGGAAAATGTCATAAACTAAATGATGCAATTTCCAATCAAGGGAATAAGCAGTCATTGCGTTTCGCGTCACCTATGCTTTGAGCAGGCTGCAAAAAAAGGATTCAAAAAAGTCCTGACAGTTTCAAAGTCTGAAGAATCCCTCCCTGTCTGGTCAATCAAATCCAGAACTTTGTCTTTAAATCAACGCCTTCAAAGAAGGATAAGCCTGCAGGACGTTTTCAAGTTCGGGCAGCTGATGACCGCTTAAGAGGGGTTTTGGCAGATGACAGTATCCCTGCGGATTCTTGTCGAGATATTTTTGATGATAATCCTCCGCCACAATGAAATGCTTTAAGGGTTCCGATTCCACCGCAATGGGTCTGGCATAATGCTTCTGCAGATCCCCAATCATGGCTTTGGCAATGGCTTCCTGCTGTCTGCTGATGGTATAAATGCCGGTGCGGTAGTTGATTCCAACGTCATTTCCCTGCCGGTTTAAAGAGACTGGATCGATCACTTCAAACAGGACGGCAATCAGCTGAGCACAAGAGACCGAATCCGGATATTCAATTCGAACCGCCTCGGTATGTCCGCTGCCGGCACACACCTGCTGGTAGGTTGCCGTTTCGGTCAAACCGTTGGCATATCCAACTTCTGTTTTCAGGCCGTCAAACTGGCTGAAGAACTTTTCTATTCCCCAGAAGCATCCGCCTGCCAGAACAATTTCTTTCATAACCTTCTCCTTTGAAAAAAAGCCCATCCGGTTAAGACAGGCTTTGATCTTTCTTTTTGCGGGACGTTTTAGTCGTCCTCAATGTCCATACCGGCATTGCATCTGCGTTTCAGTGTCTGAGATGGCTTGTACTTTGGAAGCTTGGTAGCCGGAATTTCCATTCTTTCTTTGGTGACCGGATTAATGCCCATGCGGCTTTTGCGGTCAAAAATAACAAATTTGCCAAATCCGTGGATATCAACAACCCCGCCGGATTCCAGAGCCTGAGACATCTCTTCGAAAATCTGATTGACGATTGCAGCTGCATCTTGAGTTGTCATTTTTTGCTCCGCTGCAATGGATACAGCCAGAGAGTCTCTGTTAACAAATTTTGCCATAGATTAAAATTCCCTCTTTAAATCCCTCAGCATCAGATCGTTGGCGCAAAGAGCCGGCTCTTTGCCTTCGTACAGAATCTGATACACCTCTTCACAGATTGGCATATCGATTCCTTTTTCAGCAGCCAGTTCATGAACGATCTTGGCTGTACGGATCCCTTCTGTCGTTTTCTTATTTGTTTCGAGGAAATGCTTTACATCGTTTTCTTTTCCGATGGTGTATCCGGCCTGGAAGTTTCTGGAGTTTTCAGAAGAACATGTGACGATTAAGTCCCCTACGCCGGTCAGTCCAATAAAGGTCTGGGGACGCCCGCCAAATTCCATGCCGAAACGAATCATTTCCTGCAGTCCGCGGGTAATTAAAGCAGCTCTTGTATTGTCCTTGTATCCCAACCCGGCAATGATGCCGCTGGCAATAGCCATAACGTTTTTGACGGCCGCACCCAGTTCGGATCCGATCTCATCATCTCCGGTGTAAATTCTCAGGTAGTCATTGGAGAAAAGGTTCTGAACGGTTTTGGCGTCCTCTTCCTTTTGGCTGACGGCATCAATGCTGGTCAGCTGTCTTTCCACCACTTCTTCAGCATGGCTTGGCCCAATCAGAGACACCACACTGGAAAGCTTTTCAGGATCCATCACACGGCGGATGGCCACTGACATTCTTTCGTTTGTTTCCGGATGGAATCCTTTGGCTACGTTTACAACAATGACTGGATGATCGACCAGATCGTTGATCTGTTTGGCAACACTTCCAATGGCAATGGACGGAACCGCCAGCAGAATGATCTCTGCGTCTTTGACGGCGTTCAAATCGGAGGTTGCCTTCAGATCCGGGTTCAGGTCTGTTTCAGGAAAAAACACACTGTTTTTGTGATTTTCATTGATGTCTTTGACCTGATTCTCATCAATCCCGTACAAAATAACATCCTGATTGTTGTCGGCAAGGACTTGTGCCAGAGCTGTGCCCCAGCTGCCGCTGCCTATTACTGCTGTTTTCATCTTATAAATCAACGCTTTCTTGCCGTAATTTTAATCGGCGTTCCAATAAATCCGAACGCTTCTCTCAGCTTATTTTCAATATATCTTGCATAAGAGAAATGAAGCAGTTCCGGATCATTTACGAACAAAACAATATGGGGAGGCTGAACCGCTACCTGGCTGGCATAGTAAATGCGCAGCTGACGTCCTCTCTGGGACTTTGGCGGGTTCATCATCTGAGCATCCAGAACCACGTCGTTCAGAACATTTGTTGGAATGCGCAGAGTGCAGGCTTCATGAACCTGGTCGATTAATGGAATCAAATTCTGAACTTTTGCACCTGTCAAAGCGGAAACGAAAGCCACAGGAGCATAATCCAGGTATTTAAAGGAATCACGAATTTTCTTGGTGATTTCATTCATTGTTTTGTCGTTTTTTTCAACGGCATCCCATTTGTTGTAGACAATAATGACGCCTTTTCCGGCATCATGGGCAATTCCTGCCACATGCTTGTCCTGATCCAGGATGCCGCGGGTTCCGTCAATCAGAAACAGGCATACGTCGGCCCGGTCGATTGCAGAAACCGCACGCAGTACGGAGTATTTTTCTACGTTTTCATAAACTTTGCCCCGCTTGCGCATACCGGCAGTGTCAATAATGACGTATTCTCTGCCGTCATACGTAAAAGGTGTATCCACCGCATCCCGGGTGGTGCCTTCTACATTGGATACAATGGCTCTGTCTTCATGAAGGATGGCGTTGGTCAAAGAGCTTTTTCCAACGTTTGGACGGCCGATGACGCAGAATGTAGTCATTCCGTCATATCCCTTCATTTTTTTGTCCGGCAGCTTTTCAATGATCTGGTCGAGGACTTCTGCAATTCCCTGACCATGAGCCGCACTGATTGGATAGGGATCGCCAATGCCAAGCTGATAAAAATCATACACACCCATCCGCAGGTTTTCGTTGTCGGATTTGTTGACGGCCAAAACCACTGGTTTGCCGGATTTGTTCAGCTTGCGGGCAATGGCGATGTCATCGTTGGTAACCCCTTCTGCTGCAGACGTTAAAAAGAGAACAACATCGGCTTCATCAATGGCGATATCCACCTGCATATTGATTTCATCTCCGAAATCCTGGTCTTCCACCTGAATTCCACCGGTGTCAATCAGCCAGAATTCCTGTGTCAGCCATTCGGCCAGTCCATAAATTCTGTCGCGGGTGACACCAGGCATATCATCGACGATAGATTTTCTTTCCCCGATCAGGCGGTTGAATACAGTTGATTTGCCAACATTTGGCCGGCCAACGATGGCCACAGTTCCTCGAATCATAAAGCTCCTTTCTGAAGCGTCTTCTCGACATGAGCCGCCAAGGCTTCGATTGTCTGCTCGAGATTCAGTTCGCTGGAATCGATGACTTCTGCATCGGCAGAAATCTTCAAAGGAGAGACAGCTCTTGTCCGGTCCTGTTCGTCCCGCTGCTGAATCTGTGACAGCACGTCTTCATAATCCACATCTAATCCCTTGTTTTTGTCCTGAAGATATCGGCGCATAGCACGAGCCTGTGCCGATGCATCCAGGTAAATTTTCACTTCCGCATCCGGCAGGACCACATCACAAATGTCCCGGCCGTCGAGAATATAGCCCTTTTCAGAAGCAATCTCCTGCTGAAGAGCAACCAGTTTTCTTCGAACGGAAGGGATGGCTGAATAGACAGATGCCAGATTGGAAATCAGGGGTGTGCGAATCTGGGAGGATACGTTGTTTCCGTTCAGAAAAATCTGATCCCCTTCCAGCTTCACTTCCAGACCGTTTAAGGCCTCCGTCAGTTCCCTGCTTTCTTTTGGCTCAATGCCTTTTTCATGCATTCCAAGTGCAATGGCCCGGTACATAGCCCCTGTATCAATATGGGTCAGGCCGTAGCGCGCAGCCAGACCATCGGCAGCAGAGCTTTTTCCTACTCCGCTTGGTCCGTCGAGCGCGATGTTGAATTTTTTCATTTTCAGTTCCTTGTTTTTTAAAGAATACCAATTTTGGAAATCAGGTAAATGGTGTATCCAATCGCTCCCAGCAAAAGAAGAATGAGAACGATCATAATGATGTTGCCGGCTTTTCCGCCTGTTTCTTCATATTCCTCTTCATCTTCATCTTCCATCATGGCCTGATGGCTTGCTGCTGCAACCTGTTCCGGAATGGCTTTTACCTTTTTCTTGTTGATCTTTAACTCTTTGGCCAGTTTAGGTTTGACCGCTTTTTTGGCTGGCTGTTCCGGAATTTCCTGGGTCCGTGTCTGATCAAAATCGTCTACGCCAAGATCAAACAGCTCCAGATTGTCTTCAGCGGTTTCTTCATCGGCAAAGAGATTTTTCTGTCCCAGATTCAGGGATTCCTCGTAAGTGATTTCCACTTCCTGCTTGACTGGTTCCTGAACAGGCTCCGGTTCAGGCTCGGCAGCCGGCTTCATCACAACCGGTCTGGACACCTGTTCAATGCTGATGGCATTCATGTTCATGGTCGTGCCGCCCTGATCCTGGTCATTTGCTTCCATGGTTTCGAGATGGGCTTTGCGCTTTTGAGCAGCGGCTGCTTCTTCATCCAGCGTTCTGAAGATATTCATCTGGGTGTCTTCTGCCGATCTTTCCCCATTGTCAATATTGTACTGCTTTACTTCGTCCACAAGCTCGTCAATAACACCGGACTGCTTTTCCTCAAACAGAGTACTTATCAAAGAGCTTGAAGTTTTTGCGTGACCGATGGCGTTTCCTGTTTCGGATCTTGTCAGTTTAATCTGTGGTGTACTGACGGTCTGAGCAGCTGTCGTTTCCTCGTCAAGCTGATCTCTCAGCTCCTGATATTTATTGGTTCTAGACAGTTTTGCCATAGTATCCCCCTTTTGAAATTCCAACACATTATAACACTAATTAGGGTGTGTCAAATAAAACATCCTTTATATAAAGCATTCCCAATGGATTCACCAGTGTTCTGCACGAAAATGAAAGGAACAAAAAAAACGGAGAATTTCGAAATTCATCTCCGTTTTGATGGTTTGATTTTGAAAGGATATGTGCTGTTGGGCTTACTTCGCTCTTCCGGAATATTTTCCGTCTGCTGTGTTGACAACAATCATTTCGCCTTCGTTGATGAACAGCGGCACTTTCAGTTCCAGGCCGGTTTCCAGCTTGGCAGTTTTCATGGCAGAAGAAGTGGTATCTCCTTTTACTGCTGGCTCACATTCCACAACCTGCAGAGTGGATTTATCCGGCAGGCTGACACCGATGATTTCACCTTCAAAGCTGGTAATGTTTACATTGTCATTGGCTTTTACAAAGTTTCTTTCCCATTCCAGTCTGGAAGTAGGAATTTCAACCTGGTCATACGTTTCATTGTCCATGAAAACCATGGAATCTTCTGTATCGTACAGGTACTGCATTTCACGTTTGTCGATCATTGCAGGTTCTACTTTGTCCCCGCCGCCCCAGGAAAGTTCGACGTTGCTTCCTGTACGCAGATTGCGGACTTTAGCTTTAACAACCATTGCACTGCGGGCTGTTTTATTCTGAGAAATATCCAAAACTACATAAATATCGCCATCCTGCTGAATGGTCTGTCCTGGTTTCAGGTCGTTTGAACTGATCATTTGTATCTCCTTTTTTAAACTTTAACATTGTGATTATAGCGAAGAGGAAGATTTTTAGCTATTCCCAAAGACTTTTGTTGTCATTTGACCAAAGAAAAAGCACCTGAAGGTGCTTTTTCCGTATCGAAAGGAACCGATATGAATAAATGGACTCATACATGTAAGGAAGGATGTTTGATGTATGAGTTTTAGGAAGTGAGCCTTCTTCCTGTTTATCCATGGACATAATACCCTGTCTGCAATTTGATGTAAACACTTACATGAAAATTCCCTGTGTTCTTATAGGCATTAAAGGTAATGTTAAGAGCACAGTTTTCATTCTTATATCCCTTTATAAAGAGACATTTATCTACTTTTTATATTGATTTTTGTTTTATTTTGAGGTGAAGCGGTTTTTGAAATTTTTTTGCATCCGACAGAAAAACAACCATACAGTTTGCAAATACAAGAAATTCGGCTCTAAACTGGATG
>JABUSF010000010.1:102873-104845 GCA_021443945.1 Ileibacterium sp.
GATTTCTTTTCAGGATCTTAATCCGCTGAAAAAAGAAAACAGCCTTTCGGCTGTTTGACTGTCGTTTATTTGCTGGAAAGATACTCGTGAATGGCAGCAGCTGCTTTCTTTCCTGCACCCATGGCAGAAATAACAGTAGCCGCACCAGTGACAGCATCCCCGCCGGCGTATACGCCTTCTTTGGTTGTCATTTCTGTATCGTCAACGATCAGACATCCTTTGCGGTTGACTTCCAGACCAGGAGTGGTTGTGCGGATCAGTGGGTTTGGAGAGGTACCAATGGCCATAATCATGCAGTCGGCATCAATGACAAAGTTGCTTCCTTCCACAGCGACAGGTCTGCGGCGTCCAGATTCATCTGGTTCGCCCAGTTCCATTTTAATGCATTCCACAGCGGTGACATTTCCATCTTCATCGCCGTGAACCGCTACAGGATTGTTGAGCAGATCAAAGATGATGCCCTCTTCCATGGCGTGTTCCACTTCTTCTTTACGGGCTGGCAGTTCTTCCAGAGAACGGCGGTAGACCACATGAACTTCAGAACCAAGACGTCGTGCACATCTGGCAGCGTCCATGGCTACGTTTCCTCCTCCTACGACAACCGTTTTCTTCGGATGAGCAATTGGAGTCTGAGAGTTTTCATCATAGGCCTTCATCAGGTTGTACCGGGTGAGGAATTCGTTGGCAGAGAATACACCTTTCAGGTTTTCACCCGGAAGATTCATGAAGTTAGGCAGACCAGCCCCGGAACCTACAAAGACAGCTTCATAACCATCTTTCATGATTTCATCGATGGTGTCGGATCTTCCCACAACGAAGTTGGTGATGATTTCAACACCCATGTCTTTCAGCTTTTCAATTTCGTGCTGAACGATTGCTTTTGGAAGACGGAATTCAGGAATTCCATACATCAGTACACCGCCGGCAACGTGCAGAGCTTCAAAGACAGTGACAGAGTATCCCAGTTTGGCCAAATCGCCTGCAGCGGTCAGACCGGCTGGACCGGCACCAACTACAGCCACTTTTTTGCCGTTGGACTGAGCTGGCTCTGTTTTTGGCTCCCCTTTTTCTCTGACGTAATCCGCAACAAAGCGTTCCAGGCGTCCAATTCCAACTGGATCGCCTTTAATGCCGCGGACACATTTGCTTTCGCACTGACTTTCCTGAGGGCAGACACGGCCGCAGATGGCTGGCAGTGAGCTGGTCAGGGAAATGATTTCATAGGCTTTTTCAAAATCTCCGTTGGCAACCTGTTCAATGAATTCAGGAATATGAATGTTGACCGGGCACCCGGAAATACATGGTTTATGTCTGCAGTTGAGACAGCGCTTGGCTTCATCAATGGCAGTTTCGGCATCGTAGCCTAATGCAACTTCGCTGACGTTGGTGATCCGGACATTTGGATCCTGGACAGGCATAGCATGTTTGTTGTTGGACATATTTGGCATAATTATTCAGCTCCCTTGTTCAGAAGATTGCATGCTTCTTCATAACGGTGTTTTTCAAAACCGTTGTAAGCACGGTTGCGGCTCATGGCAGCATCAAAGTCTACAAGATGACCGTCAAAGTCTGGTCCGTCAACGCAGGCAAACTGCATTTTTCCGTCAACCATTAAACGGCATCCGCCGCACATTCCGGTTCCATCGATCATGATTGGGTTCATGGATACGATGGTTGGAATGTCATATTTTTTCGTCAGCTGGCACACAAATTTCATCATGATCAGCGGTCCGATGGCGATGACTTTGTCAAATTTCTGCCCAGATGCAATGAGTTCTTCCAGTTTGTTGGTGACAAGGCCTTTTTCTCCTGCTGTGCCGTCATCGCTCATCAGGTAATAGTTGTCAGATACTTCCTTGAATTCATCTTCAAGGATAACCAGGTCTTTGTTTCTAAAACCTACAATGGAAGTTACATTCTTGCCGGCTTCATGGAAGGCTTTTGCAGTAGGATATGCAATCGCACATCCAAC
>JABUSF010000010.1:106226-110951 GCA_021443945.1 Ileibacterium sp.
TCGCTCCAGTCTTTGACCAAAGAGGATGGCTCTCCGTTTTCATCTTTGTAAAACCATTCCGGATGGTTCTCATACAGTTTGGAATCCGGCGACGTATGGTTGTACACCACATCCACAATGACTTTCATCCCTTTTTCATGGGCTGTTTTCACCAGATGTTCAAACTCTTCCACGGTACCCATTTCAGGGTTGGTCTGTTCGTAATCGGCAATGGCATAAGGGGAACCGTCTTTGCCTTTGCGCTTGACTTTTCCCACGGGATACAGAGGCATCAGCCACAGGATTTCTGTGCCCAGAGATTTGATCCGGTCCAGATCCTTTTCCAGAGCTGCAAAAGTTCCTTCCTTTGTATGATTGCGGACAAAGACAGAGTAAATCATCTGCCGGTTCAGTTCAGGGTTGGTTGTTTTCATACTTTTCTCTTTCTAGATGGACAAATCGGCCAGTTCAAAGCAGTGGACTTCGCTGACGTCTTCATATTCGGTGTCATAATTGATGTCTTTGACAAAATCCAGGAATTCTTCTTCCCGCTCTTCCATGGCGCAGGCCGCCAGAAACAGCTGGGCTGCCTTTGCCGCTCTGATCTTGGCTTTGTCAAAAAGATCGAAAACGGACTCAGTGGATCCGTCTTCCGTCACCGGATGCTTCCACTCTTTATGAAGCAGATTCATAATATCCCAGTTGTCTTCAACCACGGCTGGGACTGAATATCCGGAAAACAGGTTGTCCTTTCCAGCCGGCTTTTCCAGGGCTCTGAAAAAACCGGCTTTCACATCATCGGGATCCCGGAATAGCTTCTGCATCGCTTTCCAGTCTTCCAGGGTTTCACTGATCATATAGGGGCGGACCGACTGGCCAAATACGGCTTCCAAAGCTGGAACATATACTCTTGCAATGGCCCTTTTCTGATCGGGCCGGGTGTCACAGACCGCTTGGGAGACATCATATTCCCGGATGGTCGTATTTCGTTTGACTTTCAGCATGATGGCATCCATCAGGGATTCAAACCGATGATGGTTTGCGGAGGACTGCCCTTTGCAGTTTCCGGTACGGTAAAACACATAGGGATGAATGGTGGAATCCAGTGCCCAGTGAAACAGATGGCCGATGGCATAGGAGATCATCTGCTGCTGAATTTCAGGATTTTTCTCCTTTTTGACAGATTCCAGAACGGACTTGTAAAACTCATAGGTTTGTCCTCTGTGGAGCTGACTGCCCATTTTATGAAGAGGAGTTTTCACGTATGCTTTCCAGGGCAGATGATGAAAAAACAAAATATCCGGTCCGCTGGATCCAATTTGAACCAGCTGGCGGTTGTCTTTGAGCATGTCCAGCTCAAGCTGTTCGATCATGTCATCTGCGAACAAAGTATGAGTAATTATATTCGGCATTGTTATTCCTTTCCGGCCAGGATGTTCTGCAGACCGTGCAGAACATCATACTCCGCAAGAGTATCCATGGCGCAGTAATCACTAATCGCCTGGGCAAGCTCCTCTTTGACTTGAGGATCCTGACTTGCACAAGCTTTCCGGTAGGCGTAAATGGCATCCAGCCCATTGCCTACCTCCAGATTTTTATAGGGATCTTCCCCTGTGAAAAGAGGGAGAATGGATTTCAAAGAGGATTTGCCCCGCTGGGACAGATCGTAGAACAGTCCCTGTTCAAAGGGCAGAGACAGATCCTTCATCCGGCTGACAGCCTGTTCAATCTGTTCCTGAAACTCCGGAAACTGAGATCCAAGCTGCTGCAGCCGAAGCTTTTCCGCTCCTTCCATGTTATACACCAGAATGGTTCCCTGTTTGGGAAGATCTGCAAACAGCGCCTCCAGAAAAGCTTTCCGGCAGTCTCCTTCCGCAAAGAAGCTGAAATGGCTCAGACTGCCGTCTTCCTGTTCGACATGCATGGAAAACTGAAAGCAAAGCACATCAAATGGCTTCATGCGGGGATAGGGAGGAAATAAAAAGGTATCCCATTCAAAATCGAGATAAATCAAAGGATACTGAAGATCTTTCATAAATCCCTGCAGTCCTTTTCGGTCAACAAACCGGCCGGACGGATTTTGGGCCGCCTGAACCTGGGCATACTGAAGAGGCAGACCTTCCATTTTAAAAGGAGGCATATCTTTTAAATAAAGAATCCCGTCTTCAAAAATCTTCTGCCTTTGAGCACTGGAGCAAAGATGCAGAATAGAATCATCGCTTAAGGAAGCCGTATCAAAACATTCCTCGTAAAAGGAACAGCGCCTGGGCGCACTGCAGGCTTTGCACTTGGCCGGCTGAGGAATCTCCTGTTCAACGGCCAATTTGGCCTGCTGCAGAAGTTCTTCGAAGCAGACATCCTTTTCTGCAAGCATCTCATCAATATTCTTCTCGAAAAACTGTCCTCTTTTTTTCATGAGATGTCTGCCTTTTAAAAGAAGCGGTTCCTGTCCGCCTTCCACAAACTGGCTGTTGATCCAGACAATCTCGTGCTCCGTAATCTGCAGACCGGCATCTTCTGCAAGCCATTTGTTCCAGAGCATGGTATCCAGCTCTTTTTCTTTTGGGTAAACAGACCGCAGCGGATAAATGGCTTTCCAACTGCCGTCCTCCTTTTGTACCAGCAGGGGAATCCGCCCTCGCAGCCCCTCTTTTTCAAAGCGCAGCTGAATGCCCTTTTTGTGTTCCTTTAATATAGCCAGCGTGTCCTGACTGGAATCATAGGCCTGTCCGCTCGGCCAGTTGGAAGCACCTAAATACGGCAGATACAGCCCGCTGAAGGAATAAATGGAATTGGCAAAAGGTTCTGCGGGCATCAGATGCCGGTTGAGTTTCCAGGCCAGTCTGGGACATTGCTGGGTATGGTTGATATCTGAAACGTGAATCATAAGGCATCTCTTTCATACATGCGGCTGATGGAGTCGACTTTGTCCTTAAAATCGTCAACTGCCTGCTTCGGTCCCAACAGACGGATATCGCTTCCCATTTTGAACAGACTGGCAAACACATAGTACTGATCGTCAGAATAAAAAGAATAGGTCTGCCAGCCTTCCTGGAACTCTTCTTTTTTCAAATCTGAACCCCAGTACATTTCCTCAAAGAAGCGGGTCTGATTTTTTGTCACCTGAACGTGATACAAAAACAGTTTTCCTTTAAATGCGGAAGTGGAGCCAATGTAGTCTTCCAGGCGGAAATGATTGTCCGGCATAAAGCACCGTTTGGTTTTCGACACTTCCAGCATTCGCTTGGAAGAGAAGCGATAGTTTCGATAGTCTCTGGCGGTATGACTCCACCCGATCAGATAATAGCTTCCGTCTATAAAAATGATCTTGTAAGGGTCTACTTCCACTTTGGAAGGCTGCTCCTTGTTTCGTCCCTGATAGTTGAGCACCAGGCTGACGCCTTCTTCAATGGCTTCCTGAACGGTGTCCAGCATCTGCGATTCACTGGTGCCAATCTGGGCGGTTGGATTGCCCCTGTAGCTGAAGGCCGTTTTCTGGGCCTCCGTTTTGTTGGAAGCGGCATAGACCAGACGGCTGAGAATGGCTGCAAACTCTTCTTTATGGGCAAAGCCAGGCTGGCTGTTGATAAAGTCAATGCTCGAGGTCAGCAGCTTTTCTTCATCCGCACTGATGGACGGCAGGGAGAGGGTATCCCCGTGAACCAAAGCATAGCCGCCATTTCTTCCCCGAACCGATTCAATGGAATACCCTGCTTCGGTCAGTTCGTTTTTATATTCTCGGATATTTCGTTCCTTCGTATGCAGAACCTGCGCCAGTTCCTTGGTGGAAGCACTGCCGACAGTTCTCAGATAAACAAGCATTTTAATACACTGCGCAACTCTGTTCATGATTGTTTCCTCATTTAACTATTTGGATTATACCCCTTCAGACATCTTAATCAGCATTGATTATGCGTATTTTAATTCAGCAAAGGACAAAAAAAACCGGCTGAAAAGGCCGGTGGACGATCCATGCTCGTTTATGGCAGGGCTCAGGCCTGCGGTTTTCGGCCAGGATCTGTTTGCAGTCTGCAGATCAAAAATCAAAACAACCTCCAATATCAGCGAACTTCAGGCCATGAGCAGAAAGGGAGCAGCATCGTCGGCCTTGTTGTGTTGGAAGAGTATAGAGTTAGAGATTCGTGGGTATCGTTCCTAAAAAGGACCCTGCAGATTTGGGAGTTTCATGCTGCCAAACGGAAAGGTTCCTCATCTGTCCCTGAAATCAGCTGAAAATGAAGTTTTGATGGATCAAAATGTTCCATCTGAACAGTCTGCCCCTTCAGAGTACTCAGTGATTGAAAAGGAATTCCGACACTTTTCGAAACAATCTGTTAAAAAAGCCGCAAAGATTTCGCAAGAACATTGGATTCTCAATTGTTTCAGTATCTTTCTGTTCCCTTATAAAAAAGGAACCGCTGTTGGCAGTTCCTAATCCAGGCAAACAATCCTCTAAGCCGCAGTCTTTTCAGTTTGTTTTTGCTCTTCTTCCATTTTCTGTTTCTGTTCCAGCCGGAGGGCTGCCTCCCGTTTGAGCAGCGCATAAATGACAGAGGCCACTGGAATGGAAAGAACAATTCCCAAAAGTCCGGCGGTAGCCGACCCGATGGTAATGGAAACAAAGACATAAATCGGAGGCAGTCCCACCGATTTTCCCACCACCGTCGGGTAAATGAAGTTTCCTTCCACCTGCTGTATGCAAAGGAAGACAATTACAAAGGTAATCGCTTTGGCTGGTGTTTCAAT
>JABUSF010000010.1:110974-113452 GCA_021443945.1 Ileibacterium sp.
GCGCCAACCGTTGCTCCAAACATGGGAACCAATGCACAGCAGCCAATGAACACCCCGATCAAAGCGGCGTTTGGAACACCGAAGAGAGTGGAAAAGACCCCCACCAGAGTCGCCAGAATAAAGCATTCTGTAATGGTGCCTTTTAAATACTGAGAGAACGTCACAATAATCAGCTTGCACAGTTCTTTGAGCTGGTTGTAGCGCTTGTCAGGGAGAAAGGATTTGGCAAACAGTTTTCCTTCCGCGCGAATGACGTCCTGATTGAAGAAAGCCAGCAAAGAGAACACCACAGACAAAGCTCCGATCCAAATCCAGGACACTGTGTTGGAAATCACTCCGGTAAACCCGCTGAAGGCTGCCCCTACGCCTCCTGAAAACAGGTAGCCGGCGGCTTTGGCCATAATGGAGGATCCATTCATAAAAATGTCTTTCTTCTCCAAAAGCCATTGGTGAACCGGGGCGATATTTTCAGATTGATGAAGCGCTATATTGTAGATTTTCTGGATATACCGCGGCATCACTTGCGCGACACCCTGCATGGAATTCACCAGAGAAGGGACCAGAAAGATGACAACGGCCGCTATTCCAAGGCAGATCAGCAGAACCACCAGAATTCGAACCAAGGTCTTGGTCAGTTTTGTCTCTTTGAGATGAAAAAAGCGAACCCCCAGATCCATGAGTGAGCTGGAAAAGCTGGAATAAACCAGACATAAAATGCCGCCGATAAAGAACGGCATGCAGATTCCCAGAATCCGGCCGATGAGCCCGAAGATCTGAGCGAGATATAGAATGATTAAAAACATGCCAAGGGTGAAAAGAATCAGCCGCTTGTACAGGATTTCCTTGTCTTTAAACTGTTGAGATAGTTTCACGGTCTCTCTCCTTTTACTGTTTCTACTTACATTAAACAATGAACGAAGCCGAATCAACTGCATAAAACACTTTCAAATTTAAAACCTTTTAACTGAATTGAAAGACGTTTGGTATTTTTTCATGTAAAAATGTGAAAATACACTGCATTTTTTCGGTCATCTTCTGGACAACCGTGCGCCAAATGAGTATATTCTTTTCCATTGTTTAAAATTTAGGTGAGGTAAGTATGTCGAAACACATTTTTGTAACCGGAGGTGTTGTTTCCGGTTTAGGTAAAGGAATTTCAGCGGCCAGCATCGGCCGTCTGCTCAAAGCAAGAGGCTATAAAGTCACCTCTCAGAAGCTCGATCCATATATCAACGTGGATCCTGGCACTATGTCTCCCTATCAGCATGGGGAAGTTTTCGTGACAGAAGACGGTCTGGAAGCAGACCTTGATTTGGGTCATTACGAACGCTTCATTGATGAGAATCTTCACAGATACTCCAACCTGACGACCGGTAAAGTGTACTGGAACGTTTTAAATAAGGAACGGGAAGGAAAATATCTTGGGGAAACGGTTCAGGTCATTCCTCATGTCACCGATGAAATCAAAAACTTTATTCTCGAAGCCGGCAAGCATGCCAATGCAGACATCGTGATTTCTGAGGTAGGCGGAACCATTGGTGATATCGAATCGCAGCCTTTTCTGGAATCCATTCGTCAGGTCGCTCTCGAAGTTGGCCGGGAGAACTGCCTGTTCATTCATGTTACTTACATCCCTTATATCCAGGGCAGCAAAGAGTACAAATCCAAGCCGACCCAGCATTCTGTCAAAGAACTGCAGTCATTTGGAATCCATCCGGATCTGATCATCGCCAGATGTGAAAATGAAATTCCAAAGCCTGTGCTCGATAAGATTTCTCTTTTCTGCAACGTGGAAAAGAACAGTGTGTTTGAAAACAAAACCCTGGACTCCCTGTATGAAGTTCCTTTGATGCTGGAAGATCAGAACATCGCGCAGGTGATCACCAATAAACTGGGACTGGAATGTCCGGAACCAAAACTGGATTCCTGGAAAGCCATGGTGGACAAAATCCATCACGCCGACAAGGAAGTCACCATTGCTTTGGTGGGAAAATACGTTCAGCTGCACGACGCCTATCTTTCGGTAGCGGAAGCTTTGCAGCACGGAGCCTTCAACAACGGAGCAAAGCTGACCATTAAATGGGTGGACAGTGAACATCTTGAAAACCCAGAAGAAATCTTCAAGGACGTGGACGGCATTATTCTTCCCGGCGGATTTGGAGGACGCGGCATTGAAGGCATGATCGATGTGGCCGGCTATGCCAGAGATCATAAAATCCCCTACCTTGGCATTTGTCTTGGCATGCAGATCGCAGCCATCTCTTTTGCCAGAGACGTGCTCGGACTGAAAGATGCCAACTCCTTTGAATTTGATGAAGCCACACCCAATACCATCATCGATTTCATGGCAGACCAGTCCAATGAAATCAAAAAAGGCGGAACCATGCGTTTAGGGGCTTACCCATGTTTCGTACACCCGGATACAAAACTCCATGAGCTCTACAAGCAGGATCGGATTGACGAACGTCACCGTCACCG
>JABUSF010000010.1:113564-122284 GCA_021443945.1 Ileibacterium sp.
GGTGTTCAGTATCATCCGGAATTCAAATCCCGCCCAAATAAACCTCATCCTCTGTTCTCCGGACTGATTCAGGCCAGCCTGGAAAATCCGGCTTCTTCCAGAAATAAATAAATACAGCAATTCTAATTACGGCAGATGATTCCCTGTAGGCAGCAGGAGAATCTGCCGTTTTTCATTCTTTGGATTTCTCCTTTCCCACGCTGTTACAAGCGTTTACAATTGTAATGAAAGGGGCTGACATATGGATGAAAATTTGAAAAATCTGCTTAAACTTGTTCTGAAGTTTCTGGCGATTCTGCTCCCCATTGCTGCAGCGATCGGGTTTGTGGTGTATGAGCTGGCTCTGATTAAATCAGAAGACTTCATGTCTTTTACCTCAGTGATCTATATTTTCTTTTCCATTCTGGCGTCCCTGCTGTTTGCTTATACAGCCGTCAAAGCCAGAAATTTGGTGGTCGAAAGCTATCGTGCTGCCAAACTGCCCAAAATTCTTGAAAAAAGCGCCAATACCGCCAAAAAGGATGTCAAGCTGGGACTGTATTTTGCCATGGTTCTGAATGTGGTATTCGCTTTGATTCAGCTGTATTACGCCATCATCAACCGATCCCTGTGGTTTATCTGCTTCTTTGTGCTGTACATGCTGCTGGCCGCGATCCGGGTCATTCTGACCATTCAGATCAACAAAAAGAAGCTGGGCACCAATCTTCTGCTGGAATATCAATGGTCCCGGCTGGTCTCCCTGATCATCATGATCATCAACTCCGTCTTCTCCGCCATTACGTTTTATGTGGCCCATCAGAACCGCGGCTTTGAATATCCTTACCTGCTGACCATTTACATGATTGGATACACCATCTGGCTGATGGTGATGGCTTTAATCAACCTGTTCAAGTACAGAAAATACGGCAGTCCAATTTTGAACGCTTTGAGCTGGGTCAATCTAGTCTTCGCTCTGATTTCCATCCTGATTCTGGAAACCTGCCTGTTCTATACCTTTGGTCAGGGAGCGTATTCTGAAATCCGGACAACCGTCACTGGTGTCAGCGGTGCGGTGATCATCACCATCATTTGGATCATTTCCTTCAGTATGTTTCTGGATGCCACGTTCAACATCCGCAGCCTGAGAAAGCAGGAAAAGGCAGCCATGAAGGAATGGATCGAACAGCAAAAAGAAACGGCTCTGATTTCCTAGACCGTTTCCAGATGTACAAGTCAGTTTTTTAAGGAAGGAGAAATTATGGCCAATTATGCTGAAATCATTCGAACCGAGTTTAAAAAAGGAGACGACCTGAGGGATGCAGGACTGAAAACCCCCGAAGACATTGTCCGCTTTGACGATCTTTCGTATGGACAGGATCCCAAATGGAATCTGCTGGATGTCTATCGTCCCAAAGAGGCTGACGGCAGAAAGCTGCCTGTCATCGTCAACGTTCATGGGGGCGGGTTTGTTTACGGAACAAAGGAAACCTACCAGTTTTACTGTATGTCTCTGGCCCAGCAGGGATTTGCGGTGGTGAATTTCAACTACCGTCTGGCTCCGGAAAACAAGTTTCCGGCTGCCCTGGAAGACTGCTGTCTGGCTTTTGACTGGGTGCTGAACAACGCAGAGACCTATGGTCTGGATTTGAACAATGTTTTTGCCGTAGGCGATTCAGCAGGAACAACTATTCTCAGCCAGTTCTGCAACCTGTGCACCAATCCAGACTATGCAGCCAAGCTCCCCTCCTGCAAAGTGCCTGCCCATTTTGCCCCCAAAGCGGTCGCATTAAACTGCGGGGATTACAAATACGAAAGGCCCACAGAACCGGAAGATCCGGATGCCCTGATTCAAAGCCTTCTGCCCTACATTTTTGAAAACAAGGGATCGGATGAAGAACTGGCTCTGGCCAATATCGTTGGAAATGTAACTCCGAAATTTCCTCCCTGTTATTTGATGACCTGTGAGGATGATTTTCTGAAATGGGGGCTGCTCGTCATGGAACAGGAACTGCTCCAGAACAATGTCCCCTTCATGGCTCAGTTCTATGTGGATCCTTCCCAGAAACTCGGTCATGTCTTCCACTGCAATATCCGGATGGAGACCGCTGCTTTGTGCAACCGGGAACAGTTAGATTTTTTTCAGCAGTTTGTAAAAGAATCCCATGCCTGAGAACCCATGGTTCTCGGGCTTTTTCGTACCTCTGTAATGGTTTTCAGTGCAATATTTTCATACTCTTTCGCATGATCTTTGCTAGAATACTGAAGAAAAGAAATGAGGAAATTTATGCTTAAAGTGGACGATTATTTTGCCAGCTCTGTCTTTTCCCGCAAAGCTATGGAAAAGTACCTTCCAAATGCGATCTATCAGCAGATGCTGCAGATTATCGAAGGAAAGAAACCTCTGAATGAAGAAATTGCCGACATCGTTGCTGAAGCGATGAAGGAATGGGCTCTCGATCAGGGAGCTACCCACTATACACACTGGTTCCAGCCGATGACTGGAATCACAGCCGAAAAACATGATGCATTCATCCATCCAGCTAATAAAGGCGAAGCCATTTGCCGGTTTAAAGGCAAGGAGCTGATTAAGTCAGAGCCGGACGCATCCTCTTTTCCAAACGGCGGATTAAGAGCAACCTTTGAAGCAAGAGGATACACCGCTTGGGATCCAACCAGTTTTGCTTTTGTCAGAGACAAAACACTGTATATCCCAACTATGTTCTTCTCTTATGACGGATCTTCTCTGGATAAGAAAACGCCGTTGATCCGTTCCATTGATGCTTTGAGCAAAGCCGCCACCAGACTGTTCTCCAACATGGGATACGATGTTCAGTCCATTTCCACATCTGTTGGGCCGGAACAGGAATACTTTCTGATTGACAAAAACTTCTTTGATCAGCGCATGGATCTGCAGATCACAGGAAGAACACTCTTTGGTGCACCGCCTGTAAAAGGCCAGGAACTGGACGACCACTATTTTGGATCCATTCCAGGCCGGGTCAAAGCCTTTATGGAGGAAGTCAATCAGGAGCTCTGGAAACTTGGCATCTATGCCAAAACCGAACATAAAGAAGTAGCTCCCTGCCAGTTCGAACTGGCCCCTGTTTTTACCAGCGGAAACCTTTCCTGTGACCAGAACCAGCTCACCATGGAAATTCTTCAGAAAACCGCCAGAAACCATGATCTGGTCTGTCTGCTCCATGAAAAGCCCTTTAAAGGCATCAACGGTTCCGGAAAGCACAACAACTGGTCCTTTACCATGAATGACACGGAAAACCTTCTGGAACCTGGACAGAATCCCGCAGACAACCTGCGCTTTCTGACCGTTCTGGCAGCCATTATCAAAGGAGTGGATGAATATCAGGATCTTCTGCGCCTGTCTACCGCTTCTGCCGGAAACGATCACCGTTTAGGGGCTCATGAAGCTCCTCCGGCAATTGTATCCATCTTTTTAGGAGATGAACTCTCTGCCATTCTGGAAGCCATCGCCAACGAATCCGACTACATCGAAAACATCGACACCCATTTGGATTTGGGCGTCAGCATTCTGCCGCCGCTGTCCAAGGACACCACGGACCGCAACAGAACCTCTCCCTTTGCCTTTACCGGAAACAAATTCGAGTTCCGCATGCTGGGAAGTTCTCTGAACATCTCCTGCCCGAACACCATCCTCAACACCATCGTGGCAGAAGAATTTATGCAGTTTGCCGATGAGCTGGAAGCTTTCCCGAAAGACCAGGTGGTGGACCGCTGCATTGGTCTGATCCGCAAAGTTCTGCGGGATCACAACCGGATTGTGTTCAGCGGAGACGGTTACAACGATGAATGGGTGCAGGAAGCAGAACGCCGCGGTCTTTCCAATTTAAAAACCACACCGGAAGCCCTGGTGCACTATACCGATCCTAAAAACATGAACCTGTTTCTGCGTCATCATGTTTACAATGTATCTGAACTGCATGCCAGACAGAACATCCTTCTGGAAAACTATTCTCATATCATTGTGATTGAAGCCAGAACCATGGCATACATGGTAAACCGTCAGATTCTGCCTGCTGTGATGGAATGGCAGTCTGAACTCTCCTCCCTGATGGAAAGGAAAGCTGCCCTTTCCCTTTCAGACAGCTATGAAAGAAAACAGATTGAAAAAGCCGCCGATCTGGTAAGCAGAGCATCCCAGCTTGCTGATGAACTGCATCAGGCTGTGGAAAGCCGGCCGGACGAAGTACGGGCAGAAGCCTTCTGCTGCAGCGAAATCATTCTTCCTCTGATGAATCAGCTCAGAGAAGTTTGTGATGAGCTGGAAACCATTGTGCCTCAGAAGCACTGGCCAATGCCGGACTACAGTGAAATTCTTTTTGCTCAGCTGGAAAAGTAAGCCTGACCGCCGCATTCTCTCGGTCTTAATCCCATATTTATACATAACTTTATAACCTGATTTAGTTGATATATAAACATCATTCGATTTTGATTATCTATACATATAGTTTACTTTGGTTCATGTTAGAATATTCACGTAATTCGAATGGAGGGTTTATTCATGAATAAGAAAATTTTAGGTATGGGACTGGCTGCAATGATGATGGCTGCTTGCTCTAACGGAGCTGCTTCCACTTCCGCAGGTAAAGAATATAAAGCAACTGTTGCTGGCAGCGACGGTACAGAATATACAGCTGTTTTAACAAAAGAAGACGGAAAACTGACTGGTGTTTCCATCGACGCAGTAGACGCTGAAGGAAAATCCAAAAAAGAAGCTGGTGACGACTACGGTATGAAAAAAGCTTCTGCCATCAACAAAGAATGGTACCAGCAGATTGAATTCCTGGAAAACTACATCCTGGAACACGGTGTTGACGCTGTAAAACTGAATGCAGAAGGTCAGCCTGAAGGTGAAGATGTTAAATCCGGATGCACAATCAACCTGAAAGACATCATGGAAGCTGTAAACGAAGCCAACAACGAAAGCAAGTAAGAATACAATCTCGAACCCGTGAAAACGGGTTCTTTTTTTATTGCCTTTTAACCGTTAAGATGAAGAGGAGCACAAACAGGAGGATATGCTTGTGAACAAATGCAGAATTACAGTAAAACGGATCACCCATTATGATGATCTTTCCCAAGAACTGGAACAGGAAATCGACCATGCCTGCGACATGAAGCTGAATCAGGTATTTATCTGTGAAAACCTGGAAAAACCAGATGGTCTGTGTGACTCTGCCTGGCAGACTCTCTTCCCCTTTGTCATGACCTTAAGCTGCGGCGGAAGCGGCATTTACGGAGACTGGATGAAAGATTCCAAAAGTGCTTTGATCAGCTGCAACGACGGATTCCGTCCTGTCAGCTTCCTTGTGGAAGCCATTGAAGAACAGGACAAAGAGCAAAAGCCTCTGAATCTGAGTGCCGAACAGCTGGCCGGTATGTTCGACCACACCAATCTGGCCGCCGATGCCGAAGAAAAAGATATTCTTCAGCTTTGCAGGGAAGCAAAGGAAATGGGTGCAGCCATGGTGGCTGTCAATCCCTGCTGGGTCCCTCTTTGCAAAGAACAGCTGGCAGGCACTCCTGTTCATACAGGAGCGGCCATCGGATTTCCCCTTGGACAGAACACCCTGGAAGTGAAAGTGTTTGAAACCCTGGATGCTCTGCTTAAAGGAGCGGATGAAATTGACTACGTCATTAATATTTCCAAAGCAAAAGCCGGTGACTGGAAGTACATTCATCTGGAGATGTCTGAAATCAAAGATCTTTGTGAGGAACACCATGCCATTTGCAAAGTCATTTTTGAAAACTGCTATTTAAACGACGATCAAAAAAAGAAGCTGAGTCAGATCGCCGCTTCCATCGGTGTGGACTATATCAAAACAAGCACTGGAAAAGGCCCCGGCGGTGCGGTGGCAGAAGATGTCCAAAAGATGAAGGAATATGGAGCAGGTGCCGTCAAAGTCAAAGCCGCCGGCGGCATTCGGGACTGGAAAACCTGCAGAGCGATGATCGAGGCCGGAGCCGACCGGATCGGAACCAGCTCTTCTTTGAAAATTCTGAAAGAATTCCGTCAGGAAAACCAATAAGCCATAAGATGGTGAGTCGCTGAAACTCAAAAAGAAGCGGCCGCAATAGACATTTCAGCTGCTGCGGCCGCTGTTTTAGTTTTCTTTGCGGAATACCGCGTCGTTTTTTGTACCAGGGAGCGGATGTGAGAACAACCTTCAGGAAGGCTGCTGGGATGGAGCAAAGCAGATCCCCCATTCAATTTTTTAGGATTCAAAAAAGACAGCGAGTTTCTTCGCTGCTTTTTTCTTATTCCATTTCAAGAACCATGCAGGTCTGAGGCGGAATGACAAACTGATGATCAAACACCACCTCTTTGTGACTGAGCAGATCTTTTCCCTTCCCGGCTTCATTTACATACAGAGTTCCAGGCTGATCACTGATGTTGATGCAGGTCCAGATTCTCTCATTCTGCCAGGCTCTTTGATAAATGCAGTACTCGTTGTTGATGGCAATCTGCGTATAATCCCCTTTCTGCAGGGCGGGATGCTCTTTTCGGATTTCGATCAGTTTGGCCAGAAAATCCGTCAGTTCGTTTTCTTCCAATTTCTCCAGGGCCGGCCGCAGGGCATTGTCTCCCTGTTCCTTTCGTCCCTGAATGCCCCATTCACTTCCATAATAAATGCAGGGGACGCCGGGCATGGTCATTAAAAGAGTATAAGCCGGCTTCAGAAGCTGCGGTTTTTCCAGAATGCTGGCGATGCGGGTGACATCGTGGTTGTCCACGAAGTTCATCAAATTCATTCCGGTATACAGACACCAGGGATCCTTTCCAAACTGCCGATTAAAGGAGTATAAAATTTCATAGAAATTTTTGGAATTCAGGGAGGAGTAAATTCCTTTGTAGCATTCGTAATTGGTCGCTGAATCCAACATTTCCGGGTTCACGATTGTCTTGCAGTCCCCGTGGATCATTTCGCCAATCAGCAGAAATTCAGGATCCCTGGCTTTAACATGATTTCGCAGAGCCCTTAAAAAATTCCGGTTCAGGCTGTAGGCAACATCCAGACGCAGCCCGTCCACCTGAAATTCATCGATCCAGAAATCCACTGTATCCAGCAGATACTGAACCACTTCCGGATTGTCCAAATTCAGCTTGACCAGTTCCTCATGTCCTTCCCAGCCTTCATACCAGAGGCCATCGTTATAGCTGTTGTTTCCGCCGAAGTCGACATGAAACCAATCCTTGTAACGGGAGTTTTCCCGGTTTTCAAGCACATCCATAAAGGGAGCGAATTCCCTGCCCACATGGTTGAACACCGCATCAAAAATCAGGCGAATCTGGTTGTCATGCAGTTCCTTGGAAATCTTTTTCAAATCATCATTGTCCCCCAGACGGACATCCACTTTTCTCATATCTCTGGTTGTATAGCCATGGGTGCTGCTTTCCAGCAATGGGTTAAACAGAACCGCATTGACACCAAGCTTCTTTAATGGAGAAATCCATTCCTCCATTTTCAGGATTCTGTGCTGCAGCTTTCCATCGTTTTCAAAGGGAGCTCCAAATGCACCCAGGGGATAAATCTGATAAATGATACTTTCATCAAACCACATACGATTGATATTCCTTCCTTACGTTCGGACAGCCGAACGACATTTTCTGTTTGCGTTCCAAAATCTATTATAGAAAGATTGAACAGGCTTTCAGAATTCATACTTTCAAGAATTATTCAATTTGAAAGCCCTGTCTTCGGCATTTGATTGAAAGATTCTGGACTGTTTCCGTCCTGCTTATTATACGATTCCCCCGCCTGATTGTTTCATTCACTTTCTCCATCGTCTTCAAAAACAAAAAAACCTTCGGATCCCATAGGATCGAAGGCAGTGAATCACACTTCTAAAAGCGGATTTTTCAAATATTCATCTTTTCGAATAAACATCATGGACACCGGGCAGTCCGTTCCCCATACAGCCGGCAGCAGAATGCCGCCCTGCATCAGCGCACTGCCGGAATACGTTTCCGGATGATCTTTAATGGTATAGTTATCGGCTACAAATACATATTCAGCATCTGGGTCCAGTCCTTTTAAGCGGATTTTCTGACGCAGATTGTTTGGCTGGGCGTAGAAAACCAGTCCCTGCAGCAAAGCTTTGGATTTGTCTTTGGACACATAAGACCACAAAGAACGGTTGCCGCTGTGGGGATTGGTCAGACGGTAATAGTCACCATGGTAAATCAGATCCTGGAAATGGCGGTACCATCTGCACTGCAGTTTGACCATCTCCTGCTCTTCCACAGACAAAGTGTTCAAATCCAGTTCATATCCGAAAGATCCGTGCATGGCGCTGACCCCTCTGGCTTCCAGAGAGTTGACCCGGCCGGTCTGATGGTTGGGCACCGCGGAGACATGGCTTCCCATGGTAGACACTGGATAGAAAAAGCTGGTTCCGTACTGAATGAAGCAGCGCTCATGGGCATCCGTGTCGTCGGATGTCCAGATTTGAGGAGTGTAATACAGCATTCCGGCATCAAAGCGGGCTCCGCCGCCGGCGCATCCTTCAAAAAGAACATCCGGAAATTCTGTTCTCAGACGTCCCAGCAAGCTGTACAGTCCTAAAACATAACGGTGAGGAAGTTCCTTTTGTCTGTTTGGCTCCAGGGTTGGAGAGTACCAGTCGTTGATGGAACGGTTCATATCCCATTTCACATAGGAAATATCGTTCTCCCTGAGCAGCTTGGACAGTTTCTGGTACAT
>JABUSF010000010.1:123931-125209 GCA_021443945.1 Ileibacterium sp.
TCCACTGGTGATACAGACAGCTTGTCGATTAAGATTTGAGGATCCATTTCAATCTGGACACCGATTTTGCCTCCGGAAAAGCAAATGGAATCAAACAAGATGCAGGATTCATCCACAAAAGTGGGAAAGCTTTTTTTCATGGCCAAAGGAGAACAGCCCCCGTGAACATAACCTGTCAATCCAAACAGCTCTTTCTGCGGGATCATTTCGATGTTTTTGACTCCTGCTGCCTTTGCTGCTTTTTTCAAGGACAAATGAGCATTGGCCGGGACCATAAAGACATAATGATTTTTGTCGCTGCCCACGGTGACCAGCGTTTTAAAAATCGCCTGAGGATCTTTTCCAAGCATTCTGGCCACTTCATCTGCACTGGCCGCATCCTTCAAGTCCAAATCATAATCCTTGTAGTCAATGCCCATCTCATCCAGCAGACGCATGGCATTTGTTTTGACAGGTTTTTTCTTTGCCATTTTCAAGCCTCCAATTTACGGATCAGAATCCGAGCCACATTGACTTTTGTGGTGGAATGATCCATTGCTTTTTTTGTGATGTAACTGTGTGCTTTGTCCTCTGACCAGCGGTAGCGTTCCACCAGCAGCAGTTTGCACCGAAAGATGATCTTTTCATCCTGCAGCTTCTGTTTTTGTCTGGCCAGATCGCTGCGCAGCTTCTGTTTCTGCCCGTTTACTTTATCCAGAAAGGCAACCGTCTGTCTTGCCAAAAGCTTATTGACCGGCAGGGCCATCACGAAGACCGTCTGTTCGGCACACTGATACTGGGCCTGATCCAGAATGTCTGCAGGAACGAAAAGAAGCACATGCTTTTCATAAACAGAGGCAATTTCCCTGGCCGCCTGAAGCTCGGACTGATCCGTCAGCGGCCAGCCGATTACAACCAGTGAAAACTCTTCGTTCATTAAACGGCGCTTGGCAGCAGCTGCACTGACTTCCAGTACCGTTTCATATTTCGATTTTGAAAAAAGATCCTTAAAGGCATCCGGGCTGGAGGCTGCAATGAGAACCTTTTGTTTGTTCATTGGCCGCTCATTCCTTTTTGAACGTAGGCTTCCAAAATATGCTCTGGCAGAATCTCACGGACAAAATCACTGGATCTGGCCAGACTGACGGCCTGTTCCAGAGAGCTTGGCAGCAGTTCCTGGGTCAATGGGTCTTCAAAAGCAGGGGCAGGAAGAGTCAGTCCTTCCTCAATCCCCCTGATGCCTGCCTCAATCAGCAAAGCAAAGGACAGATGAGCAGAGCAAAGACAGTCCGGAGAGCG
>JABUSF010000010.1:125619-127566 GCA_021443945.1 Ileibacterium sp.
TCCTTTAACGTCATGCAAATCTGCCGGCGGATGTTTTCACCCTTGTCCATCGGTGAAACGTCCATATAACCCGCCTGGTCATACGGAATGGAAGTCGGCTGGCCATTGGCATCCAGGTTGAACAGATAAAATTCAAACTTCGCTGCCATTTCCAGCTCAATGCCATATTGTCTGGCTTTCACAATGGCGTTTTCCAGAATCCTGCGGCCGTCAAATTCGAACAGCGTTCCGTCCGGATAGCAGATGTGGCAGATCATAAAGACCACGTGTCCGTTTTCCGAACGCCAGGGCATTACGGTCATGGTGGACGGATCCGGAACTAAAAACAAATCGGAATGAACATCGTTTTCAAATCCGGCCACCGAAGCAGCATCAATGGTCACTCCCTTATCAAAAGCGCGTTCAAGACGATGCGGTAAAATGGAAACATTTTTCTGGTTCCCGAAAATGTCAAAAAAGGTCAGTCGGATAAACTGAACATCCTCTTCCTCCACATAACGCAGAACTTCATCTTTGGTAAACATAAACAGGCCCCCTTTTTTTGCGTTGTTTATATTTTAGACATTTCGTCAAATTTGAAAAGACCGCTTTACCGGTTCAGAGAAATCTGCCACAAGCTGGAACAAACTTCAAAACCAGCCTGCTCCATATTTTCAAACACTTTTTCCTGGCAATAGACCTGTTCAATTTTCATTTCCCGGGCTACCTGCAGCAAATGGCCCAGAATCATTTCCAGACAGGTATTTTTGTATTCATTGTCCTCGGCATAAAAATTCACCAGCCAGGCGGCATGATTTCTTCCATCCTGATCCGGGGTCATTTCAAAGAAAGCCAAACCTCCGCAGGCAGCTGGCTCTTCCTGCTGCCAGACAATCATTTCATACAGAGAATCATCCCGAATATGATCCCGGAAATACTTCTGCAAAGAAAAGTCCAGAGAATCATCGGTTACGCCCAATTGTTTTTTGCGAAGAGCAATCAGAGCATCAATGTCTTTCCATCCCGCATGCCGGATGGACAGCTGGATGGGTGTATCCAGTTCAATGCCGTTTTCAAGACACCAGGTTCTCGCAAATTCCCGGACCCTGTTGTCTTCATATTCATACCAGCGCTCCAGCAGCCCAAAATTTTTGCAGGCGGTCTTAAAACGGCCAAAGGCCCCCTGACCTTTCAAAGCCACCGACAGTCCCTGACTGGCCTGCCCTTTTGGCAGTTCCCGGACAAAGTCCCACATCATGCGGTACCCGTCCAGATCTCTCTGGTTGGGCAGTTCGATCAGATCGTCCCATACCTCATCCAGCAGATCCTCCAGAGCTTCCCTTTCCTTGCCGTGAATGTCCTCAGCATCGAGAATGATTTCTCCGCTGACGGTGTTCAAATAATAAATTTCCGTGTCGCTTCCGGCCAGAATGGCTTCCGCAATATCGCCTAAATTCACTTTCATCTCTATTCCTTCTTTCTTTTTTCAAATCGTATCCCAAATGGAAGTCCAGGCAACCAATTTCAGGCTGTTTTTTTCCGTATTTTTTAGTGATCAACAAAATCATTTCTTTTCTCAATCGATCAGTGCTGATTGAAAATTCTTTCAGAAAAGAATCACTTTTTTTCATTTCAACGGTTGACAACGTTTTGGAAGCAGAGTAGATTCATACCATCACAAAGGCAAGGACGCCAAACAAACACACTCATCCTGAAGCGATGAGCACAGTTTTGGTGTCCCTGCCTTTTTTTGTTGAAGAAAAGGAGAGCGAATATGGAAAAAATGGTAACTGAATACTTTGGCGAAAATGTCTTTGACGACTCCACCATGAAAGAGCGTCTGCCAAAAGAAACGTACAAAGAGCTGAGAAAAACAATCGATGACGGTCTTCCTCTGAACCGGAAAATCGCAAATGCGGTTGCCCATGCAATGAAAGTCTGGGCTCTGGAAAAAGGAGCCACTCATTA
>JABUSF010000010.1:128445-131628 GCA_021443945.1 Ileibacterium sp.
GTGGCCGTTGCCACTGCTGGAAACGATCACCGTCTGGGTGCCAACGAAGCTCCTCCAGCCATCATTTCCATCTTTATGGGCGATGAGCTGGAAAGCGTCATTGAAGCCATCGTGTCCAACTCCGATTACGGAAATCAGGACAAAGTCTTTATGAACATTGGTGCCAATGTTCTGCCAAACCTTCCAAAAGACACCACCGACCGCAACCGGACGTCCCCATTCGCATTTACCGGAAACAAATTTGAGTTCCGTATGCCTGGGTCCAACCAGTCCATTGCCGGCATCAACGTGATTTTAAATACCGTGGTGGCCGATGCTCTGAGTCAGATTGCAGATGTACTGGAAGTCGCTCCGGATCTGGAATCTGCACTGCACGTGATCATTCAGGAAATCTTCAAAAACCATCAGCGGATCATCTTCAACGGCAACGGCTATTCCGATGAATGGGTGGAAGAAGCCCAGCGCAGAGGTCTTCTCAATCTGCGGAAAACACCAGATGCTCTTCCTTACTTCAAGTCTGAAGAAAACATCGAAATGTTTGAAAAACTGAAAGTTTTCTCCCGTGAAGAAATCATCTCCCGTTATGAAATTCTCATGGAAGAATACGTCAATCTTATTAATATAGAAGCTTTAACCATGGCCAACATGGCCAATAAGGACATTCTGCCCGCTGTTTCCGGATTCCAGAAAGACCTGGCTGAAACGCTCAAGGCCAAAAAAGAAATCTTCCCGGATCTGGAAGCTGATTACGAAACAGAAACCTTAAAAGACAGCGCTGCCCTTCTGCAGAAAGCCTATCAGGCTCTCAAAAAGCTGGAAAGCGATACCGCCATCCTGCATGCCATGGATGACTTTGAACAGAAAGCCTTCTTCGTCAGAGACTCCATTCTGCCGGATATGGACGCTTTAAGAGAACCATGCGATGAACTGGAAGAAATTACAGAATCTTCTGCATGGCCGTTCCCGACATACGGAAAGCTTCTGTTTGGAATTCAATAACCGCAGCTTTCTGCCGGACGAAAAGTGAGCCTTTCGTCCGGCGCTTTATACTCAAAAAATCGAAAGAATTGAACTGGAGGAATTTGTTATGTGTACGATTTTTGGCTATCAGTCCCCATACGTATCGATGGAAACCGTCAGCAGACACTTGGAATGCACCGTCAGCCGCGGTCCGGATGATCAGCGTCTGCTGCTGACCAAGGCAGGGATTCTGGGATTTCAGCGCCTGGCCATTATGGGACTCACCCCGCAGGGCATGCAGCCTTTCACTTTGAAAGACAATGCCCTGGTCTGCAACGGAGAAATCTATCTGTTCAGGACACTGAAGGAAAGCCTGATTCAAAAAGGCTACACCTTCCAGTCCGATTCAGACTGCGAAATTCTGCTTCCCCTGTATGAAGAATATGGAACCGCCATGTTTGGAATGCTGGATGCAGAGTATGCCTGCGTTCTGTACGATGCCAAAATTAATTCCTTCGTTGCCGCCAGAGACCCTATGGGAATTCGTCCGCTGTTTTATGGATACGACAAAAAAGGAAACATCGTATTTGCTTCGGAAGCCAAAAATCTGAGCGGAATCTGCCGCAAAATTATTCCCTTTCCTCCAGGACACTATTACAAAGAAGGCAAATTTGTCTGCTATCTCGATTTGAGCAAGTGTGAAGAAGTTCTTCCGGAAAAAAATGTGGATGTGATTTGCGAGGGCATCCGTGACCGGCTTGTCAATGCAGTGAAGAAAAGAATGGACTCGGATGCCAAAGTGGGCTTCCTTCTTTCCGGCGGTCTGGATTCCTCTCTTGTTTGTGCCATTGCAGCAAAACTGCAGGATACACCCATTGAAACCTTTGCCATTGGAATGGAAAAAGATGCCATCGACTTAAAGTACGCCAAAGAGGCCGCTGAATATATGGGATCCAATCATCATGAACTGTTCATGTCCAAAGAAGAAGTGCTCAGTTCTCTGGAAGAAGTCATTGCAGAACTGGCCACCTATGACATCACTACCATCCGCGCCAGCATGGGGATGTATCTCATCTGCAAAAAGATCAAAGAGATCAGCGATATCCGGGTGCTTCTGACCGGAGAAATCTCTGATGAACTGTTCGGATACAAATACACGGACTTTGCCCCGACGCCGGAAGAATTCCAGAAGGAAAGCGCCAAACGAATTCGTGAAATCTATATGTATGACGTTCTGCGGGCCGACCGCTGCATTTCCACTCACTCCATGGAAGCCAGAGTTCCTTTTGGAGACAAGGAATTTGTCAGCTATGTAATGAGCATTGATCCGGCTATCAAAATGAACACCTACGGAATTGGAAAATACCTGCTGCGCCATGCCTTTGAAAAGGATGATCTGCTGCCGGAATCCATTCTCATGCGTGAGAAAGCCGCCTTCTCCGATGCCGTCGGCCATTCCATGGCAGACGATCTCAAGCAGCTGGCGGAAGAAACGTACACCGATCAGGAATTTGAAACCAAACGCCATCAGTATTCCCATGCACAGCCATTTACCAAAGAAAGTCTGCTGTACAGGGAAATTTTTGAAAAGTACTATCCCGGCCAGTCTGAAATGGTTGCGGATTTCTGGATGCCCAACAAGAAATGGGAAGGCTGCGACGTGAACGATCCGTCCGCACGCTATCTTTCCAACTACGGCGCCAGCGGACAATAGCTGTCAAAACAGCAGGAAGGGAGCCAATGATGATTTACGACTACAACTTGCAGGAACACGATGCATGCGGAATTGGTGCTGTTGTTCAAATTGACGGCACGCCCAGTTTTGATGTTCTGGACAAAGCTCTCCATATCGTAGAAAAGCTCGAACACCGGGCCGGCAAGGATGCCACCGGTGAAGTGGGTGATGGAGTAGGGATTCTTGTTCAGCTCTGCCCGGAATTTTTCAGAAAAGCTGCAGCCAGAGAAGGTCTGGAATTAAAGGAAAAAGGGACATTTGCCGCCGGTATGTTTTTCTTTGAGCAGGATGAGCTCAAACGAAACCAGGCCAAAAAACTGTTTGAAACCATTGTAAAAAAAGAAGGATGCCGTTTTCTGGGATGGAGAAAAGTCCCCGTCAAACCGGAAATTCTTGGCAAAGCAGCCCGGGACTGCATGCCGGACATCTGGCAGGCATTTATTGAAAAGCCGGAAGATGTTCCAGCCGGCCTGGACTTCGAAAGACGT
>JABUSF010000010.1:131962-133092 GCA_021443945.1 Ileibacterium sp.
ATCAATGCCAACGGATCGGATTCTGCCATGCTGGACAACACCCTGGAATTTCTCATGATGAACGGAATGGATCTGGCCAAAGCGGTGATGATTGCCATTCCAGAACCCTGGAAACATGTTCCCATGGATTCTGAAAAGAAGGATTTCTACCATTACTACGCCACCATGATGGAACCCTGGGACGGTCCTGCAGCTATCCTGTTTTCGGACGGCGAAAAATGCGGGGCTCTTCTGGACCGCAACGGTTTGAGACCAGGCCGCTATTACATTACAAAAGACGGACAGGTGATTCTTTCTTCGGAAGTGGGTGTTCTGGACATTCCCGCCGAAAACATTGTTTCCAAACGCCGTCTGGAACCAGGCAAAATGCTGCTGATTGATACGGTGAAAAAAGAAATCGTGGACGATGCCCGCCTCAAAAAGGAATATGCTGCCCAGCAGCCTTATGGAGAATGGCTGAATTTGAAGCTTCTGCAGCTGAAGGATCTTCCGGCCGTCGATCATAAGCCAAGAATGCACGACCAGAAAGACAGAGACCGTCTGTACCGGGTATTTGGCTATACCTTTGAAGATGTGAAAGACCAGATTCTGCCCATGGCCAAAAACCGCAGCGAACCGACCGCCTCTATGGGAACAGACATTCCGGTGGCTGTGCTTTCCAAGCTGCATCCTTCCCTGTTCAACTACTTCAAACAGCTGTTTGCACAGGTGACCAATCCGCCCATTGACTCTTTAAGAGAAAAAGTGGTCACCGACACCACCGTATATATTGGAAGCTCAGGAAATCTGCTGGAGGAAAAGAGCAGCAACTGCTCCGTTCTGGAAGTGGCTCATCCCATTCTGGATGGCCGGGATATGAACAAAATCAAGAATATGGACCGTCCCGGATTCCACCCTCATGTGATTTCTCTGCTGTTTTATCGAGGCATGCCTTTAAAGGATGCTCTGGATCAGCTGTTCATTGAATGCGACCGGGCCTACCGCAACGGCAAAAACATTCTGATTCTGTCGGATCTGGGCGTGGATGAAAGCCACATGGCCATTCCAAGTCTTCTGGCCGTATCCGCTCTGGAGCAGCATCTGGTCCGCACCAAAAAGAAGACCGCCATGTCCATTCTGCTGGAAAGCGG
>JABUSF010000010.1:133683-137043 GCA_021443945.1 Ileibacterium sp.
GACAGCATTGTCAAACGCTTTAAAACAGGTGCCATGAGTTATGGCTCCATTTCACAGGAAGCTCATGAATGCATGGCCATTGCCATGAACCGCCTGGGAGGCAAATCCAACTCCGGTGAAGGCGGCGAACGTCCGGAACGGTTCGGCACAGAAAAGAACTCTGCCATTAAACAGGTTGCTTCCGGACGATTTGGAGTCACCAGTGAATATCTGGTTTCTGCCAAAGAAATCCAGATCAAAATGGCCCAGGGAGCCAAACCCGGTGAGGGCGGACATTTGCCTGGAGCCAAAGTATACCCGTGGATTGCCAAAACCCGCTGTTCCACAACCGGGGTCACCCTGATCAGCCCTCCGCCTCATCACGACATTTATTCCATCGAAGATCTGGCCCAGCTGATTTACGATTTGAAAAACGCCAACCGGGATGCCCGCATCTCCGTCAAGCTGTGCTCTGAAAACGGTGTCGGAACGGTTGCCTGCGGGGTGGCCAAAGCCGGTGCGAAAGTTATTCTGATCTCCGGATACGACGGAGGCACAGGAGCTGCTGGTCAAAGTTCCATTCATCATGCCGGACTTCCCTGGGAACTTGGTTTGATGCAGACCCACCGCTCCCTGATTGAAAACGGATTAAGGGAGCGCGTTATTGTGGAAACCGACGGAAAACTCATGTCCGGAAAAGATGTTGCCATCGCCTGCCTGCTGGGTGCGGAAGAATTCGGCTTTGCCACCGCTCCCCTGGTAACCATGGGCTGCCGGATGATGCGCGTATGCAATCTGGATACCTGTCCTTTCGGCGTGGCTACGCAAAACGAAGAGCTTCGCAAGCGTTTTAAAGGCAAACCGGAATACGTCATGAACTTTATGCTGTTTATGGCTCAGGAACTTCGGGAAATCATGGCTGAACTTGGGTTCAGAACCGTGGAGGAAATGGTAGGCCATGCTGAACTGCTCAAAGTCAGAACCAATCACCCAAGAGCAGCTGCTCTTGGCCTGGATGAACTGCTGAACGGCATCGAACCGGTTTGTCACAGGGACGATCAGTCCTATGACTTCAAGCTGGAAAACACGCTGGATCTTTCCGTTCTGTATCCGGCCTTTAAGCCTTACATGGATCTGAATCAGCCCCATGAGGAAACCGTTCACATTTCCTCTACCGACAGAACCCTGGGAACCATTCTTGGAAGTGAGATTACCAAACGGTTCGGCACCGATCTGGAAGAAGACACTTACCGAATCAACTGCATCGGCGGTGCCGGTCAGAGTTTTGGAGCCTTCATTCCCAGCGGACTGACCATGGTCTGCCAGGGAGATGCCAACGACTATTTCGGAAAAGGACTCTCCGGAGGCAAGCTCATTATTTACCCGGACAAAAAATCAGTCTTTGATCCCAAAGAAAATGTCATCATCGGAAATGTTGCCTTATATGGTGCTACCGGCGGAAAAGCCTTTATCCGCGGAAAAGCCGGAGAACGCTTCTGTGTTCGAAATTCCGGGGCAACCGCCGTTGCCGAAGGCTGCGGTGATCACGGTCTTGAATATATGACCGGCGGATATGCGGTCATTTTAGGCCCTGTAGGCAAAAACTTTGCAGCGGGTATGTCCGGTGGGATTGCTTATGTTCTGGATACCGAACACGACCTGTACAAATCCATCAACAAAGATTTGGCAGCCATGGAAGCCGTGGAAAGCAAACAGGATGTGGAAATGCTGCAGCAGATTTTAAGCGAACATTTCCAGGCCACCGGAAGCGATCTTGCTATGGAGATTCTGGATCATTACGAAGACTATCTGCCCCATTTTAAAAAGATCATTCCTCATGACTTCAAGAAGATGAAGAAAGAGATCAAAATTCTGGAAGACAAAGGGTATTCCAGTGAACAGGCCAGTCTGAAAGCCTTCAGAATGGCTCACCCGCAGTAAGGAGGAACTGCTCATGTCAAAATTTGGATTTCTGCAAAATCAGAGAGAAGAAAACTACACTCTTACTGCCAGTGAACGGCTGAAAAGCTGGGATGAATTTCATAAGCCGCTGGAATATGAAAAAAGACTGGAACAGGCAAAGCGCTGCATGCACTGCGGCGTTCCCTATTGCCAGTCCGCCATTGAGCTGAAAGGAATGGTCACGGGCTGTCCTTTGCACAATCTGATTCCGGAATGGAACGAGGAAATTGCCTGCGGCAACGATGAATACGCCCTCAAGCGCCTTCTGAAAACCAATCCCTTTCCGGAATTCACCAGCCGCGTCTGCCCTGCTCTTTGTGAAAAAGCATGTCTGAACGGAATTGATTCTTCACCCACCGCCATTCATGACAACGAGAACTACATCATTGAAAACGGATTTGACAGAGGCTGGATGCAGCCTGTCATTCCAGAAAACCGTTCCGGCAAAACCGTCGCTGTCATTGGATCCGGTCCAGCCGGACTGGCCGCGGCACACATGCTCAATCAGCGGGGTCATCAGGTCACCGTTTTTGAACGGGAGAGTGCTCCAGGGGGCCTGCTGATGTTTGGCATTCCCAACATGAAGCTGGATAAGTCTGTCATTGACCGGCGCATCGATCTGATGAAAGCGGAAGGCGTGGAATTTGTCTGTGATACAGAAGCAGGAAAGGATCTTTCCAAACAGGAACTGCAGGAACGGTTTGATGCCATCGTCATTGCGGCAGGAGCCAAAAAAGCACGGGATCTGAACCTGGAAAACCGTCCGGACAACGGAATTGTATTCGCTGTGGATTACTTGACTCAGGCTACCAAAGCCCTGCTGGACGGCAGCAAACCGAAAGTGACGGCGAAAAATAAAAACGTGGTCATTGTTGGAGGCGGGGATACGGGAAATGACTGTATCGCAACAGCCCTGCGTCAGCACGCCAAATCCGTCGTTCAGCTGGAAATGATGCCCCAGCCGCCTCAAGAAAGAACCGCTGACAATCCATGGCCGGAATGGCCCAAAGTCATCAAATATGACTATGGACAGCTGGAAGCCAAGGAAGTCTTTGGAAAAGATCCAAGACTCTTTTCCACCACTGTCACCGGCTGTCAGGAAAAGAACGGAAAGCTCTGCGCCATCGAAACTGTACAGCTGGCACCAGGTTTTAAACCCGCTGCCGGCACGGAAAAAACCCTGAAGTGTGACCTGCTTATCATTGCCGCCGGCTTTACCGGTATGGAAGATGGTCTTGCAGAACACTTTGGGCTGGAGCGTACCCCAAGAGGAACAGCCGCTGTCCGTGAAAACTCCTATCAGACAAAAGAAGATGGACTCTTTGTCTGCGGGGACTGCAAAAGAGGCCAGTCTCTGGTGGTCTGGGCCATCGCTCAGGGAAAAGAGTGCGCCAGAGAATGCGACCGCTATTTAATGGG
>JABUSF010000010.1:138342-144218 GCA_021443945.1 Ileibacterium sp.
GATGAAGCCCATGGAACGCACTTTTACTTTGGGGAAAATATGCCCAAAAGCGCCATGGCCGCAGGTGCGGATATGGCCTCTGTTTCCATGCATAAAAGCGGCGGAAGCCTGACCCAGTCCAGCTTTCTTCTCACAGGCAAAAAGATTAACTACGGATATGTCCGTCAGATCATCAACCTGACCCAGACCACATCCGGAAGCTATCTTTTAATGTCCAGTCTGGATCTCAGCCGCCGCAATCTGGTGCGCAACGGCATCCAGGTGTTTTCCAAGGTATCTGAAATGGCGGACTATGCCCGTCAGGAAATCAACGCCATCGGCGGATATTACGCCTTTGGAAAAGAGCTGATCAACGGAGATTCCATTTACGATTTTGACCCCACAAAGCTGTCCATTCACACCCGGGACATTGGACTGGCAGGCATTGAGGTCTATGACATTCTGCGGGACGAATATGACATCCAAATCGAATTTGGAGACATTGGAAACATTCTGGCCTACCTGTCCATTGGAGACCGGATTCAGGAGCTGGAACGGCTGGTCAGTGCCCTGGCTGAAATTCGAAGACGGTATCAGAAAAGCAGCAGCGGCCTCCTTTCCCAGGAATATTTAAGTCCTGAAGTGGTCAAAAGTCCTCAGGAAGCGTTTTATGCTTCCAAAATCAGCCTTCCTTTAAAAGAAAGCACCGGCAAAGTCTGTTCCGAGTTTGTCATGTGCTATCCGCCGGGGATTCCCATTCTGGCCCCGGGGGAGCGAATCACAAAGGATATTATCGACTACATTGAGTTTGCAAAAGAAAAGGGCTGTTCCTTAACCGGCCCGGAAGATGCAGACATTGAATACATCAACGTATTGGAAGGAGATGACTGATATGGATTTATGGTTCAGTGAATACCATGCACCGGACGTTCGTCACAGCATGGCCGTCAACCGGCATTTGTATTCCCAGAAAAGCAATTACCAGCAAATTGACATCTTTGACTCCAAAGCTTTCGGACGGGTTCTGGCGCTGGACGGCAATGTCATGCTTACCGAGCGGGATGAATTTATCTATGACGAAATGATCGTCCATGTTCCCATGTCCGTTCACCCGGATATACGGGACGTTCTGGTCATCGGCGCCGGGGACGGCGGAGTGGTCAAAGAACTGACCCGCTACTCCTCCATTGAAAAAATCGATCTGGTGGAAATGGACAGTCAGGTCATTGAAGCCTGCCGGATCTACCTTCCGGAAAACGCCTCCAAGCTGGACGATGAACGGGTTCATATTTTTTATGACAACGCCCTTCGCTTCATCCGCAAATGCCATTGCGCCTACGATTTGATCATCGTGGATTCCATGGATCCCTTTGGACCGCTGGAAGGCTACTTTACAAGAGAGTTTTACGGGATTTGCTACAACGCTCTTCGAAGTGACGGCATTATGGTCAACCAGCAGGGCAGTCCTTTTTTTCAGCATGATGCCCAGGCCATGACCAGAAGTCATCAGCGCATTGCCAGCACCTTCCCCATCAGCCGGGTGTATCAGGCTCATATTCCGACCTATGCAGCCGGATACTGGCTGTTTGGCTTTGCCAGCAAGAAATACCATCCGATTGATGACTTCAAGCCCGAACTGTGGCAGTCCAGACATCTGAAAACGGATTACTACACACCCAAGCTGCACATCGGCTGCTTTTACCTTCCCGCCTTTTTGGAGCGGATGCTTCTGGAGGTGGAAGGATGAAGCCAAACATCGAAACGTTTATCGGCTGTGAGTCCGATTATAAAAGTGCCGGCCTGGTCCTGTTCGGAGCCCCTTTTGACAGCACCACCAGTTACCGCCCGGGGGCACGTTTCGGCCCATCTGCCATTCGGCATGAAAGCTTCGGTCTGGAAACATGGAGTCCTTATCAAAACCTGGATTTAACCGATGCATCCATTTTTGATGCCGGGGATTTGGAGCTTTGTTTTGGAAGCAGTCAGGCTGCCTTGCAGGACATTGAAGATTTTACCCGTCAGATTGTCAGAGACGGCAAAATTCCCGTCATGACCGGCGGGGAGCATTTGGTAACGTTAGGTGCTTTTAAAGCTGTCCTGGAACAATATCCAGACGTGCAGGTCATTCATTTTGATGCCCACGCCGATTTAAGAGACGACTATCTGGGCGCAAAGCTCAGTCATGCGTGTGTGCTGCGCAGGATTCATGATCTGATCGGCGATGGAAAAATCCACCAGTTCTGTATCCGAAGCGGAGAACGCTCAGAATTTGAATTTGCCAGCCAGCATACCTGTATGCATAAATTTGACTTTTCAGGGCTGCGCCAAACGGTCAGCCGGCTGGCTGAGCAGCAAGTGCCTGTCTATTTCACCATCGATCTGGACTGCCTGGATCCATCCATATTTTGCGGTACGGGGACGCCGGAAGCGGGCGGTGTAAGTTTCAATGACCTGCTGGCCGCCATTCTGGAAACCGCCAAAACAAAAATTGTGGGTGCCGATGTCAATGAACTGGCCCCCATGCTGGATGCCAGCGGAGCATCCACTGCTGCTGCCTGCAAAGTGGTCAGAGAGCTTCTTTTAGCTATTTGCCGCAGCCGGCAGGATTCAAAAGTGAACCTGTAAAAAATAAAAATAAAAGGAACGAAAGTAAGAGGAGTAAATATGAGCAGAGTTTTAATCATCGGATGCGGAGGGGTTGCCCAGGTAGCCATCCGGAAATGCTGTCAGATTCCTGAAGTGTTCAGTGAAATCTGCATTGCATCCAGAACAAAGGAAAAATGTGACAAATTAAAAGAAGCCCTGGAAGGAAAAACAGAAACAAAGATCACCACCGCCCAGGTGGATGCCGACGATGTCAGTCAGGTGATTGATCTGATTCAGGACTATCAGCCGGATCTGGTGATGAACATCGCTCTTCCCTATCAGGATCTGACCATTATGGATGCCTGTCTGGCTTGCGGTGTCAACTATATGGATACCGCCAACTACGAACCGGAAGATACAGAAGACCCCCAGTGGCGGGCCATTTATGAAAAGCGCTGCAAAGAAAAAGGCTTTTCCGCCTATTTTGATTACTCCTGGCAATGGGACTACCAGGACCGTTTTGAAAAAGCCGGCCTGACGGCTCTGCTGGGATGCGGTTTTGATCCCGGTGTAACCCAGGCCTACTGCGCCCATGCCAAAAAGCACCACTTTGATGAAATCGACACCATCGATATTCTGGACTGCAACGGAGGGGATCACGGGTATGCCTTTGCCACCAACTTCAATCCGGAAGTCAACCTGCGGGAAGTCTCCGCTCCCGGCAGTTATATGGAAAATGGAAAATGGGTGGAAATTCCAGCCATGTCCATCAAGCGGGAATACAACTTTGATCAGGTGGGTCAGAAAGATATGTATCTTCTCCATCATGAAGAAATCGAATCCCTGCAGGTTAATATTCCGGAAGCCAAACGGATCCGCTTTTTCATGACCTTTGGGCAGAGCTATCTGGATCATATGCGCTGTCTGGAAAATGTAGGCATGCTCCGGACCGATCCTGTCCTGTTTGAGGGCAAAGAAATTGTTCCCATTAAATTTTTGAAAGAACTCCTTCCGGATCCGGCCAGCCTGGGACCAAGAACCCATGGCAAAACAAACATCGGCTGCATTTTTACCGGACGCAAAGACGGTCAGGAAAAGAGCTACTACATTTACAACATTTGTGATCATCAGGAAGCGTACAAAGAAGTGGAAAGCCAGGCCATCAGTTACACCACTGGTGTTCCGGCCATGTGCGGAGCGCTGATGCTGCTGAGCGGTCAGTGGAATCAGACAGGCGTCCATACCGTGGAAGAATTCGACCCGGATCCATTCCTGGATGCTCTGGACAAATACGGACTGCCCAGAAGCGAAAACTTCAGCCCTGTGCTGGTGGACTAAACGGCAATGGAAGAAATGAAGCCATCTGAAATCTTTTCCAATGTGGACGAGCAGCTGCTGAACCATCTGGATGAGATTTCCACTCCCTGCTACATCATTGACGAAGCCATGCTGGAAAGAAACGGGCAGATTTTAAAAGACATTCAGGATCAAACCGGCTGCAGAATCCTGCTGGCTCAGAAAGCTTTTTCCAACTTCGCCTTGTACCCGCTGCTGTCCAACTATCTGGCCGGCACAGAGGCCAGCGGGGTGTATGAAGCCCGGCTTGGCAAATGGGAGATGCCAAACAAGGAAGTTCATGTCTTTTGCGGAGCCTACCGCCAGGAGGAGTTTGTGGAACTGCTGGCGTATGCGGACCACATTGTTTTCAATACCATCAGCCAGCTGAAAAAGTTTGGCCCCATGGCCAAAGAGGCCAAAAAAAGCATTGGTCTGCGAATCAATCCGGAATGCTCCACCCAGGAAGGTCATGCCATTTATGATCCCTGCGCGCCCGGAAGCCGGCTCGGCGTGACAAGAGAAGTGTTCGACCGCCAAATGGATGAACAGACATTCCGCCTGCTGGATGGGCTCCATTTTCACACCCTTTGCCAGCAGGATGCTGCCGATCTGGCCACGACCCTGCAGGCAGTGGAAGAGAAATTCGGGGATCTTCTTCCTGCCATGAAATGGCTGAATATGGGCGGCGGACACCATATCACCCGCACCAATTACAACCGGGATCTTCTCAAGCAGATTCTTGTCGAAGCCAAAGAAAAATGGAATGTCCAGGTCTATCTGGAACCGGGCGAAGCGGTGGCTCTGAACGCTGGTTATTTAGCCAGCCGGGTTTTGGATTTCACCGAAAACAGCGGGATTCAAACCGCCATTCTGGATGCCAGTGCTGCCTGTCATATGCCGGATGTGCTGGAAATGCCATACCGGCCTCCTCTGTATCAGGAACAGATCCAGGGTCCCTGTTCCTTCCGGCTTGGAGGGCCAACCTGTCTGGCTGGAGATGTCATTGGAGACTATGACTTTTCCGCTCCTTTGAAGGAAAATGACTTGCTGCTGTTTGGCGATATGGCCATATATACCATGTGCAAAAACAATACCTTCAACGGCATGCCTCTTCCTGGCCAGTACCGCTACACAAAAGAAGGAGAACTGAAACCCATACGTCAGTTCAGCTACTACGACTTTAAAAGCCGTCTGTAGCCTTTCGAATCAGATCCTGTCCCCCAACTGCAAAAACAGCATTCCCTCCATCATCGATGGTCAGGAATGCTGTTTTCATTTGCCGATTAAGAATGGGTTTCCTGCAAAACCTGATTTGGCGAATGCTTCATTTTCAGTTCCCAGGATGTTTTCATGCAGATCCAGATGCAGGATGCCGAAATCACGATCAATGCAAAGGCAATCCAGAAGGCACCCATATAACTGCCTGCGAAATCGTAAATCCAGCCAATCACCGTCAGCGATCCGGCTGCCCCCAGATTTCCAGCCATCATCACCGTGGGATACACCCGGTTGTAATTGTCCAGACCGAAAAAATGCTGGGTGAGCAAAACGATTCCCACCGCACCGACCGAGTAGCAGGCTCCGAACAGAAAGGCACCGGTGGTCAGAAGGATGGATCCGGAGCCATAGACCACCAGAAACAGCCCGGCTGCCATAGCGGCCACCATCACCAGAACGGCTTTTACCTTCCCCACTTTATCCGAAACGGCTCCTATGGTCAGTTTGGACAGAACGTTTCCGACCATTGCCGCGGAAAGAAGGCCTGCTCCCACCGTCGTTGAATAGCCAAGACTTTCCACATAACCCGGAAAATGCTGGGTGTAGCTGGTTAAACAGCAGACAGCCAGTGAATAGGTGCAAAGGGAAATCATGCAGACCAGACTGATCTTTCCCGCTTCTTTCTTTTGGACTGGACTTTCTGTATGGACAGCAGACGGGGAGTCCTGTGTCAGAGGAAGGCTGTTCAGCTGATC
>JABUSF010000010.1:144929-147986 GCA_021443945.1 Ileibacterium sp.
GTAAAGCAGAGCGCAGCAATCAGAAATGCAGCATTTGGATCAAAAAAATCCAAGCCAGGCCATAATAGGTAACCACACCGATCATATCGTTGACCGTTGTAATCAGCGGTCCGCTGGCCACAGCAGGGTCAACCCCGATGTCCTTAAAGAAAATGGGAATGAAGGTTCCTGTCAAAGAAGAAATCACCATGGAGATCAAGAGAGCGCAGCCGATGCAGATGGAAATGGCAAAGGCCTGAAACCAGTCGTAATTTTTAGCCAGGTGAATGTAAACTCCCAGACAGACTAAAGCCATCAGACCAATGATCAGTCCGTTGACAAAGCCCACTTTGACTTCCTTGGTCACCAGCTGAAACTTTTGTTTTCCCGTCAGACTGTCATCCATGAGCACCCGGATGGTCACACCCAGCGACTGCGTTCCCACGTTTCCGGCCATATCCAGAATCAAAGACTGGAAGGCCATCACAATGGTCAGCTGCATCACTACAGCTTCAAACATGGAAACCACTGTGGAAACCATCAGTCCCAGAAACAGCAGCAAAAGAAGCCATGGCAGACGCTTGCGGCTGGAAGCGAATACGGTTTCTTCCAAATCTTCCTTGGCAGACAGACCGGCAAACTTTGCATAGTCTTCCGACATTTCTTCGTCCAGCACTTCCAGAAGGTCCTGCGCGGTAATGATTCCAAGAATTGTATTGTCATTGTCTAAAACCGGAATGGAGTCTGCGTTGTAGTCTTTCAGATCCTCAATGACATGATCAATGAGCTCATTGGCATAGACAAAGGGATAGTTTGTACTGATCAGCTCTTCAAGAGGAGTTCCCGGTTTGGAGACAAAAAGATCCTTGAGCATAATTGCGCCATAATACATCCCGTTTTCATCCCGTACATAGATGATCTGAAGATTGTCGTTGTCAGCTGCCTGGCGGACGACTTCATTCAAAGCTTTCCGCAGATCCAGCCCCTGGGTGATGCTGATGAAATTGGTGGTCATTTTTGAACCGATTTCGTCATCCCCGTACAGGTAAATTGTATCAATGCTGGAACGGATCTCCGGTTCAATGAGTTCCAGAATCACTTCCCGTTTGGTGGGACTGATTTTTCGAAGCACATCAGCGGCCTTATCGGATTCCATTCCATTGATGATGGCAATGGCTTTGCGGATGTTTATTTTTCCAAGGTATCTGGCCTGAATCTCCGGCTCCATGTATTCAAGAATATCCGATATTTCATCGGTCTGCAGAATTCTGGAAAAACGGTCCCATTCCTCTTCTGGGATCTGCTCAAAAGCATCCGCCAAGTCAGAAGCATGGTATTCTTTGAGCTTTTTGCGAAGCACTTTTAAATCGGTTTCGGAATGAATCAGATGTATGATTTCATTCTCGTAATCCGGTTTCTGCCTGTTGAGCAGTTTGAAATCTGTACCCATTTTGAAATTCACCATTCTTCCACCTCCCTCTCTGTTTCAGCCAAAAAGGTTTCATATCATTTTAAGCATTTGTTTCTAAACTTTTTCTAAATTCTTTTGAATAAAGCGTTTTTCTGTAAGAGCCGATTGTATTATGTTACAACGATTGTGCTGTATTTGCATCGACGGCTTCATTATATCCCGTGAAACAGCCGTCAAAAAAGGAGAGTATATGAGTCTTATCATGAATATTATATGGTTTCTCGTCTGCGGATTCTGGCAGTGGCTGTGCTGGGCTGCAGCCGGCGTATTATGGTGCATCACCATTGTTGGAATTCCTGTCGGAACCCAGTGTTTCAAATTTGCCAAATTTGCCGCTTTCCCTTTTGGCAAACAGATTGAATACGGAGGAGGAGCTGTTTCCTTCCTGCTCAACATTGTCTGGGTGATTGTTTCCGGCATTCCTCTGGCTCTGGCAGCCATTGCCAATGGAGTGGCATTGTGCATCACTCTGATCGGCATTCCCTTTGGCCTGCAGTGCTTCAAGTTTGCCAAACTTGCCTTCATGCCTTTTGGATCCCGAATTGTTTCCAAATAACATCGGTATGATTGTTTTGGATTCTTCGGAATCCTTTTTTTCTCCTTCTTTTTTTCGCTTTTTTTTAGAAAAAGGTTCGTGATTGTTTCATCGGCTTTAAGATCAACTGTTTATGATGAGAAACGTAATCAGAAATCCAACTCTGAAAACAGGAGGTCATATATGAAAACATTTTTAAATATCATTTGGTTATTATTTTGCGGACTTTGGATGGCCATTGGATGGACCCTCTCCGGTTTGTTGTGGTCAATCACCATTCTTGGACTTCCCATCGGCATTCAATGCTTTAAATTTGCCAGTCTTGCCCTTTGTCCTTTTGGAAGAGAAGTTGTTAACAACGGGGGCGCTGGTTCCTTTTTGCTGAACATTGTCTGGATAATTGTTTCCGGACTTCCAATGGCTCTGCTTTTCGCTGCAGCTGGCTTGATCCTATCCATCACCATCATTGGGATTCCTTTTGGCCTGCAGTGCTTTAAAATGGCCAAACTGGCTTTGATGCCTTTTGGATCCGAGATTGTCCCAGCCCAATATGCCTACCGATATTAATTCTTCCAGCCGCAGCCATCACCACAAAAAAAGCACATCGTTTTGACGTGCTTTTTTTGTGGCATTCAACTGCCCCGTTGCCTGAAGCGGCAGACAACCATCATATTCCTTAACTTTCTGACTAGAGCCAGGCAGGGCTATTATTCCGCCCCTGCAATCTCATTATAAATCGGAACGATAGAAGAGCTATTGGAATGCATCCGATAAATTCATTCGTTTCTTATTCGGAACAATAGTCTTTAAAAAGCCGAAAAAAAAGGCTGCTTTTTGACCAAAACAGCCTGTTTCATCCTTCCTGCTTCATGTGGAGCGCTTCCTGCTGTCGTTTGGCAGCCAGTTTGAGTCCTTTATTTACATAATTGGTTCCGTACTGGTTGCGGACTTTCCAGGCATAGCGCTTTTTTCTGGGGTTGTTCAGTTTTGCCTGCTGAAACTCAATAGCACCCAAAGCTTTGGGATCGATTGTTTCATAAAAAGCATGAATCTGTGCCAGCATTTTTTCAGC
>JABUSF010000010.1:148451-149938 GCA_021443945.1 Ileibacterium sp.
TTTTCAAAGAAAGAACCATCCACCACCGGTGAAGCACAAATCAGGGCGTTGATCAGCCATCCTTTGGACGCAATTTTCCAAGCCATATTCAAATACAGACTGTTTTTAAATTCCTGAAAATCTTCAGATCCTGAATCTTCAAAAGCCGCTTTCAAAAGAGCATCGGAAAAGGAAAAGTTGTAGTGAATGCCCGAAAGCGTCATTCTGTACCGGCCATATTTCATGGACAAATACTCCCGGTAGGTTTGGGGATCTGATCCTGTTTCATAATGAGCCACTGGGATGTCCTCTTCATTGACAATCAGAGACGGATTGGAAAAAGGCCAGAGATATTCGCCCATTTCAGCCAGCTTGATTTGAATCTGGGCTGTCAGATCCTTCATGGCGTTCAATGCTTCCTGGACACTGTCATAAGCATCCGTATTAATCTCTGTCTGATTCTCGCAAAAATCCCGTACCAGATGCGGATCCTCAAAAGGATGGGGGGTATGGGCCATATTTCCCTTGGAAGTGACCCTCAGACTTTCCTTTTCCAATCCGAAGTTTCCTTCCATCAAATGCTTTTTCACAGCTGGGTTGTGATAATTGATCATGACAGCTCCTTATACGAAAAAAGGAAGGGCAGATCCTTCCAAAGATTGATAAAACTATTGAATTAGAAAATCTTTTCGATGGTAACCTGCCCTTTTAAGTTGCGGACTTGTCCCTGTCCGGCAACCGGCATTCCCAATTCATACAGATCTTCATATTCGGAGTATCCGCCGTAGAACAGTACAATCTGATTCCATGGTTTAAAGTAGCACAAGGATTCCAGACCGCCTGGTGCCAGTGGAGCACCGAAGACATTCAGTTTTTTAGGGCACCAGAACCCTTTTTCGTTGCTGTGGAAATCCTGAATCTCCACAGTCATGGGCAGCATTCTGGTCAGCTCCAGAGATGCTTCTGATTCAATCAGTTCGTAAGTGACATCATTGCCTTTAGTATCTTTAAAACGAATTTTCATAACAAAACCTCTGTTTTATGATATTCCAATTTTGTCGAAAAGAGAAAAGATTTTTTGATTATGCTTCTTTCTCTTCCTTCTTTTTGGACCGGTTGACAATATTTGCCTTGTCCAGAGATATTTTGCCTTTCTGAATTCCCTGCACTTCTTCTCTGGTCCAGCGTTCCTTTCCGCCCATGCAGAGATTGGACATTTTCATGCTCTTATCCCGTACTGGATAAGCAGGCGGTGACACAACAGTTACATACGGATCCACATTTCGAATGACAATGGCACCGGCTCCCACTTTGGAATCATGGCCAAGGGTAATGTTGCCGATAATTTTGGCACCGGCTCCAACCATCACTCTGTCTTCCACTGTCGGGTGTCGCTTGCCTCCTACTTTCCCGGTTCCGCCAAGGGTGACTCCCTGATAAATCATGACATCATCCCCGATGATGCAGGTTTCTCCAATAACAACTCCCACACCGTGATCGATAAAAAA
>JABUSF010000010.1:150783-152429 GCA_021443945.1 Ileibacterium sp.
GGATCAAACCGGTAAACATGCCAGTCAAAGACCACTTTTCCAGTGCAGGGCATGCAGTTCATTTTATGATTCAGATAAAAACGGTGTTTTTCCTCAAAGGGAATGGCAATATTCATCGATTCTTCCGGCAAATCGGAGAACCATACATCCGCTTTAAAATCGCAGTTGTTATGAAATTTTTTGAAAACACAGTAAACATGTTTTCCGTTCGGTCCCGATTCAAAGCGCAAATGCAGGGGACCGCTTTTTATTTCTGAAACTCCTTTATCCGGCTCATCGGGCATCTTAAACCTGAGGGATGGGTGGGCCAAAACGGTGCCTGTATAGTCCTCATTGGTTTCGAAATCCAAAAAAGAAACCGACCCCATTCGGATATAACCAAGATCTGAAATGGTAAAAGCGGCGGCAAAGTTTTCACACATCACCAGGTAGTAGTCCCATTCCTTCATCTGTATATGGGAAGCTTTTAAATTTTTACGGTTGTAATTCCACAAATACTTTTTGGCGAATCCAGGCGTTTCTACAAAGCCCTGATCGTCCAGAAGCCGCACAGGTTCTGTAATTTCTGTATTTCTCATAATCTGTTTCCCTTCTCATCGTGCTGCTTTTATTTTAGTGGAATTTCAATTGTTTTTATACCGGCTCAAAGGGGACAAGTTCCCAAACCGGAAAAAAACTGACCGATTGGTCAGTTCTTGGTTTGGCTTTTGTCATCGGATGAAGCGGCAGGCTGCTTTTTTGGCAAATCAATATAGGCCGCTGGATTCATTGTAATTTCATGAATGTTTTTCATCAGCTGGCTGTAGCATTCGGAGTAGTGATCATGGGCGGTATAGCATTCCAAATGGAGGACAGCGCCTTTTGGATCCAGTGCCTGAATCGAAACCACGGGCAAAGGAGATTTTAATACGAGAGGGCTGGTTTGGGCTGCTTTCATCAGGATCAGCTGATATTTGTCCACGTCTGGGACATCACAGGGAAAATCCACGGTAATTTTCCGATTGAGCTGATTGGAATAATTGGTAATGGACTTGGTGATCAGTGAATTGTTGGGCACCACAATCTGCTGGTTTCCCGGGGTCATCAGAGTGGTAAATGTCATTTCAATGCTGACGACTTTTCCTTCATGCTTGCCCACCTTGATGTAATCCCCCACTTTGAAAGGTTTTGTCAGCAAAATCTGCATACCGCTGGCTACAGAAGCCATGTTGTCTTTCAGGGCCAGTGAAATTCCCACACCCAAAGCAGACAGAGCCCCAATGATCAGATTCATGGAGACTCCTAGCTGATCTAAGGCAATGATCAAACCGAGCACTTTGCAGAAAATATTGATAAAGGAGGCAAAAAAGGTCAGCACTCCTTTGTTTCTGGCTTTCTGGATCATAGCACCGATGATCTTTTTTAAAACTGTGCCTGCCAGCGAAGCTGCTCCAAACTCTAAAAGAGCAATCAGGATTCTCCAGAGCAAGTCATTGTTCAAATTTACATGCGGCATGGTTTCCCTCATCTTTCTTTCTTATTTTAAAAAAGAAGAAGGAAACAAACCGTTTCGCTGACTCAAAAAAAGGGACTCATTCTCAATGAGTCCCGATCTAAGTTCAGTGTTTACTTTTTGGAATTTTCAATGTTTGCCTGAGCAGCGGCCA
>JABUSF010000010.1:152445-153515 GCA_021443945.1 Ileibacterium sp.
CGGAATGGAGAGCAGGAAACATAGTCCAGACCTACGCTGTCTGCAAATTTAATGGATGCAGGGTCACCGCCGTGTTCACCGCATACACCAAGGTGCAGATTTGGACGGGTTGCGCGTCCTCTTTCAGCTGCGATCTTAATCAGTTCGCCAACACCTTCCTGGTCAAGACGAGCGAATGGATCGTTTTCGTAAATCTTGGCGGAATAGTATTCCGGCAGGAATTTACCAGCGTCATCTCTGGAGAAACCGAATGTCAGCTGTGTTAAGTCGTTCGTACCGAAGGAGAAGAATTCAGCTTCTTCAGCCAGTTCGCCGGCTTTCAGAGCAGCTCTTGGAACTTCGATCATTGTACCAACATGGTACTTCATGTCACTGCCTTCTTCCGCAAGAATCTTGTCGGCTGTGTCAGTTACGATCTTCTTCACATATTTCAGCTCTTTCAGATCGCCAATTAATGGCAGCATGATTTCTGGTTCAATGTTCCAGTCTGGATGAGCTTTATTGATATTGAGAGCGGCACGGATAACTGCTTCTGTCTGCATTCTGGCGATACCAGCGTTGGAAACAGCTAGACGGCTTCCGCGGTGTCCCATCATTGGGTTCACTTCATGCAGGCTGTCGATAATGGCATTCAGTTCAGCCACATCAATGTTCATTTCTTTTGCCAGATCTTCGATTTCTTCTGGTTTGTTTGGAACGAATTCATGCAGAGGTGGATCCAAGTAACGGATGGTCACTGGACGGCCTTCCATGGCTTCGTAGATTCCTTCGAAGTCAGCCTGCTGCATTGGTTCAAGTTTTGCAAGCGCAGCTTCCATCTGTTCTGGAGTTTTTGCAACGATCATTTCACGGATGGCTTTGATCTTATCGCCGTCAAAGAACATATGTTCTGTACGAACCAGACCGATGCCTTCTGCACCGAAACGTACAGCCTGAGCAGCATCTCTTGGAGTGTCAGCGTTTGTACGGATCTGCAGGCGGCGGTTTTTGTCAGCCCATTCCATGAAGCGTTCGAAATCGCCGGAAATTTCAGCTGGTACAGTTGGAATGGCTTCGCCATAAACGTTGCC
>JABUSF010000010.1:154346-160788 GCA_021443945.1 Ileibacterium sp.
TAGATGGCACGTTCGTTGTTCCAGGATTTGAATACAGCTTCGATGGCTTCCATCATCTGCTGTCTTGGATCGGTTGGGAAATCTTCTCCAAGTTCTGCGCGATAGAATTCTTTGAAGCGTGCAACCAGTTCCTGCATATCTTCTGCAGTGAGGTCAAGGTCATCTTTAATGCCTTTTTCTGCTTTTACTTCATCAATAATTTCTTCAAAACGTTTTTTGCTCAGGCCTTTTACTACATCCGCAAACATCTGGATGAAACGGCGGTAGGAGTCATAGGCAAAACGTGGGTTGTCTGATTTTTCAGCGATGGTGGCAGCAACAACATCGTTGATTCCCAGGTTCAGGATGGTATCCATCATACCTGGCATGGATGCACGGGCACCGGATCTTACGGATACAAGCAGGGGGGTTTCCTTGTCTCCGAATTTCTTTCCAGTTTCAGCTTCCAGTTTTTCGAGATATTCCAGAATTTCAGCCTGAATATCTTCGTGAATTCTTTCACCGTCTTCATAGTATTTATTGCAGGCTTCGGTTGTGATGGTGAAACCATTTGGTACGGGCATGCCAAGCTTGCTCATTTCAGCAAGGTTGGCGCCTTTGCCGCCTAAAAGTTCACGCATGTTGGCGTCGCCTTCGTTAAAGAGATAGACGAATTTGTTATCCATAATTATTTTTCCTCCTCACAAGCGTTTTCACACTGACAATATTACTACACTTTTTTACTTTCTCGAAACTCTTTCAAAGGTTTTTGCCAAACAGTAAGCGCTTTTCATCGATTTTCGATAGATTAAACATACGTTTAATTTGATTTATTAAATCGTTCAAAATATTTATAATCCTATATAATTTAAATACGCATCTTTATTGACTTTTTGGAAAAAGCATTCATTTTTCCGCCTCTTTGACCATTTCAACCGTAAAAAAAGTGGCTTTTGCAGCATGTAACAAAAACCACTTTGTTATATTTCTTCTTTTTTCAGGCAGTAACTATTCGGTTTAAGAACAAAAAGCCCGCCCTTGCTTGATGAAATCAATATCCTCAAAATCCGGTTTACAGTTCTGTTCCCACGATTCCATCGGGTCCGTGAGAGACAGTAATCACCTTCATTCCCCTTGCTTTGAGCTGCTCAAGAACGCTTCTGTCTGCTTCTTCATCGGTAATAATCGTTCCGCTGGATTCCAGAGAAACGCTGGCATAGGTTCCGGTCCGCCCAATTTTGGAGGAATCCACCACAATGAAATATTCTTTTGCATGGGAATGCATGAATTCGTTGACGGAAAGCTCACTGGGAACCGCACACATGATTTCGCCAGCCGGTGAGATTCCGGTGCAGCCAATAATGGCTTTGTCCGCTCTGGACTGAAGAAGATTGCGAATGGCAAAGTCCCCTACCATAATATGATCTTTTAAAATTCCTCCCGTCAGAAGAATATTGATGTTGTCTGGAAAATCCATATCCACCGCTTTTCCGTTGTTCGTGATGACTTTTACGTTTTTTCCTTCCAGAAACAGCAGGCTGTTCAGGGCAGTCAGACTGCCGTTCATAAACAGACTGTCTCCATTCTGGATTAAAGAAGCCATATAGGCGGAAATCATAATTTTATTATTGGCAAGAGCATTTGCAGAACCGCCGGACGCAGATAAGCTTTCTGCTCCGCCATGAATTCTTTTTAAAAGTCCTTTGTCTTCCAGGATCTGAAGGTCTCTGCGGACAGTCATTAAAGATACGTCGAACAAGGATGCCAGTTCATCGACTTTGATCGACTGCCGCTCGTTGACAAGGGCAGTCATGGCAGCATGTCTGGAATCAATGGTCTGCTGGTCACGCTTCATTTTTACACAGCCTCCTTTCCTAAAGCACCTGTTGCTGAGATAGACTGCATTTCAAAATTAGTCTACCCTAACAAATCTCAAATGGCACATTTATTTTAAAAAAAGAACAGAAACAGGATCGTTTCTGTTCTTTTTATGAACGGTTTGCAGTGAATTAGCCTAACAAGCCTTTTTCCATCATGGCTTTTTCCATTTCAGCTGGAGACATGATGTTTTTTAATGCGATAACAGTGGTTCCCTTTTTCTCAGCATCGGCAAACATTTTTGCGAAGTTTCTGGCGCACAGAACGACATCGAATCCAGGAGCAGCTGATTTGCCTTCACTGATGGCGCAGTGATGAACGGTTGCAGGTTTTACTTTGTGTTTGTTGAGAACTTTTTCCAGTGTCATTTTCATCATTAAAGAGGAGCCGGCACCGTTTGCGCAGCAAACCATGAGTTTTTTGTTGTCTAATTTAGCCATTTGTTTTTTCTCACTTTCTTACATCAATATTTTGATTTTTATTAAATTTTACGTCTATTTGAAAAGTTTTAGTACGTTTATTTTACTGATTAAGCAAATTCAGACCATTCTTCCTCGTCTTCATAGTTGGAAGCAATGCCTTTGTACTTTTTGTATTCGTCCCAGTCTTCTGTGATCAGGAAGTAGCCTTTTGGATCCTGACGGTATTCCCACTGAGGGAGCAGCAGAAGTCCAACAGCAACCAGTGCCACACCAGCCCAGGAAAGGTATTTGATTACGACTACGAATGCAGGCCATACAGTTGCCCAGTCCCACATGCCAAGATAACCGCCGTATGGAGCAAGTCCTACCAGACCAGCGATGAGTGCAGAACCGAATACCTGGCACAGACCAGAGATGAAGCAAAGAATCAATGTCGCTCTCAGACCGCCTTTTTCGTTGACAACCAGACCGATGGTAGCGTTGTCGAAGAATACCGGAACGAATCCGCAGATGATAATGACAGGGCTCTTGAGGAAGAGCAGAGTCAGAATTGCAACGATCTGCCCTGTCAGACCAGCCAGGAAGCCGAAGGTTACCGCATTGCTGTCACCAAAACCGTAGCAGACTGCACAGTCAACACCAGGAATGGAAGCTGGCAGCAGTTTATCAGCAATACCGCGGAAGGAAGCTGTCAGTTCTGTAACGAATGTCCGAACACCAAGCTGCAGGATCGCCAGATATACAGCGAAGTTCAGAGAAGTTGTGAAGCAGTAGTATACGAAGTTGTAGTCTGCTTTAATAACTTCCTGCGCTACAAAGTAGTCTTTTCCAATGATTCCCATGATGGCTCCGAAGAACACCAGCATCAGAACAGCTGTACATACCATGTTTTCATTGAAGATGGAGAAGAAGCCAGGCAGTTCCATATCGCCGACTTTCTTTCCTTTTGGCTTGCCGTCTTTGTCAGCAAAGAATTTGGAAGCCAGCCAGTAGTTGAAACGAATGCCAAACATCTGCTGATGAGCAATACAGAATCCGGCACCGTCTGTCAGTTCCTGCATCGGTTTGATGGTCATGTTGGATCCAACCGCCCAATAGGCACCCAGCAGTACAGACATAACAATCAGCATCAGAATTGTGTTTCCTTCAGAAGCAAGCATTGGCATGGCAAACAGGACCAGCCAGAAAGCTGTGGCAGCCTGCTGTACCTGTACGTGACCGGTTGTGAACAGAGCACGGCATTTGGTCCATTTGTTGAAGCGGACCAGCAGAATGTTGACGATAAAGGCGATCAGAAGAAGAGTCATGGCATGGGAGAAAGCCACCCCAAACGTTTCCATAATTCCTTCTGTGACTGCGTTCTGGCCATAGTATGGGTCAATAACAACAGCCTGCAGCTGGAATCTTTCTCTTAAACCAGCCAGAATTGGACGGAAGGTAGATGTCAGACCAGAAGATCCGGCATTCAGAATGAGCATACCGATGATCGCTTTCAGTGTGCTGGCAATGGTGTCGTACCATTTCTTTTTCAGCAGAATCGAACCGAGCATTACCAGGAACCCGATCATCATTGGGGCCTGTTTCAGGACGTAGTCAGCAAAGAACGTCCAAACCGCATTTAAAATTTCCATATTCTCTCTCTTTCCAAATTATTTAAAACTCAGTACATGGGTTAGCAGCCAGAGCGTCCAGGATATCCTGTCCGCTTTCGGCTTCGATCAGAGCATCCAGCAAAGGCTCATTTGTGAATACGCCAATCAAGGACTGAATGTTGGACATATGTTCTTCCGGATTCTGAGCAGCCAGAGTGAAGAACAGTCTTGCAGATTTGTCATTGCCGTCTTCGTCGCATCCAAAGCTGACCGGCTTTTTGATCCGCATGAAGCTGACACCGGTATTCAAAACACCGTCAGCGTTTTCCGTGGTGTGGGGCATAGCCACTTCATGTTCGAATACGACATATGGGCCATACTTTTCGATGCAGTCCACAATCTGCTGGTAGTAGTTTTCGGTTACATACCCTGTTTTAATCAGGGGTTCGGTACTCAGGCGAACGCCTTCCTGCCAGGATGGCACTTCGTCCACAAATTTGAAATGTCCCTTTTCAACGATCTTTTCAAGAATATTCGCCATGATGTTTTCTCCTTTTTACAGTGCAGAACGGAATGGAATGTTCTGAGGATGTTCGAAGCAGTCTTCAAATCCTCTTCTGTGATGGAAATACATTTTGTCCTTGTCTGCCGGATAGGTGTATTTGCCGCCGACCTGCCAGAAGAATGGATGGAACTTGTATTCGTTTCTGTCTTTTTTGAAATCCCAAAGGAGTCTGATTTCTTCCAGATCCGGTGCGAAGTTTGTCCATACATCCCAGTGAATTGGAACAAGAACTTTTGCATTTAAAGCTTCTGCCATTCTCAGGCAGTCTACGGATGTCATTTTGTCCTGCATGCCCACTGGGTTTTCTCCAAAGGAAGCAAAAGCAACATCGATTGGATAGTCTTTGCCATGTTTTGCAAAGTAAATGGAATAGTGGGAATCACCGGAATGGTAAATGTTTCCGCCTGGAGTTTTGATCAGGTAGTTTACAGCTTTTTCATCCATGTCTGTCGGGCAGATGCCGGTGAGCTCTTCTCTGTTTTCAGAAGTATCGTCTGTAGTTACCAGGCAGGTTCTGTCGAAGGAATCGAGGGCAATGATTTCCATATCTTTAATTTTGATGGAGTCGCCAGGTTTTACAGTAATGCAGCGTTCAGCAGGTACGCCCCATTTTTTCCAAAGCTCAACGGATTTTTCCGGGCCGATAAACGGTACTGGAATTTCGTTTCCGTTTTCATCCACGGTGGTCATGCCGCTGTTGATCACATGAGCTGCCCATTCCGGAGACATATGATCCTGATGATAGTGAGTAGCCAGAACGGCATCGACTTTTTTGAATGCAAATGGATCGAATACAAATGGAATATTTCTCAGGTTTGGCTGCATGAGACGGCCGCCGCACATATTTGCCATCTGGTGGCCTGGTTTCATTTGACCGTCACCATGGGTGCGTTTGCCGTTTCCAGTCCAGAGGTCGATTGTAATGTTGGCATCGCCTGGAGTTTTCATCCACATTCCAGTGCATCCAAGCCACCACATGGCTACGTTGCCTTCTGGAACTTTTTCATTTTCGATGTCTTCTACCAGCCATGTTCCCCATTCCGGGAAAGTAGCTTTGATCCAGCTGTCGCGAGTTGTTTCAGAAATTTTGCTCATTTTCTCCTCCTCCAAAAAACTTTCGCTTTAATGTTCGTTAATCATCTTTCAACAACTAACCTGTTCGTTTGCACTTATGTTATAGCACATTACCGCAAGCGGTTACAAGAGCAATTTCGCACTTTTATACGTTCGTTTAATGTTCGTAATTAGCATTTTAACGTTTTTAAACTTTCTTATTTTTGGGTATTGCTTATATTCAATCATTTATATATAGTGGAATCAGAAATCACAAATAGAACATATAAGCAGAAACAGAACTGATTTTATGTTCTTTTTAATGATTGAACGGAGGAGATTATGAAAGAGTATGCACTTGGTCTCTACGAAAAAGCCATTCCGTCCGATCTGAGCTGGAAAGAAAAACTTTCCTTCGCAAAAGAATGCGGATATGACTTTCTGGAAATCAGCGTAGACGAAACAGACTGGCGTCTGGCCAGACTGGAAGCCGGCAGTCCTGAGCGTCAGGAAATTCTGGAAGCTAAAAAAGAAATCGGATTCCCCATTACAAGCATGTGTCTTTCCGGCCACCGCAAATATCCATTTGGCAGCGAAAAAGAAGAACAGCGAAGCCTGGATATTATGGTAAAAGCACTGGATCTTGCAGAAGAACTGGGTGTGCGCATTATTCAGCTTGCCGGATACGATGTGTATTACGAAGAAGGAACCCAGGAAACCCGTGCCCGCTTCCTGAAGAACCTGAAAAAAGCAGCCGATCTGGCTGCTGCAAAAGGAATTGTTCTTGGCTTTGAAACGATGGAGACCCCTTTTATGGATACAGTCTGGAAAGCCATGTATTACGTTCAGGCTGTCAACAGTCCTTGGCTTCAGATTTATCCGGATTCCGGAAATCTGACCAACGCTTCCCTGATCTATAAACATGATGTGCTGCTGGATCTGAAACAGGGAGC
>JABUSF010000010.1:163923-164946 GCA_021443945.1 Ileibacterium sp.
TACGAAATGGTTCGAAACACCATTGGCTACCCTCATTTGAACGTGAAAATCTGTGCCACGCACGGCGGAATTTCCGTTGGTGAGGATGGGGCTTCCCATCAGATGAACGAAGATTTCGCTCTGATGCGCTCCATTCCAGGAATGACCGTAATGGTTCCTTCGGATGACGTAGAAGCAAAACAGATGGTCAAAGCCGCTTATGAAATGAACGGTCCTGTTTACATCCGTTTCGGCAGAGCTGCTACAGAAGTATTCCATCAGGATGATTACAGCTTTGAAATCGGAAAAGCAGAGCTGATCAAAGACGGAACCGATGTAGCCATTCTGGCCTGCGGAATTATGGTTCCTGAGGCAATTGAAGCTGCCAAAGCGCTGGAAGAAGACGGAATCAACGCGATGGTGCTCAACGTGGGAACCATCAAACCTCTCGATGAAGAAGCGGTTCTGAATGCTGCCAGAAAAACCGGCAAAATCGTAACCGTCGAAGAACATTCCATCATCGGCGGACTGGGAGATGCTGTGGCTTCTGTCATCTGCGAAAAATACCCTGTTCCTTTAAAGAAAATCGGAGTCAACGATGTGTTCGGAAAATCCGGTCCTGCCAATGAACTCTTAAAAGAATTCGGACTGAGTGCGGACAACATCATTCATACCGTGAAGACAATCGTATAAGTATCAAGTTTAGAAGAAAGAGAGATTGATTATGAGTGCATCTGGACCATTTCAGGCTGAATTCACCTACAAAGCCGACGATCTGCAGGATTTTGAAAAACTGTACCGTTCCAAGAAACAGCTTTCCCTTCCCATTCGTATTTTCTTCGGATTGGCAGGTGCACTTGGAGCTCTCTTCTTTGGATACAATCTGTATACCAAAGGCTTTAATCTTGCCTGGACAGGATATCTGGTGGCCTGCAGCCTGATGCTGGTGCTGGCCTTTCACAAAGAGAACAAAAACCAACCGGACAAAACCTGCCAGAGATACCGAAAGTATTACACCGGAAAAAAAGTAAATTTTCTAATCAA
>JABUSF010000011.1:0-3024 GCA_021443945.1 Ileibacterium sp.
CCGTCTTCTGTGAGGCCTTTCCAGTAACCTTTACCGTCTGTGTTGTAGCCTTTTAAGTAGCCTGTCACGTTTCCATCTGCATCCCGTGTATTTACAACGGTGTTGATGGCGCCGCAAAGTTTAGCTGCATCATCAACTTCATCCAGATACTGGTGAACGACGGTTTTGTTTGGCATGGAGATGTTGGATCCCAGCATTTTCAAAGCACGGATAGCCTGAACGGCATCTTTCAAAGAATCGTTGTCTACTTCGAAAGCCAGCTGGATGACATCATCACCATTTTTGTCATAAGCCAGGTTATGAGTTGTGGGAGACTGAGTGTGGCGGATTGGATACGCCATAAGTCCTACAAGTTCGGTATGTCCACTTACGTTTGGCATTCTATTTTCCTTCTTTCTTCTTTGCTGCAGCCAGCAGCATGATTTGAATGTGTATTTGTGTTTTGAGGCAATGGATCAGAATAAATTAAAGAATAAGCGGCCGGCCTGATCCCAAACTGGCCGCTTCAGTTGTTTTTACAGAGGAGGGAATTAAACGGAGATTCCGTCCAGATCCAGGAAGCCTTCGCTTTCCAGAACGTTCAGGATGGCACGGCCGTCCATGGTTCCTTCCATAATTCTTCTGGCTCTTACAGAGTCGCCGATTGGATATACATAAACATCGGTATCTTTGAAAGCTTCCTGCAGGTTGCCCAGAATTGGATTGTTGGCTCTCATGCCAAGGCAGTTGAAACCATAATCGAATGGGATTTCGACGATTTCACCATCTGGTGTTTTGACAACAAAGGCGTTTTCTTTTACTTCCTGCAGCGCTGTGTTGACATACTCTTTGACGCCGTATTTGTCGAATGTTTCTCTCATGGAGCACTTGGTGATTGGATCAGCCAGCATTCCGATCTGAGGAAGCATATCGATGATGGTGCATTTAGCGCCTTTTGGAGCGAAGTATTCTACAACATCCAGACCTACAGATCCGCCGCCGACTACAACGACTTCTTTGCCATCGCAGGCTTCATCCGGATATTCTCCGTTGTTTACAGCATTGATCATGCCGAAGATGTCTTTAACATTGCCGGCTTCCAGGTTTTCCTTCAGGCCTTTGATTGGAGGTGCTAATGGTACAGAACCAGTGGCATTGACAACGATGTTCGGTTTGAACTGTTTGATCATGTCAACATTGGCATCTGTGTTCAGGAATACATACAGGTTGTCCAGTCCGGCTGCTCTGTTTTCCAGATATTTTGGGAAGTCTTTCATTCTGGTCTTGCTTGGCAGATCGGAAATGAAAGTAGACAAACCGCCCAGATGGTCAGATTTTTCCAGCAGGAAGACATTGCATCCTACTTCTGCAGCTGTGCAGGCTGCTTCCAGACCAGCGGTACCGCCGCCGACTACAACTACGTTGCAGTTTTTGTTGACGTTCAGCTTTTTGTAAAGATCGCCTTCAGGAACGGCAGGGTTGACGGTGCAGCGGATTGGACGGTTGACACCAATACGGTTGCCGGCACATCCAACGTTGCAGGAAATGCATTTGCGCAGATTGTCTTCTTTGCCTGCTGCAACTTTGTTTACCCAGTCAGGTTCCGCAATGAGACCACGGCCCATTCCGACGATATCCACATCGCCGCTTTCCAGGATTTTTTCAACAACGGCCGGATCACGGTAGTTTCCGGCATTCATTACTGGCTTGCCGAATTTGTCTTTCACGGCTCTTGCCATGTAATGTCTCCAGCCATCCGGCAGGAAGTTGGAGTCAATCTGATACTGCAGAGATGGATTCAGACCGCAGGACACATCGTACATATCTACGAATTCGTCAATGTATTCCAGATATTTCAGAGTATCTTCCAGCGTATTGCCGCCTTCTACGCGCTCTTCAGCGGAAACGCGGACAATGATGGGGAACCATGGGCCCACTTTTTTGCGGACTTCCTGAAGAACCATTCTTGGGAAACGCATTCTGTTTTCCATGGAACCGCCGAATTCGTCAGTTCTTTTGTTGTAATAGGGGGAAATAAACTGGGACATCAAATAGGAGTGGCCTAAATGAAGTTCTACAGCATCAAATCCGATGTCCTGAGCACGTTTGGCAGCTTCACCAAATTTCTTAACCGTGTGTTCGATTTCTTCTTTTGTCATTGGTCTTGGAGTTTCTCCGCCAACCTTTGTGGGGATGTTGGAGGAAGAAACAGTTTCCATACCAGTTCTGGCAGAGGAAGCAGAGGCTCCAGCATGGTTGATCTGAATGGCAACAGTGGTGCCGTTCTTGTGCAGCATTTCAACCAGCTGATAGAAACGAGGCATAAAGCTGTCGTGGTCGATACGGATCTGGCTGGTTCCGTTGGAACCTACGGGATATTCTACGTTGGCGTTTTCGAGAATGATCAGACCAGTGCCGCCTTTTGAACGCAGATTATAGTAGTTCATATGGCGGTTGCTCATTTCACCGCTGGTTTCACCATAGTTGGTGCCCATTGGAGTCATAGCAATTCTGTTTTTAATCGTAGTTCTTTTGATCGTAAGAGGTTCGAAAATTTTCGGGTACTTCTTATTCATAAATTCTCCTTCATTTCAAAGCAAAGACACCGAAATAACCCAAATCTTTTACTGATTCTTTTGTTTGTGACACCGTTATCATAACCGGTTTGATTCATAATGTATAATATCTTTTAAATAGGTTAATGATGCTTTATGGCTATTATTTTCCCGCAAAGACTGCTCTTTCATGTAATCAATAAAGCCTTTGACGGCTGGAAGCCTTTCGCCGTCTTTTTTCCAGAACATATAGATTTGATGGGCCAGCTGATGGCCTTTTATTTTGTGAACGGAAAAATCATGCATATCATTCAGCAGATCTGTTCTCGGAATCAGGGCGATGCCGAAATTTTGGCGGACCAGGGAAATAATCGAATATTCATCCGGACACTCGATAATGATGGAAGGGTGGACATCGAATTCCTTATATAAAGCTTTGGTGTGAATTCCCATCCAGGAATGGTGATCATAGCCAATCACCGGATACTGC
>JABUSF010000011.1:3073-5447 GCA_021443945.1 Ileibacterium sp.
AGGGGTAATAATCACCAGTTCCTGACTGACAACAGGGAAGTATTCCAGGTCAATATGATCCACACATCCTCCAAACCCTACATCCAGCTGGCCCTTTTCAATTTTTTCCACCAGAAAGGGGGTATGGTTCTGAGTAAACTGAAAACTCACCTGATCATTTCCCGGAGCAGACAGAAAGCTTCGTACATGAGAGGGAATAAAGCTTCCTGCCAGAGGGAAGACGTAACCGATGGCGATCACACCGCCGCCGGTGGAAATTTCGCTCATTTTTGTCTGAGCGGCTTTGCATTCATCCAGAATTCGGTTGGCGGACTCCAGAAACAGCTTTCCGGCTTTCGTCAAGACAACTCCCCGGCCCTGTTTTTCAAATAAATCGATTTGAAGCTCTTCTTCCAGATTGGCAATGGATCTGGACAAAGAAGGCTGTGACACATGCAGCTGATCGGCAGCCTGCCGGTAGTTTTCCAGTTTGGCAACCTGGACAAAATAGGTAATTTGATTCAAAGTCATTTTTTTCTCTCCTTAGGGGAACGATCTCTTTGGGACACAGCAGAAAAGGCTTCTTTTCAGCTGTTTACAATCTCTTACAAATTTCGCTTTTTCGTGCATTTATCCTGCTTGCCGGAATGATTTAAATGCACATTTTTATCAGGAATTTGCGCATTCTCAGGTTCTGTCATCACGAAATGGACAGCCTTAATTCCGAATTCCAGCCAGCCTTGATGCCTGCATTTGGGCTGGGGGACGGCATCTGGGATCCATCCGATTTTCCGCTTTTGAATTGTGGGTTTTGCAGAGAACTGCAAAACAGCAGGGAAAATCTCCATCCAGAGACTGCAAATATTCCTGAAAAGATATGTTTACAATCTTAAAATTTTCAGCGCTGTTTTTCCCGTTTGACAATCCCGCAAAATAAACAAAATCTTTGGCGGAAAAATTTCTGAAATCTCGTTCAAAAATCGGCTGTTTGTTGGGATGGGGGAATTTATAGATTGATTTACTTTAGTAAATTCTGAGGTATTGATAGCTTCATTCTATTAAAAAATAGAATTATTGGCATTAGTCCTTTTTGAAAATTACTTATATTCTGAATGTGCAAAAGATAACAATCACAAATCTTGTTTAACTGCTTCTTTTGTTTGTGACGATTCAAAAGGCGATTTTGCAAGAAGTGAGAGTCGTCTGAATAGGGAAAGAGATATAAGAGAGAAAGGAAACCTATGAAAAAGAAATACCTTCCAAGTGCGTTAATTATGTACTTGAACTACTTCATTCACGGTGTTGGCTGCTCTGTTTTAGGTCAGGCCGTTATCAAGGATGCTCTTGCTGCATCCTGGGGAGTGGAGGCAATGGCGATCACAGCTATTTCTGCTGCTCTTGGTCTTGGCCGTCTTGTTGCCCTTCCATTTGCCGGACCTCTGTCCGATAAACTGGGACGCCGCATTTCCACCGCCATTGGTTCTGCATCCTACGCCATTTACCTGATTGGCCTTGCCTTTGCATTCAACGCCGGTCAGAACGGCGGTTATCAGATTGCCTACGTTTGTGCTGTCATCGGCGGTATCGCCAACTCCTTCCTGGATACTGGCATTTACCCAGCCCTTGCTGAAATCATTTACTCTGCTCCGTCTGTAGCCACCATGGGAATCAAATTCTTCATCGCCATTTCCCAGATGATGCTGCCATTTGTACTGGGCATGACGGTTTCCACAACTGCTGCTGGTCTGGTTTCCTACAACAACCTGTTCTATATCTGCGGCGGTGCCTATGCCATTCTGTTTATTGCCATCATGATCAGCCCTCTGCCGGATGCAGATCAGAAAGCCGGAGAAAAGAAAGAAGGCCTTATTGCTTCTTTGAAGCACACTCATTTCTCTCTGGAATCCATCGCTATGATCCTGATCGGCTTCACCTGCACTGGTACCTTCCAGCTGTGGCTGAACTGCGCACAGAACTTTGCCAAGAGTGCGGCTGGCTGGGAAAATCCTTCCATCATGCAGACCTGGTATTCTTTTGGAACCATTATCGCTTTGATCGTTACTGCACTGCTGACTAGAAAAATCAAAGACGTCCGCTTCATTCTGGTATATCCAATCATCTGTCTGGCTACTTTAATCATCGTTCTGCTGATTCCAACACAGATGACACTGACAGTTGGTTCCTTCGCTATTGGATGGGCTGGTGCCGGCGGACTTCTGCAGATCGTAACTTCTGTCTGCAACATGATCTTCCCGAAAATCAAGGGAACGGTTACAGCTCTCGTTATGATCGCTTCTTCTCTGTGCAACTACACACTGCTGACTGCAGCTGCATCCCTCACACCATCTGGTGTTATGGTGATGAACATTGTGGTAACTGGTGTCGGCGTTCTGCT
>JABUSF010000011.1:5899-10968 GCA_021443945.1 Ileibacterium sp.
CTGATGACCTTCCGCACTTCCAAAGAAGGCGGCGAAAAAGCCATCGAACCAAACGATTATGCAGCCCTCAACCTGGCAGCTGCCAACAGCGGATATGCTGATCTGATCGACGTGGAAATCTTTACAGGAGACGATGTGGTCACTGAAATTATTGAAGGAGCTCATAAAGCAGGCGTGAAAGTCGTTGCTTCCAACCATGACTTCTTCAAGACTCCAGAAAAAGATGATATCGTTGGACGTCTGACCAAAATGCAGAATATGGGCGCCGACATTCCTAAAATCGCAGTGATGCCAACCTGTGACAAGGATGTTCTCACCCTGCTGGATGCCACCCAGGAAATGAAAAACAATGTGGCTGACCGTCCAATCATTACCATGTCCATGGCCAGCAAAGGCATGATCAGCCGTCTTTGCGGTGAAGTATTTGGCTCTTCCATGACATTTGGTGCAGCCGGCAAAGCCAGTGCTCCAGGCCAGATGGGTGTTGAAGATCTTGATGTGATTCTGACAAAACTTCACAGTGCTCTTTAAACAGAAGAAAGGATCCGGTATGCCCGGATCCTTTTCTGCCTTTGGGATGAGGGGAACGGAAGCGGAAAAGACAAATAGACTGAAAGTGAATGTAACTAAATAAAATTTCTGAAAGAATATTCATTTCTGTTACAGGAAAGAGTAAACTAAACACATTGCCTGACAAGGGCGAACAGAATTGCCGCACAGGCACAAAGGATAGGAATGAATATGGAGAAATTGAAGAAACTCCGAAACGATTTGGAAATGTGCGATGAAGTCATCATCGATATGCTCCGCATGCGCTGCCAGATTGTTCAGGAACTTGCAAACTATAAACAGGAGACCGGAATGCAGATCGTGCAGCCGGAAGAGGAAAAGCGTAAAAAAGATCTGTTTTCCAATAAAATGGCGGACTACAAGTACTCCAAACAGATCATGCACATCTTTGATTCGATCATTTATCAGTCCAAGAGGATTCAGTCCAGAGAACTCTTTGGCTACAATATCTTCCTGATCGGATTTATGGGTGTCGGAAAAAGCACCATCTCCCAGGCACTGAAGGAAGTCTTTGCCATGGATGTCATTGAAATGGATCAGATCATTGCCCAGAACAATGGAATGAGCATTTCTGAAATCTTCGAATTCCATGGGGAAGAGTATTTCCGTCAGGAAGAAACCAACCTGCTCAAAAGCTGCAAGTCCAAGCGCAACCAGATCATCTCCTGCGGCGGTGGTGTTGCCATGCGTCAGACCAACGTAGACGAAATGAAAAAAAGCGGAAAAGTCATTTTGCTGACAGCCACTCCAAAGACCATTCTGCATCGTGTGGAAGGATCACATGACCGCCCGCTTCTGGAAAACAATAAAACGGAAGAATACATTTCTGATTTGATGGAAGCCAGAAGACCTGCCTATGAAGCAGCAGCAGATATTGTGATCAATACCGACGGCAAATCCGCGTATGAAATCTGTGAAGAAATCGTAAGAAGCGCCAGCGAATTCGAAAAGGAAGCTGCCGCTGCATAAATTTGAACAATAGAAACCAGAGACTGCTTGAGCAGTCCAGAAAGGGAATGAACATATGTCAAAACCTGTAACCGGACACACCGGACTGCTTTGCCTGTTAGGATCTCCTGTGGGCCACTCCATTTCTCCAGCCATGCAGAATGAAGCCTGTGAACAGCTGGGGCTTGACTACAAATATCTTGCTTTCGATGTGCCGGAAGAAAAAATGCCTCAGGCCGTCGAAGGTCTTCGTACCATGAATGCACGAGGCTGGAACATTACCATGCCCGGCAAAAACATTATGTGCGAGCTGGCAGACCAGAAATCTCTGGCTTCTGAGATTTCAGGATCCTGCAATACCATTGTCAATGACAACGGCGTTTTGACGGCTTACACCACCGACGGAGTTGGATTTATGCGTGCCGTAGAAGAATGCGGTGAAAACATTATCGGCAAAAACATGGTTCTGCTGGGAGCCGGCGGAGCCGCCACAGCCATTCTGGTGCAGGCCGCCATTGACGGCGTGAAGCAAATCGATGTATTCAACATTCGGGACGCCTTCTTTCCAAGACTGGAGCAGATCGCCAAAGATCTGAATGAAAAGACAGAATGCAGGGTTATTGTTCATGACTTTGACAACCCTCAAGAGCTGAAAGATGCTGTGGCAAATGCAGATATTCTCGTGAACGGTACGTCCGTGGGAATGGCTCCAAAAGTGGAAAATTCGCTGATTCCGGATCCTTCCTACTTCCACGAGGGACTGTTTGTCTTTGATGTTATTTACAATCCGATGGAAACCAAACTGCTCAAAGACGCCAGAGCAGCCGGCTGCAAAGCCGCCAATGGGCTGTACATGCTTCTCCATCAGGGAGCCGCTTCCTTCAAGCTTTGGACTGGCCAGGAGATGCCGGTGGAACTGATTCGGGAAAAATACTTCTCCACTCAGCAATAGACTCTTTTAACAGACAAAATCCCTTCCAGAATGCTTCTGCATTATTGGAAGGGATTTTCTTATGTCTGGATTAGAATTCTGTGCTGTTTAGAAACTGGTGGACATCAAAGGGATACCAGCCTTCGTTTGGCCCCAGATACAGACAGTACTGAGGAAGTCCTCCTTCATCAAGAGGGCCGTAATGAACCCAGCTGTCACCGTATTGATCGGCGATCTTAACAATGTTTGACAGGCACTGAGGGAAGAAATCACGCTGTTTGTAATGGGTGCCCCAGGCCGCCCAGATTTTGTGGTTGGGATACTGACTCAAAACCGATTGGATGACTTCATCGTTTTTCTGGATTTGTGCTGGATCCGCCATTTCAGTCAGCTCATTCAAATGGGTGGCTCTTTGAGGATACAGACACAGGATGATCCAGGAATCATAACCGTAATCTCTGGCAATGTGCTCTACTGTTCCAACTGTGGAAGATTTCACATCCGGTGCGCCAACGCTTGGATTAATGCTCATTACAATCAGCGGGTTGGATCCTTTCGTCCCCAGAACATACCGATATTTGTTGTCTGGAGAATTCTGGTAAATATAGTTGTCCATGTTTTCGTTCATACTGTTTTTGAGATGCCCTTTTGACGGGCGTTGTGCCTCCTGCTTTCAGGATAGTCCAGGTCCTTATTCCTGACCCTTATGATGATTGGAATTTTGACCGTCAAAAATGGCGAGGAATGAAAACGGTTTGTTATAAAGTTGCTGAATGTATCCTAAAAAGATAATTATCGGATTCTTAAGGATTTATTAAATCTGTTTTGATCAAAAAAACTGTATTGCAAACAGTTTTTGGAATCTTATAATCCAGATTATGACTACAAAATTTATACCTAAGACATGGATGTTCGGGGTGTTTGCAGCTTTGCTGGCGGTCTTTGGAATCGGTTCATTTTATGACTTCCAGATTGCCAGTGCGGTTTACGCCAAGGATACTCTGTGGGCTTCGATCGTCTCTCTTTTCGGCATGGCGCCGATCTACTGGTGTCTTCTTGTGTCCGGCCTTTCCATGGCGGTTCTTGTCAAAAGGAATCATCTGTGGCAGAAGGGGCTGCTCACCCTTTTGGGACTGGCCATCAGTGCTTACGCTGTGTATGATCCAATGAAATATGCGATCCAGTCCGATGTTTCTCTGACAGCAGCATTTGCTGCGGTCGTTCTGTTTGTGGCTGTACCTTCAGCAGGAATTGTCTGGCTTTTGCGCCACACTCCTCAAAAACAGCTGTGGCAGGTTATTCTGTTTTTGCTGGTGACGGCTCTTTGTTCCTACAAAACCGTCAGCTTTTTGAAAGAAGCAGTCCATCGCCCTAGACCAGTGGCTTTGTTTGATGAGAAAAGCCTCTTCTTTCAGCCCTGGTGGATGATTACCGGTGAAAATATAGTCCGTTCTTCTCAGGCTGTTCAGGAACCGGACTTGTTCCTCTCCTTTCCATCCAGCACGACTTCTGCTGCCGCCTGCGCATTTTGTTTTGTGTGCCTGCCGATGTATGTTAAAAAACTGGAAGGATCCAGAAACTGGCTTTTTGCAGGGGCCGCTGGATACACAATTCTCATTGCAGCAGCCCGTATGGTTCTTGGAAAACACTTTCTGACGGATGTTGTTTCCGGGGCCATGTTTACACTTTTGTTCTTTACATTGTTCTACTGCATTACAGTCAATCAGTATAAAAAATTATCCGTTTCACTATAGAGCGGTGTGCAGCGCGTCCCAATTTTTGGGACGCTTTTTTTGAAGAAAGATGAAATGTTGAAATTACAACCGAATAAATTTCATTCATATGAGGAATGAGATTGTTGATGTTGAAATTTATTTAAGAAGACTTTAGAAAAACTTAAGAGTTTGTGTTGATTATGTTAAAAAAGTTTCGATAATCTAGGACACATATGTTTAAGGAGACGCTTCATGAATTATTTGGTGCAAGCATGGACAGCCATTCAAAATAATCCCCGGGCGATTGTCAAAATTGCCATTTTCAATTTCATTACCTTACTGGCTGGAACAATCCTGTCTTTCTTTGCAAGTCTTGTTCTGTCAGACTGGGCTGATGCGATTTGGGGGATTTTTAAAAATGCAATGCTGCTCTATTTTGAGCTGGTGACCACTGGTTATCTCGTAAAAAGGCTCGTTTTTGAGGGAGAACCATTAGGAATGGGTGCGGTCTTTTCAGAATCACTGAAGTATTTTGGAAAGGTCTGGACGAAAGGCTTTCTGTCCGTGCTGTTTTGGCAGGAAGGAGTTCCCGTTCTCATCTCCATACTGGCTTTTGCTCTATGGGGAATGGTTCCAGAAGCGGTCCGTAACGAAATATTCATGCTGATTGGCAATGGAGCGAATATTTACCTGTTTTCAGGAATGGGGACAGAGGCTTTGAGCATTTTTGCAGAATACTGGCGGGCCAGCCGTTACATTGCAGCTCTTCCAATTTCCCTCGCATACTTTTTGTCTGTTTATTTCTCTATTATGATCATCAATATATGCGGGCTCATTGTTGTCAGCAAGGTTGTTTACAAAACCAAAATCAAGCGTTTGCTGCGAAGTGCATTCTGCCTGTCGGC
>JABUSF010000011.1:12004-14618 GCA_021443945.1 Ileibacterium sp.
AAAATATCATCCAGACTGGCTCCGGTCATGATGGTTTGAGGGACTGGAGTAGATTTGGAATACCCCATTTGATCCAGCTTCAGCATCCTGGGAACAATCACCGCTGGTGAAACAGCAGCCATGACAGCCCCCAGCAAAGCCCCTTCCCACCAGGAAAACCCCACCCAAAACGAGAGCAGAGCATAGCCAAGGATTTCGCACAGAGCAGGAAAGAAACAAAGCATGAGAGCACTGCGCCCATTCTTTTTCAGCTGTTCCGGATCCAGTCCAACTCCAGCCCGGATCAAAATAACGATCAAAGCAAACTGCCGCAGGGTCGCCGATAAATCCAGAAAAGGCTGAGCCGCCGCCTTCATTCCGAACGGTCCAAGTGCCATTCCCAGCAGAAGATACCCGATCAAAGGGGGCAGGTGAAGGCGGGTGCAGATTTTTTTCGCAGCAAATCCCCCCAGAAAGACGATGCCAAGACTTCCAAGAATTTCCATAATTTCCTCCATAAAAAAACTGATGGCGCGCTGAAAAAAGCGCAGATACCATCAGTCAATAGACGCATTTTGGGAAGGTGTCATTTCCCGTTTCAATTGTTAAACGAATTCTATCAGAATTTCCCGGACTTCACCATCCTGTTTGGGGCGGTGGCGGTCCAAAAAGCGTTCGATGCAGTCACAGGCTGTTTTAATGTTGTCCATGCTGTTGGCATAGGAGATCCGGACAAATCCTTCACCGTGCTCACCAAAAGCCGTTCCCGGCACAACCGCAATTTTTTCTTCTTCCAGCAGTTTTGTACAGAACGTATCGGAATCCATTCCGGAAGAAGTAATGTCCGGGAAAACATAAAACGTACCGTGGGGAATGTTTGTTTTCAGACCCATGCGGTTCAGACGTGAGCAGATCAGATTGCGGCGCATTTCATACTGAGCTTTCATATCCAGAACATCCGGAAAACCGTTGCGCAGGGCTTCAATCGCAGCAAACTGAGCCGGTGTTGGGGCGGACATAATGACATACTGATGAATTTTGTTCAGCAGTGCGGAAAGACTTTTTTCGGCCAGAATGTATCCCAGACGCCATCCAGTCATGGCAAATGCTTTGGAGAACCCGTTGATGATCAGGACTTGATCCCGCAGGGAAGGAAACTGGCCAAGAGATGCAAATTCACCGTCAAAGGTCAGTTCGGCATAAATTTCATCAGAAATAATATAGATGCCGGATTCCTCAAAAATCGGAACCAGTTTTTCATAATCTTCTTTTGTCATGACTCCCCCCGTTGGATTGGAAGGGAAGTTGAGCATAATGCATTTGGTTTTGTCTGTAATGGCGTTTTTTAAATCTTCCGGAAGAAGTTTGAAATCATTTTCCTGGGAAAGATTAATATAGACCGGTTTGCCTCCAGCCATTAAGATGGCCGGTTCATAAGCTACGTAGTTTGGATCCAGAACAATAACTTCATCGCCTGGATTGATCAAAGCCCGGAAACAGAGATCCACAGCCTCAGAACCGCCAACGGTGACCACAATTTCATTGGCTGGATCGTATTCCATGCCAAAGCGTTCTTTGGAATACTTGGCAATTTCCCTGCGCAGTTCCAGAAGACCGCGGTTGGCGGTATAGTGGGTTTTGCCATTCTGCAGGGAATGAACAGCGGCTTCGGTAATATGCCATGGAGTATCGAAGTCAGGTTCGCCGACACCAAGGGAAATCACACCCTTCATAGAAGAAGCCAGGTCGAAGAATTTACGAATGCCGCTTGGCTTCATATCGGTTACGACTTTTGAAACACTGCGCTTCATGCAGACACCACCAGCCTGTCTTCCACCAGCTCGGATTTTCCCGCACCCGTCATCACACCGCTCTGCTTGTACTGTTTTAAAACAAACAGAGTGTTGGTGGAGCGTACATCTTCAATGCAGGCAATTTTATCGGAAACAAAGCGGGCTACTTCAAACATGGTCTTTCCTGTGACCATGCAGATAAAGTCGCTGTTTCCTGTAATTAAATACATGGAATCCACTTCCGGATAGTTGGCAATCAGATTTGCGGTATAGTCATAACCTTTATCCCGCTGAGGAGCGATATCAATTTCGATGTAGGCCATGACCTTTTCATCTCTTTGTACTTTGTTGTAATTGATAATGGTATGGTAGCCGCAGATGATTTTGTCCTGTTCCATCTGTCTGACGGCTGCAGAAACTTCTTCTTCGTCTTCTGCCAGAATGTCGGCCAGATCTCTGGCTGTCAGACGGGCATCTTTTTCAAGAAGTTCCAGAATCGACTGAATATTCATAGATTTTTCTCCTGTCTTATCTGTCTAAACATAATATTGTTTATTATATGTCAAAACCGGTGGAAGAGGTCAAATTGATGTGCTTAGACCATGCACAAATGAAGAAAAAAACCAGTAAAATGCTTAAAATTTGGCCTTCCGAACGTAAAGACAGATATTCGAAAATTGGATAGCGCATTCATGCATTTTCTGTTTTTGCGGCTTAAAAGATAGCGTTTTCAATTCAATAAAACCGAATTGACATCAATTCTCAAGGTACCTATAATTAAATCGATATTTAAAGGAGGATTTACTGAAATGACAGTAAAAGTAGCATTAAATGGTTTCGGT
>JABUSF010000011.1:15540-19057 GCA_021443945.1 Ileibacterium sp.
CTCCTACACTTCCCAGATGGTTCGTACAATCAAACACCTGGCTACTCTGAAGTAAGAAGCTTAAAAAATCTATGAATTTTCAAGAGAAAAGCACTCGCTTTTCTCTTTTTTTTGGAAATTTTTCGAAAGTGTTTTTACTGGACGGTGTAGAGTAAAAGCGGTTTGATCCAGTAAAAAACAGTGGGTAAAAATTGGTAAAAACAAACAATGCATTTATGAAGACAACTGAAAAGTTTGGTCTGCTCGGATGATCCGGCTTCCTTTCGGACAAAGAATGGAAGTGTATGGCAAGTGGTGATAAGATAAGCACGTATCTGTAAACAGATCAGGAAAGGCGGATCGTTATGGCAATTCGTGAAAGTCTAGTAGATGATGAACGGGATGACATCACAAAAGATGTTGATGACCTGGACGTTATGTATATTGAAAAAATGCGCAGTGAAGGAATCGACGAAAATTTGATCGGTCAGTTTGCCTCACTGCTTTCCAGCATGGACGACGAAGCATAAATTCATGTTTCCTTCATGTTTGGTTAAATTTTGAAACGGCTGAATATAATGAAACAGCGGACAGGATTTCAAACCTGTCCAGCCGGGGATCAACAGCCGGTCTGACCGGTTTGTATGATAGAATAGCCAAAGGAAGCGAAGTCTTCCTTTTTTTACAGGAGATTGCAGATGAAGCTCTATAACTCTTTAACAAACTCACTGGAAACTTTTAAGCCTATGGAAGAGGGAAAAGTTTCCATTTATGTATGCGGACCAACTGTCTACAACTATCCTCATGTAGGCAACGCCCGTCCAATCGTGGTTTTTGACACCCTGGTGAAGACTCTGGAAAAAACAGGTCTGGATGTAACCTATGCCTCCAACTTCACTGACGTGGACGATAAAATCATCAATACAGCAATAGAAGAAAATACAACAGAAAAAGAAATTACTGACCGATATATTGAAGCGTACAAGCAGACAAGAAAAGATCTGAACGCAAGAGAACCGGATACGGCTCCAAGAGTCACAGAAACCATGGACAAAATCATTTCCTTTATTGAGGAGCTCGTTGAAAAAGGTGCTGCTTATGAAGTGGATGGGGATGTGTATTACCGGGTAGACAGCGATCCAAAATACGGAGAACTGTCCAAGCAGCGTCCGGAAGATTTGAAAGTCGGCGCCCGCATCGACGAAAACGATAAAAAGGAAAATCCTTTGGACTTTACCCTGTGGAAAACCACGGACAAAGGCATTCAGTGGGATTCTCCATGGGGCAAAGGCCGTCCAGGCTGGCACACCGAATGCGTGGTCATGATTCAGGACGTCTTTAAAAAGCCGCTGATCGACATTCATGGCGGAGGAATGGACTTAAAGTTCCCGCACCATGAAAATGAAATCGCCCAGTGCCGGTCACTGCACGATACGTCACTGGCCAACTACTGGATCCACAATGGAATGATCAACATCGACGGCGAAAAGATGTCCAAATCTCTGGGCAATGTGCGCTGGGCCAAAGACCTCATCGAAAAAGTCGGCGGACCGGTCGTTCGCTGGGCGTTGATCGGCACCCATTACAGAGCCCCTCTGGACTTGTCCGAAAAGACACTGGATGATGCTGCCAAGGAAATTGAAAAAATCCGCAAGCCTATGCAGCAGGCGGTTTTGATGCTGGCCTTGAACGGCGCTGCCATCAAGGAAGATGAAAAAGCTGCTGAATACTGGAACGAATTCATGACTGCCATGGAGGAAGACTTAAACACTCCAAACGCCATTTCTGCCCTGCAGAAAACGGTGAAAGCCTTAAATGCAGCTCTTCGTCAAAAAGAGATGGATACCGCTCTGGTCGGCGGACTGGCTGCTGCCATCAACAATATGCTTTATGTTCTGGGGGTTCAGGTGGAACTGATTGAACCGGAAGCTCAGGATCTGGAAGACTGGCGCAGCTGGAAAGCCTGCGTGAAGGAAAAGGATTTTGAAAACGCGGACAAATACCGTGCCAAACTCATGGAAAAAGGCTTGATCTAATGGAAATCGTAACGCAGAATGCCACCTCACTGGCGTGGCTTGGAGATGCAGAGTTCTCTTTGAAAGTCAGAAAGCACTTGCTGGCAAAAGGTCTTCAGCAGCCGAAAAAGCTGCAGAAGCTCAATGCCAAATACTGTTCTGCTCAGGGGCAGTCAAAGATTCTGTCGATTTTGGAAAGTCGGGGTATCTTTAATGAAGAAGAGACGGAAATTCTTCGCCGGGGGCGGAATGCCAATGTGCATTCCACTGCTAAAAATGCCTCTCTGGCAGATTATATGAAAGCCACGGCTCTGGAAGCACTGCTTGGCTATCTGTCTCTTTACGGCCATGTGGATCGAATGAATGAACTTCTCGATCTCTGCATGGAGATTGGAGATGCATTATGATCGTTTATGGAAAAAATGTTCTTTCCCAGCTGCAGGATGATCCAAGTACGATTTTGGAAGTCTATGTGCAGAAGGGGCTGAAGAATTCTCAGATTCAGCAGGTTCTCAAAAGCCTGAAGGGAATTCCGGTTCACGAAGTGGCCAAGCCCTATCTGGATCGGATGAGTTCCAACGGAATTCATCAGGGAGTTGCCGCCAAAGTCAAGGATTTGCCAAACTACACCATTGAGCAGCTGCTCAAGAAAGTGCCGGAAGGCAAAAACGGACTGTTTGTGGCTCTGGATGAGCTGCAGGATCCTCATAACATTGGTGCGATTTTAAGAACGTGCGATGCCATTGGAGTGGATGGAGTGATTATGACCAAACACCGCTCCGCAGCTATTACACCGGCAGCGGTCAAAGCCAGCACGGGAGCCGCCTATACGGTACCGACCGCATCTGTGACAAATATGTCCCAGGCACTGCAGACCATGAAGGATGCAGGCTACTGGATTGTGGGAACGGATTTTGAAGACTCCAGAGACTATCGGGAAGGGATTTATGACGTCCCGGTGGTTCTTGTCATCGGCAACGAAGGCAAAGGGATCAGCAAAAACGTGAAAAAGAACTGTGACTACAAAGTAAACCTTCCCATGAAAGGCAATGTTCAGTCTTTGAACGCTTCGGTAGCCACTGGAATTCTGCTGTACGAAATCAACCGTCAGCGGGAACTGTAATTTCCTTTCTGTTTCATGACAGGAACGGAAAATGGAAATCAAAAACAAACAAGGCAATTTAAATGAACTCATCTACCTGTGCCTGCAGGAAGATGAGGATGCATTCCGGCATCTGATGGAACAGCTCAGACCCATGACCAAGGGGATTTTCTACGATATGCTGGCCCAGCACCGGAATCTGGAAGTGGAAGAATGGTTCGTCCTGTGCGACCATCTGCTTCATGATGTTCTGCGCCGGTTTCATCTGGAATCGGGCAAACCTTTTCAGGCGTATTACAGGAGTGCTCTTCAGCGTATGGCTTTAAGTCTGATTCGGGCCAAAAGCCGCCATGAAGCGCATTTTGCCGGAACCCTCCAGGAAGACGTTCATACGGTGGATTTTGAAAGCTCCTTCCAGCAC
>JABUSF010000011.1:19116-23033 GCA_021443945.1 Ileibacterium sp.
ACCGGGTGTTTACAGAAATGAAAAACAGACTCAGCCCCAGGGACATGCAGGCCATCAGCCTGCTGTATGACGGACATTCCAAGCAGAAAGTGATGGAGGAGATGAAAATTGGCAGAAAAGCTCTGGCCAATCTTCTGAAAAAAGCACGGGCAATATACTGTCAATTGACAGAGGAAGACCTGTAAGTTATATTAATAAACTGCAAAGGAGGCCTTAACATGGCTGACAAAGTAACTCTTGTGTGCACTGAGTGTCTTTCCCGCAATTACAACACGGAAAAGAATAAAAAGATGAACGCAGAACGGCTGGAACTGAACAAGTACTGCCCAAAATGCAAAAAACACACACTGCACAAAGAATCAAAATAGTAAGGTAAGTGTGATTATGGATAAAGATGTAAAAGATGCTACATACGCTCCCAAGGCAGTATTGGCAGAACTGAAAAAAGTACAGTGGCCAACAATGAAGGAACTGTTTTCCAATTCATTGCTGGTGATTGTATTCACGCTGATGTTCGGACTCTATTTCTTCATTTGTGAAATGGCCGCATCAGGACTGATCAGCTGGATCGTTTCTTTATAAGAAGAAGGTAAAGGTATGGCAGAAGACTTAAAAAAAGAATGGTATGTGGTCAACACATACGCAGGACAGGAAAACCGTGTAAAGGAAAACCTTGAACGCCGTATTCAGACAATGGGTCTGGAAGACTCTCTGTTTCAGGTTGTCGTAGCAGAAGAAACAGAAGTGGAATACAAAAACGGAAAGCCTGTTGAAAAGACGCACAATCTGTTCTCCGGATATATTCTGGTTCAGATGAAGATGACAGACGAAGCCTGGTATATTGTCCGCAATACACCAGGAGTTACTGGATTTATCGGATCCAGCGGAAAAGGTGCAAAACCATTCCCTGTATCCCAGGAAGAAGTAGACAACGTTCTGCGCCGTCTTGGCAAGTCCAACCCTGATGTCAAAGTTGACTTCGAAGTGGGGGACAAAGTGGAAATCCTCGCGGGACCATTCCAGGATTCTGCCGGAACCGTTCTTTCCAAGAACGACGAAGCAAAAGAAGCTACTGTTCAGCTCATCCTGTTTGGAAGAGAAACTCCAACCGATATTGCATATATCGATTTGAAGAAAGTAGAAGAATAGATCGGATTGTTCCGGTCTTTTTTTTCGGCTTTTGTTCGGAACAGTTGTAAAATAAGGACATACACAGAACCATTTGTTGAAGGACAGGACAATTTCATGCAAAAACCGCTCAAAGTCGGCTTTCTTCCTTTTTAAAATGTTCTGATGTATCATTACAACATAGTTAGGAGAAATGATTATGCGGGACGTTACAGAAACAATGACTTTTACAACGGAGGAATTCAGAAGAGAAAACATTAAGAATATTCTTCGTGAAGTCTCTGATGCATTGACTGAGAGAGGTTACAATTCTGAGAATCAGATTGCAGGATATTTGATTTCTGCAGACCCGGCGTACATCTCCTCTCATAAAAATGCCAGAAATCTGATTCAGCGGATCGAGCGCTACGAAATCATCGAAGAGCTTGTCCGCGCATATTTGGAGAAATAATGGAACGAATTATTGGCCTGGATCTGGGCAGCAAAACTTGCGGCGTGGCCATCTGTGATCCTTTGCAGATGATTGCCCGCGCCCTGACAACCGTACGGTTTGAAAGCGATGATTATGAAACCTGTCTGAAGGAAGTTGTTGACCTTTGCAGACAGAACAAAGTAAAGGAAGTCGTGTTGGGACTTCCAAAACACATGAATGGGGACATTGGCATTCGGGGAAAAATCTCGGAAGACTTTGCCGCCAAGCTGGAGGAAAACGGCATTCATGTCACTCTCTGGGATGAAAGACTGACGACCGTCAGTGCTGAAAAACTGCTCATCTCCGGAGATGTTTCCAGAAAAAAACGGAAAAAAGTTATCGACCAGATGGCTGCAGTCCAAATTCTGCAGAGTTATCTCGACCGGAAAAACGGCGGCCTGATCCGCTAGAAAAGCTCTCGGGAGCTTTTTTTTTAGCACCTAACACAGGGTGCCCAAAAAAATAGGATATTTTGCATGCTATAGTGAATAATGAATAAAGGAGAAAAGAATATGCTTGATTCAAATAGTTTATATATTGTTGACGAAAACGGCGATGAAAAGAAAATGACCATTCTGTTTACATTTGATTCTGATGATTTCAAAAAACAGTATGTTGTCTTTGAAGATCCTGAAAATCCGGATCAGGTTTTTGCCATGGCTTATACAGACCAGGGCGAACTGATGCCGATTGAAGATGAAGCCGAATGGGATATGGTGGATGAGGTAGTAGCCACTTTCCTGTCCGACGAAGAAGAGACTGAAGGTTAATGGCGGCGAAAAAAAGAAAAAGAAAAGCAAGAAAGGGATTGATTGTATTTCTTGTTGTCATCCTTCTGATCTGCGCCGGCGGCGCAGGAGCGGTATTTTGGTATCAGTCCGCTTTGACTCCAGTGGGTCAGGCAGAGGAAGCCGAAACAATCACCATTGCAGAAGGGGAAAGCAGAGATGTCCTGTTCAAGGATCTGGCTGAGAAAAAGCTGATCAAGTCTGAACTGGCAGCTTCTGTTTACTCGAAATTAAACCCTACTACCTATTACCCCGGCAATTACCGTCTGAACAAAGGAATGAGCGTTCCGGAAATTATGACGTATCTCTCCGATGAGAAAAACCAGGATAAAGGCTATGCCGTGATTACCATTCCGGAAGGCTACTGGGCCAAGCAGATTGCCGCTGTTCTGGCGCACAACTTCCCTCAATATACGGAAAAGGAGTTCCTGGATTTGTGGAACGATCCCAATTACATCCAGACTCTTTCTCAGACGTATGATTTCATCGATCCAGCCAAACTGGATGATGAACGCTTTTTTGTAAAGCTGGAAGGCTATCTGTTCCCGGATACCTATTTTATGGAATACGATATGACTCCCGATCAGATTACCCGTATGTTTTTGGATCAGTTTGGTCAGGTTTACAACAGTCTGAAGCCTCAGATCGAAGCTTCCGGAATGTCTCTGGAAGAAATTCTGACCTTTGCCAGCATTGTTCAGTTTGAGTGCGGCAATCCGGCTGAAATGGCCAACATTGCCGGCGTTTTTGCAAACCGCATGGAAAAAGGAATGAAGCTGCAGAGCTCCGTAACGGTCTGCTATGCGCTCTACGATGACTTTAAGTCTGCTGCAGACTGTGAAACCAATCCGGAAATCGATTCCCCGTACAATACCTATATGCACGAAGGCCTTCCCATTGGTCCGATTCTGAACCCTGGAAAAGAGGCCATCGAAGCCGTTCTGAACCCGGCCAAGCACGATTATCTGTACTTTATTTCGGATATCCACGGGGATGGAACCATCCACTATGCCAAAACTTACGAAGAGCATGAGCAAAATGTGGAGAAATACAATCTGAAAATTGAATAAGCATCCTGTCAGATGCCGATTTTCAAAACTGTGTTAGAATACCTAAAGTAAAAGAAACAGGAGACTAAAAATGGCTGAAAATAAAACTTATGTTACTCAGGAAGGTTTGGAAGAACTCCAAGCCGAGCTGGATAATCTGATTCATGTCGTCCGTCAGCAGGTTATTGTCGAACTGCAGGAAGCCAGAGCACAGGGTGACCTTTCTGAAAACGCCGATTACGACGCTGCCCGTGACCATCAGGCACGTGTAGAAGCCCGAATCCGTGAACTGGAAGCTCTGATTAAAAACTCTGTTATTATCCAGGAAGACGAAGGCTCTGAAGGCAATGCAGCGGTCCGTCTTGGAACCAAAGTTACAATCAAGGATCTTTCTGATGGTACAGAAGCAACCTATTCCATTGTAGGTACCATCGAAGCAGACCCATTCGAAGGTAAAATTTCCAACGATTCTCCATTTGC
>JABUSF010000011.1:24235-31291 GCA_021443945.1 Ileibacterium sp.
GGACTGCCCTTTATGGGGTTTCTGGGGCTGGTTCACAGTTTTTTAAAGAGGATTGGCCTGCAGGTCCATTCCTGGTGGATTTCAAGCCTGCTTATTTTGGTCTATGGAACGCTGTTTGGATGGAGCGTTTCCCTGGCGCGGGCAGCCATCTTCCGGCTGGCCCGGGTGATCGCTTCCAAAGAAGTTCTGGCACTGCCGGCAGGCATTTTTGCTTTTGCTTTTCTGTTTCCAAACGACACAGCCAGCTTTGCTTTTGTTCTTCCTTCTGTAACCGGACTGGCCAGATGGTTTTCGATCAAGCCATCGGATGCGAAATGGCCGTCTGTTTTTCTCTCGGCAGGGCTGCAGATTCTGTATTTTGCCAGGCTGAATCCTCTGGCCATGATCCTGTATCCGCTGCTTCGAAAAGGATTCGGGTGGCTGTTCCTTGTCTTTGGAGTCTTGTTTTTTCTTCCCCTGGAAGGTGTTCTGAACATCGTTTCAGAAGCCATGAAAGCTGTCACAGGCATGGAGATGATTTTGTGGCATTCCATGGCCAAGCCTGTTTTTGTCCTCTGTTTTCTGGCCGCAGCAGCCGCTTATTTTCTTCATCCAAGGAAACACCGCTGGCTGATTGCTTTGAGCCTGCTGGTTCATCCGGTTTCATACAGGCTGGATCCCTTCTTTCATGTGTACGTACTGGATGTCGGGCAGGGGGACTGCACCATCGTTCAGGAACCTTTTGGCAAAAGTACGGTGATGATTGATGCAGCCGGAAACTTGAAAAACGATTTGTATGAAAAGACCATCCGCCCTTTTTTAAAAAGTCATGGAATCCGCAGACTGGATGCCCTGGTCATTACCCATGACGATTTGGACCATTCCGGCAGCCGGGAAGCTCTCTTAAAGGATTTTCCGGACTGTCAGCTCATTGACGACCGCCAGACACCGGTTCCGGTCAGCTATCCCTTTCATTCTCTGCTGGCAGATCGTCAAAGTCAGGATGAAAATGATCAAAGCATTGTGAACTGGTTTTCGTATGACGGCTTTTCCTATCTTTGGACAGGGGATGCGTCCGTGAACATCGAAGAGCAGCTTCTGGAACAATATCCTTTGAAGGCAGATATTCTCAAAGCGGGCCATCATGGTTCACATACTTCCAGCAGCTGGAAGTTTCTGCTGGAAACGGATCCTTTGGCAGCGGTCATTACGGCGGGATTTCAGAACCGTTACAATCATCCCTCTGCATCTGTAATGAAGTCTTTGAAGGAGCTGGATATTGAAGCACTGCAGACAAAAGAGCTGGGAAGCCTTCATTTTTTCTCCTGGAAAGGAATTCTCTTCTTCACCAGTCAGCAGGAAAAATCTCTGATCCTGAAGACTGGATTCTCCAAATAGAAAACAGTTCTATATAATAAAGAGCATGATCTATATTTTAGTTGGCGAAGATGACGCCAGACAGGAATACAAGCTGGAGACGATCAAGGAGAATCAGGAATACGATCTTCTGGAGAGAGTGGATGCAGCCAAAATTCATCAAAGCACACTGCTGGAGCTTTTGGATTCCTACTCTCTGTTCATGGAGAAAAACCTGATCATTGTTGAAAACGCCACCTTTCTGTCGGCAAGAAACACGACGTCCATTGATCCGGATAAAATTGTCCGGCGAGATCCGGAAGACAAAATCATCGTCTACAAAGTACCGGCCAAAAAGCTGGATTCGCGAAAAAAAGCGGTGAAGCAGCTGATGGAAAAAGCGACGGTTCTGGAATGCATGCCTTTGGATGAAAAAAGCATAAAAGCTGCGGTGCAGGAAATGCTCAAAGACAAGAAGATGAGCATGAAGCGGGATGCTCTTGACTGGTTCTGTTCTCATGCCGGATATGACTGCCTGGCCATTTCCGGAGAACTGGACAAGCTGAAGCTTTGCAGCGATGAGCCGGATTTGGCCACCGTCAAGGCACTGACAACTGTGGAGCCGGTCAGCAATGTCTTTAAAATGACTGATGCTCTGTTTGCGAAAAACGGGCCCAGGCTTTTGGGACTGTACCGAAGCTTTCGGGCACAGAATATGGAACCGGCTGCCATCAACGGGCTGCTGGCCAGCCAGATTCGGTTTGTCTTTCAGGTTCGGGTCTGCATGGATCTGGGAATGAGCAAGGATGAAATCGCCAGCCGGCTGCAGGCTTCCCCAGGACGTATTTACAACTCCATGAAAAATGCATCCCGGTTTTCTTCCAGTGAGCTTCTGGAACATCTAAGCTCTTTGAGCACCTTGGATCAGAACATTAAAAGCGGACAAATCGAACCAGATACCGGATTTGAAAATTTTATTTTCTCAATGATTGGAGATGGAATTTAAAAAAGCAGGAAGGGGAAAATCCTGCTTTTTTCTTACTGTTCGAAAAGATTTTCAGGAATTGGAAGAAGACCTACATTTCAGTTGGCATTTTTGATTCTGTATTCCTATAATATTCATTAGATTTTTTGCATCTGCAAAGTGGAAAGGGGAAAGCCATGATCGATCTGCACAGCCACATTCTGCCTAAAATGGACGACGGCAGCAAATCTGTTGAAGAAAGCGAAGCCCTCTTGAAAATGCTCAAGGACCAGGGGGTTTCAACCGTGGTCATGACTCCTCACTTTTACGCTTTTCAGGAAGATCCTGCTCATTTCATCAAGCGTCGGACAGCAGCAGCTGAAAGACTGCAGCCTGTCATGGATCAGTCCGGTCTGAAGATTCATCTGGGTGCGGAAGTTCACTTTTACTCCGGAATCTCTGAAACGGATCTGACTCCTTTGCTGATTGAAGGAACGGATCTGGTGCTGGTGGAAATGCCTTTTGGACGCTGGGACGAAAGAACCGTCAATGAAATCATCGACCTGAGCGCCAAATATACGGTGGTTCTGGCTCATATTGAACGCTATTTCCAATGGCAGCCGGTCTCCAAACCGGTTTGGGATGTATTGGAAAGAGCTGGAGTCCTGTTTCAGGTCAACTGTTCTGCCGTTCTCCAGGGGTGGAAAAGTCATAAAATTATCAAGCTTTTTGAAAAAGAAAAGATTGCTTTTCTGTCCTCAGATGCTCATAATCTTCAACATCGACCTCCTCGTTTTGACGAGGCCTGTACTGTTTTGAAAAAGAAACTTTCAAACAGTCAACTGGACAGACTGTTCAGAAACAGTGAAAATATATTTTCAGCCCATGCGTCGTCGAACGGATGAGCGAAGTGTATTGAAATAAGTGTGAAATTATAACAAAGAAAGCGAGGATAGGAATGGATCACTATACGGAAGAAAAGGAAATCGATTTATCCAGGCTGGTCAGAGCTCTGCTGAGCAAGTTGTGGGTGATTATCATCTGTACAATTCTTGGCGCAGGTGCCGGATTCGGTTATGCCGCCTATATGATTACGCCTCTGTATTCTGCAGAAGCTCTGATGTATGTAAACAACAGCGCAATTAACGTGGGGAACACATCCATCTCCATGTCAGATTTGACCGCTGCCAAAAGTCTGGTAGATACCTATACAGTTATTCTGAAAACCAGAAACACTCTTGAAGATGTCATCAAACGAAACAATCTGCCATATTCTTATGAAGAACTGAAAGACATGATTAAATCTTCACCGGTCAACTCCACAGAAGTATTCGGAATTACCGTAACAACCACAGATCCAGCGGAAGCTGAAAAACTGGCGAACTCCATTGCCAAGATTCTTCCGGAAAAAATCAGTGATGTTGTGGAAGGAAGTTCCGTAAAGATTGTTGACTATGCGGTGATTCCAAAAGGCAAAACAAGCCCAAGCATTGCCCGTTACACGGTGATTGGAGCGATGATCGGCCTGCTGATTTCTGCTGGATGGATTGTCGTAAAAGAACTGCTCAACGACGAAGTGAAAGAAGAGTCGGACCTGAACTCCGCTTTCCCTGGAATTCCTGTTCTTGCAAGCATTCCAGACCTGACGGATAAAAAAGGCAAAAAATACGGAAAAGGGAAGGGAGAATAGACATGGCAAGAAAAGATAAAAACACTGCGTCTGCCGTACCATTATCCGTGCAGAAAGAAACTCTGGCGGACAGTCTGAGCTTTGCCGGAAGCGAAGCCTACAAGCAGCTGCGTACGAATGTAATGTTCTCTCTGCCTGCTGACAAGAAAAGCCACGTCATCGCAGTTACTTCTGCCGTGGCAGGAGACGGAAAATCCACAACAGCCATCAACCTGGCCTATTCTCTGGCTCAGCTGAAAAAGAAAGTTCTCATCATCGAAGCCGATATGCGTCTTCCATACATGAGCAAGCGTCTAGAACTTCAGAACGCTCCAGGTCTTTCCGAGCTGCTGGCCGGACAGAAGGAAGCCAATGAAATTCTCCAGACGGTGAACAGCGAAGCCCGCTTCTATGCCATTACCGCCGGAAGCCTTCCGCCAAACCCGGCCGAGCTGCTGACCAGCTCCCGGATGAAGCGTTATTTGAACTTCTTCGAAAATACATTTGATTATATTATTCTTGACCTTCCTCCAGTGAATCTGGTAACGGATGCTGTATCTCTGGCCAAACAGGTAGACGGCTATATTCTGGTTGTCCGCCAGGACAAAACCAATCTTCGCTCCATCAAGGAAGCGGTTGAGAAACTGAAAATTGTAGACGGAAAAGTCCTTGGCTTTGTCATGAATGATGTAAAGCGCAAAAAAGGATACGGCTACAAATATCATGACGACTATAACGGATACTACAGCGGACAGCAGAATTTATAAAATTTTTCTGAAGGTTTCTAAACCCTTGTAAAAATTCAAGCAGGTGTTGTTTAAAATTTACGGCGTCTGTAGTATAAATTAAGTATGATTTTCGGATTGGTTTTACTATGCCGGCTTTACAGAAACGTGTAGAAGGGATAGGCCATCTGAAGATTAAGAAGCGAAAGCTTCATTCTCTATGTTCTGTATCAGAGTCTGAAGAGGATTCTGTTATAGATAAATTTGGCAGGAAACAGAGATTTGTTTCTGCAGAAGCTGTTTAGGAGTACAGTGTCTGCAGAAACGGAGGCTTTGCTTTCTGTCAATGAGTAACAGGTTAAAAAGTAGAAAGGACTGTTATTATGTTCAAAAAAATTCTTTCATTTTTAGCTGCTGCAGCTCTGACATGTGCTCCACTGACAGCATTTGCTGCTGAAAGTCCAACCAATACTGGAAGCGGTATTGTTGGTACTCCAACCATTACAAATCTCAGTGAAGGCACACATCTGGAATATTCCTGCTTCGACAGCAAAGATTCCGAGATTAACAAAACTCTTCAGACTGCATCTGATGAACTGAAGGCTAAAAATGCATCCGCCGTTGCAGCCATCACTGAAGCTGCTAAAGGCTTAAACGTTGATGTTAACAACTGGAAAGTTGCTGATCTGTTCGACCTTTCCGTAGTAAACTCCGGAACTGGCAAAAAAGCAGAATGGAACGGAACTTTCACAGTACGTGTGAAAACAAACGTGACTGAAAACCAGCCATTCGTTGTCATTCACCGCAATGCTGATGGTACTTGGAACCCAGTAACTGCTTCCTATGTAGGAAACGGTGTGATCGAAATCACTTACACTGGATCCCTGTCTCCATTCGCAGTGATCACATTCGGTGCTAAAACTACCGGCACAACTGGTGGAACTTCCACAAACGGTAACGTTAGTACAGCTGCTAACTCCAACATGGTTTGGGCAGTAGCTGGTGTAGCCGCTGGTCTTGCAGGCGTTCTGTTCCTGATCAAGGCTAGAAAAAATCTTGCCGACTAAGAAAACTGAATCCAATCACAGAAGAGCCTTTACTCCTAATAAGAGGCTCTTCTTTCTCATTTCAGGGCTGGTGCTGATTGGAATTGCACTTACCATTGGCTTTGTTCTTATTCAAAACTGGGAAGAAGCCAAATCCGCTTCCATCGTAGCGGGCAAATATGGCAGTTCCAATGCAGACGAACCTGACTTGGTCTATGAGGGTGTCGGCTACAACCTGAAAGACAATATCGAAACCACTCTGATAATGGGAATCGACAAGTTCGAGGATACGGGAGAGAAAGATGAAAAAGTCAGCCGGAACCCATCCCAGTGCGACTTTCTGACCCTGCTGGTCACGGATAAGACCACCGGCAATTCCAGAATGATTCAGCTGAACCGGGACACGATGGTTGATGTTGATGTTCTTGGGTTTTTCAATGATGTCATTTCCACAGACAAGATGCAGCTGGCTCTGGCCCATTCCTATGGTTCGGGCGACAGAGACAGTGCCCGAAATGCCATGCGCTCTGTGTCCAGACTCTTCAGCAATGTGCCCATTGATCACTTTGTTGCCCTGACCATGGATGCGGTGGCCAATCTGAACGATGCCATTGGAGGCGTCCCTGTTCTGGTAGAAGAAGATTTCTCCAAAGTGGATCCTTCTCTGGTAATGGGGGAAACCATTACCTTAAAAGGAGATCAGTCTCTGCATTATGTGCGGGGACGGACCGGAGTTGACAATGGGACCAACGAAGAACGAATGGCCCGTCAGCAAAAATACATGAACTCTTTCTACAAGACCCTGGCAAAAGCCATGGACGAGGGGAAAGTGTCCATGACCAAACTGCTGACCGATGTCTCACCCTACATGACCTCGGATTTGTCCGTCAACGGACTGAACGATGTACTGACAACGGCCATGGAGCATTCTCAGCCCAACATCGAAGTTCTTCAGGGAACTGCAAAAATGGGCGCCAAATATGTGGAATTTTATCCTGATCAGGATGCTCTCATGGAGGAGACCATTTCTCTGTTTTTTGAGCCGGCTCCTTCCAGCCCGCAGCCAGGTCAGTCGCCCAACAGCCCTGACATTCAGGCAATCAACAATCCGGATTCACAGAATACTGAAAACAACAAGTAAAAACAAAAAGCTTCTGAACGAAATGGAACGCGGTTCCAGGGTTCAGAAGCTTTTTCTGTTTCGGCTCCAGGCAAAAGAAAAACGATATCCGAAGATACCGTGTGATTTCTTTTTCTTGTCTTACTGAATGGAGTTGACAGCTTTGGCCAGACGGGATTTCTGATTAGCAGCATAGT
>JABUSF010000011.1:31457-32982 GCA_021443945.1 Ileibacterium sp.
AAGAACACGTTTCTTCTGCTGTTTGATCTGTGGCATGCGTACACCTCCTGACATAATGCCATGCAATTATAGCAAAACCGATTTTTAATAGCAACTATATAGTGATGGCCCTATAAAACACGGTTTATTGTACAGGAAAAATCAAACCTTTTGCGTACTTTGACCGGATTAAACAGACGGAATATCCATCAATCCTTTTCACTGTACTGTGCTATTGGGCTTATTATCCGTTATAATGATTCGACGAAAGAAGGATTTGCCCATGGACAACAAAAAAATTATTTTTATGGGGACTCCCCAGATTGCTGCCGATGTTCTGCAGAAGCTGCTGGATGCCGGCGCCGAAATCTGTCTGGTTGTCACACAGCCGGACAAGAAAACCGGACGCAAGCAGCTGCTTGTTCCATCTCCGGTCAAAGAACTGGCTTTAAAACACAACATTCCAGTGTTCCAGCCTGTAAAAATCAGACAGGACTGGAAACCGGTTGCCGATGCCAAGGCAGCTCTGGCCGTCACCTGCGCTTATGGGCAGATCGTTCCGGAAGAAGTGCTGAACGCCCCTGTCTTTGGGTGCGTCAATCTTCACGGATCTCTGCTTCCTGAATACAGAGGAGCAGCACCCATTCAGCGGGCCATTTGGGACGGCAAAAAGAAATCCGGCATGGCCTTAATGCGGATGGAAAAAGGAATGGATACCGGAGGCGTCATGGATGTGGCCGAACTGGATCTTCTTCCAGAAGACAACTCCACCACCGTTTTTGAAAAGATGGGTGCCTTAGCCGGAGATCTGATTGTGAAAAATCTGGATACGCTTTTGGAAGGCAAAGCCGTCTTTCACGAGCAGGATCCGGATCGAGTTACCTATGCGGCCATGATCAGTAAGGAAGATGAACAGATCGACTTTTCCAAAAGCGATGAGCAGATCTGCAACCAGATCCGCGCTCTGGCCATGCAGCCGGGCGCCTGGCTGAAAGCCAAAGGAAAAAAAGTAAAAATCTTAAAGGGAACCTATGTACCGGAAAAACTGGATGCATTTGGAACCTTTGTAAAAGAAGGCAAAAAAGCAATGTCTTTGCAGCTGCACGACGGAAGGCTCATGCTGGAAGAAGTACAGCCCGAAGGCAAGCCTGTTATGAAAATTACAGACTTTATGAACGGTCAGGGAAGAAGCCTGATCGGAACCAAAATAGATGAGGAGAATAAACTTGGATCAGAAGCATAAACGGAATTTTTCAATCATTGCTCACATTGACCATGGAAAATCCACTCTCGCAGACCGAATCCTGGAACTGACTGACTCCGTGGAAAAGCGGGAGATGAAGGATCAGATTCTGGATTCCATGGATCTGGAACGGGAGAGAGGAATTACCATTAAACTGAACGCTGTCGAACTGGCTTATAAGGCCAAAGACGGACAGGAATATATTTTTCATTTGATCGACACACCGGGCCACGTCGACTTCACTTATGAAGTTTCCCGTTCTCTGGCGGCCTGTGAAGGTGCCATTCTTGTGGTGGATGCCGC
>JABUSF010000011.1:34452-40115 GCA_021443945.1 Ileibacterium sp.
GCCTATGTCCATGTGCCATTCTGCGCCTCTGTCTGCTCCTACTGTGCATTTTTCAGAAGTGTCAATACGAATAAAATGGATGCCTGGATGCAGGTGATCGAAAAGGAAATTCAGGAAGAACTGGATCGCAAAAGGAAGGAAGATCCTTCCTTTTTTCTTTCCACCCTCTATTTTGGCGGGGGAACCCCTTCTTTGCTGAGTGCCGGACAGCTGACAAAGCTTCTGGATCTTTTTAAGCCTTACCTCCAGGCGGATGCAGAAATTACCCTGGAAGCCAATCCGGAAACAGCGGATCTGGAAAAGCTGCAGGCTCTGCGCCAGGCCGGATTCAACCGCCTTTCTGTGGGGCTGCAGAGCTTTGACGACGAGGCTTTAAAGAAAATGGGCCGTCATCACAGTGCTGCCGATTCCATTGCCTTTCTGAAGAACGCCAGAAAAGCCGGTTTTGACAACATCAGCGGTGATTTAATGTATGCCATGCCCTGGCAGTCGCTGGCCGACATCCAGGAAGATGTGCAGCAGTATCTGCAGCTGGATCTGGAGCATCTGTCCATTTACTCTTTGATTCTGGAGGAAAACTCCGTGTTTGGAAAAACGGGTGTCCGCCAGGCCGATGAAGATTTGGAAGCGGACGCGTATGAATGGATTTGCCGGACGCTGAAAGATCATGGCTATGATCATTATGAGATTTCCTCCTTTGCCAAAGAAGGACGCTGGTCCCGGCACAACCTTTCCTATTGGCAGGATGAAGACTATTTTGGGTTTGGATGCGGTGCCTGGGGCAGAGATGAAAAGGGCTATTACGAGGGGTGCCATGTGTTGGATTCCTATTTGGAAAAGGGATACCAGAAGACGTACATGGCCGATCAGGATCCTGCCTTCGAAGCCATTATGATGGCTCTTCGCACCCGCTTTGGCCTGGATGTAAAGAAGTGGCAGACACGCTACCAGAAAGACTTTCTGAAGATGTACCAGTCTGTTTTGGACAAGTATCCGGACAAGCTTGTTTTCGAAAACGGGCGCCTTTTCTGTACGGAAAAGGGAATGGAAATTCTCAATTCCATTCTGGTTGAATTTTTAGAGGTCAGCTGATACAATGCCTTTGCTTTCTGCCCAGAAACCGGAATCTCCAACCGCTTCCGAGCAGCAAAGGTCTATTTAAGCATTAGGAGGATTACAACAATGAAAAGTGCTGAAAAACAGGCAATCATTAAAGAATTTGCCATCCACGAAGGCGACACTGGATCTCCAGAAGTACAGATCGCTGTTCTGACTCGCAGAATCAACGAACTGACTGAACACTTCAAAGAACACAAACATGACTTCCATTCCTACAGAGGTCTGCAGAAAATGGTAGGACGCAGAAAATCCCTGCTGGCTTACCTGAAGAGAGAAGATCTGGAACGCTACAAATCTCTGATCGCTCGTCTCGGTCTGAGAAAGTAAGTTTTATCAGTTTCAAAATCATAAAAAAAGCAGTCGGTTCCGGCTGCTTTTTTTCGTTGGATTCAGTCACATTCCTGCACGGCATCCCAGTTTTCGATTTCCGGGGGAAGCTTGCCGTCCAGACGCTGCTGAAGCACAGCAATCTTTTCGTCCATATGGTTTTTGGACATTTTCATAAACCGCTTCAGGAAATAGTCGTTGACTTGATTGTGAAGGCTGACCATGTAATCGTATTTTTCATCGTCTGTCATCTTTTTTAAATCCATAAATCAATACCTCTTTTTAATATTTTAGAACGGATGGTATACAATAACAGTTGCTGTGCATTAAGCATGACGGCTGACTTTAGATCAGCGAAAAAGCAAAATAAAGACATATGAACCGGGAGGAGATCCAATGTTTAAAAAAGCAATCCCAGGTGCTCTGTGCTTCAGTCTGCTTCTTGGAGGCTGTGCGGCTGCACCTGTAGCGGTGACTGAAGAAAATGCACCAAATGAAATAATGAAGAAAGCAGCGGCTTTGAGTTCTGAAACCAGCGGAGAACAGGTTCTTTCTGTATTCAACGAGCTCATTGATGCCACTGTCAAGGAGTATGGCTACAACGTGGCCTTTGATCAGACCGTGGAGGCCAGCAACATCAGTGTTCAGAACAGCGAGCTGGAAACCATCACCAACAAAGGCCGTTCCTATGATGTGCGTATGGCCGGGGACAAAACCGTGTATGAGGTGCTGGAACAGCAGTCCGGCGACCAGCAGCAGGCAGGGTTTATGAAAGCCGATTCTAAAGAAACCGTTACTGTATTTGGTACCTATGAAACCGGCGGGGTGAACGCAGCCAACTCTTCCATCGCCGTTGAGGATATTACCACCTCTGCAGATTCAACGATTGCCGAAGAAAATGCAGAAGATATTGTTCACAACACCGTAAAATATCCGTTCTACCCTATGCTGGGTGCAAATTTGATTCTCAAGCCTTTTTCAGACCCACAGTATTACGACTTCAACTTAACCAAAAAGGGCAATGAATATACTCTGGCCATCACCATGAAAGACAGTGATGCCTACAACGAAGCCCTCGACAAATTCACGTCCGAAAATTATGGAACAACCCGGACTGATATTCAGGGAGACGGCAGCTTCATTGCAGACTCCTATAAGACAACGGCTGTGGATACGGTCATTGTGATGAATGAAGAGGGTGTGATCAGCAGCATTCGTTCCTTTGGAAATTCGGATGTCACAGCCAATTCCAAGTCCATCAGTTCCTACACCAACATCGACTGCAAAATTTCCAAAGCAGGCGAAAAATTAGTGGAATTCGTTCCTGGACTGTTTAAGGACATCGCCGAAAACACTGTGAAAAAAGGCGATACCATCAAACTTCCATAACCATCAAAGAGCCTTTGGGCTCTTTTTCTGTTGGGAAAAATGGCGGATCAGGATCCATTTTTAAAGAATTGACAGGGCAGGGTGCCAAAAACCATGACTTGAAAGTGGTTTAACTGTGATATGATAAACCTCGAATAAATAAAAAAGAAAAGAATTAAGAAACGAGGTTTAACAACATTATGCCAAAACAAGAATTTCATCTTGATTTCTGCGGCAGAAATATCACTGTAGAGACCGGTGAAATCGCCAAACAGGCCAATGGCTCTGTTCTCGTGCGTTATGAAGACACCGTCGTCCTTTCTACAGCCTGTGCGAGCCCTGCGGCTAAGGAAGGCCTGGATTTTTTCCCGCTGACCGTTTCCTATGAGGAAAAACTGTACTCCGTAGGTAAAATTCCGGGCGGATTTCTGCGCCGCGAAGGACGGCCCACAGAACATGCTACATTAACAGCCCGAATGATTGACCGTCCGATCCGTCCGCTCTTTGCGGAGGGATTCCGAAACGAAGTGCAGGTGGTCAATACCGTTTTGTCCGTTGACCAGAGTGCAAGCTGCTCCGAAATGACGGCCATGCTGGGTGCGTCCCTGGCTCTTTGCCTGTCCGACATTCCTTTTGACGGGCCCATTGCCGGAGTCAAAGTTGGACTGATTGACGGAGAATACATCTGCAATCCAACTACGGAACAGCAGGAAATTTCCGAAATCGAACTGACCGTTGCCGGTACCGCGCAGGCTTTGAACATGGTGGAAGCCGGAGCCAAGGAAGTTTCAGAAGAAGTCATGCTCAATGCCCTGATGTTCGGTCATGACATGATTAAAATTCTGTGCGCCTTCCAGGAAGAAATCATTGCTGCTGCGGGCAAACCAAAGCGCGAAATTGTTTTGTTCACATTTGATGAACAGATTGAAGCAGATGTCAAAGCCAAATACGAAGCAGACATCCGCAAAGCGGTTTCCATTCCAGGAAAACTGGAACGCTACGAAGCCATCGACAATCTGATCGATGCGGCCGTGGCAGAATACGAAGCCAAAGAATATGAAACGGAAAAAGACAAAGCCAATGTCCTGAAGCAGGTTGCCAAAATCGGACGCTCCATTGAAGCCGACGAAGTGCGCCGCCTGATCATTGAAGATAAAGTCCGCCCGGATGGAAGAGCCATTGACGAAATTCGTCCGCTCAACTCCCAGGTGGATTTGCTGCCAAGAGTTCACGGATCAGCCATGTTCACCCGCGGGGAAACACAGGTTATTTCCACAACGACTCTGGGTGCTGTGAATGAAAATCAGATTATCGACGATGTCACGGAAGTGGAAAACAAACGCTTCATGCATCATTACAACTTCCCGCCTTATTCTGTAGGGGAAACAGGACGCATGGGATCTCCGGGACGCCGTGAAATTGGTCACGGAGCTCTGGGGGAAAGAGCTCTGGCTCAGGTGCTTCCAAGCGTGGAAGAATTCCCATACGCCATCCGGACGGTTGCTGACGTGACCGAATCCAACGGATCCAGTTCCCAGGCTTCTATTTGTGCCGGAACTATGTCCTTAATGGCAGCTGGTGTTCCGATCAAAGCTCCAGTTGCCGGCATTGCCATGGGTCTGATCATGAACGAAGACAATGGTCAGTATACGGTCCTGACAGACATTCAGGGTATGGAAGACCATTTTGGCGACATGGACTTCAAAGTCGCTGGAACCGAACAGGGAATTACCGCTCTGCAGATGGATATTAAAGTCAAAGGCATTACCAGAGACATCTTTGAAGAAGCATTGACTCAGGCCAATAAAGCCCGTAAGGAAATTCTGGCCAACATGATGGAAGCGATCAGCGAACCGCGTGCGGAACTGTCCCCATACGCTCCAAAGATTGCTCAGATGAGCATCAACCCGGACAAGATCAAAGACGTCATCGGTCCAGGCGGAAAGATGATCAACAAGATTATTGCTGCCTGCGACAATGTGAAGATCGACATCGAGGACGATGGATCTGTTGTGATCTACCATATGGATCAGGCATCCATCCAGAAAGCCAAAGAGATGATCGAAGAAATCGTAAAAGAAGCTCAGATCGGCGAAATTTACGATGGAACGGTTGTTCGAATCGAAAACTACGGAGCCTTTGTCAATCTGTTTGGCAGCACGGACGCTTTGCTGCACATCTCCGGTATTTCTCATGAGCGTGTGGAAAAAGTAGAAGACGTGCTCAAACTGGGGGATGTGATCAAAGTAAAAGTCACTGAAATCGATGATAAAGGAAAGGTGAAAGTCTCTGCGAAAGCTCTTTTGCCAAAACCGGAAGGCCTGAAGGATCAGCCGGAACGTCCAAGAGGACCAAGACGTCCATCCAACCCGAAAAAAGCATTTGTTCACAGAGGCCCTAAAAAGGAATCTGAAGAATAAACCCAACCAAATCAGCCTGCTAAGCAAGAGCTTCAGCCGCTTTTGAAGCAGGCTTTTTCCTTTTCGGAATTCCTTTATCAGACAGGGCGCTGAGAATGTTTCGTGTTAAGATAAAGGGTGACAGAGGTGAATTATGGATTTTCGTAAAGAAGCACTGAAATATAAAGATGATTTTTTAAAGGATCTGAACGCCCTTGTTTCCATTGAATCAACAAGAGACAAGGAGCATGCTGCAAAGGGCATGCCGTTTGGACCAAACCCTGCCAAAGCTCTGGAAACCATGCTGGACATGGGAAAAAGAGACGGCTTTGAAACAGAGAACGTTGATGGCTATGCGGGTGTCATCCGCTATGGCGACAAAGAAGAATCTGTCGGCATTTTAGGCCATCTTGATATTGTCCCACTAGGGGACGGATGGACAAAGGATCC
>JABUSF010000011.1:40362-50763 GCA_021443945.1 Ileibacterium sp.
GAAAAAGGAAACATTTTGCTGTCTCTGCACTCCAGAGAAAACACTAAAATCAAATCCTTTAACGCCGGTACACGGCCAAATATTGTCATTCAGAAAGCGGATGCCGTAGTCGATGCCAACGATCCCAAAGAAGACCTGTTTGATTTTTATTTAAGAACACATGGTCTGACAGGAACCATTTCCAAAGAAGAAGACGGCGTTCACCTTCATATGGAAGGGACAGCCGCTCATGGTGCCATGCCGTTTTTAGGCACCAATGCCGGTGTGCATCTGCTCAACTTCATCGGTCAGGCTTACGGCGACCAGCTGGCCAAAGATTACTACGAACTGCTCAAAGACTGGAAGGGAACACCGGAAGGCATTATGACAAATGGGGTTTACATGGGCTTTTTAACCATGAACCCTGGTGTGATTCAGCTGGAAGACGGTGATCTGCATGTTCTGATCGACATTCGCTATCCAAACGATGTCACACCGGAATTTGTGCTGGAAGGTTTTGAAAATGCCGCACAGCAAAAAGACAGCGATATCACCGTCATTATGGACTCTGCCGGCAAACCCCTGTTTGTAGATCCAAACTCCGAACTGGTCACTGGTCTGATGGCCAGCTACCGCAAGTACACTGGAGATGACTTTACCCCCGCTATTACCATCGGCGGCGGAACCTATGCCAAAAAGTTTGAAAACTTCGTGGCATTCGGTCCGGAAAAAATTGGTGAAAAGAAAACGACAGATGCCTTTGTAGGCGGCTGCCATCAAAGAGATGAAGGTGTAAAGCTGGATGATCTGATGGAAGCCATCGCCATTTATGCAGACGCCATCGTCAATCTGGCCGGGTAAGCCATGAGGATGAGACGAGTAAAATGGGCTGCGGACTATTTAGGTGAAGCAAAATGCCGAATTGTTCAGCCGCAGGCCATGGCGGGAAACTGGAAAGAAAAACTGGGCGGCAAAAAGCTGCATGTGGAAATTGGAACAGGAAAAGGCAACTATTCTTTAGGGATGTCTGAACTGTATCCTCAGGACGGATTTGTCGCTGTAGAGAAAAATGAAAGCGCCGCAGGAATTGCCGCTAAGAAATATGACGAATACGGCCGCAGCAATCTTCTTCTGGTTTATGATGATGCAGACCGTATTGAAGAATGGTTTGGGCAGGGGGAAGTGGATGTTATCCACCTGAATTTTTCCGACCCCTGGCCGAAGAAGAGAAATGCCAAACGGCGTCTCTCTTCGCCAAAATTTTTAAAACAATATGAAAAAATTCTGTCAGATGACGGGGAAATTCAAATGAAGACTGACAACTCGAGTCTTTTTGAGTATTCTTTGCTGGAAATGCTTGCCGGCGGATTTGAGCTTACAGATGTAAGTGTGGATTTTCGCCGGGAGGATCATCCTGAAGACGTCATTACAGAATACGAAGAAAAATTCATTGCGGAACAGAAACCCATCTACCGAAGTGTGTGGAAAAAGAAAAAAGATGAAACAGATTAAGACAAAAGAAGAAATGGAGAAAGTCATTTCCGGAAGCAAGCCCTCTGTAATCGTATGGTCAGCTGCCTGGTGTCCGGACTGCCTTTATCTCAATGACAAACTGCCGGCTCTTGTGGACGGCAACCCTGAATTCGAATTTGTGAAGATGGACCGGGATGAGTTTCTGGATTTGGCCATCGAACAGGAAATTCTTGGCATTCCCAGTTTTGTTGCCTACAAAGACGGAAAAGAAATTTCCCGCTTTGTATCCACACTGCGCAAAACTCCAGAGGAAATTCAGGCTTATTTAGATCAGACAAAGGAGAAATGCAATGGCTAGTTTTAAAGACTTGATGAAAGCCTTTTTATATGAGGATATCGATGAAGAAGAAGATGTAGTGGAAGAGGAAGTCAAACCGGCTGCCGCTCCATCTGCACCTGTTTCTCAACCAGCACCGGCTGCTACTGTTCATTTGACAGAACAGGCGATGCCGGCTCCGGCGGAAGTGCTCAAAACAGCCACCGCCAGCAACATCGCGCCGGCACAGCCTGTCATTCAGGATGTGCAGACTTCCATTTTTGAAGGTCTGGATATGGAAGACATCTCCAGACCGGAAGATGAAGCTCCGGTCAAAAAATCTGCTTACCATTATGAACGCCGCAAAGTGAGTCAGCCGGCCAGAAGAGCAAGCGCAGGCACAGGGGACGACTATCAGGCAGTCATTTCTCCTATTTTTGGAAATGTTTCAGAAGACCACAAGGAATTCAATGCCATTCATGATGCGATCAATCTTCCTAAACCGGAAGATGGATTTGAAATGACCACCATCATTTCCCCCATGTACGGCAATTCTGTTCCAGCTGCAGCACCCGTAAATTCCATTCCGCAGTACAAAGTGAAAAAGAAAAAAGCTGCGCCGGAAAAAGAAAAAGAAGCTGTGAAGGAAACGGCCGTTCAAACAGAAGAGCAGCCCGAAGAAGCACCAGCTCCAAAGAAAATCAGCAGCGTGGCTGATTTTCTGATCAAGGAAACCGTTGCGGCTCCAAAAGAAAACAAAGCTGATGAAGTTCAGCAGGAAAGTCTGGCTACAAAAAAATAAATATGGCATATCATTTTACAGGAATTAAAGGAACCGGTATGGCCGCACTGGCCGAAATTCTTCATGAAAAAGGATATGAAGTCCGGGGATCCGATATTGAAAAATACGTTTTTACAGAAGATGGACTGAAAGAAAGAAACATCCCCATTCTGCCTTTTGATCCGGCAAACATTCAGGAAAATGATACGGTGATCGTAGGTCTTTCCTTCGGAGAAGACCATCCGGAAGTGGCTGCCGCCAGAAATACAAAAGGTGTTGAAATCTACTGGTACAATGAATTTCTTGGAAAGCTGCTGGAAGACTACAATTCCATCTGCGTCGCAGGATGCCATGGCAAAAGCACCACAACCGGCATTCTGGCCTCCGTTCTGGAAAAAGGAGAGTCTACAGGCTTTCTGATCGGAGACGGACATGGTCATATGCCTGCGGATGCCAGAAACTTCGTTCTGGAATCCTGTGAATTTCAGAGACACTTTCTGGCCTATCATCCGGACTACGCCATTATTACCAACATCGAACTGGATCATGTGGATTACTACAAAGATCTGGACGACTACATTTCAGCCTTCCAGTCTTTTGTGGATCAGGTGAAAAAGGGAGTTGTCATTTTTGGAGATGATCCCTATCTTCCAAAACTGAACTATAAAGTTCCCGTTGTGACCTATGGCCTGAAGGACGGAAACGACTTCCAGGCTGTGAATCTGGTTCAGTCCGAAAACGGCATTGAATACGATGTCATCCATAAAGGGGAGAAACTGATCTCCATGCATCTGCCGGAAATTGGCATGCCTTTTGTCTGGAACTCATTAGGGGCCTTTGCCCTGGCCTATACCTTGGGCATGGAACCGGAAGCAATTTATGAAGGTCTTTTGGCCTATAAAGGCATCAACCGCCGGTTTGTGGTGGAAGAAGCAGGGGAGAGTATTTTAATCGATGACTACGCCCATCATCCAACTGCCATTCGCTGCATGATCGATGCGGCCAGAGCCAAATACCCTGGCAAAAAAGTCGTGGCGCTCTACAAACCGGACCGCTACTCCCGGCTGCAGTACTTCCTGGATGGATTTGCTCAGTCATTAAATACAGCGGATGTTCAGGCAGTTCTCGATTTTGATGCGAATGCAAAACGGGAAGATGAAACCATCACGGTCACCATTGATGATCTTTTGAACAAGCTGGACAATGGATCTTTAATGACCATCTCCCAAGAGGATGCCCAAAAGCTGGCAGATCTCGGACCAGCGGTCTATTTGTTCATGTCCAGCAAAAACATCCATCTGCTGAAAGATTTATTGAAAGATTACTGGAAGAAGGCTTAGCCTTCTTCTTTTTTTTCTGCACTTTGCGCTTACTTTTCATGGAGGAAATGACATTTTCGATTATTGGTTTTTTGAAAAGAATGATTTGTTTTCTGCCGTTGCCTTTCAAAGGGTTTGAAAACTGTTTCAAAATCGTTAGAGAATGCAATGTGTCGGTGTTATAATTGGAGCAATACATAAGTATAATTATGTATGGAAGGCAATATTTAGATTATTGATGAAGAAGGGATTATGTATATTAACTTAGATGTCCTCATGAGAATTGCCCAGATCATCCTGGTTGCAGCGGGCTGTGCTGCACTCTTCTGGCTGGCTGTGGTCTTTAAAAATCTCGTGGAAACCCTAAAATCAGCCACTAAAACCCTGGATGCTCTCCAGAAAGATTTGGAGAAACTGGAATCTCCGCTGGAAACCGTAGATGCGATTTCCAACACAGTAGACGAGCTGCATCAGTCTACGAAAAAAGCAGCAGAATCTGCAATTACCACTTTTACTGCCGGAATGGACACGCTCAAAAACAAATTTGACAAGTCTGCTCCATCCGCCCCCGAAACGCTGAAAACAGAAGACAGTCAGCCGCCTAAAGAGGTAAGCCAGGCAGAATTCGTACCCGCCGCGGATTTACAGATCCAGGAAACAGAAATCATTGAAGAAGCTGCCGACAAGCAGCCCAAAAAAGCAGAATCGGAATCTGCAGTGAAAGAAGGAGATTAAAAAATGTCCGAAGAAAACAAAGCTTTAACACCAGATCAGACAGCAATGGAAAGTGAAGCAGCAAAAGCTGCTGACAGTACACCAGCCGCTGAAACGGAACAGGCTGAAATTGATGCTGGTACCGCTGTTCAGGAAGAAGAAAGTGCGGCAGATGCACCAACGGATGCGGAAAAAGTAAAAGCCGCTGCCATTGATGAAATGGAAAAAGCAAGTCAGAAAGCTCTGGAAGCCATGCGCGAAGAAGACAACAGCGAATCTGATGAAATTGTGGACGAAGCGAAGGCAGAAGTAGAAAGCATGTTTGAAAAACTCCGCACCCGTCTTGAAAAAGATGTAGACCCGGAAAAAATCAAAGCCGAACTTCTGAAAGTCTCCCAGGATGTCAATAAAGTTCTTGGCACTACAAAAGAAAAGGTCATCGATGTAGCAAATTCCGAACAGTTCAAAAACACAATGGCAGCTGGAAAAGACTTTGTCTCCGGAACAGGTGCCATGATCGTTGACGGCTTGAAATATGGATATGACAAGCTGATGGAAGTGCCGCAGTTTAAACAGGCCGCCGGCAAAGTAGACGACAGCATCGGCAATCTGCGCAAAAGCGACAAATTAAAAGATATGGTCGGCGCGGCCGAAAAAGGCGTCAGCGAATTCAACAAAGGTTTGTTTAAAACCCTGAACAGCTTCTTTGATGCAGCACCAAAAGAAGCCAATGCAGCCGAAAGCACTCCTGCTCAAGCTGCCAGTGAAGAAGAGAAATGAGTTTAAAGTATGAAGCGAATTACGATTTATGATGTGGCAAAAGAAGCGGATGTCTCTCTGGCAACCGTGTCTCGAGTAATTAATGATTCCAATGTAGTTCGGGAAGATACCCGCAACCGCGTTCAGGAAGCAATTGAGAAACTTGGCTATAAGCCCAACGCCATTGCCCAGGGACTGGCTCTTTCCAAAACCACAACCATTTCCATTGTGATGTCAGAAAAACTTCTTTCCTATAATGCAAAGATTCTCAATGGACTGATGGATGTAGCCAAGATTTACAATTACAACATTATGTTCAACACCACATCCAAAGGCATTTCCAAAATGCAGGATGTCATTGAATCCATTATTAAATCCCGTGTGGACGGGGTGATTTTATTCAATGACAACTTCACCGAAGATGAAATGGATGTTCTGAACGAATACCAGATTCCAATGGTGGTTGTAGGAAGCAAATTTGAAGGCAAGCGGGATGAAAACGTCGGAAACGTGTATGTGGATTTCGAAAAGCTCGTTTATGAACTGGTGAAAGACGCATTTGCCCGCGGCATTGATGACATTGCCCTGATGGAAGACAAACTGAACATTTCCATGATGAAGCAGATGAAGAACGGAATTGAAAAAGCATTTGCGGAAGAAGGAAAAGAGTTTAAAAACTATTTGAGCTATGACGATGCCTACAAAACAAGTTATGGCTACTATCAGGATTACTTGAAGGAAAACAAGCCTCACCGTCTGAACATTGCGTTCAGAGATTCTCAGGCCATTGCCATGATGAACGCCGCTCTGGAAGCCGGTTATAAAATTCCAGAAGATCTGGAAATTGTATCCGTTCTGGACAGCAAGTATCTGAACATGATGCGTCCAAGAATTTCTGCTTACAACATTCCAGACTATGATATGGGAGCCATTGCCATGCGTCTGCTCCAGAAAATGCTGATCTCTGATTCCGACAACAAGGAACGCAGGGATATGGAAATCCGATATACGCCAATTGAGCGGGATACAACCGAATCTGCCCAGTAAAACCTCAAACCTGCACCGGCCTTTTGGCCCTGCAGGTTTTTTTGCGGATTTGCCTGAATCAGCATCAAAAGGGCTTTTGTCAATATCTGCTATACTGATTTCATGGAAATAGTATATACACAGCAGACGGATCAGCTGCTGCCTTATGAAGGATATGAAAAAGACTTTGAACAGATTATGGAACGGGCTTTGAAGCTTTTGAATCGCCCGGACAATATGGTCTGTTCCGTCATCTTCTGCGACCCGGATCAGATTCATGAGATCAACCGGGACTATCGAAACATTGACCGTCCTACGGACGTCATTTCCTTTGCCATGATGGATGATGATTCCAATATTTTTGTGGAAGAGGAAGAAGCTGAACTGGGAGATATTTTCATCAACCTGGCTGCTGCTCAGTCTCAAGCCCAAGAGTATGGCCATTCCGTTCGCCGGGAAACCTGCTTTTTGTTCTGTCATGGACTGCTGCATCTGCTTGGTTATGATCACATGGAGCCTGAAGATGAAAAGGTGATGTTTGCCCTTCAGGATGAAATTCTCGATGAAGTGGTTAGCCGGTAGATTTCGCTGCTCCTTTCAGGGGCTGAAGGACGGAATCTTCAAAGATTGCAGCATCCGGTTTCAGTTTGTACTGGGGCTGATGGCTCTGGCGGCGGGCTGGATTCTGCGCATTACCAAAGAGGAATGGCTGTGGGTTTTGCTGTGCATTGCTTTGGTCATTTCCTTCGAGTTTATCAACTCATGCATTGAAAAAACCGTAGACTACATTTCACTGGAGCATAATCCTCAAGCCGGCCAGATTAAGGATATGGCAAGCACGGCGGTTTTAATCGTCAGCCTCTTTGCCCTGATTGTGGCCTGTTTGATCTTTATCCCCAGACTGATGATATGGATTGGATGAAAGTGAGGAACCTATGGAAGATTATAAATCCGGCTTTATTGCCATTGTCGGCCGGCCGAACGCAGGCAAGTCGACTCTTATGAACGCGCTGCTGAAAGAAAAAGTAGCCATTATGTCTGACAAGCCAAACACCACCCGCAACAACATTGCCGGGATCCTGACCAAACCGGACGTTCAGTACGTGTTTATGGATACTCCAGGCATTCATAAACCTCAGCAGCAGCTGGGACGGGTGCTCAATAAAAATGCCTATATTGCCATGGAAGATGCGGATGTCATTGGATGGATCATTGATGTGACCCAGGCTTTTGGCCCTGGAGATGAATTCATTCTCAACCGTATTAAAACGCTGGACAAACCGGTCATTCTGCTGGTGAACAAAACCGATAAACTCAGCAAGGAAAAGCTTTTGAAGCGCTTGATGTACTGGCAGAACATCTACGATTTCAAGGAAATCGTTCCTATTTCCGCCAAGGAAAAAGACAATCTGGATGAGCTGCTCAAGGTGTTTAAGGAATATCTGCCGGAATCTTATCCCCTGTATCCGGAAGAAATGAAAAGCGACCACGATTTGAACTTCCAGCTGTGCGAACTGGTACGTGAAAAAATCCTGTTTAAAACCCACGATGAAATTCCTCATTCCATTGCCGTCATCCTGGAAGACAAAAAGGAAGTGGACGGCAAAATGTATCTGGCGTTCCTGGTCATTGTGGACCGGGATTCCCAGAAAGGAATTCTGATCGGCAAGCAGGGAAGCATGGTTCGTGACATTCGTCTGGCAGCCCAGAAGGAAATCCGGGAAAAACTCCATATGCCAGTGGATGTAGAACTGTACGTCCGGGTGGAAAAAAACTGGCGCAACCGGGAAAACAAGATCAAGGAATTTGGTCTCGATGAACTCTCTGAATAAAGAGGGGGAAGTATCCGGGCTGGTTCTGTCGGTCATAGAATATAAGGACAGAGACGGCATTGTAAAACTGGCAAAGGAAGACGAAATTGTTTCTGTTTTTGCCAGGGGAATTCAAATTCCTTCCAGCAAAAACGCCAGGCTTTGTCAGCCGTATTCCAAAGTCACTCTGGAATACGATCCAAAGTATTCCAGAGACATGCTGTATCTGATCAAAGGCACGCTGGATTATTCAAGTGCCCATGTTCAGGATGACCTTGAAATTCAGACCCTTTGTCAGATCATCAGCCAGCTGATCGAATACCGGGGCATCAACCCGGCGATCTACCGTCATCTGGAAAAGATGTGGCTGAAATTTGATGGTTCGGACCGCAATGGCGGTTTTTTGCAGGCTGCGTATCTGCTGGCAGAACTGTGCAGAAAAGAGGGCATCGAGCCGTATGTGAAAAGCTGTGTGGAATGCGGCCGGACCGACCAGATTGAGGCCCTGGATTTTTCGGCGGGCGGTCTGGTCTGCAAAGAACATCGGCCGGCTCAAGTCAAACCCTGGCCGAAAAAAAGAATGCAGCAGCTGGTGGCCTTAATTCGCTCCAAAGGGGCGCATGAAGACTATCTGGAGGACAATTTTAACTGGGATGCTCCATGGATTCTGCTGATGCTGGACTGGATTTCCTGGCATCTGGATTTGCAGCTTCCTTCCATTGAGTTCTTCAGAACAGTCAGTCATATGAAATAATGCGAAAAAGGTGGAAACGCCTTTTTTTCTTTTTCACCTTTTTCTGATTTTGCCTTTGCTTCTTTAGAATTGTGTATACTGAAAATAGAACCGGATGGTTTTTTTAAGGAGAAAGGTTTATGAAATTTGTAAAAGCACTTGCATCGGCTGCAATTGCAGCCTCCGTTTTTGCAGGGTGCTCAAGTGCCAAAAAAACGGAAACAAGCAATCCTGTCACCCATACCTGCACCACGACCATGTCTGGTATGGAAGTCACGCTGAAACTCCATGCTCCCTCTGAAACAGATGATGTAACAAGCATGGACATGATCATCAATATGCCGGCGGAATTCTTTGGGATGTCTGATTTAAGCACCATTACAGAAGATATGGTGGATGCTTTAAAACCAACTCTTGCAGAAGGACTCGGGCTGCCTGAAGAAAAAATCGTGGCTACGGTGAACGACGAAAAAGTTGAAGTTTCCATTAAACTGGAAGGCGATAACATCAAACAGACTCTGTCTCTTCAGGAAAATGCCAACCTGGCAATGGACTCGCTGCTGAAGGAACTGAAAGCAGACGACTTCGCCAAATGCGACTAATTTGAATCTTTTACGCAATTCAGAGAGCGGTTTCGCTCTCTTTTTGTATCTTGTGCAATTGGATGCCTAAAGATGTTAAAATGGGAAAGGAAAAGGAAGTAAAATTATGATCCTCGAATTTGCAAGTGTGATCGGCACCCTGCACGAAAACTTCGGCCTTCCCAATCAGGACTGCGCAGTTACCTTTCAGTCTGAAGACTGGTACGGAGCGGTTGTCTGTGATGGTGTTTCTTTGAATTCAAAACACGAATTTTCAAACAGCGAAATCGCATCTGCCTGGTGCGCTGCCTTTATCAAAGATTATCTGCCTGAACGATTAAAGGATCTTGACGACGGCCAGGTTCTTCCTTTGCTTGGCGAAACGTTTGAAGAATGCGATGCCGGGCTGAAAGCCTGGCTGTTTGCCATGGGAATTCCATATTATGACTGCCAGACTACGGTGCTTTGCATGCTGCTGCATGAGGGCTCCTTGTACACAGCACTGGCAGGGGATGGCGGAGTCATCTATATGTGTGCGGACGGCAGCGTTGGATTAATGATTACCAAAGAGAAAGTTTCCGCTTCCGTCTCTCCCATCTGTCATCCGGATGGGTGGCGTTTTATGAAATATACAGAACCCGGCAATCCCGTCATTAAGGCTCTGGCGGCAACAGACGGTATTTTCGATCAAATTTTTGCCAATCAGGATGGACGCCGATACATCAATGCCCGCAAAGTCAGTGAACTGTTCGGCCTGGATCAGATTGATCCTGCCAGGAGGAAGAACTGGCTGGAAAATCAGGCAGCTTCCATTGAAAGCCATGATGACCGCACCCTGGCTCTCATCATTGACGACTCAAAAAGGGAATAAGTGCATAAATCCTGCTTCGGCAGGATTTTTATTTGGGG
>JABUSF010000011.1:50776-52145 GCA_021443945.1 Ileibacterium sp.
GAATTTGAAAACGGTTTTCAGGAATGATCCATGTTTCAGAAAGTCACTTTTGTGTTGTATAGTTATTGTTGAACTTTTAAAACAGGAGACAATTCATTATGAAAAGTTTTAACGATGTAACTGCACACATGAAAAACTACGGTTTCGTTTATCAGGGATCTGAAATCTACGGCGGACTGGCCAACACTTGGGATTTCGGACCTCTTGGAATCGAGCTCAAGAATAATATTAAAAATGCCTGGTGGAAGAGATTCATCCAGGAAGATCCAAACAACGTGGGACTTCAGTCTGCTATTCTGATGAACCCTAATGTATGGGTTGCATCCGGACACGTTGGCGGTTTCTCTGACCCTCTGATGGACTGCCGCGAATGCAAATCCCGTCACAGAGCGGACACACTGATTGAAGAAGCAACAGAAGGCAAAGTCAATCCGGCAGGAATGACCAACCAGGAAATGGAAGCCTTTATTGAAGAAAACAACATCTGCTGCCCGAACTGCGGAAAGCACAACTTTACCCCAATTCGTCAGTTCAACCTGATGTTTAAAACATTCCAGGGGGTAACAGAAGACGCTAAAAATGAAATTTATCTGCGTCCTGAAACTGCACAGGGTATTTTTGTAAACTTCAAAAACGTACAGCGCACAATGCGTAAAAAACTGCCGTTCGGAATCGGCCAGATTGGCAAATCCTTCCGCAACGAAATTACTCCGGGAAACTTCATTTTCAGAACCCGTGAGTTTGAACAGATGGAACTGGAATTCTTCTGCAAGCCTGGAACAGATTTGGAATGGTTTGCCTACTATAAAAACGCCTGTGAAAAATTCCTCCACGATTTGGGACTTTCCGATGAGCGTCTGCGCTTGAGAGACCACGATCCGGAAGAACTGGCACACTACTCCAACGGAACCACAGACATTGAGTTCCTGTTTGGTGAACCCATCAACTGGGGTGAAGTCTGGGGCATTGCTGACCGTACAGACTTCGACCTGACGGCCCATCAGAACACTTCCGGACAGTCTCTGGAGTATTTCGATCAGGAAGCCAACGAAAAATACATTCCATATGTTATTGAACCATCCGTTGGTGTCGAACGGCTGATTCTGGCTGTGATGTCTGAAGCACTGGATGAAGAACAGATTTCCGAAAATGATTCCAGAACCGTGCTGCGCCTTCATCCATTCCTGGCTCCATACAAAGCAGCTGTTCTGCCTCTGTCCAAAAAGCTGGCAGAACCGGCTCAGAAGGTTTTTGCGGATCTCTCCAAAGCCTTCCCGGTTGTCTACGATGAATCCCAGACCATCGGAAAACGTTACCGCCGTCAGGATGCCATCGGAACTCCATTCTGCATTACAGTCGACTTTGAAAC
>JABUSF010000011.1:52608-54443 GCA_021443945.1 Ileibacterium sp.
CTGGAACAGTTTGTGGAATACTGCAACTACAATCTGTATTCCCAAAAGGGCATTCAGGCTCTGACCTATCTGCGCAGCCGCAAGTTTTCGGATGAAGTCATTGCCAAATACAAAATTGGCTATGCACCTTCCGCAGATGAAATCAGACGCTTTTTTCAGGCTAAAAATCTCAGTCCCCGCATCCTTTTGGAAGCGGGGCTGATTTTGGATAATGAAAGCCTGGATCAGCCCATGTTCCATGAACGGATCATCATCCCCATTCTGAATTCCAATGGCAGGACAGCAGGCATCACCGCCCGAACCCTCTCCAGCGACAAAAATGTTCCCAAATATCTCAATACGGGAAATACCCCGATTTTTGAGAAGGGAAACATTCTGTTCAACTATCCTTTCGCCAAAGAGGCCGCCCGCAAATCCGGCCGTCTGATTCTTTGCGAGGGAGCGATGGATGTTTTAGGTCTTGCCAAAGCAGGCATGGAAGAGGGAATTGCCGCCATGGGAACCGCCATGACCAGCCAGCAGCTGGGGCTCATTTCCAGACTGCGGGTTCCGGTGAGCGTGTTCTATGACAGTGACCGGGCCGGACAGGATGCCGCCTATAAATTCGGCAGGCAGGCACTGAATGCCGGTATCGCTTTTTCCATTGTCTGCAAAACAGAACTGAAGGATCCGGATGAAATCTTTATTCAAAAAGGAGCAGACTATTTAAAAAGTGCGGTTTCAAAAACCCAGAGCTTTGCAGAATTCTGTTTCGAATATCTGAAAAGCCGCTTCGATCTGCAAAATTATGAGGACCGGACAGAGTATGCCAAAACCATGGCAGACATCATCTCCAAATCCGCTTCTTCTTTTGAGGCTCAGAGCTATTACTCCAAGCTTCAGGAGCTGACAGGATTTGATTATTCCAGTTCCGGAGCACCGGTTTTCAAAAGAGAGAAGAAGAAGCGCAAAAAATCGGATTTTGTCTCTGTTCCTGCGGTGGAATCCGGCCGCAGCAAAGCAGAGCGCAATGTTTTATGCGCCATGCTTTACAGCTACGGATTTGTGGAGGCATTCAAGGACGAGATCGGCTTCTTCTCCGATCCTCAGTGCCAGGAGCTGTCTCTGTACATTTATGAAGCGTACCGGCAGAATGCCCAGATTGATCCTCTCGGGCTGATGGATGCCATTGAAGACGATCAGCTGCGAAACCTTCTGGTGGAGCTGTTCAGTCAGGATGCTTCACTTGTTGCCAATGAACAGTATTTTTACGACGCTGTTCTCAAAATAAAAGAATCTGCCTACAGTGAGCAGATTGATCAGATCTCCCAGCAAATTAAAAGCTGTCCAGACCTGCAGGAATCCCTGAAACTGATGGCTAAAAAACGGGAACTGATCCAGAAGAAAAACCAGCTTCGCTCAAGAAAGGAAGTTTGATGAATGGAAATTGTGACCCCGCGCCGCTTTGAATCCCTGGACGCAGCAAGAGATTATCTTGCCGGTGCTTCTGAGGGAGCGCTGCCCATGACCCAGCAGCAGTTTCTGGAGGCCATTGCTCATTTGAAGATGAACGATCAGCAGACAGAAGAACTGGCCAGCTGGATCGATGACAACCAGGTAGAGTTTGTCCAGGATGACCTGGATTCCGAACTGGAAGAAAAAGAAGAACTCGAAAACGGCAGTATGATCGAAAGTGAGATTCGGGCTTTGGAAGAAAGTTTTGCCCGCAGCTCGCTTTCCAAGATTAACGACCCCGTCAAAATGTATTTAAAAGAAATTGGACAGATTCCTCTTTTAAATGCCGCACAGGAAAAAGAAATTGCCATCCGCATTGAAGCCGGAGATGAGGAAGCCAA
>JABUSF010000011.1:55703-58397 GCA_021443945.1 Ileibacterium sp.
AAGCGCAAAAAAGCAAGCCTGCGTCTGCAGTGGATAGATCAGGCGGCTCTGGCGCTGGGCATGGAGGCATAAGGCAGAAACAGGGTTTGATATCATGAATTTACTGGAGATCAGAAACCATGAAAAAAGTATTCCCAATGTTTGCTGCTGCGCTCATGATGGCAGCCGGCTGTTCCTCTGCCGCACCTAAAATCAAAAAGAGTGTAGAGCCTGAAAAATGGACCATACTGGAAGTTGGAGAAGGGAAAGACCTTGAATCCGGCCGGTATGAGCTTGATAATGAATCCATCGATACAGAGTTTGCCGTTTATGTTTCGGATACTTTGTATAAACAGTTCAGCAACGATCTGGATATGGAACTGGTGCAGACTCTGTCACCGGACCAGGATCTGGAAGTCCGCCTGAAAGACGGCAATTACCTATACATTGCCGCCACAAGCCGGAAAACCGGAGTCTATGAAGAAGGACTCAAAGGAAATTTGATGATCGAACAGGAAGACTAGCGTCTTCTTTGTTTTTTGAAGGAACAAAAATAAAGCCTGTACAGCAGGCTTCAGGGAGTGAAAACATGCCGGATATCGTACAAGGTGTATTGGAAGTGCTGGCCGATGGATACGGCTTTTTAAGAGGAGAGAACTATCTCTCCAGCCGAAATGACATTTTTATTTCAGCAAGCCGCATTAAAGCCATGCGGTTAAAAACCGGAGATTTGATCAAAGGCCGGGCATCTGACAAAATCGAGGAAAACAAAGCCCGTCAGCTGGAACAGGTTGAGAGTGTCAACGGACATCCGGTCATTGACTCCCTGCACCGCAAGACCTTTGAAAAAATGACCCCCATCTATCCCAACAGCAAACTGAAGCTGGAAACGGATGAATCCAACCTGGCCGGACGGATGATCGATTTGCTGGCACCGGTTGGAAAAGGACAGCGCGGATTGATTATTTCCCCTCCTAAAGCCGGGAAAACAACCCTGCTCAAAGACATTGCCCACTCCATTCAGGTCAACCATCCCGATGTTCATCTGATCATTCTGCTCATTGATGAACGCCCGGAAGAAGTCACCGACTTTAAGGATTTTGTCATTGACCACAATGTAGAAGTGGTTTATTCCACCTTCGATGAAGAGCCAAACCACCACATCCGTGTGGCAGAAATGGCGATTGAAAGAGCCAAGTCACTGGTGGAAATGGGAGAAGATGTGGTCATTCTTCTGGACTCCATCACCCGTCTGGCCAGAACGTACAACCTGGTTGTTCCAAGTTCTGGAAAAATTCTTTCCGGAGGGGTGGATCCGACTTCTCTTTACTATCCAAAAAATTTCTTTGGGGCAGCCCGAAACATGCGGGAAGGAGGATCTCTGACGATCCTGGCCACCGCGCTGATCGATACCGGCAGCCGTATGGATGAAGTCATCTTTGAAGAGTTCAAAGGAACCGGCAATATGGAACTGTTCCTTTCCAGGGATCTGGCTTTCAAAAGAATTTATCCGGCCATCGATCTGATGCGTTCCGGAACCCGCAAGGAAGAACTGCTGCTCAGCCCTGAGGAATTGAAAGCGGAAAGCCTGATTCGAAACCATGCGGCTCCGCTGGAGGAGAAGGCCACAGAAGACATGATCAAGTCTTTGAAAACGGTCAAAGACAACGACACCCTTGTCAAAGTGCTGACCGAACCGAAAAAGCCAGCTCGAAAAACCGCTAAGAAAACAGAAGCATAAAAGGACGCGAAAGCGTCCTTTTTATATGCTGCATTAAAGAATTTCATCCAGCATCACATCTGTTGATGCTGTCGGATCGGCCAGAAGATCCAGAACCTGCTGACGAAGCCATGCAGGGGTGCTGGCACCGGAGGTCACAGCCACTTTGGCATTTGAATCCAGACAGGAGAGATCCAGATCTGCCGCTTTTTCAATGCGGATCACTTTTTCAATTCCTGCTTTTTTCCCAATGGCTTCCAGCTGCAGGGTATTGTTGCTGCTCGGATCGCCGACCACAATTAAAACATCGGGACGGTTTTCCTTTAAATCCAGGATGGCCTGCTGACGAACTCTTGTTGCATTGCAGATTTCATCGTTCATGAGGGCATCCGGATATTTGGCTTTGATTTTTTCAAATAAATCCTGAATGTCGAGAATGGACATGGTGGTCTGGTTGGTGACAAAGACAGGACCTTTTACTCCTTTAGGAATATCATCCTCACAGGAAATCAGATAGACCTTGTCATGGCTGGTCGTCACAGCTTCCGCTTCCGGATGGCCCTTTTTTCCAATATAGAAGACTGTGGCTTCCTGCTGCACCTGTTCTTTGACCAGCTTCTGTGTCTGCAGAACAAAAGGGCAGGAGGCATCCAAAATCTGCAGTCCCTTGCTTTGTGCTTTCTGACGCAGGGGATCACTGACGCCGTGGGCTGTAAACACCACAATGCCTTCATCAATCTCATCCAGAAGCTCCATTCTGGTTTTGCCTTTGGCTTCCAGCGTCTGAATGTTTTTTTGGTCCAGAGCCTGACGGACATAATCGTTGTGAACCAGAGTGCCTAAAACAGTGATTTTTTCATTGGGGTGCTGTTCTTTGAGCTTCAGAACCTTGGCAATGGCCTGACGCACCCCGCCGCAGTAACCCTGCGGTTTAATCTCGATAATTTCCATGATGAACCCTCATTTCAAGTTTGCGGTCATGATCATTTTGGACG
>JABUSF010000011.1:58462-64580 GCA_021443945.1 Ileibacterium sp.
TTACAGGACTGAGACAGGAGGTATTATGAGCCGAATTGATGAAATCATGAAAGTTGAAGGGTTTAAATCCCTGACCCCCATTCAGGAGGCAACTGTCAATCGTAAAGATAAATCCAAAGATTTTGTGGGGATTTCAACCACTGGATCCGGGAAATCCCATGCCTTTTTCATGCCGATTTTTGACATGATCGACCCGGAAAAAAATGAAGTGCAGGCTGTCATTTCCGTTCCGACAAGAGAACTGGCCTACCAGCTGTACGAACGGTCCAAAGGAATGGCTGCCCATTTTGGTGTACGGGTTCGCCTGGTCATCGGCGGAACAGAAAAGAAAGAAGGCGGTCTGACCCCTCAGATTGTCATTGGAACACCTGGACGAATGAAAGACCAGTTTCTGGATGACAAAACCCTTCGTCTGGATACAGCCAAAATCATGGTTGTCGATGAAGCGGACATGACGCTGGAATTCGGATTTCTGGAAGATGTGGATGCCATTTTAGACCACATGAAAAATGCGGTTGTGATGGTTTTCTCTGCTACCATTCCCGATGAACTTCAGCCATTCCTGAAGAAATATCTGAACAACCCGGATGTAGTGCGCATTGGAAGCGACGACGACTTTGCAGCCAATGTCACCCATTATCAGGTTCCTTTAAAACACAAATCCTATTCGGAAAAACTCAAGGATGTTCTTCCGGCCATTAACCCTTATGTCTGCCTGATTTTTGCCAATTCCAACAAAGAAGCACATCAGATTTCAGAAGATTTAAGAAAAGAAGGCTATCAGCTGGTAGAACTCCACGGGGATCTGGAAGCCCGTGAAAGAACCAAAGCCATCCGGGACATCAACTCTCAGAAAAAATCCTACATCGTTGCCAGCGACATCGCCTCCCGGGGCATTGACCTGGAAGGAGTCACCCATGTCATTTCCTGTGGCCTTCCTAAAGATCTGCGCTTCTACTTCCACCGGGCCGGCCGGACGGGAAGAGCAGGAAGAGACGGCCTGGCCATTGTCCTGACGGGTGAAAAGGATCAGACAGCCATTGAAAACCTGAAAAAGCAGGGAATTGACTTTAAAGTCATGGATGTGAAGAACAACGAATTCCAGCCAGTAAAAGACCGTACTGTCCGCATGAAAAAGAGAGACGAGACTTTGGAAGCTGTCACTAAGCTTGTGCATAAGAAAAAAGGCAAAGTCAAACCAAACTATAAAAAGAGACAGCGTCAGGAAATCGAAAAACTTCACCGCAGAGCCAAACGGCAGAAAATTCAGGACGAAATCCGCAAACAGAAAAAGGAAAGAGCCAAAGCAAAACAGCGGGAGAAAGGAAACCGTTAATGCTCTATCTGGGAAGCCATGTAGGCATGAAGGCGCCCAAGTTCTTTCTTGGGTCTATTGAAGAAGCCCTCAGTTATGATGCCAATGCCTGCATGATTTATACAGGAGCTCCTCAAAATTCAAAGCGGCGCCCCATCAGCCAGTTAAAAATTGCCGAAGGCAAAGCTCTGCTGCAGAAAGCGGGCTGGAGCATGAACCAGGTCATTATTCATGCTCCCTATATCATCAATCTGGGAAACACTGTAAAAGAGGAAACCGCTGATTTCGGCGCTGAATTCCTCAAGGAAGAACTGTTAAGGGTCGATGAAATCGGAGCCGGCATTTTGGTGCTGCATCCGGGGGCACACATGAAAGCTGGGGCAGAAGCCGGCATTCAGTCGATTGTCAAAAGACTGAACGACGTTCTCAATCAGGATGAAACGGATGTGGTGATTGCTTTGGAAACCATGGCCGGCAAAGGAAGCGAAGTGGGCCGCACGTTTGAAGAGCTTGCCGAAATTCGGCAGGGGATTGATAAAAAAGAAAGAGTCGGCTTTTGCCTGGATACCTGTCATATTCATGATGCGGGATATGATTTGTCAGACTTTGATTCTGTTCTGGATCACTTTGATGAAATTCTTGGTTTGGAGAATCTCAAAGTTCTTCACATCAATGATTCAAAAAATGTCAGAGGAGCGGCCAAAGACCGGCATGCCAATCTTGGCGATGGTGAAATCGGATTCGAGACCCTGGCGAAAATTGTCCATCATCCGCGGCTGGATAACATTGTTAAGATACTGGAAACTCCCTGGATTGATGAAAAAGCTCCCTATAAAGAGGAGATTTCAGCGCTCAAAGAGTGGTCAAAAAGCCATAAATCATGAAAAACGGTCTAGTTTTGACCGTTTTTTTTGATTTTTATTCAATACGTAAGTAAATTTAAAAAGTTAATATATTTATCCGAATTGATGAATATATAAAACAAATAACGGTCAAAATTCTTGATATTTATGGTAATTGCGTATTGCAGAATGGAACGGAATTGTTTAGACTTTAAGAGTGTATTCATGAGTATGGCCTTTTAACGGCCATCAATACATACGTGAAATACAATCTTTACTTTAGAAAATTGAATAGAAAGTCTTTTGAGGAAAATACTTATGAACTGCAAAAACTCAGCTTTTGCAGGTGTTTTCTGCGCGACTATGCTGACGAGCACGCTGACCATGGTCATTACGGCTGAACCAGAGGCGGCAGCTCCGGGAACTGCGGACAACAGCGGATCTGAGGATTTCGTTGAATTTGATCCGAGAACAGTTTCAACTGAACAGGCAGGTACTGATATCCAGCCTGCTGCTGAACCCCCAGCTGACCAGGGTAACCCAGCAGCTGGTGACGGGCAGCTGCCTTCCGTTCAGGAAGAAACTGCCGATGCTCCAGCAACGAACGAGCAGAATGTTCCGGAAGCGGGGGGATCTGAACAGACAGCCCCTGAAAATCCGGGAACGACACCTGAAAACAATGAAGATGTCAAACCTTCTGAACCGGGAAAAAATCCGGAAGAAGGCAAGGATAAGGATAAAGACAAAGACAAAGAAGAGGACAAAGATAAAGAAAAAGATCCTGAAAAAGATCCTGAGAAGAGCAATGCCAAGAAATTCGTTGAAGAGCATCAGCTGCTGACTCACTATCTTCCACAGTACCTTTCCTCCTTTGGCTCTTTAAACACCGTTGTCAGAAATGGCAATGAATACCTGATTCTGCCAACTGCGACTCAGGTGATGCCAAAACAGGCAGAAGAAACAGCTGCCGAACCAGAAAAGAAAGAGGAAGCAGCGGCTTCTTCCGAAACCAAAGCGGCAGATGAAAAAACAGATCCATCAGCTGCAAAAGAAGAAAAGAAAACAGAAGAAGCTTCTTCTGAAAAGAAGACAGTCATTGAGGAAATCACAAGCATTGCCAAATCAGCAGATCCGCTGGTTGTCAGTGCAGATGCTTTCAATGCGGCGGACTACATGTCCTTCTTCAATACCTACAGCACCTTCCTTCAGATGCCATCTGAAGAACAGGGGGAAGTAAACGGCCTGGTGATGGAAGCTCTTTCACAGAACTCTATGGCCAAGCTGGCGAAAACAGCCGTGGCTGCCGTAAACAGTCAGCCATACACAGTCCGTCAGCAGTTTGAAGGCATTCTCTCTTCCATTCGTGCAATGGATTCCAGCCTGCCAATGCTCCTGCCTCCAACGGAGGAAGAAGCTGGCGGTAAGGATAAACCAGTTACCCCAACAGAAGAAGAGAAAAAGCCTGCAGCGGACAACAAACAGGAAGAAAATAAAAAACCTCAGACAGAGGAAAAGAAAGAAGATCCGGCTAACGCGGCAGCCGCTGCCGTTGCTCAGGAAGTTCTGCCCGTCATGGAACGAATTTCTTACAGCAACTACGGTCACGGAACCAACCGCCGAATCACCATTAATGGTCTTGGAAGCTACATGCTTCTGCCGGATTTCACAAACTCCCGTGCATGGAAGGAATCTGTCTCTGCTTACAACACCCCGTATCTGTGGGGACAGTGCACATGGTTTGCCTGGGGCCGCTTCTATGAAATCTATGGATTCAACCCTGGATTCACAGGAAATGGTTACGAATGCGCCGGTCAGCTTGCCAAAGCTCATCCGGACAAATTCGAATTGTCCAAAACTCCTGTATCCGGCGCCATCTTCAGCGCCGATGCAGCCCACAACCATGTGGGAATCGTATTGGAATACGATCCGAAAACCGATCTGATGACCATTCAGGAAGGAAACCTGGACGGTGTGAGCAACCCTGACTGGAACGTTGCCATCGAGGACTACCGTACCATCGAAATTACACCGGCTCAGCTGCGCAGCATGTATGGAAACGTGACCTACGCCGTTCCAAAAGCCAGCGCCTACAAACAGCTCGCCATGGAAACACTGAAAAGCAAATCTCTGCGTCAGAGAGTTCTTGACCGGCTCAGAGCTGCCTACATGGAAGACTAATCTGTATTTCAAGGAAATCACAAAGGTGGTTTCCTTTTTTAGTGCGGGCCTTCTGTCAGAGGCCAGGATGAATTTGAAATAAGGAAATCAGGGCAAAACGGAAGGGAAAGAGGTAAAATAAAGCAATCCCGAATTTGCGTTTGTCGGGGATGGAAAAAGTTTCGTTTGATAAAAAACCGGTATATTTCACAAGTTAGATTTGTTATAATTGCCCGGAAAGGGGGAGTGCGATGAAAAAAGTATCTAAAAAGATTTATCGGAACGCTCAGAAAGCTCTGGACGCCAGTATTTCGAACAGGGTTCTTGTTCTTGCCATCATTATTTTGGTGATGTTTGGAATTCTCGGAATACGACTGATTTATCTGCAGGGATTTGCTCATGATTCTTACCTGCAAAAAAAGGATGACTATACATCCATCAAACAGTACACCTCAGCTCCAAGAGGACAGATTTACGACTGCAAAGGAAACGTACTGGCCAAAACAGTGGTTTCCCACAATATTGTTTATACATCCCCGAACAACCTGACCGTTAAAGATTATCTGGTCTATGCTGACCGGGTTGGAACCGTATTTGAGATTTCACTGGATGATTTCTCTGAACAGGAATTAAAGGAAGCTTATTTGACGTATTGCGTCATGCTGGATCCGAGTGATGAAAAATACAACGGACTGCATCTTTTATCAGAGGCAGACAGGAAAGCCTATCTGAATGGGGACTGGGGAGCAGATGCTCAAACCAAACTGTATGCCCGGCAGATGAAAGCTCTGAAGGATGTGGATCTTTACAAAGAACTGGATCCCAACGACTTAAAAACCTATGCCATTTACAACCGCATGCTGGCAAATCAGGCCAGCGGACAGGAAAGTGTCATCCTGGAAGATGTCAGTGATACGGATGTGGCGTATCTGGTGGAACACAAAACGGAGTTTCCTGGATTTGATGTGGACTTTGGAGGATGGAAAAGGGAATACCCCTACGGTGAACACTTAAGCGATGTCATCGGAACCGTTTCCACTTCCACAGAAGGTCTTCCTCTGGAACTGAAGGATTTCTATCAGTCCAAAGGCTTCCAGCTCAACTCCCAGGTGGGCAAGTCCGGACTGGAACTGCAGTACAACGATTTGCTCAGCGGAACGGAAGAGATCACCAAGATCACCTACGACTCCAATGGGCTGGCCCAAAAAGAAATCATTCAGGAAGCGAAAAAAGGCTACGACATTTACTTGTCGATTGATATGGACTTGCAGGTCACCATGGACGATGTGCTCAAACAGACTCTGGCACAGTACGGAGGCACCAGCCGCCGTGAGAACTTCCATTCTCTGTATATGTGCATGATGGATCCGAATACCGGCGATATGCTGGCTCTGTCCGGCTATCAGCAGGATCCGGAAACAAGAGATTTGACATACTTTGCGTCTGGAAACTACCGCTCCAATGTCAATCCTGGAAGTTCCATTAAAGGAGTCACTGTCTATATGGGACAGTCAGAAGGTGTTGTTCAGGAGGGAGAATTTATCAACGATGCGGTGATGAACATTGGCGGTGAGCAGTTTGCTTCCTTCTCCGACCATGGTCCGGTGAATGATATTGAAGCACTGGCTGTTTCCTCCAACGTTTATATGTTCAACATTGCCATTCGCCTTGGGGGCGGGCAATATGTGGAAGGTGAACCCCTGAAAATTGATGACGTCCAGGGAACGCTGGATAAAATGAGAAACTACTATTCCATGTTTGGACTTGGAAACAAGACCGGCATCGATGCTCCGGGAGAGGTCGA
>JABUSF010000011.1:65665-67389 GCA_021443945.1 Ileibacterium sp.
GATGTTTATATGAACCCCAGCGAATTTGATTTCCTCTATGACCCAAAGAAAAATTCTTCCGCAGCCTTTATGGGCTTTCCCCCTTTAAAGCTGTCCGCCAAGCCTCTGCCTCTGAAAGAGGGAAGCCAGAAAATCGGCAGCTTTGAGGTGAACGCCTGGTATGCGCCAGGCCATTCCATTGGATCCACCATCATTCAAATTGGGGACTGCCTGTTTACGGGAGATGTTCTGTTTGCGGGATCCATTGGCAGAACGGATTTGGCCACTGGAAATGCCGACCAGATGAGACAGTCTTTAAATTACTTGAAGGATCTGACAAAAAACTATGAAGTCTATCCGGGTCACGGACCAGCCACAACCCTTGATTACGAAAAAGCGCACAACCCATATTTGATTTATTCCCTGATCTAGCCGATCAGGGCTTTTTCTTTTGGCAGATTTTTCCGTACACTCCCAGAAGCAAAGCCGCCAGACCTGCAAGAAAGGCCTGTATGGCTGTATGATCCAGAAACAGAAGAAGGATGAAAACGATCAGGATTCCCAGAATCCCGAGCAGAACAAAGCGGTTGGAGGAATGGTTCATAAGTTCTCCTTTTCTGCTTTCAACATACCACGCTCCATCAAAAAAGTACCCGTTTTGGGTACCATCTGAACCATTTGCGGCGTAGTAGTAGGCAGGAGAAATTATGGAACAACAATTCAAGATGCTCATGAGGTTTGCTTTGAAAAAGCAGGCCAGCGACATTCACCTCATCTTAAAAGAACGAAAGCTTCAGATTTATCTGCGCACTCCGATGGGGTACCAGAAAATCAAGCAGGATCTTTTTGATGTCCGGCTGATGGAATATTTGAAATACATCTCCGGAATGGATTTGTGTTCGAAATGGGAACCGCAGTCCGGATCCATGGAAACCGAGCTGGACGGCAGCAGCGTCTCCAGCCGCTTTTCTGTCATCACCACAGGGGAAGTCTGTACAGGGGTTTTGCGGATTCTGGCAGCCCGAAAGGATTTGACCATTCGGCAGCTCAGCTCCAATCCGGACATCAGCCGGTATTTGACGGATTTATGCGGTTTGGACCATGGGCTGGTTTTGTGTGCGGGTCCCACAGGGAGTGGAAAAACGACCACTCTGCATGCCATTCTCCATGAAATGGCAGCCACCCAAAACCGAAAGATTGTCTCTTTGGAAAGCCCTGTGGAAATTCCGGATACAGCCTATCTGCAGCTGGAGGTCAATGAGGATCTGGGCTTTGATTATGAAAAAGGCCTGGAGCAGCTTCTGCGCCATGATCCCGATGTCATCCTGATTGGAGAATGCCGTTCGGCTTCAGTGGCCAAAACACTCATTCAGGCCTCCCTGACCGGCCATCTGGTGTTCTGCACCATTCATGCGGCCAATGGAAAGGAAATCATCAGCCGGATGATGGAGTTTGGCATCCCGGATTCGGAAATCAAAACCGTTCTGCAGGCCATGTTTGCTTTGCGCATGGTCATTAAAGATCAAAAGAAGGAGTGCATTTATGAAACCTGGAACCGAAGCCAGATTGAAGAATATTTTGACAAAGGATATTCCACTGTCATCCCTATGGAAGTCCGGGCGGCCAAAGCCCTGGAGCAGGGGTGGAAAGAAGCAGGAAAGGGAAACCTTCGTTCCTGTTAAAAAAGAAGAGCTGGAAATGTTTGTAAGAATACGCCAGGGCGGACTGAAAAGCCTGCAGGCCAT
>JABUSF010000011.1:68674-70266 GCA_021443945.1 Ileibacterium sp.
AAAGAAGCCGGGATCCTTTGTACCTGTCCACACAGGCTCAGTCCTGGCCGGCCATTGTGCTGTATGAAAAGCTGGGGTTTCATCCCTGGATGGAACAGACAGCCTTCTGTTCCAAAGAACAGTCCGCTGCAGCCTGGAACAAGGCAAAAAGTCTGGTGTACGAAAAAGAAAAGGTCTGGATCTGAAACAGCCTGCTTTCGGATCTTTTCGCTGTCTGAATCGAAAAAAGAAAGAAATCATTTTCTTTTTTAACCTGGTTTTTAAAATCACATGCTTCCATAGAAATACAGCAGCAGCATTCAGTCCTGTGGTTTGTCCGTTAAAATCTGGTTTCCATCGGGTGTCGGTCATCTAGAGATCATTTGGCCTGCTGCTGTGATGTAATCAGAAAAGAGGTGGTTTGATGAACGAAATTTCCTACACATTATTTAAAACCGTCTTTCTGTCCATGAAACAGATCATGCATGCAGAACGGGTCATCCGGGATAAAATGCAGAAGCTTCCGGAGGGATTCGTGAAGAGAACCTACCGCTACTGGCAGCAGGGCCATGAGGTGCAGGAATGCAACTTGTATACCCCGGCTGAGGAAGATGAAGAGTCAAGGCCTCTTTTAGTGGATATTCACGGAGGATGCTGGCTGTACGGGGATAAGGATTATTACGATCACTTCAGCTACCATATGGTCCAGCAGGGATTTGACGTTTCCTCTTTAACTTACCGAACCATTGACCAGGTTCAGCTTCGGCATCAGGTTCAGGATGTATTTGATTACTTCCATTTCCTGGCCCGGAAGAAAAAGGAAATGGGCATTGATCTGTCCAGAGCCGCTTTAACCGGTGATTCTGCCGGAGCCCAGCTTTCTCTGCTGTGTCTTTGCATCAATCAGTCTGAAAACCTGCAGAAAATTTTCGGTGTGGAACCTTTTGACATTGACTTCAAAGCGCTGATTTTAACCCATCCGGTCTGCTTCATTGATGAAGCCGGACGGCTGCCAAAATGGGATCTGATCTCGAGAAAGATCTCCATCCCCGGTCTGCAGACCTTCCTGTACGGCCGAAATTACAAAGAGCAGATTGAACACGGCTATTCTGTAAACCCGTATGCCTATATTGAACCGGGCATGCATTTTCCGCCGATCCTTCTGGTCACATCCAAAGGAGACAAAATGTTCAAAATTCAGACCCAGATGCTTATGAAAGCTCTGGATCAGAAGCATGTGCCTTACAAGTTTTATTATGAAAGAGATCCGGAAGCTGGACACGTGTTCAATGTGACAAATCCGGATGCCGAGTACAGCCAGCGCTGCAATGAATTCATCGGAAATTTTATTAAAGACAATTTGAATAAACCCAAACACTGAACAGCAGAAAGAAAATCTGCTGTTTTTCTTTGTCTGGGAACCGTTTTTTGAACTTACGGCGTAGTAGTAGGCAGGAGGATTTGATGATGACAACAACAAATCAAATACAGCATTCCAAAAAGAACGGGTTTACGATTTTGGAAATGCTGATCGTGCTTTTAGTGGTAGCCGTCCTGCTTTTAGTGACTCTGCCCAACATCCAGCAAAAGGAAAAGATCATCCGGACCAAAGG
>JABUSF010000011.1:71013-93907 GCA_021443945.1 Ileibacterium sp.
TTTTCCATTCTTGTGTCTTTAACGGCTGCTTTGATGAAATCATCCCTTGGAATCAGCCAAAGTCTGGAAAAACAGCCCTCCAGTTTTTTCGTTCTGCAGCTGCGCCAGTTTGCGGCTTTGCAGGACCGGGCATGGGTGGAACAGGAGCAGCTGCATCTGTTCAGCGCCAACGGTGAGTTTGTTATTTTTCATGATTCGAAAAGCAGGCTGGTCAAAACCAGAACTGTACCGGGTGCAGGGTATGAAATTTTACTGGAAAATGTTCAAAAGGCAGTGTTCCGGGAAGAAAGCCGGAAAATCTATGTGGAAATTGAAAAAGACGGCTGGTCCAAAACCTGGCAGATTGTCTAAGGCCCAAAACGGGTTTGCTCTTCCGGCAGCTCTGTGCGCTTTTGTATTGATCCTCATGCTCTGCTCCCTATGCACGCTGTCTTTGCATTCGAAAGTGTGGCTGATGAGAGCCCAAAAACAATCGGACTTTGATTTGGCTCTGATTCGTCAGGCCAGACAGACTGCCGTGGAAAATGAAGGAAAGCGCAAATGCTTTCCCGAGATTAAAATCAATCCCTTTTCCTGGAAAACGATCCAGGGAAAAGAAGTGCGTTTTGAGGACCGACAAACTTGTGTAGAGATGATCTGGATGCAAAATGGCAAAGAGCTGAAAGCCAGACTGTTTTATTCTCAGGCCGGAATTCTCTCTTTTGAGTATGTTCGGTAAGTCAGACAATATTAAAGCAGTCCGGACGCCTTCAGAAACGGGTTTTGAAAAGGAGGCTTCAAAAAACCTGTGCTTTCTCTGAGATTTCCTTGTTTCATTCGGTTGGAATGGCGGAAAACAGAGACTAAAGCCCGCACCAAAGACACGGACAGCTCTTTTGTCAGGACGCAAGGCTGCATGCCCGCCAAAAACGAAACAGGAATCATTTCAATCTTTTCGAAGAACAGTCTGAAAAGGCTGTTTTTTTCATACCCCGCCGTGAAAAGGTGTCAGTCTTCTTTTTTTCAATGCTACAATTTGATTAACAACTGACAATGACTGCCTTTAAAGCTATGAAAGGTTAACGTATGAAACTGTTTGTATGGACGGCAGCAGCTGTTCTTTGGATTGGGCTGCTGTCCGTATTGAAAAGAGCAGACAATCCGTATGGGCTGTTTTTAGCAGGAAGCTGCGGAAGCTTTCTGCTGTTTTCAGATTTTCTGTTTCAGCCCCTCCGTATTACCATGACCACTTCTGCTGCTCTGCTGGAATCCCTTGCAGGCGATCTCACGGGTCTCTATCAAACGGATTTTGCCCGGATTGTTTTGACTCTGCAAAATGATACGGCAGCTGCCAATACGATTTATATTCAGGAATCGCTGACAGTATTCTTTTTCATGTTCTCTGTTTGCTGTCTGCTGTTTTATCCCAAGTACACCTTCAATGCCAAAATCCTGCTCTGTCTGGGAACCTTTGGACTGCTGACGGTTTGCGTTTCTGTGTATCAAATTGCAGAAAGACTGATACTCGTTCTTGCCGGTGAAAATCTTTTTGGGGGGATTTTGGTTTTCGGGCTGCGCTTTGGCTATTATCTGCTTTTGGCTGCCGTGTTCTACTTCATCTTCCTGAAAGGACGGGGAGATGCCTGGCAGTGGGATGGGGAGGAAGCCGTATGAGCAAAGAAAGTTTCGGGATTCTTCTGTACTGGTTTGGATGGCTGTTTATTCCCTGGGTGGCTGAGTTTCTGTTTACCGCCAAAGACCTTCTTTACCAGTACATTCAAATGCGCAAAAGCGAATCCAAAAGCGCCCACCCTTTAACGGAATACCCCAACATTTCCATTGTGATTCAGATGCGCTCCTCGGCCTCCAGTTTGATGGCCTGCATTGATTCCATTGAAAAAAGTCTCTATCCGGACCGCAAAATCCGGATTCTGATCATTGGGGATCAGTCCAGCCGAATCAGTCAGGATGTCTTTGACCTGGCCAGCCAGTGTTACCCCAATCTTCCCATGCAGTGGATGGACTCCAGGCAGGGGTTTAACCGGGCTATGAATGCGGCCATTTACAATGCCCCGGGAAAATATATTGTATCTCTCGATTCCAATGGAGAACTGCATCCTCTTGCTTTGCGCTGCATGATCTCTGAATTTGAAAAGGATCCTTCCAAAAACTGCATTGGCGGAACCCTGGTCACCAAACCGAGAGTCATTCGGCGCAGCAAAAGCTCCTCTGTCAAGAGAATGCAGGTTTTGGAATTCATGCAGAGCATTCACGATTCCATTTGCTCGCCGGACGTGATTTCCAACCGGTCGGCCCTGTATACCAATACCCGAAGAATTCTGGGCTTTCGAAAGACAGCCGTTGTGGCCAATCAGGAAGCGGAAGATTTGAACTTTTACTATGACAATACAATGCATGTCCAAATGCTGGCCGAATCCTTTGAACGGATCGATCTCTGCAAGGACGCTTTGCTGTATGTGGATCCGGTTCCCGGGTTCAAAGAACTGTATCAGAAAATGAAATCCTGGCAGGCAGAAATCCAGCAAAGAGAATGGCTGCGCATGCGGGCTCATAAACCGCTGATGACTTTTTCAGGGGTCATGTTTCGGGCCATTCTGTGCGATGAGCTTCATGCCATGCCAAAGATCATCTGGTATTTAAGCGTCATTGCCTTAATGGCAAGAGCCGGTCTGGGACTGCAGATTTTCCTGGCCCTGATGGGACTGTATTTGCTGTATGTGCTGCTGGAATATATGCGATCCATTCAGATCCGGCTGCAGATCGGAAGCCTGCCAGAGGTCATCCAGTATTACTTATCCAAGTGCTATTACATTTTTCTGTTTCCTGCTTTTGCCCTGCTCTGTTCTGTTTTGGGAATTGCGGGCCTTCTGGAAGATGGAAGCGGCTTTTCTCAAACGGCACCGAAACGGGCGGGGGAGATCATCCGTCAGGATCTGCAGAGGATCCGCCCTCTGAAAAGAAATCATTCCAAAGATTCGAAAACGAAGGAGGCTGTTTATGACCGATAGGAAAAAATCAAACCCCCTCCTGGCCAGATGTCTGGTGGAATCCACTTTCATCTCTCTGCTTTTCTTTGGGTTCTGCGTTCTGCATTATTTTGCCTATCAGAACTATGGTGAGCAGACGGTTTTGAATCTGGCCGATGACCGGGTGGAGATGATCTCAGCTCTCATCACTTCCGGACAGTACCATCTGGATGAACCTTCGGATTACAGTTTTGAGCTGGCGCAGGACAACGGAGCCCATGGCTATTTTATCTTTCGTCAAAAAGGGGGATCGGCCATGGCCGAATTGTTTGACACTCCCACGGCCATGCTCAACTTTGCAAAATCCCTGGAGCCTGGAGTCATAGAGCATACCATTGTCAAAAATCCGGAAGGAATCTTTTATGTCAGCGGAACGGATGTGGACATCAATGGCCAGAACTATCATCTGCTGTACTACATGGAACAGTCCGGGATTCAGGACATAAACGGCTTTTTCAAAAGCCGTGGCATGTGGATTCTCAGCGCCGCCGTATTTGCCTTCATGTTTGTGTTTGTCTGCTGCTATATGGCCTTTAAAGCGGATAAAGCAAGGGCTGCCCTGGAGAGGGTGGAAGAAGAAAACAGAGTTCTTACTTCCCGAATGGAGAATATGAAGAAAAAAGAAGAGGATCTGCCGACGGTACGGAAAGGCATTTGGGAAGAAGAAATGCTTCATGTCTTTTTGAAACAGATTCAGGAGCGCAGAATTTCTCCCTGCACCCTGGCTGTGGTGCAGTTTGAAAGTCTGAACCAAAGACGCAAATCCATTCACGAGATGGCTCTGCATTTCAATCCCTATATTCTGCGCTTTCTCAACGAAGACAAAACCATGACTCTCCTGTTTTTGAAATATGATGAAAAACAGGCCAGGGCGATTTTGGATCAAATGAAGCACGGATTTAAAAAAATTCTGGAAGTAAGGAGGGTGGATCATGAGAACCATTCATGAGTACAGACTGCGGTTTTATTTAAATGCTCATCACTACGTCATTTTTGACGGAAGAAAAGGATCCACGCACCCTCATACCTGGGAAATCTGCGTGGTCTGCCGCTTTCCCAGAAACGAATTCCGGCGGTTTTCCGATTATGAAAAAAGACTGGCGGATCTTCTGGAACCGTATCAGAACACACTGCTCAATGACAAAGCCCCTTTTAATTCTTTAAATCCAACCCTGGAAAACGTGACAGAATATTTCTGTGATCAGTTCAGCAGGGCATTAAGGAAGGTTTCCGGAGAGCTGCGGCGCATGGAAGTCAGTGAATCCCTGTCCAGGACATACATTCTGGAAAACAGCATGGAGGATCATGGCATGGCCAATGAAACGTCCTCTGAATATTTTACCGGTCTGGCCAACTCTGTACTGGATGTGCTGGACCTTGACTAGGCATCAGCAGATGGAAAGGATTCGTATATGACGATTGAACAATGCTATAAAGAACTTGGCGGTGACCTGGATGCGGTCATGGGAAGGCTGCTGAAAAAGGAACGAGTGGAAAAATTTCTTTTGCGGGTGCCAAAGGATCCCAGTTTCCAACAGCTTGAAGAAGCATTTGGCAGGCAGGACTGGCAGCAGGCTTTTGCAGCAGCGCATACGTTAAAAGGGGTCAGCGCCAATATGGATTTGGGCAACCTGAACAGGGCAGCTCATGAGCTGACGGAAAGCCTGAGAAACGGAGTCAGTGCCGATTCTCAAAAGCTGTATGAACAGACAAAAGACGCCTGGAAGGATGCCTGCCGGATTATTGAAGAGTACAAAGCCTCCAGCGGACTCTAATTTTGAAGCGCCCAGTTAAAATTCTTTGACAATTCGCCATAAATTTTGTTAAATGTTCGGTAACAGCAATGAATCTGAAGCAGTAGAAGAACCCTTCATGATCAGAGAGCCGGCGGATGGTGAAAGCCGGAGATGAAGCCCTTCGAACTCGTCAGAGGAGCTGACCGCAATCCTGCGTTACAGGACATTGAGTGCACAGAGTTTTTCTGTGAACTAAGGTGGTACCGCGTAATTTACGTCCTTAGATTTCTAAGGGCGTTTTTTTATTAGGGATTCATTGTAAAACAGAAAGGAAAATGCTATGTACGACCACAAAACAGTGGAGAAAAAATGGCAGAACCGCTGGGAAAAGGAAAAAACCTTTAAAACAGACACTGCAGACTTCTCCAAACCAAAATACTATGTATTGGATATGTTTCCTTATCCAAGTGGAAACGGGCTCCATGTAGGTCATCCGGAAGGATATACAGCGACTGACATCATCGCCCGCAAAAAGAGAATGGAAGGCTACAATGTTCTTCATCCCATGGGATTTGACTCCTTTGGTCTGCCGGCAGAACAATATGCCATTCAGACAGGAAACCATCCATCCGAATTTACCAAAAAGAACATCGATCACTTCAGAGAACAGATTAAAGCCCTGGGCTTTTCCTATGACTGGGACAGAGAGATCGCCACTTCCGATCCTTCCTACTACAAGTGGACCCAGTGGATTTTCAAACAGCTCTATGACAAAGGTCTGGCTTATGTGGATGAAATCCCAGTCAACTGGTGTCCGGAACTGAAAGCGGTTCTGGCCAACGAAGAAGTCATCGACGGCAAATCAGAACGCGGCGGATATCCTGTATACCGCAAGCCCATGCGTCAGTGGGTCCTGAAAATTACCGAATATGCAGACCGTCTGCTGGAAGATCTGGATCTGGTGGACTGGCCGGCTTCCACAAAGGAAATGCAGAAAAACTGGATCGGCAAATCCACCGGTGCCAATGTGGTCTTCAAAGTCGATGGTCATGACAAAGAGTTTACCGTCTTCACCACCCGTGCAGACACTCTGTTTGGAGCCACTTACTGCGTTATGGCTCCGGAACATCCATTCGTCGATGAAATCACAACACCAAAACAGGCAGAAGCTGTCAAAGCCTATAAAGATGCCTGTGCCACAAAATCCGATCTGCAGCGCACCGATTTAAACAAAGACAAAACCGGCGTGTTTACCGGAGCTTATGCCATCAACCCAGTCAATGGAAAGAAAATCCCAATCTGGATTTCCGACTATGTACTGGCCAGCTATGGAACCGGCGCCATCATGGCTGTTCCTGCCCATGATACCCGTGACTACGAATTTGCCAAAAAGTTTGGTCTGGAAATCATTCCGGTTCTGGAAGGCGGAAACATTGAAGAAGAAGCCTGGACAGAAGACGGAGTGCATATTAACTCTGAATGGCTCAACGGCTTAGGAAAACAGGAAGCCATTGACAAGATGATTGCCTGGCTGGAAGAAAACAACTGCGGAAATGCCAAAGTCACTTACAAACTCCGTGACTGGCTGTTCTCCAGACAGCGTTACTGGGGTGAGCCGATCCCAATCGTACACATGGAAGACGGTACTATGCGTACAGTTGACATTGACGAACTGCCGCTGGAACTGCCGGCAACGGACAATTTCCACCCGGCTGACAACGGCGAATCTCCGCTGGCCAACTGCAAAGACTGGCTGGAAGTGGAAATTGACGGCATGAAGGGAACCAGAGAAACCAACACCATGCCTCAGTGGGCAGGAAGCTGCTGGTACTACCTGCGCTATATCGATCCGAAAAACGATGACATGATTGGGGATCCAAAACTTCTGGAGCACTGGCTGCCTGTTGATTTATATGTCGGCGGTGCCGAACATGCCGTACTGCATTTGCTGTACAGCCGTTTCTGGCACAAAGTTCTGTACGATTTAGGCGTTGTTACCACCAAGGAACCATTTGGAAAACTGTTCCATCAGGGCATGATCTTAGGATCCAACGGCGAAAAAATGTCCAAATCCCGCGGCAACGTTGTCAATCCGGACGACATCATTGAAAGCCACGGAGCCGATGCCCTGCGCGTCTATGAAATGTTTATGGGACCTCTGGAAGCCGGTCTTCCATGGTCTGAAACCGGTCTGGACGGAACCCGCAAATGGCTGGAACGTGTCAACCGCTTCTATACAGAAGTAGCCAACATCACCGATGAAAACGATGGCAAGCTGGACAAGGTGTACAACCAGACGGTGAAAAAAGTTTCTCAGGACATTGATACTTTGAACTTCAATACCGCCATTTCCCAGATGATGGTGTTCATCAACGAAGCCTACAAAGCAGACTCCATCTACCGTCCGTATGCAGAAGGATTTATTAAAATGTTCTCCACATTCGCTCCTCATTTAGGAGAAGAACTGTGGCAGACCATCTTTGATAAAACAGAATCCATTGCCTACGAACCATGGCCGACATGGGATGAAAGCAAACTGGTGGAAGCGATGCAGACCATCGTGGTTCAGGTGAATGGAAAAGTCAGAGGCAAATTTGACGTTCCTGCCGGAACCGATGAAGAAGAGCTGAAAAAAGAGGCTCTCGAACTGGATGGTGTGAAACGCCAGATCGAAGGCAAGGACATCAAAAAGATCATTGTCGTAAAAGGCAAAGTTGTTAATATCGTTGCCAAGTAGACTAAGATGAAAGCATCAGCACCCGCTGGTGCTTTTTTTGAAAGGTAAAGAAAATGAAAGTTGTATTTTTTGGAGATTCCAACACCTGGGGCTTCGATCCGGACAATGGATCCAGACAAAGCTGCCGGTTTGTCAAACAGCTGGAAAAGATGCATCCCGACTGGGAGATTGTAGAGGAAGGACTGAATGGAAGAACCCTGAATCTTCCAGACCCTTATGCACTGCCAAGAAACGGGGCCGAACAGATCTCTTCTGTCATCCGATCCCATCTGCCCTATGATGTTTTAGTGGTCATGCTGGGAACCAACGATGCAAAAAGCTGCTTCCAGCCAAGCCCGAGACTTCTGGAACGGGGACTGAAGCGGTTTTTGAACGAAGCCTGCAATCCGGCTTTGGACCGGACCTCTCCCTATAAGATGGGACGTCTGCTGCTGGTGCAGCCCCCGCAGCTCAATCAGAAAGCCATTGAAAAAGATCCCTTTTCCCTGTACGGTCAGAACGGCATTGAGCTGATGGCAAACTCCGGCCCTATTTTTGAAAATGCGGCCAGAACATTTGGTGTGGATGTCCTTCGAACAGATGGAGATGATCCAGTTGTAGGCGGAGAGTGCGACGGCATTCATCTGGAAGAAGAAGGCCATGCCAAACTGGCCCGGAAGCTGAATGAAAAGCTTTGCCAAATGGAAAAAGAGCTGAACCAATAAAAAACCGCAGCCTCAGCTGCGGATAAAAGCCTGGTCCTTTTCCAGCATCCCATCGGATGGATAAAGGCGTTCTGCTTTCATGTGGAGATCGTACTTGTCTCTTAAGGCGGCAATTTTGTTCATCACTGGGTCGGCATGATGAGCATCGAGGGCTTCCTGATCTTTCCACTGATCAATTAAAAGGATGGTTTCCGGATCGTCCAGAGACTGAAAGTAGGCATACCGTTCGTTTCCGTTTTCGCTGCGGATGTAATCGACCAGACCGCTTTCAGTCATCTCTTTGGCAAACGCTGCCGCACTGCCGTTTTTGCCGGTGTAGCTTAAATTGAAGATGATGGACATAAGTTCTTCCTTTCTTAAAGAGGTTTCTTATGTTTATTCTAACAAAGCTTTCCATGCAGAGGATGAACTTTTTGAAATTGGACCTGTGCACTTTTGACAATCCATATTCAATCGGTTAAGATTTGGCTTGTTAATGAATATTCAACGCGATGAAAAGGACCTTAAGTTCAGCTGGCTCCCCAGAGAAAAAGCGGTTGGTGCAAGCTTTTGGAAAGCTGAATGGAAATTACACCTTGGAGCATTCGAAAGACGCAGGCCTGCGTTATAGGCTTTAAGTGTCCGCCTGTTTGAACAGGCGGGAAGTAAGGTGGTACCGCGTTTTCAACGTCCTTATTCAAGGGCGTTTTTTTATTGGAACAAAGGAGACAAACATGAAACTTTTTGATGAGCTGAAATGGCGGGGCCTGGTTGACAACATCACATCTCCGGAACTGGAAGATGAAATCAACAACGGCGAACTCACATTCTACATTGGAACAGACCCAACCGCAGATTCTCTGCACATCGGCCACTATTCTTCTCTGCTGATGGCCAAACGCCTGCAGCAGCATGGACATCATCCCATTATGCTGGTGGGAGGCGCGACCGGATTTATCGGGGATCCAAAAGCAAGCGGGGAAAGAAACATGCTGACCCCTGAGGTTCTGGACCACAACTATCACGCTCTGCATGATCAGATTGACCGTCTGTGGGGATTTGATATGGTCAACAACCTGGACTGGACCAAAGACCTTTCCATTATTGACTTCTTAAGAGACTACGGAAAATTCTTCAACGTCAACTACATGATCAACAAGGAAACCGTGAAGAAAAGACTGGATTCCGGAATTTCCTATACCGAGTTTTCTTATATGATTCTGCAGTCTCTGGACTTTTTGACTCTGCTGCAGACCAGAAACTGTCAGATGCAGATTGGCGGTCAGGACCAGTGGGGAAATATCACTTCCGGTCTGGAACTGATCCGCAAAAAACTGGGCAGCGATGTGAAAGCCTATGGTCTGACTATGCCTTTGATCACCAAAGCCGACGGTGAAAAATTTGGAAAATCTGAATCCGGAACCGTTTGGCTGGATGCCAATAAAACATCTCCCTACGCTTTGTATCAGTTCCTTTTGAATACAGAAGATGTCAAAGTCATTGAGTATCTGAAAAAACTGACCTTCCTGAGCGTAGAAGAAATCGAAGCGCTGGAACAATCCTTAAAAGAGGAAGCACATCTGCGGCTGCCGCATAAAAAACTGGCGGAAGAAGTCGTCCGCGATCTTCATGGTCAGGAAGCTCTGGATACAGCTTTAACCATTACCAATGCTCTGTTCAAAGGACAGCTGCAGGAGCTGACTTTGGAACAGAGAGCCGAAGCGGTCAAAGATATGGATAAGCTGGAAGCCAAGGAAGGAAAACTGGAAGACATTCTGGTTTCCACCGGCATCGCTTCTTCCAAACGGGAAGCCCGTGAATGGACCAAACAGAATTCCATTGCCGTCAACGGTGTAAAGGAAAAAGATCCAAACGCCATGATTACTCTGGAAAACAGTGCCTATTCCGGCAATGTGGTTCTCATTAAACGAGGCAAGAAAAACAACTACGCCGTTGTCCTGACACCGGCTGAATAAATCAAAAGCCATGATCGAAAAACGATCATGGCTTTTTTTTGGGAGATTCAAGATTTGCCAGCTCGAGCATTTTCTGAATCACACTGTATTCTTCAAAAGGTCCGATTTCATAGCGTGCTGTTTTTTTGGCTTCCGGCATCCCTCCAGAGGGGCAGTAGGAATTCTCAAAAGCCGCCAGCATATCCAAATCATTTCCTCCATCCCCAAACACAGCGATTTGGTCTTTGGAAATCTTCAGAGCGTTCCCCAGCGCCTCTATGCCTTTTGCCTTGTTGACACCAAGGGCAGTGATTTCCGAAAGGGATTCATGACAAGGGGCATCCACCACTTGATCTGGATGCCTCTGCACCCACTCATCCACTTGGCTGACTCTTCTTCCTTTTGGGTGGTGGACATTGATTTTGTAAATGGGGTTTTCCAAAAGGGTCTTTAAATCAGCATTGTAGATGGTCCGGCTGAAAAAATCGGCGTGAGCTTTAAAGAAGGCATCGTTTGGACGCAGCGGCATCATCTCATCCTGGCTGATGGTGACCATCATCTGTTCCAGACCATGGTATTCCACGGGCAAATGGCGGCAGCTCTCATACAGGTCTTTTATGATCTCTGGATCAATGGGAAAAGAAGCGATGATATCCAGATTTGGATCAAGCACCACGGCTCCGTTCATGCACACATGGTACATGCCTGGCAGCTCCTTCCATGGAATGAGGTTTTTGGACCGGCCGGTGGCGGTGGCGGCTGCAAAACCGGCATCCTGCAGCTTTTTCAGACCGGAACGAATGGTTTCATCGCTTTGATGATCGATGTTGAGCAGGGTTCCATCCAAATCGCTGGCAAACAGTTTAATCATAAGTCTTTTCCTTCCACTTCCTTTGGCTTGATTGTAAGTCAAAATTCAGTCCAAAGGAATTTGGATTGGCACATATTTTTTAGACTGCCAGGAATTTCTTTTCAGCAGCTCCTTATCGATTTCATTGGCCACCACCGTTTTGTACTTGGTCCATTCAGGACCAATCAAATCCTGAGCAATGCCATCGCCGGTGACCCGCTCAATGACCATTTCAGCGGGAAGCAGTTCCAGCTGATCGCATACGATGGAAACATATTCTTCCAGACTTAAAAGAGGAAATGGGTTCAGTTCATATCGCTTGGCCAGAGCTGTGTTTGTTAAAAGATGCAGCATGTGAATTTTGATGGCATCCGGTTTGACTGCCGCTGCAAACCGGGCGGTTTCCAGCATATCTTCTTTGGAGTCTCCAGGAAGACCATTAATAAGATGAAGGCAGGTTTTGATGCCGTATTTGGCGCACAAAGCCAATGCATTCTCCACTTCTTTGGTGGTATGAGCCCGGTTCATGGCAGCCGCTACATTTTCATTGGCGGTCTGCAGCCCGATTTCCATCCAGGTTTCCTTGGGCTGAGAAGCAAACCACGCGATTTTTTCTTCGTCCAGGCAATCTGCCCGGGTGGCAATGCAGACTGCTGCAATATCATCCCGCTGGTAGAAAGGTTCATAAATCTGTTTGAGAACTTCCAAAGGTGCATAGGTATTGGTATAGGACTGGAAATAAGCCATTCCAAGACAATCCGGCCATTTTTGACGGGCCCGGTTCAGATTGGCTTCATACTGACTGGCCAGATCTTCCCGGAAATGAAGAATGGTATCGCCGCTGCCCATGGAAGAGCAGAAGGCGCATCCCCCTGTGCTTTTGGTTCCATCCCGGTTGGGACAGGTAAAGCCAGCGTTCAAAGGGATCTTGGCGGTCTTTTTTCCGTAGTGGTTTTTTAAATAATAGGAAAAGGTGTGATACCTTTTGTTGTCGGATGAATAGGGAAAGGGGTTGTTTAAAATCTGATTCATACATCCATCCTATTGAAACCACACCGAAAATCAAAGAAAAAGCCGTCCGAAGACAGCTTTTTAAACTTACAGGGTTCTTCCAATGACTTTGGCAATGGCCCGTCCTTTTGCGACAAGATCCGCATATTTGTCCGGTTTTAAAGACTGGGCTCCATCGGAAGCTGCATGAATGGGATCGTCATGAACTTCAATGATCAGTCCGTCCGCCCCGGCAGCGATGGCAGCCAGAGACAGGGATTCCACCAGACGGTAGTCACCGGCTGCATGGGAGGGGTCGATGATGATTGGAAGGTGAGTTCTTTCCTTTAAAATGGGGATCACAGAAAGATCCAGGGTGTTGCGGGTGTATTTTTCAAACGTCCGGATCCCGCGTTCGCAGAAAATCACGTTGGGATTTCCTTCGGACATAATGTATTCCGCAGCCATGATCCATTCTTCGATGGTGTTGGCAAGACCACGCTTTAAAAGAACCGGTTTGTTGGTTCTTCCCACGGCTTTTAATAAATCGAAGTTCTGCATATTTCTGGCTCCGATCTGAATGACATCCACATTTTCGACAAACTCATCCAGCTTGTCGATGGACATCAGTTCACTGACAATGGGAAGCCCGGTTTTGTCTTTCGCTGCTTTCAGGCATTCAATGCCCTCCGTTCCCATGCCCTGGAAAGCATAGGGAGAGGTTCTGGGTTTATAAGCGCCTCCCCGAAGCATATCGGCACCGGCTTCCAGAACTTCACCGGCGATGCGGCAGACGTTTTCTTTGCCTTCCACCGCACAAGGGCCTGCAATCATAACGATTTTCCGTCCGCCCACTGGAATGCCGCAGACGTCCACAATGGTATCTTCCGGATGGAACATACGGTTGGCCAGCTTATAAGGCTGGGCGACTCTTTGAACATTGTAGACAATCGGATTGGCCAGAAGGGAACGCTCGTCAATAGAGGCTGTATCTCCCACCAGACCGAATACATCATAGTTTTCACCCACGATCTGAGTGATCTGCAGACTGCGCCCTTCCAGATCTTCAAGAAGAGCTTTGACCTCGCTGGCATCCGCGGTCTTTTTCAATGTGATAATCATAGTTTTTCTCCTGTTTCACATGTCTCGATTTGTAAAGAAGAGCCATAAAAGCTCTGCTAAAAAAAACAGGAACATTCAAACAGAGAACGTTCCTTATACGAAGCCCAAATGGAAAAGATCCGGCAATTCATGACGGATTTCAAATTCAGGCACAGATTGTAAATCGATAAACATACTGACTCATGGGGTTACTATACTCTTGCCTCCATCCTGTTTGCAAGAATTTTCAACTGTTATGAATACAAATGAAAGAAAATCAACATCGGATCATCGGCTCTTATGAGGCCAGAAAAGACTCCAGACACTGGGNTTGAACGGCGCAGATTAGGTCTTCTTTACCACGCAATTGACGGCAGGTCAACACTTACCGGCAGAGTTGGATGGTTATCCGTCTAGATTAGAGAAATGGACGGATTGTTTTGCATCCTCATCCTGCTGGGCTAAAATATAGGTAAATAAAGCAGTAAATGAAACAAAGTTAAGCGTTTCATTTATTTCAGAAAACAGTTTTGAACCACATCGTCTTACGCCAGTTGGCTTCATTTTTTACTATCATTCGTTCAAAACTGGCTTTTGGAGGTGATCTTTGCGGACTTCAAAAATAAGGGGAATTTTCCCGCTCCCCAAAACCAATTTTTTGCAGGAAGGAGAGTGCAGCTGCAGCACCATTTGGGCAGCGGCTGCCGATAAAGATCATGAAAATTAATATTGTTGGAAAAAACGTGAGTGTAACGAAAGCGCTCGAAGACAGAATCACTAAAAAGCTCAGCAACCTGGATAAGTATTTTATTATTGATGATAATGATGTTGCGAAAGTTCTTCTGACCACATATCCCACCAAGCAGAAAATCGAGGTTACCATTCCCACAAAATATGCAATTCTGCGTGCAGAAACTTCTGACGCAGATATGTACAATGCCATCGATCAGGTATGTGACAAACTGAAAGACCAGATCCGCAGACAGAAAACCCGTATTTATAATAAGAAAAGCCATCCGCTGTATGAAGCTTTCCTTGATTTTGAGGAAATCGGAACACCTCTGGATACAGATGAAATTGTCCGCACCAAAACAATTGTTCCTGATAAGCTCTCTCTGGAAGAGGCCATCACGAAAATGGAACTGCTGGGACATTCCTTCTTTATTTATACCGATGACGAAACCAACAAGATTGCGGTGGTCTACCTGCGCAGAGATGGAGGCTACGGCCTGATCGAAACTGAATAGAGCATTTCAGCTGGGAGAAATCCTGGCTTTTTTCTTTGCCAAAAGAGGGCAGAACACCTCCTTTGAAAAGTGAAAAGGACTGCAATCATATGGCTTTTATTTTGATTCGCAATCCTGTAAAGATACAGAAGGAAATAGATATACTGAATGCAAATCAATTTATAGGAAGAGATTTGAAAGAAACGGGCGAAAAGGGCTGAATTAGGCCTTTGGTTTTAAACCGCTTACTTTTAAACTGTATGTTTTATGGTCAAACTAGGCCCTTTTTATAAATTCCTGATTAGCCTTTTCAGTAAAAATTTGTGTGCTATAATACCTGCGATAAAAGGAGGTTTTTCTAATGGGTTTTATGGATAAGTTAAAACAGTTCGTTGCACCAATTGATGAGTCTGAAGAAACTGTTGAATTTGAAGAAACACAGCCAGCTGCAGCAGCTGCTCAGCCAGTTCAGAATACACAGCCACAGCAGAGTGCCTATGAGCACCCAAAAACAAAGGCAAGCCCTTCCGCTTTGAGCCCAAATACAAAAATGGTTCTTTTTGAACCAAGAAGCTTTGGAGAAGCAGAAGAAGTAGGTGCCCGCCTGAAAGAAGGACGTGCTGTTGTTGTAAACCTGCACAAATTGGACCGCGAATATGCCCAGCGCACCATCGACTTCCTGACCGGTGTTGTATATGCTCTGGACGGCAATATCCAGAAAATCGGACAGAATGTTATTCTTTGCTACCCAGCCAGCATTGGTGTGTCCGGATCCATTACATTAGGCACAGACACCATCGAAGAAGAAGAAGTAGTAGTCGACATTCCTACAGAATAACCGCCTGATGACAATGAAATTAGAAGGTCATGAGATCTTTGTCAGCAGACTGTATGATGCAATGGCAAAATGCAGTTTTACTGGCAAACCTGTCATGACCTCTTTTTTATCTCCTGCTCAGCAGGAAATCGCAAAAACCCTCTGCAAAGAGTATGGAATCCATTTCGATGGGGGATTTCCGGATGCAGAAAGAAAGGTTGGCGTGATCAGTGAATCCTTTGACGATCAGACACCGGCCGATCTGGTGTGTCTGAAAGCTGAAATCAACCCTTTGCTGGGATCCATTGCGCATCCCGATGTTCTGGGAACGCTGATGCATGAAGGAATCAGCCGGGATGTTCTGGGGGATTTTATCTGCACCCCAAAGGCGGTTTGGATTTTCTGCAAGGAAAATATGGCAGACTACATTGCCAATAACATCCTGTGCATCAAAAAGCAGAACCTGAAATGGAAAGTCTGCAGCCCGGAATCTGTCCCGACCGTGGAGTTTAAAGTGATTCAGATCAATGCGGCAAGTCTTCGCTATGACGCCGTCGTAGCCGGTCTTGCCAAATGTTCCCGAAGCAAAGCTATGGAAATGATCAAATCCGGCCTTGTAAAGGTGAATGATATTGAACTTGATCACAATGGCCGCTTGTGCAATAATGACCACATATCCATTCGTCGGTGCGGACGGTTTCAGTTTCTGGAAACAGTGAAGACCACCCGCAAAGACCGTCTGGTACTTGAATTTAAAAAATATGCTTAAAAGCTTAACAAAGACGCGTTCCTTCTGAAACCGCCTAGAGAGAGTGCATGGCTGGTGAAAATGCACAGGCAGGACAGATGGAGTATCACTTTGCTGCTGAGGGACTGAAATCAGTAAGTTCTTCCGGAAACAGACCGTTATCTGAAAGTGTGCCTTCTCTGCAGAAAGGCAAACTAAGGTGGTACCGCGCTTTGTCGTCCTTGGATGGACGGCTTTTTTTTTGGACTGGAAGGAGAAAATATGGACTACAAAGACACTCTTCACATGCCGAAAACCTCATTTGAAATGAGAGGAAACCTGACAAAGAAAGAGCCAGGGTTTCAGAAAAGATGGCAGGATGAAAAACTTTACGAAAAAATGCTGGAACGTCACGCTGGAGCAGAAAACTATGTACTGCATGACGGTCCTCCTTATGCCAATGGTGACATTCATTTAGGACACGCTTTAAATAAAATCCTGAAAGACGTCATCAACAAATCCAAATATATGCAGGGATACCGAGTTCCTTATATCCCAGGCTGGGATACCCACGGTCTGCCCATTGAAACAGCTGTGACCAAGCAGGGTTACGACCGCAAAAAAATCGGTGTGGCTGAATTCCGCAAAATCTGCAATGACTTCGCTCTGGAACAGGTTGCCCGCCAGAAAGAAGGGTTCCTGTCTTTGGGGTCCATCGGTGACTACGATCATCCATACATCACGCTGACACCGGATTTTGAAGCCCGTCAGATTGAAATCTTTGGGAAAATGGCTTCCGAAGGTCTGATCTACCAGGGCCTGAAGCCTGTTTACTGGTCTCCATCTTCTGAATCCGCTCTGGCGGAAGCAGAAGTCGAATATGCAGACATCAAATCTCCAACCATTTATGTCAAATTCCAGGTAAAGGATGGAAAAGGCAAACTGAACAGTGACGACTATTTTGTCATCTGGACAACCACTCCATGGACCATCCCTGCCAACCTTGGTATTTCTGTACATCCAAGATTTACCTACGCAAAAGTAAAAACTCCAAAAGGCAATCTGATCGTTTTGGAAACTCTTGTGGAAAAACTCATGCAGGAGTTCAAAATCGACGAATATGAAGTGATCGATACCTTCAAAGGATCTGAGCTGGAATATATGACAGCGGTTCATCCTCTGTATCCGGAAAAAGAATCTCTGGTGATGGCTGGAGAACATGTAACGGATGAATCCGGTACCGGTCTGGTTCATACCGCACCAGGCTTTGGTATGGATGACTTTATGATTGGTAAGAAATACGGCCTGCCTGTTTATGTCAATGTAGACTCTCAGGGAAATATGACAGAAGAATGCGGCGAACGGCTGGCCGGCCAGTATGTGGAAGACGCCAACAAAACCGTTACCCAGTGGCTGGATGAAAACGACGCTCTGCTCAACCTGCGCTTCATCACTCACGCCTATCCCCATGACTGGCGTACCAAAAAGCCAATTATCTTCCGTGCAACCACGCAGTGGTTCTGCTCCATTGATAAAATCCGTGAACCTCTTCTGGAACAGATTCATTCCATCGGATGGACACCTGCCTGGGGGGAAGGCCGCATGCACAATATGATCTCTGACCGTTCCGACTGGTGCATTTCCCGTCAGAGAGCATGGGGTGTTCCAATTCCAATCATCTACGGAGAAGACGGAACTCCATTAATGGATGAAGTCATCTTCAAACACGTAGCCAAACTGTTTGAAGAACACGGAAGCAACATCTGGTTTGAAAGAGAAGCCAAAGACCTGCTGCCGGAAGGCTATACAAATGAACATTCTCCAAACGGTCAATTCACAAAAGAAACCGACACCATGGACGTTTGGTTCGACTCCGGAAGCTCCCATACAGGCGCTATGAAGGAAAGAGGCCTTGGCTATCCTGCAGACCTCTACTTTGAAGGAAGCGACCAGTACCGCGGATGGTTCAACTCTTCTTTGATCGTTGGTACCGCTGTATATGGAAAAGCTCCATACAAACACGTTTTATCTCATGGTTTTGTTATGGACGAAAACGGTCGCAAAATGTCCAAGTCTCAGTGGAATGCGGTCGCACCAGCTGAAATCACAAAGAAATACGGTGCCGATATTCTGCGTCTGTGGGCTGCTTCAGTGGACTATCAGGCTGACTGCTCCATGGGAAACAAAATCCTGAAACAGATCACCGAAGCCTACCGTAAAATCAGAAATACATTCCGTTTCCTGGTGGCCAACCTGGATGACAACACCTTTACCCAAAAGGATCTGCTGGATGCAAATTCCTTAAGCGATCTGAACAAATACATCCTGGTGCTTTTAAACGATGCGGTGGATGAATGCATCAACGCCTACAACGAATTCCGTTTTGCGGATGTCGTTTCCACTCTGACAACTCTGATGACTTCTGAACTGTCTGCCTACTATCTGGACTACGCCAAAGACATTCTGTATGTGGAAAAAGAAGATGCCCGTGACAGAAGAGAAGTACAGACTGTTCTCTGGTATGCGGCAAGCATTCTCGCTCGTCTGTGGGCTCCAATCCTGGCGCATACTACAGAAGAAATCAACGATCTGATGAAGTTTGATGAAGAATCCATGCACCTGGCAGAGTTTGAAAAAGCTCCTCTGGAAGGAGATTATTCCGCTCTGAAAGAAGAAATGAAGACTCTGCTGGCCATCCGCAAGGATGTTCTGAAGGCTTTGGAAGAAGCCAGAAACGCAGGTCTGATCAAAAAGTCTCTGGAAGCAAAAGTGGTTCTGAAACTGAACGATGAACAGAAAGCTCTCATGAACAAACTGATCGAAAAACCAAACCAGTGGCTGATTGTATCCTATGTCGACTTCACAGACGAAGATCTGCCAATGTACGAAACAGCTGGTGTAAAAGTGGAAAAAGCAGAAGGCCATGTCTGCCCGCGCTGCTGGAATTACACCACAAACGGGGAAGAAGGAGATCTTTGCGAACGCTGCGCAGCTGTTCTTGCAGAGTAACGAAATCCTAAACAGACATTCATTTTTGAATCCTGTTTTCATTCCAATCGGAATGGAAACAGGATTTTTTTGAGTGGACCGATTCTGCCTTTGTTCGAAAAACGGATTTCACGCATCATTTCGGTATACTTAAAATATGAAAACAATTCCTTATGCAAATCTTCCTCTGTTTGAGCGCATCGACCAGAATCATCTGCAAATGCTTTTGACAAGACTGAGCAGTTTTGAAAAAACCTTCAGCAAAGGCGATATTATTCATCTCGAGAAAGATAAAACCCAATATGCCGGCATCGTTATTAGCGGCCAGGTCCAAATGGTCAAAACAGATATCTGGGGAGACGAAAGCCTGATGGCTTATATGGAACCGGGAGAGCTGATTTTGGAAAGCTTTGCCGTGCGGAAGGATTCCACCAGTTTTGTATCTTTTATTGCTTCCAAAAAGAGCCGGATTTTGTTTCTGTCCTTGGATCATATTATTCACCGGTGTCCCCACCAGTGTGATTTCCACAATCAGCTGGTTGAAAACCTGTTTGAGCTGATCGCGGAAAAGAATCTGCACCTGATGGAAAAAATCGATGTGACTTCCAGGCCGACTTTAAGAGAAAAGATTCTGGCTTATCTCTCTCTGGAAGCCCAAAAACAAAAATCCCGCTACATTGAAATTCCTTTAAACCGACAGGACATGGCTCAGTATTTGTGCGCCAACCGGTCTGCAATGACCAGAGAGTTATCCAAAATGAAAGAGGAAGGAATCATCGATTACGATGGAAATACCTTTGTGCTTCAAAACGAGGATCGGACCAATCGCCCGAAGCTTTAGAATCAAATGAGACTTTTGATCACCGATGTATTTACTCGTATCATTCTTTCGCTATGATAGATGCATGACTGAAAAAAAGAAAAATACAAAATATAGAAAAAAGAAAAGCAGAATCCGTTTTGGACGTCTGGCTGTAGTGGCTGCAGGAGTACTGATCCCTGTCGGGCTGCTGTTCTGGGGTGTCTCAGCCATCTTTGGAAAGAAAACAGACAATTCCTCCAAGGAGACGGAACAAACAAACAAAACCCAGGAAGTAAAAACGGCGGCAAAAAAGACTGAAAAGAAAAAGCAGGCCTGTACACCGGCAGATGGATATGACAAATGCTTTACCTTCACTGGAGTCGGTGACAACCTGATTCACGAAACACTGTATGAAGGTGATGATGAATATAAGGTCAACCGTGACTTCAGTCAGTTTTATGAAAACATTGCTCCTTACTTTAAAAACTCTGATCTGGCCTACATTAATTTTGAAACCCTGTGTGCCGGCGATGAGTTTGGCTTTTCCGGATATCCGGATTTCAATGCCCCCAAGGAAATCATTGATGCTTTGGATGATGCAGGCGCCAACTGGTTCTCTCTGGCCAGCAACCATTGTCTGGACCGTTATCCGGAAGGTCTGCTGGCAGAACTGAAAGATATTGAAGAGAATCATCCCGATGTAACCTATACCGGCGTTTATTCCTCACCGGAAGCCTCCCAAAAGCCAGTCATTCTGGATATCAACGGCATTAAAGTCGGTCTGGCAACCTTTGCTTACGGCTTAAATGGCCGGGATAAACCAGAAGGCTATGAATGGATGATCGATACCTTCCAGGACAACAACGGGGTCATGGATTATGAATTGATTGACAAGCGTTTGGAAGATTTGAAGGCAAACAGCGATGTGCAGATTGTCAGCATGCACTGGGGAACAGAGTATGCCAATGAGATCAACGACTTGCAGGCCATTCTGGCTCAGTATTTAAATGAACGGGGAGTTGATGTGATTATTGGCACCCATCCTCATGTCATTGAACCGGTGGAATATCTCAATTCAGAGACCCAGTCTACTCTGATTTATTATTCTCTTGGAAACTTCCTGTCCAACCAGGCGGATATGCAGACCATGGTTGGGGGAATGGCTCAGTTCCAGGTTAATCTGAACTCAAAGACCGGCCATGTACTGATTACCGATCCAACCTTTACGCCAACCATCACCTGGTTTGATGTGGGCGATCACAACTTTAAAGGAACGACCATTCATGAATACACTCCTGAACTGGCTGCCAGCCATGGTCTGACAGGAGACGGACACGATATGACTCTTGAACGAATCATAGGATATGTTCAGTCTATTGTTGGACAGCCGGACGGAATTCAGGTTGTTTTGGATCCAAACGAGAAAAAGAATTAAAAAGAATACAGCCCATCCGTTTCAAATAAAGGATGCATCGCAGTCATCGATGAATACCGTTCATCAAATGCAAACGGCAAAGACTCTGCACAGGAAGCCTGAACCACCCAACAGGCTTCCTGTTTTTGATTGGAATGATTCATCTTATAATCTGCTCCCCTGTATCCGGTATTCAAAAGTGTGCTGTTTTTTCTTTGCTGCAGACTTCAGATCAAACCAATAGGATGTTTGACAAAACACAATAAGATATCATCTGACCGGCAGGATTCTATACTGTCTGGAAGATCGGATATACGCTTACATTTTATCTGAATAATAAAACTGCTGTTCAGTTCGTGAATTTAGAATGATTGAAAAGTGATTTGACGGTAAGATAAAAAGTATGTTTTGAAAGAAATGGAGCAATCATGAACAGTAAAAATAGAAAGTTAAGGAAAAGGGGCCTGAACTGGCTGATTTGGCCGGCATTGGCTGCAGCAGCAGCTGCCGGTGTGTTTATGCTGAGCAAGAACCGTTTCGATCCTGTAGCAGAAGGAAGAGAATATCTGCGCATGCAGGATTCCAAAGATCTGCAGGACATTTCTGCCCGCCTGGACAAAAGACGAATCGAGGAATTGGAAAACAGCATCTCGGTGGATCCGGAGAATGTTTTTTCCATGTTCCATGATTATGCTTTTTTGGGGGACAGCCGTGTAGTCGGTTTTTCAACCTATGGGTGTCTTGATGATGCCCGAATTTTTGCAGCCGGCGGAGATACCATCAAAGACATCGACCAGCATCTGGATGAATTAAAATCTCTTCAGCCTTCGGTCATTTACCTTAGTTATGGTGTCAATGACACTGGAATGAACGTGGGGGAAGGAGAAGGCGGCTATGGAGCCGTTTATGAAGCACAGATCGATAAAATTTTAAACGTTGTGCCCAAGGCCAAAATTGTAGTCAACTCCATAATTGCACCGAGTCCGGAAGCCATTGCCCGCAGTCCGCGCTGGGCAAACTATACAGATTTTAACAGCCAGGTAAAAGCCATGTGCGAAAAGAGAGGCTGGATTTATGTGGACAATGGACCGATCGATCAGGGTGGAGCAGCAGACATTTACCAGCCGGATGGTGTTCATTTTCTTTCACCGTTTTATAACGTCTGGGGACAGAATATTATGAATGCCCAGATGAAGTCGGAAATTAAGGGGAAACTATGAAATGGTTGAATTATAAGAAGCTGTCAATTTTGAGGGTGGGCCTGACGGCAGCACTCATTTTGTTTTTGGCACCTTCCTTTCTGTCCGCTCCCATCTCTCATCAGGAGTTTGAAGCGGCAGTCACAGATACATTGGCGGGAACAGATGCTTCTGTTTATCCGCGGCGGGATGAACAGGTCATCAGACGATGTCTTGGACTGAACCCGTCAGATTTTAAAAATATCGCGTTTATGCGTTCCGATGACAATATGGCTGCAGAAGAAATGGCGATTGTCCAGTTTGATACTCCAGCGCAGAAAAATGCTTTTGTTGAATCGTGTCATTCCCGGATCCAGAAACAGCGCTCTGTTTTTGATGGCTACGCACCGGAACAGACAGCTCTGATGGATAAGGCCGTCGTGAAGGTATGGGGAAATTACGGAATTTATGTTGTCGGATCTCAGGCGGATCAAATTGTATCGGCACTGAATGGAAGTCTGCAGGTGTAGACTATGACATTTTCGGCATTATTTTTTCTCTTTGGTTTTCTGCCGGTTCTTCTGGGCATCTATTCCTTCATTCCCTGGACAAAGGCCAGAGGATGGTTTCTTTTCATTGGATCTCTCATCTTCTACGGATGGGG
>JABUSF010000011.1:95351-96396 GCA_021443945.1 Ileibacterium sp.
CGATCTGGAAAGATGGTTTGCTGATCAGTTTGTCGGGAGGGATTTTTTCCTTCATCTGAATTACTGTCTCAAAAAGCTGAATGGCATTCGGGAAATTCAGAATGTGTATCTGGGCAGCGGACAGCTGCTGCAGAATCCTTCCGAACCGGATGAAGAACTGATTCAGTCACAGATGAAATCCATTCAGGATTTCTCTTCGCGCTATCAAATTCCATCCTATGTGCTGATTGCGCCCACAGCGGCAGCGGTGCAGAAGTCCAGACTGCCCATGTTTGCGCAGACCGTGGACCAGCAGCAGATCATTTCCGGCCTGTATTCCACACTGGATGGTGAGCTGGTCAAAGGGGTGGATGCCAGTTCTGCTCTTGGCAGCATGGCCGATGATTATATCTATTACAAATCGGACCATCACTGGACCTCTTTGGGAGCCTATGCAGGCTTCTCACAGCTGATGAAAACCAAAGGAGAGGAACCGCCGGCACTGACAGATTACAAGCAGATGCTGGTGTCCAATGACTTCAAAGGCACTCTGGCCGGCAAGACAGGTTCTGTTCTGATTGAGGATGACATTAATATTTATGGAAAAGAGGATTTGCCGGATTATGTGGTGTCTTATTCGGATTCCAAGAAAAAAACCACTTCCATTTATGATCTGAAAGCTCTGGACCAGAGAAATCAGTATGAAGTTTTTCTTGGAGGCAACGAGTCTTTGATCCAAATTGAAATGGATAACGATTCAGATAAAAATCTGCTTCTGTTCAAGGACTCCTATGCCAATTCCATGATCCAGTTTTTGCTTCCGTATTACAGAACCATTACGATTGTCGATCCAAGATATTTTTACGATGATATTGACCGAATCATCAAAAACAACAAAATCAATGAGATTGCGTATGTCTATAATTATGAGACGTTCAACACGGATACCGGTTTGAACAGTGTTCTGCAGCTGGATGCACAGCCGCTGGAAGAGCAGTCTTAGTTTGATACGAAAGATCTGATCCCAGTACACAGAGGAATTGAAAAGATTCCCAAGCTGTACTGG
>JABUSF010000012.1 GCA_021443945.1 Ileibacterium sp.
AGCTTGCTTAATATAAACCTCATATTAAGGAATGTCAACTCATATGTTGTGAATTTTTCGTTTTTCTTCACAACCAGCACTTTTCACCATCTTCCCGCCGGCTGCACCCCAAAAATCCACAAATAAAAAACCGTCCCATTTTACTGGGACAGTTTTTAAACATCATTATTCAATGCGTATAGGTTAGAAGCAAAAACTCCCCTTCTTCCCAGAATACGTTCCACTGTGATTAAAGCCGCTTTTTAAAATAGTACCTTGTAGTCCCTTCAAACGGTACGTCTTTCACAGCCGCTGTTTCTTCATAGCCAAGCTTTCGATAGAACTCTGGAGCCTGATAGTCCTGCGTATTCAGCAGAATGTATTTCAAGCCTTTTTCTCTGCAGAGACTTTCCATTTTATGCATCAGTTGACTGCCAACCTTCCTGGATCTCGCTGACGGGTCGACTGCAAGAAGATCCAGAAAGCAGGTTTCAAATCGGCAAAAGGCATAGAGTCCACCAAGAACTTCACCCCCCTCAACCCACGTAAGGTGAATTTCATCTTCCTGCCGGTTCGATCGTCCGGTTTTTTGCTCCAGTTCCTTTAAAAGAAGTTCATCCACAAAAGTGCTGGAATCCTGATCATGAATCATTTACTCTCCTTTACATTGAAGTTCTCTAACTTCACTTTCTCATCCACCCCAGGACAATTCAGAGCCGCTTCCAAATTTTCCTGCATCCGTCTGGAGTAATCCTTTAATTTCTTTTCATAGCCTTCAGCACCAGACAGCAGAGATGCTCCGATATCGCCAAAGTCAAAAGAGACACTTTGCAGCTGGTCATAAACCTGCTGATTTTCCGGATGTACAGACAGCGGGTTTTCAATCTGAGAAGACTGTTCCATCGCTTTTTCATAATAGGACTGCATGATCGGATCACTGATGGAATTCTCATCCAGATCTTTGCGGATAGAAACAAACCCTCCCTGATCCACCAAAGATTTCTGGTAGTCGTGGCTGTAAAGATATTTCAAATACTCTGCTGCAATATCCGGATGCTTCGACTGTGCTGAAATCCCCATCCACCCTTTGGTAAATGGTGCATATGTCTGCTCTTCCAAGCTGCCGTTCGGTGACGGAAGCCAGGTTACATGAAAGTTCAGTTCTGGATTTTCCTTTTCCCAAACCGGAATACACCACGCTCCCTGGATTAGGAAAGCCACTTTCCCCTGAGCAAAAAGCTTTCGTGCTTCAGGAGCACTCAAGGAAGCTGAATCCGGATGAAAAGCATCGGCTTCATATAAATCCCTGTATAAGTCTAATGCTTCCAAAACCTGCTTAGAGTCAAAGGTGGTTTTTCCATCCGAGAGAAAAACCTGTTCCTGAGGGCCAACAACTCCATGATTGAGCTGAGACAGAGCCCGCAGTTCCAAATCAATCCGATTCTTTTGCTTTCCGCTGGCTGCCAAAGCATAGAATTCCCCATTTCCAGCCTGCGTAATCCCACCGCAAATCTCTTTGAATTCATCCCAGGAAAGCGGTCTTTCCGGAAGTTGTATACCGGCTTTTTCCAGCAAATCATCGTTGCAGTACAGGAGGGTTGAGCTGATTTCCTGCGCTTCAGGAAGCAGATAAGGACTCCCCTCTTTTAAAGTGACATTTTCTGCCCAGCATTCAGGTTTCATCTCGTCTAGAAACTCCTGATCCAAATACCAGTCAAGGGGCAAAAACCAGTTTTCGGAAACAGCCTGGGACAAAGAAAGCGTACTGGGCAGCGGAAACAAATCCGGTGCAGTGCCTGAACGGATACCAGCCACCACAGTTTCGTTGAACTGATCCTGAGACAGGCAGGTATAATTGATCATTACATTTGGATGTTCTTTCTCAAAAGCTTCATTGAGAGCTTCTCTTGAAGCTTTTGTGGAATCGGACCAGTCGGCAATATTCAGTACGACTTTCTCATCCGGATCGGTGACAATCATTTCCTTGACTAACGAAGCAGACGATGTCTGTGTTTCTGGAACAATCCGAACTCCTATGCAGCCTGTCAGTGCAAAACACACCATCAAGGCAAGAATCAGTTTTTTCATCCTTTTACCGCTCCTTCCATACCGTTAATGAAGTATTTCTGAAAGCAGAGGAACAGAACAACTACCGGCAGAATGGTGATGCATCCAGCGGCTGCCATCGCACCCCAATTCACGATGTTTTCTCCCTGAAAGGAGTAGATTCCTACAGACAGAGTCCTGACAGCTGGATTGTTCAGAGAAAGAATCAGAGGGAACAAGAACGAATTCCACGTCCAAATGGACTGAGTAATGACTACAGTTCCGATAATTGGTTTCGAAATAGGAAAATATATTTTCCAAAACATTTGGTATTCTGAACAGCCGTCCATTTTAGCCGATTCTGTCAGTTCATTTGGCAGATTATCGAAAAACTGGCGGAACATTAGGATAAAAATGACATGAGCACCTCCCACTTCTGCCAGAATCAACCCTGCAAGAGTTGTATCGACATGCATCATCCGCAAGATCTGATAAACCGGGATCGTAAAGAAAACCGTTGGGATCAGCACCGTTACAGCCATCAAAGCTGTCAGGAGTTTCTTCCCAAGGAAGGAAAATTTGCTTAAGGCATATCCTGCCATAGCAGAAAGAAGCAATATTGCCGCCACACTGACTACCGTTACAATCAGCGTATTAAAAAAGCCAACAGAAAAATCTCCCTGCTGCCAGGCATCTGCAAAATTCTTCACTCCCATGCTGGAGGGATTCAGAAGATCCAAAAAGCTGGTGGTGTTGGTCTGATTCACAGCAATCAAGACCATGATGACAAAAGGGGTCAGCCATAAAACCGCGGCAATGCTGACAATCGTTTTTCGAATCATGACCGGCTCCTTTCCAAAGCAGATTTAATGATTTTGATCAAACCGTAAATGGCCACTGGAACCAGGACGACCACAATGGCAGCTGATGCTGCATAAGACATCCGGGGAGGTGCCATTGATGAGTTAAAAGCCGTCTGGTAAATGAATGTCGACAGCATTTCCGTGGCAAAGTACGGTCCTCCGCCTGTCAGAGTCTGAATCAAATCAAAAGCTTTCAGTGAATTGACAAAGGTAATAAATCCCACAAGAAGAATGACCGGTTTCATCAGCGGCAGAAAGATTCTCCACAGCATGCCTCCATTAGAAAGGCCATCCATCTTAGCCGCTTCAATAACATCTGTACTGACAGTTTTAAAACCTGCCATCCAGTAAATGAACAGCGTTCCCATTTCCTTCCAGACCGAAACAATCAGAATCAGAACGAACGCCCACAGCGGGCTGGAAAGCCAGCTGACAGACGGGATTCCGATCAGATTAAGCACGGTGTTCACCATGCCGTCATAACTGAACAGTGTTTTAAAAATCATCCCCACTGCCGCAGAAGCTGCCACGATCGGAAGAATAAAAATGACCCGGAAAAATCCTTTTCGTCTGATGGGCCCATACTCCACAAGATACGCCAGACCAAAAGAGATTCCCATCTGCAAAGCTGTAGCAAGCAATGCATAGAGAAGAGAATTTTTGAGGGCGTTCCAGAACTGTGCGTCCTGAAAAAGGGAAATATAGTTATCCAGGCCAATAAAATTAGCCGTAGATGAAATGCCATTCCAGTTCAAAAAAGAATAAATCAAGTTCAGTGCAATGGGATAGAGCTGAAAGATAATCAGACAGGATACCATCGGCAGCAAAAACCAGAAGGCAGCCGAAGAATTTTTCCGGGTTGTTTTCATAATTAAATCTTAAATCCAGCGTAGTTTTTGGCGACTTCGATGACTCTGTATACATCCAGAGATGGCTGAATCTCCTTTTCATGCAGACGGATGTAATTCAGAACCTCTTTCCAGGCTCTTTGAGCAGCTTCTTCATTGCCGGCCGCTTTTTCTTCCAGAGCTTTGGTCAGGAACATCACGTAGGTTCGGTGCAGATTCAGCTCCATCCAGGCGTCCTTGTTTAAACCTTGAGCAGCCGAAGCATGATCAGCTATCAGATCCAGAGCATTCAAAGCCAGATTCCCCGCAATTTTATAACGGTTCATCAATGTAGGATCTTCTCTTGGCCCAATGGCATTGAAGTGATCGCAGCTGGTGTATAAGGACAGTTTTTCAAGATAGTCCACAGCCTCTTTCCAGTCTGAACCATACAGGTGTTTAAAATAGTCTTCCTTCAGTTCTTCATAGTCTGCTTTGTTGTTCCAAAGCGTTTTAGCCATGACGTAGTTCGGAAAGTTGTGGGGGAATCCTGCTCTCAGCTCCTGGCAGGCGATATACCCATTCAAGCCCAGCTGATCCAGGAAAGCTGCATCCCGGTAAATCGTTTTGGAGATTTTCATATATCCAAGATCACCGTAATGTGCTCGTCCCAGGGGATAGTCATAGACAAAGCTGTCACCTTCAAACACTTTCTGCCACTGCTGCAGATACGAAATGTTTTCTTCTAAAGAGTTTGGAAGAACAATCTGGTTGCGGATATAGTCTTTCGTTTCCGGGATATTGGCGTAATCCACGTCAGCGTAGCTTTTTTCAAATGTTCTGGTGATCGGCGCAAACATCATGACAAACCGATCAGGATTGTTGATCTTTTCCTTTTCCGGTGCCCAGAGCAGTTCATGGTACAACAGGAAACAGATCCGGGTATCCAACCCTTCCTGATTCAAGCGTTCGTCAATACGGTTTAGAATCCGAACATACTGATCTGCGATTCTTTCTTTCTGACATTCTTCACATTCACAAATATTGTTGCGGGCATCAGACAGCCAAACATGCAGGCAGTCCACATCTTTTCTTTCTTTGGCATATCGAACAATGGAATCCGCCATCATATCGGCGATTTCAGGATGAGCAAAATCCAAAGAGGTCAAAATTGGGGCACCCTGGATCAATTCCCGCTCCCCATTGATCAGAGCGACATACTCTTTCTTTTCTTCTGGAATTTTCAGGCCGGACTCCCAGCCAAATTTGCTGGAATAGCCAAGAACTTCACCCGTCCATCCATGACCAACCCGATGGTGACTGAGTCCGCGGCGGTTTATTTCCTGATCAATCCCATCGGACAGTTCCTGAGCAACCCACGTATTGAACGGCTCTTTTTCCAGATATGGATTGAATTCATGCTCATACCAGCGTTTGAAAAAAGAATATGGATTTTCAAACTGAATGAAGAAAGCATTCATTCCGATTTTTGGCAGCCAGTCGATAAAATCAGCCATATTTTCATAACTGTCAGCTCCTTCAATGCACACTCCGCGGTGGGCATAACTAGCTGTTTCCTCTACATGAAACTCCCTGGAAAATTCAGCAAAATCGACTTCCGGAAGAACTTCATATTTTTTAGAAGGCCTCAAAAAGCGAACCCCCGCTTCCTGAAGCAGCCGGTAGAAAGCAATCAGCAGACCAACCGGAGTATTGGATGCAATCACACCTTTTCCGTTTTCAAGCTGGATGGAAATGGTGTCTTTTTTTTCATCGGAAGCCATGAGGCGGAACGTGAGGTCCGCCTCGACGGCAGGGACTGCTTCTTTTTGAAAAACAGCCGGGAAATAATGTTGGATTTCCTGTTCGAGGAAATCAGAAATAGGAAGAGTGTAATCCAGATGATATGTAATAGACATGAAATAGCTCCTTTGTCAGTGAAATTTGACCGAATGATTAGATGGTCAGGTCTGCAGGTTTTGGATCGTTTTCTTCTTTCAGCTTCTGACGGTCAGCTGCTTTGAAGAATGGATAGTAGATTGCAAAGGAAACAGCAACCAGTACGATTTGCAGCACTGCGCCCTGCCAGGAGCCTGTTGCTAAAAATCCTCCAACAACTGGCGGGGTTGTCCATGGCAGCGTTACTCCTGTCGTCAAAGGAACCAGACCGATGCTCATCACCAGATAGGTCACTGTGGCATTCACAACCGGAACCAATACGAACGGCACCAGCATGATCGGGTTTAAAACTGTTGGGAAGGTAAACAGGATGGCTGTGTTGATATTAAACAGTGCTGGAATTCCAGAAACTTTGCCCAGAGTTTTAAATTCTTTAGAGCGTGAGAAGAACATCAGACATAAAGCCAGACCAATGGTTGCTCCGCCCCCGCCAATGTATACGAACAGATCCATGAATGGTGCAGTAATGATGTTGGGCAAAGACTGGCCCGCTGCCAGAGCAACTCGGTTTGCATCTGCATACTGAATCCAAAGCGGATTCATTACAGAGCCAACAACCTGACCGCCGTTAACACCGCAGAACCAGAACAGTGAGTTCAGCAGAACCGCAACGAATGTCCCAGGAAGTGTGCCGGCAATGTAGCCGAGGGGTGTTCCAATGATCATGGACAAAATCTGATTCAGAGATCCAAGGCCGCTGGCTTCCAGAACTTTTAATACGATTCCAAACAAAACGATGATAACTGTGCCAGGAATCAGCGCTGAAAAAGAACGGCTGACAGCTTCAGGAACACCAGAAGGCATTTTTATGGTGATATTCTTCTGAACAAACCACCGGAAGATTTCAGCAGAAATCATTGCTACAACGATGGCAGAGAAAATTCCTTTTCCTCCAAGCTGGCCATATGGAATGCCAATGGTGCCAGCTTCGTCTGCAATAGTTGGAGTAACCAGCAGGAACGCAGCCATCGACAGAACGCCGGCGCTGACGCCGTCCGTGTCGTAAGATTTGGCCAGACAGTTTGCAATTCCGAAGGATGTCAGCAATGCCATCAACCCAAATGAGTTGTTGGCCATGGCATCCAGTACAGCGTAGATGCCATTAGATTTAAGGAAAGTGGTCCATGCTTCGATCGGAAAGTCTTTGATCAAAACAAAGAAAGAACCAATCAGCACTAATGGCATTGCAATGAGAATTCCTTCCCGAAGCGCTTTGAGATGGCGCTGAGCGCCGATTTTTTCACCAAGAGGTGCAAGTTTGTTTTCTAGGAAGTTGAAAAAACCAGTCATAACTTTCTCCTTATCTGTTTAGTTATTTCATCTAACTAAAGATTATGTTGTTAGCCCTTTCACGTCAATTTTAATGATTTCATATAATTAAAACACAGGGAGTACGCAGAGAATTTCGAGATATAAAAGGGATTATTCAGCTTTCAAAACTGAAATATCAGGAATGAGAGCGTTTTATAGTTATCTGCTATAATAAAAAAAAGAAATGGAAGTACAAAAAATGATCATTACAGACGGTGTTCTCAAAAATACAGCCAGAGTCTTAGAATATATGCTTCGCCATCCTTTGACGACAAGAGCCCAAATCGTGAAAGACACAGGACTGACGCCTGCAGCTGTCTCCAATACAATGAATCTTCTGGTTCAAAAGAAGATCATCAGCGAAACAGGAAGTGAAGTGCGCGGAGCTCCCGGAAGCGGACGGTCCCAAAAACAAATTGCCTTCCAGCCTGACTTTGGATTCTTCGGCGGACTGGAAATCAATATGTCCGGTCTTCATCTGGCAATCACAAACGCAGCCGGATCGGTTCAGTACGCAGCTGAAATCCCTCTCAAGCAATTGGATTTGAGCAGAATCAGCCATGAGATCTGCACTCTGATCGAAGACTCTATTCAAAAAAGCGGTGTTCCCGCTTTAAAAGGATTTGGAATCGCGGTTCCCGGACATCTTGATCAGGAATCAGGCCGCATCCTCACCAACAATCCCAACTGGAAACATTTCAGTCTTGGCGAGATCCAGAAGAATTTCCAGTTTCCAATGTGGGCCCACAATAATATTGAATGCATGGCTCTTGGGCAATACCTCAACAGCAAACAGCAGGCTCCGACACGATTCGCTTATCTTCATATTGGACCTGGAGTTTATTGTTCTTTCTTTAATTCGAATAAATTGGGAGATGTGAAAAACTTCTATCTTGGAGAAATCGGCCATATGGTTGTTGAACGGGATGGTACTCTATGCGAATGCGGTAAAAAAGGTTGCCTGCAAACTTATGTGTCAGAGACTTGGCTGCTCAAAAAAGCCCGGATTGCTCACACCGCAAACCCAAGCAGTTATCTGGCAAGTCTCTGCCCAGACAGTGAAAAACTCACTCTGGACCATATTCTGGATGCAGCCATTGCAGGGGATGGTTTTGTCAGCCGAATGCTGGACGATGCGATCGAGTATCTTGCCATTTCCATGGCCAATATGTTTCTCACCCACGAAATTGAACAGATCTATCTCAATTCCAGATTGTTCCAACAGGAAGAGCTCAAACAAAAACTTCAGGAAAAGATTTTTCCCCAGTTGGAATTCCTCTCCGTTAGTCACGGTCTCAAGCTTTCGGTTCTTCCCTTCGACTCCTGCCGAGGTGCTGCAGCTGGAGCTATGCTGGCCAGTTACAGTTATTTCATCAAACACCCGGAGCTTCTGTTCACCCTCGAATTGGCAAACGGATAAAAAACGAATACATAAAAAAGGGCCTCAGCTCCATTTCGGAACTGAGGCCCTTGCTTGATCCAGCGGCTTTCTATTTTTGCCTTGCGGCTATCGTCGACGTTCAAAGG
>JABUSF010000013.1:0-2214 GCA_021443945.1 Ileibacterium sp.
ATTCTTCTGGTTGCCTGGATGGGCGCTCACTTTGTTGTTGGGGGAACCATGCAGGTCGGTACCCTGATGTCTCTGTTCACCTATATTATGACGCTTCTGATGTCTTTGATGATGCTGTCCATGATCTTCGTCATGATGATCATGTCTCTGGCCTCCGCTCAGCGTGTTGTGGAAGTCATTAATCAGGTTTCTTATCTGGAATCTCCAAAAGACGGTATTAAAGACGTGAAAGATGGAGAGATCGTTTTCGATCATGTTTACTTCAACTACGCCGAACAGGTCGACGGTCACTACGTCTTAAGAGACGTGAACTTCACACTGGAATCGGGCAAGACGATGGGAATCCTTGGTGGAACCGGTTCATCCAAATCTTCTCTGGTCTCCCTGATTCCCCGCTTGTATGACGTCACAAAAGGTGAAGTCAGAGTCGGCGGCATCAATGTGAAAGATTATGATCTTCATTCTCTTCGGGATGCAGTCAGTATGGTTCTTCAGAAAAACGTTCTGTTCTCCGGAACCATTAAAGATAATATGCGCTGGGGTGATGCGCAGGCGACGGATGCTGAAATTCTGGAAGCCTGCAAACTGGCACAGGCCGATGAATTTATTTCCAAAATGCCGGACGGCTACAACACCCGCATTGAGCAGGGCGGTACCAACGTATCCGGTGGTCAGCGTCAGCGTTTGACCATTGCCCGTGCACTTCTGAAAAAACCAAAAATTTTGATTCTGGATGATTCCACTTCGGCGGTGGATACCAAGACAGACTTCCTGATTCGGGAAGCATTTAGAACCAAGATTCCGGATACCACAAAGATTATTATTTCCCAGCGCATATCCTCTATCCAGGATGCTGACATCATTATGGTCCTGGATAAAGGACATCTGGTTGGCTGGGGAACCCACGATGAACTGCTGAAAAGCAATGACATTTACCGCCAAACATTCCAGGCGCAGCAGAAAGGAGGAAGCGATAATGAATAACCGCAAGCAGGGACTTTCCCGGGTATTTGCCCTTGTCTGGAAAAACTACAAAGTGCTCTCCATTGTCGTCTTTATCCTGATCGTCATCGCCGGTTTGGCCAGTGTCTACGGAAGTACCTTCCAGAAAACACTCATTGACGGCTACATTACGCCTATGATGGTGAATCATTCCACGGATTATCAGCCATTGCTGATCGCCATCCTGGAACTGGCAGCTATTTATGCTGTCGGCGTAATTTCCAGTTATCTCTGGAACCGTCTGATGATCAACATCTCCCTGGGAACTTTAAACCATGTCCGCGAAGATCTGTTTGCTCACATGGAAACACTTCCTCTTCGTTATTTTGACACCCATGCCCATGGAGATATTATGTCCGTTTATACCAACGATACGGATACCCTGCGGCAGCTGATTTCTCAGTCCGTGCCAAACGTTGTTTCTTCTTTGCTGACGATTGTCATGGTCATCGTTTCCATGCTGCTGCTCGGATGGGAGCTGGCTTTGATCACCATCACCTGTTCTCTGGCCATGCTGTTTGTGGCCCGGTTCATTACAAAATTTTCCGGACGCTACTTCCGTGAACAGCAGAAAAAACTCGGAGCAGCCAATGGATTCATTGAAGAAATGATCGAAGGAAGCAAAGTTGTAAAAGTGTTCTCTCATGAAGAACAGGCCATCGCTGAGTTCGATAAAATCAACAACGACCTTTGTGAAGCTGCCACCAAAGCCAACACCTTTGCCAACATTCTGATGCCAATCTGTGCCAACCTTGGTTATGTGTCCTATGTGATCACCGCTTTCTGCGGAGCCTACTTCGCCATTCACAATATGTTTGGCGTCACTGTGGGAACGATCGCCGCCATGCTGACACTAAACCGTTCCTTCAACCTGCCCATCACCCAGATTTCCCAGCAGATTAACGCTGTCGTTATGGCCGGAGCAGGAGCAAGCCGTATCTTTGCTCTGCTGGATGAACCATCTGAAACCGACAACGGTGTGGTTACTCTGGTGCGCACTAAGATGGTCGATGGCAAATGGGAAGAAACAGAAGAGTACACAGGTCACTGGTGCTGGAGACATCCAAGACCAAACGGTGCCGTGGAACTTGTCCCTTTGCGGGGAGATGTAGTCTTTGACGACGTTGTCTTCGGCTACAACCCGGACAAAACTGTCCTTCACGACATCAACCTGTATGCCAAGGAAGGGGAAAAGATTTCCTTTGTGGGCGC
>JABUSF010000013.1:6208-8301 GCA_021443945.1 Ileibacterium sp.
GAACGCATAACCGGTCACTTTTGCTTGTTTGAACAGGCATTCCCTAAGGATTTTGGCTGTCTTCCTGGTCGTCCAGATCATTAAAAAAAGAGCCGTTACAGCTCTGATTTCGACTCAAACAGTTCCACCTCTCCAAAGATTTCATGAATCTGTCCGTCTTTTAAAATGATTCCTCCCTCTTCACCAATGGCGTAAACAGGGCGGTTTCGCTGACTCAAAGCCCTTTGGATGGCCTCTTTTTGAGCCCGCTCCTTATTGTAGTGAACTTCAATGTCAAACTGATCGGTATAGCCAAGTCCGGTTTCCCAGACGAACTGGGGATAATCCGGATCCGGGGTAATGTGATATTCCTTCAGCTGAATCATGGCTCCGGCCGAATATCCCATCACCGTTCCCTGCCATTTTTTCAGGATGGACTGCAGCTTCTTTTCCCGAATCCGCTTCATCATCAAATCCGGCGCTCCTCCGGTGTACAGCACCACACTGCAGTTGGCCAGAATATTTCTCATTTGGGCCGGCGTATGAGTGAAGTAATTGATCCAGTGCACTTGTCCAGCCGGAATGCCAAACCATTTAAAGACATCGGTATTGGCCCGGTACCAGATTCCCCTTCCAGGTTCATACTGCCGGTTCCAGTCGTCCAGGGTTTTCGTATCGTCATAAAAACTGAAGGCCAGCACTGCGACTTCATCCTCTTTGGAAAGAAACGGTTTGATGGAACGGCGGCACCATTTGTCGTCGATGATGGATGTATTCATCAAAACGCAGACAGGCGGCCTGCTCATGTGATCCTCGATGTTCTTGATCCAGGAGGTGTCCAGGTCTTTTTTCAGATATGGATAATCGATTCCTGTTTTTTCATCCCGCACCCATTCGATATCCAGTTTGGGATGATGGCTGCTGATCACCACAAGACATTCGTTTTCCGTCAGTTCACCTTTTTTCTCCAACATCCAGGAGTTTCGGGTATGCCATTTGCCCGCCGATCCTTTCCAGACGCCCCCCGTCTGCTGCAGAACGTCCATCTGGGCGCGGTCAGCGCATCGGATAAGTTCCATCTTCGTTTAACAGCTCCCTGTTCTGATCGTAAATTTCTTCATACAGTTTCTGGAGCTTTTCTCCTCTCTCGTTTAAATCGTACTGCCAGTCCAGTCCGGTGGCTTTTATTTCTTCATTGATGGCTTTGAGAATATAGAAAGGAGTGTTTCTCATAAAGGACGCCCCCAGCGCTCCATCTCCTTCTTCCATCAGTTCTTTAATGACGTTCATTTGCTCGTCGGTGATGATGATCATTGCTCTCTCCTTAAAAAAAAGCAGGGGTCTATCCCCTGCTGGACCGGTTTTCTAATAACCGCCTTCTTCAGTGTAGCCTTCTTCGGTGTAGACTTCTTCGGCAGGCTGTTCTTCCGCCGGAGCTTCCTGCTGTTCCACAACAGGCTGTCCGCCCTGTTTCACCTGAGCAGCCAGTTCTGCGTTCCGGGGCTGAGAAATGACATCGGTCGTCTTCTGACCAGCGCCATTCTTCAGAATCTTCATAAACACCTGGTTTTCCACGGGATGGGAATCATCCACCAGGAAGTTGTAGGCGTCAATTTCCAGATCGTAGTTTTTGGAATCTGCCGTATTGGTGAAGTAAGTGTCAATCGGCAGGTAATTGTTGACGATGTTGTAAGCCACTTCCGCACCATTGTTGAGATGTTCCAAAGGAAGGTCATCCCGGAAGTTCAAATGGATGCGCAGAGTCGCACTTTTCAGGTTGACCGTTGCACTTTCCACTCCATCAATCGTCATCAGCTCGCCCTGAATGGAGTTCAGAGCACTTTCCGGGATTTTCGGCTGCAGGTCGTCCTGAGAGAAACGGCTTCCGATGACCGGCCGGCCGGAGCTCTGGGCACTGGTATACAGTTCATAACCAACGATCAGAACTGGTACCAATATAATAATCAAGGTCAGCCAGACCAGCTTGTGGCCCTGTTTAACCTTTTGTTTTTTTGGTTTTCGTACTTTTTTTACAGGTGTATCTGCCATTGGGTCCTCCAAATCTTTACCAGTATAACATATTCCTGCAATTTAAAAGCTATCGTTTTGCAAGC
>JABUSF010000013.1:8888-10530 GCA_021443945.1 Ileibacterium sp.
TCATAACGGCGGGTAGCCTGTTCCACCGCTTCCCCTGCATCCAGAAGAGCGGACTGCCGTTCAATTTCAGCCTGAACCGCTTTCTGTACGTTGGAGATGGAGTTCAGGTTTTTAATTTCTGTTTTCACACCCAGAGTGTTCGGGTCTTTGGAAAGAGAAATATTTACATCGCAGCGCATGCTTCCCTCTTCCATCTTGACATCGGATACGTTCAGATAGAACAGGATGGAGCGCAGAGCTTCCACATAGGCAGCAGCTTCAGCAGCCGAATGCATATCCGGACGGGATACGATTTCGATCAGCGGAGTGCCGGCACGGTTGAAGTCAATGTAGGTTCCTGTGTCTCTGTGGAACTGCTTGGCTGTATCTTCTTCCATATGAATGCGCTCAATGCGCACGGTTTTCTTTTCTCCATCCACATCGATTTCAACAGATCCATCTTTTCCAATGGGATGGAACTGCTGAGTAATCTGGAACCCTTTTGGCAGATCGGAATAGTAGTAGTTTTTCCGGTCGAATTTCACCAGAGGATCGATGGTGCAGTTCAGGCCGGTACAGGCTTTGATGGCCAGACGGACAGCTTCTTTATTGACACATGGCATGGTTCCAGGCATGGCCAGGTCTACAACGGAGGTGCAGGTATTGGCGGTCTGACCGAAACGGACCGGTGCACCGGAGAACATTTTGGTATTGGTTTTCAGCTCACAGTGAATCTCAATTCCGATGGTTACAATATAGTCTTCCATTATGCCAGTTCCTTTCTTTCAAACTTGATCAGATCTTCCAGACCTGCAGCCACATCAAAGAGGGTCTGCTCTTCAAACGGCTTCGCACTCAGGCAGATGCCAAATGGCAGGCCGTCTTCCCAGCCTAAAGGCATGGTCAAAGAAGGATAACCGGAGAAGTTGGCCAGCTGCATATGTTCTTCTTCATAGGCATCCACACCAAAGCGCACACTGCTGGCACTTTCAATCAATGGAGCCACGTTGGGGGCTGCCGGAGCCAGAACCACATCGCAGTCCTCAAACATTTTGGCATAAGCATCCACAATTAAACGTCTGATTTTCTGAGCTTTGCGGAACAGACGGTCCTGGTTTTCATCAAACAGAGAGTAGGAACCAATGACAAAACGAGCCCGAACATAACTGGAGAACCCTTTTGTACGGCTGTTCATCATGACTTCTTCCACACTTTCTCCGTCTTCTCTCATTCCATAACGGATGCCGTCCAGGTTGGAGTGGTTGGCTGTGGCTTCCGCGTTGGCAATGGTTTTGTACACCGGAGCAATCAGTTCCATCAGTTCCACAGGCATTTCCACTTCTTTTACATGTGCTCCGGCTGCTTTTAAATCATCCGCCAGTTTTTCAACAGCATCGTGAATGACAGGATCTTTGACGGCATCCAGAACGGTTTTGAACACACCGATGGTTTTTCCTTTGATCTCCCGTTTCAAAAGAGCGGAGTATTCCGGGACGGGCAAATCGGATGTGGTCATATCCTTGTCATCCCGGCCAGCCAGAACTTCCAGCGCCAGAGCAGCATCTTCAATGTTCTGGGTAAAATAACCCACATGGTCCAGAGAAGAAGCGTATGGAATCATTCCAAAACGGCTGATTCTTCCATAAGTTGGCTTGACACCGAC
>JABUSF010000013.1:11627-16668 GCA_021443945.1 Ileibacterium sp.
ACAATTACATACTGTTCATCCACCGTCTGATAATCCGTATTGGATCCATTGAAGTAAGCAGAATAGATATATCCTCCTTTGGAGGAATCGGTCTGGTCGGTGTTGATTTGGTAGGCAGCCACAAGAATTGGGATGTTGTAGCCAATCTCGTTAAAGCGCTCCCGCATATAGCTGACCAGCTTATTGGAGGTGACATTGAGATAGTCCTGCATTTTTTCAGGGGCAATGTCCACATCCTGTCCATTGACTTCTGCTTGGTCCGCGACGCAAAGTCCGATGGAAATGCCCGCCAGATCATCGTTGCGGAAGAAATCCAGCTCATACAGATCCACCAGCAGAATGGGTCCCTGAGCAATTCCGTTTCCGGTATCGAACTGTTCATCCGCTCCCGGATTCAGACCGTTCGGGTTGTTGTCTCTGAGGGTTCCCAGCAGTCCACGGCCCCCATTGGTGGCATCCAATTCGTCAAAGGTCAGAAAGAAATGGGATTTATACCCCACTTCCGATGGATTGAAATAGGAGCGGGACAGTTCCATCAGTCCCTGCTCCAACTGGTAGCGCACATCCAGATCGGAAATCAATCCCACATGCTTTCCCCTGACGTTGCTGGACTCATAAGGAAGAATCGCTCCGTATTCTCCGCTGCTGAGTCCTGTCGCCTGGTTGGAGTTTCCAGTGGAACAGCCTGCCAGCATCAAAGCTGTGCATCCAAGCAGAGCGGTCCATTTTTTCATAGGCGAATCTCCTTCATAAACTGTTCTTCATCCATCACCGGCACACCAAGCTCACGGGCTTTGGTCAGCTTGCTGCCGGCATTTTCACCGGCAATGACCAGATCGGTCTTTTTGGAAACCGAACCGGAAACGCTGGCCCCTGCTTCTTCCAGAAGCTTTTTGGCTTCGGAACGTCCCATATTCTGCAGCGTTCCTGTCAAAACCACCGTTTTGCCGGTAAACGGAGTTTCTCTTGTTTCGTGAACCTCTTCGGTCATGTTCAGTCCCAGCTCTTTGAGATGCTCAATGAGCCGGGCATTGTCCGGGCCTTCAAAGAAGTCCCGGATGGAACGGGCACATACTTTCCCAATGAATTTAATATCCGCAATTTCCTGTTCGCGGGCGGCCATCAAGGCATCCATGCTGCCAAAATGAGCAGCCAGAATGGAAGCAGCCTTGCTTCCCACCTGACGGATGCCCAGACCGAACAGCAGTTTGGCAAGGGAGTTCTGTTTGGACTTTTCAATGTTGTCCAGCAGCTTGTCCACTCCTTTTTCCGAATAGCCTTTATGAGAAAGAAGCTCGTCTTTTTTCTCTTTGAGACGGTAAATGTCCTCGATGGAGTTGATCAAATGCCATTCGTGGAACTGCTGAATCTTTTTATCTCCCAGTCCGTCAATGTTCATGGCATCCCGGCTGACAAAGTGGATCAGACTTTCCACCACCCTCGCCGGGCAGTCCGGGTTGATGCAGTAGTAATCTGCTTCCCCTTCCAGCCGTTCCAGTCTGCTTGAGCAGACCGGACAGAATTCCGGCCATACAAAATCCCTCTGGGTCCCATCCCGCTTTTCAGGCAGAGCTTTGATGACTTCGGGAATGATGTCCCCGGCTTTATCAATTAAAACTTTATCGTTGATTTTTAAATCGTAGCTTTCAATGCGGTCCCGATTGTGCAGAGTGGCTGCCGAAACCAGCGTTCCTGCCACCCGCACCGGTTCCAGAACGGCTGTAGGCGTAATGCGCCCTGTCCGTCCCACACCGATGGTGATGTCCAGCAGACGAGTTTCCACTTCCTCCGCCGGAAACTTATAGGCGGTTGCATATCGGGGTGCTTTGGCGGTGGTGCCCATTTTCTGCTGCAGGGCAAAGGAATTGGCTTTGATGACCATTCCATCGATTTCATAGGGCAAAGAGCTGCGCTTCTGGGCCATTTCGGAAATGAATTCCCAGATTTCATCTGCATTCGAACAGAGTTTTCGAATGGGATTGACCCTAAAATGAAGCTTTTCCATGGCTTCCAGAGCCTTCTGCTGACTTTCGATGCCAAAATCAGAAGCGTTCTGGAAGTAGTACAGATAAATATTCAGCTTCCTTTGTCGGCAGACATTGGTGTCCAGATTGCGCAGGCTTCCTGCCGCCGCATTGCGCGGGTTGGCAAAAAGCGGAAGATGGCGCTCTTCCTGGAGCACGTTCAGCGCTTCAAAGCTTTCCTTTGGCATATAGACTTCGCCCCGGACTTCCACCGGACGTTCTTCTTCGATATACATTGGAATAGTGGGTATGGTCCGGATGTTGGCCGTCACATCTTCGCCAACCGTTCCGTCCCCTCTTGTGGAGGCCTGCACCAGGGCTCCGTTTTCATATTTTAAAGAGATGGCGAGCCCGTCATATTTGCATTCCACGATAAACTGGCAGGCAGAATCCTCCTTCAAAATGCGGGCGCAAAACTCCTCGATTTGTTCCTTGTTGAACACATTGGACAAGCTGAGCATGCGCTGGGCATGCTCCACTTTGGCAAAGCCGTCCAGAACCTGCCCGACAATCCTCTGGGTCACAGAGTTCGGGTCATACATTTCCGGGTGCTTTTCTTCCAGCCGCATCAGCTCTTCCAGAAGACGGTCGTACTCCTGGTCGGTGATGGACGGATTGTCATATACGTAATAGGCAATGGAATGCTGCTCCAGTTCCTTTCGCAGCTGCCTGATTCTTTCCGTTTCGCTCATTGTGAATCTCATCCTCTTGAATGTCTTTTGTCATTATAGCATGCCTCAAAGAGCACACTGAATTTTGTCTCAGGCTTCCTTTCCGTCTTCAAAACGGCGCTGCAGAGCATAAATGGATTCGTTTTGATTCATCAAATACGCTGCCGAACAAACCACAAAGAAGAAAGGAAAATAGGCAAAGCCGAAAATCTCCATCCCCACCATCATGGCAGCCAGCCAGGTGTTGGTGCCTGCTCCAAACACAGCCGCATAGCCAAGAGCAGCGCAAAGCAGAGGATCCAGCCCCAGCAAAGGACCAACCGTCAGACCCAGGGTGGATCCAATGGCAAAAAGCGGAGTCACTTCGCCTCCGACAAATCCCACACCCAGTGAGCCAATGGTCAGAATAAATTTTAAGATCCAGTCCCAGCTGTAAATGGTTCCGCCTTCAAAAGCCATTTCAATCAAATTGCCTCCAGTGCAGCTGTAGCGTCCCTGTGAGCACACCATGAACAAAACGGCTAAAACAGCCCCGCCGGCAGCTGCCCGCAGATAAGGGTTGGAAATCTTTTGAGCCGCATGTTTTTTGGTCCATTTCAAAGACTGGGCAAAGGCTCCGCCGGTCAGTCCAAAAAGCACTCCCAGCAGCACCAGCTTCCAGCCCACCTGAACCACATCAAAAACAGGAGATACAAATAAAGGAAAAGCTTCTTTGTGAAGACCGAGCAGACTGGACACACAGGAGGCCGAAAAGGAAGCACACAAAGCAGAAGGCAAAGCCCGGTATTTCAGCGTTCCGGCCACCAGCACTTCCAAGGCGAAGAACACGGCCGTAAATGGGGTGCCAAACAGGCCGGCAAAGCCAGCCGCCATGCCGGTGACCAGAAAGATGGTTTTTCCCCCTTTTAAATCTTTGAAGAAAGGAAGATTGCGTCCAATGACATGGGAGACGGTGGCACCGATTTGAACCGCTACCCCTTCACGGCCCACAGAAGCACCAGCCAGATTGCTCAGCCAGGTGGCCCCAGTCATTAAGGCCACCAGCCGTTTGGGAATTCGCAAAGAGATGCCCTGGGACACTTCAAAGACCAGGTTCATTCCCTTTTTGGCGCTGCCGCCCAGTTTTTCAAACATCCCCACAACCAGAAACCCGGCGGCTGGCAGAAAGCCCAGCCACAGCAGGGGATGCTGCTGGTGAACGGCGATGACAAAGGACAGAATTTTTCCGAAAATGACTTCAAACACCGCCGTAACCGCTCCGATGCCAATCCCGAGCAGTCCTAAAATCAGAACTTTTTTCAAATCGCTGAAATAACAGCCAATATCTTCTTTCAATCCGCTCATGTCAACCTCTGCTTTCTGTTTTTGAATCTCTTTTCATGGAAAAAAGGACTGCCTGTCTAAGCAGTCCGGTTTGCTTTTTTCAGCATATGTTCAACGCTCTGCCGGTAAGGAGCAGACCATTGAGCCGCAGGAAACACTTTTTTATGACGGTCCGCCTGCACAAGAGCAGCCGCTTTTAAAGAGGCATGGTTGTGCATTCCAAGTGTCAGATGGGTCTGATGCAGGACGTGAACAGCAGATCGAACCTGCACCATATGGAAGACAGTCAAAGCCAAATCGCTGACAAACAGCATGGCAAAGAGAACTTCTGCAATCCCCACACTCATCAAAGACATGGATTTCATGACATCCAGCACCCAGGGATCGATCCAGCCAATCACCACTCCGCCGATTCCATAGAGGGTGGAATTTAAAAGGCACACTCTTCCGTGAATGTTGAAAGGCCGTTTGGAATAGTCCCACCACAAACGGTGAAACAGCTTCTCCATGGCCCAGCTGGTAAAGTACTCCAGCACGGAGCAAAGCAGAAAGGAAGCAGCAAACACATACAGAAAGCCGCTGCCAAAGGGTTCAATCACATACTTGACCAGCAAAGCACCAAAACCGTAAATCGGCACCCAGGGACCGTACATAAACCCGGTATTTTTAAAAAGCTGGTGATTTCCAATTCCGACATACAGCCCCTGAACAATCCAGCCGCCAATGGAAAACACCATAAAATTAAAAAAGACTTCCATCCAGAAATAACTCATAATCCCTCCGTTCTTCATGCGAAGAACTATCCGACTTTATATTGCCGGAAAAATCCTGCAGACCGCACTCACATGACTGCTGGATTCGAAAAGGACATCTTTTGGATGAAAGCCTTCGGCTTATGATTCTATTTTTTCCAGGTAGCTGGTTTTAATCTTTTTTACCCCATACGGAGAAGAGAAGCTGATCTGAGCCACGTCGGAAGACACATTCAGCACAATGCCTTTTCCATACGCTTTATGCTGGACG
>JABUSF010000013.1:16725-18080 GCA_021443945.1 Ileibacterium sp.
GAGTCGTGCAGAGGCGTGGAAGCCGTGGACTGGGCTCTTGTTTTCTTCTCCGGCCGATCGGTGTATTCTTCCGGAATTTCGCCGATAAAACGGCTGGGCGTTTTGTACATCTGCTGGCGGAAGGAATACCCCCTGTCCCAGCACAGGTACAGCTTTTCCTTGGCCCGGGTCATGGCTACGTACATCAAACGCCGCTCTTCTTCCAGACCCGCTTTGCCGGATTCGTCCACCGCCCGTTTGGATGGGAAGGTTCCTTCGTTCAGATCCACAATAAAGACGCATTCAAACTCCAGTCCTTTGGCCGCGTGCACCGTCATCAGGGAGACCCCCTGCACTTCCTGCTCGGAATAGAGGGTGAACAGAGAAACATCCTGCAGGTATTCCTCCAGCGTCAGATCCGGGGTTTCCTTCAAAGACGCCTGCATATCATTGACCAGCTCGCGAATGTTGTCCAGGCGTTCATACTCTTTCTGCTCTTCCAGCATCGCTTTGTAGCCAGTTTCCTGCATGATCAGATCCACCAGCATGTCCATGGGCAAAGACGAGCGCTTTTCTTTGAGCTCCATCATGGTCTTGTAAAATTCTTTGATTTTTTTCGCCGGACCGGTGCCAAGACCCTGAGGATCCTGGCAGGCTTCCAGCAGATTCAGTCCTCTGTCCTGAGCAGAAGCTTCCAGTTTTTCCAAAGACTTGTCTCCAATGCCCCGTCTGGGCCGGTTGATGATGCGGGAGACGGCCAGATTGATGGACCGGTTTTCCGGGTCTTCCGGATCCGGGTTGGCCAGGATTTTCAGGTAGCAGAGAAGATCCTTGATTTCCTGACGGTCGTAGAAGCGGACGCCTCCGTAAATCCGGTACGGAATGTTGGCGCTGACCAGGGCTTTTTCAAAGGTTAAGGAAGAATAGTTGTTCCGGTACAAAATGGCCATTTCTTCATAGGGCAGTCCTTTGTCATGAAGCTCTTTGATGTTTCGGACCACATCGAACGCCTCCATGTCCCCATCGCCCAGTTCCCGCAGATGGATTTTTTCCGTTCCTTCCCGGGAAGAGAACAGATTCTTTTTGATGCGGCTGCTGTTGCAGGCGATCAGCTCGTTGGATGCCTTCAGCAAAAGATCCGTAGACCGGTAGTTTTCCTCCAGCAGAACCGTATGACAGGGCTTAAAGTCCTTGTCAAAGTGAAGAATGATATTGACTGAAGCGCCTCTCCAGGTATAAATGGTCTGATCTGGATCCCCCACCACGCAAAGAAAGGCATCCGGTCCTTTCAGGCTTTTGATGATGGAATACTGAACCGGATCCACGTCCTGAAACTCATCCACATGAAGATAATCCAGACGGTTCTGCCATTTTTC
>JABUSF010000013.1:18096-22153 GCA_021443945.1 Ileibacterium sp.
TCTTTGAGCAGCTTGTCCGTGTTCAGAAGCAGATCGTCAAAATCCATCGCCAGCATCCGCTTCTTTTCCTTTTCATACAATTCATAAAGCAGTGCCGCATCGGACTGAAAATGATTCCAAGCCATGTCCTGGGCCTGCTTTGGGGTCACTCCTTCGCTTTTCCAGCGGGAGATCAAAGACAGAACCTTCGCGGCTGCCACTTCCTTTTTATCGATTCCATGCTCGGTATAGAAGGGTTTGAGAAGGCTTTTCTGATCATCGGTGTCCAGAATGGCAAATCCTTTTGGAAAGCCGAGAACCTGTGCATCTTCCCGTAAAATCCGGGCACACAGCGAGTGGATGGTGGAAATTTTTACATAGGAAGCATCCGGACCAATCTGAGCCGTCAGCCGCTGCTTCATTTCATTGGCTGCTTTGTTGGTAAACGTAATGGCCAGAATCCGGCTGGGCCATATGCCGATTTCCTCAATGAGATATTCAATGCGGGCCATAAGAACCCGAGTCTTTCCTGAGCCGGCTCCTGCCACAATGCGGACGTTTTTGTCCACGCAGACCGCTGCTTCTTTTTGGGAGGCGTTTAAGCTGTCCAGTAATGCTTCCATCAATAAAATCTCCTTTCACAGGTTTCTATTTTAACAAAGCCAAACAAAAATGCCTCCGCAAAGGGAGGCAAAAATGTCTATCTCTGGAATCCTGATTTCAAAATGCAGTCTTTGAGATATGGAAGTTCTTTTTCATCGGCAGCCAGGGCGTGAATGTACAGGAATTCTTCATCGTCCCGGATGACAGCATCGATGGTTGGGATGCCGTCTTCTGTAAACTCATCCATCCAAATGATGTTCCCGTCTTTTTCCACAGGAACTTCTTCCATGACTTTTTTATAATCCGGAAGAATGGAAGGCTGTTTGGAAGCCTGAATCAGCCAGCTCCATTCTCCTTCTTCCTTGTAAGGTGCCATCAGGTTTACAGACTGTGTTGCCGGATCATAGCTTCTTTCTGCAGTGCCCGGAGCTGCGACTCTGGCATCATCAAATAAGTGGTAGACTTCGCGTGTCCTGTATTGAATGGCTTCCCGGTCCATTCCAACGGCATCTTTCAGTTTGTCTTCCCGGTCCAGAAGAGCAGCCAGCTCTTCATATTCTTTTTTCGGCAGTTTCATTGCCGGATCTTTTTCATGTGCGATTTCCAGATAGTCCAGAATCTCATTGGCCACTTTTTCGGTTTCATCGTTCATGTTGGAATAAATGCCCCGTCCTTCTTTGGCCAGCAGGGTCAAAGCGGCGTTGCGGTAGAAACGGGCATCCCTGTCCCAGTCATTCCATACGTAGAAATCGTCCATGAGATCGTGCACTTCTTTTTTGGCAAAATCCTTAATGTCCATTTCTCCGGTGCTGGTGAATATTTTTCCATCTTCCGGAATAGGCAGAAAATAAGTTTCGTCGTAGAGATAGTTCCTGTTTCTGAATTCCGGATCCTGAAGAATCAGCTTCTTCATATAATCCAGTTCGTTTTCATAGACGTGATGGAGGCGATGGAAGTCTTCATCTTTGTCATATTCCAGATCATCGACCAGTTCGTATTCTCCCTCCGGAATTTCTTCTTCAATATCCTTAAAAAGATCCACGCAGAAAGCATGGAATCCCGCGCCCGCATGACGGGTATTGGCCGTTAACACCATGTCTTTATCGTCTTCCGTCACAACAATTTTTCCCTGGGGGCAGGCAAGGATTTCAACCCGGTCTCCCCGGTCTTCAATCTGTATTCCTTCTCTTTCACACAGGGCTCCAAGCACCTGGTAAAGTTCGTTCATTTCATTTTCGTTGCGGTCTTTGCAAATCAGCTGTACAAACATAAAGCTTTTCCTTTCCTGTGCCTTCTGACACTTCTATTTTTTCATACCTTTGTGAAAAACCTCTTTGACATGCTTTCCTGCAGCCAGGAAAGTCTGAAAAGGTCATTTGCATCCACGGGATATTATACTGGTATACAGATAGTTCGTTCAGTCTTATGATATGAGGATTGAAGAATGAAAAACACCGCCATAACCAACAGGCTTTCTTCTCTGAAAGGAAAGGACAGATATGAATCAAATTGCAGGTGACTGGAAAAATTACGAAGTAATCGACGCCGGCGGCAAGGAAAAACTGGAACGCTGGAACGATATCATTTTAAGACGTCCGGATCCGGTAGCCATTTGGCCCATCGAAGACGACTATGAATGGAAAAAAGCACATGCGGTTTACCACCGCTCCAACAAAGGCGGCGGCCGCTGGGAATTCAAAAAACCCTTAAAAGAATTCTGGGTGCTTCCTTATAAAGATCTCCTTTTCAAGATCTCCCCGACCGGATTTAAGCACACCGGGCTGTTTCCGGAGCAGGCAGCCAACTGGGATTTCTCCATGAACGCCATCCGCAAAGCCAAAGAAGAGCATCCCGAGCGTGAAATCCGGGTGCTGAATATGTTTGCCTACACCGGAGGGGCCACCATGGCTGCGGCCAAAGCCGGTGCGGATGAAGTGGTTCATCTGGATGCGTCCAAGAGCATCAATGCCTGGGCCAAGGAAAACATGGAACTTAACCATCTGGAACACAAAAAGATCCGCTTTTTGGTGGAAGACGCTTTAAAATTCATCAAGCGGGAGCAAAGAAGAGGCCGCAAATATGATGCCATCATTATGGATCCGCCTTCCTATGGAAGAGGCCCAAATGGTGAAGTGTGGAAGCTGGAAGACAACATTTACGAACTCATCGATGAAGCCCAGAAGCTTCTTTCCGATGACGCGCTGTTTATGATCGTCAATTTATACACCACTGGATTCCCTCTTTCCACTCTGGCCCAGACGCTGGAAAAAACCGTGGTCCGTCACCATGGCGGAAGTGTGGAAGTGGGCGAAACCCTTCTTCCTGTCAAAAAAGGCGGCGTGCTTCCCTGCGGTCTGTTTGGCCGCTGGAGCGCCTCCAAAGACTAATCCAAAGATCCCTTCAGACTGTCTGACTGCATTTCAGGCAGTCTTTTTTCTGCCGGTACCGTTTTTCTGTTTCCAATTCAGTATCTTTATAGCTTTATTGTAAGCGCTGTATATTATGGTGCTCAATTTTGTTTTTGAAGAAGAAACCTCCTTCTTATTTTTTAAATACCAATCTAATTTGATGGTTTTTCATCTTTTCTGATTTTTTTCTCACCCTTAAACGAAGAATGATTTGAATTTTTCAAAACAATTCTGCTTTTATGCCCGGATACAAATCGGGTTGCAGCTGGAAGCAGATCGGGTTATAAAAGGCAAAACAAAAGTTCTTCAGGGCGGGGTGCAATTCCCCACCGGCGGTATAGCCCGCGAGCCGCAAGGCAGGATTCGGTGAAACTCCGAGGCCGACAGTACAGTCTGGATGGAAGAAGACTTCAGAAAAGAATAACTGCGATGGGAATTTGACGTTCTTTTTCCCGTTGTTTTTACGTGATTTCTGCGCCCTGTTTCAAGAGATGTTCTCTTTGGACAGGGCTTTTGTTTTGGAAAGAGGTTTCTATGACAGATCAGGAATACATGGAAATGGCTATTGAACTGGCCAAAAAAGGCATGGGCTGGACCAATCCCAACCCTATGGTGGGGGCTGTTGTGGTCAAGGACGGCCGCATCATCGGCACAGGATATCATCAAAAATTTGGCGGACCACATGCCGAGCGAAATGCCATTGCCGCCTGCAGGGAATCAGCAGCCGGAGCTGCGCTGTATGTCACTTTGGAACCCTGCTGTCATACGGGAAAAACCCCTCCCTGTACAGAAGCGATCCTGGAAGCGGGCATTGCCAAAGTCTTTGTCGGATCCAAAGATCCAAATCCAAACGTCTGCGGCAAAGGAATCCGGCAGCTCAAACAAGCCGGTGTGGAAGTGATTGAAGACTTTTTAAAAGAGGAATGCGATGCTCTCAATCCCGTCTTCTTTCACTGGATTCAAACCGGGCTTCCCTATCTGGTGTGCAAATATGCCATGAGTGCTGACGGAAAAATCGCCGCCTGGACCGGAGAATCCCAATGGATTTCCAACGAAGCTTCCAGAGG
>JABUSF010000013.1:26835-28202 GCA_021443945.1 Ileibacterium sp.
GTGGCTTCTTTGCCTGGAATGATTTCTTCTGCATGGCCAAGGGCTGGTATCACTGTCTGGGCATTCAATACTTCTCCGCATTTCGAACATCTTTCTCCAGCGGTTAATCCAGTGCTGGTACAGTCAGCATCAAAACCTTTTATTTCTACTGGCATATGAACGCAGTCAGATGGGCAGTAAAGGAAAAGAGCGAGAGTTGATTCGTAAACTGCAGCGAAGGATTTCTTCTGATTCGATGCCTCTTCCAAAGCCTCTTCGTCTTCAAAAGAAATCACCTTCAAAACAGATCCATTCAAACTCACGCTGGACAATGGAGCAGTGAGTGACCATTCAATACATGCCCACTCTGTTTGCCCACTTGAATAATAGACAGAAGCCGAATCATCAACATTGCCAAACAATCCAATTTCATACTTCAGAGTTGACGGGCTGATGGCCATTGCAGATACAAAATCATCGATATGCATTCCTTCTGCCGGCACACCTGTTTCGATTGCTACGTCAATCGGCTCTGCCGGTTCATCTTCGATCCGTGCTAAAATCGTAAGTCGGCCAAGGATATAAAAGCCATAGGATTTGTCTCCGTCATGATACTGCAAATAATCTTCCGCACTCTTTATAAGAGGAAGTTCCTTGCCATTGACAGTTACTTTGGAAGGACGGCTTGGAATCGTATAGGTGTACTGAATCCAGGGGATATCGCCTTCTGCATAGGAATCTCGAGAATTCAGATCCTGATCCTTGAATTCACATTCATCCAGAACAGCTTCCTCCAGGGAAACAACCGTACGGATTCCTGCTTCTTCTACAGTCATTCCCTGTGTAAAGGAAGGGGTGGTCAGACTGAAAGGCTGTGATTCAAATGTGCTGGATGTTGGAATCAAAACAATCAGCTCCTGCATAAAATAGATCGCTAAAGGTTCGTCCCCCATCAGAGCAAACTCAGCCACATAAATATTGGCGTCTATTTTCAGGGGGCTGCCATTGAGTAATACACATGCAGGCATTGTCGCGCAGTCGTAAGTCAATAGAATGTATCCATCGGCTTGAGAATTATAAATTCCTGACTGCTCGGTACTGTTTATGATGCTTGCTTCGGTCAGCACCAGTTCTGCCGGGGTGGTCTGTACTCCAGCAAAAAGTTCCTCATTCGTCATTCCATCAAACAGCTCAGGCATCTGAATCGAAATCTCAGCTGCATTTTCAGACGGCTCATAAACATAGCAGAATACTAAAAATGCCTGATCAGATTCACTGTACACAGCAAATGATTCAGATCCATAAAGATAGAGCATAGTTGTTTCGTTACCAGAATCCTCCAGAAGATCCAGCAATTTGCCGTTTACACTGATGCTTTGAGGCTTCGT
>JABUSF010000013.1:29676-40336 GCA_021443945.1 Ileibacterium sp.
TATACAGAAACTTTTCAGGAAGGTCAACTTTGAAGTCGACCGCCAGCGCCCTGAATTCATCCGGCTGAATCGTCTGTCTTTTAACACCTGTCATGCTGAGAACTTTAACGAGAATTTCTGCAGCTTTTTCTGCGGTGTGCATTAAGCCAAATGTAATATCAAAATCCGGACCGGCCGCAAAAGTTCCATGATGGGCCCAGATTGCCAGATCATACTCTTTCATTTTCTCGGACGTTGCTTTAGCAATTGGAAGCTGTCCTGGAACCATCCATCCTACAACACCTACACCATTTGGGAATACCACAGGACATTCAGTAGCCATTTCCCAGAGCTCTCGGGTGAAAACCTCATCTTCGAGAGGAAGAACAAAGGTCAAAGCGATGAGATTTGTGGTGTGGGCATGATAAATCACCCGGTAATCTTCACTGATCGCTCTTTTGACAGCATGATTCATCAGATGGCTTGGAAGTTCACTTGTGGGACCGCCGCCATTTTCCATGCCCCACAAAATTTTGTAATTCTCTCCCTGTTCATCCACAAGAATCAGAGCCAGTGAATCAGCGGGAGCAGATTTTACATTGGCGAAAAATTTTCCAGATCCTGTAATCAGAAAGTATTCTCCTGCCAAAGTCGGTACAGAAGCTCCGATGGGTTTCCATTCACCTTCAAAGCTCAAATGATCCTGAACCTCTTCTGCCTCACTCTTTTTCAAACGGTAGGAAAGATTCCCTCCATTTCTTTCATGCCAGCCGAGATTCCATCCGGTATCAGCCATGTTAATAAAGCCCTTTGCAAATGAGGCATCCAGTACATTTGACATTTTTCTATTTCCTTTCCTTCAAAACTTTCTCTTCATATTTTTCTGCTTCCGCAAACCAGTCCAGATCATTGGGAACCTGATTCCGTCTGCAGTATTCATTCCAAACATCTCCAAAAGGCATGGTTTTCAAGTTTTCCTGGAGTGCAAGGATTTTCGTAAATTCATTTTGATCCTGCATCACCTGCATTTCCTTAGGCTCCAGAAGGGCGTACAACATGGCTTTTTGGACATTTCTCAAGCCAATTGTCCAGGCGCAGATTCTGTTGATGGAAGCATCAAACCAGTCTGTGGCCATATAAACTTTGTCCAGTCCATCGCAGCGGACAATTTCCTTGCAGATTTCTTTGGTTTCATCATCAAACAAAACCACATGGTCGCTGTCCCAGCGCACAGGCCGGGTAAGATGAAGAGCCAGTTCACCGGCCAGCAGAAGTGCAGCGGAGATTTTATCGGAAACGACTTCTGTTGGGTGGTAATGTCCATTGTCCATCAGCGGTGTCAGCCCATTTTTCAGCGCATAGCCAAATGTCATTTCACCACTGCCCACTGTGTAGCTTTCCATACCAATTCCAAAGACCTTGCTTTCCAGAGCGACTTTAACTTTCTCTTTGTCATAATCCATGGAAATGATTTCATTGAGGCTGTCCAGATAACGTCTGCGGGGGGCAAGTCTGCTGGCTGGAAGATCCTTTAAGCCATCTGGAATCCAGATATTCATGACAACCGGCCCGCCGAGTTCATCTGCAAAGTATTCACTGATCCGAATGCATGCTTTGCAGTGATCGATCCAGAAACGGCGGATTTCCTCGTCTTCGCTGGAAAGTGTCAGCCCCTGGGCTTTTTCATGAGAAAAAATGGTGGGGTTAAAGTCCAGCTTAAGGCCTCGCTGGCGGGCGAAATCCACCCAGGGTTTAAAATGCTTTGGCTCCAAAGCATCTCTGTCCGCTTTTTCCCCCTCTTCAAAAATGGCATAGCAGGCATGAAGATTCAGTTTTTTCGTCCCTGGAACCAGTTTCAGAACTTCATCTATATCATCCATCAGTTCATCAGGAGTGGATGCCTTTCCTGGATAATTGCCTGTTGTCTGAATCCCGCCGGTCAGGGAATCGGATCCATCAAAGCCAACCACATCATCTCCCTGCCAGCAGTGTACAGAAACTGGAAACTTCTGAAGACTGTTTAATGCTTCTTCCACATCGACGCCCAACTGGCTGTACATTTCTTTTGCTTCTTCAAATCTGGACATTATTTTCTCCCTTCAAAAACTCTTATTTTTTCACTGTTTCGAATTATATTTCTTGCCTCTTTCAGATCCGCACACTGGCCGTCACCGATCAGCTGAGCAGCAAGATTGCCGATGGCTGTTGCCTCCACAGGCCCGGCTAGAACCGTTTTTCCTGTTTGGCATGCAATCATTTCATTTAAAAGGCCGTTTTGGCAGCCACCTCCAAAGATATTGACCGTTTCATACGTTTGGCCTGTGATTTCTTCCAACTGTCTGCAGGCCCTGGCGGTGCTGACTGCAAGAGAACGGTAAATCGTTCTGGCCAAGTCTCCTGGGGTTACAGGTTCAGGAAGATTGTTTTCCCTGAACCAGGACTGTATTTCATCTTTCATACAGGCCGGTTTTAAAAACCGGGGATCATCGCAGTCAAAGACACCGTCAAAGAGACTTTCCTTTGCCAAGTTCACCAGCTGCGCAAAGGAATACTCCTGATTCAAATCTGCGGCTGTTTCCTGAATCAGCCACAGTCCCATAATGTTCTTTAAAAACCGATATCTTCGGTCATATCCCCCTTCACTGGTAAAGTTGGCTTTCATTGCCTTTTCGGAAAGATCCGCAGTATCCCTTTCAACCCCCAGAAGCGACCATGTGCCGGATGATAGGAAGATTCCCTCTCCCACTCCAGCCATAAAAGCACTTCCTGTATCATGACTCGCTGCAGCAATGACTTTGCAGTCATATCCCACTTCTTCAGCTGTCTGCTTTTTCAAATTTCCAATGACTGTACCCGGTTCAACGGTTTCAGGAAACAAATGTTCAGATACTCCAGCGGCCTCCAGCAAATCTGAATCCAGATTCCCCTGACTGTTCAAAAGAGCAGTGGTCGTCATATTCGTGTATTCGTTCGTTTTGATCCCCGTCAGTCTGAATGCCAGGTAATCCGGAATCATCAAAAAGCTTTTCGCCTTCTGCAGCTGATCCGGACTGCTGGCCAGCTGATAGATGGTATTGAAGGGCTGAAACTGAATTCCGTTTCGGCGGTAAACTTCATCCCGATTGATTTTGTGATGAACCGATTTGACTCCGTCGGCTGTTCTGGAATCCCTGTAGCTGTATGGATCTGAGATCTTATTTTCATTCTCATCCAGAAGAACATAATCTACAGCCCAGGTATCCACGGCAACGGATACGGGGATTTTGGACAGATTTGCGGCCTGCTTCATTCCCTCGATGACTGACTTATACAGTCCGTCAATATCCCAGTAAAAATGTCCGTCCTTTTCATAAGCTCCATTTTTAAACCGGTAGATTTCTTCCCACACCAGTTTTCCATTCTCTACATGACCAAGAATGTGGCGACCGCTGCTGGCACCAATATCGACTGCAAGATAGTAATTCATAATCACTCTCCCCTAGAAAGCTGCATGCACTTTGCTTTATCTGGCTCAATTATAGATTTGGTCCTTTTGCGTCGAAATGTCATAAACCGGACTCTGCACTGTCAAAATCTTACTTTTTGAAGAAAAAAGATCCGCACTTGGACGGATCTTTCAGTCAATCTGTGATTGAAGGCCAGGAATCCAATCATTCACTGGATCTTTCTATACAAATTTCAAGCGAGCAGTTTTCAGGCAGCGGCTTTTCTGTAACAGAGACTCCTTCGGGAATCTGAACTTTCCAGCGGATCTTTTCACCTTCCCGCTTCCAGCTTGAGCAAACATGTCCGCGAATCGTTTCAAAGGAAACATCCGCCTGATGGATCTGAGAGGGGAACTGCCCATGCAGAATCAGAGAATCAGCTCCTCTGGCGTTTGAAGCGACCTGGATGCCGCCGATTCCTTCATAAAACCACTGAACGAAAGAAGTAAACATAGCATGGTTGTAGGAGTAATGATCACCTGTAAACAGTTCCGCAAAAGCCTTGTTTCCCGTTTTAAGCATGGCTGAGTAAGAAATCGTTCCCTCTCTGGTCAGCCACTGGGCGATCACCTCATCATATCCACACTCATGCAGCAAGTCATAATTGAATTTTGTTCCAAAAATACCGGCTGTAAAAACGCCGTCTTCCCGGGCTATCAGCTGTACGAGAGCGGATGCCAGCTTTTCGGGCTGTTCAAGCCCGCCAGCGTATGCAAAGCCATAACTGGTTTGAGTTCCGTCTGCGAAAGAGCCGTCTTCATTTCGGAATCTCTCAATGATTTCCTGTTTCAGCAGATCATGCTTCTGTTCGTAAGCAGATGTATCCCTGCCAAGCGCACCGGAAATCCGAATAAATGTCTCCAGAAACAGAAGGATGGTCACCCAGCCGGCAAAATCCTTGTCGGGGGTTGGTTTATAAAACTGACCTGCAATCAGTACGCTGCCATGATCCCCCAGACAATGTTTGGAAAGATCTTCAAAATCAAGAGTCAGAAGATAATCCAGGTTCTTTTGAATGGCCGGATAAACTTCTTGGACAAAATCTGTGTCATCGTAAAACTGAATCAGCTTCATAGCCAGATACGGGACGGCATACTGCCATAAAAGAGGCCCTTCCCCATATGCCGTTCCTTTTGATCCAATTCCCATAAAGGGGGCTGTTTCAGGAAAACCCCCGGCCTGCGTCTGGTCATTGATAAAGTCCTTCAGGATTTTACGGTATGTATTTTTTAAGTCAAAGGTATACAAATTCGAATCTGCCAGAGCAACCATATCACCACCATATCCAAGCCGCTCTCTGGCACAATCTTCAAAAGATGAATGGAAATTATTCAGCTTTGTGCGCAGAGCCGCAGCATACAGTTCATTGAATGCAGGATTGTCTGTCTGCACAAATCCTGTCTGTTTCACATCTGTATGGACATACCAGGCGGAGATGCTGTAGATCTGTGAGGTCTGAATTCCTTTGATCAGACAGTAACGGAAGGAATGATAAGTAAACCGGTTTGTAAAAGAGTTCATTCCCTCTTTCAGAATCACGGTATCCTGTTCGTAAGCATATTCCGGAGCACCTGGTCCGCCGTCTACTTTCCGGCCATCCGGCATAGTCTCTCCGACGGATCCGTTAGTATTGCATAAAAGGTTCAGCTTTGAACCGTCTGCATTCTCCGCAAAGAGCATGTTCATGGTTTGCCCGTCTGTTCCTTCCAGGGAGATCTCAATAAATCCGCTGATCATTTCTCCAAAATCCACCAGAATTCCTTCTTCTGTTTCCTGAATGGATTTTGGCTGAACTTCCTTGATTCGGCGAATCGGGGGCATTTCATTTGGCTCAAAACGGCAGACTTTGTCATACAAAACAACCGGTTCAAAATCCCGGTCTTCCTGTCTCAGGTCGGCTCTTTCCCCCAGATAAAGATTATTAAACAGAAGATTTCCTTTTCCAGCTTTCCAATGAGGGCCGGTCGTACAGATTTCCTTTCCGTCCAGCACAATCGATGCGGTTACGGCTGGCTCACCGATTTCAGCCAGATTTTCCCGCAGATTGTATTTTCCAAAAAAGCGCAGAGGAGATGGATTATAGTATCCGTTTCCCAGTTCAATGCGGATTTCATTGCTGCCAGGACGGATCAAATCGCTGATATCAAAGGTATCGTACAGGACCGTTTTTGCAAAATTTGTCCATGGACCGTTGAGTACAGTTCTGCTGCCTGGCTGCCCGTTGATCTGAAAATCATAAAACCCCAGACCGGCAATGCGGATTTCAGCTTTTCCCATTTTTTCTGCTTCAAATTGTGCTTTTAAAACAGTATTGGGGTGGTCACTGTAGTAACCGGCATCATCCTGACCGTAGCAATGAGCACGAGATCCGATCAGATTTGCATTTGTAAATGGACTCATATTTTTTCCTTTCACGAACTTGATAACGCCTGCCGGCGGCAGGCGTTATCAAAGGGAGGACTTAAGACTCAGCCACAGAAGAACTGATTTCAGATTCTGCACTCATTTCAGCTTCTTCTTCACAGATCTGACGGTCAGCTACTTTTACAAACGGCAGCCAGATCAGAACGACAACGACCACGCAAACAAGCTGCAGAAGCGATCCCATAATACTGCCGGTTGCCAGATAGCCGGAAATCAGCAGCGGTGTTGTCCAAGGAACCTGAGCCAGACCTGTGCAGACAGGCACAAGTCCAGAAGCCATTGCGAAATAGGAAATCAGAATGGATGCAGCATTGGACAACAAGAATGGAATGAAGTAAACCACATTCATCATCAGAGGAATACCGAACAGAGTCGGTTCTCCAACATTGAAGATATACGGAACCATAGCAACCTTTTTCATTTCTTTATACCGGGCTGATCTGGCAATCAAACAGATGGCGATAATGGAACCGATAATACCGATACTGGCAAAGCCATCCCAGAACGACTGACAGATAATGTTGGTTGGAGCCGCTCCAGCAAGGGATGCTGTCTGATTTTCCATCTGAAGAACCTGGAGAATTGGAGTCATTACGGCATTGGTAATGGAGTCGCCATGAATTCCGAAGAACCAGAGCAGCTGAGAGAATATTTTGATCAGAATGACACCGATCAGGGATCCGCCCATCTTGGAAATTGGAGCGCCGAGGATTGCATTAAACAGTTCCAGAGCTGATGTTCCGTTAAAGTTGTCGATGCAAAGCCGGATCACCCAAAACAGGACAATGCAGACCAGGGACGGAATAATGGATTCAAACGGTCTTGCTACACCTGGAGGAACCGAAGCAGGCATCTTGATTTTCAAGCCTAAGCTGTCAATCTTGCGATATACGATACAGGTCAGAATTGCTATAATCAGGCTTAAGAAAATGGACTGTGCCCCCAGGAATGTTACGTCAATGAAGGATCCAGCTGCATTGGCTGTAAAAGGAACAAGAAGTACATAATCCACCAGAGAAGTCAGCTGAATCTGTAGAGCATCCAGCTTCATGGATTCAGCAAGAGCACGGGAGACAGTCAGGACAACCAAGACACCGCCGATTCCAAGAGATGCGGAATTGACAAGAACCATGTTTCCAACCCAGCCTTCACCAAATACAGAAGCCATAAAATCAAGATATGGCTGGATAGGCAGGAATCCAATAATCAGGAAGATGGAAGCGATAAAGGTAAAAGGCATATAAGCCAGCATTCCATCCTTAATGGCATTGATATACATGTTCGATGACAGCTTCACTGAGATCGGGCTCAGGAAGTCATAAAGCTTATCGAAGAAGGATTGCTTTTCATTCATAGTTAAATACTCTCTCTCTTTCTTTATTCAGGCGGCCGTCTTTGTTTTTGTGATTTCAGAATACTCTTGATCCTATTTTGCTTAAATGACAAAATCTGATATCAAGACTGTCAAAAACTGGAGAAATGATTATGAACAAAAATGAGCTGCTGTCTTATATCCATTCAGACCAGACATCCACAACTCACAATTCAGAAGAAATCCTGGAGCATTTTTACCGGAAACATCAAAATACTCTTTTTAACGGGGATATTCTCTTTATCTTTGATCACGCCAGGGACTTCAGAAAACGAAATCATATTATTGAGCTCCACCCCCGCTGCAGCGGTATGGTCCCCCAGCATATTTATCATTACATTGTGATGACCTACTGTTATTCAGGCGAAATGACTTTTAAAATTGATGATAAAATCATTGTTCTGAAGCAAGGAGACATGATCATATTCGACCGTCATGTTCCCCATTCAGTAAAACCTACCGGTCCAAATGATCTCGGACTGAATATTATTCTTTCGGATGAATATTTTTTAAAGAAGACTCTTCATACCCGCAGTGAATCCAGCCTGATAGACAGTTTTTTCAGAGAACTCATGCACCAGCCCAAAACGCATGTTCATTACCTGATACTGCATACGCAAGGGGATTTTCTGTTTGAAAGCTGCATAGACCAAATCCTCTGTGAATATGCCGATCCAAAAACAGGCAGTGAAGATATTATCGATTCCCTGATCCAAATTGTTCTGACTGCAAGTGCCCGGATCAAAGAGATCCAGTCCAANATGAGCGGACGGGAATATAAAAAGCAGGAAATTATTAACGACATTATGACCTATATTCAAAACAACTACCGATCCGGTTCCCTCCAGGAAATGTGCAATCACTTTGGTTATGAAAGCAGCTATACCTCCAGGATTATCAAACAAGCCACAGGCAAAACGTTTAAACAGCTCGTGAATGAAGAAAGGATGAAGACAACCGTCAGACTGCTGTCCAATCCGGAACTGCCCATTTCTGATATTGCAGAAAGAGTTGGCATCTCAAACCTGACAATTTTTTACCAGAGATTCAGAGATGCCTTTGGAATGAATCCGCAGACTTACCGGGAATCTCTCATCTCCGGCAGTCATTTCAGCACTCCTGATGCAAAAACTAATATTTGACCCTCAGTCCTGCAGGACTGGGAATGCCCAAAAAGCAAAAGCGGTGCTGACGCAGGCACCGCTTTTGCTTTTTGTAAGAGTTATATGGATTTCAGAGGATGTTTTGTTTATTCAGTTTTCTTCTTTTTCTTCATGAGATATACGATCACTATCACAACACCAGCGGCTGCTGCAGTTCCGATGATCAGACCGCTGTTGTCAGAGGATGGCTGAACCGTTTCTTCATAGACGGACTCACCTGTATTCACATCCCGTTTCCAGTTTTGAAAGAAATTCCAGATGAATTCTGCCTCAGGTTTATAATTCCAGTGAGCCTGATTTTCAATAGCCACCAGCTCCATGACAGTTCCCTTTGAATTGTTCAGCTTGCCTGTATGGATAACTTTATCTCCCATTGCTGCGTCTTCCCAGCTGTCAAAGGACATTCCAAAATACTTGTTTTTGCTCATATCCATTTCAGCTGACTGCAAGCCATTGGCTTTCTGATAAGCGGTAAAAATTGGATAGACGTGGACATTTTCATCCACCTCCCAGATTGGAAGATCCATGAGCATTTTTGCACCTTCCTGGCTGGACCCATCCACCGGAATCATCTGGAAGAAGTCTTTATCCCCACAGATATACATAAATGGAGTTCCCTTACCGGCATAGTTTTCCATCGCCTTCTGAATCTGACTGTTGTAGGCATTTACACCTGAAACACTTGCAGCCGCAGCAAACAGATCGCTGTTCTGCAGACCCAGCAGACTGGTGACTGCGCCTCCCTGAGACAGTCCGGTAATGTAAACTCTAGACAGATCAATCTGGGGATATGTTTCCTTCAGATGATTTACCAGTACTGGAATTCCCTGGGGAGTCATACCGTCGACTGTTCCGTAGATCTCTGTATTTCCCTTCTGGGTAAAGAAGGCTTCTTCTTCTGCTGTCTGGTATTCCGGGGAAACGACCATGAAGCCTTCTTTGGAAGCCAGTTCAACCCAACCGGAAGTATCCCCCTGCAGCCTTGGATCATTTTGATTTCCATGTACAGAGACCACCAGCGGGACAGTTGATTCTTCGGCTTTCAGAGCTGATTCAGGGATATATTCAAACCATGCATAGTCTTTTCCATCCAGGCCGGGGATAGACTGGTGAACTTTTTCATTGTATGTAATCTTCAGATCCTCCAGGACAGGTGCCTGTGTCAACTGATAATCAAATTCCAAGACGTTTTCTCTGTCGTTGAGCATTGGAAGATTATAGAATTCTGTCACATTATTGCTGGAGCGGTAATTGTTTTCAAACACCTGATCCCACGCATTGGCAAAAGCCTCCTTCAGAGTTTCCTCTCCATTCGATACAACCGTTACCGCCAGTCCTGTCGTATCCGCACTGTTGGTCTTCTTATAAAACTCCGCAGCCCACGCAGGAGGATTGGACAAATAAACAGGAATTGGCTGATCAATTGCTGCGTTCTCGTTGATTTCTCCTCCGTAAAGCATCATACCAGCCACATAGTTTACTCTGCCTAATGCCACATTATTCAGGAAAGTGGCCCCATCATCGATTCCAATAAACTTGATATTATTGATTGGAGCCTGTTTGATCGTTTCTTCAAGACGATCCAGATCTTCGGCGGTATATTCTGATCCTTCCGGCTGAACAAAAGTAACCTTTGTTCCCCATGTCTGCAGAACCTTCTGCATCTCCATTTCTTCAATCAGTTCTTTAGCCTTCTTTTCATCCACATGTCCGGCGAACACATAAAAATCAGGCGTCAGAACATTAGACCGGCTGCTGTAACTGCTCTGTGACAAATCACAGACAAGATAACCTGTCTTTTCGTCTTTCTGAACCTTAATCTCTGCATCCTTCTGTACCGTTTCTGTTTTCTCTTCGGCCATCACATATAAAGTCTGTGGCTGCGACAGTGTCAGTACTCCTGCAATCAGAGCACTCCATCTTTTTCCCTTCATCATCTACCTCCATGTTTTGTGGCTTCATTATAAAAAGCCAGCAGCGGGGGGATAATATCAGGATCTGGATTTCTGACTGTCAATATCTTGCATGAAAAAGAAAAAAAAGCGGGCATCTGTTCTTCATTTCTGGACAGTTCCTCTAACGGATCTCAACCTGGAGTAAAAACAGGAAGAGCGGATTTCCCTTCAGTATTTCAATCAATCTTATTCGTTTCCATTGTGTAAACCTGACAGCAGAAGGCAGTAAAAGCCAGGAACCTTGAGATCGGTTCCTGGCTTGTATGGGCTGAAAGCTGTTTG
>JABUSF010000013.1:40349-44211 GCA_021443945.1 Ileibacterium sp.
TTCTATTTGTTTCTTTAGTTGGATGGAACAACAGATACACCGTATTTGTCTTTGATGAACTGTTTGATGTCGTCAGATTTCAAAACTTCCACCAGAGCTTTAACGGCTTCATCATCTTTTTTGGATTCCTTTACAGCAATGATATTGGAGTAGGTTTTTGCAGCTTCAGAATCAGCAGATTCAGTGGTCAAAACCGCATCGGTCACACCGCCTGCCAGAGCATAGTTACCATTGATCACGGCATAGTCCACATCCGGCAGTTTGGAAGCGATCTGGTCAGCTGCAATTTCCACGATTTCCAGATTTTTAGGGTTGTCGGTAATGTCAGCAACGGTGGCTGTGGAGATGGTGGCTTTTTCGTCCAGTTTGATCAGGCCAAGATCCTGCAGCAGTATCAGAGCACGGGCTTCGTTGGTGGCATCATTTGGAACGGCGATCTGCATTTTGTCACCGGCTTCATCCACGGATGTATGTTTTTTGGAATACAGTCCCAGTGGTTCGTAGTGAATGGCACCTGCAGAAACCAGATAGCCGTCGTCACCGGATTTCAGATTGTTGTCTGCATTGTAGCTTTCCAGATATGGAGCATGCTGGAAGTAGTTGGCATCCAAAGAGCCATCGGAAGTGGATGGGTTGATATTTGGATAATCAGAGAATTCTGTAATTTTCAGTTCGTATCCTTTGTCTGCCATTGGTTTTACGCATTCTTCCAGAATTTCGGCGTGAGGTGCGGTGGTGGCACCAACATTGATGACTTTGGAGGAAGCATCAGAACCGGAATCTTTGGAAGTGTCTGTTCCTTTGGATCCGGAGCAGCCGGCAAGAGCAGCCGCTGCCAGTGTGAGGGCAAGCAGTGTTTTGAATTTTTTCATCTTTTTTCTCTCCTTTTAACTTTCTTGCATACAGCCAATGGCTGTTAATGGGTGGTCTTGCGGACCAGCCAGTCACCTGCAGCCTGAATCAGGGAAATCAGAATCAGGATGAGGAAGACAACAACATAAGTAATATCCGTCATGTTTCTTTGATGCCCATAACGGATGGCCAGATCTCCCAGACCGCCGGCACCGATGGATCCGACAATGGCAATCTGTCCAACCAGAGCGATCAGGGTGATGGTGACTCCCCGGATCATGCCTGGAATGTTTTCTCTCAAATAGACCTGACTGATAATCTGCCATGGGGACATCCCCATGGAGATGGAGGCTTCAATGACTTCCTTGGGAATTTCTTCCATAGCCGACTCCATTTGTCTTGCCATGAAAGGAATGGTTCCCACAATCAAAGGCACCAGGGCTCCTTCCACACCGATGGTGGTATGGAAAATAAAGCGGGACAAAAACAGAAGCATCGGGATCAAGATAATGAACGGGATGGCCCGAAACAGATTGATGATTTTATCCAGCACCCAAAACACCGGCTTGTTGGCCAGGATACCATTTGGTTTGGTTACCACCACAACCACGGCCAGCAGAATCCCGAATACAAAGGAAACAGCACCTGAGATCAGAAGCATCGAAAGGGTGTCTGCAATGGCCTGCGGGAACTGGGATGCATATTTAATTACGTTTGGAATCCAGTCAGTCAATACGCCCACGTCTGATCACCTCCACGCTAACGCCTTCTTTTTTGAGCAGTTCCAGAGCAGCTTTAATATCAGCGCTCTCGCCGGTAAACGTTGTCACCAGCACGCCCAGCGGCGAATCTTTAATGACTTCCACATTTCCATAAATAATGGAGCAGTCCACATTGCATTCTCTGGAGACTTTGGAAATCATGGCTTCTGAAGTGGCTTCTCCCGCATAGGTCAAACGAACCATCTGCTGTTTGTCGCTTAACTGAGTCAACGGATGATTGGCCTCAATGAGCTCATAGATTTTTTCCGTATTGTTTGTGGTGTTGATAAAGTTTCGGGTAATTTCCTGCATTGGGTTTACAAATACAGGAACGATATCCCCTTTTTCCACCACACGGCCGGCTTCCATGACAGCTACACGGTCGCAGATTTCCTTCACCACCAGCATTTCATGGGTAATTACAATGACGGTAATTCCCTGCTCCTGGTTGATCTTTTTGATCAGCTTCAGAATGGACTGAGTGGTCTGGGGATCCAGCGCACTGGTTGCTTCATCACACAGCAGCACTTTTGGATCCGTCGCCAGCGCTCTGGCAATGGCCACTCTCTGCTTCTGACCCCCGGAAAGCTGAGATGGATAAGCATCCTTTTTTTCCACCAGATCAATGAGTTCCAGCAGTTCCATGACTTTTTTGTCAATGACGGCTTTGTCTGCTTTGATCATCCGCAAAGGCATAGCAATGTTTTCAAACACCGTCCGGCTTTTCATTAAATTGAAGTGCTGGAAGACCATGGACATTTTCTGCCGTTCTTCCCTCAGTTCCTTTGGAGTGCATTCCATTAAATCTTTGCCGTCAAAAATGACTTTTCCATCATCCGGACGTTCCAGCAGATTAATGCACCGCACCAGAGTCGATTTTCCCGCTCCGGAAAATCCGATAATTCCGTAAATCATCCCTTTTTTGACATGGATGCTGACGTCTTTTACTGCATGGACGTTTCCGTCTTTTGTTTTAAATGTTTTGGTAACATGTTCCAGTCGAATCAAGATGCAGTCCCCTCTTCCTATAAAAAAAGCCCTCATCCATTAGGACGAAAGCTGAATTTCGCGTTACCACCTAAATTTGCAGAAGCCATCACTGGCTTTGCCTTATCAAGTACAACCATACTTTAACGCTGTAACGGGCGTTCCCGTCATGCCTCCTATTCGGCGCTGCGGCTCCAAGACCATCTTCTCTGCATTGTTCACGTTTCTTTCCAGCATCCAGAAACTCTCTAGGCTTCCCTTTGCAGATACTCTTCTTTTCTTTGCCAATGTATGAGCAAACTATAAACATTTAAAGGTTCTTTGTCAAAACAAAAAACACAAACCATTCCCAAATTTATTGCGCCAAAATCGTTAAATCTTCCTCATACCAATGAACATTCCAACAATCGGAAGCCTAAAAAAAAGCGGGGCTGTTTCAGGCTGCTGCAGAAGGCAGTCTTTGAGTTCCGCTGAATATATATAGAAGATTTAAATTAGCTGTATACGTGGTAACGAATCGGAGAACAGGAAGCATTCTGGTACTCGGCAGCCTGCATCAAAACATCTTTGACCAGTTCCGTAAACTGAACGGCACAATCCGTTTCAGCTGCTTTTTTTGCTTCATCCTCGAAAGACTCAATTCCACGGCTCTGTTCTTTCAGTTCTGCCATTTGCTCATCGGCCATCAGAAATAAAGTGCGGGCGCTTTCCAGATCTCCGCTGTCCGCTTTTTTCAAAGCGTCCTTCATCATTTTTCTGATTTCCTTTGCATCGACATTGATTTTATATAATCTCATTCTGATTTCTTCTCTGCACATAAATGAAGCTCCTTTTTCTAATTCTTATCTTTATTTTCCTTACGATCCTTCGTGAACATTGTTTACTTTGGTAAACTCGACTTCACGACTACAGTTTAACAAAGATATGACTGCAGTAAATCTAAGTGCATTAAGTTTTGATCATGTTAAATACTATGCTAAGATATTTCACCTCGAAATTAAGACGGCATTAAGATATCCATGAAATATTTTCAAATATTCTTGTTTTTTTACATGAACTTTACACAAGGGATTTTCATCTGCAACATTCCGTCGTCAGGTGCTCTGATATTTCAAATCTTTTTTTGTTCAAATTTTATCAATCCGCTCTGAAAAGCGTCTGGTAATCACCTGAGGCCTTGTGATGATGGATCCCACCACAACAGACCAGGCTCCCAATTCCAATACTCTGGCAGCTTTTTCGGGCGTATCGATGTTGCCTTC
>JABUSF010000013.1:45225-46883 GCA_021443945.1 Ileibacterium sp.
TACTCCATGTCAAAGGAACCATGATAGAAAGGTTCGATGAATCCCGGCACTGCAATGCATCCGGTTCCGTCCAGAATTCTGGTCAGATCCTTCTCGATGTATTTGCTTCCGTCCCCTTTGCCAACAGCCAGAATGCGGTCGTGAAAACAGGCAATAAAGCCGTTTTGAATCACAGTTCCCGCTGGACTGCAGGTATAGATTTTAGACAGATTTCTTATCAGTAAGGTTGCCTGCATATCCAATCCTTTCGTATAATTCCTGCATCTAAGGAGATCACATGAATTTTTTCTTTAATAAGCCAAAACAGATCGTAGTCTGCGTTCACGGCTTCGGCAGAAATGTCAGCCATGAATTCGATCCTTTAAAAAGATTTCTGGAGGAAAAGGGCTGCGAAGTCGTTACTTTCGATATGTATGATCCGAACAATCCGGACGACTGCAGCTATAAAGACTGGATCGAGAAAGCGGAAAATGCCATGAAAGCAGTCATCGCCAAGAAACGGCCGATTGTTCTGCTCGGTTTTTCCATGGGAGGTGTAATTGCCTCGTATCTGGCTTCCGTTTATCCGGTGTCCCGTCTGATTCTTGTTGCCCCGGCTTTCCATTACATGAATATTTATCAGGTGGAAAAAGCCGGCCGGAATCTGTTCCTGTCCGATGAAGAGAAAACCAATATGCCAAAAAACATGACCTCTGCATTTATGGAGGTTGTCGACCAGTATGGCAGCTCCATCTCCCATATCAGCTGCCCGGTTTTAATCCTGCACGGAACAGAAGACGAAACGATTCTGTCTTCCTCTTCCCGCAAAGCCTTCAATGAGATCCCCCACAGTCTCAAACGCCTCATTTATATTGAGGGCGGGGGCCATCGAATGCTGTATGACGGCAAGCAGGAAAAAACAGTTCACACCCTGGTTTTGAACATGGTGAATGGAGAGCTCTTCTAATATACCGAAAAAGAACCGCTTGATGGCGGTTCTTTTTGTATTATCTCAGTTTTTTGATCATGTCCAGTTTCAGGTCCAGCAGGTCTTCAGAAAGGTCAACATAATATTCCTGCGGGTTGGTGAATCGCTTAATTTCATCCCACAGAGTATCCAGCTCAGATGTGCAGTACTGACGAATCTCCTGAAGTGCAGGTTCTTTATAAACCAGTTTTCCGTTAAGGAAAATTGGCTCAAGCAGAGGCCGAATCGTATAGGTTCCTCCCTCGATGACTTTATTTTTCCATTTGTTCATCGGATGGTAAATGGTCAGATCTTCTTCCAGATTGATCTCTTCCCCATGCAGAGTCATCAGGTCTGCTGCCGCTTTTCCATCTTCCTTGGTATAGATGCGGTAAAGATCCTTGAATCCCGGGTTGGTAATCTTTTCTTCGTTTTCGGAAATTTTAATTTTTGGAATGATCTGCCCGTCTTCATCTTCAATGGCAGCCAGTTTGTACACGCCGCCAAATACAGGAGAGTTTTTGGAAACGATCAAGTTTTCTCCCACTCCAAAGGAATCAATTTTAGCTCCCTGATGATCCAGAAGAGATTCAATCAGATATTCATCCAAAGAGTTGGAAACGACAATTTTGCAGTCTTCACAACCATTCTCATCCAGATACTTGCGGACTTTTTTGGACAGATAGGCCATATCACCCGAGTCGATTCGAAC
>JABUSF010000013.1:50733-54024 GCA_021443945.1 Ileibacterium sp.
TCAGCTTCGCTTTCTGCCGCTTCACCATTCTGTTCGGCATTGGACTGAGCCTGCTGCGCCTGTGCCTGAGACGGATCCGTTTTCTGAGTCTGAGCAGGATCCATGAAAACCAGCGTGACGATTCCCTTTCCCGTCTTCAAGGCCGTTCCATTTAAAGGAACGGGTGTGGAATCAACGGTGAGAGCATCACCGTCTGCATAGGCGGAATAACGAATTTCTACTGTTGCAGGTCCTGTAATCGGCAGATCATAGGAAGTATTTGCACTGACTTCCTGACTGTATACCGAAGATCCCGCCACCAGGATTTCAATATGGGTGGGCGAAGTGATCGTAAAATCCAGTTTGAATTTTTTATCCGATGCATAGTCCGCTGCAATATTGAAGTGGTTTTCAATATTCGGATCGGCAGCGATGACAAGTGAACTTCCCTTTTCCCCGCTGGCGCTTTTTTGTGCCTGCAGCTGCTGAGCCAGGCGCTGTGTTTCTTTTTCCTTCTCCAGCAGTTCCTGTTCTTTGGCAGCCTGAGCGTTCTGTCTTGTCCGCTGAGCCATCGCATCGGTAATCGTATTCAAAGCAATCAGAAATATAATTAAGCAGCCTCCGCCGATGATCAGTGTTTTGGTCATCTTGTTTTTGGAGTCCCAGCTGAGCGTTCTGGAAATCTTTCCTGCGGAAGCGGCAAATACTTTATGCATTTTTGAGGATGACTTCTTTTTGGACTTCTGTCGAGTCCGATTTTTGGAGGACGGCATATTTTCCACCATCCTTCTCTGTGCCTGTGTCAATGCCTGATCTTTTGCTCTTGCATACAGAGAAATCGTAGCATCTACTTCAGGAGCGATTACTTCCCAATTGACACCGATCGCCTCGCAGTAGGCGCGGGTAAAATAGCGGACAAATGAGAAGTCATCGGAAAAAACATCCAGATTGTTTTCCTCAATTGCCCGTATATATTCGGGTGCCAAATGGGTCTGTATGGCTATATCCTGAACAGACAAATTTAAATCAAGTCGTCGTTTTTTGAGTATGTGATAGTAAGCCACGATTTTTCTCCCTTCAGCATTTTATTATATCAAAAGCACTATCCATTCCAACGACAATCATCAGAGCACGATGAGATAATACTTTTTAATTTGACATCTATAATGCGGTTTTAAAAATTAGTAAGAAAAAAACCGGTTTCCCGGATTCTTCGTTTTAGTCTAAATCCAATTCCATCAAATACCAAACTTCATTGGCATGATTGGAGTCAGCGACACCTTTATTTACAAAGCCAAGACGTTCATAAAAAGGCACGTGCTCTTCCTTGCAGGTCAGAATCACACCTTTTCTGGAATCGTTGCGGCAGTCTTTAATTGCTTCTTTCATCAGGATGGATGCATAGCCTTTCCGCCTGAATTCCGGATCGGTTTCCACACCAAACATCATCTGATACTTGCCGTCTTCATCATGAAGAGTGGCATCCCGGTACATTTTGTCTTCCAGCTGACCATTGTTTGTAGTCATGCCATTGACCATGGCGACCAGCCGGCCGTCTCTTTCCAATAGCCAGAAATGATTGGGAAAAACCTCCAGACGCTGTTTTAACGCATCATATGTCGCTGCTTCAGCCTCTGAAAAGCAGGCTTTTTCCAGTTCATAAATACGATCCAGATCTTTTATACTGGCATTGCGGATTTCTAACATTGCCGTTTCCTCCATACATTTGTTAAATGCTCAATCATTATAGCAGACTGTTTCAAAAAATGTTTTTGCATACTTACAGACGCTTGAGATTTTCCTGTGCCAGCCTAACATACTCCAGCGCATTTCGTTTCGATTTTTCAATTTGTTCCGGACGTACCGTACCAATTACTCTGGCAGGCGATCCCACCGCAATGCTTTCCGGGGGGATGATCATATTTTCCAAAACGACTGCCCCGGCGCCGATAATGCTTCCTTTGCCAATCACAGCTCCATTCATGACGATAGCCCCCATTCCGATTAAAACATCATCTTCCACCGTACAGCCGTGCACAATTGCCCGATGCCCGATGGTAACCCGATCTCCAATTCTAAGCGGCTTTCCCGTATCTTCATGAAGAACCGCTCCATCCTGAATATTGGTGCACGATCCAACAGAAACGGTATCTTCATCCCCACGAATGATGGCATGATGCCAGATGGAAGAATCATTTCCAATTTTGACACTGCCTTCAATGATGGCACTGTCCGCTTTATAAATGTCTTTTAAAGTTTCCAATCAGACCCCTTCTTTCCATCCATCTTTCAATCCTATATTATCAGCAAAGAAAGGAGGGCGTCTGATTTATGGTAAGGGAAATGAACAAAAACGAATTTATGAGAGCCCTTCGGGGATATCAAAATGCTCAGGAAATGTACGAGATGAACTATCCCAAAGAGTGTCTTCTCGAGCTGAAGCCTGTTCTTCGGCTTCTGGAAAAATATGAAACCCAAACCCGCTTTCTGGCAAAAGCCTATTATCTAAAAAGTCAGGCTCTCGGGCAGCTGAACAAAAGCAGGGAACAGCTGCGTGTTCTGGATCAGGCCCTGCAAATCCTGGAGCACATCGAAGATGACACAGACTTAAAAAACACCATTCTGACAGAACGAAATGCCCTTATGATGTAAAAAAAACTGCAGACATTGCGCTGCAGTTTTTTTTACGTTCTGGTTATTTTACGACAGAGTATTTCGCTCCGCCTTTTTCCAGATTGGATTCCATCAATGCCACATGACTCAGGCTGGCTTTAAAGTTTGGCTGTGCAAGTTCAAACCCTTCGGGAACCTGAGCTTTGCGCACCAGTGTCAGATGTGCTTTAAAAGCCTTTTCGTCAAAAGCAACACCTGCTTTCTTCAGCTGGCTGCGCAGCTGATAAACATATTCGTTCAAAGTCTCGCTGGGCTTTGGTGCAATCCAGTACAAATCATCAAAATGGCCGGCTTTGTCAAAATCCAAGGTAATTGGGGGCAGAGCCATGGAATTCAGAACATGCAGTATGGCTGCAGTCTGATCACTTTCTCCAATAAATGCCAGAGTTAAATGGAAGTTTTCGCTTGGAACCCAGTTGCCCTGCATTCCGCTTTCTTTCCATTTTTCCTGTATTTTTTCCGCCTGATGAACAGCCGCTTCACAAAGCGGCAATGCAATAAACAGTCTCATGTACATCCCTCTTTTCCAGCTGTATGCAACAGTCTGTTCAGCATCTTACTTCATTTCTAAAGTCATTGCATTTTGAATGCCTTCTGAATCAATTAAGACTGTTTTCTTAAAAGAGTGCTGTATATTTC
>JABUSF010000014.1:0-4911 GCA_021443945.1 Ileibacterium sp.
CTCACTCAATCTTGATTACGCAAAGACCTGTATCCAAGCGATGCGGGTCTTTTTCTATTGGAAAGCGGAAACCGGAAGACAACAAAAATCCGCCCTCTGGTGAATGCCAGCAGAAAGCGGACTGTAAAAGATAGATCAATTTTTGGGTTTATACTTCCATGACCGTACAAAGGGACTGGCAGGTCTGGAGCAGTCCTTCCGGCACAGGGGAATTAACGATCATGGCATCCAGTTCGGACAGACTGCCGAAAGCAAATTTGTCCTGGTGGGAGAATTTGCTCAGGTCTGCCAATAAATAGCAGGACTTGGAGTTTTTCATCGCCAGCCTCATGGTATCGGCTTCTTCCAGTGAGGAAGTCGTAAACTGTTTGGCAAAAATTCCATTGCAGGAGACGAAGGCTTTATCGTAGAAAATATTTCCAATGGTGCGGTTGGCAATGGGACCGGCAAAACAGCTGGTCTGATCCCGGCGGATGCCGCCGGCTAAAATCAGCTGGGTTTCCCGGCTTTCAGCCAGCATCGTAAAAATCTCCAGGGAATTGGTGACGACGGTTATTTGCTTGCCCGCCAAAAGACTGGCCATAATTTCGACGGTGGTGCCAGGTCCTAAAAAGATCGAATCTCCTTCACGAACCAGAGAAGCGGCTTTCGATGCGATCTGCTTTTTCTGATCCATATTGACTGTGGTCTTTTCCAGATGAAGCAGCTCAAAATCAAGACTGTAATTGACGGATTGAGCTCCCCCGTGAAAACGGATCAGTTTACCGGCATTTTCCAGTTCATCCAGATCTCTTCGAATGGTCATATCGGAGACCTGAAGCATTTCAATCATTTCATTGTTGTTGATGGTTCCGTGCTCATTGACCATCTGCAGAATACGGTTGAGACGTTCACGTTTGTTCATAACAACCTCCCCTTAAGCTTCATTTCATTACCCCTTTTTAACGTCTGTATGTTGACAGAACTTGTTTAAAACTCTCAAAGAATACCATAATTATAGAAAATAACCGCCTAAAATAAACAAACAAACAAAGAAAATACACANNGGGACGAAAAAAAGAGTCTGCGGCTCACAGACTCGGTTTATTTCTTTCGGCAGGTTTTGATGGTCTCTTCAATGATGGCAGCATCTGGATCGATGTAGATGGTTTTATAGGATTTCATCGTCACAAAACCGATCTTGGAACCCGGCACCTTTTTCAGGTTGGAGACAGTCGTATAGTCGACAGGCACACTGGAAGAGTCCCGCCCTTTGGAAAACCAGGCGGCCAACATGGCGCACAGACGGATCAAATGCTCGGTCGGTTCCTGGCATTTGAGCAGAACATGAGAACCGTGATAATCCTTTACATGAAACCACAAATCTTCTTTTCGGGACAGCTTATGAGTAATGTACTGGTTTTGAAGGTTGTTTTTACCCACATAAATATCCGCTCCATCCACCATTAGATGAAGGACATGAGGATTCTGATTTTTCTTCTTTCGGACACTGGTTTTATCCTGGCGAAGAATCCGGTTTTTGACCAGTTCCTGACGGATTTCCAGGGCGTCCTCCGCAAGACAGTGCTTCAGCTGCTCCTGCAGCTGGCGGTAATATTCAATATCCTGACGGCATTGGTCAATTTGTTCCTGCAGGATGTCCAGAGAACGCTTTGCCTTCCGGTATTTTTTGTAGTAGAGGTTGGCGTTGGTCTTGGCGTCGTATCGAATATCCATGGGAATTTTAACGTCTTCGCCTGTATCGAAATCCTGAAGAACGACAAAGGGTTCCCGTTCGATCTGATACATATAGGCAAAAATCAAATCTCCCCAGACTCTGTATTTTTCATAGTCCTGAGAATCATGAAGGCTGGATTCCAGCTTGGGCAGCTTTTTTTCCAGACGGCGAAGTTCTTTGTCCACTGCTTTGAACACATCCCCAGCCTGCTGCTGAATTCTGATTTTCTGTTCATTTTGAGCATACAAATGATCCAGACCGTCCATGATTTCAAATTCACGGCCTTTTTCATCCAAATGCTTCAGCTCAATAATATGGTAGTCCTTTTTATAGACATACAGTTTGTTGGAGGTTAAAAGAGTTTTGGTAATGTCTTCGAACGTTTCTCCCTGATGCATCCGGAAGATATATTCCCGGGAGAGAAGGGGAGAAAAACCTTCTACCTGCTTGACCAGGGAAGATTCCAGATCCAACTGCACGTCCTTTCTCGGGTCTTGCTTGATTTCTTTTGGCGGAAGATCGTATTTAGCCCCCGGATGCAGCAGACGCTTTGAGTTTTCATACACCGGAATTCGCTTCAGACAGTCGATAATCGTGTCATCTTCTGCTTTCGTTAAAATCAGATTCGCATATTTGCCCATCAGTTCTGCATATAGGTTGTAATTGACGGCATCGCCCAGTTCATTGTGTCCGGCAATGCTGAATTTTAAAATTCGGTCAAATCCTGCCTGTTCAATGCTTTGAATAATTCCCTGCGAGATGTGTTTGCGAAGAACCATGACAAAGTTGGTGGGGGAAGGCAGAAATTCCGGCTGACGGCCGGATAAATACAGCCGGTTGGTGTTGGAATGGACATTAATTAAAAGCTTCTGGCTTCCCGCCGGTCCATGGGTGGAAAACATAATTTCTTCATCGCTCAGATTTTGTATTTTGCCAATTTTGGCTTTTTCAAGTTTCTGAAGGTTGCCTGCAATTCCTGCAAGCATCATTCCGTCTAGTGCCATCGCAATGCCTCCGTTTCGATTGTGTATTATACTCAACAAAAGTGGATTGCGCCATGATGATTCAATTCGGGCCAGGATCGGCAGAACGGCTTTTAAAAATAGAAGCTGAATGCTTTTCATATTTTAAAAATTGAACAAATAAGCCTATAATAGGAAAACAATTTGAATCAAAAGGAGAAAAAAATGTCGAAGAAAAGAGGAACCCTTTTTGTATTAAGCGGACCAAGCGGTGTTGGAAAAGGCACAGTGTGCAAAGCATTGGATAAAGACGCTCTGAATATGGAAATTTCCGTTTCCATGACGACCCGCAAACCAAGAGTCAACGAAATTCCGGGAGTCAGCTATCATTTTGTTTCTGTAGAAGAATTCAACAAAACAATTGAAGAGGACGGATTTATGGAATATGCCGGATTTAGTGACAATGCCTACGGAACGCCAAAAGCTCCTGTTTTAAAATGGCTGGAGGAAGGCAAAAATGTTCTTCTGGAAATTGAAACGAAAGGGGCCCGTCAGGTGATGGATAAATATCCGGAAGCCTGTACCATTTTCCTGCTGCCCCCATCCCGTGAAGAATTGGAAAATAGACTTCGCGGCAGAGGAACAGAAGACGAGGCAAGCATTCAGAAGCGTCTTGCCCGGTCTCTGGACGAAATTCCATTAAAGACTTTGTACAAATACAATGTGATTAATGGAGAATTGGAAGCGACTGCAAAAGAAATTTCCGACATTATTAAGGCAGAAGGAAACGTATAACAGGCATTTTTTGGCCCTCTGATTGTATGACTTGAAGGGCTAAGAATTGAATGTTATAGTTATTGCAATTAAAAACCTCAGGGAGTGGGCAACCACTCCCTAGATTTTTGGTAAGGAGACGTTGATGGAAACTCTTAAAAGCTGGCTTGTTCCATTGTTAAAAGAACATGGATGCCGCTTATACGATGTGGAATGGGACAAATCCATGAAGCCGCCCGTTCTGCGGATCAGTATCGAAAAGGAAGATGGCTCCATGGACCTGGATACCTGTGCAGAAATGTCTGATTTGATTTCTGCCAGATTGGACGATGATGACCACTTCACCGAAGAGTATATGCTCGAAGTTTGCTCTCCCGGCGCAGAAAGAGAACTTCGCAGTGCTGAGGAAATTGATGCAGCTCTCGGAAAACATGTTTATGTCAAACTGAAAGAGGCCAAAGACGGGCTGCAGGATGTGACTGGAGATTTGAAAGAAATCACTCCCGAAACCATCACAGTATCCTATTTTGTTAAAGGCCGTCCCAAAAAGGCAGTCATTGCCCGGGACAACATTGCCCTGATCATGACAGCGGTAAAATTCTAGGAGAAAAAAATGAGTGTAAAAGTCAAAGACGCTCTGGCCGCTTTTTCTGAAATTGGTGCTTCCCGCAATCTTCCTGAAAAAGTTGTTCAGGAAGCTCTGGCAGAAGCCATGGAAAAAGCTTACCAGAAGCAGACAAACATCAAAGACCTGAAAGTTAAAACCATTTTTGATAAAGGTTATCTTCATATTTTCCACGTCAGAGATGTTGTGGAAGATGTAGAGGACGAAGAATTCGAAATCTCTCTTGAAGATGCCCGCAAGGTAAAACCGAACGCTCAAATCGGTGACGAAATCGATGAAGAAGTTGATTTCCAGAACTTTGAGCGTGCAGCGATTGTTCTTGCCAAAAACGTAATGAAACAAAAAATCCGCGAAGCAGAAAAAGCGGAAGTCTACGAAAACTATATCGACAAAGTCGGTGATCTCGTCACCGGCTATGTGGAATCCGTAGAAGACAAATTCGCTCTGGTTCTGTTAGGCGGAACACCAGACGGAAAACCTCAGACTGGCTCAACAACGGCAATGATGAAACAGTCTGCCCAGATTCCTACAGAACATTACTATGACGGACAGAGAATTCTGGTTGTGATTTCCGAAGTGAATAAGGAATCCAAGGGAGCTCTGGTTCTTGTATCCAGAGCCGATCCAATGTTTATCCGCCGCCTTTTTGAAAAAGAAGTGCCGGAAATTTACAACGGAATTATTGAAATCAAAGCTATTGCCAGAGACCCGGGGGCAAGAGCAAAAATTGCTGTTTACTCTCACAACGAAAACATCGACCCAATCGGTGCCTGCATTGGACCGCGAGGAAGCCGCGTACAGGCAATCATCAATGAACTGAACGGTGAAAAGAT
>JABUSF010000014.1:5653-20306 GCA_021443945.1 Ileibacterium sp.
GACGAGCTGAAGGAAATTGAAGAGGAAGAGCTGGAAGAAGAAATGAGCGCTTCCTGGAACGAGGACGTGGATTACGAAGAATACGACGAGTATTACGACGATGAATACTAAAGTGCGAAAAGTTCCCATGAGAAAATGCGTAGTGACCCAGGAGCGCTTCCCGAAAAAGGAGCTGATCCGGGTTGTCCGCACGCCGGAAAATGAAATTGTAGTCGACGAGACCGGAAAGAAAAACGGTCACGGCGCCTATGTTTCCCGGTCTCTGGAAACCATTGAAAAAGCAAAGAAGAATAAAGCTCTCGACAGGGCATTGGAAATGCAGATTGGTCCTGAGGTTTATGAAGCTTTGGAAGAACTGATCCGTGGATAGGAAATTCGTATCCCTGTGCCAGCTGGCATTGGCAGCCAGAAAAACGGCCAGAGGAGATGCTCTGATTCCTTCCATACAGAAAGGTCAGGCAAGACTGGTGCTTTATTCCAGTCTTTGTGGTGCAAACCGCAAAAAGAAAATTGCGGATAAATGCAGCTTCTACCAGATTCCTGCTCTGGAAGTGCCGGCCCAACTGTTTGAACAGATCCATTCCGGCGTAGGCTCTGCGCTTGCCATTTGCGATCAGGGCTTTGCCGATAAGCTGCAGGAACTTATGAAAGAATAAAATCAGACAAGGAAGGTGATTGGATGGCCAATAAGCCGCAGAAAAGAAAACCAGGAAACAATAACAAAAGAGGAAACAACAACAACAGAAGCCGTCAGAACAACAGGGGAAATCAGAATTATACCCCTAGAAACCGCGTAGAATATCCAAAAGAAATTACCTACAGCGGACCTCTGACAGTTGGTCAGCTTGCTGAGCTGATGAAACGCAACTCCTCTGAAATTATTAAGTTTCTGTTTATGATGGGGAATATGTCTACCATCAATACAACTCTGAGTGATGAAGATATCGAACTCATCTGCATGCAGTTCAATGTCACTCCAAACAAGGAAGTTGTCATTGACGAAGATGATATCGAGGAACAGATTTCCAACCGTGAATTCAAGGACGAAGATCTGAAGCCAAGACCACCAGTTGTTACCATCATGGGTCACGTTGACCATGGTAAAACAACATTGCTGGATACGATTCGGAACACTCATGTGACAAGCGGAGAATTCGGTGGAATCACTCAGCATATTGGTGCCTATCAGGTTAGCCTGAACGGCCGCAAAGTTACCTTCCTGGATACACCAGGTCACGAAGCCTTTACTGCCATGCGTGCCCGTGGTGCTCAGGTTACAGATATTGTTGTTCTGATTGTTGCTGCGGATGATGGTGTAATGCCGCAGACAAAAGAATCCATTGACCATGCAAGAGCTGCCGGTGTGCCAATTGTGGTTGCCGTCAACAAAATTGATAAACCAGGTGCCAATCCTGAACGTGTCATGACAGAACTGTCCAATGAAGGCGTTATGCCGGAAGAATGGGGCGGCGACACTGTCTTCACTCAGATTTCTGCCCGCAGCGGTGAAGGGGTCAATGACCTGCTGGAAGCCCTGCTGCTGGTTGCAGACATGCAGGAACTGAGAGCCAATCCGGATGTTTTGGCCAGCGGTACTGTTGTTGAAGCCAAACTCGACAAAGGACGCGGTCCGGTGGCTACTCTGCTCGTACAGCAGGGAACACTGAAATCCGGAGATGCCCTGGTTGTAGGAACTTCCTATGGACGTGTCCGTAAAATGACGAACGACCGTGGAATGGAAATGAAAAAAGCAGAACCTTCCATGCCAGTGGAAATCATCGGTTTGAACGAAGTTCCAAAAGCCGGTGATGTGTTCATGGTTTACGATTCTTACAAAAAGGCCGCTGAAATTGCTCAGAGCCGTGAAGAAAAGCAGATTGAAAAAGAACGGAATGCCACATCCGCCAGAAGCCTGGAAGATATGGCACGTATGATTTCTGAAGGTGATATGCAGGAAGTCAACGTTCTGATCAAAGCAGATGTACAGGGTTCCGCAGAAGCTCTGAAAGCATCCATTGAAAAGCTGGATGTCGATACCGTAAAATGCAATGTCATCCGTTCTACGGTTGGAACCATTACCGAAAGCGATATCATGCTTGCATCTGCTTCCAACGCGATCATTTATGGATTCAACATTCGTCCAACCGCTGCCATTCGTAAAAAAGCAGAAGAAGAAGGCGTTGAAATCCGACTGCACAACATTATTTACAAAGCACTGGAAGAATTGGAAAGTGCAATGAAAGGTCTGCTGGCTCCTGTATACGAAGAAGTTGTTACAGGTCAGGCAGAAGTTCGTCAAACCTACAAAGTCAGCCGCATTGGAACCATTGCCGGATGTTATGTTACGGATGGTGTCATTAAACGCGATTCTCACTGCCGTCTGATCCGTGATGGAATTGTTGTCTACACAGGCAAGCTTGGATCTCTGCGCCGTTTTGAAAACGACGTGAAGGAAGTGACTCAGGGATTTGAGTGCGGTATGACGATTGAAAACTTTAACGACATTAAGATTGGGGATATTATTGAAGCTTTCGAAGATCAGGAAGTAAAAAATGACGCTTAAACAGGAAAGAATGGACCAGATCCTGCTGAAGGAAATCAGCAAGATTCTGCAGTTCGAACTTAAAAATCCCAAACTCGGTTTCGTAACCGTTACGGATGTTCAATGTACTCGGGATATGTCCCAGGCCAAAGTGTTTGTTTCTTTTTTAGGAAAGCAGGAACGCAACGATGCGGGAATGAAAATTCTCCGTTCATCCAAAGGATTTATTCGATCCACACTGGCCAAAAAGGTGAAAGCCCGCAAGATTCCAGACCTGATTTTTGTTCAGGATACTTCTCTTGAAAAGGGACGCCGAATTGAAAACATCCTTTCGGGAATCGAAATCAAAGATACAGACAATGAAGAGCAGGAGTAATTCTGCTTTTCTTGTTTTTGGGCGTGCACTTTTGTGCTCACTGATGACAATTGCTTTTTTCTGGCTGTTGGAGTTTATTGTTTTTCATCCGAAAAGCAACTTGCTTCACATGCTGCAGATCCCCAGTCTGTGGTTTTATCCGCTGGCTGCCGGCGGAGTCGTTTTTCTCTGGAATCTCTCCAGAAAATTTTGGTGGCGTCTCATCCTGATCGCCGCTATGGCTGCAGGTACCTATGTGGTGATCCAGTCCCTGGATCAATACATCGATGGAGCCGTTCAGGAAGCCGTCAAGGTTCGCAAAATAATTTCTCAGGATGATCAAACAGAGCATCCCCGTTACGAAAATGCGGAACTGCTCGCCCTGGATCCCTTTCCAATTTATTATGTACAGGACAACATTCCTATTGAGCACTTTCCGTATGAAGTGCTCAACCGCATCGTTGAGAATATTCAGGCGGCTCCTGAGGATTTAAAAAAACTTCCTGCTGCCATGTATTTAATCGGTGACCATGAATTCAATGAGTCCATTGCAGATGCTGAACAGGGAGATGTCTATGGATATGCAGTTCCCAATGATATGACTATTTATCTGCGGCTGATTCAGGAAAATGCAGATTCTACCTATACCTATCAGCACAATGGGGCACCCGTGATGCTCAGCAGTCCCAACTTTTATACAGAGACCATCCTCCATGAAATGGCCCATCTGCTGGATGCTTCAAAATCAGGAGGATTCCGGCTGCATTCCGAATCGAACGACTTTAAAGCTTTATATGAGGCCAATAAGGATTTATTGTCGGAATATGGCGCACAGGATTCTCATGAATTCTTTGCGGAGGCTGCTGTTTACTGGTATCTGTATCCGAAGATTCTTGAAAGAGAAGCTCCGGATGTTTACAGTTATTTTTCCACGTTGTTATCCTGAGACAATCAATCAACTAAACCGGATTGTATTCGCAATCCGGCTTTTTTATAATTGCTTTGAAATCAGGGAATATCCAAAAAGCTTCAGAGCGGTTTGGATATTCACAGAAAGGGAATTGTATGAATTGGGAATCCATTAAAGAATGGTTCAGGGAGCGCTCTCCTTATATCTATATTTTTATGGCGGCTGTATTGGCCTGCTTGATTGCGGTGGTGATGCTTGTCTCTTTGCGGGTGTTTCACCTGCTCATTATTTTTATCGCAGCAGCCTTCTTTTTTCTGATCTCTGTCCTGGCCTATAAATTTCTTTTTGATGAGCCGGATCGAATCCGGCTCATTCTGGGAAATCTATTGTGTGCTTTTTTAATTCTGGGAGCTGTATATATTATTATTGAAATCCAGACCTACTCCAATCTTCCGGTAGCTCATGGAAAGGAAGATGTGGTCCTGAAAGACAACAGTGCTGCCATCTTTGCTCTGCAGAGTACAGGTTTGGAGAACCCGGAAGACTTTGCCGGCAAGAAAGTAGGCGTTCTGAAAAACGAGAACGAAGAAGTCCGAAAAAAAGCAGAGGAATGGCTGAATGCCAAAGATGCAAAGATAGAGATTGTCGAATATGGTTCCTCTGAGCAATTGGCCAGAGAACTGAAGGGTGTTTTGATCGATGGAATGATTTTGAAGGAAAACCATGTGGAAAAGCTGGAAAAATATCCGGATATGGAAAACTTTTTAAGTACAGCCCGTGTGGTATATGAATATGAACTGGAAACGGCCGAAACGAATGAAGCACAGCTTGAACCAGTCAGCGTCTTGATTTCGTTTGCGGATCAGTATTCCACACCAACGGAAGGTCAGCCGGCCAATACCAACATTGTTTTAACTGTCAATCCATCCTCAAAAACGCTGCTGGCAACTCTTGTCCCAGGCAGCTATATTCCAGCCAGTACAGACCAAGAAAAAGAGACCGGCGGGAATCTGCCTGTCAGTCAAATGGGCGGGCAGGGAAGCCAGGCATTGGAAAAAGAGATCGCAACTCTGTTGAATACCCCTGTCGATGGTGTTGTTCTGAGCAGCTTCAGCAGCCTGGACAGTCTTGTCAGCTCTCTGGGGGGGATAAAGATTTACGCAGATCAGGAATTTGGGGCAGGCAGCCAATATTTTGCTGCAGGAGAAAGTCTAATTCAGGGATGGCAGGCGCCTTCACTGCTTCAAAATGTATGGTCCGGATATACTAAAGCGGCTTCAAAGGACAAGAATATAATGAGGCTGCTTCAGGGGCTTCAGCATTCTGTCTCTGCGCTCAACGATCCTGCCGCAGCTGTAAATTTAATCATCAGTCAGACCGCAAACGATTTGGATCCGGTTCAGACTGAAAAGTACATCCAGAATCTGAGCTTGATGCCATCCGACTGGAATTACTATGTCAATGCATTAACAGGCACGGAAGAATCCAGTTATTCATCTGCCCTTGGCTATTACATCACCGGTCTGAAAGGAACAGAGATGACTCAAAAGAGAGCGGCCAGCTCTATCCAGGCGGTATTAAACGGAGAGATTCCCGAATATACTTCTTTTTAAAACAAAACGGTTTTCGCGCATTCGAAAACCGTTTTTATTTGGACGAAAAAAGCCTGTGCCCAAGCACAGACTTTTTTATCCTTTGATTTGAATTATGGACGTTTTACGATAACGGCTACACCCATACCTCCGCCGATGCACAGGGAAGCAAGACCGTAAGTTAAATCGCGTTTTGCCATTTCGTAGAGCAGGGAAACCAGAATTCTGTTTCCGGATGCGCCAACTGGATGACCTAAAGCAATCGCTCCGCCGTTTACGTTGGTCATTTCCATCAGTTCTTCACGGGAAATGCCTGTTTTTTCGATGAGTTCGTGGATAACACCAAGAGACTGGGAAGCAAAGGCTTCATTCAGTTCGATCAGCTGCATATCCTGCAGTTTCAGGTCTGCATTTTTCAGAGCGTTCATAATTGCTGGAGTTGGACCAAGACCCATTGTCAGAGGATCAACACCGCCCTGACCGCAGCCAACGATTTCAGCCAGAGGAGTCAGGTTGTATTTTTTAACAGCTTCTTCGCTGGCAACGATGATCATGGAAGCACCATCGTTAATACCGGAAGCATTGCCAGCCGTTACAGTGCCGTCTTTTACGAAAGCAGGTCTGAGTTTGGCAAGCAGTTCCATGGAAGTCTGTCTTGGATGCTCGTCAGTATCGAAAACGATTGTTTTTTTGCGTTCTTTAATTTCGATGGGAACGATTTCGTCTTTGAATTTGCCGGCAGCAATGGCAGCTGCAGCTTTTTCCTGAGAAGCAAAGGCGAAAGCATCCTGTTCTTCACGGGTGATGTTGTATTTATTAGCGATGTTTTCAGCAGTAACACCCATATGTACGTTGTTCATGGCATCTGTCAGCGCGTCGTTGATCATAGAGTCAACAACAGTCTGGTTGCCCATTTTAACACCCTGACGGTTTTTGCCGGAAATCAGGTATGGAGCAGCGGACATGTTTTCCACACCGCCAGCTACAAAAATTTCACCCCAGCCAGCTTTTACGCGGATGGCAGCATCGATGACAGCTTCCAGACCGGAACCGCAGACCATGTTAATGGAGTGAGCTGGAACTTCCTGAGGAATTCCTGCATCCAGAGCAACATGGCGGGCAATGTTCTGTCCCAGACCTGCAGAAACAACGTTTCCGATCAGGACTTCGTTGACCATTTCAGGTTTTACATTTGCCTGTTCAAGGGCAGCTTTTAATACAGTTGCTCCCATTTCAGCAGGTGTCACATTCTTGAGGGAACCGAGCATTGTGCCGATTGCGCTTCTTTTTGCGCCTACAATATAAGCTTTTTGAGTCATTCTAATTTAGCCTCTTTCTACTCATCTCTGAGATTTCAAATCCAGTCTATCACAAACGTTTTCGTTTTAACATTTCTTTTTGTGAATCAATTCACGTGCTGAAAAATTTACAAACCAAATTCAAACACTAAAATTCTGCAGCAAACCCATACTTCCAAATGAACAGCATGAATTATGGGGGAAATATGAGCCGCCGCAGTGGCAAAGCAGGCAAATGAATTTAAAATTAAACGATAAAATCCCAAGAAACCAATCTTTTGTAAGTGGATTAAAAATCCAGAAGCAGAAAGAAGAGGAGACTGAATCTGAATATTCTCCACAAAACTGTAAAAAAGATTCTGTTTCAATCCAATTGCGGTTTAATTATCATGAAAATCGTCTAGAATATGTTGCTTTCAGAATAGATTGCCGGAACAGAATGGGATCGATTCCGCCGAAAATGGAAACTTGATCCTATTTATGGAAAAAATTGTTTTTTCGAGATTGTGAAAAGATTTACAATTTAATTGACAAAGAGAAAAACATTTAACTATTATTAGGTTAGTGCGAAGGCCGGAAGGTCTTTGAGCTGAGAAATCCAAGTCTATTGAAACGAGGAAAGGAGAATTTCAATTTATGGATTTTAATCTTACAGAACAACAGAAACTCATGCAGAAGTTGTTCCGGGAAGTTGCTCAGGCAGAAGTAAAAGAAAATGCTGCCGATGTAGATGAAAAAGAACGTTTCCCAAAAGAAAACGTAGAAATCATGCGACAGGCAAAAATGCTGGGCATCCCATATCCACGTGAATACGGCGGAGCCGGAGCAGATTATCTGTCCTACATTCTTGCAGTAGAAGAATTAAGCAAAACCTGTGCTACAACTGGTGTCGTTCTTTCTGCACATACTTCTCTGGGTACTTGGCCAATCGCTCAGTACGGAACTCCAGAACAGAAAGAAAAATTCCTCAGACCACTGGCAAGCGGTGAAAAACTGGGCGCTTTCGGTCTGACGGAACCAAACGCTGGTACAGATGCTGCCGGTCAGCAGACTACAGCTGTTCTCGACGGCGACGAATACGTTCTTAACGGGACTAAAATCTTCATCACAAACGCTGGTGAAGCAGATGTATACATCATCTTTGCGATGACTGATAAATCCAAAGGAACAAGAGGAATCTCCGCCTTTATCGTAGAAAAGGATACTCCCGGCTTTACAGTTGGGCAGCATGAAAAGAAACTCGGTATCCGCGGTTCCGCGACGAGCGAACTGATTTTCAACAACTGCCGCATTCCTAAGGAAAACCTCTTAGGTAAGGAAGGCCAGGGCTTCAAAGTGGCTATGACCACTCTGGACGGCGGACGTATTGGTATCGCTGCACAGGCTCTGGGCATTGCCGAAGGTGCTCTTGAAGAAACAGTAAAATATGTAAAGGAAAGAAAACAGTTTGGACGTCCAATTTCCAAATTCCAGAACACTCAGTTCCAGCTGGCCAACATGCAGACTCAGATCGATGCTGCCAAAATGCTGGTGTACAGAGCTGCCATGGCGAAAGAAAACGGCGAACCATATTCCGTACTGGCTGCAGAAGCAAAACTCTTTGCTGCTGAAACCGCTATGGACGTGACAACAAAATGCATTCAGCTGATGGGTGGTTACGGTTATACCCGCGATCTGCCAGTTGAAAGAATGTTCCGTGACGCCAAGATTACTGAAATCTATGAAGGAACCTCCGAAGTGCAGCGCATGGTTATCTCCGGCGCAATGCTGCGTTAATTGAAAGGACTTGGAACATATGAAAATTGCTGTATTAGTAAAACAGGTACCTGATTCAACTGAAATTACTGTTGATAAAAATACCGGAACTCTGGTGCGTGATGGTGTTCCATCCATCATGAACCCGGATGATTTGGCAGGCCTTGAAGCTGCACTGGCTTTAAAAGACCATGATGAAACAATCGAAATCAGTGTTGTATCCATGGGACCTCCACAGGCTGCCGGAATGCTTCAGGAAGCCATTGCCCGCGGGGCTGATCACGCTTATCTTCTGACAGACAGAAGACTGGGCGGAGCAGATACCTGCGCAACCAGCCGTACTCTGGCTGCCATCTTAAATAAGATCGGTTATGACCTGATCATTGCCGGACGTCAGGCAATCGACGGTGACACCGCTCAGGTTGGTCCGCAGACCGCTGAACGTCTTGGCCTGCCTCAGGTTACCTATGTAGATGAAATTATCGAATTGACTCCAGACTATGCAAAAGTAAAAAAATCTCTGGAAGAAGAAGAACAGATCGTAAAAGTGAAACTGCCGGCTGTTATTACAACTCTGTCCGGAATGAACAAACCTCGTTACATGAACTGCAACGATATCGTTGATTCCTTCAGCAACCCGGTGATCATCAAAACTTATGACGATATCATTGAGGATCTGCCACAGAACCTGGTAGGTCTGGCTGGTTCTCCAACTCAGGTATACAGAACCTTCACAAAAGATGTTACAGCTGCTACAGAAAAATTTGATCTTCCTGCAGAAGAAGCCGGCAAACAGATTGCTGCTCATCTGAAAGAAAAACAGCTGATCAAAAAGTAAGAAAGGACGCATATGGCAACATTTCCAGATTACAAAGATATTTATGTATTTGTAGAACAGAAGGGTTCCCAGCCTGCAGAAGTTGGTTACGAACTGATCAACAAGGCCAGACAGCTGGTAGAATCCGCTCCCGAACTGGGATACAAAGTAGTAGGCGTCCTGCTGGGTGACAACGTCAAAGACAAAGCTGCAGACGTTATTGCTCACGGTGCTGATGAAGTGATCGTAGTAGACGATCCAAAACTGAAAGACTACTCTACTCAGTTCTATACAGACGCTCTGGTGCAGGTGATTGAAAAATTCAAACCATCCTCCCTGCTCACAGGCGCCACTGTACTCGGCCGTGACCTGGCTCCGCGTGTAGCTGCCAGAATCGATGCCGGTCTGACTGCTGACGCTACCGGAATCGAAATCGGCAAAGACATCAAACTTGGTGTGAAAGAAATTCCAAACGAAGATGCACTGCTTCTGGTTACCCGTCCAACATTTGGCGGTAACCTGTTCGGTACAATCGTTTGTCCAAACACTCGTCCTCAGATGGCTACGATCCGTCCGAAAGTGTTTGATATGGCGAAACCAGACTACTCCAGAACTGGCGAAGTAATCGAATTCGCTCCACAGTGGAACTCCACTGAACCTGAAGTTGAAGTGCTCGAATCCGTAGCCAAAGAAGTTGGCGGAATCGACATTACAAAAGCTGACGTGCTTGTTGGTGCAGGCCGTGGTGCTGAAGGTTGTCTGGATCTTGTAAAAGAGCTGGCTGAACTGCTTGGCGGTGAAGTATCTGCTACACGTGCTGCTGTAGAAGATGGATTTATGCCAAAAGAAGTTCAGGTTGGTCAGACCGGTAAAACTGTCCGTCCAAACCTGTACATTGCCTGCGGTATCTCCGGTGCTGTTCAGCATGTAGCTGGTATGGAAAAATCTGACTACATCATCGCTATCAACCGCGATCCTGAAGCAGAAATTTTCACCGTGGCAAACGAAGGTTACATCGGAACCTGTGAAGAAGTTCTTCCTGTTCTGATTGAAGAAATCAAAAAAATTAAAGCTGCTTAATCATACATTGAAGGAGAAAAATATGAGAAAAGTTGGTGTAGTTGGCGCTGGCACAATGGGTCAGGGCATTGCAAACGCATTTGCATCTGCCGGCAACGAAGTAACTGTTGTTGATGTTAAAAAAGAATGGGCCGAAAACGGTGTAAACAAAATCTGTGCTTCCAAAGACAAACTGGTTGCAAAAGGCAAAATTGACGCTGCTGCTGCTGAAGCTGCAAAAGCGAACCTGAAAGCCGGCGAATACGAAGATCTCGCAGACTGCGATCTCATCGTTGAAGCTGCTCTCGAAAGCATGCCTCTGAAAAAAGAAGTATTCGGAAAACTGGACGAAATCGTAAAAGACGGAGCTATTTTCGGAACAAACACTTCTTCTCTGTCCATCACAGAAATCGCAAATGGAATCAAACATCCAGTCATCGGTATGCATTTCTTCAACCCAGCTGACAGAATGAAACTGGTTGAAGTCATCTCCGGTGAAAACACTCCAGCTGAAGTCAAAGATGAAATCATCTCCATCTCCAAAGAAATCGGAAAAACTCCAGTTGAAGTAAATGAAGGTCCTGGATTTGTCGTTAACCGCATCCTGATCCCAATGATCAATGAAGCTGCCGGTATCCTGCAGGAAGGCATTGCTTCCGTGGAAGACATTGATGTTGCTATGCAGCTTGGTGCCAACCATCCAATGGGACCACTGGCTCTTGGTGACTTAATTGGTCTGGACGTAGTTCTGGCTATCATGGACGTTCTGTACACAGAAACAGGCGATCCAAAATACCGCGCAAACACTTTGATCAAAAAGATGGTTCGTGCCGGAAAACTGGGCCGCAAAACTGGCGAAGGCTTCTACAACTACAAAAAGTAAAAACAGAATATCAAAGGGAGAATCAATTCTGTTCTCCCTTTCTTTTGTATCATCCCATCAATAAAGGAGAAAAAAATGGAATACGTATTACTTGAAAAAGACGGCAACGTCGCTACCATCACCATCAACAACCCAAAAGCTCTGAATGCTCTTTCCACTGCTGTATTAAAGGATCTGGAAGAAGCTGTCACTGATGTTGCAAACGATAAAGACATTTATGCTGTCATCATTACCGGTGCGGGCGAAAAATCTTTCGTAGCCGGCGCTGATATTGCAGAAATGAAAGACAAGAACGTTGAAGAAGCTGCAGAATATGGCGCTTATGGAAACAAAATCTTCCGTATGATCGAAACCATGGACAAACCAGTCATCGCGGCTGTGAACGGATTCGCATTAGGCGGCGGAAATGAGCTGGCCATGAGCTGCGACATTCGCCTGGCTGGTGAAAATGCAGTGTTCGGTCAGCCTGAAGTTGGTCTGGGAATCACTCCAGGTTTTGGCGGAACTCAGAGACTGGCCCGCCTTGTACCAGTTGGCATTGCCAAAGAACTGGTTTACGGCGGACGCAACATTAAAGCGGATAAAGCTCTTGCCATCGGTCTGGTCAATGCCGTGTATCCAAAAGAAGAACTGATGCCGGCAGCTGTAAAAATGGCAAAAGGAATTGCTAAAAATGCACCATTGGCAGTCGCAGCTTCCAAACGTGCCATCAATAAAGGCCTGGAAGGCACCATGGACGAAGGCATCGCCATCGAAGTGGAAGAATTCTCCAAATGCTTTGACTCTGAAGACCAGAAGTACGGAATGGAATACTTCCTGGACAAAAACAAAGAAAAACCAGCAAAACAGTTCAAAAACAAATAATAGAATCCGCTGGATGACAATAAATTTCTATTTAAAGAAGGAAGATTACAATGTCAAAACTTATTTCTATTGAAGAAGCTGTCAATATGATTCATGACGGCGATGTCTGCGGTGTGGGCGGCTTTATCGGAATGGGTCACCCTCAGCAGATCTCCATTGGCGTGGAAGACAAGTTTCTGGAAACCGGACACCCGAAAGATCTGACACTTGTTTTTTCCGCGGGAATCGGAGATGGAACAGACAAGCTCGGTCTGAATCACCTGGGTCATGAAGGTCTGATTAAACGTGTGGTTGCCGGTCACTGGAATTTAATTCCTGCAATTCAGAAACTGATTCTCGACAACAAAGCAGAAGGCTACAACCTTCCTCTGGGAACCATCTCTTTGCTGTTCCGGGAAATTGCAGGGGGAAGACCTGGTGTCATTACCAAAATTGGTTTGAAAACATTTGTAGACCCTCGTCTTGAAGGGGCAAAAATGAATGAGCTCACCCGAGAAGCAGAAGATCTGGTGGAACTGATGGAAATTGACGGCCAGGAGTGGCTGCGCTACAAGTCTTTCCCGATCAATGTGGCTTTGCTTCGGGGAACCTATGCCGACGAAGACGGTAATATTTCCATGGAAAAAGAAGCTGCTCTTCTGGACAACCTTGCCATTGCCACAGCAGCCAAAAACAGCGGCGGTAAAGTCATTGTTCAGGTTGAAAAAGTTGTTCAAAACGGCTCCATCAATGCAAGAGATGTGGTGATTCCAGGCATGCTGGTGGATGCAGTTGTCATTGGAAAACCAGAAAATCACTGGCAAACATATCTGGATCCGTACCGTCCGGAATTCTCCGGTGAGGTCCGCATTCCAACCAATGCCATTGAACCCATGCCGCTGAATGCCCGCAAAGTCATTTGCAGACGGTGCGCCATGGAACTCAATCCGGAAGGAATCATCAATCTTGGCATCGGCATGCCGGAAGGCATTGCCAACGTAGCCAATGAAGAAGGCCTGCCATCTCTGAAACTGACCGTGGAAGCCGGCGGAGTAGGCGGGGTTCCAAATTCCGGTGTGGGATTTGGCTCTGTCACAAACCCGGAAGCCATTCTGGATGAACCATCCATGTTTGACTTTTACGACGGCGGAGGATTGGATCAGGCATTCCTTGGACTGGCTGAATGTGATTCCAAAGGAAACATCAATGTTTCTCGATTTGGCCCAAGAATTGCTGGATGCGGTGGATTTATCAACATCACACAGACTGCACCGGTGGTTCTGTTCTGCGGAACCTTTACCGCGAAAGGCCTGAAACAGAAAATTGGCGATGGAAAACTGGAAATCGTTCAGGAAGGAGCTGTCAAGAAATTCAAAAATGAAGTGGAACAGATCACTTTTGCTTCTGAATTTGCAGCGGAAACAGGCCAGAAAGTAATGTATGTGACCGAACGGGCTGTCTTTGAATTAAGAGATGGTGTGTTCACTCTGACCGAAATCGCTCCAGGAATCGATCTTCAGAAAGATGTTCTGGATCAGATGGAATTCAAACCTGCCATTGCAGAAGATCTGAAGCTCATGGATGAACGTCTGTTCAAAGATGAAGTAATGGGTCTGAAAAAATAATTAAATCAGCAGTCAGTAAAGCACAGGATTCGTCTTGTGCTTTTTCTGTTTTCAAAAAGAAAAAAATTGGATCGTTTCCAGATTTTTACGTTTCTTTTTTTTAAAAACAGACCATCCAGCCATCCACTTTCTGCTTCTTTTGACATACTTGGTTCTTTTATATAAACCTCTTACAAAAAACCGTAAAACGCATCAAAACGATTCTGTATTTCTAAAAGCTGGAAAAGATCACAAACAGGACTCCATGAAATCGAAAAAGTTTAGTAAGCTTTCCGTCTGTGCTCGACGCTGGATTGTTTAGAGGCAATACGATCTTTAAGAATTCGTTGGAATTGCGTAAAATCCGGCAGAAAAAGCGGAAAGGCCTTTCAAACAAAAAGCAGAGCAGAACTTTCAGATCATTTGGCACAGGACTTGTGATTCTTTCTTTTAGAAAAATTGTGTGATTTAGGTATAATATAAAGTAATTGACAGGGGTAAAAATTTGAAAAAAGAACACAAAAAGGGGGACGAGGGTTCATGAAAAGAGTACTGGCCTGCATTCTTGCAGGTACTATGATCATGTCGGCTTCCGGCTGTAAAAATAAAGAAAACAACAAGACGGCAGACGTCAGCGCTCTGTCTTTGATGGAACAGGTGAACGGTAAAAACATTCTTCATCCGGATCCTGTAAGCCGTCTTTGGTATACCATCGATCCATTAACATTCTCAGACTCTGAGAGTGATGGAATCGGAGATCTGCAGGGAATTATCAACCAGATTCAGAATCTTTCTGATGGGGATGAAGCCACAAAGCAGAAAGATTTAAATGTGAACGGAATTTATATCCAAAATCTTTTAAAGAAAGATGGAAACAACCGGATCATTGACTTTATGAGCATCAATCCGGCAATTGGGACGGATGAAGTCCTCAAAAAACTGACAGAACAAGCCTCCCAGGATCAAATGGCGATTATGATCGGACTGGATCTGGC
>JABUSF010000014.1:20359-22704 GCA_021443945.1 Ileibacterium sp.
CTGCAGCCAGACCAGTCCATACCGGATTTGCCGCAGGACGCAGCAGGGCTGTTTAACCTGAATGAGGAGAAGCTTTCGGACAGCTGGCTGCCTCTTGGCAGTTCTAAACTGTTTTATCAGGCTTATGAGGGGACCGACGCTCCGACTCTGAACGAGGACAACGAGAATATGCGCCAGCTGGTGCTGAAGGTGATTGACCACTATATCGGGCTGGGAGTTTCTGGTTTTTATCTTCATAATGTAAATGACTTTTATGAAGGAGAACCCCAAAAAAATGTAGACTTTGTCAACTGGCTGTACGATGAAATCAAGGACAGAAAAAGCGATGCCACGGTAGTCGCCAGTGCAGATCCCTATGAGGAACCCATGCAGCAGCTTAAAGCCAGTCTGGCCATTCCCGGATATTCTGGAGCCGAAGGCTACATCGTCAAAGCGGTCACTGGAACCATGAATGCCAAAGAGCTGGGAGAAGCCCTGAAGCATCAGGAGCAGAAAGCTTCCAATCAGGCTGTGTTTTTGAACAGTGACTCCTATACACTGGATCTTTTAAAAACAGAAAACCGCCTTCCGCAGCTGAAAATGGCTCTTGCCCTTCATCTGCTGATGAGCGGTCAGGTGTTCATCTCTGCAGGGGATGAAATCGGACTGCAGAAAGACGCTGTGGATTTTGTAACCGACGGCTTCTATAAGCCGATCTCTAAAAACGGGAAGACAGAAGACAAAAGCGGAAATGCTGTGAATCTTGTCTTTGGTTCCATGGAAGAACAGAATAAAAATGGGGATTCCATTTTGAATTTTGTCCGTCAGGCCATTCGGCTTCGGGACTCCTTTATTGCTGTTTCTTCCGGCACAATGAATATTTTGGACGGACTGACAACAGAAGATGTTCTGGCCGTTCAGAAAGATGCCGGTGATTCCAATGTGGTTCTGGTGTTCAACCTCTCGGATCAAGAACAGAAAGTGAACCTGGACGGAGTTGAAATCAAAGGTCTGCCCTGTGAACTGGGGGGACTGCTGCTGACCGATGCCGGCGAAATGAAGCTGGAAAACAATGAACTTTACATGCCGCCCTATTCGGCTGCTGTATTGAAATAAGAATTTGAAGATAGGAAAGGGAAGGGAATTTGGATTATGGTGTTTTTTAGAAATGATTACGGTCAGGGCTGTATTGAGCCTGTGATGAAGCTGCTGATTGAATCCAACGATCAATCCAACCCAGGATATGGAGAAGACAACTACAGCAAAAAGGCCGCAGAAATTCTGCAGTCCAAGTTTCCAGATACGCCAGCAGACATTCAGTTTGTCGTCAGCGGAACACTGACCAACATCTCAGTCATCCGTCATTTGCTGAAGCATTATCAGGCTGTCATCTCCTGCGACACCGCACATATTTACATCCACGAAGCAGGAGCCATTGAAGCCGCCGGACATAAAATTATTCCAGTGCCCCATGCCAACGGAAAACTGACCGCTGCAGCGGTGGAACGGTTGATTCAGGACATTGAAAACCGCATCAGTTTCCTGCTGGTGCCGAAGCTGGTTTACATTTCCAACACCACGGAAATGGGAACGGTCTATACCCGCAAGGAACTGGAAGAACTGCACGCCGTCTGCCAGAAATACAATTTATACATGTTCATTGATGGTGCCCGTATGGGAACGGCCCTGATGAGCGGAGTGGACTATACCTTAAACGATCTGGCCAAATGGTGTGATGTTTTTACCATTGGAGCAACAAAGAACGGTGCTTTGTTTGGAGAAGCCGTCTGCATCACCAATCCGGAACTGAAAAATTACTTCCGTTTCTCTCAGAAACAGAGCGGCGCCATCCTGGCCAAAGGCTGGCTGATTGGCCTTCAGTTTATCGGTCTGTTTGAAAACGACGATTTTTACCGCTGTGCCAAACATGCCAATGATATGGCCAGAGAAATCCAGAATGAGATCATTAAACTGGGCTATCCTCTCTATATGAAGAGCAACACCAATCTGACCTTTGTGGTTCTCAACGAAATTCAGTATCAGTATCTGAAGGAAAGAGTGGATTTCGAAATCTGGAGCCGCTGGGACAATGACTACATCATTCGTCTGGTGTCCTCATGGCATACCAAACCGGATGAAGTCGAGTATTTGAAAGTGTACCTCCAGGAGGCGATGGCCAAATCCATTCAAGCGCAGACCATTCAGGAAGAAGTAGAAGAAATCACCACCGCTGTCACAAAAATCTAAACCATCGGCCCGGCAATTGCCGGGCTTCTTTTTTTCCCGTATTGAACCTGAGTTCGGCCGGGATCATAATAAAAGCATCTGACAGAAGGAGGTATGAATGTATGGAGGCCATCCAGGCA
>JABUSF010000014.1:23913-29938 GCA_021443945.1 Ileibacterium sp.
GTATTTCGAGTTCCTTTCCAGTCTAAATTGTCCAGATCCGTCCAGCCTAAAACGCTGTTTTTCTTGATCTGGGCTTTGTTTCCGTAGGTCTGTACCAGCTTTACGGTTTCTCCTTTGGCAAGAGGCATTTCATAGTTGGTAAAGTCGGTTCCTTTTCCATCCACATAAAAGGATGAATCCATCCAGAAACGGCGGTTCAAATAGGGAGAGTAAGCCAGAATCTGACCGGAACGCTCTTCCAGTACGTTGAGCTGTCCTTTGTTGAAGGTGATAAAAAACGGAGACAGATTTTGGGGATGGGTGCTCTTCAGCACTTCCACCTTCGGCAGAAAGTCTACGGACTCGGAAGATACAGATGAACCTTCAAACATCAAAGCGTTCAGCTGCCCGCCTTTTTTCACCTGGTTGCCTCCGTCAATGGAGTAAATGTTGGAAGCGGCATGATAGCGGGGGGTGAAACTGGCTTTGGTTTTGCAGTATTCCGTCACCGGCATATGGCCGCAGACAACCGCTTTTTGAAACCTCTGTTCGGTATTGCCAAACAAAGGATAGGTCAGAACATATTTAAAATCAGAGGCATACGTCGTTTCATTCAGAAGACCGGCATGGGTGTAAATCCGTTCCGGGCTTTCCAGCACCTGGGGCAGATCGTTTAAAAAACACAGCTCTTTTAAATACCGTCTGCGAAGTTCATACGCCAGAACATCCATATCGGTCTGTTCATCCACGGCTTCCAGTCCGGCTTCCTTGACCATCTCATGGATCAAAGAGTTGGGACGGCTCAGCAGCTGTTCCAGCAGAAAGTCCAGACGATAGGAAAACAAAACGTTTTTGGCCACAAAGTCACAGTTGCCCATCAAGATGAACACATGTTCCTGTTTGGAAAGCTCCATCAAAAAGCGAACCAGCTTTAAATTCGGTCCGCCTTTTTCCATGAGATCCCCTAACAGCATCAAACGATCCTGCCCGGGTTTGTAGTTTACTTTTTCAAGCAGAGCTCTCAGAGCGTGATAGTCTCCATGAATATCGGAAATGCAGATTTCCCGCCCGTCAAAAGCGGGAATCCGTCTGCTGATCACGCTGCGGTTCATTTCAGAAACTCCAGGAATTCAGGAGCTTCTTTCTGCCAGTCTTCCTCGCAGTGCCGTCCATACATCTTTAAGTTGAACTCCAGCTTCACACCCTTTTTGAGCAGAAGGTTGGAAATCTCTGTAATCGCCTTGGTTTCCTCTACAAATTCATGTCCGCGGCTTCCTTCCGCAGCCCCCCAGGAAATATAGGCCGAAGAGGGGTGCTTAATATAGCTGGAAGCAATGCCGGCCAGAATGGCAGACTGGCTGGGAACAATATACGGGGAAATGACCAGTCCTTTGGAAAAGGTACTGGAATAGGCATACAGGCCATACAGTGCCATCAGACCTCCGCAGGAGCTTCCCCCGATCCATGTGTGCATGCGTCCCCGCTTGGTGGGAAAGTGCTCGTCAATGTAGGGCTTGAGATCTGAAAGGATAAAATCCATGGTCATGGAGCCATGCCCTGGAAAGGCCTTGCCAAACTCCTTGTCATAAAAAGCGTATGGCGCATATTCAGCCAGGCGGTCATAGCCGTGATGGCTGCACTCAATGCCCACCACAATCANNNGGAAAGACGCCGGGAATTTCCTGGCGCAGTCTCCAGCTTCTGCCGTAGGTGGCATCTTCATCTAAAAACAAATTGTGTCCGTCAAACATATAAAGGACCGGATAGTCCTTGTGTTCATTCATGTAATTGTCTGGCAGATACATGTGAACAGGGATATCCCGGTCCAGTTGATTGGCGAAAACGTCAAATTTTATAATCAATTAAATCAGCTTCTTTCAAAAGTATCCTGGTAAAACTCATTTCTTCTGTCGGTGTTGACGAAGCGGGCCTTAATGGTCACATCCCCCATGGTGGCTGCAAATGCAGGATCCAGGTATTCCACTCCGATGAGCTCATCTTTGTACTTGCTTAAAAGTTCATCCAGGGAATAGCGGTAGTTGACACTGTTTCGGCGGCCTACAAAGCCGGCAGAATATTTAGCATTATCATGGATGCTGGTATCCTGGGTCATCAATACTTTTGCCCAGATATCGTAAATGTCTACATCGTAGGTATAGTTGATCAGATCCGGTGCAAATCCTCCTGGCGGACGGAAGTTGACTTCCAGGCCGATCAGATCGCCCTTGGTGCCAATGCCCATCATGTTTTCGTTCAGGCGGAAATATTCGCCATGGAAGAAGCGGTTTTTCAAGTCAAAGGAAGTAATGACATTCTGAGCAATTTGCCGATAGTTTTCAGGGACATCAAAGTGATAGAAGCTTCCGATGGAATCCTGATTCTGTACGGAATCCATGCAGTTGGATACATAATCCATGGAGGCAAGGAACTGAATCTGACCATTGCCGTCGACAACGCCGTCCAGCGTAATGACATCACCGGTGATGTATTTTTCCAGAATCATTTCCAGATGGTACTGCTGGCTCATTTCCCAGTATTTTCTCATTTCTTCTTCGTTATGAATGTGATAAGTGAAGCTGGCACCTACACCGTGATCCGGTTTAAGAACCAGGGAATAACCGAATCTGCCGGCAAATTCAAGACATTCGTCCAGGCTCTTTGGCAGACAATAGGGAGCCGTGGCAAGTCCAGCCTGCTCATAGTATTTTTTCATGGCAGATTTGGACTGCAGTTCTTCCACACGGGCAGATGTAAAACCGGTCGTTACATGAAAGTCATCTCTCAAACGGGCATCGAGCATGAGCCACGCTTCGTTGTTGGATTCGATCCAGTCGATCTTTCCATACTTGTAGGAGAAATAGGCGACGGCTTTGAACACTTCATCATAGTTGTTGAAGCTGCTCACTTTATAGCATTCGTCCATGTTCTTCTTCAGTTCTTCATGAAGGCTTTCATAAGGCGTATCAATGACGCAGAGAACTCTGGCACCGTATTTCTTTAAACCCCGGACAAACATCCAGTAGTTTGAAGGATAGTTCGGCGAAATAAAAACAAAGTTTTTCATTCAGATATCCATTCCTTTCCAATCTCTCTCTCTTTTTTTCAGGCGGTCTGCCTTTGAAGCAGACTGTAGTAAACGGCAATAATCGTTTTGCCGTCCCGGATGGAACCATCCTCGATCTTTTTTGCAGCGAGATCAAGATCCATCCACTCGATTTCAATGTCTTCGGTCTCGTCCATGGGCCTGCGCACAGCTGCCGGTCTTGGATCCTGGCAGTCATAGACATAAATGACTTCCGTGTCATATCCCGGTGTAGGCCAGAAAGCTGTAATCAGCTTCATGGCTCCGCATTCCAGTCCCGCTTCCTCGTTAAGCTCTCTTCTTCCGCATTCTGCCGGATCTTCTCCCGGTTCCAAAGTTCCGGCGGGAATTTCCAGCGTCCGGCATCCGGCGCCGGTGCGGCTTTGGGAAACAAGAAGCAGCTGATTGTCTTTGACCACACACAAAGCAACACCGCCGTTGTGGATGATCAAATCTCTCTGCTCTTTTTTCCCATTGAGGATCACGTCTTTCTGAACGAGTTCAAAGATTCTCCCTTTGTAAATCAGTCGATCTTCCATAACATCACCTTGGTTTTATCCTAGCACAAAGCCAATTTTGGTTGAAAGAGTTTTCAGATATAAGGAAAGAAACTTTCAGGCCTTTTGGAAATGACCGCATAAAAGAAGCCAGGCTTCTTAGTTGATGGAATCAAGAAAAGCCTGGCTGATGGCATTTGCAAGTTTTGTCTGGAAGGCTGAATCAGACAGTTTGTCATAATCATCGCTGTTGGTTAAAAAACCCATCTGAATCAGCACGGCCGGCATCTCTTTGGAAGACAGAATGCCGAAATTGGAATAATGATCGTTATCCAGTCCCAAATACTGGGAATAGTTGGTCGACTGGATCTGAGCCGCCAGCTGCTTGCTTAAAGCATCCAGCTGATCGTTGTTTGGCTGGGTAAAGATGGAAAAGCCTTTTTGAAGAGTATTCGCATCGGTGTTGAACCGCAGTGCCAGAAGGTAATTGGCATTCTGGCTGCTGGCTTCCTCCAGGCGGAACATATCACTTTCCGTTTCAGAACCAAAGGAACCGATGTCATCATACCAGCGGGTATAATAAACTTCATATCCCGCTTTTTCCAAAGCATCTCCGATGCTGATGGCCAGAGACATGGCCAAATCCTTTTCGGCCAGCTTTCCAGGAGCATTGTATCCCACATCCGATCCGCCCCGTCCCGGATCAATGACGATGACGGATTTGCTTTCAGACGTTCTGGACTGGACATCGTCGTTGGTTTTCACCGTTTCTGTATATTCCGGCACCCGGACAGCGGGCTGTGCCGGTTTGGTGTGCAGATTTGGCTGCACCACCAGAAGAAGGAATAAAGCGAGAGCTAAAAAAACTGCAGCACGTTTCATAAGACTTCCTCCTTTGGTGGTGTCATTCTATCATAAGCTGGATTCGATCCGCATTTTTGTTGAAAAATTGAAAAGAGATCAAAAAAGATTGCCCAAAAAGTAAGCGCGATCAACAGGGGATTTCAAGATGCTAAAATAAACCGAAGAGCATAGAATAGAACTTTAGGGTTCCCATGAAAGGAACCTGCGGAAACTTTGAGGGCAAAAAGGAGGCACTCCATGGAATTTAAAGTCAGCCTGAACCAGTTTGAAGGTCCTTTGGATCTGATGCTGCATCTGATTTCGAAAAACAAGCTGGATTTGTTTGATCTGGATCTGCAGATCCTTGCGGAACAGTACTGCAGCTACATTCAGACCTATATTGATAAACTGGATGCTGCCAGTGAATATATGGTGGAATTCGCCTCTTTGCTGGAATACAAATCCAGAAAGCTGCTGCCAAAAAAGGAAGCGGAGCTGGATGCCGGCTATGAAGAAGATCAGCGGGACAAACTGGTGGCCCGCCTGGTGGAATATCAGCGGTACAAGGAAGCAGCCGCTTCCTTAAAGGAATTCGAAGAGGACCGGCAAAAGCACGTCAGCCGCATGGTCTCCTCTCTGGTGGAGGAATGGTCCGTTCCGAAAGAGGAAGGTTCTTTGGAAGGACTGAATATTTATGAACTTTCCAAAGCCATGAAGCGGGTGCTCCGCAGGCATGCGGTCATTAAGCCCTATGAAACAACCATCCAGGTAAAGGAGCTGTCTGCAGAGGAGCGAATTGCCCAGCTGGCAGAGCTTCTTCCTTCGTTGGCCATGCCGGTGCGGTTTGAAACCCTTTGTGCCGACTGCCGCCGGCTGCATGAAATCATTGTGACATTTTTAGCGGTGCTGGAAATGATTCATATGAACAAACTGACTTATACTATCGATGACAAGGAGACAATATGGCTTCAGACAATCACGAATTAAAAGCTCTTGTGGAAGGACTTTTGTACATTGCCGGAGAAGAAGGCTTATCGATTATCCAGCTGCAGAGCACTTTGCAGGACTATACAAGGGAGGATATCGAAAAGATTCTTTTCGAGATGCAGAAAGACTGCAGCAGTCCAGACCGGGGCGTGGAGCTGGCCTGTTATGCGTCCCGCTGGAAACTGGTGTCCAAGGAAAACGTGTTTGAGTATGCCAAACGGCTGTATGAGGATATTAAAGCCCCCACGCTCTCTGCTGCAGCTTTGGAAACTTTAGCCATCATTGCCTACCGTCAGCCAGTGACCCGGGTGGAAATTGAGGAAATCCGGGGAGTCAGCTGTGAAGCGATGCTGAAAAAGCTTCAGCTTCGGGGACTGATTGAGGCCAAAGAGCGTTCCAGTGCCGTGGGAAATCCGCTGCTCTATACCGTCACAGATGGTTTCATGGATGCTTTTGCCCTGGACAGTCTGGATCAGCTGCCTGAAATTGAAAAACCAAGAGAGCAGCAGGAACTGTTCTCTTCCAATCTGGAGGATTAAAACATGGAAAGACTGCAGAAAGTCATTGCAGAAGCAGGAATCTGTTCCAGAAGAAAAGCCGAACAGCTGATTCTGGAAGGAAAAGTAAAAGTCAACGG
>JABUSF010000014.1:29964-32093 GCA_021443945.1 Ileibacterium sp.
GTGAGCGGAAATGACGATGTGGTGGTCAACGGTCAGCGCCTGGAAAAGGAACAGAAGGTTTACTACATTCTGTACAAGCCAAAAGGAACTCTTTCCACAGTGACCGATGACAAAGACAGAAGCACCGTCATGGACTACCTGCCTAAAGGAGAGCGCATTTATCCGGTGGGACGTCTGGACTATGACACCAGCGGTCTGCTGCTGGCAACCAATGACGGCTCCTTTACCAATGCCATGATTCATCCAAAATACCATCTGCCCAAAACATATGAAGTCAACATTGAGGGCATGCTGGATGAAGAAGCCATTCGCAAAATCCGCAAAGGGTTTTCCTATGATGGAGAAAAGTTTGCGCCTGCCAAAATCATCGTTAAAAACAAGGACTATACCAGAGGGCGCATGCAGCTGATCCTGATCATTTACGAAGGCAAAAACCATCAGGTCAAAAAAATGATGGAAGCCTTCGGCTGCAAAGTGCGCAAACTGCACCGCAGCCGGTTTGGGCATCTGGATCTGGAAGGCATGAAGCCTGGAGAATACAAAAAGCTCAAATCCTATGATGTAAAAAAACTTCTGGCAGCAGCCAGTGAAAACAGCGGGGATTAAAACATGAAACAGGTCTTTGTTCAGGAGCCTCTGCAGCTCAATACCACTGTCTTTCTGGATGACAAACAAGCTCATCACCTGTTCGATGTGCTTCGAACATCCAGCAAGGAAACCGTTCGGGTTGTCAGTCAGGGAGAAGTATTTCTGGCCAGATGCGAACAGAAACCGGAGCTGTATATTTTTGGCAGGGAGGAAGTTCGTCCCCGTATGGTCGATGTTACGCTGTGTGCGGCTTTGATTAAGGCAGACAAATGGGAATGGATGCTTCAAAAAGCTGCTGAACTTGGTGTCAGCCGCATTGTTCCTTTTACCTGCCGCAATACGGTGGTCTCCATTGAGGAAAAGAAAATGGAGAAAAAGATGCAGCGCTGGCAGGCAATTCTTGAAGCAGCTGCCAAGCAGTGCAACCGGGTGGATCCTGTTTTGCTGGAACCGGTACAGACCATTCCATCTTTGAAAGAATTTAAATCCAAATGCAATCTGGTCTGCTATTCCAAGGAAGACGGAAGCAACCACATTGCCAACTATCTGCAGATGATGCCTGATTCCGTTACGATTGCCATCGGTCCGGAAGGAGGATTCACCCTACAGGAAGTGGAAGCTCTTGAATCCGAGGGCTTTTTCCCGTGTTCTTTAGGGGATCTGATTCTGCGGGCGGAAACCGCCGCCTGCTATGCTCTTTCCGTGGTGGAATATCAGTCTCATCTGCCTGGAAATCAGGAGAAATCATAATCGAAATGACGTTTGACATTATTACCCTGGGATGCAAAGTCAACGAGTACGAATCCCAGTTTTATAAAGAGCAGATGGAAAAGCTCCATCTGCAGCCAAAAACAGACCATACCCCGGCAGATGTTGTCATCATCAACACCTGTACGGTAACCAATACTGCTGCCAGCAAAAGCCGGCAGAAAATCAGAAAAGCCCGCAAGGAAAACCCGGATGCCATTCTGGCAGTTGTCGGCTGCTATGCCCAGACCATGGAAGAGGAAATCCGAAGGGACCTTCAGGCGGATCTTTTGATCGGGGCAGCCCACAAAAACGAAATTGCTCTTCAGGTCGCCAAGCTGCTGGAAAAGAAAAAAGCAGATGTAGCCCTGGAGCGCATTGAAAACATTGTGGATTTTGAAAGCATGCCCATCGGCGCGTTTGAAGGCCAGCACCGGGCCTTTTTGAAGATTCAGGACGGATGCAACCAGTACTGCGCTTATTGCCAGATTCCGCTGGCCAGAGGACCGGAACGCTCTCAGATGCCTTCTCAGGTTGTGGAAATCGCCAAATCTCTGGCCGACAAAGGCCATCTGGAAATCGTTCTGACAGGAATTCATACGGGGCGGTATTCTTTCCGCAAGGAAAATCTGGCGCAGCTGCTGAAAGAGCTGCTGGAAGCCACCAACGAGAATGTCTGCTTCCGGATTTCTTCCATTGAAATTACGGAAGTATCCGATGAACTGCTGGATTTAATGGCCTCCAATCCAAGAATCCTGCCGCATCTGCACATCCCCATTCAGTCCGGCTGCAAC
>JABUSF010000014.1:33139-35032 GCA_021443945.1 Ileibacterium sp.
GATTTCGATGTGGCGGTCTTTACCAACTTTACCTATGACCATCTGGATTTCCATGGAACCCTGGAAAACTATTTCAATGCCAAAGCGCTTCTGTTTTCCCAGCGTGTCAAAAAGGACGGCGTTTCTGTTTTGAACGTGGATGATCCAAAATTTGAAGAACTGAAAAATGCCAGCCGGGCCCGTACGGTTACATACGGGGTGAAACGGGAAGCCGACTACCGGGGCATTAATGTAGAGATCAATCAGGACAACATTCAGTTTGACCTGGTGTATAAAGGACAGATTTATCACATCAAATCCAACCTGGTGGGGGAATTCAACGTATACAACCTGCTGGCTTCTCTGGCAGCCTGCCATGAAACCGGAAGCGATCTGCTGAAACTGATTGAGCTTTCCAAAAGCATTCCGCAGATTGCCGGCCGCATGGAGCAAATTGAAGAAGGACAGGGCTATCATGTCATCGTCGATTTTGCCCATACACCCGATGGAATGGAAAAAATGATGGAATTCGGACGTTCTATTACCGCAAACGGCCGAAAACTCATCTCTGTCTTTGGATCGGCCGGAAAACGGGATAAAGCCAAACGCAAAGTCTTTGGACAGCTTGCCGATCAGTACTGTGATGTGATTTATCTGACAGAAGATGATCCAAGAGACGAAGACCCCAAAGAGATTGCCGACGAAATCCGCAAAGGCATTCATGAAGCCAGCGTCTCCTTTATTCCAGAACGGTATGAAGCCATCCGTCAGGCCATTGAGTCGGCCAGAGACGGAGATACCGTCCTGATTCTTGGAAAAGGGGATGAACCGTACATGTATTCTGCCACCGGCAGAACCCCATGGATGGGAGACAACAAAGCCGCTATTGAATGCATTCACCGGACCATGAAGGAACACTAGCCATACAGCAGCCGACAGGCTGCTTTTCTGTTGTCTTAAGAGATTTGAAACAAACCTGTTAGAATAGGAAAAGAAAAAAGGAAAATGATTATGAAAAACTGCCCAAAATGCCATTCACCTGTTTCCGGCCAGGATCGGTACTGTTCCGTCTGCCATACGGACCTGACCAGCACGGATTATATTCAGGCTCTGCCGGAAACCATGCCGCCAAGACCTTCCAGCAAACCGGAAAAACCTGTGTTTACTGCGCTGATGGCAGCAGACAAAAGAAAAAAAACCAAACTTTGGGCGGCTGCCGGAATTGCAGCTGGTGTGATCTGCGTCAGTGCTCTGACCTTGATGCTGACAGGTTCCTATCAAAACTCCATCCTCTCCAGAACAGCCGATACGGTTGTTTCAGCCGTGACGGGGGACAGCCAGAGCGGACCTGTCACCCGCACCTGCAAAGCCGATGTGGATGCTATGAACATCACCATTGAAATGACGGCTCCCACCAAAAAATCTCAAGTGGAGCATATGGTGATGGACATCTATATGCCGGCCACTTATTTTGGCATGGAAGATACCAGTTCCTTTAAGGCGATGGGGGATGCGGCCAACAGTCTTCTGCAGTCCTCTATTTCCGAGTCTCTGGGAATTGATGCTGCCAATTTAAAGATCCGCGTAGGAGATGTGGCCATTGGTGTCACCATTGACATGGATGCCCAGGCCATTATGAAATACTTCCATCTCAATGAAACGTCAGATTTGAGCATTGCATCCCTGGAGCGTGTTCTTCAAAAGGATAATTTTGCAAAATGTGACTGATTTAGATTGAATCTTTGCGTATCAAGATACATTTGCCGCCTAATTTGTCATAAATGGCAGCCGACCGTACGGAATTTTGTTCTTAACTCTTGTAATTCATAGCTCAATGCGTATAATAAATTTGTTCATTTCAGGAAGGGGGTTGTGTCAAATGCCAAAAGTAGTTTTGAAAGAAAACGAGCAGCT
>JABUSF010000014.1:35053-36331 GCA_021443945.1 Ileibacterium sp.
AAGCGTCAGGTATCCCGCAACGGTACCCTTGCTGAAGCTCGCAAAAGAGAATACTATGTTAAACCGGGTGTGAAGAAGAAACTGAAATCCGAAGCTGCCCGCAAAGCAAGAAGAGGCAAATAAGCAACGAACCAGCGAAAGCTGGTTTTTTTATTGGGCATAAACGGGCAACTGACTGTTGTTTTGAGCGGAAATGCGGATGATATAATGGTCAAAAAGGAGATGATTTCCACATGCCAATTCATGATATCGAACTGGATAATCTGGATTACGATACCATCGTGGGACTGGTCGGCTTTCACGATGAAAATTTGAAAGTTCTGGAAAGGGAACTGCAGGTCAAACTGTATTTGAAAAACGACACCATTCGCATTGAGGCGGAAAACCCAAGACTCATTGACAAAACCATTGAGGCTCTGCAGCAGTGTCTGGATGTACTCAATTCCAAAGGTTCCCTGGACAAGGAAGAGACCGGCCGAATCGCCTTGTCTGTCTTAAGCGATGCCCCTCTGTTTTCCCAGGAAGGTCAGGCGCCGGTGCTGCGCTGCAAAAACGGGAAGCTGATTTATCCAAAAACAGCCAACCAGGCCGCTCTGGTGGAAGCTTTCAAAAACAATGAAATTGTGTTTGCCTCCGGTGTGGCTGGGACCGGCAAAACATATCTGGCCGTCGCTTATGCTGTGGATCAGCTCAAGCGGGAGAACATCTCCAAAATTATTCTGACAAGACCAGCGGTGGAAGCAGGAGAAAACCTTGGCTTTCTGCCAGGAGATATGAAGGAAAAGGTCGATCCGTATCTAAGACCGTTATACGATGCCCTGAACGAAATGCTGGGAACCGAAACCGTGGAACGCTACATTGAAAAAGAAGTTATTCAGATTGCTCCGCTGGCTTTCATGCGCGGGCGTACCCTCAACGAAGCCATCGTGATTCTGGATGAAGCCCAGAATACAACCCGGGCACAGATGAAGATGTTTCTGACCCGAATGGGACGTCAGTGCAAAATGTTCATCAACGGAGACATTTCTCAGATTGATTTGATCAAGAAAAAAGACTCTGGTCTGCTGGAAGCCTGCTCCATTCTGGAAGGCATTGACGGCATCTGCATTCAGTATTTGAACGAAAGCGATGTGGTCCGCAACCCTCTGGTACAAAAAATCATTGCCCGCTATGCACAGGCTGCAGAAGAAGAAGAAATTGAAAAAACAAAGAAACATCATTAGAAGTTGATCCGTCCTCTTAACCGGGACGGTTTTTTTATCTTTCAGAAGGAGTTGG
>JABUSF010000015.1:0-2268 GCA_021443945.1 Ileibacterium sp.
GGTAAAGCATTTGGCCATGCCAATGCCCAGAGCAAACAGTCCGAAGATGGGAATCACCCCTGTGGAAAAGCTCAGCAGCACCAGAGTGACAATGGCCATCCAGAGGATTTTGGGCCATTCTATTTTTTTCAGCAGCGGAATGCTGAAATAGAACAGGGAAAACAGACCGGACATACGGACTACAGATGAGCCGTAGTACGGGGTGCACTGAAACTGCCAGAAGTCATAGGAATACACGGCTATTTCTGCATCCTTCCGGTAATATTCCCAGAACGCATCCGGTATGAAGTAAATCAAGAATCCGGCGATGGCATATTGGGCATTTTTGCGGGAGACAAAGCAGGCGGCCACTTCCCTGACCAGAAAGTAAAACAGAAGATACTGCATTCCGCTCATGGCCACCCTGGCAAAAAACGGAAGGTAAATGCCAAACAGCGAGCCTAAATAGGCATAGCTCAGTTCATAGGTATTTACAAAGCGGGCGATGTCTATGCCGGCTGCCGCTGCAGGAGCTCCCGTGGAGTAATCTTCCAGAAACAGATGGTCTGCTCCCTGCAGATTGACCATTTTTCCAATGTAGAAATAATCGTCATAGTTGGTTCCCAAAATGCCAAGCTGATTGCTGATCAGCAAATACATCGCCGCTCCAATAAAGACCAGGCCAAACCAGTTTTCCGCAAAAGCCTTTTTCAGGCCATGCCAGGTGAAAAAAGACTGGACGCTTTCGATCATGGCGGGAAGTTCTTCTTTGCGCCACAGCCAGAAAAGGGCTGCCGCATCGGCTGCGATGATCACCAGAGTCTGAAGCCATAGGTAAAGACTCCAGGAGAAATGGATGATCTGCGCCAGATACCCCAGGGGCAGCGTCAGCAGAAAAAAGGCAAAGTAACCGGCAAGCCAGTTTTTAATGATTCCGGCCCGATAGCCAAAAACGGTATTGCACGCTTTTCCAAGCAGCTCAAATTCCAGGAAAGAAATCCCCCAGAACAGTAAAGTTAAAATCCAATTCATATCTATCTACAATCCTGTCAAAAGCAGCGGATCCTGAAAGGGACCGCGCCAGTTCAATTTATGAAATAAAAATCTTAATTAGAATACCCCATGGAATTTATGGGCGCTACTTTATTTCTTTTCATTTTTCAGCAATTTAAAAGCAGCCGGCCAAATGGCAGCTGCTTTTGAAAGATGCTTCGGGATGCCAAAAGCGGATTAAGCTTTTGGTTCTCCCACTTTGACCAGATAAAGGGGTCCCCTTCCTTTGGTATCCACCGTCAACACGACGGGGTTGCCGTAGTCTTCCATAATCTGTTTGGCTTTTTCGGAACTGGTCAGAACATAATGAATGTCATGCTGTTCCATCCAGCGCAGAGCTGTTTCCGGATCCGTCTCGCCGGAACTCATAAAATCAAAGAAGCTTTGCCGGTTGTCCATGGTGAAGATGTTCTCCTCTCTTGGAGACACCAGCTCAATCCGGTTGGACACAAACAGGAAGTTGGCGTTTTCAAATTTCACATCCCCGTTTGGAATGGTGATCGGTGTAACCAGCCGGTAATTGCCGTAAGGCAGGCTGTTGAAATAATCCCCGATTTCCCTGGCCACATCGGGCACCATGTCCGTATTAAAGTCGATCAGTCTGGAGAAATCCCATCCATAGGGAGAGACACCGCCGGCCTGGACGTTGATTTGTGAAAAATAGGTTTGTCCATTTAAGAAGAACGTCATGACGGCTGCCAGAAAGCCGGCTGCAGCCACAGAGACAAATCCATAGGAATACTTCCAGCTGCCAAACAGTTTCACCGCCAGAATGCCTGAAGCCAGAAAGAGCATCATCTGCATGGCCGAAGCCGTTCGGAATGAGACAAACCCAAGGCCAAAGGACAGATATCCAATAATGCCAAGAAACGGGAACATATACAGGAAACAGTACAGAAAACCGGACAGCAGCAGATAGCTTCTCTGCAGTTCTTTATGACAGATCAGCAGACAGGCCACCAGCACATAGGGAGCCACTTTGAGCAGAACGTCCTGGCTGTAGTTGTGGGTGGTGTAATGCAGGATAAAGGAGTTGTACTGATCGAACACTTCCGTCTCAGGAAGGGTCAGCCACTGATTGCTGGTCCAGATCACGTACCCGATTCCAAAGGCGGCTGCCAGCAAAACGATGGCGCCAACCACCCAAAGAACCTTCTTTTTCCAGGCCCATTTCCAGGCCGTATTGACCATTTTGACCAGAACAATTCCCACTGCAAACAAAACAAAGATTGGAAA
>JABUSF010000015.1:2339-6218 GCA_021443945.1 Ileibacterium sp.
TTCAGCAGATCCATGCTGAAATAAAACAGAGCAAGGAATCCAGACATCCGGACCACACTGCCGCCGTAATATGGTGTGTTGACAAACTGCCAGAAGTCGAAGACATAAATCCCCCATCCGATCTCATCCCTGAGCGTCTGCCAGAAGGCATCCGGGATAAAAAACAGGGCAAAAGGAGCAATGACAAACTGGGCGTTCTGACGGCACACAAACAAAGCACCGATCTCTCTGCACAGAAAGTAAAACAGGCAAAGCTGAATGCCGCTCATGCTGATTCTGGCAAAGAAAGCAGGATAGATCCCGCTCAGGCTGGACAGCCAGGCGTAGGTGGATTCGTAGGTGTTGATCACCCGGGTCATATCCACTTTCACCGGATTCATCAAAGAGCCATTGCTGTAGTTTTCAATAAAGGTTTGGGGGGCTCCCTGCAGATTGACCATTTTTCCGATGTAGTAATAGTCGTCATAGTTGGTGCCCATGACCCCAAACTGGGAGCTGATGGTCAAAGACATGCAGAACGCGATAAACAGCAGGCCAAACCAGTTGTTTTTCAAAACTGTCAGCAGAGAATCTTTGGTAAAAAACTCTTTTACCTTTGGCACAAACGTGTTTAAGCGTCCTGTTTTATGAAGATAAAAGCCAAAGCCGAAGTTGACGGCTGCCAGGATGAGAAACTGAAGCCAGAAGTATTCTGTCCAGGATGGATAGTAAAACTGTCCGGCAAGCCCCATAGGCATGGTAAAAAGAAAAAATACAAAATAACCGGTAATCCAGTTGCGGACAATACCGGTTTTTGATTTCAGCAAATGATTGGCGGCGTATCCCAGAAATTCAAATTCCAGAAAGGAAGCCGCCCAGAACAGAAATGTCAGGATCCAGTTCATACTTATGCTTCTTCTTTGGACGCCTTTTCGGCTGCCGCACGCTGATCATGTTCGATCAGGCTCAGTTTCTGAATTAAATCCTGCTGTTTTCCTTTCAGTTTGGAAATCTCAATGTTCTGAGTGAAGACCATAATATAAAGAAAGAAAATAAACAGAACCAGGATAAAGTTGGACGGTGAAATGAACCCCAAAGCATTGGATACGAAAATGGAGATCTGCGGAAAAAAGCTGACAATCAACAGCAGAATGGACCATAAAATCCAGGTAATGGAGTCCTCAATGTTCAGACCGTGTTTTCGAATTCGCAAGATGACATATACAAATGTCAGAAGGCTGGCGATGATAAAAACCAGCTGAAGTCTAATTCCCATAACGCACTACACCTTTCTGAAAGGCTGAATGAGCAGGATGCTCACCAGCATTCTTGTCATGTATTTGACTGTGTTGGGAAGGTTCAGGTAGGATTCGCCAAATTCGCGTTCGGACATCTGTACCTGCACTTCCTTGATTTTTTTCTTTTTCCGGTACATGTAGACCAGAGTATCCGGTTCAGGAGGCATATTGGAATCAAAAGCATATTCCTTAATGCAGGCCTTGTCGTAAGCCCGAAAACCGGAGGTAGGATCCAGCACTGTTTTTCCGGTCACCAGTTTAATGGCGGCAGCAATCAGCCGGGATCCGGCCATACGGGCTGTCCAGGGCTTCTTTTCCGAAACGAACCGGGAGCCAATCACAATGTTGCTTCCCTTTTCGATTTCGTCCACCAGATCCTGAATGTAGGCTGCAGAATGCTGGCCATCCCCGTCAAACTGAATAGCAATGTCGTATCCCTTTTCATAGGCGTATTTAAAGCCTGTCTGTACGGCTCCAAACAGGCCCTGGTTCAGGAACCCATTGATATAGTTATAGCCGTTCTTTTCAAGCACTTCCAGGGTGTTGTCTTTGGAGCCGTCGTTGATGACGACATAATCTACCTGAGGCGCATTTGTCTGCAGATCGGTGATGGTCTTTTCTATATTTAAAGCTTCGTTGTAGGCTGGAATGACAACGAGAGTTTTCAGTTGATCTTTCATGTTTCCTCCATAGGGTTCAACAGTTCAGACAATAGTATAAAAAGGCATTGTCCTCCTGTAAACCAAAGTTATTTTAAATTGCAGACCGTCATCTTTTCAGTCTTTTGCAAAAAAAAGCATGCTCTGTACTGCAACAAAGCATGCTTGCCTGTTCTGAATTTAAAGACTGAGAAGCGCATCGATTTCATCGGCCAGTTCGGGATGCTGCTTTTTTAAGGAAAGAAGCATCTGGTTTTTCTGATGCAGATGAAGAATGGCTTCGTATTTTTCCATGGACTGCACAGACTTGCGCAAAGCATCGGAAACGGCGGCTTTGGAGATGCTCAGCTCTTCCTGAATTTCCGAAAGAGAGAAGTCCTCCTGAAAGTAAAGCTTCACAATTTCCAGCTGTCTTGCCGTCAGCAAAGCTCCGTAAAGATCCATGAGCTCATTGGCGCGGATATGATCCATTATTCTTCCAGACCCTTAACAATTCCCATCAGATAGGAATTAATGTCAAAGGGACGCAGATCATCCGGGGTTTCCCCCAGCCCCAAAAAGCGCACCGGCACACCCAGCTGATCCCGGATGGCCATGACCACACCGCCTTTGGCGGTTCCGTCCATTTTTGTCAGGATAATACCGGACACAGGAGTCACTTCAATAAACTCCTTGGCCTGAGAGATTCCGTTCTGACCGGTGGTCGCATCAATCACCAGCCAGGTTTCATGAGGCGCTCCGTCAATTTCCCGATCGGCCACACGGGTCATTTTGTTCAGCTCCTTCATCAGGTTGGTTTTATTCTGCAGCCGGCCGGCGGTATCGCAGATCAGGAAATCCACATCGTTGTCTTTGGCATATCGGCACGCATCCACCACCACGCTGGCAGGATCCTGCTTTTCTTTGCCTTCAATGCAGGGGGCGTTCAGGCGCTCGGCCCAGGTGGCCAGCTGTTCGACTGCACCGGCACGGAACGTATCGGCTGCCGCTACGGCCACTTTTTTGCCTTCCTGCTGATAATAATGAATCAGCTTCGCTGTGGTGGTTGTTTTTCCAGAGCCGTTGACTCCCACCATCATGACAACCGTTGGACCATCATCGCTGATGTACATCCCTGCATCCGCTTCCGGATCGTAAACATCGTACAAAATGGCCACGAGATAATCGGCCATGGAGTCATAGTTTTTAATTTCTCCGGCTCTTTCTTCGAACTCATCCACAATTCTCTGGGCGGTGTGAATTCCTACATCGCTTTCAAGAAGAATGATCATGATCTCTTCAAGGAGCTCATCGTTGATGCCGTGAAAGTTGTTGGACAGCTGCTGAATCCGGTCACCAAAGGTTTTCCGGCTTTTCTGCAGACCGGATAAGTACTGATCCTTGTCCTTGCTTTTGACAAAGGCGTTTTTTATTTTCTGAAAAAAATCCATTTCCTACTCCCTGCCCTCTGTTAAATGAACCGCATCCTTGAGCATGACTTTCAGCACGGTGGAAACACCGTCCTGCTGCATGGTAATTCCGTACAGAGAATCACACTGTTCCATGGTTCCCGGGCGGTGGGTGACCACCACAAACTGAGACTGGTCCTTGAAGTGGGACAGATAACGGGCGAAACGCTCCACATTGGCCTGGTCAAGAGCCGCTTCCACTTCGTCAAAAATACACAGGGGCATTGTTCTAGCTTTTAATATAGCAAACAAAACCGAGATCGCAATTAAAGCTTTTTCTCCGCCGGAGAAGGTCTGAATGTTCTTCACCATTTTTCCAGGAGGCTGAACGTCAATATCGATTCCGGTATTGAGCAGATCGTCCGGGTCTTCCAGAGAAAGACTGGCCCGTCCTCCCCCGAACATGGCTTTGAAAATGCCGTCCAGTTCCGCGTTGATCTTGTCAAACATCTCCTTGAACTGCACTTTCATGGTTTCATCCATTTCCGCAATGGC
>JABUSF010000015.1:6811-8433 GCA_021443945.1 Ileibacterium sp.
ACTTCATTCTTTTTGCGGATTTCCTGCTGAAGTCGGAACACATTGGCCGATTCGTTTTCGCACTGCTCCTTGAGTTCTTTGAGCTCATTTTTCAAAGCAGCGGAGGAAAAGGAATTTCCTTTGGAAGAGCCGCCGGACATGGCTCCCCCCGAATGAATGACATCTCCATCCAGGGTGACAATTTTGACCGCATGGCGCAGACGCTTGGCAATCTCTGAAGCGTGCTCCAGATTGTCTGCAATGATGATGTTTCCCAATAAACGGTCTCTTAAATTAAGATATTTGCCTGGAACTTCTACAAACTCATTGGCCAGTCCCAGATACCCTTCGGATTTTTCCGCGATCATCTGCTGATCCGGATAAAGAGATCTTGGCTTGCACACATTTAAAGGAAGAAAAGTGGCTCTTCCCGCTCTGGCGTGTTTTAAAAAGCCAATGGCTTTGCGGGCGCACTGGTCATCCCGGGCTGCAATCTGATCGTTGGCAGATCCCAGAGCCGTGGAGACAGCCTGCTCATACCCGGGCTGCCCTTCCAGAATTTCCCCAATGACCCCTTCAATGCCATCCAGGGAGTTTCTGGCTTTCATGATGGCCTGAATGCCCTGTTTGTGTGCGTAAGGAGAGGAAAGCTTGTTTTCCACAATGAGCTTTCGGTTCTGGTGGGACTGCAGCAAAGACTGCTGTTTGGAAAGCCGTGATGAAAATTCCTGGATTTCCCTCTGGGTTTTCTGCATGGACTCTTCATGGACTCTGGCTTCCTGCATGAGTACGTTCAGACGGTTTCGCCGGTCTTCATATTCATATTTGGCTTCTGCTGTCAGTTCTTTTAAAGAGGCCAGCTTGCTTTTTGCATCGGCCTGTTCCAGGGCATATTTGCGTTTTTCATCCAGAGCCGTTTTACGCTTCTGGAGACTGTAGCTTTCTTCCATCAGCCGGGTGTATTCGGTCTGCAGGGAAGACAAATGCTGGTCCAGCTCGAAAATCTGATGACGGATCTGCTCCACATGTTCTTCCTTCTGCAGCAGTTCGGTGTTGTGGCTGGACTGTTCCAGTTTCAGCACGTCCAAAGAAGCGGCCAGTTCGGTGATGCTGTTCTGCCATTCTTCGATCTGGCTGGCCAGAACGGAGATTTCAATAGCGGAAAGTTCATCACGGCAGTCCAGATACTCTTTGGCTTTGGCGGCCTGATCTTCCAGAGATTCTTTTTGTTCCTGCAAAGAATCCAGAGTGTCCTGGACCCGTTCCAGATTAGCTGCCATAGCTTCCAGTTTGGCAAGAGACGTTTTCTTTCTCTTTTTGTATTTGGCCACTCCTGCTGCTTCTTCAAACAAAGACCGGCGCTCTTCCGGTTTGGCGTCGGCAAAGCTGGAGATGTTGCCCTGGGTAATGATGGATAAGGAGTCCCGGCCAAGTCCGGTATCCATGACCAGATCATTGATATCCTTCAGACGGCACGGGACTTTGTTGATGTAGCAGCTGGATTCTCCGTCACGCCGGATTTCACGGGTAATTTCAATTTCTTCAAAGGGGGAATCAAAGACCTTTGAGGAATTGTCAAACACCAGCGACACTTTGGCCATATTGACTGGCCTGCGCGTTTCGGAGCCGGAAAAGATGATCTC
>JABUSF010000015.1:9481-15145 GCA_021443945.1 Ileibacterium sp.
GCCATTTGCCAGTTTGCGGCCATTGTCTGCTTCCTGTAAACTGCAAATCTCATCCAAAAAGAAAATCGGTTCCTTCAGAATTCCGTTTCTGAAAGAACCGATTTTTTATTGGTTATCCCGTTTAGAAGAACAGTCTGGAAAGATCATTCCAGGTGGCAAAGATCATAATTCCAAAAAGGAGCACAAAACTGCCGATAATGACTGTTTCCACCAGTTTTGTTGGGATTTTGCGCCGGAAAATGGATTCCAGAGCGATGATCAGAATCCGTCCTCCGTCCAAAGCCGGAAGAGGAAGCAGATTGAAGATTCCAATATTCAGTGACAGCAGAGCGATCAAAGAAATATAGGGAAGAATTCCCAGACTGACCACCTGACTGGTGACATTGTAAATGCCAACCGGTCCGGACAGAGAGTTCAGCCCTTTCCCTCTGACCAGCATGCCCAGCGTTTTAAAAATGGAAGCGGCATTGTCGGCCAGTTCGTTCAGTCCTACCGGAACCGCCTCCAGCAGAGTGATGGGTCTTGTTTCCGCTTTGGATACAATTCCAATCAGCGCAATCTGGGTGTCCGGATCCACGTTTGGAGTGATTTTCATCTCCATCATCTGACCGTTCCGGTCAATGGTGAATGTGGATTCATCTTTATGGAACTGAATGAATTCCAGCATCTCTTTCTGTGTTTCCGGCTCGATGACACTGCCGTCCGAAGCTTCAATTTTTACAATTTTGTCTCCGGGCTGCATTCCGGCGGCCTGAGCAGGTGATCCTTCGTTGACAGAATCCGCAATGGGAAGAGGATCTGTATTGACATACCCTCTTGCAGCGGCCAGACCAATCATCAAAACCGCCGCCAGAAGAATGTTCATGACAACACCGGCAGCCATAATCATGACCTGCTGCCATTTCGGTTTATTGTTCAGGCGTCTGTTTTCGGGAACGTCCTTCAGCCAGCTGTCTTCGTCATCCTCATCCTGAGAACCGTCTTCTTCGCCGGCCATCATCACATATCCGCCGATTGGCAGAGCACGGATGGAAAACTGAGTTTCCTTTCCCATTCTTGTATACAGAGCAGGTCCCATGCCGATGGAAAATTCTTTGCAGTATACGCCGAACTTCTTCGCCATGATAAAATGCCCCAGTTCATGGATCACAACAATTCCGTTCAGCATGATCAGAAATGCAATAAGTCCAATCAAAAAGCTCATTGTTTACTACCCTTTCTAAAGAAGGATCGATGCTAAAAATCCGAACAGCAGAAAGTTCATCATCAGCGAGTCAATCCTGTCCAGAACCCCGCCGTGTCCAGGCAGAAGATTGGAAAAGTCCTTCAGGCCAAGAGCTCGTTTATAACTTGAGAAGCACAGGTCTCCCAGTTCTGCAAAAACAGGTGCGAGAATGCAGATCCAGAGATTGAGTTGGGGGTTCATGTCGGATGAGTATAACATACTGACTGCAAAACTTAAAACAAATCCTGCAATCCATCCGCCTGCAAAACCTTCCCACGTCTTTTTGGGGGAAATTCTTGGATTCATCTTATGCTTTCCAAAAAATTTTCCTGCAAAAAAGGCACCCGTATCACTTCCATAGGTTGCAAAGATCAGCGTCCAGAGATATTTGTGCTCAGCCATGAGCATCTGCATGGCCAGATATCCCACCCCAAAAATCAACAGAAGAGACAATACAGCCATGCAGTTTTCCTGGCTGAAGCTTTCCATAAAGACAGGCAGGGACCAGAAATAGATCAGGCCGGCAATCCAATAAGCCAGAGTTGGAATCTGGATGCCAAACAGAGGCAGAAAATACAGCCCGAGAATCCAGAGAACCATTGGAATATAGACTTTCCAGATCCACCGGTCGGATCCTTTCATCACATGAAGCCATTCCCAGCATCCCGTCATGACGATAAAGACGCCCAGAGCTTCCAGAAGCCATCCGCCAAAAGCCACCGGCGGCAGAACGAAAAGAATAATAGCAATGGCCGTCAGTACGCGCTTTTTCACTTGAGACCTCCAAACCGGCGGTCACGGGCTGCAAAAACTTCCAGGGCTTCATTCAGGCTCGCTTCGTCAAAATCCGGCCATGGCGTGGGATCAAAAATCAGCTCTGAATAGGCAATCTGCCAGAGCAGAAAATTGGAGATCCGCTCTTCCCCGGAGGTGCGGATGAGCAAATCCACCTCTTCCGGAATGAACAGATAGCTGGAAAACTCCTCTTCAGTTAAATCGTTGGCCCGTTTTCCGTCGGCCACTTCCTGGGCATACTTTTGAGCCGCCAGAATCATTTCCCTTCTCGAGCCGTAGTTGATGGCAATGCAAAGTTCCAGCCCTGTGTTATGAGCGGTTTGTTCCACGGCTTTGCGGATGGTTTTCTGGGTATCTTCAGGAAAGCGCTCCAGTTCCCCGGCAAAGGTCACCCGGATGTTGTTTTTCATCAAATCCTTAATATAACTGTTGAAGAAAATCCCCGGCAGCTTGCAGAGATAGGAAATCTCGTCTTCCGGACGCTTCCAGTTTTCCGTAGAGAAGGCATACAGAATCAGCTTTTTAATCCCCAGGCGGTTGGCTTCCAGTGCGACCGTCCGCACGGTATCCGCTCCTTTTTTGTGGCCGGCTGTTCTGGGCAGCCCTTTGGCTTTGGCCCATCGGCCGTTGCCGTCCATAATGATGGCGACAGTTTCAGGAATGACTTTCATTTCTAAACCTCGTTTCTTCCTATACAGATGAAAAGCCCAAAATCGGAGTCTGGGCTTTTGTTTTCTGATTCTATTATATGCTTATATGCTCAAGAGGTCTTTTTCTTTAGCCTCAACGATACTGTCTGTTTTCTTAATATACTTATCAGTCAGTTTCTGGCAGTTGTCCAGCCATTCTTTCTGAGTATCTTCAGAAACTTCCTTATCCTTTTTAATGTCGTCGTTGGCATCACGGCGGATGTTGCGGATTGCAACTTTGGCTTCATCCCCGTATTTCTTGGCTTCTTTAGCCAGCTGTTTACGGCGGTCCTGCGTCAGTGGCGGTACATTGATGCGGATGCAGTCGGCTTCTGCCTGCGGAGTCACACCCAGGTTGGCAGCAGAGATGGCATGGTTGATCTGTTTGACCATGGATCGGTCGTAAGGTTTAATCACCAGCTGTGTTCCTTCCAGAACAGAAATTTTAGCCATCTGGTTAATTGGCGTCATTTCTCCATAATAGTCTACGCGCACGCGGTCCAGCATCCCGGCAGAAGCACGGCCGGTCCGAATGGTTTTCATGTTGCCTTCGAGGTTTTCGATGACGTCCATCATCCTCATTTCGGCTTCTTCAAGGTAAATACTTTCCATGATTTAATTCTCCTCTTTTGTTCTGCTTTGAAATGAAAGCATTTTTTAGTGTTGTCTGGAAATAACGGTTCCGTCCACTTCCTGTCTGACCGCTTTGGCGATGTTTCCTTCTTCGTTCATATTGAAGACAAGCAGATCGATGTCATTGTCCATGCACATGCTGATGGCTGTGGAATCCATGACTTTCAGATCTTTGTTCAAAACATCCATGTAGGACAGATGATCAAATTTTTTGGCTTCCGGATTCAGTTTCGGGTCACTGTCATACACTCCGTCAACTCCATTTTTCGCCATTAAAATGACATCGGCACCAATTTCAGATGCTCTTAATGCAGCGGTTGTATCGGTGGAAAAATAAGGGGAACCAGTCCCTGCACCGAAAATCACAATGCGTCCTTTTTCCAAATGGCGCAAAGCTCTTCTTAAGATAAAAGGTTCGGCAACTCTCGGCATTTCCACTGCAGTCTGCACGCGGGTGTCGACCCCTTCGTTTTCCAGTGCATTCTGAACAGCCAGGGCATTAATGACTGTTCCAAGCATTCCCATATAGTCTGCCTGAGCGCGGTTCATGCCAAGACCCTGAATTTCCTTTCCGCGGATAAAGTTTCCGCCGCCCACAACAATTGCCAGTTCAACACCGGAGTCAGCAATCCCCTTGAGTTCCTTGGCAAGTTTCTGTAAAAATTCAGGATTTAAATTCTTTCCTTCACCGGAAAGAGCTTCCCCGCTTAATTTCAGTAAAACTCTTTTGTACATATTAAAAAATGCTCCTTACTGTGTTTGATTATACACAAGGCTTTTTTGAAAAAAAAGAAAGAGATTCTGCCGCCTCTTTCCCCTTTGAAAGTCATCCAAACATCCTGCTCCTTCCCGTAAAAAAAAGAAGAAATTCCAAAACGGGAGGAATTTCTTCTTATGCCGGATTCAATGATCAAGTCTAAACAAAGACAATTAGTCAGCGTTTTCGACAGCAGCTTCTTCGTTGTTTACTTCGTCTTTAACTTCGTTTACAGCGTTTTCAGTGTCGTCTTTAATGTCTTCTGCAACTTCTTCAGTTTTGTTTTCAGCTTTTTCTGCATCTTCTTTCAGATCAGCATTGGCTTTTTCAGCATCTGCTTTTGTATCAGCAGCAGCATCTTTGACTTCTGTTTTTACTTCGTTGGCAGCGTTGTCTGCTTTATCTTTTTCAGCAGCATTGCATCCAACCAGGGAAAGACCCATAACAACTGCGATTCCAGCAGCTTTTAATGATTTCATAGCGTTCATTGTTTTATTACTCCTTTTTAAACTTACAAAGTATGTTTGAATTATCTGTTATATCGGCTAAATAGGTTTTGTATATGCACCGAAACTGTATGAAAGGGGTTTATTTTTCGACTTTAAAGATGAATTTAACCTGGTCTGTGGAATTGGCTGGTGCACCGGCGAAGGTTTCAAATTCTTCGGTGTAATTCTGCACAGCATCCAGCAGTTCTTCCAGTCCCTTGATTTCGCTTTCTGCAAGACCGAGTTTGTCTTTCAGAACCTGCATGCCCTGTTCATTAAACTGAACGGTACCGTCCGCCAATTTGTGAGCTCCATCGTTGAGCTGGTCAACACCATCCATCAGGGAAGCCAGGCCGTCTTTCAGGCTTGCAAAGGATTCTTTCTGATCTGCCAGTTTGGAAGTGCCGGCAGCCAGCTGCGCGGTTCCGGATTTTAAAGCTGCAGAGTTGGCATTCAGAGCGCTCAGTCCGTTTTTGATCTGGTCAGCACCACCGGTATATCCTTGAATACCGTCTGCCAGCTGAACACCGCCGGCATTGAGCTGATCGGCTGCCTGATCAAGAGCCTGAATTCCGGATTTTAAGGAATCAAAGTCTTTGGCAGCTGCATTCATCTGGCTCAGTCCGCCAGCCAGTTTTTTGCTGCCGGCATTCAGTTCGTCATTCTTGGAAGTCAGTTTCGCACTTCCCTGCTGGAGCTGGCTGATGGCCTGATCTGCGCCGGCATCCAGTTTTGCCATACCGGCATCCAGAGCCAGAACACCGGCGTTCATTTTTTCAGCTCCATCAGACAGCTGGCTGACAGAAGATTTCAGAGTCTGAATCTGTTTGGACAGTTCCTGCACCTGACTGGAAGCAGACACCTGATCCAGTTTGGAAGACAGAGCAGATAAAGTAGCTTTGGCGCTGTCGGCATCGTTTTCCAAAGACTGCAGAGCACTGCCGGCTTCCTGCATGGCGCCATTTGCCTGGGCCAGAATACCTGCCATTCCAGCTGCATCTTCTTTTAATTTGGAGCCGTCTACGGCTTCCAGCTTCTGGGCACTTTCAGACATGTCCAGATCCTGGTAGCCGTCTG
>JABUSF010000015.1:15336-20436 GCA_021443945.1 Ileibacterium sp.
TTTCTGCTTTCTGGTTGTAGGCATCAATCACAGCGTTGTCCTGATCAATGGTGCTGTTTATGGACTGCTGTGCCTGGGCAGCGTCGGCAGACAAAGCGGACAGGCTGGCGGAAGCGGAAGCCATACCGCTCATTTTTTCACTTAAGGCATTCAGGGTATTCTGATCGTTTTTCAGAGTGGCTCCTAAAGAATCCAGAGCTGCGTCCGCACTTTCCAGCTCGCCTTTCAGACTGGCAAGACTGTTTTCATCAAAGGCATTCAGACCGTTGTTCAAAGCAGTCAGCCCTTTGTGCAGCTGGTCGGATCCAGCTTCCAGAGAATCCATGGCCTGATGGCTGGACTGAATTCCGTTTTTCAGAGTGGTTAAGGACTGCAGACCTTCATCCAGCTGTTTGGTTCCAGCGGTATAGGATTCAATGCCCTGATCCAGCGTCTGGCTTCCGCTTTCCAGCTGCTGCAAAGACTGCTGCAGCAGAGAAATTTTAGGCTCAGCAGCCGACATGGATGTCATGCCGTCTTTGACCTGACCCAGTCCGTAAGCCATCTTCTGGGAGCCGGCAATCAGACTCTCGTTGTTGGCTGTCAGAGCATCTGCTCCTTTTGCCAGCTGATCCACACCGCTGGTGTAGGCTTCCACACCCTGATCCAGTTTGGCAGCACCGGCGTCCAGAGCACCGAATGCATCGGTCAGCTGTGTCATTTTTGGCCCGGCTTCTCCTAATGGGGCAATGCCGTCTTTGAGCTGCTGTGTACCATCGGCCAGCTGTGCTGCACCGTCTTCAATCTGATCGTAGGCGCTGAACAGTTCATCCAGCTGGCTGGTCATGTTGGTCAGGCTTCCTGCATTTGGCAGATCTTTCAGATCAAATCCGCTGGTCATGGCCATATACATTTCAGGCATTTCAAAGTTTTTGACTTTCGCATTTAAAACGATGTCGTCGCTGACTTCCAGTTCATCAGCCACTTTATCCAGGCCAGCTGTTTCCAGGGTATCGTTCAGACCTGGAACGGAGGCAAACATAAACATCTGACGGTTTCCGTCATCCATGGTTTTGCCCTGTTCGCTGTGAACATTTTCAAAAACTTTGCTGTCCAGCTCCATCAGTCCTCCAAGCAGGAAGGCTGGGTGGATGGTGACATTTTTACCGTTGATATTGACCGTTTTGGATTCGTTGTTTTTGGCATGAATGGTCATTTTCAGCTGACCGGATTTGCCTTGCAGATCTTTCAGGCTGATTTTTTTGCCGTCCAGTTCATACGTCACATCAATATCGACTGGAATCTGTTTGGTAGAGGTTCCCTGATAGTAAACGTCATTTCCCTTCACACTCCAGGAATATTCATTTCCGCTCACTTTGGGCTGTTCTTCTGTTTTTACATTCTGAACATTTTTTAAATCCAGGGTTTCTTTAATATTTTTAATTCCTTTGTCGTTGTGCAGATGGCTGGAAACAGTGGTGTTTTTGACGTTTCCTTCTCCATCGATATAGACATAGACAGTTTCTGTTTTATCCGTTTCACTGTTGGTTTCTGCGGCAAAAATGTTCATTGGCAGAGCAGCAACAGACATGGAAGCAGCCATAAAAGCGGCTGAGAACACTTGAAATGATTTACGCATGATGGACGGCTCCTTTCATTCCCTTCACGTTTTTCGTTTCTTTTTCAGTTTTAGCAGGCACATAGGCTGGCCAGTCCTTTGTGGATTTGGCAATCCATTTAGAGCAGACAAGCAAAAGTCCCGGCAGAATCGTTAAGATGACGCATACACTGATCAGCGCTCCGCGGCCTAACAGAATGCACAGGGATTTGATCATATCCATACGGGCAATCAGGGAAACGCCAGAGCAGGCTGCAAAGAAGGACAGACCGCTGGTGATGATGGATGAGCTTGTCATGGTCAAAGCTGTGGTCACAGCTTCTTTTGGCGCTTTGCCAAGCTGCAGTTCTTCTTTGAAGCGGCTTGTCATCAAAATCGCATAGTCAATGCAGGCACCCAGCTGAATGGTTCCAATGACGATACCGGCGATAAATGGGATTTCGGTATGAGTCAGATATGGAATGCCCATGTTCAGTTCGATGGCAAACTCAATGGCCAGAACCAGAATCAGCGGCAGGGAGAAAGATTTAAAGGTCAGAGCAATGATCAGCAGAATCGCTGCAATGGACACAATGTTGACCATCTTGAAGTCTGTGTTGGTGACGGTAATCAAATCTTTCGTCATGGCGCCTTCACCGGCGATCAGAGCATTTTTATCGTATTTGTGCAGAAGATCGGTCATCTGCTGCAGCTGGTTGTTGATTTGATCGGTGGCAGAACGGTATGTGGAGTTGACCAGAATCAGACGTTTGCCGTCCTGGTGCAGCACTTCATCCAGAGCTTCCGGCTCCATAGCCACTGGAATGGCTGGTCCAACAAATTTTTCATAGGCAATGACATTGGATACGCCGTCAATGTTTTCCAGGCCGTCAATGATTTCATTCATCTGTGCGGGAGTTAAGGAATCGTCCACCAGAACGAAATGAGACGTGGTCATATTGAACTTATCTTTCAGTTCGTTGGTTCCGATCACAGAGTTCAAATCCGACGGCAGGGAGGCTGTCAGATCGTAGTACTGACCCGCATGAGCCTGCATGTAAACCGCTGGAACGAACAGGATGGCAAACACAGCCAGGAACACAGCTTTATGATTAACAATCCAGTGCGCTGCTTTTGGGAATGGGCGGATGAGCACTTTGTGCTGGTATTTCTCGATCCATGGATCAAAGAACATCAGCAGAGACGGCAGGATGAGGATGGTGGACATGACGGCCAGAACAACACCCTTGGCCATAACCAGACCAATGTCTCTTCCCAGTGTCAGCTGCATAAAGACCAGAGCCAGGAATCCGGCTACCGTGGTGATGGAGGAGCTGGTGATACTGGTGAAGGTGGCATGAATGGCTTTGGCCATCGCTTCTTCCTTGGTATCGGAATGTGCTTTTTCTTCCTGGTAACGGTGAAGCAGGAAGATGGAGTAGTCCATAGAAACAGCAAGCAGCAGAATCATGGACAAAGCGTTCGTAATATAGGAGATTTCTCCGAAGAAAATGTTGGTTCCCATGTTGTAGAGGATGGGGTAAATCATGCCGGCCAAAAAGATAAAGGGAGCCAGCCAGGATTTCAGTCCCAAAGACAGAACAACAAGGCAAAGGGCAACCGCTACAGCGGTGTAGACAGGAGTTTCGGACAGAACCATGGATTTGGTGTCTGCCGTAATGGCGGAAAAGCCGGCGATATGCGTGTTGTCATTGGAGATTTCCTTGATCTTTTCAATGGCATTCATGGTTGTATCGCTTCCTACCGGCTCTTTAAAGGTCACGATGATCATGGTTGCTCCCTTGGAATAGAGCGCATCCTTTAATTCATCCGGCAGAGCCTGGGCAGGGATGGAAAGATCAGCCACATCGGTTCTCCACAGAGTTTTATCCACTCCGTCGATCTTGGCGATCTGATCTTTTAAAGCCTGTACCTGCTGGTCGGTGGCATCATCCATCACGACCATGGCAGTAGAGGCCAGGTTGAAATCGTCATTCAGAACAGCCTGAGCCTGCATGCTTTCCGACTGCTTTGGAAGATAACTGAGGATGTCGTAGTTAACACGGGTATTCAGATATCCAAATACGCAGGGGATCAGCAGAAGAGTGGCTGCAAGAAGAATGAGATTTCGGTACTTCACAATAATCTTGGACAGTTTTTCCATACTTCTAATTCCTTTCACGGTGGTCATTATTGTCATCAAATGACCGTCGGTCAATTTATTTAACCACTAACCAAAAGACTTTTAAATATCGTTGCACTAAAAAATGACCAAAAGTCATTTAATTGAAGCTGATTTTGTCTGTGCTATACTGTGGCCATGAAAAGCAAAGTGCTCCAGAAAAAAGAAGAAAAAAAAGAAAAGCTGCTGGCTGCAGCTTTCTACTTAATGACACATAAAAACATTCAGGACATCTCCATTTCGGAAATCACCAGCTATGCGGGGATTGCCAAAGGAACTTTCTATTTGTATTTCAAGGACAAGTACGATTTAAGAGACTTTCTCGTGGCTATGGAAAGTGCCCGCCTGCTGGATGAAGCCAGACGCCAGCTGGAGGAAAATGATATCCGGGGCTTTGAAGATGCCATTGTTTTTTTAATCAACTCTGTGATCAGCCAGCTTGAGGACAACCCGGTTGCTTTAAACTTTATCCGCCACAACTTGTCCCGAGGCGTTTTTCAAAACGTTTTATCCAAATCCTGGCAGGAAGATCCCCACAACATTCTTCCCGTCTTTCGCAGCATGGCTTTGGAGGCCGGTTATCATTACAAAAATCCGGATGTGATTTTGTTTATGATTCTCGAACTGACCAGTTCGGTCTGCTACAACTCCATCCTGCATGACATTCCCCTTCCCTTTCGGGACATTAAAACCTATCTCTTCAATTCCATACGGGCTTTGCTGAGACAGGAAGTACAGTAAACGGAACAAGAAAAACCCCCAGAAGATCCCGATACTGCTTTTGCAGCCGTTTGGCCTTCTGGGGGTCTGTTTATATGATTTCTTCTTATTGAAAGTACGGTCAGTCCAGACGAACCAGATCCAGAAGTTCTTCATTGCTCATTTCCGTAATCCATTTGTCTGCTCCGCTTCCAATCACCTGTTCTGCCAGTTCCTTTTTGCTCTCTATCAATTCATCAATGTGTTCTTCAATCGTTCCCGTACACACCAATTTGTGAACAAGCACATTTTGCTTTTGGCCGATTCGATAGGCCCGGTCCGTAGCCTGGTTTTCGACAGCTGGGTTCCACCAGCGGTCAAAATGAATCACATGACTGGCCTTTGTCAGATTCAGGCCTGTTCCTCCGGCTTTTAAAGACAAAACAATGAACGGAATGTAACTGGTTTGATTGTTGAAGGCATCCACGATTTCTGCTCGTTTGCTCACCGGAGTCGATCCGTCAATGGACAATCCCCTTGCCTCAAAAACGTCCCCCAAATAATCCACCAGATAAGGGATAATCTCCTTATATTGGGTAAAGATCAGAACGCATTCCTGATTCTCCCGTATGGTTTCGCAAAT
>JABUSF010000015.1:21796-32891 GCA_021443945.1 Ileibacterium sp.
CTGGCTTCTTTGACCAATTTCCAGCTTTCCACGGGATCCAAAGGGAGTTCACCGCCGATCGTTCCCTGCCACAAATGTTCCTGGAGCCATGGGTACTTCTTGGCTAAAGACAGCATTTTTCCGCTGATTCGTTGGAGTTCACCACAAAGGCCAAACGGATTTTTGATTAAATCCTCCAGAGGCTGAATGGTTTTCCAACCCTGTCTTTTTGCTATATATCCGATCTTTAGAGAGAAGGGATATTCACAGTTTTCGCTTTCCTGCAGCTGAAACACCACTTGTCCAGGAGCGTGGAGCTGGAGAGAGAGGTCTTTGATTATAGATTCTGTATTCTCAGAAAAGCGCGTTTTCAGGGTTTGAAAGCAGATATACATTTGCTGCCATAAGCTGCTGGAACTCTCTTTCAGGTCAAAATAAAAACAACTTTTTTCCCATGCGGTAAAAGAGTTCTCGATTTGCTGCAGATCTGTTTCTGAAATATCTCTTTGGACATTTCCTTCCCGGACTCTTTTTATAAACAAAGAAGCTAAGGTTTTGAGAAAGGCATATTCTCTGCCGGAAATGGACGGTGCATCACCGCATCCAAGGCTTAAAAGAGTAATCCATGGCTGCGCCCGAACACACTCTACCAACTCCATATCACGCTCCAACTCCGTATATTCTCTGTAATTCATCAGTTGAAAGGTATATGTACTTCGATAAATCCTGACTCTTATCCCTGGCATCCCTATTCCCTGCTTTCTATTCGTGCTAATCTTGTCCTGATGAACAGACAAAGCCTTAATCAAAACAATATCACACTGGAAAAACTCCACCAAGACCTTGAAAACCTCGATGATCAAGCTCTGCGCCAGATTCTTTTTTCCTGGGCCGTACAGGAAGAAGAAGGGGCAAGACAGCGGGCTTGTGAAATCGCACTTCATTTCTTGAAGTTTGATCCGCCTGCAGACCTTCCAGCCTCTTTTGACCAGGCCCTTGAATTCTTCAATCGAGTCAAAAATGACGAGTTTCCTTTATTCGCCAGCTGTTATTTAGATGAATCCGGAAGCGTTCTGAAAGCGGAAGAGTTTTACGACGTATTGAATCTTAAAGAGTATATGAACAGAGTATGGCATCTGGCCTTCGAACTGTTTCAAAATGGGGAAATTAAAGACGCCTATACCCTGCAAAAAGAGTGGTATAACTCCAAGTTTGCGATCATTGATGCTTTATCCGGCGAAGTTTATTCCAACATGGTTGAGCTGATCCTGATTTATCCTGAAGAGGAATCAGAGGATTTATATTATGGTTTGACCCTGTACTTTTTTCTGTCTTATTTAAAGAATGGAAAATACGGTCTGAAAGATTTAAACAATTATGAGCGCAATCCCTTTCCGGAACTTTTAACGTTTATAAGTCAGCATCAAAACTCTTTGCCATTTCAAAATTCCAGATGGATCCCCTTCCTGGTGGATGTATGCTGCTGTGGCGGCAGAAGGTTTTGGAGCAGTGAAAGCTTAAAGGACTTTTTGCCTTTTCTGTTGCCGCAGATCCACAAGGAGGAGATGAATCAGCTGGTGCAGGCCTTGGGATTTCAAAACATTCGTCAGCATGTGGAAGATGAAAGTCTCCTATCCAGCTATCTCAATGCAGAGGATCTGATTATCTATGCTCAAAATCTGTTCTGCAGCCATGGAATGATTGACCATACGGAAATTCTTGGTCTGCTGGAAACGGCCTATCACTGTGCTTCAGAACCAGCGGATGAACTAATGAAGTTTCGAATCTTAGAGCAGTATAATCAGCTGGAAACGTCATTTGATTCTTTTGCTCCTCTGTTTTTGGCCTATGCCAATCATCCTCAGTCCGTTTTATACTTTCAAATGATTGCTTTAAAGAATTTGGGACCTTTCCAGACAGAGAGAAGAATAAGCCCCTCCGATTTGGCTGTTCTCTTTTTTTCCGGACTTTTGTTCTCCAAACCGTCTTCATCTTCGCGGCTTTCCATAAAGGGGTCCCAGAGGAGATCGGCAGAGCCTTACCGATTGATGTTATATGCACTGTATCTGAATGAAGATTCGCTGAATGAACATCAGTTATTTCTGCTTGATCATTTGAGCCAGACACTGAAGGTTCACTGCAGGAAAGTCAGCCGTTTTGCAGAACAGGAATTTTATGAGGATGCCGAAGTCGTGGAAGAAATGATGAAGGTATATAAACATCTTCATCCTTTAACTCTTGGTGAACGATCAAAAATGGCCAAAAATCTCTGCAAAGGACTGAAATCTTACTGCCAGAAATATCAAAATACAATTTGGGATCCGTCTCCATCCATCATAACCGCTCTGATTCGTTTATCTGCGGATATCTGGATCGATCTCTTTGACGAGGATTTAGCGGAGCGTGAGGAGATGATCTCCCAAATTGCTGTCTATGAGGTATGGGAGGATTTTTATGAATATGATTGAAAAGGAAGAATTCATTTCCATATTGAACAAGGCTTCCAGAAACGATCTTTTACAGGCGATTGACGATCTTGCCAAACGGGATTCAAACACGCTGAATGAACTCTATAACTTGACTGGCTATTATACCCGCACAGAATCTCCCGAACCGGTGGTGTTAAAAAAGTATTCCGATATCCCCACCTTTTTGAAGCAGCTTCATGAAGATAAATTTCACCTGATTTTCTATGAAAACTCCCATGCTGTCATTCCAACAGTTCCCCATTATTCGATTACAGAAGGAGTATCGGTTCCTGGAGTGCTGGTGGATCCATCAAATGCCCTTCTGCATCTGATGAAAATTCCTTCTCTTCTGGCAGCTGCCAAACCCAGTCAAGCAATAACCGAAATGATTGGACAGCTCTTGGATTTGACTGTCTGGTGTCAATACAGCGCCAACGGCCAATCCAGGAAGGCAAGCGTAACTTTCAAATTTCTTTGCATCATGATGAATACTCGCAAAATCTATATGGAAACCGTTTTGCTGAAGTCCTTTTTCCTTTATATGACCAGTATGAAAGACTTCCGCACGTATGTTCGTGAATCCGAGAGCGTTTTGAGTTCTGCTTTTGCAGGATTTGAGAAGCCTTTTAGAGTTTTGCCCGACCCTTCAAGCCATTCCTTTCAGGAGTATCTGCAGGCTTTGTTTATCGAGGTCTGCAGCAATCAGAAAGCGGGAAATTTGCTGGCCGCCCACGCTGCGCCTCTTTTGAAGCGTGATTCTGTCCGGCACCTTCGAAACTCCCAAATTGCCTCATTTGCCAAATCGAATAAAGATATTCGCTCGGCTTACGTCCGAGGGATCTGATCCAGCCCATTGCATCGATTGAAAAGGGACTTCCAAATCAATGGAAGTCCCTTTTTACGTATTGAAACTAGTTGTCAGACAAAGAGAAGCGGTTGGTCATGCTCATGCTGGAAATATAAAGAACTTGTCCAAGAAGAGCATTGGTTTCTTTTTGAACCGCATCGGATATTTCCTGATTGGCTTTGGCCAGATCTTCCTTTGTCAGACTCTGGCCTGCTTCTGTCTTCTTCATAATGTTTCTGGATTTGGCCCCTACATTCAGGCGGTACCGATCCAGCAGATTCAGGCATGCTTTGTGATCTGGATCTGCCATAGCCGAAATCACGCGGCTGGTCCAGTAGAAACTTTCGGTGCTGACATTTTCAGGGGTTGTGCTGAAGTAGGGGGAGAAATACTGAGCACTGGCATACTGAGGAGTAAAGGCATTGTAAGCATTGCTTGCAAAACCAAACCAGAACACGCCGGCCGCCAGTTCACTGACACTCTCATTGCGGATTTCGATCAGCTGAGAGAAGCTTGTCCGGTTGATGCCGATCGGGCGGTAAATTCCAGCCTGCAAAGCATTTGTATAGGGATCATAAGGGGTTCCTTCGTAATTGGAAGAAAGAACCGCTTTAATATCGCTGACGGTGATCAGTTCTTCCGGTTCCCTGCACCATGGAAGATTGTCGCTTTCCGGTGAGATTTCATTCCAGTTTTCGCTGTTTGGGTTGAAGTATCTCTGTCCATACCAGACTCTTGGTGTGTTGTAAATATGATCGGTTGGGGTATGGCTTCCAAAAGCATCTCTGGCATTGAAGTGACCTCTGCGGTTCAGATCCAAATTGTTTTCTTCAATGAAAGTCAGAATATCCGCAGAAGCCATATAGTCTTTTTTGGCACTGAGCGCATCTTCCAGATCGAACTGATCCAAAGAGAACTGATTGGCAATCACAGAGTAGCTGTCATCGGGAAGCCGTCTGGCAATCCAGTGATGTCCTCCGATGGTTTCCATATACCAGACTTCATCGTGATCGTTGAAAGCAACCCCGTTGGATTCATACGTTCCGTATTCTTCCAGCAGTTTGCCAAGACGTTCCACACCTTCTCTTGCTGTGGAAATATAAGGAAGAACAAGAACCACAAGATCTTCTTCCCCAATGCCGTTGGCAACCAGAGGATCTCCTCCCAGAACCCGGACATTTGTGGTAATGGTTTCGGTGGCTGTCATGCCAACATTCTTTTCATTAATTCCTCCAGCAGCCCAAATTCCATTTTTGGCAATATCTGCATTGGGGACGGCCGTATATCCCAATGGATTTTTCGGCATGGGAATATCAATGTTGGAATGAACAGAATGATAAGGGTTTGGCTGTTCCTGAGGGAATACGTATTTCAAACGCTTCGGGGTAAACGTTCCTGAACCGCTGTCATCGTTTCGGCTGATCATTGTTGAGCCATTATAAGAGGCATTTTTGCCGACTAATATTGTTGTACAAGCCATAGTTGTAATTGGTCTCCTTAATTTACTCTTTTTATTTTAAAACGCCGGGGATGGATTTCATTGCGTGCTGACTGAATCAATCGGCTGAAGGCTGCTTTCCATCAGCCAACAAGAAAAGGACAGGTCTGAGCCTGTCCTTTGTGGTTTGAATGAAGAATCACCGTTTGCCTTTGATGTAAGGCTGTCCGTTGGCTTTGGGAGCTCTGGATTTTCCTGCGAAGAAAATTAGGATGATGATAGTCATAACATATGGCAGCATCGCCAGGATCTCCGATGGAACACTTACTGCTCCGCCGCCAAGAACAACGACGAGCGCCTGGGCAAGACCAAACAAAATGCAGGCCAGGAAAGCGCCGTGAGGCAGCCAGGAACCAAAGATGACAGCCGCCAGAGCCATATACCCCTGTCCGGCAATGGATGTCTGAGAGAACTGAGACACAATGCTCAGAGTCACCGCAGCACCGCCCATTCCAGCCAGAATACCGGAAATAATAACACACACGTATCGTACAAATTCAACGTTGATGCCTAATGTGTCGGCAGCTGCAGGGTTTTCACCCACCGCACGAATGCGCAGTCCCCATTTGGTTTTATACAGAACAATCCACATGATCACTGTGGCCAAGATGGCAATGATCACCATGAAATCCACATTCAGGTTAGCCAGAATTCCGGTTGCGTTATCGCCAAACAGTTTTGGCAGTTTGGCATTGACTGGTTCTGTCACAGCAGAGCCGTCAAAGCAAAGGCGGCAGAAGAACAGAGCCAAAGCAGGACCGATCAGGTTGATGGCTACGCCGCTGACGGTCTGGTCTGCTTTAAACGTAATGGAAGCCAGGGCATGCAGAATGGCTGTCAGCCCCCCTGCCAGTCCGGCAGCCAGAACACCCAGCCATGGGTTGTTTGTAAAATATCCTACGGCAGCTCCTGTAAAAGCTCCGATGGTCATCATGCCTTCAATCCCAATGTTTGTGACGCCGGCACGTTCAGAAATAACCCCTCCAAGGGCTGCAAGCACCATCGGGGTGGCATACATCAAAGCGACCCCAATCAGAAGTGTGAATGTATTCATGACGAAGCCCCCTCTTTTTGATCCACAAGTTTTTTGGTTGCTGCACGATGTTCCATTTTATCTGCGATGACAGGAATAATGTCTTTCAGAGCAACAAAGAATACGATGGTACCAACCATAATATTCACGATTTCGGTTGGAGCTCCCACCACATACTGAAGGGACTGACCGCCGTAAAGCAGGCCGCCAAACAGAAGTCCGGAGAAAATGCATCCAATTGGGCTTCCGTTGGCAATAAAGGCAACAGACAGACCGTTCAATCCATTTCCTTCAAACGCTGCGATTTCCAGCACTGCATGAGGGTTATTGCCCATAATGGCCAAAGCACCGGAAGCTCCTGCCAGAAGACCAGCAAACATCATGGTTTCAATAATGTTTTTCTTCACGTCGATTCCGGCAAATTCAGCAGCGTAGCGGTTGGAACCAACAGCGCGCAGCTGATATCCTTTGGACGTTTTGTACAGAATGTAGCTGGACAAAAGAACCAGAGCGATGGCAATGATAATGCCAGCGTTAAAATCCGTACGCAGAATATCCCCCAAAAACGGGTTGTCCTTCATAAACTGGGCAGCCTCTTCCGTGGCTTTCCAGTTTGGAAAGAAGGTTGTAAATCCGGAAACATTAATGGGGAAGGTTCCCGATGTGTTTGGCTTGTGGAAAGCCTCCATTCCAGTAATAAAGTTGGAAAAATACATGGCGATCCAGTTCAGCATGATTCCGGAAATAACTTCATGGATGTTGAATTTTGCTTTCAGCCATCCAGCCAGGGCTCCATACAGAGCTCCCGCGGCCATACCAGCCAGCAGGATCAGAGGAATTTCCAGCCATGGGCTCAGATTGACCGTAATGCCAGTTAAGCAGGCAGCCAGAGCACCAAAGATGTACTGACCTTCTGCACCGATGTTGAACAGTCCCATTTTGTAAGCAAAAGCAACAGAACATCCAGTCAGGATGATCGGCGTGGCTTTTACAATAATATTGGCCATATATTTTGGACGGCCAAAGATTCCCTGCAGCATGGCAGAAAGAGCGTGAATCGGATTATAGCCAGCACAGGCCAGGATGACTGCCGCGCACAGAAAACCCATCAAAATGGCAATGATGGTACCGGTAATTGGCTTGCGCAGCAAGGAAGTAAATTTATTCATTTGCGGAACCTCCTGCCATCAGAAGACCAATTTCATGTTCTGTTGCCTGGTCCTGCGGCATTTCCTTCACAATTTTTCCGTCGTAAATGACTCCAATGGTATCTGCGACGTTCATAACTTCATCCAGTTCCAGAGAAATCAGCAGAACGGCTTTGCCTTTGTCACGCTGATCCAACAGGGTTTTGTGGATATTTTCGATAGCACCGACATCCAGTCCGCGGGTTGGCTGCATGGCAATCAGCAAATCCGGGTTGTTGGCGATTTCACGGGCAATGATTACTTTTTGCTGGTTACCGCCGGAAAGACCGCGGATCAGATCTTTTTCGCATCCATTTGGACGAATGTCATATTCCTGAACCTGCTTTTTGGCAAAGTCACTGATGGCTTTCTGCTTCATCAGACCTTTGATACTGAAGGGGTTCTTCATATAGGTTTCCAGTACGAAGTTGTCTTCCACGGAAAAATCCGGAATAAGTCCGCGTTTTTCACGGTCTTCATGAATGGAGGCAATTCCGCTGGTAATGGTATTCCAGGTGGTTGTGTTCTGGATTTCCTTGCCGTTGATTTTAATGGTTCCGCCCTGAACATGAATCATGTTGGTAATGGCTTCAAGAAGTTCTTTCTGTCCGTTTCCATCGATTCCGGCGATCCCGTAAATTTCACCGGAGCGGATTTTAAAACTTAAGCCTTTGAGAACTTCTACGCCTCTGACGTCTCTGGCATGAAGATCATCCACTTCGAAGATGACGTGCTTTGGATTCATTAGTGTTTTGGCCACTTTCAGGTTGACCTGGTGCCCAACCATCATGTCCGCCAAATCCGACTGCGAAACATCTTTCACGCTGACGGTATCAATGTACTGTCCGCGTCGGATGATGGTGCACTTATCAGCGGATTTTTTAATTTCATCCAGCTTGTGAGTAATGATCAGAATGGTTTTTCCATCGTTGACCAGGTTATGAATAATATTGATCAGCTCATCGATTTCCTGAGGTGTCAGTACGGCGGTGGGTTCATCCAGAATCAAAATGTCTGCACCGCGGTAAAGAGCCTTCAGAATTTCAACACGCTGCTGCATGCCAACGGAAATGTCCTCGATTTTGGCATCCGGATCTACATCCAGGCCGTATTTTTCAATAAGGGCAAGAACATCCTGTTTGGCTTTGTCCATATCCAGAAAAGCTCCGCCTTTTGTGGTTTCCTGACCGAGAATAATATTTTCCGCTACGGTAAATACGTCCACCAGCATAAAGTGCTGATGCACCATCCCAATACCAGTTGCAATGGCCGTGGATGGATTTTTCATTTCTACTTGCTGGCCATTGATTTTGATGGTTCCTCCATCAGGCTGATAAAGCCCGTAAAGGATATTCATTAATGTCGATTTCCCTGCTCCGTTCTCACCGAGAATGGCGTGAACGGAACCTTTTTCCACTTCCAGATTCACCTGATCCAGAACTGGGCGGTTTCCGAAGACCTTGACGATGCCGTTCATCTCCACCGCATTTACAGGTTTTGTATTGTGTTCCATATTTTTTAACTTCTATTGTTTGTTCTCTCAAATATATTGTTCAGGCTATTGAATACCGTTTTCAGACAGCCATGCTTTATAGGTTTCTTCTGTGCTTGGCGGATCAATTTCACCGTTAATAATCCGTTCCTGCACTTCCATGGTTTTCTGGTAGACTTCGGGATCCATGTTTTTGTTCTCTTTTGGAAGACCTACACCGTTGTCGGACAGACCAAAGTCGAATGTTTTGCCCCCGATGTCTTCCCCATTCATGGCTTTTGTGGACAGTTCTTCCACCGCGACGTTTACGTTTTTCAAAGCGGATGTCAGCACGTTGTCCGGTGCCAGATAAGACTGGTCGGAGTCAACACCGATGATGTACTTTTTGTTTTCCTTGGCAGATTCAATCGCTCCATATCCGGCACCGCCGACAGAGTGATAAATAATATCGCATCCGCTGGAATACATTTTATTGGCGATCGCCTTGGCTTTGGCCACATCCGAATAGCTTTCTGTAAACTGTTCATCGACCTGGATGGGAACGCCTCTTTCCTGTGCTGCAAACTGAACACCGGCCAGGAATCCATACTCAAACTGGTCATTTACGAATGTTTTCATAGCACCGATGTATCCGACCCGATCGGTTTTGGTGGACATTCCTGCCACATAGCCGGCCAGAAAAGAAGATTCTTCCGCACGGAAGGTTACACCGGTTACGTTCATGGGTGTGTCTTCGAAAGACTGGTCAACGATTGCAAAATGAATATCCGGATTGTAAGAAGCAATATTGATTAAAGAGTCAGCCAGGGAAAAACCAATGCCCCATACCAGGTCGGAATAAGCGTCGCATGCTCTGTCCATGTTGGTGGTGAAATCGGAAGCCTGTTTGGATTCAATGTACCGAACATCCGCACCTGTTTTCTGATTGAAGGATTCCAGGCCTTCCCAGCTGGACTGGTTGAAAGACTGGTCGTTGATTCCGCCCGTATCTGTGACCATGGTAACCAGATAGGTCCCTTCTTTTTTCTGACTGGCGGCACATCCCGACAGGCAGACCATGGCTGCAAGGCCGGCTGCTGCCGCCTTGAACAATTTTTTGCGTAACATAAACTGCTCCTTTGACTGTTAAGCGATTTCCAGAGCCACTTTCATCATGTCTGTAAAGCTGACCTGGCGCTGATCACTTGGCAAAGATTCACCAGTGAATGGCTTATCGGAAATGGTCAGCATACACAAAGCTTTCTTTCCGGCTGCTGCTGCATTTAAATACAGAGCATTGGCTTCCATTTCTACAGCCAGGATGCCCATGCGTTTCCATTCTTCGTTGGCTTTCGCATAGTCGTTGTAGAAAATATCGGAAGAAAGAATGTTTCCTGCTTTGACAGGAACACCCAGTTTTTCAGCTGTTTCTACAGCGGCTCTTGCCAGATTGAAGTCAGCAATTGCAGCCAGAGTTCCCGGCAGGCGGTACTGGCTTGCATAGTTGGAATTGGTGCTGGCGCCTACACCGACAACCAGATCTCTCAATTCCACACCATCAGCCAGAGCACCGGCTGTTCCGATTCGGATGATGGTTTCTACATCATAAAAGTGAAACAGCTCATAGGAATAGATCCCAATGGAAGGCATACCCATTCCGCTGCCAAATACAGTTACTTTTTTTCCTTTGTAAGTGCCTGTGTAACCAAACATATTGCGGACACTGTTGATCTGTACTGGATTTTCCAGGAAGTTTTCAGCAATAAATTTTGCGCGCAGCGGATCACCTGGCATTAATACTGTTTTTGCGATTAGATTCTTGTCTGTTACCTCAATGTGAGGAGTTGGAATGTTGTTCATATTTCTTTTCTTCTCCTGTCCATGTCTGCAAAAAAAAACGACTCATGCCGTCAAGCTTTCTATGTTTATGCAATCTTTTTGCATTCCGTTTTTAAAGCCTTGCAGACACCCGCATCTCTGAAAGCGGTTCAATTACGACTATTGTATTCTATTTCAAGATTTTTGATACTTAATTAACCCGTCTTTCTTTTTTCTTTCGAATTTGGAACCGCTTTTGCATCTTTAAGGTGACAAGTGTCAGATTTCCGTATAATAATTAAAGTCTATTGTAAACGTGTACATGGCAAACTGCTGGCGTGCTCTGCGTACAGCAGCAGTACATTTGGAGGAAAATGAATGAAATATGCAGAAGATGGATATGAATACCATATCAATTTGAAAAAGGGAGATGTGGGCCGGTATGTCTTTTTGCCGGGAGATCCGAAAAGGGTGAAGCACATTGCCAGCTATCTGGACAACGCTGTCAAAGTGGCTGATTCCAGAGAATATGAAACCTGGACCGGTGAGCTCAACGGTGAAAAAGTGTCTGTGACTTCCACCGGAATTGGCGGTCCTTCCGCGAGCATTGCCATGGAGGAGCTGGCCAATCTTGGAGCGGATACCTTTATCCGGATTGGAACCTGCGGAGGCATGCAGCCAGAAATCGTTGGCGGAGATTTGATCATTGCCACAGGGGCCATTCGAAATGAAGGAACATCCAGAGAATATGCCCCAATTGAATTCCCCGCTGTGGCAGACTTTGAAGTGGTCAG
>JABUSF010000015.1:33441-40324 GCA_021443945.1 Ileibacterium sp.
CCATTGCTCAGGGATATGCAAAAGAAGAGTTGAAAGGCATCGTTTTGTTTACGCCCACAAGCTCCATCACGACACCCTGTGGGGCCTGCCGTCAGGTCATGGCTGAGCTTCTGGGGCCTGATGGATTTGTGGTCATGACCTGCAGAAACGGATCTTTGACCCGCATCACGTCCGTCAAAGAACTTCTTCCGGATTCTTTCAGCCTGTAGCCTCTGAAACTTTCCAAACCAGTCTGCCCAAAACCGGATTGCTGAGGTTTGATCCAGCAATCCAACAATATAAGCCCAACCAAAAAGGGAGAAATCATCCTATCGGAGATTCTCCCTTTTTCTGCGCAAAAATTCTGTCATTACACTCCAATCATCGTACTTAGAGAATCCGATGAATACCGAAAACGGAGAAAGAATAATAAGAAATAAAATACTGTTATCGAAGATACAAATATCAAAACTAAAAACTGTACTGAAAAAAGAAATTAAACCTCTGAATTAACATCTGGATTTAACTTCTTTCAAATAGATGAATTTTCTTTTTGAATACAGGATTCAAGTACCTTCAAACCCTTTGGTGTTAAATACTCTTGCAGCTCTTGAAACAAGCAAAATACGTTAGTTCCTGGCTTCAGAGAATTGGTTCCAATTTTAATATATCTCCATGATTCTGCATATTCCGCTTTACATCCGTCAGGAAGATACTCCCTGGAATCTTCAATAAAATCAGTCTCCCTACCTTCATATTGATCAGTAAACTTAAAAGCAAATTCTTCTTTTTGCTCTGGAGTTAAATTGTTTTTATGAAATAAAGCATGCTCTAAATTGCATGAATGGTAAACTGCCATAAACGGAACAGGCTTTCGGAGAACATTAACTTCAGGGACACTAGCAATCTTGGATAATCGTTGACCTTTGATCTCATTTCGCTTTTGTATCATTTCGCAATTACTTGTTCGAATACAGTCACTTTCGTAAACAGGTTTAGTGCAGTCAAGATCCTCTACAATTTTCGAAGGATCAATAAAACACCCATCAGTATCTGACATCAAAACAATCTGGAGTAAATCACCAGCTTTAAAAATTCGTTCATTTTCAATTTTTTGTTTAACCAGATTGCTGATTTGATGATTGATATTTGTTGAATTGAAATCTGAAGTTATATCACAATGATTGATATTAAACACGATTTGACTTTGATCGAAAATAACATCAAATAGATTCTGATAGCACTCTTTATCTGTTGGACCTTCCACCAGAATAAAGATGACTTTTTTTGCTTTACGTCGTCCCATTCATTCGTCCCGCTTTCCTGAAGGCATGCCGGATTTTCCCCTCTTTAAAGGGATTAAGATATTGATCCGAATCCAATGAAAGAATCAAAGTTCTGTAATATAAATCACGTAAATTATTTGTGGTTTTTACATTCTTCAAATGAACAAAGCTTTCATCCTCCAGAGTGGTGGTAAAGTAAATATTCTTGTAACGAATCTTCTCTAATGGATGCAGATTATGAGCGGTAAAGAGAATTTGTCCTTTTGCTGTCTCTGACAGGACACTAATTATTTCACCCAGCAGATATTCGAAAACTCCGGAATCCATTTCATCAATCATGAGGCAGATAAAAGGATTATTCACGGCTGCAATCAATGCGCTCAAAATAGAAATAATTCTTTTAATGCCAAAAGACTCATACATTAAAGGGATTCGATTACCTGATCTTACCGCAAAGGGTTCAAAAGAAACCAGTTCCTCTCCATTTGGTCCAAAAGATGGTGAAACAGGAGTGAGTTCAATGGTTAAACCAACGATGATTTGACTCAGTACAATGTTGATCTGGTGAATGGATTCCTGAATAGCAGGTTCAAACTTTTTAGGCAGAGTTGGTTTTGAGGATCCCGATAAACTGCAATCTATAGGAAATGACCCGTGAACACCAAACTCATCCCCCTGATGATGAAGATACATTGGTAAAATATTTAAAACAGGAATTTCCCCATAAGCTTCATTGTTGATAATCAGCCATTGGTTTTCAGCGTACTCTTCAAGGTTGGCTACAGCGAACTGCAGTTGTATCAACCGGCGCTCTTTGGCAGAGGACTTGGAATACTCTTTGATTTCCTTAAGCAGTGACTTTGTGAGCGGATTAAAAAGCCAGGATCTGTTCGGATCTGATTTGACAGCACCTTCAATCTGCCTTCTGTATTGAACAGCGAATGCCGACTCAGATGCATCATTACCTCTTAAATCACTTCTTTTAAACCGCTCCAGTGTTTGCCATGAGGAAAATTTGTTTTTGGATTCATCCCATTCCTTGCGTTTCAACCATTCCTGCACAATGATGGGTTCCCTGCGCAAATCCTGGTTGGAAAACTCTATGAAATAATTAAGCAACAAAACATCGTTTCCTACATGAAGGAAAAACTCGATTTCAACAGCAGAAGAGAGTTGATTTTGCTTAATAAATCCAGATGCTTTTTCTGGCAGATACCCTTTTCGAAAAATATTTTTAATGACACTGCACGCATCAATAATGGCTGTTTTCCCTGAACCGTTTGGCCCATAGACACCATAAAGATCAATTGCATTTTCAGTGGTTCCAAACTCATAGTGAGTATTAAAATCGATTTTTCCATTGGACACACTTTTAAAATTTTGCATCCGTATGGATTTAATTCTTACCTCCGCTGGCATAATGTCCCCTACTTCCTCTTTATTCGTTTCATTTTCTATATTCTACCAAAATTCTACCGCATTTTCCTGTTACGCACTAAAATAAATAGAAATCGATATAAAAAATATCGAAACGCGTTTTTATAAAGATTAATTTTTAACAGCCATAAGTCAATTTAAAGGAAAACAGGGCCTCAGTTCTGCTCGAAACTGTGAGGACTCAGAGCAGTCTGCCAAGATAGTAACGTTCAAAATCATCTTGAATTTACATACTAAGTGCAACAACTAAGAACGTGGCCATCAGCTCACTCTGATACCCTGACGTTGACGAAACAAAAGAAAATCAGGAGAGAACCTATGAACCACTACAACCATCTTGCAATAATCAAATGAGAAGAGATATTCCGTTTTCGCTCACAAGGATTGTCTATTAGAAAGACAACTGCAATTGTTGGCTGCAGTCCTTCCACTGTCTCCTGTGAACGAACCAGAAACTCTGTGGATGGAGTTTACTGCCCTTCAAAGACACAGAAATCTTATCAACTGCATCATGAGAACTGCCATAAAACCCCAATTCTGGATGATCCAGAACGTTTTAAATGAGTCAAGGAATGTTTCTTTATGCGTCCTTGAGCTCCGGAGCAAATTGCGGGAAGACTCTCTTACGAATAAGCCTCCTAGAGCATCAGCCCTAATACGATCTATCGGGTAATTTATGCCGGTAAGACAGGAAAGGCTTGTCTGGTCACCTATGTTGATCTCCACAGCCGTTTCCTGAAAAGCAAGAAAATTGCCGTTAAGAGAAGTGAAGACGTTAAAAACACCAGGATTGATCTTCTGAAAGGAGAACCATTAAATCTCATCACTTCTGACAGAGGATAGGAATTAAGCAAGCCTGCAGAGATATCAGAGGCGCTGGATAAAGGAGCCTTCTATTTTCCGAAGCCAGCCCCATCCCTGGGATCAGGGAAGCAACGAAAACACGAACGGATGGATAAGTGAAGACTTCCTAAAAGTGAGGATATGACAAATATTTCGGATGAGTATATTCAATCGAAGGCCGATGAAATCAACAAACGGTCCAGAAAATATTTAGGTTACCGAACACCGAATGAAGTGTATTATTCAGAAGTGCTGCACTTAGTTTGACAATTCAAGAGTGAATAACATTGCATCCTCTTAGGAATAATCGCTGTACAAACGAGGAGATCTAAGATCGATTCTCTGTGGGGTTACTGCCTCAACCCAACCACGACACTGCGGCAATTAAATTATGGCAGATGGACGATAAAAAACTTGGGAGAAATCCGTTTCCTTCGAAGTGGTGGACTCCCATTCACGATGATTTTTTGTATGTCAATCTGCGTTTTGCGGTCCTTTTCTTTCGATTTTTACATTTTACCGCTTATTCTCTTCGTTTTTCTTTCATCTGTTTGTTTTTTTCTAACCTTCGTTAAGAATTCATTAACATTAGTTTCCTGAAAAATTCTTTCCTGCCTTTCTGTTTCTTTTCCCCTGATTTCTATACTTAATCCAGAAAGAACAGACTTGAACGATGATGCTGCTAAAGCTGCAGAAAAAGTTTGTGAATGGAGAATTGATTATGAAACACTGTTCCTGTAAAAAACTTGCTGCTTCTGTCTTAGCGGCCTTCTTGTGCATTCCAATTTTAGGATCAGCCCCCATCCTTGCTCAGGATGACGAGGACCCATTGTTCCTCACCCCTGATGAGGAAGATCCTGTGACAGATGGCACTCCCAGTCCTGTTCAGGCAGAAAACACCAAAGCGTTTTTACACAACCGCGGCATCGGTATTTCCGCTGCGGACTCCACGTTTTTAACCATTGCTGGTCAGACCGTAGATGGAGATATTTATACCCAAACTTTGGAATTAAAGGAAGATACTATAACATTTGAGAACATCTCAAACTGTCTGGACTTGAATTCGGCTATTATCATTTTGGGATATATGCAAAACGGTCAGGCTCATGAAGTAACCAGTGTATATATGAAAGGAAAAGCATCTGTTTTTGCAGAGGCCGTTGCTGAAGACGAGAACACGGCGGTTTTCAGAATCTATGCTGATGACGTTCTCCTTTCTGAAGCATGTATTAATCTCTCCCCTTCAGAAAATCCAGCACAAGATGAACCGGCTGTTCCGGTTGTCCCTGACACTCCATCACCCCAGAACAATTCCGGCGAGGAATCCAATTCATCCATGGACGAGTCATCCACCCCATCTTCCAATAAAGGTGCCTCTGGATCCGGTAATTTTTATCAAAAAAATGAAACTCCAGTGCCAAAAACGGCACAGGCCAGTTCCAATAAAATCCAAGAAGCAGCCAAAAAAGCCGAACCAGCAAACAAAGATAAAAAAACAGCCGTTTCCTCTAAAACGGATTCTTCCAAAAAAACAGAATCCAGTACGGATTCATCCTCCGCAAAAAAGGAAGGCACCACTGTAAGTGAGGATCTAAATAAAAAGGCCACGGAAAAAGCAGCTCCCGTCAGTACAGGAAACAACTGCCTGATTCTGTTTGCGGTCTGCGGCAGCATTTGCGCTGTTTTAGGATGTGCAGGCGGNTATGACAAATATTTCGGATGAGTATATTCAATCGAAGGTCGATGAAATCAACAAACGGCCCATAAAATATTTAGGTTACTGAACACCGTCTGAAGTGTATTATTCAGAAGTGCTGCCCATCGTTTGACAATTCAAGATTCCTCTGATCTAAATTCTGCCGGCTTTTGCCCAGATGATGACGGGCCAGACCATGGCAGTTTATATGGCAGAACCGGCCGCAGATTTTCTGGCTGTGACGACTACAGCCATCCTGTTTTTCCGGCTTTACCGAAAGACTCTTTGTCACAATCCAAAAGCATAGTGAAAAGAGCTCAAACAGTTAAAACAGCCCTCAATACCACAAATCCAGGAACCTGCTCAAGCTCCTGGATTTTCATGCATTCTGTTGTTTTGTGAAGTGAGACTCGTCTCTGTACGCGAATCCGTTCTTCTGCAGATCGGCTAGTTAGATCCTATCTGCAAAACCATATTATCCTGGGTCAAAGACAAGCTGAACAGGGAACTTTAATTTCTTTAACTCAGATGGAGTGAAGGAATCATTTCAGGAACCTTTTTAAAACTTGGGAGGATTGTATTTGTTAGACGTGCGTTTTCCAAACCACCCGGCAATGGCGGCGGCCACCAGACAGACAACTGGGGCGACGATGAGAAGCTTCCAGGCCAGCCATTCACTGTTTCCCAATACTTTTAAAATGAAATGATCAAACCAGCCCAGACTGCTGATATGACGGTAATACTTGTCGAGAATGACGCATCCCAGCATCACCATTCCATAAGGGACAAAACAGATGGGTGGAAGAATATAACACCAGGTCGATGAACCATCATCCAATGCTCTTTCAAAATACGCCCATAATATGACAATCAGCAGATAGCCAATCGTGAGAAGCCCCAGATCGGCAGAATAAATCTTAGAAATTCCATTGGCATCCACCGCAAAGCAGGTCAGGTACACCAGCCATGCGGAATAAAGGATAAACAGAACGGCAAAACAGCCGCGCAGCAAACTGTACAGAGCTGTCGGTTTCTTTTTTGGCTTGGTATAGACTGGCGAGGACTTCTGCCTTTGAGTCAGGGAAGAAGCGGCTGTTTTGGATTGGACAGATTTGGTGGATGCTGCGCCGGTTTGCAAAGAGGCCGAAGCAGACGATGTCGGCACAGATTGTTTTTGCACAGCCGTCGCGATCGGCCGAACCGGCTGCTGGAAGGACTTCTGCTTTAAGTTGGGGGACATGGCCGCCTGATACCGCTGGTCTGCTTCACACCAGGGGCATTTGGACAATCCCTTTTTATAGGAATGGGCTTTATTTTCAAAACAGGGTACAAGACTTTTTTCATAAGCTTCCAGTGCTTTATACCACTGGCTGGCAGAAGGCCTTTTAGCAGGATTTTTTCTGCCGTCGATGAAGGCCTGATTCAGAAGCTTCTGAATTTGATCCGGCAAAACATCCAGAGACGGCACCGCTGCCGCCATGGGTTTGTTTCCAGGCTTAAAGCAGTAACTGTCCCGTTTGATGGCCTCATTGCCGATTCCTGGAGAAGCCGTGGAGGCACTGCCGGATTCACGGATTCCATTGAAGGGAGAATAGCCGTTCATCATCAGCTTGTAGATGTGAATGGCCAAAGCAAAATTGTC
>JABUSF010000016.1:0-2260 GCA_021443945.1 Ileibacterium sp.
GTTTTGCTGGAGGCAGACCGGGATGGGTTCTGGGAGTTTTTAACCGATTTATACAGCGTCAAAATCGAAGAATAGAAAAAGAAGCCGAAGGAAAAACGGCTTCTTTTTTACGGCTTCCAGAAGGTTTGAATTTCTTTTTTCTCATCAATTTTCCATTCAATCATTCGAAAAATCAGAGGAAAATCGATTTGCTGCGTCCATTCAATTCTCATGAGATTCACGGTTTGAGAGTAACCGGCTTCTTTGATTGGATCCTGAAAGTGAGCCATTCCATCCTTTTCAATGGTGAGGGCAAAATGCTTTTTTGCAGCACTGAATCCGATGATAAAGGTTTCATGATCCGTGAGCATGGGCTGATTCCAGGCTATTTTAGGCTTCAGAAACGGAAACGCGTCATGAATCCGATGAAAAAGGGTCTCCAGCATCTGGCGATGGTCTGGATTTTCAATATGGCTCAGCCAGTTTTGAAATTCCGGATAGACGTCTTCTTTGCATTCAGACATTGATTTTTCTTCCTTCCATGACCAGGTAAATGCCCATGGCGGCAGAAATAATTCCCATGATGATTCCAGCGGCGATGTTGATCATCTCGTTTTGAGCAGAGGCGCTGGAGTAGATCAGGCAAGTCTGGATGAGAACCACTCCAACGCAGGAATTGGCTAAGGAAAGAACGGCAGAAATTTTATAAGAAAGATTTGGCTTGCGGGTATAGTAAATAAAGCAGCCAATGTTCCAGATGATTTCAGCCGCCTGCACCAGCAGCATGGCCCAGGCAAACCAGCCGGAATAGTTGTCCCAGTTGGGATTCCCGCGGGTTGCCAGAACACAAATGATATAAATCACACTCATCCCAGTGATCAAAAGACCGGAACGAATCATATTGTGCTTATCGGATTCCAGATCTTTATGGGTGACCATTTTGGCGTTGAGCCGTTCCGCTCCCGCATTCATCAAAGAATAACAGCCATGAAAAATAACCAGAGGAGATCCGCTCAAAATGCCGGCGGCTGTTTTGGTCAAACCAAAAACACCGTACATCAGAGCTTCCCCGTAATCTTCCCCCAGAAGCCTTTCGTCCGGATTGGTAATCAGTTCTGTCAGTTTCTTCACAGCTTTCTTCATGATTCTATTTTGACATGGAAGCAAAGCTTTGAAAAATGGGATAATATCAGTGATTTTCAAAATCTCATGGATTCGATTGAAAATGAAATCAGCGCTGCTGGAGTGCAGAAGAACACCTGTTTTAAGGGTGTACTAAAAAGGAGAAAGAGATGAAAGAAGTTTTCTTTTCAGATTTCGATGATACCTTGGTCCATTATGACCAGAATATGAAGGCCTCCATATGGCCGGAAGATGTCAAAGCCATTCAAAAATTTCAGGAAGAAGGAAATGTCTTCGGGGTCAGCACCGGAAGGCCAGTGTGGCTTGGATACCAGATTTATGAAATGATTGACGGATTGATTCAGCCTGATTTTATTCTTTATTCCAATGGCTGCTGCATTCTGGATCAGGACGGAAAGCCAATCTATGAAGTGACATTGGATCCGGAAGTGATCCGTCAGATTTTTGAAAAGTTTCCGGAGAGCTGCTTTTTTATCCATTCACTGGAAGACCGATTTAATCTTGGACTTCAAAAAATAACCGCCCGCAAGCTGGCCGAAATTGCGGAGAATAATTTTTCCGGGATTTATGCTCTTTCTTTTGATGTCAATGCTCCGCACGGTCAAGAACTTTATGAATATACAGCCGCTCTTCCCGGAGTGGATTCTCTGAGAAATTCCGTTTACTGTGATGTGATCAGTCAAAACGGAGGGAAGGGAAAGGCCATTGAAATCTACAGGAATCATTTTACCGATGGCAACGTGAAGAGTGCAGCGATTGGGGATTCCTGGAATGATTTGAGCATGATCGAAGCAGCCGATACAGGTTTTACTTTTGACTATGCTCCAGAAGGAGTTCGAGGAAAAGCAGATTACGTTGTGAAGAACATTGCCCAAGCCATCCGAATTTTAAAGGATCAAGATTAAAAGCCGCTTTTCATGGCGGCTTTTTTCAGATTCGAGAGGGAACTGCGGGTTAAAAGTCTAAAAACAAGATGTTTACAGAATTCCACATTTCTCCGCATAAAATAAAAAAAGCCCTTTATAGAAAGGACTTTTGATTTCATGGTCAGGATGGCGGGATTTGAACCCGCGCTCTCTTGGTCCCGAACCAAGCACTTTACCAAACTAAGCTACATCCTGAAGACCATGTAACTGTA
>JABUSF010000016.1:2952-7175 GCA_021443945.1 Ileibacterium sp.
TCTGCTGGACCTTTCGGAAGACAAAAGATCTGCCGTTCTCCAATCCTCTTACAAAGAGCATGAGCTCTTCGATGCTGAATGGTGCCAAGCATGATGGCTGAAGTCTATTGAAAAAAGGAGATGACCTGTGGGGGGATGTTAACATCCTGCCGCACCGGAAACCTCCTTTGATTTCTTTTAAAATGGTCGGATTAAGCTTTTTCAGCGTCTTTGGTGCTGGAAGATTTGGTGTCTTCCTTTTTCTGATCGCTGCTGCTGTTTTTGGATTCTGTTTCAGCTTTGTCAGAGGATTCCTTTTTAGAAGAATCGTTTGTTGTGGAAGAATCTTTGTCCGATTTGTTGTCGGAGGCGGATTCTTTGGAATCAGAAGGTTTTTCCATGGAAGAATCTTCATCGCTTTCCATGTTTCTTTTTCCTTTTCTCTGTCCTTTGCCTTCAAAAGCAGAAGAATCTTTTTCTTCGAAAGAGAAGTCTTCATTTTCCATACGGTTCATCCCTTTTTCCGGGCGTCCTTCAAAAGTATCCATTCGTCTTTCCATACGCTGACCAAATCCTGGACGGGCATTGCCTGCAACCGCTGTTCCAGCAGCTGTTCCAGCGGCAAACACGCCTGCAGCCGCCAGAGCCAGAAGCAGTCCGGTTTTTGTTTTTCCGTCAACACCAGCTTTCAGTTTATTGATTGTATCGTTGAATTTTTCGTTCATTTATTTTTCCTCCTGTTAATTTACGTTGGAATAGTAATTCAATAGGATTAAAAATAAATTAAAATAATTTAATTTATAAATTTATTTGCGGGGCGGGATCAGAGACAGACCAACCCGCTCTCTTTTTTCATCGATGTTGTCCACGTAGACATTCACAATCTGGCCGGTATGGACGATTTCTTTTGGATCGCTGACATATTTTTTGGACATCTTGGAAATATGGATCAGTCCATCGTTGTGCAGACCGATGTCCACAAAAGCACCAAAGGTGGTGACATTCCGAACGGTTCCGGACAGTTCCATGCCTTCTTTCAGGTCTTTGATTTCCAGAATGTTGGATTTCAAAATTGGGCCGTCAACGCTGCTTCTTGGATCCAGTCCCGGATCCTGAAGTTCCTTCAGGATATCGGAAACGGTATACATATCACTGTCAAACTGTTTGGCAAGCGCAGCTGCATTCGCTTTTCTTAAAGCCTTTTTGAAACTTTCCTCCTTCATATCTGCAAGGTTTAAATGCAGATGATCGAGAATTTTATAGGTCAGTTCATAACTTTCCGGGTGAATGCCGGTGTTGTCCAGCGGGTTGTCAGAATCAGGAACCCGCAGAAAGCCGATGCACTGCTCATAGGTTTTGGCCGAAATTCCTTTGATTTTGGCAATTTCCGCCCGGGAAGCCACCGGATGTTCTTTGCGGTAGTCCAGCAGCTTTTTAATGCTGGTTTTGTTCAAACCGGAAACATGCTTCAAAATGGCGGGGGAAGCGGTATTGATGTTGACCCCCACCCGGTTGACAACTTTTTCCGTGGTAAAGTCCAAAGCTTCAGACAGCTGCTTCTGGTTGACATCGTGCTGATATTCGCCGACACCAATGGATTTTGGATCGATTTTAACCAGCTCGCTTAATGGATCCTGAATGCGCCGCCCAATGGAAACAGCGGAACGCTTTTCCACAGTCAGATCCGGGAATTCCTCTCTGGCCAGGTCGCTGGCAGAGTAAACGGAAGCGCCCGCTTCCGAAACCAGGGCGTAACGAACCCCTTTGACATCTTTCAAAACATCGGCCATAAAAGCTTCTGATTCTCTGGAGGCTGTCCCGTTTCCAATGGCAACATACTGCAGGTTGTATTTGTGAATGAGATCTTTGACCATTCGGGCAGCCTGCTCTTTTTTATTGACGGGCTGATGAGGGTAAATTACTGCAATTTCCAACAGATTTCCCTGTTCATCCAACGCAGCCAGTTTGCATCCTGTCCGAAAGGCCGGGTCAAAACCGAGAATGCGGCTTTTGGCTAAGGGTCTTGTCATCAGCAGATGCTCCAGATTGGTTTTGAAGGTATCAATGGAGCTTGCCTGGGCTGTTTCGGTCAGTTCTTTTCGGATTTCTCTTTGCAAAGAAGGAAAGATCAGACGCTTCCAGGCATCTTTCAGGCTGTCTTTGACAAATCCGGCCGCGCAGCTGGAAGAATTGCGCAGGACTCTGGTTTCCAGAATGGACAGCAGCCAGTCATGGTCAATGTCCAGGGCTACGCTGAGCACCCCTGCTTTTTCACCCCGGTTTAAAGCGAGCACCTGATGAGGCTTCAGCTTTTTAACAGGGGAGACAAATTCGTAATAGGAGGCAAACACTTCCTTTTCGTCTTCCGCATTTTTCTTTTTGGAAGCCGTGAGTTTACCCATATCGTTCAGAATGGATCTGGCTTTTTTGCGCAGAGCGGGATCGTCGCTGAAATTCTGAGCGACAATATAGCCGGCATTTTCCAGCAAAGCAGCATCGTCCATACCGGTTTTGATGCGCCATGGAGCCAGAATGGATTCCAGGTCTTTGCCGGAAGGCTGTCTGAACAGCTCGTTGGCCAACGGCTCCAGACCAGCTTCAATGGCGGCGGTGGCTTTGGTGTGCTTTTTCTCCTTGAAGGGACGGTAGAGCTCTTCGGCTTCAGAAAGCTTTTCACAGGCGAGAATGTCTTTTTTCAGCTTCTCGTTCATCAGGCCTTTTTCTTCGATCAGGCGGATAATGTCTTCTTTTCGCTGACGGAGATTTTCCTGATATTTGTACTGGGCTTCGATGGTTCTGAGCACTTCTTCATCCAGAGACCCGGTCATTTCCTTACGGTAACGGGCAATAAACGGAATGGTGGCACCCTCTTGAAGCAAATCCAAAACCGCTTGTATGTTTTTTGACGGAATGGACAGCTGACGGGATAATATTTCTATAGAATTTGACATAATGGTTTCCTCAAATTTGAATTTTAGCACAGATGCCGGAAATCTCAGTTTGAAGGAAAGAAAGGCATAAGAAAGATGAATGAAAAGGATACCCGCCAAATCAACCGGCTGATCAGCCTGTTTTACAGCACAGATCCCAAGGATCAAAGCGAAAGGAGAGCCGCTCTGCCAAAAACGCTGGCGGTGGCTGGATGTCTGTTTCACGGAGCGGAACAGATCGAACAGGGGATTTTGGATCTGCAAATGCGTGTTCATCATCTGCAGACCATTCAGCTGGCCTGGAGCATTGTCTCCGAATCCGGATCTCAGGCAGCCGCCAGTGTGTACTGCGAAAGTTTGTTTCACAACCGGATGACCAATCTGAACCGAATTATGGAGCAGCAGGCCACCTTTGTTCTGGAAAGGGAAGGGGAAGAGTGGAGCCTTCTGTACGTTCAGGATGCTTTGATCGATCCCCTCAGTTTTGAAGATCTGTCCAAAACCAAAAATGCCCTTCTGGAGCAGATGAATGCCTATATGAATGACTTCTGCCCGGAAGCGAAAAACTCCAAACCTTTGAACTTCTGGGATCCTGCCTCGGTCTGGAACAAAGCTGTTCCCGTATGTTCTTCCAGCGATCTGCCGGACGAATATTTTGGCCTGGAGCAGGATTATCTGCGGATTTTAAGAAATGAAGGAAGCTACCGGCTGATGCCCGAACTGGTCAATGGCCAGCCTGTCATGGCGTATACCGGTGCTGCCGCGGACAACTACTTTTCCCAGGGCGTAATGACTTTTGTCAATCCGGATGTGCCCAAGGATGAGTGGGGAATCAGGCAGGGCGGCCTGAATTTTGAAAAGGAAATGAACGAGGCCAAAGTCCTTTTGGAAAAAGGAGAACCGGTGGTCTTCAGCCCTGGAAAGCTGGGGACCCTGAAGCTGATTGCCGTACCGGCCAAACCTGTCTATGGCCTGTTTCTGGAAGAACAGCAGGAACAGTTTTTAAGCACCCTGAAAAAGGCCATGGAACTGGCTTCACAAAATCAGGTGAAGTCCATTGTCATCAACGAAAACTGGAGAAATGCTTTAAACGCTCCTGCCGAATTTGGATCCCAGAAGATGGTTCCGCTGATTGCTGAGAGTGCCTATCAGTTTGGCATGGAATCCGTTTTGATGGAAGCCCTCCGAGCAGACACCAAAAAAGCGTTTAAAGGCCTGCTGCTGGAACACAAATAAAGAAAAGAAAAAGTGCAGAACCGTCCATGCCGGCGGAAAAGACGAAGCAGGATTTGCTCCGTCATTCCGGTTTGGACA
>JABUSF010000016.1:9519-10847 GCA_021443945.1 Ileibacterium sp.
AACATGGCCTGCGACATTATTATTAATGGCAAAACCCAGCGCATTGGCGTGTGCAACGCTGTGGAATCCATTCTGGTCCATGAAGCTGTCATGGAAGAGCTCATGCCTGCTTTGACCAAGCGTCTGGCGGAATACAATGTGGAAATGAGAGCCGATGAAGTGCTTCTTCCTTATATTGAAAACGGTGTGGCTGCCACGCCGGAAGACTGGGGCCGGGAATATCTGGACTATATTGTGTCCATGAAGTCTGTCAAATCCATTGAGGAAGCCATTGAGCACATCAATACCTACAACACCGGTCATTCGGAATCCATTGTGACCAACCGCTATGATCACGCCCAGCAGTTTCTGGAAGAAGTGGATGCTGCAGCGGTCTATGTCAATGCTTCCACCCGGTTTACCGACGGAAACGAATTTGGCCTGGGCGCTGAAATCGGTATTTCCACTCAGAAGCTCCATGCCAGAGGCCCTATGGGACTGGAAGAGCTGACCACGACAAAATACATTATTTACGGAAACGGTCAGGTTCGTCCCTAAGCACAGACATGGGCATTGCCAATCAAGATTTTGCGTAATTTTCTTATAATATGGGTATAAAACTGATGCCTTTATTGGAGGAAATATATGAAGAAAATTGTGATTGTCAACTCCTCGCCCAGAAAGAACGGAAACTGCGACATTCTCTGCTCTGAATTCGGAAGAGGTGCCGTGATGAATGCGGACAATGAAGTGGTCCGCTTCAATCTGAACGATGTGGATTTTGACTTTTATAGAGAAGATCAGACCGAAGACGAATTTGATAATATTGCCCATCAGATGATGGATGCCAACGTCATCGTTCTGGCCACTCCGGTTTATTTCTACAGCATGTCAGGACAGATGAAAACTCTGATCGACCGGATGATGCCGTATTTCTCCCAGATCTCCAACAAGGATTTCTACTTTATTCTGACCGCACCGATCAACAAAAAGGAAATGGAGCCAACGGCTGAATCCTTAACCGGATTCACAGACTGTCTCAACGACTGCAATGTGGTGCACATTACCTATGGAGCCAATGTATCCCAAAAAGGAGACATTATTAATAAACCGGCCTACAAGGAAGTTTTCGACATCGCATCCAGAATTTTATAAAGATCAAAGGATTTTGCAAAAAATCCTTTTTTTATGATTTGAAGACAAGGAATCGATCATAACCTCTATAATAAAAACAGCGGTAAGCAAACAACCGATTGAGAAAGGATGATCCGAATGTTTGTTGAAGAAAGGCAGAATCTGATTCTGGAAGAACTGCGCAAAAATGGTCAGGTCAGAGTAAAAGATCTGGC
>JABUSF010000016.1:12769-14525 GCA_021443945.1 Ileibacterium sp.
CCGCAGTCCTGAGCGCCCCATTCCAGAGCGTCGAGAATCTGCTGACCGGATACCCGTTTCAGGCAGGCCATGTATTCGGAAGGATGAATGTCTTTGCAGGTTTTGTAGGAAACACTGCCGGACAGGTTCTTATTTCGAATTTTGGCCCCGTTAATAATGGCACAGTCTGCTTTCTGATCTGCATTGTCAAAGACATGATACAAAGCATCGGTACAGAAGTCGGCGGTGTTGGTTTCCTGAGAGCGGACAAGCCGGTTTCCCTGGCCATCGTAGTTGATCATTTCATCCGCAAAGGAGCCGATTTCCGTTCCCAGCTCCCCATCCACCTGGTCAATCCATTTCTGTTCTGCTTCCTGGGTGGCAGAATCCGGTGCGGTTTCACTGAGATCATCGGCTTTGAGAAGCTGTGTGGTAATGGATCCTTTTGGAGAGATGGTCATTTTGCCCACGCTGTCAAAAGAGCTTCCTGTCTGTGTCAGGACAACAGGATTTCCATCCTTGTCATTGACGCTTTTGGAAGGAACGGAGCTGTGGGAATGGCCGTCAATAAAGGCATCAAAACCGGAAGTGTGTTCAATGACATCTTCTGAGTTCCATGGATCGGAGGCAGGATTGTCTCCCAGATGGCCCAGTCCGATGACATAATCCGCTTCTTTTTCCGCCTGGTTTACAGTTTCCTGAACCCGGTCATACAGATCCTGTCCGTCGGCCCCGCCGGCAATGTCATAAATATAATGGCCCTGGTCGTCCTGGAAGTTTCTGGGAACAGATTTTGTCAAAGATTCAGGAGTGGTAATTCCAACAAAAGCCACTTTTACGCCGTTGACTTTATAAACTTTGTAAGGCTCCAGAACAAGATCTTTCCGGACACCTTCACTGGCGTGGAAGAAGTTGCAGGACAGGTAATCGTATTTTGCCAGAGCAACCGCAGCCAAAGTGCTGTCCATTCCGTAATCGAATTCATGATTTCCTAAAGTGGCCGCATCATAACCTGCGGTATTCATCATGTTGACGATGGAAGCTCCCCGGTCCATGGAACCAAAGGCGGTTCCCTGAATGTGGTCACCGGCATCCACCAAGAGTGTATTGGGGGTGGCGTTTTTCAATCCTGCGACTTTTGAGTAGGTGATGGCTCCATCGATATAAGAGTGAACATCGTTTGTGTACAAAATGTTGACCTCTTTATTGGTTTTATGGTGGGGAAACGGCGGGAAGAACGGCGGGAAAAATGGCTGCCATCCACCGCAGGCCAGGGCACTGGCTGGGGAACTCAAGGCAAGCATGGCTGCCATAGCCGCCGTGCCCAGCCTGCAGGCAAGCCGTTTTTTGCTGCCGGATCGGACAGATTTGCCCGAAAGGCTGCTTTTTTGTTGTTCAAAGCAATTCATTGATTAATCCTTTCCTGTGCAGAAACAAAAGGTTCTGATTTGCCTTCTGTTTTGTTCGTTCTGCTTGTGTGCTTAAAAACAGAAGGACTTCATCCTCCAGCAGGGAGTTGAAAATGAAGCCCTTACATCAAGGGTTAGTGTAGGAAAAGATCCTTAAATCTCTCTAAGGCAGGGATTAAGAATTGATGAAAGAAACCAAAAGGAAATGACGGAAAGAAGAAGAAAAAAAGACTGTTCTGCAGATTTCAAAAAAATCGCAAAACAGTCGGAAAGAACCGTAAAAATCAGGAGCGGGAGTGTTTTGAAAACATTCCTTTGAGTTTGGAAAGAACGCTTTGGCTTCCGCCTTCTTTGTGATCCGCATTCGC
>JABUSF010000016.1:14640-18031 GCA_021443945.1 Ileibacterium sp.
TTGCGGTCGTCCTGAAACTGGGTGTCAAAGTATTCCTGGAGACGTTCCTTCAGTTTGGGATCATCAATAGGGACTCCAACCTCCACCCGGCGTTCCGTATTCCGGGTCATAAAGTCCGCAGAGGAGATGTAGACTTTTTTCTTTGGGCCGGTTCCAAAAATGTAAATCCTGGCGTGCTCGAGATAACGGCCGACGATTTGATGAATCTCAATGTTGTCCGTATATCCCTGCAGTCCGGGAAGAATACAGCAGATCCCCCGGATGATCATTCGGATTTTCACACCGGCACAGGAGGCTTCGGACAGCTTTTTAATAATATCCAAGTCCGTCAGGGAGTTCATTTTGAAATCCGCTCTGGCAGGACGGCCGGCTTTGGCTTCTTCAATCTGGGCATCCAGTTCATCCAGCACTGCCTGTTTTAAAGAGTGAGGGGAGACGATCAGCCGCTCGTAAGCCCCGCTCACATTGGCAATGCTCAGATTCTGGAAGAAGGCTGTCCCGTCTTTTCCAATGTCGTCCCGGCTGGTGAGATAGGAGAAGTCTGTATACTGATGACTGGTTTTTTCATTGTAGTTGCCTGTACCAATCTGGGTGATGGCTTTTATGCCGTTTTTGGTTTTGTAGGTAATCTGCATGATTTTGGAATGGACTTTGTAGTCATCGAATCCATAGATCACCCGGCATCCCGCATCTTCCAGACGCTCCGCCATGGCAATATTGTGCTGTTCGTCAAAGCGGGCCCGCAGTTCCATCAGCACCAGTACGTCTTTGCCGTTTTCGGCCGCCCGGCACAGATAGCGGACAATTTTGGAGTTTTTCGCCAGACGGTAAATGGTGATTTTAATGGAAAGAACATTTGGATCGCTGGCTGCTTCTTTGATCAGCCGGATGAATTCCTCAATATCTTCATATGGATAGGACATAAGCACATCATGATCCAGAATTTGAGGGATGACCGGACGGTTGGGGTTGAGCCGGCTGTTGGTGGCAGGGACAAAAGCCTTGTAGGTCAAAGGGGCTTTGACTTCCGGAGGCATTTTGTCCACCACACTGAAGACATGGTTCATTTCCAAAGGGGCTTCCTGGGAAATGAACACCTGGTCTTTGCTGATTTTCAGCTGGGAGCACAAATATTTGATGATCTTGTCGTTGGAATATTTGTAGATTTCCAGACGAATCGGGGACAGACGGGTGCGCCGCTTCATGATCTTCTTCATGAACTGGCGGTAGTCTTCATCGTCATCGATATCCTGTTTATCCAGGTTGATATCCGCGTTGCGGGTGACCCGGATGGTGGTTTTAAAGCCGATTTTGGAATTAGGAAACAGCTTTTCCAGCTGATTGAAAATAATATCTTCGGCCAGAATGTATTCTGTTTTCTCGTCGTTCAGGTATACGATTCGGTCAATGTACGTTGGAAACGGAACGATGCCGTATTTGGTTTTTCCGTTTTCGATCAGTTCAAAAAAGATGTACTGCTCCTTGTTGATCAAAAAAGGGAAGGGGTGATGCAGATCAATCACTTGAGGAGCCAGCAGGGGTTTGAGCTGGGTTTCGAAATAGCGGTTGACGAATTTGGTCTGCTTTTTGTTCAGACTCTTATAGCTCAGAGGCATGATCTGCAGCTGCTTCATCGTTTTGATAATGTTGTGAAAGATGCTGTCTCTCATGGCATAGAGCCGGCGGGCTTCCTTGAAAATCGCCTTCAGCTCTTCAGAAGGCTTCATACCGCTTTTGGAATCGGTCTGAGAGTCATCCACCAGTGCCATATCCTGAATGGATCCGCAGCGGACCATGAAAAATTCATCCAGATTGGAAGTGAAAATGGCGATAAACTTCAGCCGCTCCAGCAGTTCCACGTTGTAATCGGCTGCTTCTTCCAGCACCCGCTGGTTGAATTTCAGCCATGAGATTTCTCGGTTTTGTGTAAAGGGATATTTTTTCTTACGCATTCTGTGTATTGATTACCTTTTCTACCAGATATCCCTCCCGAACTCCGTTCATGGACACCTGCACCACCTGGCATTTGGTCAGATCGGCGATGGTTTTCACAATCAGAAGTCCTGTAAAGAGGGTGTGAACACGGTCTGGTTTCACTTTTAGCAGCAAGCGGATGGTTCTGGTTTCATCTTCAAGAAGATAATCCGCCAGTTCCTGAAGGAGTGCCGGCTTAAACTCGTACTGGTCACTTCGAATCCACTTCAGATTGACCATCAGCTGGCGTACCGCCCGCATGGATCCGCCGGTCACAGCCAGGCTGCTGACATGAAAAAAGTGTTTTCCGGCGGAGATTTCCTTCATTTCCTTTTCCACACGCCGGCAGATTTTTTCAGCTTCTGCAGGGGTTGGAATAATTTCTTTGACGTATTTGTTAAAGAGGTTCAAAGAACCGACCGGCATGGACGCGACAAAAGAGATTTCATCTTTGTCATATAGAACAACCTCCGTGGAGCCACCTCCAGTATCAATATACATACCGTCTTCATGGGAAAGATTCTGCATGGCACCGGAAAAGGACAAGCGTCCTTCCTGGGCTCCGGACAGCAGTTCAATGGGGATGTGACAGCGCTGGTGAATGGCTTCTATGACTTCCTGGGAGTTGGAAATATTGCGCAAAGCGGCTGTGGCGAATACCGCATAATTCTCGACGTGAAGCGTATCGAGCACTTCTTTGAACTGATTTAGAACCGATTCCAGCTTGGCGATGCCTTCCTGGTTCATCGCGCCTTTGCGGATGTAACTGACAAGTCCGGCAGAAACTTTGTCAGACATGATCACCTGAAAGTTCTCTTGGTCAATTTTATATATGTTCATGCGAATGGTATTGGATCCAATATCAATGATTCCAAAGGTCGTCTGCATATCAATTCTCCTCTAACTTGCTTTTATTATACTTGCCCTTTGTTCTGTTGGCTTTGTACAGGCAAGGGGGAAAGGGTTTTTGCGAAAGTAGAAAGTCAGATGAAAAACATTTCTGGAGTAGTTTGGTTAAAATTGGATACAATAGTGTTTGAAGGATTAAGGCAGGAAGAAAAAATGAATAGCAGTGAAAAGAAAGGCAGCGATGCCAGACAGAGCAGAGATCATAAGATTTTTCAGGCCGCCGTTGTCATTGGTGCCGTTTCTGTGGTCTTACTGATTCTCTATTTCTGTAGGATCAGTCCAAAACCTTGTTTTATCGGAAGCTTTGTTTTAGCAGCAGGATCGATGGTGATGCTGCTGATTCAGAAAGACAACAGCCTGGCCATTTTCATCGCCAAGGTGGTGGCTACGTTAGTTATGGGGATTTGCCTGGTGGTTGTCTGCATCAAGCTTTTAAACAAGGATAAAACTGAAACAAGTGCAGCTCCCATTTGGGAGAGCCCTATGAGCCAGATTTTGTAAAAGACGA
>JABUSF010000016.1:18058-19622 GCA_021443945.1 Ileibacterium sp.
CGAATGAAAAAGCCCTGATGGAATTTGCTCCATCAGGGCTTTGAAATTTTTTAAAGAGGGTTTTCCTCTGCTTCTTTGATCCAGCGTTCCAGCTCTTCTTCGGTTGCCAGAACGTAATGATCGCCGTCAACATGGCGGGTAATGCCTTTGGTGTAGTCAATTCCGCTTGTTTTGTAGTCGTAGGTCAGTGAGATTCTTTCTTTTTCCACCACCGGATTGGGTTCCGGAATGGCGGAAAGAAGAGACCGGGTATACGGGTGAATTGGATTTTTGAAGATTTCCTCCGTGGTTCCGGTTTCTACAATGTTTCCAAGATGCATCACTCCGATTCGGTCGGAGATGTATTTGACCATGGACAAATCGTGGGCAATAAACAGAAATGCTGTGTTGGTCTGTTTCTGAATTTTCTTCATCAGATTGACAACCTGTGCCTGAATGGAAACATCCAGAGCGGAGATGGCTTCATCCGCAATGATCAGCTGCGGGTTCATGATCAAAGCTCTGGCAATCCCAATTCTCTGTCTTTGTCCGCCGGAAAACTGATGAGGATAGCGGTTGGCATGTTCCGGGGAAAGGCCGACCAGGGTCAGCATGTCGTACACTTTCTGGCGGCGTTCTTCCTCATTTTTATACAAATGATGAATATCGATGCCTTCTGCAATAATATCCAGCACTTTTTCACGGGGATTCAGACAGGCGCCGGGATCCTGAAAGATCATCTGCATGTTCTGATGAAGAAACTCTTTGGTTTTCTTGTCCATTTTTTTGGAGATGTCTTTTCCGCAGAATTTGATTTCACCGGCGGTGGGATCATACAAACGGATGATGGAGCGTCCCGTGGTGGATTTTCCAGATCCGGATTCTCCAACCAATCCATAGGTTTCTCCGGGCATGATGTAAAAGTCGATATCATCCACCGCTTTTACAGTGAACTTGCGGGAAGGCTGAAAGTACTGTTTCAGGTTTTTGACTTCTAAAATTGGCTGCTGTTGTTCCATCAGGCTGCCTCCTTTTTCATAACTGATTCAGCTTCTTGGCGCATGCGTTCGACACGTTTTTTCAAATCGGCAGGCATTTCCACTTTGGGTGCGTTGGGTGCCTCCAGCCAGGAAGCAACATAATGGGAATCGCTGACCTGGAACATTGGCGGCTGCACTTTTTCGTCGATTTTCAGTGCAAACTGATTTCGGGGTGCAAAAGCATCGCCTTGAATTTCATAAAGCAGGTTTGGCGGAGTACCGGGAATGGTATACAGTTCTTCGCCAAGTGAATCCACATCGGGCATGGAAGCCAGAAGACCCCATGTATAAGGATGACGGGGATCATAGAAGATTTCGTTGACATTACCGGTTTCCACAATACGGCCGGCATACATGACATTGACATGATCGGCGACTTTGGCAACCACACCCAAATCGTGGGTGATGTAGATGACGGACAGGTTTTTCTTTTTCTGAATGTCTTTGATCAGCTCCAGAATTTTTGCCTGAATGGTTACGTCCAGAGCTGTTGTTGGTTCATCACAGATCAGGATTTCCGGATCGCAGCTTAAGGCAATGGCAAT
>JABUSF010000016.1:19643-29815 GCA_021443945.1 Ileibacterium sp.
CCGGAAAGCTGATGGGGATAGTTTTTCATACGGGCTTCTGCATCGGTAATGCCAACCAGCTGCAGCAGTTCCACAGCTCTTTTCCAGGCTTCGGCTTTTGGCATTTTGTAATGGTAGATCATAGCTTCCATGACCTGTTTGCCAATGGTCATGGTGGGATCCAGAGAGGTCATTGGATCCTGGAAGACCATGGCAATACGGCGGCCGCGGATTTCAGACTGAATGAATTTTGGAGACTGTTTGACAATATCCACCGTTTTGATTTCTTCCGGGGACAGAGTGGAGGGGTCCACGTTCTGTCTTGTTTCCAGAACCTGTTTGAGATGTTCATCGGAAAGTTCCCAATAGGTGTAATTGATGGAGCCGTTGTTGATTTCTCCGTTGCCGGCTAAAATGCCCATCACCGCTTTGGTGGTGACGGACTTTCCGGAACCGGATTCACCAACAATGGCGATGGTTTCACCCCGGTACAGGTCCAGATCCACTCCGCGCACCGCCCGGACGGTTCCGCCGTCGGTTTTAAAGGAGATGTCCAGATCCCGTATTTCTAATACTTTTTCTCTGTCTGCCATAGTTTTTACCCTTCTTTCATTTTCGGATCAAATGCATCGCGAAGACCGTCTGCCAGAAGGTTGAAGCTCAGCATGAGAATACCGAGAACCACGCAGGGAATAATGGTCTGGAATGGTGTCACCAGAATGGACTTGAATCCATCGTTGATTAAGGATCCCAGAGAAGCCTGGGGCTGGGGAATGCCCAGACCAACCATAGACAGGAAGGCTTCGTAGAAGATGGCATTTGGAATGGCAAACATTGCCATGATGATAATCTGACCAAAGATGTTGGGCAGAATTTTCTTAAAGATAATAAAGAATCCGGAAGCTCCCAGTGTTTTGGAAGCCAGGATGAATTCTCTTTCCTTGATCTGAAGCACCTGGGCCCGGGTAATGCGGGCCATGCCAATCCAGGAGGTAATGATCAAAGCCACGATGATGGACCACAAACCTGGGGACATGACGATCAGCAGCAGTGTCAGAACAACCAGAGTCGGAATGGAGTTGACGATTTCCTGGAAACGCTGCATGACGCTGTCAACGATACCGCCAAAGTAACCGGAGATCATACCGTAAACAATACCAATGCAGACGTTGACAACCACCGCGGTGGCTGCAACGAACAGGGAAATCTGACAGCCGGACCATACCCGGACCCAAAGATCGCGTCCTAAGGTGTCGGTTCCAAAGTAATGATACATATTGGCAAATTCGCCTTCGTACTGAACGATGCCGGTTTTGCCGTTGAACAGGCCGATGCTTTCCAGCAAAGGAACGCGTGGTCCCATGGACTGCTGAGCAGTGGAGACGGCGTTTGGATCAAACTTGGAGACCATCGGCACCACCAGAGAAAGGACGATAAACAGCAGAATAATGACCGCACCGATGATGGCCCCTTTGTTGGCGATAAAGCGGGTCCATACGTCTTTCATAAAGGAGCTGGCAGGCTGTGCTTTTTCCGTTTCCAGACGTTCAGGAATATCGATCAGTTCATAATCCTGATCCAGGACGTGATAGTTTTCCAGATACTGATCCAAATCAGCCTGGTTTTTGACTAAATAACTCATTAGCCGTTCCCCTTTCCAAGGCGAATGCGCGGATCGATGATTCCGTACAGAATATCAATCAGCAGCATAATGCCTACATACATAATTGAATACAGGAAGGAGACTGCAACGATGACGTTGTAGTCACGTACGGTGATGGCGTTGACCAAAAGGGAGCCAAGACCGGGGATGGAGCAGATTTTTTCAATGACCATGGAACCAGTCATTAAGTTGACAATGATGGGTCCCAAAACGGTGATGACGGGAATCAGGCAGTTGCGCAGGGCATGCTTGAAGATGACCTGACTGCGGTCCACGCCTTTGGCTTCCACCAGCTGGATGTATTCGGAGCCAAGCACTTCAATCATTTCACCTCTGGTAAAGCGGGCCACATTGGCAATAACGCTCAAAGACAGGGCGATCATTGGAATGATGGCGGATTTAAAGGGCTGACTGGAGGAGTACAGAACCGGAAGCACCGGAATTTCTACCCCCAGGACAACCAGCAGCAGCAGGCAGAATACAAAGGATGGAATGGAAACGCCCAGAACCGAAAGTACGGTGGCGAAGGTATCCCAGAACGAATTGCGGTTTAAAGCAGCAACAATTCCCAGCAGGATTCCGATGATGGTTCCCAAAAAGCAGGCTCCAATACCAAGACCGAAGGAGATCCCAATTCGGGGAGCGACCAGATCGGAGACGCTGGCGTTTTTCAAAATAGCAAAGGAAATGCCGAAATCTCCTTTGAACAGATTGCCAAGATAGATAATGAACTGTTCCCAGAGAGGCTTGTCCAAACCATAAGCCTTGTAAATCAAAGCTTTCTGGGCTTCGGTCAGTTTTTCATCGTTGAATGGTGTACCTGGCATGAGACGCACCATCAAAAACAGAACGAAAATAATAACAAGAAGCGTGACTGCTGAGATCAGAAGCCGCTTGCCGATATATTTCCAAGTAGATTTATCCATAATTTTCCTTTCTCTTTATGCAAGCAAAAGAGCTGTATGCTTGTTCATACAGCTCATGGATGCACTAATCAGCCAGATTTACGTTTTTGTAACGGAAGGAGACACCGGCTTCATGGGTTTCGATGCCGTCCAGTTTTGGATTCTTCAGAGCCAGACCGGCTACCTGGAATACACCTGTAACAGGAACATCTTCCATGATCAGTTTTTCTGCTTCCAGCAGTTTCTGCCAGCGGGCTGTATCATCAATTCCGCTTCCAGCTTCTTTCAGCAATGTGTCATAAGCATCACTGGTCCATTCAGAATAGTTCATTCCACCGCCGGAAACTTTCTGCGTCTGATCGGAAGTGAGCAGAGACAGGTAAGTCGTCGGGTCAGCATAGTCTGGGCCCCAGCGGGTAAGAACAACGTCGTAATCACGGGCTTTCATCAGATCCAGACGATTGGATTTTTCCTGGCCGTTCATGGTCACGTTAATACCAGCCTGTGTCAGGGCAGCCTGAATGTACTGAGCAGCCTGATCAGCAGGGTAGCTTGTTTCGTAAAGGAGTGTCAGATCGATGGAATCTTTTCCAAGCTCTTTCTTGGCTTCTTCCACCAGTTTCTGGGCCTCTGCAAGATTGGCTTTTGCATCTTCAGAGAGATAGCTGCCGTTTTCTTCACGGTAGTCTTTTCCGTCTGGAGAGAAGGCCAGTCCGCTTGGCATAAAGCCGTCGATTGGCATGGAACCGTCTTTCAGCACGTTTTCTGCCAAGTCTTTACGGTCAATGGCTAAAGCCATGGCTTTGCGCAGGTTTTTGTTGGCAAGCATTTCATTGGTTGTGTTGAATTCAAGGAACCACAGATAACCTTCCAGGAACTTATACAGATCAGGATTGTCTTTGTATTTGTCAATGAGAGTTCCGTTGATTTTAGCAAAATCCAGATCGCCGGATTCGTAGGCGAGGGCAGCGGAGTTGGCATCTTTGATGATGTTGAATACCAGCTCATCCATAGCTACGTTTTCAGCGTCCCAATAGCTTTCGTTTTTGTTCAGNNNTCCTTTTCCCATTTGGACAGTTTGTATGGTCCATTGGCAAGCAGATCGTCTGGTGTCAGAGCATATTTGTCAGCTCCAACTTTGTTGTAGAATTCTTCGTTGATTGGATAGAAGATCGGGAATGTTGTCAGCCATTCAAACAGAGCGTTTTTCTGATCCAGCTGAACTTCAAGCGTTTTGTCATCGATGGCTTTCATGCCAAGACTCATATCAGAAACATCTTTGCCTTCTGTCATGGCATCCAGAATGGCCTGACCGTTTTTCACCTGGGCGCCCTGATCGCCGAACAGATAGGCATATTCGTTTTCGGCATCTTTTACGGCACGGTTCCATGCAAATACAAAATCGTTGGCAGTAACTGGAGTTCCGTTGTCCCAGTTGGCATCTCTGAGTTTGAATGTCCAGGTTGTGCCGTCTTCATTTGGAGACCATTCTTCGGCAATGGCACCGATGATCTTATTGTCTTTATCTACTGTCAGCAGGCCTTCAATGGTGGCAGCCTGCATTTCAAATGACATACCGTCTGTGGCTTTGGCGGTATCCATGGAAACAGCATCGTTTTCTTTGGAAAAGGATGCGGATTTTTTACCGCTGGCGTCGGCGGTTGTGCTGCCGGAATCTGCTGCAGGTTCATTCGTTTTTGCCCCACCGCATCCAGTAATACTGAGTGCTACGGCAGCTGCGCAGGCGGCTGTTAAGAATTTTTTCAAAACATCTTCCTCCTTCAATGTGTGTACTCTGTGTGAACAGGTATACATGGATTATAACCACCTTAGAAAATGTTTCAATGCGTTTTCCGCGATTTTACACCTGTTTTCAAATATTTTCGAAAGCTTTCAGAAAGAATTAGTCAGAAGAATTGACAAAATCAACTAATCGGATGATGCGGAAATGAAAACAGTCCCTCCAAAAAAGGGATCGAGAATAAAAGAGAATCATCGAATTCTGCAGATGATATAAAAAAAAGACCCGCTTTATGCTGAGCGGGTGCGTTTGGAATCTCTCCATCCTGTTGGAGTGATTCCTGTTTGTTTTTTAAAAATGCGCGTGAAGTAGTTGATATCGGTAAATCCAACTTTAGAGGCAATTTCCGTTACGGAACGGTCAGTTCTCTCCAGCATGGATTTGGCCATATCAATTCGGCGGCTGGCAATATAGTCTGTCAAGGTCTGACCAGTGCTTTTTTTGAACAGGCTGGACAGGTAGCTTGGTGAAACGTGGCATTTGGCTGCCACAACATTCAAAGACAGAGGGGTATCAATATTCAGATTGATAAAGTTAATTGCATTTTGAATCAGCGGCGGATAGCTCTTCAAAGACTGAGAGTTGACCAGACCGCAGTATTCCCGGATCATCATCTGAGCCATTTGGTGTCCAAGATTTGGGTTGGACAGACCGGTTTCGATGGTGTCATACATATAGGAATAAAGTTTATATATATAAGCCGGATGAACATTGGCATTCGATACAGCAGATGAGAACAGAACATTGTATCTGTGAAGGTTTTTTCTCATCAGAGCAGCCGGTCCTTTTGAAAAGACGGCTTTCATATCCATTTCGGCCTGCTGTTCATACAGCTTCCATGCTTCCTGTGCGTTTCCGTAACGAACCTGATCGAGAAGTTCCTTTTCGAGACGGTTCTTTTCTTCCATGTACTGTTTGCTCACTTCAGAGCGGTTGAAGAATTCATCTTCAACAAGAGTCGTTTTTAAGGAATTTGGAATCAGCTCCACATCCTTGAGCATTAATGCATGTCCCCAGCAGCTCTGCAGTATAGACTGCAGGGCTCTCATAAATAATGCGGCAGGGGGTTTATGTCCTACCACATAATCCTGAATATGTTTTGCGGCTTCCTGACCGCGAAGGGTGTGAACCCGGCTGGTCAGATCAATGGTCCATTCTTTATCAATCCATGGACCGGCCATCACGGCATGAGCAGTATTGGGCAGCCAGAAGATGGCAGCCTTGAGGCCAAATTCGTCTTCAAGAACCAGAATTGTATTTTCATTGAGCTGAGGTTCCGCAAAATTCTCCAGATCCCTGGGAAGAAGTGCGGTCAGTGAATTTTTGGATGAATTAAGACGTTCACGGTCCAGCCCGTCAAAATAGGAAATATCAGCGGACTGGCACAGAGCATGGAGAATACTGGATAAATCGACTTCCAAGCAGTCTCCTCCTTTCTTGTCAGTACTTTATTTTTATTAGTACTTTTTTTTACAGTTCAAACATATCAGCCAAAGCACATTTCGACCATTCAATTGATTGCTTGTTTCTCCCATATTTATGCTGGAAATTACCTTATTGATATGTGAATACGGCTTAAAAATGGTGGTTTCAAAAAGTTGTGCGGTCAATTCGAAATATTATTCTTTGAAATAAAATAAAAAGTTTCAGAATACATCACATAAAGAAAGTGAGGTGAATCGATCATGGAGTTTTCCAAAGTCCATCCTGTTTACACCCCGATGCGTCTTAGCTGGCCTCTGAACGGCAAGTGGAAATTCAGAATTGATCCTCAAAAGTGCGGTGAAGAAAGCGGTTGGGCTGACAAGCTGCCTGACGGGCTCTCTGTACAGGTTCCTTTCTGCTGGAAAAAACAGTTCAAGGATCTTCTTGTTTCCCAGACCTGTTCCGACTGGTGGCTGGAAAAAGAATTTTTTATCCCGGAATTTCTCGCAGGACGTCAAATCAATCTTCATTTTGAAGATCTGCATCAGGATGTCTGCATTTATATAAATGGAGTGAAGACCGTTCTTCACGAGGGGTACAGCAGTCACTTCGTTCTGCCGGTCAAGGACATCGTTCAGTATGGTTCTCAGAATCTGCTGACCCTGAAAATGATGCCCTGCAGCCAGCCGAGAGAAAGCTATGCGACCAGCTTTATGGATGACACCCCCCAGAAAATCAAACAATCTGCTGACTGTGAGATGCAGGGGCTGGAAGGAAGCATCTGGGTATCGACTGCGGATGGCAGCGTAATCGAAGATGCAGCCCTTCTGTATAACAAAGACACGGTGTTGTATGATATCAAGATTCCTGAAATGTGTACAGCTGAGGTGACATTAAGTACGCTGTCCGGACGAATTGTATACACTTCCACCCAAGTTATGGGTCAGATTCCTGTCATCGCCGGATATGATGCGGCTCGTCATCTGCAGGCTGTATTCCAAGTCTCTCTTTACTGCAATGGCCGTAAATGTGATGAGTATGTACGAAAAATTAATATTATAAAAGCAGATCAATCATCTTACTGATCTGCTTTTTTGGTTTGAATCGATTCTGAAGCAGCAGGGGCATGCTTCTCGAACTCTTCCCGGAACTGCTTTGGAGACATTCCGTATTCGTTTTTAAAAGCCCGGTAGAAGGAAGAATAATCTTTGAATCCGAAATTCGCATAAACAGAGGTGATCTCCTGCGTACTGAGAATGGCTGCGGAAGCACCCTTCAGCCGTTTCTTCAAAATATACTGGTATAAGGAAATGCCCATATTCTCCTTGAAGACGTGGGAGAGATGATATTTCGAAACGAAAAAATTGTCTGCAATATAGTCCAGACAGAGATCCTCTTCCAGGTGCCGGTCGATAAAATCGAGAACATTGGCAAAAAGAGGCTTTTCAAGCTCCGTCAAATTCTGTTCCATATTGTGAATTTTGCGGGATAAAACAAGAAACAATCCCACAATTTGATTGAAGATCATTTCATCTTTTCCATAGCGGTCCATGAGCTTCTCTTCCACAATTTCCAAAAGACGGCTCTGCAGAGAATTGAACTCAAACAAATCAAAGAAATACAGGTAAACGGGCTCATTGCTTTTGGCGGTGGAAAAAGCGGGAGCACAGTGAGGGGAGACATCCATGATCTTTCGGGCGTAATGTTTCGAGACCCAGAAAACAAATCTCTGGTACGGAATATCATTGTCAACAATGGTAATTTGGTGTCTAACGCCTGGAGGAATCACGGCCATATGGCCTTTTTTTATGTTGTATTCCTGTCCGTTTACCGTTAATACGGCGTGGCCGGCCAGGAAAAAGTAAAACTCGTAGTAGTTGTGGGAATGGTCAGGAACGGAGTCCATGGAGGGGTCTTTGTAATAGTAAATTTCAAAGTCGGGTTCCAGCATGAACTGGCGCTGCACAAAGGGGGATCTTAAGTCTCTTTTCATAGAAACCATTGTAGAAAGATACTGCAAGATTTGCAATATATGGCTCAAGTATCGCTATATCTTGAAAACGCTCTCCCCCATATACTTTTGGAGTAAAACAACTTGTCTTAAGGAGGACAGCTATTTTATGGAAATGACATTGCGCTGGTATGGCCCAGGACATGACACTGTAACTCTGGAACAGATCCGTCAAATCCCTGGTGTCACAGGAGTAATTACAACTTTATATGATAAACAAGCTGGGGAGCTTTGGACCCGTGAAGAAATCCGCGAACTGAAAAAAGTCGTGGAAGATGCCGGACTGAAAATTGCCGGAATTGAATCTGTCAACGTGGCAGATGAGATCAAATATGCAGGTCCAAACCGCGATCAGCTGATTGACAACTATATTGAAACACTCAGAAACCTTGGTGAAGAAGGCATTCACATGGTTTGCTACAACTTTATGCCTGTATTTGACTGGACCCGTACAGAACTGGCCCGCAAAAGACCGGATGGATCTACCGTTCTGGCTTACTCCAAAGAAGCCGTAGACAAAATTAATCCGGAAGATATGTTCGCTACCATCGGTAAGGAAATGAACGGAACTGTTATGCCAGGATGGGAACCTGAAAGAATGGCAACTGTTAAGGAACTGTTCGAAAAATACAAAGATGTAGATGAAGAAACACTGCGCAGCAACCTCATCTACTTCCTGGAAAAAATCATGCCGGTTTGTGATGAATACGACATCAACATGGCGATTCATCCAGATGATCCAGCATGGCCAATCTTCGGTCTGCCAAGAATCATTACCTCTAAGGAAAACATCCTGAAAGTGATGAAGGCCGTAGACAATCCGCATAATGGTGTGACTTTCTGTGCAGGAAGCTATGGAACATCCCTGAAAAACGATCTGCCGGATATGATCCGTGCTCTGCCGGGAAGAATTCACTTCGCTCACGTCAGAAACCTGAAGTTCAACTCTCAGGACGACTTTGAAGAAGCTGCACATCTTTCCAGCGACGGAAACTTCGATATGTACGAAATCGTAAAAGCTCTCTACGAAATCGGCTTTGATGGTCCAATCCGTCCTGACCACGGGCGCATGATCTGGGGTGAAGTTGCTATGCCAGGTTATGGCCTGTACGACCGCGCTCTGGGTGCTACTTATATTAATGGTCTCTGGGAAGCCATTGAAAAAGCAGATAAAAGAGCCTAAGCAGCTGCTTTCTATAAAAACAAAATGAAAAATCCTCAGCCTGAAGACTGCCGGTTTTCGGGCTGATCTCTATAAATGGGCTCAACAGAGCCCGCAATTAAAAGGAAACAGAACTCGATTATGGAACTTAATAAAAAAGGTCTTCTGGACAGAGACGCCTGGATCAAGAAGGGTTACGATCTGCCGGAATTTAATATGGAAGAAGTAACGGCCTGCACAAAAGAAGCTCCTGAATGGATTCACTTCGGTGCCGGCAACATTTTCAAAGCTTTCCAGACCCGTATGGCTCAGGAACTCCTCAACAAAGGAATCCTCAAGAAGGGAATTGTGGTTGCTGAAGGTTTTGACTACGAAATCATTGAAAAAATGAACCGTCCTCATGACAATCTGTCTGTGGTCGTGACATTAAAATCTGACGGAACCATCGACAAAGCCGTTGTTGGATCTGTTGTGGAATCTCTGATTCTCGATTCCGCCAACAAAGCGGAATTTGACCGCCTCAAAGAAATCTTCGCCAACCCATCCCTGCAGATGGTCAGCTTCACCATTACCGAAAAAGGCTACTCTCTGACAAATGCCAAAGGTGAAATCATGCCGGTTGTCAGCGAAGACTTTGCTGCTGGTCCTGAAGCTCCAAACTCCTATATTGGGAAAGTAGCTTCTCTTCTGTACACTCGTTTCAAAAACGGCCAGCTGCCAATCGCCATGGTTTCCATGGATAACTGCAGCCACAACGGAGATAAGCTTTTTGCAGCCATCGATGCATTCGCAAAAGAGTGGGTAAAAAGCGGAAAAGCAGAACCTGAATTTGCTGAATACATCGAAAACCCTGCCAAAGTATCTTTCCCATGGAGCATGATCGACAAAATCACTCCAAGACCGGATGCTGGTGTGGAAGCCATTCTGGAAAAAGATTCCATTGAAGGACTTGAACCAGTCATCACTTCCAAAAACACTTATGTGGCTCCGTTCACAAACGCAGAAGAAACAGAATACCTTGTCATCGAAGACAGCTTCCCAAATGGTCATCCAAACCTGGAAGAAGGCGGTGTGATCTTCACAGACAGAGAAACAGTAGACAAAGTGGAAAAAATGAAAGTGACCACCTGTCTGAACCCTCTGCACACAGCTCTTGCTGTTTACGGATGTCTGCTTGGCTATGACAAAATCTCTGAAGAGATGAAAGATGAAGAGCTGGTAAAACT
>JABUSF010000016.1:29911-32462 GCA_021443945.1 Ileibacterium sp.
CTGCCAAACCCATTCATGCCGGATACTCCACAGCGTATTGCTACGGATACCTCTCAGAAACTGGCCATCCGTTTTGGGGAAACCATCAAATCCTACATCAAGGAAGGCAAAAATCTGGAAGATCTGAAACTGATTCCTCTGGTACAGGCTGGATGGATCCGCTACCTGATGGGGCTGGATGATGAAGGAAATGCATTCGAACTGTCCAGTGACCCAATGCTTGAAGAAGTGAAACCGATTGCTGACAAACTGTCTCTGACAGAAGAACAGAATGTAGCTGAAATCATCGCTCCTCTTCTGAAAAACGAAAAAATCTTCGGTCTGGATCTGTATGAAGCAGGTCTGGCGGATCAGGTTGCTGCTTATGTCAAAGAACTGACAGAAGGCAAAGGTGCGATCCGCAAAACACTGAAAAAATATACAGCTTAATTTCAACGAATTTAAAAGGCTGAATGCAACGCTGAAGGCCATAAGGAGAAATATAAATGACAGAAATGTTGGAAAAAATTAAACAAATCGGGATTATTCCAGTCGTTGTTCTGGATGATGCCAAAGACGCTCTGCCTCTTGGCAAAGCACTTCTGGAAGGGGGACTTCCATGTGCAGAAGTAACATTCCGTACTGCTGCAGCGAAAGAATGCATCAAAATTCTTTCTGAAGCCTACCCGGATCTGCTGGTGGGGGCCGGAACCGTTCTGACACCTGCACAGGTTGATGATGCCATTGAAGCGGGAGCTAAATTTATCGTTTCTCCAGGCACAAACCCGAAAACCATTCAGTACTGCAAGGAAAAAGGAATTGAAATTCTTCCGGGAACAACCAATCCAAGCGACATTGAACAGGCTCTTGAAAACGGAGTAACGACTGTAAAATTCTTCCCAGCAGAAGCAGCCGGCGGATTGAAAATGATCAAGGCTATGTCTGCTCCTTACGTAGATGTTACTTTCATGCCAACAGGCGGAATTACAGCTGACAACGTAAGAGATTACTTAAAGTTCAACAAAATTATTGCCTGCGGCGGAAGCTGGATGGTACCAAAGAACCTGGTTGCAGAAGGCAAATTCGATGAAATCACACGACTGGTAAAAGAAGCCAGTGAAATTGTAAAAGAGGTAAGAGGATAATGAGCACCAACAAAAAAATCGTAACATTCGGCGAACTGATGCTTCGTCTTGCACCTGAAGGATACTACCGTTTCGTTCAGGCTGACAAACTGGGAGCTACTTACGGCGGCGGTGAAGCCAACGTGGCTGTATCTCTGGCAAACTATGGCTACAACCCTGTATTTGTAACAAAACTGCCAAAACACGAAATCGGACAGGCTGCTGTCAACTCCTTAAGAAAATACGGTGTTGATACAACTGAAATCGTTCGCGGAGGAGACCGTGTCGGAATTTACTTCCTGGAAAAAGGTGCTTCTCAGCGTCCTTCCAAAGTCATTTACGACCGTGCTGGTTCTGCGATCGCTATGGCAAAACCAGAAGATTTCAACTGGAAAGAAATCCTGAAAGATGCAAAATGGTTCCACACAACTGGCATCACTCCAGCATTAAACGACAACTGTGCTGAAATCACTCTGGATGCTGTTAAAACAGCAAAAGAAATGGGTGTGCCAGTATCCATCGACCTGAACTACAGAAACAAACTGTGGAGCAAGGAAAAAGCAAAAGAAGTTATGACAGAAATCTGCAAATACGTTGATGTCTGCATCGCCAACGAAGAAGATGCAAAAGACGTATTCGGCATTGAAGCTGAAAACACAGACATCCACGGCGGAAAACTGGACTTCGAAGGCTACAAAGAAGTTGCTAAAAAACTGAAAGACCAGTTCGGTTTTGATAAAGTTGCCATCACTCTGCGTGAGTCCATTTCTGCAAACGACAACAACTGGTCTGCTATGCTTTACGACGGTGAGGATTACCACTTCTCCAAAAAATACGCTCTGCGCATTGTTGACCGTGTAGGCGGCGGTGATTCTTTCGGTGCCGGTCTGATCTCTGCATTGGTTGACGGAAAGAGCAGCCGTGACGCCATCGAATTCGCTGTTGCTGCTTCTGCTCTGAAGCACTCCATCGAAGGAGACTACAACCTGGTAAGCAAAGAAGAAGTTGAAAAGCTTGCCGGTGGTGATGGATCCGGACGCGTTCAGCGATAATTGACAAAAACAGTCCTATTTTCCATAAATTGACAGACAGTTCCACTATTCAGGTCATTCTGATACAGAATGGCCTTTTTTTCTGACAATTCAAAAAAACAAGGGCGAAAACAGCGCAAACCAGATGAGAATCGTTTATTCTCTCCTCGAAACAAACAGAACCTTCAGAATCGTAATCATTTGCTTAAAAATTGCATTCACAATTAGAAGACGGGTTGAACGTTCTGCTGGAAAAGGGAAGTGAGGATTCCATGATATGAACAAAAAATTCGAAGCATTTTTGGTTTCTGTGTATTTTACCCTGATGATGATGGTTTTTTGTACAGCCAACGTCCTTGCACTGGATTTCTCCATGGTTCCATCTTCTGCCAGCCAAATTCCCAGCACTGGTTCGGC
>JABUSF010000016.1:34431-35581 GCA_021443945.1 Ileibacterium sp.
CCAACGCCCGTCTTGAATTCAATATGGGCGGCGGATCTTCTGGAGCAGTTTCCATCCGCAACGTTGTTTTGACAAAAACAGCAGATCCGGATCCAAATGCCAAGGAAGAAAAAACGGTTCTGGCAGATGGAAATTATGTCTACAACGGAAGCTTCCAGGAAGGGGCCAAACACCTTGGATACTGGGAAATCTCTCATCCAGACAATGCCAGCGTCACCGGATATGCCGATGGCAGAAGACTGGAAGTGAATGTTCCGGAAACAACAGATTACCTGACGCTCAGCCAAAGTGATCTTGCCTTCACATCCGGCACAGACTATGCCGTCAGCTTCCGGGCTCAAAGCGATACAGACACAAACATCCGCATGGTCATCGGCGGCAAGAAATACAAAATTCCAGTGGCTGCCGGGGACGAACAGACGTTCAGTTTCCTGGTTCCGGCAAGCTTTGAATTTACCGATCAGGACTTTGTGGTCAAATTTGAAAAAGGCTCTCACGTATTCATTGACGATGTACGGATGACGGAAGATGCCCTGATTAAAAATGGCAGTTTTAACGCAGGACTGACCGCTTATGAAGTTTACGTAGACAGCAGTGCCAATGCGTCTTACGTAGTCGATTCCCTGGAGGAAGACAACGCTCTGTCTGTAACCATCCTCAATCCGGGGGATCAGGACTGGAAAATCCAGGCGAAGCAAAATGACGTACCGCTCATTGAAGGTCATGAGTATGAACTGAGTTTGGATATTAAATCCAGCATTGACCGTCCTGTACGGATTCTGATGCAGGGCGGAGAAGCGCTGTCCTGGCCGGTTTATTCCGATGATTCCAATTCCAAAATCATGGTCGGACCGGAAGTGACCCATTACAAAAATACGTTCACGATGACACATGCTTCTGATCCGCATGCTTTCTTAAGCCTTTGTCTTGGACAGGTGGAGATGCTGGCAAAAGCAGCCTCTGATTATACATCTGTTCCTCACAAAGTTGTGGTTGACAATATTGTGCTGAAAGATCTCACTGGCGGTGCCGGCAAAGAAGTGAAGTACGAAGACAATGATCCGGAGGATCCGCAGCCTCCAGTCTCTGCTGAATACACCATTACAGCCAGCTGCAGTGAAGGCGGTCAAATTTCTCCAAAAGGAGATAT
>JABUSF010000016.1:36528-38217 GCA_021443945.1 Ileibacterium sp.
CGCTTTATCTGTGTTCTGAATGGATCTGATCGATGAAGCTGGCGTATTGGCTTCTTTTGAGCGCTTTTCGCACAGGAGAACAGAAAGATCATTATTTTATCCGTAAACAATTGTGGACGTAAAACACAAATGACTTGAAAGAAGCAATTCTTCAGGAGGAAAAGATGTTTATGAGAAATTGCAATCTTTTTCAGAAAAGTAGGGTAAGATAGGTCTGTTAACTCAAAACGAAAACAACGGAGGAGTTCAAGATATGAAAAAAATGATCTGTGCTGCGGCAGCCGCAGTGACTCTTTTAGCAGGATGTGCCAAACCAGCCGAACCGGTCCATCTGAATGCCCTGCAGCTTTACGGCATGGATGCTTTTGATCTGGAAGCGTTGAAAACCATGGAAGTGGCTCAGGATGAAACCGGAGCTTTTGTCCAGTTAGGGCAGGCTGTTCAGGATCAGAAAGTAATCTCCGCATTTGAAGTCAGCAGTGAATCTGATTTGCCGTCCATGAGCGTGCAGGTCTATTCCTATTCCGACGGAGTCTGGACGGAAGTGGGAAGTTATCCGCTTGATGTTCAGCCCAGCCAGAAAGAGTACTTTGGCGTGACCAATGAAGATCAGCAGGGTTTCTTCTTTTCCAAAAGTCAGGGGACTGAAAAATCAAACGTCATGAAAATAGATCCAATGACATTTACCCCGGATGTACCCATTGCAGTCAGTGTGAAGCAGGAAGCAGAACTGCAGGCTGGAAAGAAAATGCCGGTTGCATTAATCTATCAGGCTCAGGAGCGTCCAAAACTGGACCTTCCGGAAGAAAGTCTTGACGATTTAAGCGTATCGATTTTAAATCGGCTGGATAAAGTGTATGGTCTGACGCTGACTATGGAGAAGGGAAAATAGAAGAATTTGCAGGCAGTCTGGATTTAAGATCCGCAGGGTTCTTTGCAGGCTGCCTTTTTTCATGCAGAAAAGAATGGTTTCAATAATTAAAATTTGGAAATGTGTCTAAATTTAATGATTTTTTGGCAATTTAACAGGAATTGTTTTTAAAGATTAGGAAACATTTTTGACAATTGTTGAGATATTGAGAATTGATTGGTAACATTGTAAGTGCATTTTTGCATTTTACTTGACAAAAAGATGAAAGGACTGCGGGCAGAGCAAAAAACTGTCCTCAATTCGGTAATAAAAAGGGAAAGGAATTCGAAATGAATAAAACAGGAGCAAAAACTCTCAAAATTTTATCCTGCGGACTGCTGGCCTTCTCTATGGCTGCCGCCATTCTTCCTACTGAAACCTACGCCAACATGGCTAAGGAAGAAAACACTGCTGACGAAGCCAAAACACCTGTTGTTTTTGGGTCCGGGGACATTACTCTCGAAGCAGAAGAAGCATTAACGATTAATAGACTGACAGACTGTCCAGTTTGTCATAAAAGCCATGGGGCTGCAGAACTGACTGTGAAAACAAACAGCAAAGATCTGAAGCCTGAAGATGTATTGTTCACCAAAAAGTCTGGTGATGAAGCCATTCAGGTGACAAACTCCAAAGATGGAAAAACCCTGATGGTTTCCGTAGAAGGCGATGAGCTGGCGGAAGGAAGCTATACCGTAAACGTACAGCCTGAAGTTGATGGAGTTCCATATGGAAATGAAATTGAAATCAGCTTCACACTGGGTGAAAACAAAGAAGCAAAA
>JABUSF010000016.1:38944-41058 GCA_021443945.1 Ileibacterium sp.
CACAAAGAACTGGCAAATGGTTTTTATGACGGAGCTGACGGAAAAAAACATTTATGCGCCGCTATCGATATAAATCCTGATGCTGTTACAAAAGACGGAAAAGAAGTGAAAATCGTTGCCAAGGATTCCGAAAAAGGAACAATCACTGCCAACCAGAACCACACCTTCACCGTTAAGCTGACAGACAGTGCTGGCAAAGAAGTGTCCACAAAAGTTGTTGCTTCTGATGGAACTGTATTTACTACAAAAGGTGATTCTGCCATTAAAGCGACTTTAGGTGTTTCTAAAGAAGCAGGTAAAAAGATCATGGAAAAAGCCGGCGGCAAAGCTGTTACCCTTGTTGTAAAAGCAAAAGACGGCGAAATGACTTCTGATCAGGAATCTGCTCTGACAAAACAGCTGGGAAGCAATACCCGCATTGCTGCCAGACTGGATGTTCATCTGGAAGATGCAGACGGAAAAGAAATCACTCTGACAGAAGAAGAGCTGAAAGCTCTGAACAACCCAACGTTCACTCTGAAGTTTGATGTGGAAGGTGAAAACTACATCACCTCCGTGAAACTGAACAACCCATCCACTGTACAAGTGTATGGTCTGGATGATGCTTCTGCAGTAGACAAGACAAACGTTAAATCTTCTTACGATAAAGAAGCTGGTATTTCTGTAACCATGCCAAACCTGACGGATCTGATTGTTGTTGAATCTACTCTGAATTCCAACAACGGAACCATCGGAAACATTCAGTCTGCCAACAAATCCACTACGACCAAAACAGCTGCAAGTTCCTCTCTTGGAATGTACGCTGTACTGGCTGCTGGATCTGCTGCTGCACTGGCTGGTGTTCTGAAAATGAAACGCAAACAGAAATAATGGATCTTTCTTCAACATTTGGATCAATTTCAAAAGGCCTTCGAACTAAATCGAAGGTCTTTTTTGTATTAGAGGGTTCAAATGTTATGGGATTGTTTAGATTTTTCCCCAGCTATTTCAAGAAAAGAATAAGAAATCTTTTCGAGATCGTTCATTCGTTTGTTAGAAAGGAACTCTAAGATGGAACCATCAAGAAACGAAAAACATCAATCACAGAAAGGAACTCTATATGAATCACAAAACCAATCGCTCTCATACAATCCATGCTCAAAGATCTTCACAGACAGCTTTCAATCCTGTGAGCCCGAAAGTTAAAAAAGCGGCTTGCCGGAACGCCCAATGGCGTGGGGCGGCTGTGCTTTTTGGAGGAGCAGCTGCCATTGCTGCCAAAATCCTGGCTTCAAACCCATCTACGGCTGCATGGTTTACCCCTTCCACATTTACATTGTGTGTGTACTCAGCGCTGGGACTGACAGCTTTCTTCCTCATCTCCATGCTTCTTAAAAAGTCCAGCGGGATTCTGAGCCGCATTTTGATGACATCCAGCTGCATCTCTTTTGGAATTTTGGCCGGCTGGACAGGTCATGATCTGACCGTTTTCCAGTTTTCGGTATTTCTCGGCCTTGGCCTGCTGCTGATCGAAATCGTGGTGTATCTGCTTTATAAATGCAAATATGATCCTGTCGACATCGACACAGACAACTTTCATCCCATGATCTGGTATTAAAATTTCGTTACGTAAAAGAATTTTTATCCATAGACGCCAAAAAAGTCCCAGTTAGGGACTTTTTTTACTCCAGGATTTAATACGTTTGAAAGATTCTCAGCAGCTCCTGAGGATCTTTTGTTTCTGTCAGAGCCAGCTGCAGAAGGATTCTTGCCTTATGAGGGGGGATTCGAAAAGCGGGAATGGTTTTGTGCTGGGGATCAAAGATCTCTGACGGGTAAACAGCACCTTCTGCTAAGCGGCTGGACCGGACAATCACACAGTCGCCGTCCCAGGATTCAACCACTTCCTGAATGGTTTTTGGATAATTTCCCGAACCAGTGCCTGCCAGCACCACACCGTCATAATGTTCGAGCATGTATTTCAGCAGTTGGGGATCGGCGGATTGGTGGACGTGGAAGATTTCCACTTTCGGGATGTGGGCTAAATCCAGTTTGGAAAACTCGGACCCGTTTGTGTGAGCCCGATAGGGTGTATGCAGCAGATAGACCTGCTCATCCCGCATAAAGCCCAGTGT
>JABUSF010000016.1:41401-42581 GCA_021443945.1 Ileibacterium sp.
TCAAAGGTAATGTCATTGGAATCGATGGAGCAGACCCGGTGGATTTCTAAATCAACCATATTTTCCACAGCCGGAATGGTTTCCAGAATCGAGGCAACGGAAAGACTTCCAGCGGTATATTCGTTTGCTTTTCCGGCTTTCCCGCTTCCTGCAATGGTTCCGCCGGTTTCAATGAGTACAATTTTCTTTTTCCTGTTCACGTTTATCACCAGCTCTATTATCGTATGAGTAAGAGAAAAATTGACTTGTGATGATACAGGAAGAAAGGATAATTTGATGAACAGCTATGAACGCATGCAGTCAGGGCAGTATTATCTGCCGGAAGATCCGGAATTAAAGGAAATTCAGTTTCAGGCAATGCTCTTGATGGAGGAATACAACCGGACTTTGCCAACAGAGCGAAAGAAAAGGGAAGAGCTGATTCCCAAAATGCTTGGCAAAGCAGGAACGGGAATTAACATTGAAACCCCGATTCACTGCAACTGGGGCGGGAAGCATTTGGATGTAGGAAACAATGTGTACATCAATTTCAGCCTCACCTGCGTGGACGATGAATGGATCCATATTGGAGATGGAACCATGTTTGGACCCAATGTAACTCTCATTACCGCCAGCCATCCGTTGGATCCCCGGCTGCGCGCTCAGGGACTGCAGAGAAACCTGCCCATTTCCATTGGCAAAAACTGCTGGATTTCTTCGGGGGTCACCGTGTTTCAGGGGGTAAGCATTGGGGATAATTCTGTCATTGGAGCCGGCAGCATTGTAACGCACGATATTCCAGCCAATGTTTTGGCCTACGGGATTCCCTGCAAAGTCATCCGCTCGCTCAAGGAAGCAAGCGAATAAGCAAAAAAAAACTGTCTGAAAAAGCATTCGCGGATCAGACAGTTTTTTTGAGTGGGATTTAAGACTGCCTCATCCGTTTTAAAGTCTGTTCCAGGCTTGGAATGGATGAGCAGGCTCCTTTGGTTTCTGTAGACAGGGCGGCAGCGGCACAGGCTTTTTGAAGGCTTTCCTCAATGGATTGGCCTTCCATGCGGCTGACCAGATAAAAACCGGCAAACGTATCTCCGGCCGCGGTGGTATCTACTACATTGGCTTTGCAGGCAGGGCAGAATGTCAAATTGCTTCCGGTTTTCACGGCAGCACCTTTGGATCCCTGGGTCAGAACAATTTCTGT
>JABUSF010000016.1:42721-44378 GCA_021443945.1 Ileibacterium sp.
GCCATTTTCATCAGCAGCGGCACATCGTTGATTTCATTTTGAAGGAGGACCCAATCTCCCGGTTCCATCCTGGAGAGCATTTGTTCCATGTAGGAAACCGGAATGCTCTTGTTGGTTCCCGCAAACAAAAGAATGGCGTTTTCTCCATCGGGAATGGTTTGAATGATGGCATGTCCTGTCTGGCTGTCTTCCAGAATCAAAACTTCTTCTGCATTCACTCCGTGACTTGTCAGGGTGTCTTTAAGCCACAGACCATCTTTTCCAATGGCTCCGCCATGAAGAACCTGTCCGCCGGCTTTTGCCGCTGCCACCGACTGGTTCAGTCCTTTTCCCCCTGGGAAAAGGTTCAGCGAGGAAGATCCCAGCGTTTCTCCCGGCTGGACGAAATGATCCATTTCGTAGACATAATCAATATTTAACGATCCAAAACTTAAAATTCTCATAATTCACCTTCTGTAAACATCTGTTTTTATCTCTTGCTATCATCCTGCAGATTCTTTATTTTGAACAGGAGCTTATTTACAAAAATCTTATTGTATCCGCTCACATAAGATCAAGAATAACTAAAAACAGTTTCTGTCTTTGATTTATGAACAAATGTATTTTCAAATCAAAAATTCTTTGTATAATTCATGACATGTGTACTTCTGTTCTCAATCCGAATACATTGGGAAACATCACCGATCTTTGCACTGAAAGGAATGAATTTTGTGAAAGCTATCTTTGAAAGAATCAGCAAGATGAGTCTGATTGTCAAAATCCTGATCGGCCTGGCTGCCGGTACGGTGTTAGGCCTTCTGCTGCCCCAGTTTACGTTTATTTCCATGCTGGGAACTCTGTTTGTAGGAGCTCTGAAAGGAATTGCTCCCGTCCTGGTCTTCTTTATCATTGTTTCCTCCCTGTCTCAGGGAACCCAGGCACACGGAGGGGTGATTCGAACCGTCATTCTCCTTTACGCATTTTCCACTGTGGTCGCAGCCATCAACGCCGTCTTTGCCATAAAGCTGTTCCCGATTCAAATGGTGCTGACAGATACAGTGTCCGCCAGTGTGGACACAGCTCCAGCGGGAATTATGGAAGTCTTATCCAATATGGCCGGAACCATTGTTCAAAATCCTGTTCAGGCAATTGGCAGCGGAAACTATTTGGGAATTTTGTTCTGGGCGGTTCTGATCGGTATCGTCTTTAAAAAGATTGCCAAGCCATCCACTGCAGAATTTTTGGAAAATACAGCGGACTGCCTGTCCAAAGTGGTCGGCATGATCATTCAGTTTGCCCCCCTGGGTATTCTGGGTCTCTCTTACTCCAATGTGATTGACGGAGGCCTGAGCTCCTTTGCCACTTACGGAAAACTGGTGGCCATCCTGATTGCGGTCATGCTGTTCCAGTTCTTTGTGGTCAATGCGATCATTGTCTTCTGGTGCACCCGCAAAAATCCATATCCTCTGATTTTCTACTGCCTGCGCAAATCTGCTGTGACAGCCTTCTTCACACGCAGTTCTGCAGCCAACATTCCAGTCAATATGGAAGCGGCCAGTGAAATGGGACTGGATAAAGATACCTACTCTGTCACCATTCCATTAGGCTCCGCTGTCAACATGGATGGTGCTGCGATTACCATTACCATTATGACTCTGGCAACCTGCAACACCTTAGG
>JABUSF010000016.1:44387-47246 GCA_021443945.1 Ileibacterium sp.
GATCTGGCGTCTGCCATTTTGCTGAGTCTGCTGGCGTCTGTTTCGGCAGCCGGTGCGTCCGGTATTGCCGGCGGATCTTTGCTGCTGATTCCGCTTGCCTGCTCTTTGTTCGGCATTCCGGATACGATCTCTGCTCAGGTCATCGGTGTCGGATTCATTATCGGCGTTATTCAGGACTCCATGGAAACAGCCCTGAACTCTTCTTCCGACCTGCTTCTGACCGCTTCTGCTGAATTCAGAGAATGGCGCAGGGAAGGCAAAAAAATTCCATTCTAACCACTCTGAAGAATAAGCCAATCCAAGGGCTTGTTCTTCTTTTTTTGTTTTCACGAAAAAACAGCAGTCCTTTCATCGGGCTGCTGTTTGGCTGCATTATTCAACGTTTTTTATCAGATCCTGCAGAAGAAATTCAGGAACGGATGGGGTGGACTGATCAATGCGGGCGGTGATTTTTAAATCCATGCAGGAATCATTCATCACATCCTGAATCAGTTCCACATACTGATGCTCCCAGAAAAAGGAAGTAATCCGTCCGGAAGACGGTGTTTTTTTCGGACTGCTTTCCAGCATCAGGTCGGCATATTCGTTTCGGGAGATTTTTTTCTGGGTTGGTTCCTGATCCTGTCCATTGACCGGGGCATACTGGAGAAAATAATCTGCAGAGCCATCTTCCTTTTTGTTCTGCATTAAAGAACGGTGCATATCCTGTTTGTCCAAAAGTTCGGTGAGCACATACCGTTTGGTTTCCGTCAAAATCCCTTTTGGCAGATGCGACAGGGCAGTAGATTTCACCTTGAAGGAAAGGGTGGCGGCGTTGTCGAAATCTTCATTCAGCAGAACATCGATCTCCCGCATGAGACGTTCCATTTTGGACTGGAAGCTTGTGGAGTTGTCGATCACCCGGATATGAGGATGGCCTTTCCATACCTCCAGAATGTCATCGTCTGCCTTTTTAGCCTCTTCCACGGACTGGTAGCGGGCCTCATTGTTGGCAAACGTATAGTACTGTTCCGCTCCCTTTGCTGTTGTTGTCAAATGAAAAATCCCATCATAACGATGCTTCATTTCATCTTCACTCATTCCCACCGCTTTGCAGATTTCTTCAAACTCGGCATTGGTGCAGTACGTTTTCATATCCAGAAATCCGCGGTCATAAATGATCAGAATTTTTGAATCCGGAAGCTGAGAGGCTGCCTGTTCAAAGATTTCTTCCTTGGCTTTCTGCAGCTGAACGATGGGCAGTTCGAAATCAAAATTGGTATTGGAGCGGCCTGGAACCACACCCGCTTTAATGATTTCTGTGGCGCATTCATCCACGGCCAGCACTCGCCAGCCTCGTTTTTCATATTCCTTGCGGATCCATTCCATTCCTGTGGACTTGCCCCCGCAGGGACCGCCGGTAAGAACAATTTTTTTAATTTCCATAGTAGTCTTCCAATCTTAGGCTGCATCAGGCAAAGAAGGTTAAAGAAGGTGGTCTTCTTCAAGCTGGTTCATGAGGCGGACCATTAAATGAACCCGGCTGAAGGGGGTCATTAAATAAAACCCGTCGACGTAAGGTTCGATGTCTTTGGCGATTTTGACCGACAGCTTTAAAGCCATCTCTTCCCCCTGAGCTTTGTCCAAGCCTTCGTAGCTGTTTAAAATCTCATCGCTGACATCAATGCCTGACACTTCGTTTTTCAAGAACAGCGCATTTCTGTAGGAAACGATGGGCAGTATTCCTCCCAAGATTTTACCTTTCAAAGTCTTTCGTGCAAGTTTAAGGTTTTCCAGTGCCTGCGGACATAACACCGGTTGGGTTAAAAAGCCGCAGATTCCAGCTTCTTCTTTTTCTTTGGCCAGCTCCAGCTGTTTTTCAAAATTGACGGCATTCACATTCAAAGCGCCAAACATATGGAAGGGAGCACAGACGGATTCCGGATACAGGTTGGAAATGTATCTGGCCAGCTGTCTGGAGTTGACGGAGAAAACAGATTTGACTTCATCCCGCAGATCCGAGGGCATGGGATCTCCCGTCACCAGAAGCATGGAGTGAATGTCCTCCATGGCCAGCCCGAGCAGCAGGGCTTTGGTGGCGTTCAGATTTCTGTCCCGGCATGTCATGTGGGGAAGGGCCAGAATGCCCAGTTCCCGCTTGATCTTGCAGGCCAGAAGACAGCTGTCGGCCCGGGGACGGCCAATGGGGCAGTCGGCAATGGTAATAAAATCGGCACCTTTTCTGGCTAATAAAGAGACATTTTTCATAAAAGGAGCGATGTGATCGTTTTTGGGAGGATCCAGTTCCACCGCCACCACTTTTTTGTTCTGTTTGAATTTTGCCCACAAAGGATCTTCCGTTTTGTATTCCACAGAAGGCTGTTCCTCTTCCAGACTTGGATCCGGCTGGGGATTCTGGTTTAATTCCTCAGCCATGGTGCGGATATGATCGGGTGTCGTTCCGCAGCAGCCCCCTAAAATGGAGACGCCCATGTGGCGGATGGAATTCATGATTCCTGCAAAGTATTCCGGGGAGCCGCTGTAGACCACCCGGCGTCCAAGAACCGTGGGATAGCCGGCATTGGGTGCGCAGTAAAGCAATGTGCCGTGATCCTGGAAGAAGGAAAGATCCAGATCCTTCAGGATCATTTTCATGTGATTGGGTCCGACTTTGCAGTTGAAGCCCACTGCATCCACTCCATCTAAAAGAGCGGTTTTTTCCAGCAGTTCCTTACCGGTAAAACCGGACTGGCTCATACCATCGCTTCCAATGGCAAAGCTCACAATCACAAAGCATTCTTCATCCTGACTGTTCAGCCATTCCACGGCCTGGGCAATGCCCTGATCATCGGACAGTGTTTCAAAAAGAAAACAGCGCAG
>JABUSF010000016.1:50126-51812 GCA_021443945.1 Ileibacterium sp.
ATCATCATGCCTGAATCAGACAGGTAAATCCCAATGCCCGGCAGATTGAGGATTCTGGAAATTTCCAGCTGCAAAGACAGAGGCAAATCCCCATATCCGCAGGAAAACCGGTCGGTTAAATACTGGCCTGCCGGAAGTCTTTTTTGAATGGACTGTTCCAGATCGTCCAGCACCTGCTCCACATAGTCAGATCCGCAGGCATCCCAAAGAAGGGCATCCACCATTTGAAAAGCACTTTTCTGCTCCAGTCTGTGTTCAAACAGCATCCCCAGGGTACCGGCCATCACCACAATTTGACTGCATTCCTCCAGCATCTCTGCGGCCAGCCGGCCGGTCAGCAGCACATCGGCTTCGGGAAGATAAACCCCATTCGGGCGATGCTCAATAGCAAACACCTTCCAGATGGTTTTCGGATGGAGAATGTTTTCCATTTCCAGAGCACTGGCCTGTGCTTTTTCAAGAATCTTTGTGGAAGAGGCTTCCAGCATTTTTCTGTTTCGAATGCCTGCATAACGCAGGACGTTGTCTAAATTAATTTTCATGAATGGTACCATTTTAACATTTACAGAAAAGATGCCTATGTCTTCTTTTGCCGAAAAATAGGGAAGCAGGATTTGGCTGTACGGATTTAGGGGTTTTCGAAATTTCTGTTTCCAGATAAGATTGTTCTTAAAAAGGAGAACGTATGAATAAAAAAATGTTGGCCGCAGCGGGAATCCTGGCCGCAGCAGTCGGGATGGGGGGGATTTATCTGGCCGCCGGCCCCAAAGCTGCTGCCGGGACCAAAAAATATGAAGTCCGCGTCATTCACAAAGACGGCAGCGAAAAGACATTTCAGCTGACCTCAGACGATGAATCGGTTGGCACCGCTTTGCAGAAGGAAGGAATCATCCATGGAAACAGCACCGCCTCCGGCCTCTTTGTGACGGAAGTCGACGGAGAAACGGCTGTCTATGAGCAGGACAAAGCCTACTGGACTTTTATGGTCAACGGGGAAAGATCGGCCACCGGAGTGGATGCCACGCCTCTGGAAGATGGAGCTGTATATACCTGGCAGTATACGGTTGAGTAGAAGAGCCATGAGGAATGGATAAGAACAAACGGAAAACAAGGCCTGGAATGAGCGCTGCGCAAATATGTCAGTTTGCCATTCTGGGTGCTTTGATTTACGTCTGCAAAATGGCCATGGCTCCCTTGCCCAATATTGAGCCTGTAACACTTCTGGTCATTTTGATGGCTGTTGTTTGGGGCTGGCCAGGACTCTGGAGCGTTTATCTCTATATTTTTCTGGAGTTTTGTACCTGGGGCGTCAATCTGTGGAATATTTACTATATCTATATCTGGCTCATTTTGTTTATTGCGGCGATGAAGTTTCGAACCGTAAAAAGCCCTTTCCTCTGGGCCTGTATCGGAGCTGCTTTCGGGATGAGCTTTGGAGCTCTGTGTGCTGCTGCCCAAATCGCAGTGTCCGGCTTTTCCGGCGCTCTTGCCTGGTGGATTTCCGGCATCCCTTTTGATCTGACTCATGGGGCAGGAAATTTTGTGTTGATCGGGCTTCTGTTTACTCCTTTGAAACGGCTTCTGGAATCCGTGAAAAGATAAATCAAGCAAATCATGAACACAGAAAAAGCAGACCTGATCGTTTAAATGGTCTGCTTTTTTTGTGGCTTTTCCTGGCCAGCTCAG
>JABUSF010000016.1:51886-53947 GCA_021443945.1 Ileibacterium sp.
TCTGTTTGGCACCGCTGATGAAATCTGCATGGCCGTTTGGGATTCATTCGGCTTCCTGATTTTCCTGATCTTCTTGTTTCTATTCTTATTTTTCCTATTTCAGGAAGTGAAAAAGATCTTGATGGCTGTAAAAAAAGCTCAGCACGAAAGCTGAGCGCACAACGGATCTTTTCAACAGAACAGAGCAGCTGGACTAAAGCTGAAGGTAAAAGGTGTGTTTAACGAGTATAGGAGGCTGTTAAAAAGATCCAGGAGGAAAGCAGATTAAGAGTGGCCAGAAAGTCCGGGGAGAGCTGAGTATCTGCTTCATAGCAGTACAGGCCAACCCAGGCGGACAGACAGGAGAGAACAAAAAGACAGACGGAGGCGCGTTTATAGGCTTTGGAACAGGTTTTGCATTCTCCGTTTTTCAGGCCGAAAAATCCGGCACAAATCAGAATAACCAAAATGCATAAACGAATGACAAGATCCATAATAGGCAGACGTCCTACCGCCAGAGAATCAATGGCCAGAAAACCAAGAACCAGTCCTGGAATATTGATCAGGCCGAAAATCATTAAGGAAACCGCAAAGGCCCGGCTGTGTCTGGACGGGCATGACTTGGGATCATGCACGGCCTGGCAGCAGGGGTCAGAGCGGGTCATCACTGTCAGAATACTCTCCATAGAATTCCCTTCTGTCAAAAGAATCAGCCGGCCTGCATTCTTTGAGACAGAATTTAAAAAGCGGGCTGTCAAATCACATATTTATTGAAAATGTGGAACTAACAGCAAGTATAGGATTCAGTGATTAAGAAACTGTTTCGGCAAAACAAAGCTTTCCGAAAGGATATGAGAAGAAACGTTTAATAAATGTTCATTATTTGTTTATAAATTTAAGAAAAACTTAAGAAACAGGGGGAAAAGCCAGTAAATGAAGGATGTGAAAATGTTTTAAAATATGTTAAAAACTTATCTGACATCACAAAAAAATGGCAGAGATTGAATGAAAGACAGTTCTCTTTAGGATAATAAACAATCCTAATCTTCGAATCATCTCGCAGAAAGCGGATAAGATGCCGGAATTGCGGGGGGCGTGGGAATCATTTGGATGTCTTTACAGCAGAAACGGATGAAAGCCGGAAAGGATGAATTTAATTTTATGGAAAAAAAGCTGAAGTTCAGAGGGGGCAGAAAGCAGAAACTGAAGTATGGATGGAAAAATGGAAGAAAGATTCAAAACCCATGGCTGCATATGAGCGGAGTCTGGCTGATGGGACTGCTCATTGTGGTGGTCGGCTGGGCCCTGGGATTTTTAGCCTGTTTGTTTGGCGTCCAGTTTCTGGATCCGGATCTGGGCTGGGTGACCGCATTCTTTGGACCATCCCTGATCGTTTTGATTTTCATTCTGGCCTTCTGTGCAGCTGCCGACCGTCCGGTCTTTAAAGACTTCTTTCATGGGCTGAAAGGGAATACGCCTTCTGATTTTGCAAAAGGAATGCTTCTCGGCTTTTTTCTCAACGCCATCTGCCTGATCCCGGGACTGATTGGCTCGGAAGTGACACTGGATCCCAAGACCCCTTCGCTTCTGCTGTATGGCCGGGCAGGGATTGCTTTTGGACTGGTTTTTATCCAGGCCTGTGCGATGGAACTGGTGTTTAGGGGCTATATGTTTCTGAACGGCAGAAACCGGGTTCCTGACTGGGTCAATTTTACAGTCAGTTCCATTTTGTTTGCGGCGGTTCATTTGCTGGATCCGGACATTTCCTGGATCGGCCTGCTCAACTACACTGCAGCCGGAATGCTGCTGGCCACCTGTGTTCATTTTTTCGACAGTCTCTGGATGGCCATTGGACTGCATGCGGCCTGGCATTTTACAAGCATCATTATCTTTGGGCTTCCCACAGCTGGAATTCAGTCTTCCTTATCGATCTGGACGCTGCAGAATACAGCCGGAAGCTTTTTCTACAACAATCACAGCGGGCTGAATGGAACACCGTTTGCGGTCCTGGTCATCTGCTCAATGATTGGCCTGATGTTCTTTATGGGCTGGTGCCGCAAAAAAGACCTGTAATGGGCAGAC
>JABUSF010000016.1:55157-67553 GCA_021443945.1 Ileibacterium sp.
AAAAACGTCCATATGAATATGCTTATGGGAAGTGTTCAGTATTGCTGGATTTCCACCCCTTATCTGATCCTGGATGCAGAAATGGAATCGGCTTTGATTCTGGCTGTCAACAACGGCGTCGATGTGCGCCTGGTGGTTCCGGCCATTCCAGACAAAAAGATGGTGTATGAAGTGACCCGCTCCAATTACGAGCATCTGCTGGCCAAAGGAGTGCGGATTTATGAATATACGCCGGGATTTATTCACGGAAAAGTGAGCCTTGCCGATGACCGTCAGGCGTTTGTGGGAACTGTCAATATGGATTTCCGCTCTTACTATCACAACTATGAATGCGGTGTGTGGATGTATGGAACAGACTGCATTGAAAATATTCGGAATGATTTTGAAGACATCTTTGTGGAAGCTAAGGAAATCACTTTAAAGGAATACCGGAAAACCAATTACTTCATTCGTCTGGGACGAAGCATTTTAAAAATCTTCTCTCCTCTGATGTAAAACCAAATCCAAATGAAAATGCCGAATCCCGCACGCAGAATGGGGATTCGGCATTTGTTTTTGCTTTGATCAGGAAGCTATTTTTTGGAACGAACCATGTTTTCCGGGCGGAGAAGTTCGTCGATCTGATCTTCTTCCAGAAGATTCAGCTGCAGAAGAGCTTCTTTTAAGGACAGATTGTTCAGAAACGCATGCCGGGCTGCTTTGCCGGCGTTTTCGTATCCGATCACAGGGTTCAGGCAGGTCACCAGCATCAAAGAGTTGTCCAGGTTCTTCTGGATCTGCTCCGGATTGGCTTTCAGACCGGCCAGGCAGTTTTTGTCAAACGACTTCAGAGCATCTGCCAGCAGCTGGATGGACTGAGCCAGATTGTAGGCAATGACCGGCATAAAGACATTCAGTTCAAAGTTTCCCTGGGAAGCCGCAAATCCAATGGCGGCATCGTTTCCCATCACCTGGACGGCGACCATGGTCAAAGCCTCACACTGGGTGGGGTTGATTTTGCCCGGCATGATGGAAGAGCCCGGTTCGTTGGCAGGAATGCTGATTTCCCCAATGCCGCATCTTGGTCCGGAAGCCAGCCAGCGGACATCGTTGGCCATTTTCATGGCGTTGGCAGCCAGACCTTTCAACGCACCGGAAACAAAGACGCAGGCATCCTTGGAAGTCAGGGCGTGGAAGAAGTTTGGATCGCTTTTGAAATGAATGTTCAATGCCCGATCCAAAATGCCGCACACTTTTTGGCCGAAGCCTTCCGGAGCGTTCAGGCCGGAGCCAACCGCCGTCGCTCCAATGGCCAGCTCATGAATATAGGGCAGGGCATCTTCAATGTGTTTTTTGGAATGTTCCATCATGGAGCGCCAGCCGGAAATTTCATCGCTCAAATACAAAGGAGTGGCATCCTGCAGATGAGTGCGGCCGATTTTGATGATCCCTTTGTTTTCCTCTTCCAGCGCCTGCAGCCGCTCGATGATCTGATTCAGAGCCGGCATGAGCTCTTCTTTGATGAGCAGGGAAGCCATAATGTGCATGGCTGCCGGGAAAGTGTCGTTGGAAGACTGGGAAGCATTGACTGTGTCGTTTGGATGAATGGTTTCCTGGCTTTCCCGGGAGGCAATGTGGCTGATCACCTCATTGACATTCATGTTTGTCTGGGTTCCGGATCCGGTCTGCCACACCGCCAGAGGGAACTGATCCAGATGCTGGCCGGCAATGATTTGCCGGCAGACGCTGACGATGGCTTCTTTCTGGCCCAGACTGATTTTGCCGTATTCAAAGTTGGCTGCTGCACAGGCCAGCTTCAGCCAGGCGAATGAACGGATCAGAGAAACGGGCATTTTTTCAATTCCGATTTCAAAGTTTTCCAAAGAGCGCTGGGTTTGAGACATCCAGCAGGCATCTGCGGGAACTTTGACTTCTCCAAGAACATCGTGTTCAATTCTAAATTCCTTCATGTTTGTTTTCCTCTCCATGCAAAAAGCTTCGGTTTCTTTCAAAGGCAGGCTCATTGGGAAGCCTTTTTGTCCCATGCGGTACAAAAAGTATCCAGCCGTCCCTGAATCCCACATTCTGGCCGGTTTCGGCTATAATATACAAAGAGTCTGAACCTCATTCTTTTCAACAAAAGAATGCAGACTTTCGAATAAAAGTTAAAACCAATCCCCGAAAAGGAGAACCAGATATATGCGGATGCTCAACAATTTTGAAGCTTACATTGACACTTATGACACAATCAATGTCTATATGTCAAAAAACTTCTATGGCGGCAAGAGCCGGATCTTTCATTTAAAAGACTCCAATGACAATCTTATTCCATTAACCATTCGAAGCAAGACGGAACCCAATCAGCATTTCGTTCACTATTCACTTTCCATCGACACTCCTCTCAACATTGGTGAGGAGTACTTCCTTTACGACGAACACTGCCAGGCCACCCCGGCGATCTATTCTCACATCGTCAAAACGCAAAAGTTCAACGATGAGTTTTTCTATGACGGGGATGATCTTGGCATTCAGTATCATCCCGAAAAAACCATCTTCAAAGTGTGGGCTCCTACAGCAACCACCGTTTCTGTCTGCCTGAAAAAGGGCAGGGAAAAGCGGACCATCCCCATGGAGCGCAAAAAGAAGGGCATTTGGGAAGCCACTGTTTTAGGCAACATTCTTCACGAAAAATATACCTACATCGTTCAAATGCATGGCAAATACCAGGAAACAGCCGACCCTTATTCTCCTTTTCTGGGAACCAACGGGCTGTATTCGGTGGTGGATGATCTGCGGCTTCTGGATCTGGAAGACAAAGTGCCGGTGCCTGCCATGAACAGCAGCACCGATGCCATTGTCTATGAAGTGTCTGTACGGGATATGAGCAGCCAGACAGGAACCGGAATTCCTCATCCCAAGACGTTTATCGGATTTACAGAAGAAAACGATTTGAGCAAAGAGCGGCGGACCGGATTTTCCTATATCAAGGAACTGGGAGTGACCCATCTGCAGTTTATGCCGGTCTTCGATTTTGGAAGCACCGACGAGCGCTATCCCAGCATTTACTACAACTGGGGCTATGATCCCATGCATTACAGAGCCCTGGAAGGTTCCTATTGCCTGGATCCGGCTCATCCAAGAGAGCGGATTCTGGAATTCCGGCGGATGATCAACAAAATCCACAAAGAGGGAATGAAAGTCAATTTTGATCTGGTGTTCAACCACGTATGGAACCAGGGCCGCTTCGGGCTGGAAGTGCTCTGTCCCAACTACTACTTCATGATGAATACCAATGGCGACTTCTCCAATGGATCCTTCTGCGGAAATGACATCGACACCCGTCCTCCCATGTCCAGGAAATACTTTTTGGATACGGTGGATCTGCTCATCGATCTGTACGATGCCGATGGATTCCGCTTTGACTTGATGGGAATTCTGGACATCAGCCTGATGAATGAAATCGTGAAGCGTGCCAGAGCCAAAAAGAAAGACTTTATGGTATATGGAGAGGGATGGAACATGCCAAGCTTTATGCCGGAAGATTTGAGAGCTTCTCAGAACAACCAGCATAAAATGCCTGAAATCGGCCATTTCTCAGACCGCTTTAGGGAAACCATCCGAGGCAGCAACGGAGAACTGGAGCGCAAAGGATATGCTTCCGGCGATACCGGAAAGATTGCAGATGCCATGCAGGTCATGCGGGCTTCTGTACTGGAAAACCGGTACGACTCTCCCAACAAAGCCATCAACTACGTAGAATGTCACGACAACCACACGCTGTGGGACAAAAACCGGGTGGCCTGTCAAAATGAGACACCGGAGCAGCGCCAGAAACGGCAGATGCTTGCCAATGCCATGGTTTTGTTTGCCCAGGGCGTTCCGTTCCTGCATGCCGGCCAGGAATTTGGCCGCACCAAGCAGAATCTTGGAAATACATACAACCGGTCGGACAACTACAACCGCATCGATTACTTCCGCCGCAACCGTCATGAAGCCATTGTGAATGAAACCAAGAAGATGATTGAGATTCGAAAGAATCATCCGTCCCTTCGTTTGGCGACGGTGGATGAAATCAGAGACAATGTCATTGTGGAAAGCATCGAAAATCAGGTGCTGGTGTATAAAACCCGCAAAGACGATGATGATCTGATCATGTTCTTCAACCCTACAGACCGCTATTTTGAATACTCATTGAACCGAATGGGCCAGGTTCTGCTGGACACAGGCCACTGCAACGAACAGAGAACGGGCAAGGTATATATTGCCCCGATCTCAGCCATTGCTGTCAGTTTTGAGTGACAAATTATTTTGACAATTCGAACAAATGAATTAGAATAAGAAAAATATTTTAGGAGGATGTATGGCATATTTCTTTAAAGAGCCTTCCAGAACTTTTGCTGAATATCTTTTAGTACCCGGATATACCGGACCTGAAGACACACCGGACAAGGTGAGTCTGAAAACCCCGTTAGTGAAATTTAAGAAAGGGGAAGAACCAGCCCTTTCTCTGAATATCCCACTGACGTCTGCGGTCATGCAGGCGGTCAGCGGACCGGAACTGGCTGTTGCCCTGGCCAAAGAAGGAGGCGTGTCCTTCATTTTTGGTTCCCAGTCCATTGCCAGCCAGGCAGCGATGATTCGTGAAGTAAAATCCACGAAAGCCGGATTTGTCGGAAGTGATTCCAACATCTCCCCTAAAGCCACTCTGCGCGATGTCATTAAACTGCGTCAGCAGACCGGCCACTCCACTATGGCTGTCACTGAAAACGGTCAGAAAGACGGCAAGCTTGTTGGAATTATCACTTCCAGAGACTTCCGTGAATCCAGAGTGGATCTGGACAACAGTCTTGTTGAAGACTACATGACTCCATACGAAAACCTGGTTGTCGGAAAAGACGGCATCACATTAAGCGAAGCCAACGACATCATCTGGGATCACAAGCTGAACCAGCTTCCAATCGTCGATGAGAACCAGCAGCTGGTGGCTTTCGTATTCCGTAAAGACTATGAACAGCACAAAGAACACCCGCAGGAACTGCTGGACTCCCAAAAACGTTTCATCGTTGGAGCCGGAATCAACTCCCGCGACTATAAAGAACGTGTTCCGGCACTGCTGGAAGCAGGATGCGATATCTTCGTTATTGACTCTTCTGAAGGATATTCCTGCTGGCAGGCAGAAACCATTAAATGGATCCGCGACAACTACGGCGATTCCGTAAAAATCGGTGCCGGCAACGTTGTTGACGGTGACGGATTCCGCTTTTTGGCAGAAGCCGGTGCGGATTTCGTGAAGATTGGAATCGGCGGCGGTTCCATCTGCATTACTCGTGAAACAAAAGGAATCGGACGCGGTCAGGCTACTGCAACCATTGAAGTCGCCAAAGCCCGTGACGAATACTACAAAAATACAGGTGTTTACATTCCTCTGTGCTCTGACGGTGGTATTGTTCAGGACTACCACATGACTCTTGCGCTGGCATTTGGTGCAGACTTCGTCATGCTGGGACGTTACTTTGCCCGTTTCAAAGAAGCTCCAAACAAAGTTGTGACTGTCAACGGCAGCTACATGAAAGAGTACTGGGGTGAAGGAAGTGCCCGTGCCCGCAACTGGCAGCGCTACGATGTAGGCGGGGAAGGCAAAATGACCTTTGAAGAAGGCGTTGACTCCTACGTTCCATACGCCGGAAGTCTTACCGATAACGTTGGCCTGACCTTATCCAAGATCAGACACACCATGTGCAACTGCGGTGTTCTTTCCATTGCACAGCTGCAGAAAGAAGCCAAAGTCACTCTGGTTTCCTCCGTATCCATTTCTGAAGGCGGAGCCCATGACGTTCTTGTCCGCGACAACAACGTTGAATCCAGACAGGGTTAATCCATGATTTTTCAGACAGATCCATTGGGTCTGTCTTTTCTTTTTGGCTGGCTTTTCGCCTGAATCCCCTTGGAAAGTCCGGTATGATAAACAAAGAAAGCAGCCTGGAGGCTGATGGGAAATACGAATGAACTGGAATCTAATATGGCCAATCCTGGCCCCTTTGGCCGGCACGGCAATAGGCAGCGGATTTGTCTTTTTGATGAAAAATGGATTCTCTCAAAAAGTGGAGAGAATGCTTTCCGGATTTGCAGCCGGTGTGATGTTTGCAGCAAGCATCTGGTCTTTGATCCTTCCATCCATTGAATCCTGTGAAGCCATGGGGACATGGGCTTTTGTTCCCGTCCTGGCAGGTTTTTGGGCAGGGGTTTTGTTTCTGCTGTTTATGGATGATTTCATTCCCCATATTCATGTGGGATCCAATGAGGAGGAAGGCCCTCAAAACCACCTGAAAAAAACCACAAAAATCATTCTGGCTGTGGTCCTTCACAACATTCCGGAAGGGTTGGCGGTGGGTGTCGTTTTTGCCGGGGCAGCCAGTGGGAATGCACTGGTTTCCTTTTCAGGAGCAATGGCTTTGTCTTTGGGCATTGCCATTCAGAACATTCCGGAAGGAGCCATCATCTCCATGCCTCTGCATGCAGCCGGACTCAGCCGGATCAAAGCCTTTTTGTATGGAACGCTTTCTGGAGCAGCAGAGCCCATTGCATCGGTTCTGACCATTCTGGCAGCTGGACTGGTGGCGCCGGCTCTTCCGTATTTTCTCAGCTTTGCCGCCGGTACCATGGTTTATGTGGTGGTGGAAGAACTGATTCCCTCCATGTCCCAGGGAGATCATTTCAATGGCGGGACCATCTTCTTTGCGGTGGGATTTTCCATCATGATGGTTCTTGATGTCATCCTTGGATGATGAAAAACAACTATGCGCACCGTTTTTTTGGCTGTCCTGAGACAGTCTTTTTCTTTTATTTGTTTTTCGATTTCTTTTTTCTGATTTTTAGACTTTGGCACTAATCTGAAGGCAATCAGGGGAAGGAAGAAAAAAGATGCATCAAGTTCAGAAAATTTATGCTCCAGCTGCGGACCAGGCTGCAAAACTGTATTCTGCCAATGCTGACCATCCAGCCAGGGGAAAGAAAAACAAGATCGTGATTCTTGGCGATTGTCTGGCTGCAGACTATTCACCTCTGCCTCAGCAGTCCGATGGCAGCGCGGACTCCAATCCTTACAGTTTTTGCCGCCTGATCGAAGAATCTGCAGATGATTATTTCAATGGAGCCGTGGATGGAATGACCACAGAAAAAGCTCTCCATCTCTACGTGCAGTCGTTTCAAAAGGCCATTGCGGACAAGTCCAAAGAAAGCTTGCTGGCAGCCCGTCTTCATGAAGCGCAGTCCATTGTCATTTGTGCAGGAACAGAGGATCTGATCCATTCGGACAGCTTTGGCTTCACCGCCCGGAATTTTATGGAGGGATGGGAATCAGAGAACGCCAAAAAGGAACTGACTCAAAAAATGATGGAGCATCTGTCCCGTGTAAATCCTGCTGAAATCAAATCCAACATGGTCAAGATTTTGTCCTTTTTGTATCTGATCAATCCCCATGCAAAGATCTATCTTCTGAATGTTCCCAACACCATGGAGCATCTCGCCAGAGATTTTGAATACGATCAGATTGCGGACTGCATTGCCGATCAGATCAACCGTCTGAATGCCTCCCTTGAAGAAGCCGCCTCCATCTTCCCAAACACCAGAGTGATCAACATTCACAGTCTGTTTGAAGGGCGCGCCAGACAGCTTCTGCAGCCCTTTGACATGCATCTCAACCAGAAGGGGCATCAAGTCATCTACAATGCTCTGCTTCAGGCAGGTCTCTTTCAATAGACCATCCCTTTCTTTTTGCTGCCTTAGGCAGTTTTTTTATTGGCCTCACAAAAAAACTCCCAGCCGGGACTGGGAGTTTTGAATGGATGGAGTTGTCTTGAATTGGATTGCATGAACTCCTGTGAAAAGCTAAGGATCAGTCGATGATTTTATATCTTGATTTGATGGCATCAAAACCGATTTCGCTCAATNAATCCGTTTGTGAGAAATTGTTCCGTTTCTTCCAAAGAGGCTTTTCTGGCCAAATCATGCAGATCCAGTCCGCAGGCCATGGCCCATTTTAAAGCCGGAAGATGCTGTTCACTCACCCATGAGAGATCGGCCAGTTCATCAAAGCCAGCCGGAGCGTCAACTTCCTGACAAAATCCGAATTGAGTTCTGGCTGCATAAAGGAACACAGCAAGGTCTTTGATCGAGACCGATTCAGTTCCAGCAGAAGGAACAGAGTCCTGATTGTTGAATAGACCACGATCTTTCAGCAGCTGGAAGGCCTGGGCGCTGTGATCAAAAGAGAATTCTGCTAGATCCGGATTGGCTGAAAGCAGCAAATCCAGACCATTTATTTTTCCAGCCCGGAATGTCTGGCAGAAAGAAGCGGCCAGATCCTGATAGTTCACAGCATCCGTATCCTCCTGGTCTTCTTCCGGAAGAGCAGGCTCGGCAGCTTTGGCATAAACATCAATCCATTTGGAATACTTGGTTCCGTATTGAGCGCGCAGATGGTAGATGCCATCTTTGTAAAAAGTCATCTGCGTGCCGTCCAGACAGCAGTTTCTGGATTCCTTGAAGCCCCATGCAGGCTGTACGCGCAGCTGGTTGTTCTGGCTGTCGAAAATGAAAGCCTCCAAGTCTTCCAGATCACTCAGATCGATAGGTTCTCCTGGCACATAGTTCACAGAAATTTCCTCTGGAACTTCAATGACTCCGTCAAATGCGGATTCGGCTGTGCGGCAGTTCACTGCAATGACGGGGGTGATGACATCCTCAGACTGAACGGTTGGGAGCTGGCTGTAATATTCACCGTCCCGGTAATACTTGTAATATTTGTCTTCGACCACATATTTGAGAAAGACTTTGCCGCTTTTGCTGTTGTTTGCTTTAAAGCATAAGTTATTGGAGGAATTGACTTCCAGGACCCCCAGCTCGCTGCCGTCCAGGAACTGACCGTTTTCATCCACAAACTTCCAGGTCCCTTTGGACGGATTGAAGGTATAGAATGGAACATTATCCCTATCGATTCCCTTCAGTTTTACCTCACTCAGGTTTAAACTTTGGCCTGGCATTAAGCTGTATTCGCTTTTGGAGGATTCTTCCAGAACAACTTGTTCAAGAGAATAAACAGGAATCGTATCTTCCACTTTTACATCTGTTAAAGACAGGTTTGTTCTCAGGATCCCTCCGGTCAGGGAAATTGGAAGACAGGTGGTCAGAGTCTCAACGGCCTCCTTTGCAGGAATATCGATGTTGGCTGACTTTGAATAGACTTGATTCCAGTCAAGCTTGTCCACAAAGGGGTTTGTCCAGTTGTAATCCTGCCGATAAGCATGCTTATTGCCGATCACCCGGGTGATCGCTTTCACATTGTCCGAATCGTAATTTTCCACCGCTCTTTCATTTAGATTAAACCAGGCACCGGATTTATTCTCCCGGCTTCCAATCTCGGTAAAGAATGATCTTTGCTGGTAGCCTGCGGTGGGGAAGGATAAAATCGCCCAGTCGTCATCGTAATAGCGGCCATTCATTGAAAAGACGGCAACCTTGTAGGACACCATAACTGGATGGGAGTATTCCTCTTCCATTGAGAGTTCTTCTTTGACATTTTTCAAATACATCACTGTATGGGCAGGAACGGTAACCGTATGCTTGGTAGAGATGGACGACTGCTCGGTTACTCCATTGGATTCTGTTTTTGATTCTCCCCAGGACTGTTCATTTCCCCATTTAAAATTGACAGAAATCTGATTGGTGAACATATTCAAATAGGTGCCAGAGGATGGAGACATTGGGCCAAAATTGTGAGTCCAGCCCACTTGAAGATCTTCCGTCATTTTATAGTTGTTGTTGTGGGTTTCAGAAGTGGACTGATTTTTTGTGATGGAGGAGGTCAGACTCATTTCAGTATTGACGGACTGTCGGTTCATGTTGGATGTCTGAACGGTATTGATGGTTTCACTTTTGTTGTCTTTGAAAGAGAATCCATCAAACGTGATGTCCTGTCCTTCTTTGATCTGCTGTTCAAGGACTTCTTTGTCCTGATCATCCAGGGCACTCAAAATCAGATTTTCATCATTTTTTTTGATTTCCTGAAGGTTGAAATCGTAAAAGACCAGACCAAGGAGGTTGTAATCATAACAAAACTGGGCTCCCTGTCTGTCCCGGGTAGCCACCATGGTATACAGGCATTTGTTTTCGTCCGTATCATTGGACATATATTGAATTTCATTGTGAGCTTTAAAATCATTTATATTTGCATTGCACCGGTTTAAATCGGCCAGTTCTCTGAAGGCAGTCTGCTGCACTTGAGCCAAGTTGCGTGCTGACTGCAGGCCGGTTGACTGAGTGACTACATCCTGCCATCGGTCTGCATGGGGCCAAGCATTGTTTGATCTGGTTTTTTGTCTGCTGGTGGAAGAAAGAAGTTCCTGCAGTTTTCCATATCCTCCATGACAGACATCGTTCTTAAAGCGCTTTTTAAAAATCTGTTCCGATTTTTCTTCTCCAAAAGCATCCTCATCTCCATAGGAAGCGTAACTGGAAGGAGTGGCCGCGAAGATCCCGCAGGCCAGATCGGCCCAGCGTCTGAGAAGGGTTGGCTTTTGTTCGCGGTTTTCATCTTTCTTCACCGGTACGCTGGTTAAGGCATCTCGAATGAATGTATCCATGCGGTTGACATGGGTGCGGCCATCATAAGCTCCATCATGAATGTCATAGAAATGGTAGCCGTCAATCTGGAATCGGCTTTTAATGTTTCTGCTGGCAGGTTTATAGGTCGAGGTGTCTGATCCAACTGCGTTCTGCTGGAAAGCCTGTACAGGCAGAGCCTGCACAGACAAAGAACCCCATGCAAGGGAAACTGCCATAAACAGAGCGGTCATCTTTTTTAGCTTCATTTGATTACTTCTCTTTCTCTTTGCTTTTGGCTTCAGCGGATGCGAAAGCTCTTTTTTACTTTTCGCTTTCCGTTATTTCCTTATGGAAATGAAATACTGAAACTCCAGTAGTTTTGGCCATCCGGGCAGGAAGGGCAAAGTGTTCGGATTGGATGAAACACGTTCTGGAGGAATGCTGCTTTCATGGATTTGAAAGCCTCTCAAAGCAAGAACAGAACCGGGCAGTTTTTTCTTTTCTGCAGTCCTTGTTCAGTGCCTGTTTTGGTATTTCCTGTCCCAACTGTTTGTTTTATAAAGCGGCTTTTGCCTTTTTTCGATCCTCCTCTTTGTATCCTTCAGCTCCAAAGGGTGCCGACAGCCAGTCCGCCAGTCCTGGAACTTTGCGCATCTCTTTTCGTCGAGAAAAGATTTTTGCGGTTTGTGGGTTCATTCTAGAAAGTGTCTCTTAAATCTCTCTAACCGGTTTCGCAAGGTTTCAGAAAGCAATTCGAAATATGGAACTGCGAAAACGAAAAAAATGCAAAGGCTTACAGCAAGAACAACGCTAAAAATTTCGGATATCTTTTATCTTTTTCGATTGATTTTTTGATTAAAAAGGGTTTGCAATTATTGCTTTGGAAAAAACATCGATAATGTTTCAAAAATAAAACGACTGTTCAGACGAGAGGGAAAGGTAAAAAAAGACCATCTGGCAGCCGTTCCATGCCAGGATGGGCGCTTTTGATCACTGCATTTCTGGAAGATGAGTTTCCCTGGAGAGAGGGGAAGAAAAAGAAAATAAAAAAACTTCCTGTTTCCAGGAAGCCGATTGACAATAAAATGGTGCCCGGGGTCGGACTCGAACCGACATGGTATTGCTACCGGTGGATTTTGAGTCCACTGCGTCTACCGATTTCACCACCCGGGCATTGCTACAAGAATATACCATGGAAATTGTTTACCTGTCAATCTGTGACTTTTCATCCAAAAAAGCCAGACCAATCTTTTTTGGATTTCAGCTGCGAAGCGGTGCCAATTGACAATTGGATTAAAATAAGGAATATAATTTGAAAGTTTGCACAAAAGTATTCAATACTGTTTGCAGAATGCATAAACGGCAGTTCAAACTGCCTGAACATACAGCGGCTATGGAGGTTTAGAAAGATGAAAGTTTTAGTAGGACTGAGCGGAGGCGTGGACAGCGCCATTGCCGCCTGGAAATTAAAAGAGCAGGGTCATGATGTGACCTGCTGCTTCATGCGCAACTGGGATTCCTTTGCCAATCAGGACATTGCAGGAAATCCTCAAATCTTTGATGATACCTGTCCTCAGGAACAGGATTATCAGGATGCCAAGGCAGTGGCAGAAAAGCTGGGCTTAGAACTGCTGCGCAAGGACTTTATCAAAGAATACTGGGATGAAGTTTTTACGGTCTTTTTAAAGGAATACGGTGCCGGACGGACACCCAATCCGGATATTCTGTGCAACCAGTTTATTAAATTTGATGCTTTCTACCGCTATGCCATGGATCTGGGATTTGATGCCATTGCGACAGGGCATTATGCCGACA
>JABUSF010000016.1:67945-72126 GCA_021443945.1 Ileibacterium sp.
TATGTGGCCAGAAACGATCACAAAGACTGGCTGATTTCGGATTGCTGCCTGGTCAAAAACATCAACTGGCTCCATCCGGATCCAAAATCCATTCCAACAGAGATTACCGCCAAATTCCGATACCGCCAGCCGGATCAGAACATTTCCATCGAATGGGTGGATGATACCTCCCTCTTGGTGCATTACCCCCAGGGGATTGCCTCTGTCACCCCGGGACAGGAAGCTGTTTTCTACAACGGGGATATCTGTTTAGGCGGCGGAGTCATTGAACAGGTGTTTCAGAATGGGGAAGATTTAATGGAAAAAATTCAAAAGAAAGGAATGGAAGCGAATGTCTGATTCCTATTCCAGAGAAGCCTCTTTGGAAAGGGTCATCTTTCGCAACGAAGAGACCGGTTATTTGGTCGGCCTGTTCTGGGATAAAAATGAACGGGAGAACTTTACCGCTGCAGGAACCATGGAAAACCCCATGGAAGATCAGAACTACATTTTGTATGGATACGATTCCAAGCATCCCAAATACGGCAGTCAGTTCCGCTTTCAGACCTTTGAAATCCAGCTTCCCACCACCAAATATGCCTTTATCAAATTCCTCTCCTCCCAGCGTTTTGCCGGCATTGGAAAAAAGACAGCAGAAAAGATTTTCGAAGCCTATGGGGAAGAGGCCATTCACGTTTTGCGGGATGAACCGGCCAAACTGGCAGAGGATGGGCTGCTGCCGGCTTCCAAGCTGGATGTGATCAAAGCCGGCATGGCCGATCTGAACAATTCTTCCGAAACTGTCCTTCAGCTCATTGAATATGGTCTGACGGAAAAGAAGATTGACCTGCTCAAAAAGTACTACCAGGACCGGCTGGAACTGGCGGTGACCAAAAACCCTTTCGATGCCTATTACAAAGTGCCGGGTTTTGGCTATCAGGATCTGCTGCTCATGGCGGATGGGATGATGATTCCCAACACCGACACCCGAAGACTGGATGCCTGCGTATTTGAAACCATCCGCCGTCACTGCTACACCTATGGAGACATGTATGTCATTAAAGAGCAGCTGTTCTCCGCTTTAGGCAGCGTTCCTGCTCAGGAGCTGGACGAAAGCCTGCTGCGGCATAAAGCAAATGGCCGTCTTCAGCTGGAAGAAAACCGGATTTACTCCGCCAGTTTTTTCAAGGACGAATGGTCCATTGCCATGCAGCTGCACCACCATCAGTTTCCTGTGGAAAAAGCAGATAAAGAGGAAGTTCACTCTCTGATTGAATCTGTGGAGGAAAAAGAGCACATTACGTATGACAAAAAACAGAAAGAGGCCATTGAAACCTTTTTTGACAATTCTTTGATGATTTTAAACGGCGGTCCCGGAACCGGGAAAAGCACAACCGTCAAAGGCATTCTGAATATCATTAATCAGCTGTATCCCCATTCCAACGTACAGCTGTGTGCTCCCACTGGAAGAGCAGCCAAACGGCTTTCCACCCTATCGGATCAGAAAGCCAGAACCCTGCACTCGCTGCTTCGCTGGGATCCAAGCAGCAACTGCTTTCATGCTCTGGAAGAGGGGCTGGATCAGGAGATCGACTTTTTGATTGTGGATGAGTTTTCCATGGTGGAAACCCATCTCTTTGCCGTGCTGCTGGAAGTGCTGCCTCCAGACTGCCGAATTCTTCTGATTGGGGATGAAGACCAGCTGGAATCAGTAGGCCCGGGACGAGTCTTCAACGATTTGATCGAGTCCGGCAAAATTGCCATGGTCTCTTTGGAAAAGCTGTTTCGTCAGTCTGAAGGGAGCGGTATTGCCGATTTAGCCTGGCAGATCCGCACCAACAGCCCGCTGAAGTTTGAAAACGGAGCCGACTTTCACGAAATGGATTCGGATCAGATCACCGGATGGCTGCTGAATCTGGTGCAGACTCATCCGGATCTGGACAGCCTGCAGATTCTGGCTCCCAAATACAAAGGAACCGCAGGCATTTATGAAATCAACAATGCCATGCAAAGCCTGCTCAATCCGTTCAGTCCATCCAAAAATGAAATTTATGCAGGAGATTTTATTTTCAGGGAAGGGGATAAAGTCCTGCTTAAAAAGAACATGCCCGAACAGGATGTCTACAACGGAGACATTGGAAAAATCATTGAAGTGGATCCTTCCAGAAGAGCCGTGCTGGTGGAGTTTGATGAGGAAAAGGAAGTAGAGTTCGTCAAAGACATCAACGACTACTTAAGTCATGCCTGGTGCATTTCCGTGCACAAATCGCAGGGGTCGGAATACCGTCACGTAATTTTTGTATGTGCATCCAGCGCCAGATTCATGCTCAAAAAGCGTTTGATTTACACGGGAATTTCCAGAGCCAAGAAAAAACTGGACATTCTGGGAAGCCCGTCTGCTTTTGAAGCCGGATCCCAAAGCCGCTCTTCCTGGCTGCGCAAAACCACCTTAAAGAACAGAATGGACGATATTTTTCATGATTAGCCTCTCTTTGACAGGGAGGCTTTTTGTTTAGCTTGCCAATCAAAAACATTGCTGTTTATAATACGGAAAGACGTTGAACAGGAAGAGTATTTCAAAAACCACTCTGCAGAGAGAAAGCGGTCGGTGCAAGCTTTCGAGGGTTGAGAAAGAAGCCGCCTCGGGAGTCTTCGCAGGCCTGCGATATAGGCATAAGCAAGGGCGCACGAACAATTCGTGCGAACTAGGATGGTACCGCGTGCAAACGTTCCTAGATCAGGGGGCGTTTTTTTTATTGCCCCAGCATAATTTAAGGAGAATCTTTGAACATGAAACAGTTAACCGGAAATGAAGTTCGCCAGATGTTTCTGGACTACTTCGCCAGCAAAGACCACATGATCGAACCAGGTGCTTCTCTGGTTCCTCACAATGACCCGACTCTGTTATGGATCAATGCCGGCGTTGCTGCTTTGAAAAAGTATTTTGACGGTTCCGAAAAACCAAAAAAGAACCGCATTGCCAACGCTCAGAAATCCATTCGTACCAACGACATCGAAAACGTAGGAAAAACAGCCCGTCACCACACATTCTTTGAAATGCTTGGAAACTTCTCCATTGGTGACTACTTCAAAAAAGAAGCCATTCCATTCGCCTGGGAATTCTTAACCAGTGAAGAATGGATGGGCATCGACAAAGACAAACTGTACATCACCGTTTACCCGGATGATGAAGAAGCATACCGCATCTGGACCGAAGTCTGCCATGTAGACCCCAGCCACATTCTGAAGACCCATGAAAACTTCTGGGAAATCGGAAAAGGCCCAGGCGGACCAGACACAGAAATTCACTTTGACCGCGGAGAAGAATACGATCCGGAAGGCCTGGGTGAAAAACTGTTCTTTGAAGAAATGGAAAACGACCGTTACGTGGAAGTCTGGAACGTCGTATTCAGCCAGTATGACTGCGATCCGGAACTGGACCGTCACGATTACAAAGAGCTGCCTCAGAAAAACATTGATACCGGTATGGGTCTCGAACGTCTGGTAGCCCTCATTCAGGGCGGAGAAACCAACTTCGATACCGACCTTTTCCTGCCTATTATTCATGCTACGGAAGAAATGGCAGATCACCCTTATGAAGGGGAATACAAAATGGCTTACCGCGTCATCGCCGACCACATCCGCACCCTGGTGTTTGCATTAAGCGATGGAGCTGCTTTCTCCAACTCCGGCCGCGGCTATGTATTAAGACGTGTTCTGCGCCGTGCTGTCCGCTTTGGCCTGAAGCTTGGCCTGGATGAGCCATTCCTGTACAAGCTGGTTCCAGTGGTTTCTGAAAACATGAAGGATTTCTATCCTTATCTGATGGACACCATCGAAAAGAACCAGAAACTGATTCTTTCCGAAGAAAAAACATTCAAGAAAACACTGAAAAACGGTCAGGCTCTGCTGGATGCCGAAATGGAAAAAGCCGATGGCTCCTTAAGCGGAGAAGTGGTCTTCAAGCTGTATGACACCTACGGATTCCCATTTGAAATGACCCAGGAAATCGCTGAAGAAAACGGCCTGAAAGTGTCCCGTGAAGAATTCGATGCTCAGATGCAGGCTCAGAAAGACCGTGCAAGAGCAGCCAGAAACGTGGAAGATTCCTTCGCTTCTCAAAACGAAGACATCATGAACTTCACCGAATCCTGCACCTTCAGCGGATATGACAGCCTGGAAGGGGAAGGAAAAATTATCGC
>JABUSF010000016.1:73440-75918 GCA_021443945.1 Ileibacterium sp.
GGAGGAAAACCGGATCTGGCTCAGGCCGGCGGAAAAGACATTGCTTCTCTTCCAGCTGCTCTGAACAAAGTGCAGGAAATGGCATCTGCCGCTTAAATTTCACCTGAAACCAACCGTCAAAGACTCGTTCTCTGGCGGTTTTTTTCATTGAGAAACAGGGCCGGAGTGGTTATATTGAAAAGCATGAAAAAGAAAACACTCATTTTTGATCTGGACGGTACCATGTACCGTGGAAAACAGCTGATTGAAGGGGGACTGAAAGCCGTCACCTATTGTCAGCAGCATGATATTCCATTTTTGTTTCTGACCAACAACGCCACAAGAACCCCCGAGCAGAATGTCAGACATATGGAAGAGATGGGCTATCAAAACATCCGGCCGGAGCAGTTTTACAACTCCGCCATGGCCGCAGCCCAATACGCCAAAGAAACCTTTGGCGGCAGCAAAGCCTGGTTTGTGGGGGAGAAGGGGATGGAAGAAGCCCTGAAGCAGTACGGGTTTGAAATCACCGACCAGTCTCCGGATTTTGTCTTTGTGGGGCTGGACCGGCATGCAGACTATCAGACCTATTCCAAGGCGCTTTCTTTGATGTTTCATGGAGCGAAGCTGATTGGAACCAACAAAGACCGCAAGATTCCTGACGGGGATGATTTTCTGGTGGGCAATGGTGCCGTAGTCCATATGTTTGAATACGCCCTGGATGAAAAATGCCCGGATATTGGCAAGCCATACAAAGAAATGCTGGATTTATGCCTGAATCACTATGGTCTGTGCGCTGAGGATGTGATTTTAATAGGGGATAATCTGGAAACTGATATCGCTTTGGGCTATAATAACGGGGTTCAAACCGTATTTGTGACAACCGGAGTCCATAAAAGCTCCGATATTGAACGACTGAATATTTATCCAGATCTTGTCGTTGAGGATCTGGATCAACTGGATCTGAACAGTCTCTGTTCAGATTGATACATCAGCTTGAACGAATAGAAACAGAGGATATGACATGGCAAATTTATTAAACGTATTGTTAATGATTGATGCAGCTTTCATTATCATTCTGGTTCTTCTGCAGAGCGGTAAATCCGACGGACTGTCCGCAGCATTTACCGGAAGCGGCGATCTGAACCTGTTCGCAGTTCAGAAGGAAAGAGGACCGGAAAAACTGATTTCCCGCATGACACTGATTCTGGGAATCATTTTCTTTGCTCTGGTGATTGCAATCCAGATTGTGTAAGGGCTAACGCCCTTTTTTTTGTGGCCGGACGTCTGACCTCAGTCCTTTGAAAAGCTTAATTGACGGCAAGAGATTAGAATAGGATTAACTCTGTGCACACAGAAGAATGGAGGCACTATGCGCGAAGAAGTTTTAAGACTTTTGAATGAGAAGAAAAATCTGAGCCTGAAAGAACTGATGGCTCTTTTACATATAGAAAATGGCCGGGACACCAAGGAACTGGGCATTGTCCTCAATGAACTGGAAGATGAAAGACTGATCTACAACAACCATTCCAAATACTTTTTAATCGATAATGAAGACTGGATGGTGGGATCTTTAAGAGATATCTCTGCCAACGATTATGCCGTGGCCAACAAAGACAAACGTGTGTTTATTCCAAAAAACGGTCAGCGTATTTTCATGGACAAGGATGAAGTGCTTGTCAAATTGGGCAAGGAAAACGAAATCGTTCACGTCTATGACCGGGGCATCAAATACATCACCGGAACCTTTGTCAACACCCGCAGAGGACTGAAGTTCCGTTCCGATGTGGATCTGCACACCAGCTTTATCGTAACCAACACAAAAGACTACGCGCTCAGCCCAAATATGAAAGCCGTTGTCAAAGTTGTGGACTACACCTTCCCCTTAAAGGTAAAAATTGTCAAACTGCTCGGTAAGGAAAATGAACCAGGTGTCGATGTGACCGCCATTCTTTGCGAAAACGAGGTCCGTCAGGAATTTAATAAGAAAATCAGCAAAGAACTGGATGAAATTCCAGATAAAGTCCGCAAAAAAGAAGTGAAGGAACGCACCGATTTAAGAGAACTTCCAACCGTCACCATCGATGGGGAATCCACCAAAGACTTTGACGATGCCATTTCCGTGAAAAAACTGAAAAACGGCGGCTGGCGTCTGTGGGTTCATATCGCCGACGTTTCCCATTACGTAAAAGAAGGGGAAGAAATCGACGAAGAAGCCTTCAAGCGCGGAACTTCCATTTACGTTGCAGACCGTGTTGTGCCGATGCTTCCATTCCAGCTGTCCAACGGAATCTGCTCTCTGAATCCGGATGTTGACCGTCTGACACTGTCCTGCCGCATGGATTTCAATGCGCAGGGTGTGATGACAGACTATGACATTGATGAAACAGTCATCCATTCCAACCAGCGCTGCACCTACGGCAAAGTCAACCAGTATCTGGAAGATCCTGAAAGCGTACCGGAATACAAGGAAGTCGGTCAGATGCTCAAAGACTTCAG
>JABUSF010000016.1:76229-77430 GCA_021443945.1 Ileibacterium sp.
ATTGCCGCCTTCCTGAACTCCATTGAGGATCAGGATGCCAGAGAAATCATGTCGACCATCGCCGTCCGCTCCATGCAGAAGGCAAGATACAGTGAAGAAAACCTGGGCCACTATGGACTGGCTCTGGAAGAATACTGCCACTTCACATCCCCAATCCGCCGTTATCCGGACCTGCTGATTCACCGGATGCTCCGCCGTCATGTCATCAAGCATAAAAACGACGAAAAGAGCATCAAAAAAGATGAGAAGAAAATGAAGAAGTCTGCTCTGCATCTGTCCGAAAAGGAAAAAGATGCTGTCAACATCGAACGGGCCGTCAACGATCTGAAATCCGCTCAGTTCATGGAAAACAAAGTGGGTGAAATTTACGACGGCGTGATCTCCGGTGTGGCAAACTTTGGATTCTTTGTGGAACTGGACAACACCGTGGAAGGAATGGTTCCAAAGAGAACTCTGAAAGACGACTTCTACAACTACGATGCCGACACCATGGTTTTAACCGGCGAAAACTCCGGAAGAAGCTTTAAGCTGGGTCAGAAAGTCAAAGTCAAACTGATCGACGTCAACACTCCAAAACGTCAGATTACATTTGAAGTGCTCCCCGAAGAAAAGGAAGTCAAGGAAGATTTCCCAGCCATCGTTCCGCAGAGCACAGATGAAGAACCGGTTGCTGTAGAAGTAAAGGAAACTGTTTTATGAGTCAAAAGACCACCATTGAAGCAAGAGTAGCCGCCAAGGAAGGCGTCTACGATCAAATCGCTCCGGAAATTGATCCCCATGGAGATCCAATTTTCAAAGTGGCCTTTGAAACCAGTGAAGGAGTAAAAATCTTCGAAGTCACTTCAGAAGAGTATTACCGCCTGGAAGTGGGAATGACAGCTCCATTAACGTACAAAGGAAACGAAATTGTTTCCTTTGGAAGCTGGATTAAGCCTTTCCACATCTAACCCGAAAACAAAAATATTTCAAAATATGAAACTGCAGGTGCAATTTAAGCTGAATTTGAATATGCTTATTGCGTCTGCAGTTTTTATGCAGCAGGGAAGGATATTGAAAAGGGAAAATTTATGGAAACATTACGCAAGAGCATTGGAGCGGGAATGATGGTCGGTCTGGCTTCTGTCATGTTTGTCAGCGTGGGCGGCGGACTGACAGGAGCGGTATTGTTCTGTTCTGCTCTGTACTTCATCTGTCTGATTGG
>JABUSF010000017.1:0-4723 GCA_021443945.1 Ileibacterium sp.
AGCGGCCGGTATAAAGCAGAGGGATTTTGCCGAAGATACTCGTAAACGGTCTGCACATTTTTCTGGATTTGAGGATCCATTTCGCTCAGATCCGCAATCTGCTCCATGTTTTCCAGCGCCTCCAGAAGCTTTGAAAAATGCTGGGAATCCAAAAGAGCGGAGAGCAGAGATCTGCTTTTGTATTCAAAATTATTGTCTTTAAACCATTGACGGACCCTTTTGCATTTGGGACAGCCCGTCTGGCTGTAAACGGTGATCATGTGCATCCTTCTTTCTTTGGAAACTGTAGCAGATTTATTTTTTAATTGCCATCCCCCGCCCCCCCTGCCAGCTTGAATGAAGACTGGGATTGTGATTAACTAAAGTTTGCAAACTGTAGGAGGATTACATATGGAAACCATGCTCAGCGGCATTAAGCCTACCGGCCGGCTGACTCTTGGCAATTATATTGGAGCGATTGGTGAATTCATTAAATACCAGGATTCTTATGATATGTATATTTTTATCGCCAATCTCCATGCCATTACCGTCCCCATTGAGGCCAAAGAACTCCGTAAAAATACAAAAGATTTAATTGCTCTGTATCTGGCTGCAGGGCTTGACCCGGAAAAAGTCACCATTTTTCTGCAGAGCGATGTAGATGCCCATGCCAAACTTGGCTGGGTACTGACCTGCCTGTCCGGTTTTGGCGAACTGTCCAGAATGACTCAGTTCAAAGATAAATCCCAGAAGCAGGAATCCGGCATTACCGCTGGTCTGTTTACCTATCCGTCCCTGATGGCCGCGGATATTTTGCTGTATGATGCAGATTATGTTCCTGTGGGACAGGATCAGACGCAGCATGTGGAACTGACAAGAGATCTGGCAGAGCGCTTCAACAAACGCTATTCGGATACCTTCCGGGTTCCAAAACCTCTGGTGACCAAAGTCGGCGCCAAAATTTACGACCTGCAGAATCCAGAAAAGAAAATGTCCAAATCCGAAGCCAATCCAAAAGGAACCATTGATCTTCTGGACGACCCGGCTGCCGCAAGAAACAAAATCAAAGCTGCGGTTACAGACTCTTTGGGCATCGTTCAGTATGATCCGGAAAATCAGCCAGGTGTATCCAACCTGCTGACCATCCTTTCCGCCTTAAGCAGCGAGCCAATCGATTCCATCACGGCCCGTTATGAAGGCAAAGGATACGGAGAACTGAAAAAAGAAGTGGGTGACGTCGTGTTTGACTTCCTGACTGAACTGCAGGCCCGGTACAACGAAATCATCAAATCCGGAGTGGTGGACAAAGTTCTGGCCGAAGGAGCTGAAAAAGCCAGCCGAATTGCCAACAAGAAAGTCCGCAAAGTTTACAAAAAAGTCGGTTTTACAATTTAATCCCGTTTTCAGGCAGTGCGCTGGCACTGCTTTTTTTTCATCTCCAAACATAAAAAGGATCCACCCCTTTGGATGAATCCTGTCCTGTTTTTAGAAAATGTAGAAAGCGATCAGCACAATGATACCGAGAACGATCCGGTACCAGCCAAAGACTTCGAACGTATGATTGCGGACGTAGTTGAGCAGTGTGCGGATGGCAATTAAGGAAACCACGAAGGCCACCAGAGTTCCAAGCAGAAGCAGGAACACCTGGAAGAAGGAGAACGCATATCCTTTGATCATGAATTTTACGACTTTCAGCAGAGAAGCTGCCGCCATGATTGGAATGGCAATAAAGAAGGAAAATTCACTGGCCACATAACGGCTGGCTCCCTCGTACATACCGCCAAGAATGGTGGCACCGGAACGGGAGGTGCCTGGAATCAGAGCCAGACACTGGAAGCAGCCGATTTTTAAAGCATCTTTGTAGGTGAGCTGATCAAGGGTTGTAATGCGGGGTTTTCTTGGGTTTTTGGACACTACAATGAAGACAACACCATAGGCAATCAAAGTCGCTGCAATCACAAAAGGAGCAGACAGGTATTTGTCTACAATGTCATCCAGAAGCAGTCCAACTACACCGGCTGGAATGCATCCAATAATGACTTTGATCCACAAATCATAGGTCTGTTTCTTTTTGGCCTCTGATTTTTTGGATGACCATGGATTGAGTTTGTTGAAGTACAGCACCAGCACGGCCAGAATGGATCCAAACTGGATCACCACTTTGAAGACATCAAAGAAGGCTTCGGGCTGCAGAGGCCAGAGTTCGTTGAACAGAATCATGTGGCCTGTGGAAGAGACCGGCAGCCATTCTGTGATTCCCTGAATAATGCCAAGGATTAAAGTCTTGAGGATATCGATAATGGAAGTCATGCTACCATCCTTTCTTTAACCAGTTCTTTGAAAATTTCACCGCGGACTTCATAGTTCTTGAACTGGTCAAAGCTGGATGTAGCCGGACAAAGAAGAATCACATCTTTGGGCTGCGCAATTTTCAATGCTTCATCCAGCGCCTGTTCCATGGTTTCAACACTGGTTTGATTTGTGAAGATTTCCCTGAAGATATCCCGGATCTCTCCAAAGGAGAAGCAGTGCTTAATCCGGGAATCAAATTCACAAAGAACAGTATAATCAATTCCCTTATTTTTTCCACCGCATAATAAAATGACATTCCCGTCAAAGCTGGACAGAGCCGCCTGAGCGGAGTGAGTATTGGTGGCTTTGGAATCGTTGTAAATGCGGACGCCGTTGATTTCTCCCACATATTCAATGCGGTGTTCCACCCCTGGAAATTCACGGATGACGCTTTGAATATCTTCGATGGATACGCCCATCAGATAAGCCGTCGCTGCGGCCATCATGGCATTGCCAAGGTTGAAGTCACCCACCAGCTTGAGCTCTTTTGGATCAAAGAGAACCGTATCCCACAGCTTCACCATTTCGTCTTCCACACGCAGATCGGCAGAAGAGTCCTTTAAAGAAAAATCAATAACGGAAGCCGGCACGTTTTGAGCGTATTTCACGATCTGCTCGTCGTCGATGTTGCGGATGAAATAGTCATCCTTCGTGCAGTTTCTGTAAATCTCAAATTTTGATTTGTAATAGTCTTCCAGAGAATCCATATAATCCAGATGATCTGGTGCCAGGTTGGAAACCAGAGACACATGGGGATGGAACTGATCAATGCCCAGCAGCTGGAAATTGGACAGTTCCAAAGCAATATCCGCCGGCTCATCTTTCAGCTGAAGCACCGCTTCTGAAAGAGGAGTGCCAATGTTTCCGGCTGCAAAAGCATTTGGATTCTTCTTTTTCAGCATTTCGTGAAGAAGAGTGGTAATCGTCGTTTTGCCGTCGGTTCCTGTGACCGCTCCATAGCTGAAATTGGGAGCAGCCTGATAGGCTGTTTCTATTTCTGTATAAATCGGAACCTGCTTTTCCTGGAAAAATTTAACCAGAGGGGCTTTGTAAGGAATGCCCGGGTTTTTGACAATGAAGTCATATTCTTTTTCCTTGAGGAATTCCGGATGGCCGTTGTCATAGACTTCAATGCCTTCCTGTTCCAGCTGTTCTTTTTGATCGATTGGTTTCATGTCGGTCAAAATGACATGATTTCCCTGTTTGTTCAGCAGCCGCGCGGCAGCAATTCCAGAGCGTGCAGCTCCGATCAGCAAAATATCTGACATGTTATAAAATCACTCCAATCACAAGTCCCAGAAGAGCAAAGAGAATGCCCCAACACCAGAAAACACGAACAACTTTGTTTTCGTCCCATCCTTTTTTCTCAAAGTGATGGTGAACCGGTGCCATTAAAAAAATTCTTTTTTTGGTCCGTTTGTAATATCCCACCTGCAAAATGACAGACAGAGTTTCCGCTACGAATACACCGCCGATGACAATCAGAAGCAGCTCGGTTTTTAAAACCATGGACATCGCTGCAAGCAGCCCGCCCAGAGCCAGAGAACCGGTATCTCCCATAAACACCTTGGCCGGATGCAGGTTGAACACCAGATAGCCAAGAAGGCCGGCGATGACAAACAGAGCAATGGCTGCAATGTTGAAATCCTGAATCAGTCCAAAGATGAAGAACGGAACCAGAGCAATGGCGCTTAATCCGGCACAGAGACCGTCCACTCCATCCGCCAGGTTAACGGCATTGGAACATCCCGTAAACATAAAGAACACCATCAGAAAGTACAAATAGCTTAAGTTCAGATTGATGTCGGTTGCCGGAATGTGAATGGTCATTGGATTGCCGGAAAACAGATACATGCCAAAGACGGAGACAGCCAGAAGACTCTGCAGGGCAAACTTAATCCACGGCTTCAGGCCCGTGTTGTCTTTTTTGACAGCAATAATGTAATCGTCCAGAAATCCGATCAGCCCATAGCCCATAAAGGCTGTCCAGACAATGGCTGCGTTGATGGTCAGGCGGACAGCACCGGTCAGACACAGAATCAGATACACAAGAAATGGAATGGCCACAAAGGCAATTCCGCCCATCGTCGGGGTTCCTGTCTTTTTCTTATGAGACTCAAGCCCTTCTTCCCTTTCTGTCTGTCCAAACTTCAAAACTCGAAGCTTTTCAATTAATGGAGGCATAAACAGCAGCATTCCGCCAATTGTCAGCAGAAAGCCGCAGGCCATCCAGAATACATACAAAATCATGTAAACTCCTCATTTCAATCGGTACAGATTATAGCATATCTGCCAGTATTGTTCTCTTGACAAAAAGGGACAATTGTCTATGCCAAAACCTTTTCTCTGGATTTCGAACACATTGAAAACCTCCCGTAAACACGGTCCGTAC
>JABUSF010000017.1:5619-9414 GCA_021443945.1 Ileibacterium sp.
CGTTCTCACTCCATGAGAGCATCCCGCCGTAAATGGAACGTTAACCTGCAGAAAGCTACCATTATGGTTGATGGCGAACCTAAACAGGTTAAAGTAGCCGCCAGAACACTCAGAACTTTAAAAAAACAGGGTGCTATCTAAGACAGTCCATCCTGAACCGCTGCGCAAGCAGCTTTTTTTCTGAACACAAAACAAAAACCTGGATTCGAACAAAATCGAATCCAGGTTTTTTTGTTATGCAAAGGTGGAATACAAAGTGGAAGGTTCCGAAGCATCGTGCCAGGATTTGGTGATGACATTGCTTTTTGGATCCTGATAAGCAGTCTCAAAAAACTCAAAGTACTCCCCTGGAGAGATGATTCCTGTTTTGTGAACTATATTGCAGCCAATCCGGCTGAGAATGTCCTCCGCAAACAGAGAACAGTTGTCTCCTAAAATCCAATAGGTTTTCCATTGACCGCTTTTGAACTTTCGGTACTTGGCTCCTGTTCTGTAAAACAGACGGCAGGAATAGTCACTTTCATATTTGGCAAAATTGTGCCTGCCCTGAGCATCGGCTTCCAGAGGGCATTCCCAGCGGTAGGTGTTTTCGAAAATGCCGTTCAGAATGTCTTGAAGCTTCGCTTCCTGCTCAGGGGTAATGTGCAGTCCATATTCAAAAATGGTGGAGTGCTCGTAAATGCAGGAATTGTTAATGTAGATTTCTGCAGGGACGGTAAAAAAGATTCCAGGTCCAGTGGAACGGAAAAACTTTTCTTCGGATTCGGCATAGTTCCCATAGGAATACATCACGTCTTTGTAGGAAAAAGTCATATGTCCCATCATCTTCTCTCCGGACAGACCAGAGTGAATGCAGACTCTTAAATTGACTTCTTCATCATTCTTCCGACTGTCATACTGCAGAGGATGGTTTTTGTATTTGCTTTTCATCATCAGATGCAGAGAAATGCCCGGCAGAAAAGAAACGATGTACACCGGCAGAGAAACCCAGTTTTTCAAACTGAGGCTTCTGGTGGAGTCCGGATGCTTGGAATAGTAAATTTCCAGAAACAGCTGAACCGCCTGAATGAGAAGATACAGGCCAAAATAGCGCATCACCAGCACCACATCATCCTGTCGGTAAGCAAAGCTCAAAATGCTTAAAGCCAGGTACAGCAGACCGGCCAGCAGATGTCTCCAGTTTCCGGACGCATGATCCCGCTTATTGAAGACCCACTGCAGCAGTTCATTGGCGCCGCAAAACAGCATGTAAAAGGAAAAGCAGATTAAAATCAGCCAGGTGCGTTCAAAGTGGCTGAACCAGAACAGCAGGGCAATGGCACTGGCTGCAGCAGCTTCCAGAAATCCAATGCCGTTCTTTTTGATCAGCGCATTGTGCCACAAGCCGCCCGCAGATAAAGTCGCTGTCACAGCGACGCAGTAATAAAAGACGTCGGCTTCCAGGTTGGGCAGAAAAAGACAAACGCCGGAAATCACCAGAAGAATGATTCCAGTCCATTTTTCGATTGTTAATACGGTTTTCATACCTCTATTAAATCAGAGCAGCCTTTTTTGACATATCAGCATGACTGCACAGCCTCATTGGACACGAAAAAAAGGAAGCGGACTATGCTTCCTCAGATTCAGAGCGTTCCCGCGGATGAATGACACAGGAAACAACCGGCGTGTTGTCCTTGAGGTATTCATTCTGCAGGTAGTCAAAATAGCTTCCCGGCGTCACAATGCCCCGGATGCTTAATACATCCGTGCTGATCACGCCTAATGTCTGGTCGACAAACCGGGAACAGTTTTCTCCCAGCACCCAATAGGTTTTCAAACGGCCTCTTTTAAATTTATAAAACTTGGCTCCTGTACGGTACCACAGGCGGCTTGGGTAATCCGATTCATATTTTTCGAAATTCTCAAGATCGTTTTTGTATTCCAGCTTGGAATACCAGCGGTAGGTATTGGCTCTTATTTTTGCCAGCTGGGCTTCCAGCTCTTTTTCCTGCTCCGGAGTGACCTGAATGCCGTATTCAAAGATGGTGTTTTGCTCATACCGCATCAAGTTGGGAATGTAGCGTTCAAAAGGAACCAGAAACAGACATCCGTCTCCCAGCATCCCCATCATGGCACTGGAACTGGTGTCGTAATTTCCGTAGGAGTAGACCAGCCCTTTCCAGGCCAGGGTCATATGTCCAACCGTCTGCAGACCCTCCGGGCCAATATGAACCATGACCTTTAAAGGCGGTTCCTGATCGTCCCGGAGTATGGGGACGCTTTTGCTTTTGTCCACTTTCTGAAACATCTTATTGATGGAATTCAGATAAATCGAGGGAATGAAAGCAGCCAGCGCCGTGGGCAGTGAAATATGAAACCGGCTGTGCCAGCGGTACCCTGGATCTTCCAGCTCAACCGCATCGGTAAAGTAACGAATCCCCAGCAGAACAAAATAAACGCCAAACAAATTCAAAAGCAGCTCGGTGCTCATTCTGGGTGAAAAAATCAGCATCAGACCGATAACCAGATAGGAGATGCTCATTGCCCACTCCAGCAGCTTGGTCTTTTCTCCATTATAGATATAGAGAAGTTCCTGAAGTGTCATGGAAAGGCAGATCAGCAGACAGTACACGCCAAAGATGATCTGAATCACAAGCATTGGCAAATAGGAATAAAAGCAAAGGATGACCGCAAACCCGGCGGAAAGAAGTCCTGTAAACAGATCTTCCCTGCTTTTTTTCACAATTCCCATATAGATCCGGGAAACAGCATTCACACAGATCATGGCAAAGGCACCGTAAATAATAAATTTATAAATCAGGTTTGGCATCATCAGAGAGATAAACCCGACTGTAATCATAACCGTGCCCATTATTCTCTTATAGAGGACTTCAGACATTCAAATTCTCCTTTCAGGCTGCATTCAGGTATGTCTGGACTGAATGCACAGAATACGGCCGGAATGGACAATGACTTCGGCCGTTTTTTCCTTCACGGAATTGGATACTGTGAATATATCTTTCTGGCTTATCTTGGCATGATCCAGATCATATTCAAAGCCTGTCAGAGAGATTTCAGAGTTTTCCAAAGCAAAAAAGGAGATATGCTTCCAGCATTTGTCAAATTCGCAGGCCCCCTTTAGAAGAACCTGCGCCCGGTTGTGCTCATCCTGCAGAATCACCTGAGGGTAATGCCAGCTGATCAGACGCAGATTGGCATAGGTATGATCCAGCCTTCCGGATAGAGCCCCCCAGAAGATGATGGAGGAATATCCAAGTTTCACCGCTTCGGCCATCGCCATCTGACCGTCCGTTTCATCTTTGCGCACAGGAAGGACAACAGACCGAACCGAATCTGGAAGAGACTTGGACTGCAGAGAATCAAAATCCCCCATGGCCAGAATGCATGGAAGACCGGCGTTCAGTATTTTTTCAAAGCCAGCATCCACTCCCATATAATCCGCATTCTGATCAATGGGAAAATCTTCTGCCATTGGGGATATAAGATAAAGAAGCTCCCTCACAGGAGAGCTTCCACGCCTTCTTGAATGCCTTTGTTGAACAGCCAGCTTCCGGATACCAGAGTATCCACTCCGGCAGCCTTGGCAAGAGCGGCTGTCTGGTCGTTGATTCCGCCATCGATTTCAATGCGGAAATTCAAACCATCTCTTCTGCGGACTTCGTCCAGATATCTGGCCTTTTCCAGCATGTCTTCCATAAAGGACTGGCCTCCAAAACCAGGTTCCACAGACATGATCAAAACCAGATCCACTTCGTTTAAAAGTGATTCAAACTGCTGCACATCGGTTTTTGGCTT
>JABUSF010000017.1:9434-14396 GCA_021443945.1 Ileibacterium sp.
TTGTCATGAATCTTTTTCAGTAAATCCGAGATGGCTTTCGGATCGTTGTTCAGTGCTTCGGTATGGAATGTGATTACATCGGCTCCAGCCTTGGCAAAACTGTCGATAAAATTCTCAGGCTCTTCCACCATCAGATGCACATCTTTGACCAGTGAGCATCCTTTGACGAATCCTTTCAACAGATCCGGGCCAAAGGAAAGATTGGGGACAAAGTGGCCGTCCATCACATCAAAATGAAGCCATTTGGCCTGGCTGGCCTCCAGCTCCTTCATCTGCTGTTCCATCCGGGAGTAGTCCAGAGAAAGGACGGATGGTGCTACAACAATCTCATTCATTGCAATTCCTCTTTTCTGCTATCGTCTGTTTTTATTGGCATAGTAATCCGTCATGATATTTTCATAATCTTCATACAAGCTTGCTTCAATTTTACCAGCATCCACGGCTGCTTTCACCGCACAGTCCGGCTCTTTTAAATGCCGGCAGTCCGAAAACCGGCAGTGTTCCAGATACGGCTGAAAGGGCAGAATTTTCTTGTCCAGTTCACTGACATCCAGTCTGGAAAATTCCAGAGAGGAAAATCCCGGGGTATCAGCCACCAGTCCCTGAGCCACCGGATGCAGTTCGCAGTGTCTGGTCGTATGTTTTCCGCGGCCGAGTGCTTTTGAAATCTGCTGGGTCTGCAGCTGGAAGGAAGGCTCCAGGCGGTTGAGCAGGGAGGATTTTCCCGCTCCGGACTGGCCGCAAAGCACAGATACTTTGTCTTTGAGCAGTTCCATCAGTTCTTCATCATCACTTCCCGGATGAGAATAAAACACCGGATAGCCCATTTGCTCATAGCGGTTCATCAGCTCTTTGTATTCTTCCTGTTTGTCAGCCGGCAGAAGGTCTGTTTTGGTGATGCAGATCACAGGCTGTATATTGGCCATTTCCACCAGAAACAGAAGACGGTTCAGCAGATGATCGGAAAAATCCGGGTCTTTCAGACTGGTTACAATCAGAGCCTGATCGACGTTGGCAACGCTGGGCCGAAGCAGGCGGTTTTTTCTGGGAAGCACTTTTTCAATTCGCACAGAGTCGTCCACCTGCACAAACTCGACAAAATCCCCAACGACAGGGGCATATGTTTTACGCAGTTTGCCGGCAGGCTTGGCGATCAGATCGCCGTCTTGGGTATGGATCGTATACTGATTGGAGATGATCCGGGTAATCCGCCCGGTTTTTGGTTCATCAATGGTAGAGTATGACAACTTCGTCTGTTCCTTCCTGGGTATATTCAGTCCCTACAGGGGGATCTGTTTTGGTTACTTTGTTTGATCCTTCCACATCTTTTGCATACACGGCAATTCCCTGTTCATTGAGCCAGTTGACTGCCTGATCAATGTTCATGCCAATCAAGCTTTCCGGCAGAACAATGCTGGGATACTGAGACACAATAAAGTGGATGGACTGCTCTTCATCCGGATCGATTCTGGCTCCCGGTTCCAGACCGGCCTGCGCAAGGATCACTCCAGGATTCATATTTTTCTGGCCCTGGTATTCAATGTCATAGGACATGTTCAGACCCTGGCTTTTAAAGTATTCTTCCACATCGGTCAAATACTGTCCGGTATAGTCTGAGATCAAAAAGCTGGGTCCCTTTGACACCACCAGAGAAATAGGACTGTCTTTAGGCACCACTTTTCCTGGGTTGATCTCAGAGGAAATCACTTTGCCCTCCTCCACTGAATCGGAGACTTCTTTTGTCACGGTGATGCTGTCCGTTGAAAACCCCTTCGACTGCAGAGTCTGTACCGCCTGCTCATAGGATAGATTGAGCAGAGAAGGAAAGGTTTCATAGCCAAACATTCCCGGAATCCGAAAAATTCCAATGGAGAACATAAAAACAGCACCGATCAAAATCGCAATCAGGGAAACAATGCTCACTTTGACAAAATTCCCCAGCCGGGTTTTCCGGGAGGGCTGAGTTTTCTGGTTTGTCTGACGGGCAGGATTCTGGGCACCGCTGCGGCTTCTGGAAGGAATGCTCTGCGAAGACCCGTCTGCGGCCTGAGATTTTTTATGCTTCTGGGTGGCAGAGCTTAAATCCATAGAAGGAACTTTTAAAACCAGCGCCGGTTCATGAATCCGATCAGAATCCAGACAATGGTCCAAATCGTACTGCAGCTCCGTTAAAGAAGAGTAGCGCTCTCTTGGATCCTTCGCGGTGGCCCGGGTGATGATGTTTTCCACGCTTTGTGGAATCTCCGGATTCAGTTTTCGAATGGACGGCATCGGCTGCTGCATATGCTTTAAGGCAATTTCCGCCGGACTGGTTCCCGCAAAAGGAACCTGACCGCTGAGCAGTTCATAAAACACAATGCCAAGGGAATAAATATCCACCTGAGCATTGGGTGTTCTTCCCTGTGCCGATTCAGGAGCGAGATAATGAGCACTCCCCATGACCGCATTATTATGGGTTAAAGAAACAGCCCCATTGGCAACGGCGATGCCAAAATCGGTAATCTTCGCAGTGCCGTCTGCTTTCATTAAGATGTTCTGCGGTTTGATGTCGCGGTGAATGATGCCGCTTGCATGAGCGGCCGCCACACCGGACGTCAGCTGTTTCATAATGGACAGGGCTTCATATAAATCCAGAGCCCCCCGATGGGCCAGAAGCTGTTTCAGAGTCCGTCCTTTGATGTATTCCATCACAATGTAATGAAGGCCATTGTGCTCGCCCACATCGTAGATGTCTACGACATTGGGATGGCTCAGTCGGGAGGCTGCAGAGGCTTCTCTGGTAAACCGAACCAGAATCAAAGGATCGTCCGCCAGTTTGGTGCGCAGAATTTTAATGGCGACTTTCCGCTTCAGAATTTCGTCAAACGCCACATACACATCTGCCATGCCCCCCTGCCCGATCAGGCTTTCCACGGTATAGCGGTTGGCAATTTTATCCAGCATGAACGGCACCTCTGTCAGCCAGAATGATGGTGCAGTTGTCATGTCCCCCGGCCTGGTTGGCCAGATCAATCAGCGCTTTTACTTTTTCTTCCAGTGAGCCGTAAGAGCAGATGACTTTTTCAATGACAGACTCAGGCACATAGCCATGCAGTCCATCGGAGCAAAGCAGCAGCATTTTGTAGTCTGACTTGATTTTGTTGACGTCAATTTTAAACACTCTCCAAACACCAAGAGCATTTGTCAGGGTGTTTCGTTTTTCATGGGTTTTCGCCTGCTGCGCTGTGATTTTGTTTTGGTTCAGCAGGTTTTGAATGACGGAGTGATCCTCACTCATCTGAATGAGCCCGTCATCATACAGGGCATACACTCTGGAATCCCCAACGTTGAAAATGTAGGTTCCAATGGAACAGACAATCACGCCGACAGCCGTCGTTCCCATGCCTCTGTTTTTCTTGGACCACATGGATTTGGAGAAAATGGCATCGTTGGCTTTGTTTAAAGTCAGACGGATCCATTCGTCCACTTCATAATCTTTATGAAATACAGGCGCTTTTTCAAATTCTTCTTTAATAATGCTCACCGCCAGGCTGCTGGCTACTTCGCCGGCTGCGGCGCCGCCAATTCCGTCGCAAATGAGCCCGAGAAAATCATGATGATCATTGAAGCCTTCGAAAAAGCTGTCTTCGTTCAGAGCCCTCGTTAATCCGATGTCTGATTTTCCGTACGCTTGCATTCTTTTTCCTTTCTCATTTCCTTGATTCTCAGCTGACCGCAGGCAGCGTCGATATCATTTCCATGTTCCTTGCGGATGGTAACACTGATGTTTTCCTTTTTGAGGATATCATAAAAGACCATCGCTTCGGCTCTGGATACGGATTTGAAGCCGTGTTCATCTACGGCGTTGTAAGGAATCAGATTCACGTACGCATTCATTCCCCGAAGCAGTTTGGCCAGTTCTCTGGCATGTTTGGGGGTATCGTTGACGCCTTTAAGCAAGATATATTCAAATGTCAGACGGCGGTTGTTTTCGGTGGTGTAAACCTTTAACGCGTCCATCAGTTCTGCCAGCGGATAGGCTTTGTTGACCGGCATGAGTTTGGAACGCAGTTCATCGTTTGGAGCGTGGAGGGAAACTGCCAGGTTGTACTGATAGTGTCCTTTGGAGAATTCCAGAATTTTTGGAACAATTCCGCAGGTGGAAATGGTAATGTGACGGGCACCGATGGCCAGTCCTCTGTCGTGATTGACCGTGTTCACAAAATCGATCACATTGTCATAGTTGTCGAAGGGTTCTCCGGTTCCCATAACCACCACATGACTTAACCGCTGTCCGGTTTTGTCCAGTTCCTGCTGGACGGCCATGACCTGGCCCACCATTTCTGCAGTGGTCAGATTTCTCTGCTTTTTTGTCAGACCGGAGGCGCAGAAGGCACAGCCCATATTGCAGCCCACCTGACTGGAAACACAGACGGAGTGTCCGTAATCAAAGACCATCATCACGCTTTCCAGCAAAGCACCGTCATGGGTTTTAAACAGGAATTTGGTGGTTCCGTCCTTGGACACCTGCTTGCGCACCAGTGTCAGAGGATTAAAGGTAAAATCCTTTTTCAGCGCTTCCCTGGTTTCTTTGGAAAGATTGGTCATGGCATCAAAGTCATACACTCTGTCCTTGTACAGCCATTTGAAGATCTGCTGGACTCTGAATTTTTTCCAGCCGTGGTCCAGGGCCCACTGTTCCATTTTCGGATAGGTTAAGTTGTAAATGCTTTCCATCCCCTACTGCTCCTTTCGCTTCAGGCAGGCCATAAAGAATCCGTCCTGCCGCTCATCCGGAAAAAGAGTCTGCATCTTTTCCAGTTCAAAATCAGGATGGTCCTTCAAGAAAGCGTCCACCTGTTTTTCGTTTTCCTTTTTATTAATAGTGCAGGTGGAATACACCAGCCTGCCGTCTTTTTTGACACCTCTGCTGGCGTTTTCCAGAATTTCCTTCTGCAAAGGAATCAGAGAGTCCATATCATT
>JABUSF010000017.1:14456-17294 GCA_021443945.1 Ileibacterium sp.
ACGTCGCAAAGAACCAGATCGAATTTTTCTTCAAAAGGCTCTTTGGCCGAATCCGCCTGTCTGGCCTGAACAATCTGGATGCCCAGTCTTCTGGCATCGTTTTGAATCAAACGGACCCGGTGTTCGTGCAGGTCAAAGGCTTCGATTTCTCCTTCGTTGTTCATTTTTTCCGCCATGGCCATGGTTTTGGTTCCCGGAGCAGCGCACACGTCCAGCACTTTCATGCCCGGTTTCACATCGCCATACATGGCAATGGCATAACTGCCCGGATCCATAGCAGAAATAATTCCTTTTTTATACAGGGGATCTGCTGCCAGAGATTCCCCTTTGTACAGATACATATCTCCGTCAACGTGTTCAAAGCGCTCCTCGTCCAGACCTTCCTCCGGTTTTTTCAGCGCATTCAAACGCACATAAACCGGAAGTACATCCAGAGAAGCTTTGGCGCACTGTCTGGCCTGATCACTTCCATACTGGGCCTTCCACATTTTGTACAGCCATAACGGAATGGAACACTCCAGAGCAAAGCGCTCTTCTTCCTCTTGGGGAAGAGCCGGGATCTGATCGGAGACTTTTCGCAGGATGGCGTTGACAAATCCGCTGCTCTGACGGGAGATGCGCTTGGAAAGCTTGACGGCATCATCAATGACGGCATACGCTGGCACTTTGTCCAGAAACAGAAGCTGGTATACCGACATGGAAAGGAGAACCCGCAGTTTTGGGCTGACTTTCATTTTGGCATACTGCTTCCAGATATAGGTGCAGTACTCATAGTTCTGCAGAGTTCCGTAAAAAATTCGGGTGGCAAGTGCTCTGTCCTTGGGGGGCAGTTCCTGCAGATGATCCTTCAAATACAAATTGGAATAGGCTTTGTTCAAAATGACTTCGCACAAAGCTTCCCACAGCCATTTACGCATATTTATTCCTCCAGAAGGCAGGGGTTCATGTTAATTTCACACGACCTGCCAAGATTCGTTTTTGCAAATTCCCACAGAACATCAATGAGATGCTCTTCCTTCTTATCTTTCAGGACTATGCGGTTTCGCGTTTCCTTTCGCCGCATGCTGATTTCAGCAGGTCCTAATACAAGCATGCCTTTTTCCTGAAAAAAACGCTTGGCTTTTGCCGCATTGGAATAAGATTTCATAGGATCTGTATGAGAAAAGACCAGTGTGGCCATAAAGACATAGGGCGGATAGCTTCCCAGATGACGGTAGGCCATCTCCCGCTGGAAAAAACGCAGATAGTCGTGCTGCCGGATAAAGTTCAGGGCATAATGGTCCGGATTCCAGGTCTGAATGAGAACCCGGCCTTCAAAGCGGCCTCTTCCCGCTCTTCCAGCAGCCTGTTCCATCATTTCGTACCCGGTTTCCGCTGCCCGGTAATCGGCTCTTGTCAGCATGCCGTCTCCCGATAAAATGCCCACCAGGGTCACCCGTTCAAAATCCAGTCCTTTGGCCACCATCTGGGTGCCGATCAAAATATCCCCCTCGGCTTCAAATTCCGACAGCAGCTGCCCATGGGCATTCTTGGCCCGGGTGGTGTCGGCATCCATGCGCAGAATTCTGGCCGCCGGAAACAGTTTGGCAACCGCTTCTTCCAGCTTCTGGGTTCCCGTTCCCTGCTCGCTCCATGCTTTGGATCCACATTCCGGACAGCGTTCAGGCACCGGGTATTCTCGGGAGCAGACATGACATTTCAGTTTGTGCTCTTTTTTGTGATAGGACAAAGGCAGAGCACAGTCTTCACAAAGCAGCGTATGGCCGCAGCTGGTACAGGTATACTGGGGCAGATATCCTCTGCGGTTCAGAAGCAGGATCACCTGCTGTCCCTTGCTTAAGGCATGTTCCATGGCTTTGATCAAAGCCGTGGAAAGCCCCATGTAGGACTGCTGGGTTTTCATATCGATTAAAGAGACCATGGCAAACCGCCCGGAGACTCTTTCGTTCATCTGCACCAGCTGGTATTTGTTTTTCCAGGCCCGGGAATAGCTTTCCAGGCTGGGGGTGGCAGAAGCAAGAATCAAAGGACAGTGATGCCAGTTGGCTCTGAAAATGGCTGCATCCTTGGTATGGTAGCGGGGCGCATTCTGCTGTTTATAGGAATGATCATGCTCCTCATCCATAATGATCAGCCCCAGATTGCTGAAGGGCAGAAAAACGGCTGAACGGGTCCCGATGACAATCCCCTTTTTCATTTTGGAGATTTGTTCGTACTGGCTGGCCGCTTCCGTATCCGACAGTCTGGAATGATAAATGTATACAGGTACATCAAAACGGCTGGTCACCCGCTCAATCATCATGGGGGTCAGACCGATTTCCGGAACGAGAAACAGCACCTGTTTCCCTTCGTCCAGGGCTTTTTGTGCCATGTGGAAAAAGACTTCCGTTTTTCCTGACCCGGTCACTCCGTACAGCAGAATCGGTCTGCCGTCGTTTTGTTCCATCAAAGACAGAGCCTGCTTTTGCTGAGGCTGCAGAGGCGGCCACGGCTTTTTTTCATTTTCCGGCGTTACAGACATCTGTTTGGGTTTCTGTTCAATTTTTAAGATGTGTTTGTCCAAAAGGCTTTTGGTCATGGATACCGATTTTTTACGAGCCTGAGAGGCCTTGACAGGAATCTCCAGCGATTCAAGAAACTCTTTCTGCTTTTTGGTGGGTTCGCCAATGGGATGATCATCCAGAACCAGCCAGTCTTCCATCACCCTTTTGGAATTGGAAGAGGATGGTTTCCAGGCTTTTGGCAGCATGGTTTTATAGACATTAATCAAAGGAGAAATGGTGATTCTGGAAATGTAGCGGGCCAGCTGCTGAAGCTCCTCATTGAGCAAAGGCGCTT
>JABUSF010000017.1:19287-22078 GCA_021443945.1 Ileibacterium sp.
AGACGCTGAATTGTTTTTCTTCTGCTTTACCTTGTGTTTAGAAACCTTATTTACGATAAAACCATCAAACAGGTGCAGATAGGCACAATGGAGGAAATACAATGAAACCATCTTACGTAAAAGCCATGACAGCGGCAGCCTTTGCCGCCAGTCTGATCAGTGCATCCGTTCTGCCCGCATTTGCCGCGGACAATCAGCCAGCCCAGGAAGAATCGTATATCCAAACCCTCACAGACGACATGGCACCAGAAGATGAAATTGAACCAGAAGCCAGGGATTTCCGTGAACTGAAGAAAGTCAGCAAATACCGTCTTGAGCCAGGAAAATATTATATGGCAGCCTACTTTTATGAAGGCCATCAGCGTGGAGGGGACTGTGGGTGGCGGTCCTTTAAAATCAAAGTTTTAAAATCTTATGAAAAAGAGCGCTGGATTGGTACCGTCAGAACAGCACAAGTGGTTGACTGCCAAACGGGAGATATTTACGAAATCAACTGTGACGACTTTTCATTCTATGCTCTGAATTAATGGAACAATCCAACCCATCGAAACGAATTTGAAAAATCGAAACGAATGAGCCGCTGACCACCAATCAGCGGTTTTTTCCTGTATTTCGAACCATTCTGCAGATGATTTTTATATTTCGAAAAGTTCTTTCTCGTTTCTTATGAATCATTCGAATTGCATTCTTACTGTTTCCTCTGGGTTTCAAAAAGAAGCAGAATTATTTATTTCTATCTTACCGAAGTGTTCAGAAACAGCCTTTACGATAAAAACATCAAGCAAAACACATTGAGGCAAAGATGCCAAAGGAGGAAAAAATATGAAAACATTATATAGAAAAGCGATCACTGGAGCAGCCCTTGCCGCTTCCCTTCTCAGCGGATCTGTCCTGCCTGCATTGGCAGCTGAAAATGAACCGGGCCAGGAGGAAATGGCGGAACAAATCCCAGAAGAAGACTTCGAACCGGAAGCCAGGGATATTCGGGATTTGAAGCAGGTCAGCAAATACAGTCTTGAGCCCGGCAAATACTATATGGTCGTAAATCCGGACATAAAAAGCAAAGGAAAATTCATACAAAACCGGAATACGTCATTCAAAATCAAAGTTCTGAAATCCTACGAGAAAGACCGGCTTTTTGGAACGGTCAGAACCGCTCAGGTAATAGACTGCAAAAACGGCCAAACCAAAGAAATCAATTGTGACGATTTTATATTCTACGCCCTCGAAGAATAAAACAGGCCAGCATTCGTCGTTAGATTGAAAGCATTCCAGGACAAACCCGGCTGATGATGTTTCCGTCCGGTTTGCCGTTGGATGTTCTTTTGACCGGACGATTCTTCTCATGAAAGAGAACATAATAGATGCTGCAAACGAAAACACCTGCCTTGTACCGGCAGGTGTTTTGAATTGCATTTGCAAAGGGGGATGCTTGTTTTATTCGTCTTTTCAGGCTGCTTTTCGGGCAAACGCGCGGCCAAATTCTCTGGCTTCATCCAGAGCCTTCTGATCCGGAACCCATTTCATTTCCAAACCATCGCTGATGATTTCAAAACCGCATTCCTTCAGCTTTTCTGTCAGCTGCTTGACAGAACCGCCGCTCCATCCGCAGCTTCCAAAGGCAGCGGCTTTTTTCTTTTTAAAGCGCAGCCCTTTTGCCATTTCCAGAATGCCTCCCAAAGAAAACAGGAAGCCATAATTAATGGTTGGAGATCCAAGCAGAACAGCTTTGGATTTGAAGATCTCTGTCATAATGTCGTTTTTGTCTTCCTTGCTGGAATTGAAAAGTTTGACAGTCGTCTCTGGTGATTCCTGACGGATGCCATCGGCAATGGCTTCCGCCATGGCGCGTGTGGAATTCCACATGGTGTCATAAACGATCGTAATTTGATTTTCCTGGTACGCATCCGCCCATTCCAGATATTTGGAAATGATTTTTTCCGGATACTTTTTCCAGAGAATGCCATGACTGGGAGCAATCATATCTACGGGAACATTCATGGCCAGAATATCATGAATCTTTTTTGTCACCTGGGAAGAGTACAGATTTAAGATGTTGGCATAATACTTCATGGCTTCATGCATCACTTCATCCAGATCCACTTTGTCATCAAACAGGTTTTCGGTGGCATAGTGCTGTCCAAAACCATCATTGGAGAAGAGAATGTGTTCCTTTTCGCCTCCATCCATATAGGTAAACATGGTGTCAGGCCAGTGCAGCATCGGTGCTTCAATGAAGGTCAGCTTCACATCTCCAAGATCCAGCTGATCTCCCGTTTTCACATTTACAAAATTCCAGTCCTGGTGATAATGGCCGCGAAGAATTTCTTCTCCTTTTTTGGTGCAGTAAATGGGAACGTTGGGAATTTGCTGCATCAGTTCAGGCAGAGCACCGGAATGATCGATTTCATTGTGGTTCATGACAATGGCATCAATCTCATTTAAATCCATATCCTTTTTTAAATTGTTTACAAATTCCTTGTCGTAAGGCAGCCAGACCGTATCCATCAAAACGGTTTTGTCCTTGCCCTTGATCAAATACGAGTTATAGGAAGATCCTTTATCGGTGGAATATTCCTGGCCATGGAAATGGTTTAATTCCCAGTCGGTTTTTCCCGTCCACCATACGTGATCGCTGATTTGTTTTTTCATAACTGTCCTCCTGCTTTTGATGAAAATATCATTCCATATCGAACAGTCAGAACCCGCCAGGAAACATTCCCATCAGCTGCAATTGATGCCCCCGCAACAAAAATGCCTGAACAGGATTGCTCAGGCATAAGGACTATTT
>JABUSF010000017.1:22721-27697 GCA_021443945.1 Ileibacterium sp.
ACGCCTGGTTCCACATGATCGCCCGCAATGTTCATGCAGGGATCTCCAATGGCATGAGACCAGGTAATCCCACCGGTTCCCACTGTCATGCGGGCCCGGCCATCATATCCATGCCAGCTTCCTTTCATTCTTGGATGATCCACTTTGGTGTTCACCCCCATTTTTACAAGGGCACCTTTGTTCATTGTCAGTTTCATATTTTCAATCCTCTTTCTCTGTAAACGGATACTGTCTGGTATAGGCAAAAGCCATCACTGCAGCGGCGGAAGGCGCATCCAGTGCGTTTTTAAAATCTCTTCCGTAAGGAATGTAGACATTGGCATCGCTTTGCTCCAGCAGGTCAGCATGAATGCCTCTTCGGCTGCCTCCAATGACTTCCAGAGTGTTCACTGGAAAATCGTATTCAAAAAGGGAGACGGCATCTTTTCGTTCCGCACAAACCATGGTCAGATGGGTGTTGTTTTTCCATCGGGCGAGAACCTTCACATCTTCCAGCATTGCAATGTCCAGTTTTTCCCAGGCACCTGCCGAAGCTTTTACAATGGTCGGCTCAGAGTAATCCCAGTTTCTTCTTGGCAGAATCAAAAGGGAGCAGCCGGCAGCATACAGGCTTCGGGCAATGCTTCCCAGGTTGTAGGGATCTTCCACGCCGTCTACAAACGCAGCAAACCCCTCAAAAGGCATTTTCTCATCGAGGCTTTCAATTTCTCTTGGTTTGGCCATCAGCAAAATGCCCGCACAGGGACCATCTGCCAGCTCATTGAGTTTGGCTTTGTCACAGATGACTACAGGCACCTTTCTTTTTTTTGCCTGGGCGATAATGTAGGCAAAATCTCTGGTTCGTTTTTTGCCGTCCACATATAAAATTTCCGATTCTCTTCTGTCATTTTCCAGAACCGCTTTGACAGAGATGGATCCTTTAAATTTCTGCATTGTTGTTTCCATAGGTCAATTGGACTCTTTTTGAATGGGATCGTCAAGTGTTAGAATAGTGAAACAAAGAAAGGATTCTTTATGCGTTTTGATTTAAGAAACGAGATTCAGAGAAAAATATTCATCAACTCCGCTTCTCTGATTATCGCCATTATAGCTTTTCTGATTTTCTCGAAAATCTTCCAGATTCTCGGCTTCATCGCGCAGATTCTTCACATTCTTCTCCCCTTTATCCTTGGGTTTGGAATTGCATTTCTGCTCAACGGACCGGTGGACTGGCTGGAGAATCGATTGGCGTATGCAACCAAGATGCCAAAAAGCAAATGCCGGTCTGTTGCCGTCATGCTGGCGTTTCTTGCATTTATTCTGTTTATTCTGTCCCTTTTGATGGTTATGATTCCTTCCCTGCTGGATTCTTTCGGAGTCTTTATCGAAAACTTCTCCGATTATTCCTTTAAGGCAGAAACAAAAGCCCTGCAGATTGCAGCCAAGTACCATCTGGACATCGCTCAGATTCAGAACTTCTTTCAGGATCTGAACTTCTCCGCTGCCCTGAACGGTCTGTTTTCCTCCACCATGTCCAAAGCGGTGTCATACTCGTACGATATGGTCAAAGGAGCAACAACACTGATTATTTCTCTGGCAGCAGCTGTCTATATGATGCTGGACAAAGACAACCTGCTTCATTTGATTAAAACCCTGACCTATTCGGCGCTGCCGGCTCACAGGGCCAACTTTTTGACTCTGTACTGCATGGATGCCAAAAACGTCTTCCAGCAGTTCATCGTCGGCAACATTCTGGATTCCTTTATCATCGGAGTCACTTGTTACCTGTTTATGGTCATTTTAAATGTCCCGTATGCCCCTATGATTGGATTTGTGGTGGGAGTCACCAATGTCATTCCCGTGTTTGGACCATTCCTTGGTGCCGTTCCGGTCATTTTGCTTCTTCTGATGATTCATCCCATGTCCGCTCTGGTCTTTGCCGTCTTCATTCTGATTCTGCAGCAGATCGACGGCAATGTTCTCAAACCAATTATTCTTGGAGACAAGCTGGGAATTTCCGGCTTCTGGATTTTATTCTCCGTAACGGTTGGCGGTTCTCTGTTTGGAATTGCCGGCATGTTCCTGGGAGTTCCTGTCTTTGCTCTGATTTACGAAGCCATTCAGGATCTGGTTTCCGTTCAGCTGCAGCGAAAAAAAATCATTGTACCAGACGAAGCTGGTGTCATCACTTGATGACATCAGCTTTTCATTTGCGAATCTTTTTTTCCTTATGTATAAAAGGAAAAGGAACGTTGCGTAAAAACGTTTGATGAAGGTGAATATGGAAACAATTTTACATATCTTGGAGCATTCGATTGCCGATACATGGACAATGATTCCACTGCTGTATGCGGCCTATCTTCTCATTGAATATTTTGAACGGAAAGACTCCAAAGACGATGCTGTGTTCTGGAACCTGCAAAAGTACGGTCCTTTTTTCGGCGCCCTGATCGGACTTCTGCCTCAGTGCGGATTTTCCGTTCTGGCCGCCATGCTGTTCTGCCAGCGAAACATTACTTTGGGAACCATGATAGCTGTCTTTATTTCTACCAGTGACGAAGCGATACCGGTTCTGATCTCTGAACCGCAGCTGTTTTCCTCTCTGATCTGGGTTCTGATTCTCAAACTGATTCTGGCTGCTGCGGTTGGCTTTGTGGTGGATAAAGTCATTTTCCCAAACCAGAAAATCCTGTATTTCCAGGATATGGAAAACGAAGACGAGCAGGAAGAGATGGAAGAAGACGAAGAAGCTTCCTCCGCCTGTCCCTGCTGCTATCCGCAGTACCCCATTTGGCTGTCCGCTCTGCTTCGCACCGCGAAGATTTATGCGTTTGTATTTGCAGCCACCGTTATTCTGACCGGATTGATTGAAATCATCGGTGAAAATCAGATGGCTGTCTGGCTCAATTCCGCTTTATGGCTGCAGCCGGCAGCAGCCGCTCTCTTTGGCTTTATTCCAAACTGCGCAGCCACGGTGGTGCTTTGCCAGCTGTTTGCCAACGGTGCTTTGAGCTTCGCAGCCCTGTTTGCAGGATTGGTCACCAACGCCGGACTTGGCCTGATGGTTTTATTTCAGATGGAAAGAAACCGCAAATGGCTTTTGATCAGTATGCTGATCCTTTTGATCAGTGCCCTGCTCTCTTCCTATCTGCTGATGCTGCTGGTATAGTAGCATCCGATTGTATACTAGATTGGACTTAAATCATGAACGCATTGATTCGACCTTTGCAGCCGCAGGATGCCTTATACGTAAAGCGGCTGTTTGAAGATACCTGGAACTTTACAAAATATCTCTCACCCAGAAAAGCCCACAACTTTGCCAAGGAAATGGCAGAAGACGTTATCCGGCCCCAGTACTATTCCCGGGGTGTCTTTGTAGGAGAAGAGCCGGTGGCTTTGATTGCCGGATGTCCTGCAGGGGTGGATGGGAATACTAAAAACACCGTAGAAGTGCTTGTCACTCATCCAAGATTTCAAAAGCATGGCCTTGCCAGCAAACTTCTTGCCGGTTTTGAAGACTACTGCTCCCAAATCAATCACCTGCCGGTACAGGCCATCTCCGATTCAGAATGTCAGTGGCCTTTCTACCACAAGAAAAACTATGTTCTGATGGATGAAAAGCCGGTCACCATCGGCCGGTACCAGGGCACTCTATATATTTTTGAAAAACTGCCAAAAGCCCACGAACAGGCCAATGCGGATATTCCCATGATGCTGTTTACGGCTCAAAATCCTATCTGTTAATTTAATTCTTCGTCTGAGCACCTGCTGTTCAGACTTTTTTTACAGGTGTTAAACTGAATGATCTTTACAGGCTCCTTCATCACGTACTGCCTGCCCTGATTCTGGTTTGAAGACTCACCATTACTGCATCGTGCTGCCCGTGAAATTCGATGCATCATTTCATGTCTGTTCTGAGCGCGGATACTGCTTTTTTGCTCTTTTCAATCCGATGAAAAGCGCTATACTGTTCTCAGATACGACAGGGGTGCCTTTATGGCTGAGAAACAACCCTTATCACCTGATCTAGGCAGTACTAGCGTAGGGAGTCGAAACTGACTTGCTGCGCCTTCTTAATCGGAGGTGTTTTTTTATGAAGAAACTGACTGTTCAAGAAATCGTTTTGATGGCCTTTTATCTGGCTTTGTTCTTTGTCCTGGACTTTTTGTCCAATGCCATTCCCTTTTTCCAGATGCCTCAGGGAGGCACCGTTGGATTGGGAACGGTGGCTCTGCTGCTGGCCAGCTATCAGCTGGGATGGCAGAAAGGACTGATTGTTGCCCTGCTTTCCATTATTATTCAGTTTGTTACCGGAGCGATGTACATTCTTGGGCCTCTGCAGTTTGCACTGGATTATTTCATTGCTTTTGCGGTCTATGGCCTTGCCTCCTGCTTTCCAACTTGGGGGTGGTTCTATTCTGGTGTTCTGATCACCAATCTCATTCGCTTTGCTTCCAGTACGCTCAGCGGTGTTCTCTTTTACGGAGTCACTTTAACCGGGTCTCTGATTTATCAGGCCTGGTATATGGTTCCAACCACCATCATTGGCATGGTTCTTGTTCCTTTGCTCATGAAAGCTCTGCAGCCCTCCATGGGCCGCATTCTCAAAAACGCATAAAAAATACCCGGTGAATCCAAACGATTCGGCCGGGTTTTTATTCGATCGGTTTTTGATAAAAGTTTCCGTAGAAATCCATAGACCGGTAGACATTCACCAGAGAATGAGGATCAATCTGACGGACATGATCAATAATGGGCTGGACTTCAAAAGCAGCCACGACAGATTTGCAAATGTAGAAGGTCTTTCCGCTGTATCCTCCTTTGGCTTCGATGACGGACATGCCATGGCGGGTGGTATCCATAAAGGCATCGATGATCGGCTGAGGATCCTGACAGGTAATTTCCATGGTCACTTTTGCATATCTCTTATAGTTTCGATTGATGACGTTGGTGGACAGAAACTGGAAGATAATGGAATATGCTGCGTAAATCCAGCC
>JABUSF010000017.1:28734-30030 GCA_021443945.1 Ileibacterium sp.
ACTTAAAATCCGTCGGGCATTGCGCCCGTGAGGGTTCAAGTCCCTCCGTTCCCACCATTTTTGATAAATAACCGGCTCGTCCGGTTTTTTATTTTATCTATTTCAATATAAAGGACAGCAGTGATCCATTCTGCTGCCCTTTTTTATTTCTTTTATTTTAGAGCGGATGAAGCATTCAGCTGAGTTGTGGAATACAGAAACAGCACATCCTGATTGCTGAAATCAACGTATCTGTCCAACAGGCTGCTGGGAAGGTTTCTTAAATCGATCAGCGTGATTTTGGAATAACTTTGTGCCAGCAAAGGAGCAATCGAGGATCCAAAGGAATCCCGAAAAACAATCAGCTCTCCTTTCGGGGCGTTGTCATTCTCAATGGTGATCATACCTGGATTGCCCTGCAAAAAAAACGCATAGGGATCCATTCCCTTCAGCTTTTCAAAATCATACAGGGACACGGTCTGAGGCTTTCCAGTCTCATAAGAGATCACCCGGTAATTCTCCATATCTGCATTCCATAAATAATCCAGGGATTCCTGAGAGACAGGCCAGCCGCTTTGAGAAGCATAGACCCCCAAAAAGGCATCTGCAGCTCTTCTGGTTTCATAGTTATCATCCCAGGTTCGATGCATGGCCTGCGCCAGTTTTGCTGCTGCGTTTTTGAGATAAATCTGATTCCAGTGAGAATCTGTTTTGTAATAGTCCTCCAGATTCAGACAATCGGTCAGCGAAATATAGTCCATTTGCGGCAGTTTGGAGGTGACAGACAGAATCAGTGCTTCATAATCCAGAAAAGCATAAGAAGGATCCTGCACAAAATACCCTTTGTCAGGAATGATGGAGAGGTAGACCCTGCATTCGGTATCTGCCAGGTGCTTTTCGTAAATGGAAGCAAAAAGCCGGGCTGCTTTCTGAATTGACTCTTCATCCATGACTTGCTCCAGAGCTGTTAAATATCCCTGATGGCTGATGATGTTTCGATCATCCTGCCTGAAAAACAGATCCCGAACGGCAGCTGACTGCAAAGACAGCAGAACGTTTCGGAATGGATTTTGATCCAGCAAATAGGATTCCAGTTTCTTTTCAAACGATCCATCCAGAACGCTCTCCAGACTGGCATTTGGAAAAGCCGTAAGGCGCCTTCTTTCCTGCAAGGAGATGTCCCGGTCCGGAATCATGAAATAACTTAGTCCAATGGCAGCACTGACTGTCAGAAACAGCAGACTGAACAGTTTCGAATTCTTCTTCATACTAAAACCTGAAATACAGGAAGGGGTTGAAAGATCCTCCTGTTATAAA
>JABUSF010000017.1:31657-34682 GCA_021443945.1 Ileibacterium sp.
GGGACCGTAAAGGTTGTGCTTAAAGCTTCTGCGTTCTTTAAGTTGACAGCCTTTGGTTCATCTTCTGCCAGATCGTCTCCAAAGCCGCCCATGATCGTCGGCTTTTCAGCTTCATCCATTCGATTCCATGCGTTTCCAAGAAGCAGCTGAGGGGTATTGTGAACCACACCGGCAGCATGTCTGTCCCCGGAAGAAGTGCAGGCTGTCATTCCAAGACACATTACGGCTGTCAGCAGGGCTGTTATGATTCTTTTATGCATATTCCATTCCTCCATAAAATCATTATACGAAAGCAGAGTCTTTCTTCTGTCCGTTTTTGCTTTTCCAATACAATTGTATTTATTTTAGGAAAAATCTTATTCATTCAACTTCTTTCCCTATTGAAATGATGTTCATTTTCCCGTATACCGAACAGGAAAGAGGAATTTGTTTATGTCGGAAGCTCTTATTGTGGCACAGCAGGTTTTCATTATGTTCATTTTAATGGTGACCGGTTTTATCCTGACCAAAGCCAATATGATCAAAGAAGAAGCGGTGCCCGTTTTAAACTCGCTGGTTGTTTACGCTGCAGGACCGGCGATCATGATTCAGTCCTTTCTTGTGGACTTCAGTATGGAAAAGCTATTGGAAATGGGAGTGGCTTTGATTCTGGCGGTGGGATTGATGGTCATTGCCATTGCAGGCGGCATGCTGTTTTTTCCAAAAGACCATATCGCCCGTTTTTCCGTTGTTTTCAACAACTGCGGATTTATCGGCATTCCTCTGGTTCAGGCGGTTCTCGGAGAAGGAGCGATCTTTTATTTGACCATTTTGCTGGCGGTCTGGAATCTGTTTTCCTGGACCTACGGAATTACCCTTTTGGCCCAGGACCGAAGCTGGATGAGTCTGAAAAAAGTTCTTACCAATCCGGCTACTGTTTCAGTTGGCATTGGTCTTCTGTTCTTTCTGACTCCTTTGAAAATGCCTCAGGTAATCCAGTCCAGTCTCCAGTATATCGGCAATATGAATACCCCTCTGGCAATGCTGGTTCTTGGCTATTCCCTGACGCATGCTGATTTTGGAAGAATCCTGCACCAGCCAAGACTCTGGGTTATTACGGCTGTCCGGCTGCTGATCATCCCGCTGATCACAATGGCTGTGTTCTGTCTGGTTCCTGCGCAATTTGCCGAGATTCGAACCACCATGATGATTGCCGCAGCAACCCCCACCGGTGCAACCCTGACGATGTTTTTAGGAATGCTGCACAAAAAAAGCAGTTCGGCCACTTTAATCATTTCCCTGACTACCCTTTGCTCCATGATCACCATTCCGCTGATCCTGGCACTGGCTTCCATCCTTTGGGGAATGTGACAATCGAAAACAAAGAGCTGAGACGGATGGTCTCAGCTCTTTTAAAATGTTCAATTGTTATTGATTTGGAATTTCCGGCAAGCTGTCAAATCCAGGCTGCAGATCTTCATCGGTTGGAATATAGTCGCTCATTTCGCCGTCGTTAAATTTTCCATAGGCAACCATATCAAAGTATCCGGTACCAGTCAGGCCAAAGACAATGGTCTTTTCTTCGCCTGTTTCTTTGCATTTGAGAGCTTCATCAATGGCCACCCGAATGGCATGGCTGCTTTCCGGAGCCGGAAGGATTCCTTCCACCTGTGCAAACATTTTCGCGGCTTCAAACACTGCTGTCTGCTCAACACTTCTGGCTTCCATCAATCCTTCATCATAGAGTTCTGACAGAACAGAACTCATGCCATGGTAGCGAAGACCGCCGGCATGGTTGGCAGAAGGAATAAAGCCATGGCCCAGGGTGTACATTTTAGCCAGTGGGGTCACTTTTCCTGTATCACAGAAGTCGTAGGCATATTTGCCTCTTGTCAAGGACGGGCAGCTGGCAGGTTCGACAGCAATAAACTGATAATCTTTTTCCTTGCGGAGCTTTTCGCCCATGAATGGGGCAATGAGTCCGCCTAAATTGGATCCGCCGCCGGCACATCCGATGATGATATCGGGAGTAATGTTGTATTTATCCAAAGCAGCTTTTGTTTCCAGACCAATAATGGACTGATGCAGCATGACCTGGTTCAGTACGCTTCCCAAAACATAGCGGTATCCTTCCTGAGAGGTTGCTGCTTCTACGGCTTCCGAAATCGCACATCCAAGAGATCCAGTCGTGCCCGGATGCTCTTCCAGAATTTTGCGTCCAACATTTGTCGTTTCGGAAGGAGATGGAGTTACAGACGCACCATACGTTTTCATGACTTCCCTTCGGAATGGTTTCTGTTCATAAGAGACCTTGACCATATAAACCTGGCAGTCCAGTCCCAGATAGGCACAGGCCATGCTTAAGGCCGTTCCCCATTGTCCGGCTCCCGTTTCTGTGGTTACACCTTTCAGCCCCTGGTTTTTCGCATAATAGGCCTGAGCGATGGCAGAATTCAGTTTGTGAGATCCGCTGGTGTTGTTTCCTTCAAATTTGTAATAAATTTTAGCCGGTGTATTCAGTTTCTCTTCCAGACAATACGCTCTGACCAGGGGAGAAGGACGGTACATTTTATAGAAATCCCGAATTTCCTGAGGAATGGGATAATAGGCTGTTTCATTGTCCAGTTCCTGTTTGACCAGTTCGTCGCAGAATACCGTTCCCAGTTCTTCTGCTGTCATGGGTTCAAAGGTTTCTGGATTGAGCAGGGGTGCCGGTTTTACAGGCATATCAGCTCTCAGGTTATACCAGGATTTTGGCATCTCACTTTCTTCCAGATAGATTTTGTAAGGGATGTTGCTGTCTTGTTTCATAATAGAGTCCTTTCTGTTTGGCAGGGGGAATAAAAAAACTCCCGTCCTGCAATCTTTTTTGCTAGGACAGGAGGAATAGAGTCTCCTGCGGTGCCACCTGGCTTGGCTTTTCAGCCCACTTTACGCATACCAACATATGCTTTCTTTGATAACGGAGGAAACTCCGGCTTGCCTACTGCATTCAGTTCGCCCTCAAAAGCCCATTCCCAATACACTCTGCTGTGTCTTTTCACCA
>JABUSF010000017.1:34852-41320 GCA_021443945.1 Ileibacterium sp.
AAATATTATTTAGAACTTCTGGATCCTGAGCCAAGCAGCTGAAGGATCTTCAGGAAAATATTAATGAAGTCCAGGTACAGAGTCAGAGCAAAGTAAATTGCCCATTTCTGCTGTTCAACTGGCTGTCCTTCGCACATCAGCATGGTTTGATTCAAACGCTGAACATCCCAGGCGGTCAGTCCTGTAAAAGCAAGAAGGCCAATAATCGAAATCAGCCGCGTGCTGAAAGAAACACCGAAGAAGAAGAGAATCAGCTGAGTAATGATCATGGCAATCAAGCCGGTAAAGCAAATGACGCCAATTTTGCTCATGTCTTTCTTCGTAGTCATTCCGATGAAAACCAGGCATCCAAAGTAAACAGCGCTGATCATCAGAGCGGTCAGAATGGTTGTATCACTGTATCCCCCTCCAAAGTTTCTGGCGGACGGAAGAGTGAAGATGGTTGAAAGAGTCACACCCATGGTCAAAGCAAAGACAAGGAACAAACCTTTCAAGACTCCTGAAGAGACTTTGTTTCTTAAAACCGTGAATGCGATTGTCAGGCCAAGCTGGCCAATAATAATTCCAAAGAACAACAAGGGCATTTCATTCAGAAAGAATTCCAGCAAGCCGGATTTCGCGGTAAAAAATGCGGTCAGGCCGGTTACGATCAGCCCAGCAAACATCCAGCTGTAGGCTTCCAGAATGCTTTTTCGGACGGTATCTGTGACAACGCCCTGCCGCTGAAAAACGTTCGGGTTTTGTCCAGGGTTAAAATTAAACTGCTGCAAAAATTATTCCTCCTTTGTAATGAAGTTCAGAAGCTCTTTCGCAGCATCTTCAATTCCCTGCCGGTTGGACTTGTCGAAACCAAGGTGGGTGTAAATTTCCCCCATATAGACGCCATCGTTCTTCATCGCTTCAAATACGGTATCAATTAATGGTTCGCAAAGCTCCTGTTCCTGCATAGGTCCAAATGGGTTGGCAAAGTAAGTCTTGGAAAGACCCACTTCCTGGGTGGTGCCCAGAGCCATACGGGTACCGGCTTTGCATGTCTCTTTTACTTCCTCAACTGGCAGTTCTTTCATTCCAATTGCATCGGTGTAGTTGTTCGCATAGCAGAACAAATCAATTGGATGGTTTTCTGTAATGAACTCATATGTAGCAGCCGGAACAACCATTCGTGAGTTTGGATTTTCCGGTGCAAAGAATACGGAACGGTCCATATCTCTGTATGGAGTTCCCGGATCCAGGTCATCCAGACGGATAAAGGCACCGATTTCAGTCCCCTGCCCATATGGAACGCCATTTTCCATGTGGATTGTACCCATATCGTCGAATACGACTTCCACAGACTTGATCAAATCCTTGCCCACATGCTTGAGCGCTTCAATGGATTCGGATTTGCCGGCACCGGAGTCGCCCATGAGAACGATTCCTTTTTTGCGCCCGTCTTTCAGTACAATATTGACCATGGCGCCGTGAATAGGCAGCCATCCTTTTTCCATCATGGCAAGGTTGTGCAGTGTCAGAGCCATTTTCTTCAGATATCCAAAATATTCCACTCTTGGATCGTCGGAAATGCATCCAACCCAGATTCCGTTCTTTTCATCATGATAGTACACTGTCTCATTTTTGCCGTCTTCATTTCCGAAGATCATCAGCAGATCCGGACGTTTTTCAGATTCATCCATATCCGCCAGTTCAAACAGATTGGCCATTGAGAGAGCAGAAGCGGTATATTTCGTATTGAAATATACATAGCATAAGAGTTTGCCGACTTTCAGCGGCAGGCAGAACCATTCATTAGGATCGACAGCAAGATATTCCATTGGGTTGATCTCAGATTTGGTGAACATTCCCGTACGCTTGCTTGACTTCGGATGAAGGATCATTGGAGTACGAAGCATGACGCAGTCAATCACCGGGATATCTTTTAATCCTGCATAGTCCTTGTTAAAACCTTCCTTAGGCATATGAACCGAGAAGCAGGCGTTGGTTCCGGCCTGTACCTGACGGTAGACGCGGTTCATTCTTCCCTGAATTTTTTCTTCAAACAGACGGTATGTCCGCAGAATCAAGTCATTCATATCAGAATCTCTTGCAACAAGAGTATTGATTCCAAATTCAGGTGTGTTCAGTGAATTCATAAAGCCAAAACGCTGCAGAGAACGCCATCCGCGGTAAATTTCCTCGATGACATTTCCCAGGGCATTCCGGTCTCTTGTATATTCGGTACCATAATCTGCACTTTCAGCCAGTTCCTGGTATTCAAAAACAGCAAGAAGTCTTAAAAAGGTACAGAATTTTTGAGCAGCCTCTTCAATAGAGTATTTTTCGTCGCAGGTCAAATACATATAAACCGCATGATCCAGATCCTTCTCGACCCGAATAAAGTATTCGATAAATTTGCGGAAGGTGGAGCTTTTCAATAAAGCCTCTCTGTTTTTTGGATATGCTTTGTTGTAATTCAAAATAACCTGACGGTTAGCAATACTGATCTTTTTTTCCATCTTGATTTCCTTTCCAGTACAAAGGCCATCATACCCGAAAAACTTCTCCTTGTAAACGAATGTAAATTTTTGCGTTGGTTTGAAAATCTTTTACAATTTCCTTTTCATGAAGCCTGTGTTCTGGAAATAGAATAGCCTAATTTTTTCTGCCGGAATCATTCAAACATCTAAATTTAAACCTCAGGAAAACAATTCCTGAACAATTTCTTAAAATGTCACAATAATGTCATATTTCTTTCTAAACTATCCAGGTATTCAAGAAACAAAGCTGTGATGAAAGAAAAAAAAGATCGAAAATTAATTATTCATTAATTTGTTGCCTGCTTGTTGCGCATATTTATGCACCATGCTAGTATACAGACAGGCAGAGGGAACGAAAGTAAAAATTGTGTCTGGATTTTTTCTTTTCATTCAAGATAAACTGCTTTTAGAAGGAGCCCGCCATGGAGAGAACTATTACTTTGAAATCAAACAGTCAGCTCACTGATCACATCCTGATTCTGATTGCTGTTCTGTTCCGATCTGCTGCAGCTTTATCCCGCAAAACAGCAGCCTGGATCGTCTGTTATATGGAATCTTTTTATGAACGCTGCGAAAATGACAGCCTTTCCAAAAAAGAGATTCTGATCATTCTTGCCATTGGCGCTGTCGTTGGATCCATCCTACACAGTCTGGGCTTCATCATCTAGAAAACAATCTGCCCCTTTTACCCCTTTTTAAAGAAGTCTGTCTGTTCCTGTGTGCAGACTTCTTTTTCTTTCCAAGCGAAAAAAANAAAAAAAGAACCGTCTGGATTTCTATGTTGAAATCCTGACGGTTTTCTTTTGCAGATTAAGCGTAAATTTTGTCCAGCAGAGCTTCGAGTTCTGCAATTTCGATTTCCTGCTTCTGACCTTCAGAGCGTTTTACCAGTTCAGCTTTTCCATCTTTCACGCCTTTTCCAAGGGTGATGCGGTAAGGAATTCCAATCAATTCCATATCCTTGAACTTCACTCCCGGTCTTTCATTTCTGTCATCGAGCAGGATGTCATAGCCTTTTTCCTGCGCATAGGCATACAGCTTTTCAGCCGCTTCTTTCTGCGCTTCATCTTTGGCGGAAACAATCACGATCGCGGCTTTAAAAGGAGCGATTTCTTCCGGCCAGATCAGGCCATTATCGTCATGGTACTGGTCAGCGACAGCTGCCATGCAGCGTTCCAGACCGATTCCATAGCTTCCCATCCATACGGGCTGCAGTTTATTGTTCTGATCCAGATACTCCAGTCCAAGTGAGTCGGAGTACTTGGTTCCCAGTTTAAACAGGTTTCCAACTTCAATTCCATGATCAAAAGTCAGAGGCTTTCCGCAGCTTGGGCAGATATCCCCTTCCTTCACTTCACAAAGATCGGCGGTTTCAGCCACTTCGAAGTCTTTCAGGTTCACATTTTTAATATGATGATCGGATTCGTTGGCACCCACAATGAAGTTTTTCTTCTTAGCGACCATACGGTCCATGTAGACGGGAATTTCCAGTCCAACCGGTCCTGCAAATCCAACTCTGGCGTGCGTGACTTTTTCCACGTCTTCTGCGCTGGCCATTTCCAGTTCCACAGCTTTCAGCAGTTTTGTGGCTTTTGTTTCATTGAGCTCACGGTCTCCTGGAAGAATGAAAGCCACCAGGTTTCCGTCGGCTTTGTAAATCAGAGTTTTTACGAAGTCGGACGGCTCTTTGCCAAAGAATCCAGCCACCTCTTCAATGGTGCCCACATTTGGGGTATAGACCTTTTCCATGGCCAGTTCTTCGGATGAGTCTGCTTCGATGGTATCCACCACTTCACAGATTTCCATATTGCTGGAAAAATCGCATCCTTCGCAGCCGACTACTGTATCTTCACCAATGGTGGACAGAGCCTGATATTCTTCTGACAGCAGACCGCCCATAGCTCCTGTGTCAGCTTTTACGATTTTGTAGTTGAGTTTCAGACGGTCAAAGATGCAGTTGTAGGCATCGTACATTTTGGCATAGGATTCATCCAGACCAGCCAGATCGGTATCAAAGGAATAGGCATCCTTCATGATGAACTCACGAACACGAATCAAACCGTAGCGGGGACGGGTTTCGTCACGGTATTTGGTCTGAATCTGATACAGATTGTAGGGGAAATCCTTGTAGGATTTTCCATCCATCATCGCTGCCATAGCAAACAGTTCTTCATGGGTTGGACCCAGAACGTAGTTTTTATTGTAGCGGTCTTTTAAAGCGAACATATTGGAGCCAAAAGCTTCGCGGCGTCCGGAGCTGATGTAAACATCCTCCGGAATCAAAGCCGGCATCAGCAGTTCCTGTGCTCCGTGCTTGTCCATTTCATCCCGGACAATGTCTTCAATTTTAGACAGAACTTTTTTGCCCATTGGCATAATCATATAGACACCGTTGGAGCTTTTTTTAATCATCCCTGCTCTTACAAGCAGATTGGAGGAAATGCTGTCTTCGTCTTTGGCATTTTCTCTTAACGTATAGAAAAAACTATTGGAAAGTCTCATAGTCAGATGGCAGAGTTTTTGGAATCTCAAAGAAAAGGAACTGCTTCTCCTTTCGAAAAGTTTCTCTGCCGCAGTTCCTTTGTTCGTAAAATCTATTATCTATGATTCAGTCTGTTTTTCAACTGTTTCAGCCTTTTCAGGCCGTCTTTTCCGAATCATTGCAAATTCTTGCGCCAGAGGCAGTCTGGTTTTTACAAGAGCCATGGGATTGCTGCAGACTTCCATGACATTCCCGTCCAAATCAAACACCTCTCCCAGTTTTAATGGGGTGCTGTTCAAAGTGGGGCCAAAGATTTCCGCATCAATGTGGGGGAAGAATTTATTGCGGACCCGCAGAATCACCCAGCCGTCTTCGAGAATCTCCTCTACGCTGGCAATGTATTCCTGGGTTACCGTTTCATCATGATCCCGGTACAGCTGGACCGTAGAATCCGGTTCGCCGTTGTAAAATCCAGGTCCTGTCGGCCGGTTTTCCGCTTTGGCAATCTCGGTTTTGATCTCTTCCAGAAAAGCCGGATCGGCTGTCCCGTTTTCGTAGATGTGATCAATCAGACGGCGGTAGGCGGATACGACCGTAGCCAGATAGTAGGCAGATTTCATCCGTCCTTCGATCTTCAGGGAAGCCACACCCATTTTGATGAAATCTTCCATATAATCGACAGCCTGCATATCCTTGCTGGACATGGAAAACAGATTGTCCGGATCGCTTAAGGTTCTGTCTCCGTCTCTCAAAGCATATTTCCAGCGGCAGCTTTGAGCACATCCTCCCCGGTTGGCATCCCGGTTTGTCATATGGTTGGACAACACACAACGTCCGGAAAAAGAAATGCACATTCCTCCGTGGATGAACACTTCGATGGGAAGAATGTTTTGTCTGACAATGGAATCAATCTGATCCATTCCGCATTCTCTGGCCAGGACCACCCGGTCCATTCCCTGCTTTTTCCAGAACTCAACCGCTTTGGAGTTGGTTGTGGAATGCTGGGTAGACACATGGACTTCATACGAAACCGGAAGGGATTTGGCCAGTTTCATAATGCCGGCAGAGGCCACAATAATGGCATCCACACCCGCTTTGTCCAAAGCCAGCAGGTATTCTTTCAAATCATGGAGATCCTCTGGATGAGGCAGCATGTTCACCGTGACGTGGACATGAGATCCATGGGCATGGGCAAACTGGCAGAGTTCTTCAATCTGATCCAGATCAAAGTTGGAAGCTCTGGAGCGCAGGGAAAATTCCTTGCCTCCAATGTAAACAGCATCGGCTCCGTAAAGGATGGCCGTTTTTGCCTTCTCAAGATTTCCCGCTGGTGCAAGAAGTTCAATTCTGTCCATTGGTCTTCTCCTTTTTCTTGATCGTCTGGCTGAAATACAAAGAATCGCTTCCATACTGCTCTGTATCTTCTGGAAGCCTGCCGTTGAGGGCCTGCCGGTACAGGTGCAAACAGGCAGC
>JABUSF010000017.1:41327-46881 GCA_021443945.1 Ileibacterium sp.
CAGCATCTTCAAACATGGTATCTATGCGAAATCTCTGGATTCCGGCTTTTTTCAGCCGCTCCATGACTGAAAAGGAAGCAATGGGTTCGTCTGCGAAAACATGTGTTCCGGCTTCATTTTCCACTATTTTCATGACACCTTCCCGGGTCGCTTCCTGCAGATCATAGGCTTTATTGTCAATGACGGGTTCCTGCAGGTCAATGGCATCAAAATAGTTGGTGATCAGCTTTCTTCTGGAATACATCCAGGAATAGCGTCCCTGAATGAGAACTTCCAGACTGGCATGGCTGTCTGCTGCAATGGCTTCAATTTCATCGATCGAAAGCTCATGGGCCAGGCTGACAGCCTGCAGGCCAAGATCGGCGTAAAAGTCTGCATCCATCCCGTTTACGATCAGCGTTTCAGGCTGATAGATTAAGCGGTCAATCAGATTCAGCTGCCCGGCCATTTCCAGCCAGCCTTCATCGGCAATATACAATCCATCCACATCCAGCTCTTTGGCCATGATCAGCAGCTTTTCTGCCTGTTCCAGGTCGGACTGAGTGAGCATTTTTAAAAGATTGAAATATACTTTTATATTCTGATTCTTCAGACGAAGCGTGACCTCTTTTAACGAATCCAAATCCAGAAAAGCATTCTGGCGAATGGAAAAGTGCGGCACCGGCAGAATGATTCCGTCGGCTTGGGCTTGTTCAAGAGATTTCAGTTCGTCAAAGGAATTTACGGTTACAATAAACATCAATATTATCCTTTCACCACATCTATATTAAAGAAGAGCTTCTTTTCTTTCCAATCTTTGTGCTTTTCCTTTCCATTTTCGAAACATTTCCATCCTTAAATTTGTTACAATATCAAAACCAATCCGGTATGCAGACTTTGCAGGGGATAAAACAAGGAAAGGGATAGTGTTATGTCGAAATTGGACCGGCAGATTCGCCGAAATGCAGAGAAAAATGCAGTCCTGCAGGCCAAAGCCAACGACCGAAAAGCGAAAAAAGAAGAAGATCTGAAAGCAAAAGCCAAGTATGAGAAGGCCAACAACCCCACCAGGCTCAAATGGCAGCTGGGGATTTCAACGGCCGCCATCATTCTCATCTTCATCCTGTTCTTCACGGGAGGCGAAGCCCAGGCCTGGTATATCAAAATCATTTACCTGATTGCCATGTCCGTCAGTGTTTCTTTTGCGGTCAAAAGCTTTATGACCATGAAAAGGCAATACGATGAGCGTCAGAAACAGCTGCAGAAATAAAACAAACACCTGGAACTCCAGTTTTGGAATTCCAGGTGTTTTTTAAATCAGGTCCTTTGCAGGCCGGCTGATGATAAATGAAAATTTCCAGAGCTTTCGGCCCTGAAGCATATATTCGCCCAGAACCGGTTTGCCCCAGTTGTTTTCACCGCCGACTCCCATTTGATATCCGCTGACCACCGCATAGGTTTTTTTGGCGGAAGGAAGATCGCTGCGGCATTCGGCCTGCTGCAGTTCTTCAAAAGAATTGGGCAGCACACTGATTTGCAGGGGGTGATTGAGCATAGAGAAGCGAACACCCTTCTGCGGCTTTTCCACAACCTCCAGCCAGCGCACACCGCATCGGCTTCCACATTCCTGAGGACGCAGATAAGGAGTCAGATTCATTTGAACATCCTGCCAGAAAACACCCAGTTTCGCACCGCACTGACGGTCTGCATAGTTTTCCATTGGTCCAAGTCCGTAATAGACAAACTTGTCCAGCTTCTTTTTCAAAGGAATCTGCATCCCAAGCTGGGGCAGTCTGGGAAGAATCGACTGGCCTTCCAGAGTAACATCCACACCAATTAGCCCAGGTGCTGCAATAAAGTAATCAACCCTGCATTCCGCTTTTGGATTCACCGGAACATCATAATAATAGGTGATCATGGCACAGCGGTCTTTTTTGTTGATGATCTTTTCCATCTTCCGCACTTTGGAAAACAGACTGGCTCCATACCACTGGCTGGCTTCCTGATCAAAGTTGAACCCCCGCTCGTTGTCTGTAAAGGCATGGGCAAACACCGGCCGCGGGATTCCATCCAATACATCCTGATTGTCATACTGCAAAGCTTCCAGTCCCCGTTCGGTGAACACAGCGGTAAATCCCTTATCAAAAAAGCCGATGCAGCCGTCCCCCTGGGCAATTTCCATTTTGGACTTTCTGGTTTCCATTTTTGAAAAACTTCCCTGCACGCTTTGGCCAAAAGCAATTTCATGGCCTGCTTTTGCCCAGGGCTCATCTTCTTTTAAATGAATGGAAACCGTTTTGACGGATTCTTTTTCCGGATTAACCCAGTTGATAAAGAGCTTTTTCTCCTGACCGGGCAGAACTTCCCCTTCCACTGTTCCGCTTTGAATGATCTTATTTTCAATATGCTGGGTGTAACGAACTTCAAATTTGGACAACGGGGTAAACAGAGAATCGTTTCGGATTCGAACACCGAATTTGTCCGGAACAACCGTGAAGTTTTGATACAAATATTTGACTTCCTGCACTTTCGGAGAAGGAATCCGGTTGGCAAACAGCAGTCCGCTTCCTTTCAAATGGCCGTCACTGGCAGCATCTTTAAAGGCTGGGACAGAGTTTCCGGCTCCATCAAGCTGCAAATCGAGATCCAGCTGCTGATCAATGAACTCCCACAAAAAGCCCCCTTGGTATTTTTTAAAGCGTTCCAGCTCCATAAATTTATCCATCCCACCGTTGGAGTTTCCAAGGGAGGGAGCGTATTCGCATAAAATCATGGGCTTTCTCAAATCCGTCTGCAGCAGCTCTTCACATTCCTGGGCGGACAGGTACTTTCGGGAGATCATATCCGTACAGTCGCTGAAATGAGGCGTTTTCCAGCAGCCTTCGTAATGAATGAGCCGTTCCGGATCGTTGTGTCTGAAAAAGCCGGCTTCCTCCACCAGGATATTTCCCACACCGCTGTCGCTGGCCAAAGACCAGATCAGTACGCAGGGATGGTTTTTATCCCGCTGGTACACCGAATTGGCTCGGTCCAGAACCGCATCTTTCCAGAGGCGTCTGTCTCCTGGCAGCGGATCCAGGCATCCGTCTTTTCGGGAGAAGTTCCAGGTTCCCTGGGTTTCCAGATTGACTTCATCCATCACATAAATGCCAAACTCATCGCACAGGTCATACCAGAGCTCCTGATTGGGATACTGACTGGTACGCACAGCATTGATATTGTGAAGCTTTAAAAACTGGATGTCATAAAGCATATCTTCAATCGTCAGGGCACGGCCGCGGTCTTTGTTGAACTCCCGGCGGTTGATTCCCTTAAACACAATCCGCTGACCGTTCAGCTTCATGATCCCCTGATCCAGAACAAACTGCCGCAGTCCGACCTTTTGAGTCACAGACTGGCAGGTTTTCAGATCTGGATCCAGAACATCAATTTCAAGAGTATACAGATAAGGATCTTCCGCAGACCAAAGCCGGATTTCGTTCAGATCCAGAGCCACCAGAGATTTTTTTGTCTCAAATCCCAGAAGAAGATTCCCCTCTTTGTCTTTGAAGCGGACCAGACAGGAACCGTCCTCTCTGGCCAGTTTCATGTCGATCAGAACCCGGGCATTTTTATAATCGTCCTTCAGCCGGGTGCTGATTTTCAAATCCTCCAGCCGCCATTTTCCAAATGACTGCAGTTCCACATCCCGAAAGATGCCGGAAAACTGAAAGAAATCCTGATCTTCCAGCCAGGAGCCGGAAGAAAACTGCTGTACCTGAACGCAAAGCCGGTTTTGTCCAGGCTGCAGAACATCGGTAACATCAAAAGCGGAAGGCGTAAAAGAATCCTCGCTGTAGCCGATAAATGTTCCGTTGAGCCAAACGTAAAAGGCTGATTCAACCCCATGAAACACCAGTTTGACAAAGTCCTTTTCCAGTTTTTCATCCAGTTCAAAGTTTTTCACATAGCAGGCGGTTAAATTGTTCCTGACAGGAACCTGCCCGTATTCCAGATTTTCCCGTTCATCCCACTCGCTCAGGCTGTGGGCCTGAGTCAGATTTCCAAATCCCTGCAGCTGCAGATGCCCTGGAACCTGTACAGGCTGAAAGAAGGAATCATCAAATCCTTTTTCGAAAAAGCTGTCCGGCGCCTCCGTTAAATTGGCAGAACAGCTGACAAGCCATGCCCCATTTAAGGATTGTCTGGCTTTCCTTTCCGGTATCGTATATTGAAGCGAGCTGACTGGATCCAGCCGGTTGACCTTGTAAATCTCCGGCTTTGTCAGCCAGTCCATGCTGCTGTTATCAGTTTTCATAAAATTACCCCTTTGATGCATTTTACCAAAGGATGAAACACTGCGCCAAAACGATTTTGCATACAGAACAATCCTCTATTCAAATCTCAGGACATCCTGTGTGAATTGAACGGGGCGCCATATTGAATTTCGAAAGCCATACACTATAATTATCAATATGCCTGTTAAGAAAAATACGTCAAAACGAAAATACAATTATAAACGTCTGGCTGTTGTGGCTTTGGCCGGAATTTTAGCCGTAAGCGGTCTGGGAATTCTGACTGTCAAAGGCTACCGCTCCGCCAAAAGCTCCAAAGAACCGGAACAGATTGTTCTGGACTCAGGTGAAGTTGCCAAGAAAGAAGACATCAGCAAACTGCGGCAGAAGATTGTAGACGTAATTGATTTGAAATATCTCTCTCATTTGAAAGATGACATCAAAACGTACATCTTCAACAATCAGCTGCAGGATCTGAAAACTTCCATCAACAATTACTTGTCCGAAAACAACATCGATGCATCCAAAGTGTCTTATGCCGTTCAGGATTTGACCACTGGGGCCTACATCAAGTCAGACAACGCAGCCGACAACAACCTGGCTGCCTCTACATACAAGCTTCCTCTGACCATGCTGTGGTATGAAAAAATTGCCAATGGAGAAGTCAGTCCCACCCAGGAATTTGAATTTACGGAAAATATGCTGGAAAAGGAAGACGAAGAAAACCCCAACCAGCCCATCGGCGCCAAGTACAAAGTTGGTGACAAAATTCCTCTGTCCAATCTTCTGGAGGCAGCCGCTCTGTATTCAGACAACATTGCCGGCCATATCCTTTTTGAAAACCTGGGAGGCTACTCAGCGTTCAAACACATGGCGACCAAATATTCCGAACATCAGCAGTCCAAAGACTTCTTTAACGAAAACAAGCTGAACCCGGACTACACCATGGATCTGGTCCGCCATCTGTATGAAACGTCCGGAACCTACGATGATCTGAAATATTGGCTGACCTATGCCGGTCCCCACATGTTTCTGAACTACAACAATCCTCACGGATACGTTCAGAAAGTTGGAAACAACGAAGAAATCCGCAACGTTATTGGTTATGCGCCGACCCTGTATCCTTTCTCCGTCTGCATTTATTCTCAAATCGGAGATAAGGAAGGAGAAAAGCTCATCGGTGACATCGGGGATATCTGCTGGGCTTACTTTGAACAGAAGTACAACAACGGAGATTATGAAATGTATGATTCTTCCCTTGCTGAGTCCAGAATGGCCATCGGATCTCCTCAAGTGGCTCT
>JABUSF010000017.1:47006-49064 GCA_021443945.1 Ileibacterium sp.
CCTGCTCAGGATCAGAACAGCCAGCAAAGTTCCGATTCCAGCAGTCAGGCTCCGGCTGCAGATCCCAATGCACAGCCAGCGTCTGATCCCAATGCGCAGGCTGCCTCCGATCCGAATGCGCAGGCTGCGCCTCCCGCACCGGATTCCAGTGCAGACCCCAGTGCGGATCCAAACGCAGCGTCTGGAACACAATAGATATTCTGCCGGTTTAAAACCGGCTTTTTTATATGGAAAGCCTGGAAATAGAATTTAAAATTTATCTTTGTAAAATGAATTTATGAAGATGAATTATAAAGAAAATTGTCCATTAAAGGATTTCACTACATTAAAAATCGGGGGTCCGGCTGCCCGACTCTATCAGCCCAGCACCCCAGAAAAACTGGAGCAGGTTTTGCATGATGCCAAAGAGCGGAATGTCCGTCTGTTTATACTTGGCAACGGCAGCAACGTCCTGTTTGCGGATGAGGGATTTGATGGATGGATTATCAATCTGGCTGAAAACTGGTCCGGCATTGAAGATCTGGAAAACCATCGCGTCCGGGTCAAAAGCGGAACCACAAACGAACAGCTTGCCCAGCATGCAGCCAGACACGGTCTTGCTGGATATGAATTTGCCAGTGGAATCCCTGGCACCATTGGAGGAGCGGTTTATATGAATGCCGGAGCCTATGATGGAGAAACAAAAGACGTCCTTGTCTCGGTTGACTATATGGATCTGGACGGCCAAATCCATACCATAGCGGCTGAAGATCTGGAACTGGGCTACCGCCACAGCTGGTTTGAAAACCATCCTGGCATCATTCTTTCTGCCGTCTATCAGTTTCAGCCTGGGGAACCCATGCAGATTGCTGAAAAAATCGCAGACCTGAAAAAGAGACGCTGGGATAAACAGCCAATGGACAAAGCATCCGCTGGATCAACGTTCAAGCGTCCAAAAGGAAGCTATGCCTCCAAACTCATTCATGAATGCGGACTGCAGGGAACGCATATCAACGATGCTCAGGTCTCCACAAAGCATGCGGGCTTTTTAATCAACAACGGCAATGCCACTTGCAAAGACTTTCTCGACCTGGCCAGTCTTGTCATAGAGACGGTCAAAAAAGAAACTGGATTCGAACTGGAACTGGAAGTCCGCATCATTCGCTGATTCACTGTCCTTTATGGGCAGTTTTTTTATCCGTCCTCTTTGGGCATTCCTTATAAAAAAACTGCCGAAGATGACGCAGAATAGAATTTTAAAATTTTGTATTGTTCCTTACTTGTGAAAGCGTTAACATATCGGTAATGAGTGATCGCTCATGAGGAAAGAAGAAGGAAGATTATGAAGAACTATTTTGATTTGAAAGACAATGTTGCCATTGTAACGGGATGTTCCACAGGCCTTGGCGTTCAGATGGCCAAAGCCTTGGCGAATCAGGGATGCAATATCGCTGCCATCGCCCGCCGTCAGGAACTGCTGGAAAAAGTCTGCGCTGAAATTGAAAGCGAATTTGGCGTTAAAGCTCTTCCCGTTCGCTGCGATATTACCGATACGGCCAGTGTAGATGCGATGGTGGATCAAGTGCTGGGCGAATTTGGACGGATTGACATTTTGATCAACAACGCCGGAACCGGTGCAGTGGCTCCCGCTGAAGACATCACAGATGAACAGTTTTCCAATGAAATGGAAATCGATCTGTTCGGCTCGTTCAAATGTGCCCGTGCAGTAGCGAAGAAAGCCATGATTCCTGCCAAATACGGACGAATCATCAACATCGCTTCCATGTACGGACTGGTTGGCAATAAAGTGGCCGGCTGCGCTCCTTACCATGCGGCAAAAGGCGGTGTCGTCAATCTTACCCGCGGTCTGGCCGCAGAATGGGGCAAATACAACATTACCGTCAATGCCATCTGCCCAGGCTATTTCTACACGCCTCTGACAAAAGAAACACTGGATTCTGATTTCTTCCAGCAGAACGCAAAAACGATGATTCCGGAAGAAAGATACGGAAATGAAGGCGAACTGGATACCGCTGCTATTTTCCTGGCTTCTCCACTGTCCAGTTATGTAACTGGTGT
>JABUSF010000017.1:50421-52312 GCA_021443945.1 Ileibacterium sp.
CCTGTAGCGCCAAAGATGACACCAGCACCGGTGTAGTCTTTCAGGATGTTGTCAAATTCAACCGGTTCAATCAGATCCAGAGAAATGCTGTCTGAAGCAATCATGCGCACAATTTCACGGGTGGTCAGGGAGAAATCGACTTCCTGTACACCGTTTGTTTTCATGGTCGGCAGATCACATTCTGCTTTTTTAGCTGTGCAGGGCATGATGGAAACGCAGACGATTTCCTCCGGCTGTTTGCCAAGCGCTTCTGCCAGATAACTTTTGGCAACGGCTCCAAACATTTGCTGAGGAGATTTGGCAGTAGAAAGACGTCCGGTCAGTTCCGGGAACTGTCCCTTTAAGAAACGCACCCAGCCCGGGCAGCAGGAAGTGAACATGGGATACTCGCTGATATCTCCGGAGGTTAAGCGCTGAATGAATTCACTGCCTTCTTCCATAATGGTCAAATCGGCACTGAAGCTTGTGTCGTAGACATAATCAAAGCCAAGCTGTTTTAAAGCCGCAGCCAAATGGTTGACGCTTGTTTTTTCCGGATCCAGACCTGCGTTTTCAGCCCAGGCCGTCCGAACGGCCGGTGCGATCTGAGCCACCACTGTTTTGTTGGGATCCCGCAGAGCACGGGCGACTTTCATGGTATCTTCACGGCCATAGAGAGCTCCTACCGGACAGTTGATGATGCACTGACCGCACAAAGAGCAGTCACTTTCGGCAATCATCTTGTTTTTGGACGTATCAACGCGGGTACGGCTTCCGGTTCCGGCCAGATCCCAGATGTTTAAGGACTGGATCTTATCGCAGACCTGCACGCAGCGCATGCATTTAATGCATTTTCCCGCATCCCGAATCAGTGGGAATTCAGACGGCCATTCTCTTTGTTTTTTCGATGGGATGTCTTTTTTAAAGTATGTATCGTAAATGTTCTGTTCTTTGGCCAGTTTCTGCAGACGGCATTTTCCGTTTCGAACACACACGGCACAGTTTGTATCGTGCTGGGAAAGCAGCAGTTCCAGATTGCGGCGTCTTGCCACTTTGACTCTTGGCGAGTTGGTGAAGATGGACATTCCTTCTTCCACTTTATTGTTGCAGGAAGGAACCAGTTTGTTTTCCCCTTCGATTTCCACACAGCAGACACGGCAGGCTCCAATTTCATTGATTTCCTTGAGATAGCACAGGGAAGGAATTTCTACACCATTTGCTTTTGCAGCTTCCAGAATGGTCATGCCCTCCTCGGCCTGCATGGGAATATTGTTGATTTTAAAATTTACCATTTTGTATTTCTTCCTCCCTTGAACACACCAAATCCGAAGTGGTCGCAGCGCAGGCAGCGGCTGGATTCCTGCAGGGCCTCCTGTTCGCTCATGCCTTCTGCCACCAGGTCGAAGTTTCCGGCCACGGTATCATGATGAACCGGACGCAGATTGACACGCCCGCAGGCCGGTGCATTGGAAAGCGAAGGATTTGGAATCTGAATATCGGTTTCAATCACATGACGGAATCCAAGGAATTCATCAATGTTGTCCGCAGCCACTTTTCCGGCGGCGACGGCCTTAATGACAGTAGCTGGGCCGCTGACAGCATCGCCCCCTGCAAACACATTGCCGGAATCCGGGACATAACTGGAACTGGATGCACGGATCCGGTCACGATCCAGCATAATCCCCTTCTTAGCGAAGTAATCAGAACCAATGGCCTGCCCAATGGCGATAATGACATAGTCACATTCAATTCTTTCCTGCTCTGCATCGGCATTGCGCACCTTCGGCCGGCCGTCTCGGCCGACTTCAGAAATAATCTGCGGATAAACCCAGAGTGCTTTCACTTTGCCTTTTTCATCCGCTTCAATGGAAGCCGGTGCTTTCAGGTTCAGGATGTTTGCTCCTTCCGCCTG
>JABUSF010000018.1:0-1312 GCA_021443945.1 Ileibacterium sp.
AAGACAAGGCGAATGAACTGATTCCAATGTCTTCGTTTTGAAAGGAATTTTTATGCCTGTCATCTGCTGTGGTTTCGTATCTTTTGCAAATGAAACCGCCACGAATACGGTATAATGAAATCAGAATTGAAAGCATAACCCGGAGGAAAATTTATATGTTTATTAAGAACAATGCTCTGCTGAAAGTCGTCTCCAGAACTCTTCATAAAAATCCTGATGAACTGACCAAGGATGATTTAAAGGAACTGGTTCAGCTGGACGCTTCAGATCTGGAAGCAGATTCTCTGGAAGGTCTGCAGTATGCAGAAAATCTGGAAAAGCTGAATGTCGCCAACAACGCTCTTCTGGACATTACTCCCCTCAAAGATCTGACCAACCTGGTGGACCTGGATGTTTCCGGAAACCGTCTGCGTGACATCACCCCATTAAACGGTCATTTCCAGATGCAGCGGCTGAACCTGTCCCGCAACAATCTGTTTACCATGGACATCTCTTCCGTTGCCGGCATGGTCAACCTGGAGTATCTGAATCTGAAAAAAGCAAAAATCGACAGCCTGGAATATGTCGTAAACTGCAAAAAACTGAAAGAAATCAAAATCAACACAGAAAACGGACCGTTCTCCATTGCTGTACTGGGAACGCTGCCGTCTTTGAAAAAGCTGGATATGAGCGGAATGCGCCGTTTCAACATTCAGGATTTGTCCTATCTGAACAATCTGGAAGAAATCAATCTGTCCACCAACCTGTTCAATGACATTTCTCCACTGGCCAGCGTGGAAAACCTGAAGATTCTGGATGTTTCCAACAACCCCTATCTGGATGATTACACTCCATTGGCTGACTTCCCAATGCTGAAGAAACTGAATCTGGATTTCAACGAACCCGATTCCTTTAAGTTCCTTGAAAAGCTGCCTCGTCTGCAGGTTCTGTCCATGGAACAGACCGGATTTGCGGATATGAGAGATTTGAACCATATCAAGGATTTAAAAGAGCTGAACGTTTCCAAAAATGAACTCACCCATGTGGATGAATTCACCAATGTTGGACATCTGGAAGTGTTCGATGGAAAATTCTGTCAGCTCACCAGTGTGGAATTTTTGGCAAAGGCTCATAAGCTGAAAGCATTGAATCTGTATACCAACCGGATTACAAGCATTGACTGCCTCCATGAAGACAAGGAAATCGAAGATCTGAACGTTGCCAGAAACCAGATCCAGTCCATCGAATGCCTGAAGGATATGAAGAATCTGAAGATCATTTCCCTGGAAAACAATAATATTTCCGATCTGAAGCCTCTCGAAAACCTTCATGA
>JABUSF010000018.1:1971-7298 GCA_021443945.1 Ileibacterium sp.
TAAGCATCCTGAACTGTAAGTGGTATTCAGGATTTCTTTTTGTATTCCATTCCGGTTCCACAAAAATCGGATATACAATAGTCTCGAAGCTTTTTTCAAATCCGCATTTTATATTTGTATCTGTGCAGGATTTGTTTTGGGTTACAATGAAAGCTGCTGATAGATAAGGATGTTGATTATATGAGTAAAATAAACTGGAAAAAGAAAGGACCAATTGCCCTGTCCTGTCTGCTTTTAATTGCACTGATGGTGGGATTGGATCAGTGGACAAAATGGGCCGTGGCCCAGTCCATTTCCCTTGGAGAAAAGGTGGAACTGATTCCTTACTTCTTTGACTTAACCAATGTCAGAAATACAGGGGCTGCCTTCTCCTTTGGAGAGGGAATGGGCATGTCCTTTTTCATCATTGTGACAGGGATTGCCCTTGTTGCAATGATCTACTACTTTTTCAAAACAGACGATGTAGGGATTCAATGGTCTCTGGCGTTAATTGCGGCCGGTGCCATTGGAAATCTGATCGATCGTGTCACTCTCGGATATGTGCAGGACTTCTTCCTGTTCTATATCTTTAAATGGCCGTTTCCGGTATTTAATGTAGCGGACATTTGCGTCTGCTGCGGTTTCGGCCTTTTGATTCTGTGCATGATCATGGATGAATGGAAGGAAAAACATGGCGGAAAAGGTAAAGTTTCCAACGCTTAACGGCGAAGTGGAAGAGAAAGAAAACAACGAAAAAGAACCTCAGGAAGGGTTGATTGAACTGACCATCGACGAAGCCGATGCAGGAAGCCGTCTGGACAAATACATTTGTGCCAAACTGGACATCTCCCGCAAAAGAGCGTCCGATCTTCTGGACGAAGGCCGGATTTTGGTCAACGGAAAGCCATTAAAGGCCTCCGGCAAAGTCTGGGCCAACGACAAAGTGCAGGTGGATATGCCGCCTGCTGTCAGTCTGGAAGTCCTGCCGGAAGATATTCCTCTGGATGTGGTCTATGAAGATGAAGATGTCATTGTCATCAACAAGCCAAAAGGCATGGTGGTTCATCCCGCTCCTGGTCATACAAGCGGTACATTGGTCAATGCCCTGCTGTATCACTGCAAGGATTTATCCGGGATTAACGGCGTTATGCGTCCTGGCATTGTCCACCGCATTGACAAAGATACGTCCGGTCTGATTGTCGCCGCCAAAAACGACAAAGCCCATGAAGCTTTGAGCGCTCAGCTGGCTTCCAAAGAATGCAGCCGTCAGTATCTGGCCATTGTTCACAAACCGTTCTCTCATACGGTTGGAACGGTCAATGCGCCCATTGGACGGGATGAAAAAGACCGTCAGAAGATGGCGGTGACCGATAAAAATGCAAAAGAAGCGGTGACTCACTTTACAGTTCTGGAAAACTTTAAAAACTTTGCCTATATTGAATGTAAACTGGAAACAGGAAGAACCCACCAGATCCGCGTTCATATGGCATTTATTGGACACCCCATTGCAGGGGATCCCAAATACGGGCCCAGAAAAACGCTGCCCACTCAGGGACAGCTGCTTCACGCCCATATCCTGGAGTTTAAGCATCCAAAGGATGGCCGTTTCATGCACTTCGAAGCTTCACCGGATCAGGAGTTCCTTTCTGTACTGGAGGAATTGAGAAGTGAGCAGCAGAATTAATCATGTTCTAAGCTGGGATCAGTATTTTATGGCGATGGCTCATTTAGCCGCCTTCCGCTCCAAAGATCCCAACACACAAGTGGGAGCCGTGATCGTCAATCCGGACAACCGGGTGGTCGGCATGGGATACAATGGATTTCCAAGAGGATGTTCCGATCTGGCCTATTCCTGGAAACGGGAAGGGGATGAGCTGGAAACCAAATACCCCTACGTGGTCCATGCCGAGCTGAATGCAATTTTAAATTCCATCAAGGATTTAAAAGGCTGTACCTTGTATGTCTCCCTTTTTCCCTGCAATGAATGTGCCAAAGCGATCATTCAAGCGGGAATTACCAAAGTCATTTACGAATCCGATAAGTATGACGGAACCCCAGGCAACATCGCCAGCAAGAAGATGTTTGCGTCTGCCGGGGTAGCCCTGCAGCAGCTGGACGATTCCATTGCCATCCGCGTGCAGACCAAAGACACCTGTCATACCGATACACACGAATAAAAACCATCAGGGATTTGGGCTGTTCAGGTCCATCCCTTTTTTTGCATCACATTAAAGAGGAACACACAATGAAAATCATCAAAGGACTCATGGCCGCCGCTGTGACCGGCTTACTGGCTTGCGGCTGCTCTCAACAAGCCGGCAGCGCACAAACAAATGCCAATGCAGATTCAGCCAGTGCTCAGACATCCAATTCGAGTATGGTTCAGGTCACTCTGCCGGCCAGCCTGTTTCAATCCCTGAGCCAGGAAGACATCGAAGAAGCTGCGAAAAAAGACGGATTTGAATCCTGCACCATCAATGAAGACGGCACTGTGACTTATACCATGACCGCTCAAAAACAGCAGGAAATGAAAGATCAGCTGAAACAGAGCTTTGTCACCAGCATCAACAATTTAATGAAAGACAAATCCGTTCCGGCCTCCTATGTCAATGTGGAATACAATGACAACTGCTCCATCATTGACGTTTATGTCAATCCTTCCGCCTACAAGCAAACCGACACCTCCTTTGCTTTGGGGATGTTTTTGCCAGGCGTCTATTATCAATGCTTTGCCGGAACCGATGTGAACAAGGTGGATGTAATCATCAACTTTATTAATAAAAACACCAAAGAACCTATTGAAACGGCCAGCTTCAAACGGATGATGCGGGAAATGGAAAAAGCCAGCTAGTCCTTGAAAAACAGCCAGCGCCATTTCTTTTTGGACCTCACCCGATTGGAGAATCAGAAACACCAGTGCACTGCCTGTTTGAACAGGACAGTGCTTTTTTGATGTTTGGGAGGGTCCGGACTTGGTGTGCGGGCGAGTTCAGGAAGGGAAATCAAAAAAATCTTTCGGATTTCTTAAGAAAATCACTGAAATCTGAAGATTTTACAAAGTCGACTTTTCAAAAATAATAAGAACTCTATAATAAGATCTTCTATTTTCTTTTGTATGATCACTACCGAATAAAGTATTCCAGAACAGAGAAAATCCTCAATTCATTTCTGCTGGAAGATCAAGCGGAATGTGAATCGGAGATTTTAGAAGAACCAAACGAATAATGACGAGGAGGAAATCAATATGAAACGAGTTTTAACAGCTGTACTGGCATTGAGCTTAACGGCTGGTCTGGTGGGCTGTGCAGGCGCATCTACCAGCACAAATCAAGCAGCAGGGGATAACAAAACAGCCGCTGCCGAAACAAAAACAGATGCCAAAAAAGACGACGCTAAAAAAGACGATGCAGCGAAAGAAGATGACAAGAAAGATGACACCAAAAAAGATGCCGAAAGTGTTTTGGTTGAAGGGGCCAAACCTTATGAGTTAAAGGTTTCCAAAGACAACATCGGCGAAATGACCGAAGAAGAGGTTAAAGCACAGGCCAAACAGGAAGGCTTTGACGACGCTGTCAAGAATGATGATGGATCTTACACTTTGAAAATGAACGAAGAAAGTGCTGTCAAGAAGATTAAGGAAGTCAAGGAACAGGTTGACGCTGCCATCGAAGAACTGAAAGCCGGCAACGATGCGGTGAAATGTGTAAAAGAGATCACTTACAACGATACCCTGACAGAAATGAACGTGAACGTGGATAAAGCACAGTTCGATGAAGAAGCACAGACAAACTTAACTTCCATGCTTCTTCCAATGGCTGGCATACAGGCTTTAAAAGGGGTAGACCAGAAAGACATTGATGTAAAAATCAATTTCATCGATGCGTCCAACAACCAGAACATTAAAACACTCACTTATCAGGAAGTGGCAAACGCAAATTAATAGACAATCCATTAAGGATGAAAAAAGAATCTTTCAGAGTGCTTTTTTAGAGGCACTCTGCTTTTTTGTGTGTTCAAAGGGTCATATCAAAGGTGAATTTGAACTCAAAATTTATAATGAAATAAAGAATCTGTAAATTTTCCGTAAATCGAAAACCATTGATTTTATGGAACATCGTGAAAGGTTTAAGTATGAACATTGAAATTGTGAAGAATATTCTCGTTTTCTTTGGCGGTGTTGGAATGTTCGTCTATGGCATGCAGGTCATGGCCGAAGGTCTTCAGCAGGCTGCGGGAGAGAAAACCCGAAAACTTCTGGAAGCTTTGACAAGCAACCGTTTGCTGGGTGTGCTGGTGGGTGCAGCAGTCACCGCCATCATCCAGTCTTCTGGTGCCACCACCGTCATGGTGGTCGGCTTTGTAAATGCCAGACTTCTGACTTTGCAGCAGGCTGTAGGTGTGATTATGGGTGCCAACATTGGTACCACAGCCACCGCCTGGATTGTCTCCCTCAGTGAATGGGGCGCTTTCCTTCAGCCTGACATGCTGGCCCCGCTGCTTCTTGTTTTAGGTGTGGCTTTGATTATGGTCACCAAAAACGAGCGGGTAAAAGAAGGCGCCAAAATCCTGGTTGGATTTGGTCTTCTGTTTATGGGACTGGCCACCATGTCCAATACCGTTACGCCTTATGCGGATGCTCCAATTTTTGTAGATGCCTTCAAGATGATCGGCGGAAATCCGCTGCTCGGTCTTCTGGTGGGTGCTGTGGTGACTGCCATCATGCAGTCTTCCTCTGCTTCCATGGGTATTTTGCAGACTTTGGCTTTGACTGGAATTGTCAACTGGGGCTCTGCCGTCTTTATCGCCCTGGGTCAGAACATTGGGACCTGTGTGGTTGCCCTGATCTCTTCGGTAGGAACAGACACCAACGCCAAGCGGGCCGCCTGGATTCATCTGGAATTCAACGTCATTGGATCCCTCATCATCGGTACCGCCGCCTGGATTTACTTTATGTATGCCCCAGCCATGATGCATACCCATGTTACATCCACCAACCTGGCACTGTTCCACTCCAGCTTCAACGTCCTGACTACAGTCATGCTGTTCCCATTTGCCAACCAGCTGGTACAGCTGTCCAAGCTGATTGTGCCGGAACCAAAAGTCAGCCCGGAAAAACCTCTGGTTCACATGGACGAACGTTTGATCACCAACGGTTCCGTGGCTCTGCAGTCCATGCAGCAGGAACTGACCTATATGGGAAAAATTGCTCTGGAAAACATTGGATATTCCCGGGATGCGTTAGTTTCTCACAACAACTTTGATTCGATGGTAAACAACGAAGAAAAGATCGATACGTTCTATAAAGAACTGTCCGGCTATGCCCAGCGCATCAATACCCGCGCCTTATC
>JABUSF010000018.1:9699-11751 GCA_021443945.1 Ileibacterium sp.
AATGATTCTCTTTCAGATTTCGGATACAGGAATCGGGATTGAACCCAAGTACCAGGACCGGGTGTTCGAGCGCTTTTTCAGAGTGGATAAATCCCACTCCAAAGCCACTGGCGGAACCGGTCTGGGTCTGGCCATTGTCAATCACTCCGTTCAGAAGATGAAGGGAACCATTGCCCTTTCCAGCAAACCGGATCAGGGAACCACCATTGAGATTCTGGTGCCTGTGCATCATTTGGAGGGATCCGATATTTAACAAGCCCTTTCAAAAAGATCGAAAATGGTACAATGAAAGCAATGATGGAGGTATGAAGATGGAAATCTTATTTATTGTTGGATCCCTTCGCGAGGGAAGCTTCAACCGCATGATTGCGGATCAGGCCATGAAAGATCTGGCTGGAAAAGCAGAGGTCCGTTTTCTGGACTGGCATGAAATTCCCATGCTCAATGCGGACTGGAACTATCCGTTCCCGGAATCTGTCAACATTGTCCGCAATGCCATTCACGATGCAGACGCGTTGTGGATTTTCTGCCCGGAATACAACGGAAGCTATCCTGGCGGTCTGAAAAATCTTTTGGACTATGCCAGCCTGACCTTTAAGGCAGGGGACTATGCTTCCGGAACACCAATCATGGGAAAACCAGTGGCCATTTCCGGTGCCGGCGGCGGATTTGGAACCAGCCGTGCTCAGGGAAAACTCATCGAACTGCTCACCCAGCTTCGCTGCCAGGTCATGGAAGAAGACCGGGTCATGATCAAACTGCCAAAGAGTGCTTTCTCTGACGGTGTTTGGGACATGACCGACGAAGACAAAGCAGCCATTGCCAAAGAAGCCAACGCGTTCCTGACCTTTGCAAAGGATCATTTGGACAAATAATCTCAATCCCATACAATCCCCCAGGCCTGCTCGAAAAAGCAGGCTTTTTTTGAGATGATTCGCTATACTGTTTAAAAAAGAAGGGAAATTATATGAAGGGTAAAAAACTGACAGCTGTTTTATCAGCTGCCCTGATGTTTGCAGGATGTTCCGCCAGCACACCTGCCAAGTCCGACAAACCGGACAGCAGTGCCCCGCAGACCGAACAGTCTGAAAGCGAGCAGAAGAAAACCGCGGCTGCAGACAAAGAGGAAGAAAAGAAGGAAGACACCAAAAAAGAAGAGGAAAAGAAAGAGGAAAGCAGTTCGGACGAAAAGAAAAAGGAAGAAGCCAAGGAAGAAGCCAAAACCACCGATGCCTCTGGATCGGTGTATAAATTCCAGGTACCGGAAGTCTTAAATTCCGGCATTCGCCAGTGCGTAAATGAATCCGGCCAGGAATGGACCTCCTATTATGCAGAACTCTACAATCCCAATGCAGACTGCTATTACGAATATGTAGACCTTGCCTTAACCGGTTATGATTCACACGGCAAGGTTCTGCTGGAGAAAACTGTGACAGCCTACGATTTGGGACCCAATGACGTTTCCTTTGCCGATCTGACCAACCAGGATTTAGATGAATCCGCCGACATCATGAACCAGATCGCTTTTGTCAAATTTGACGTCAAAAAGGACCGTCCTCTTCTGGCAAGACCGACGGCTGCCATGGACCGCTCTCTGGTGGACAGCATTGAGCTCAAGCCGGTCGCTTTTGACAACAACATGAACAGCCCGCAGGTCGTTTTCGAAGTCCGGAACAATTCGGATCAGACCATTGTCAATCCGTGGGTGATTGTTGACTTTATCCGCAATGGGCGCATCGTCAACACCACCGAAGAGCAGCTGGACGTGCTGGAACCAGGCGGAAGCTATGTGGTCAATCTTCATGGTCCGGCCATGTATCCGGATGTTCACGACAACATCCAGCTGTCCATGAAATACTTCGTTCCTGCCGGAAAAATGGACACCATTGTGGAAGTTCGTCCTTAAACCATCTCAAAATTTTTTGGATCCCCTCGGGGATCTTTTTTTGAGAAAACGGAAAACACTAAAATTGTCCGTCTGCCATTGCAGGATTTCACTGAAATTGTTGTAATAAAGCATGGTTTTAAATAAATACAACAACAAAAGGGGGG
>JABUSF010000019.1:0-2439 GCA_021443945.1 Ileibacterium sp.
AAAGTGGAGCAAACCGGTATAATGAAAACATGATTCATTTGCATACCCGCTCCTGCTACTCCCTGCTGGAAAGTCCTTTTCGCGTACAGGAAATTGTGCAGGCTGCCAAAACACATCAGATGAGCCATGCAGCTCTGACAGACAAAAATACCATGTCAGGGGCCATGGCTTTTTATCATGCCTGTCTGAAAGAGGGAATTGAACCCATCATCGGTTTGGAGATCGAAACGGAAGTTTTGAACGAAAAGACGGGGCTGATCCTGCTGGCAAAAAACGAAGCCGGTCTGAAAAATCTGTTTGCCCTGAGCACCCGGGCATGCACCAGCGAGAATCCTCAGCTGGATTTTGAATTTGTAAAAAAACATGCTTCCGACTGTGTGGTATTAACGGCAGGAGACGATGCCTGGCAGGAAAGCTTCTGCGCAGAAAACCGGCTGGATGCTCTGGTGACCATGCTGGAGGCGCTGGACGATGCCTTTGAGGACTTTTATGTGTCCATTGCTGTCAACGATTCCATCACCGCCAGAAAAGCCAACCAGTCTTTGAAGGCTGCTGCCAGATCTTTGTCCATTGAAACGGTGGCTCTTTCCCGAATTGAATATGAACATCCAAATGACGTACAGAAACTGCAGCTGATGCGGGCCATTGATCTGCAGACCACCATCGCCAATCCTCAGGCATACGCCCGAAAAGGACGCTATTTCCGCTCACCGTCGGAGATGGAAGAACTGTACGACTCGGAAGATCTTCAAAACAGTCAGAAGATTGCGGATTCCATTCACTTGAGAATCCGCGATAAAGCCTCTCTGCCGGTGTACCAGAACAACAAAAATCTGCCCTCTGATGAATATTTGACCAAACTCTGCCAGGCAGGACTGTATAAGCGCTGTCAGGGAAAGATTCCAGAGGGGTATCAGCAGCGTCTGGAGTATGAACTGGGCGTCATCATCAAAATGGGCTTTGCCAATTATTTTCTGATTGTGTACGACTTCATCCGCCAGGCCAGAAGCCAGAACATTCTGGTGGGGCCGGGCCGTGGATCGGCGGCCGGATCTTTAGTGGCGTATTGTCTTGGCATTACCCACATCGATCCCATGGCAGCCAATCTGCTTTTCGAGCGCTTCCTGAATCCGGAGCGAATCTCCATGCCGGATATTGATACCGACTTTCCGGATGACCGAAGGGATGAAGTCATTCAGTATGTAGAAGACCGATACGGCAAAAATCATGTCGCTCATATAGTGACCTTCTCCACCATGAAAGCCAGAATGGTTTTGCGGGATGTGGCCCGCGCCACCAATGTATCTCTTTACGAAGCTGACCGGCTGTGCAAGCTGATTGGAAATGCCCCTAATATGACGCTGAAGCAGGCGTATGAACAAAACGAAAAATTCCGGCGGCTGGTGGAGTCCAAACAGGAGCTGGAACAGCTGTACAAGCGAAGTCTCGGTTTGGAAGGTCTGCCAAGACATGCCTCTTTGCATGCCGGAGGAATTGTTTTTTCCGATCATCCCATTTACGAATATGCTCCGCTGGTCAATGCGGGCAGTGAGATTCCGGCGGTGCAGTTTACCATGGAATATCTGGAGGAGCTTGGTCTGATCAAGTTTGACTTTCTGGGCCTGAAAAACCTGTCGGCTCTGGAAGCCATGCGCCAAATGGTGTCCGCCAATCATGGGGGAAATCTGGATCTGTTCAAGATTCCTTTAAACGATCCCAAAGTCTATCAGCTTCTCAGCCAGGCCGATACTCTGGGGGTGTTCCAGCTGGAAAGTGCCGGTATACGAAATCTTCTCAAGGAATACCAGCCCAAACGCTTTGAAGACATCGCAGCCGTTCTGGCACTCTACCGTCCGGGACCCATGCAGAACATTTCTCTGTATTTAAAAGCTTTAAAGCATCCCGGTTCTCAGAAAAGCCTCCATCCTCTGCTGGATGAAGTGCTGCAGGAAACCGGCGGCATCTTTCTGTATCAGGAACAGATTATGAAAGCAGCACAGGTCATCGGCGGATTCTCCCTTGGCCAGGCGGACATGCTTCGAAAGGCCATGTCCAAAAAAAATCATGAAGTGATGGCCAGCTACAAAGCCAGTTTTCTGGAGGGAGCCGCTCAAAACAGCATTCCTGCGAAAAAAGCGGAAGAAATCTTTCAGTTGATGGAACGTTTTGCCGATTACGGCTTTAACAAATCCCACTCCTATGCCTATGGTCTGGTGGTGTACTGGATGGCCTGGATCAAAGCCAACTATCCCTTCGAGTTTTACATCAGCTCTCTGAACGCCTGCAAAGGCAGTGCCGTAAAGACATCGGAATACCTGGCAGAATGCAAATCGAGAAATCTTCCCGTCTTCCCGGTGTCCATCAATCATTCCGGTCTGGAGTATGAGCGCCAGGGCAGCGGAATCCGCATGCCTTTTTCCATCCTGAAAGGTCTCAATG
>JABUSF010000019.1:3827-5998 GCA_021443945.1 Ileibacterium sp.
ATGCGTTTTACATTGGATATTCAGTTTTTCGCTTCCAAAAAAGGTGTAGGTTCCACTAAAAACGGTCGTGACTCCCATTCCAAAAGACTGGGTGCAAAACTGGGCGATGGCCAGAGCTGCCATGCTGGTGCTGTAATCTACCGTCAGAGAGGAACTAAAATCCACCCGGGCAACAACGTTGGCCGCGGCAGTGACGATACTTTATATGCAAAAGTTTCCGGAACAGTTAAATTTGAACGTCTGGGAAGAGACCGCAAACAGGTATCTGTTTACCCTGAAGCATAGTGCTGAAATTTCAAATCCGGGCCGAATGGTCCGGATTTTTCTTTGTAAAATCCCCCAAATTCCTGGAAAACAGGAAAATCGGGACGTGATGGGGCTTTGCAGCCGTAAGGTGCGAAGCAAGTGTTTACAATAATATAGACAGAACCGGGCGAAAGAGTGCCGGTTTGATCCAGAAATTGAAGGAAGACGAAATATGTTTGTAGATCAAGTCAAAGTCCAATTAAAAGCAGGCAAAGGCGGAGACGGCCTTGTTTCTTTTAAACATGAAAAATATGTAGCCAACGGCGGACCTTTTGGTGGTGACGGCGGAGACGGCGGCGATATTATTTTCGAAGCCGATCCAGGCATGGTCACTCTGCTCGATTTGCGTTTTAACCGCATCATTCGGGCACAGCCGGGTGAAAAAGGAAAAAATAAAAACATGCACGGAGCCAATGCAGCTGACCGTGTCATTAAAGTCCCTCTGGGAACCATCGTAAAACGGGCGGATACCGGTCAGATCGTAGCGGATTTGACGGAACCCCATCAGAAGCAGGTGGTTGCCAAAGGCGGAAGAGGCGGACGCGGAAACTCCCGCTTCAAATCAGCCAGAAACACCGTTCCCCGTTTTGCAGAACAGGGCAAGGACGGTGAAGAATTTGATGCCATTGTAGAACTGCGCACCCTGGCCGATGTCGGTCTGGTGGGATTCCCAAGCGTTGGAAAATCCACCATTCTGGATGCAGTTTCCAAAGCAAGACCGGAAATTGCCGAATACCATTTCACAACCATCGCTCCAAACGTAGGCGTGGTTCAGACAGGGGACGGACGATCCTTTGTCATGGCGGATCTGCCGGGTCTGATTGAGGGAGCCAGTGAAGGAAGAGGGCTGGGCCATCAGTTTTTAAAGCACATTGAGCGCTGCCGTGTCATTGTTCACGTTGTGGATATGGGCGGTGTAGACGGTCGGGATCCAGTGGAAGATTTCAAAATCATCAACAAGGAACTGGAAAACTATCACCTGCGTCTGCTGGAACGTCCTCAGATTGTGGTCGCCAACAAGATGGATGAAGAAAATGCCGAAGAAAATCTGAAGCGCTTTAAGGAAGCCTATCCGGATGTGGAAGTGTTTGAAACACAGGCCATTATTCACGAAGGACTGGATCCTGTTCTTCGCAAAGCGGCCGATCTTCTGGCCACCACCCCATTGTTCCCTGTACTGGATGCAGAAGAGGAAAGCAACGAGGGCGTAACCTATACCTTCCAGAAGAAGGAGCAGCCATTCACCATCGAAGAAGTGGAACCTGGCATGTGGCGTGTCTTTGGACCAGCCATCGACAAGAACTTCGATGCTTCCAAACTGACCACCGACGAAGACTACTTCCGTTTTGCCAACACGATGCGTCATCTCGGTATCGACAAGCATCTGCGTGAAGCCGGTGCTGTGGATGGAGATACCATTCTGCTGGACAACTACGAATTCGAATTCGTTGAAAACGACTAGTTTTTTCAAACTGTATCTTTTGCAGTGCAGCCGGCGATATTCAACCGCCGGCTTTTTGGTTCGGTTCAAAAAGAACTCAAAATGGTTTGGACAAAACCGAACAGAATCTTTTGTGATTGGCTGAAATCTATGCCATCATGAAACACGACAGCACAACGGTTTCGTTTTGCTTTGGAGGGCGTATGAAACTTCTTACCTGGAACGTAAACGGCATTCGTGCCATTCAGAAAAAGGGATTTGAACAAATCCTGGATTATATCGATGCAGACGCCGTCTGTCTGCAGGAAACAAAAGCACAGCCCGATCAAATTGAGCTGTCTGAAGATCTGTATCCTTATCAGTATGTCAACTCTGCCCAGAGAAAAGGCTACTCGGGAACGATGATTGCCGTTCGGACCCAGCC
>JABUSF010000019.1:8857-13133 GCA_021443945.1 Ileibacterium sp.
TCGATTGGAGATGTCATGACCGTAAAGGATGAAACAAGAGCCATCATTCAAATGGGGCTGGAAAAGCTCAACCGAAACGGGGAACTGCACATCAACTCCCTGTGCCGGGATTCCAGAATTACGGAAACCACCGCAGCCTTTCAAATCGTTCCGGCCATCAATGCCATTGGCCGCTTAAGCGATATGGCCAATGCCAACAATCTGGTGCGCTGGCTTCTGACCGTCAATCCGGCTTCCGTTTACAATTTTGCCGACAGCATTAAGGAAATCAACAGCCGGCGAAAATCCATGTCCGAACAAATGTCCATGATGGCGCAGACGAAAATCCGGCTGACCCATCCGGTGCTGCTGGCCAGCGATCCCTCCTTTCATGAGGGAATTATCGGTCTGATTGCCGGACAGCTGTGCAGTCAGTATGACAAGCCGGCCATTGTGGGAGCCCAGAATCTGGACTGCGTCAAATGCAGCATGCGCTCCCCGGAAGGATTTCACTGCCTGGACTTTCTGAACAAGTTTGAAAAATTCATCGCCATTGGCGGCCATGCCAGAGCGGCTGGCTTCTCTGTGGCTTTGGAAGACTGGGAAGACTTTAAAAAGTTTGTGTTCCGTCAGGGACTGAAAGAGCAGTGGACACCGGTTCAGAAGAGATATATTCCCATCGAAGAAGAAGAGATGACCATTGAAAATACAGAGTCTCTGGATGTTCTGCGGCCTTTTGGGCCAGGACTGGAAGAGCCGGTGTTTGAACTGGACGATCCGAAAATCACTTCCATTTTTGATCTGTCTCAGGGACGTCACCGCAAGTTTGGCCTGGCCGGCGGAGCCAATGCTCTGCATTTTAACCAGAGCGATACAGACCGAAGCCAGTCCGTCACCGACATTCTGGCCATGAAAGGACGCCTGTCCATCAACGAATACCAGAACCGGAAGTCTGTCAGCTTCATTCTGGATGAGATTGATTACAGCGAGCAGGCTTAATCTATTTTGCCTGCTATACACAAAGTGCTTATTCTGCTATTTTGATAGTGACATCCCTCTTTCTGCTGACTGCCCAGGCAAAAGAGGAAGAACAAGCTAAACAATTTGGAGGAGAGAAAGAAAATGAATTACGAAGATTATATTGCCACCATCCCTGACTTTCCGAAAAAAGGGATCATGTTTCGTGATGTAACTCCTATTCTGGAAAATGCAGACGTCATGAACAGCATCGCGCAGGATATGGCTGCATTTGCCCGTCTGAACAGAGCAGACGTGATTGCCGCTCCGGAAGCCCGCGGATTCCTGTTTGGCCTTCCTGCTGCCATGGCGGCCGGTCTGCCTTTCATTCCGGTACGCAAGCCTGGCAAACTGCCAAGAGAAACCGTTTCTGTGGAATACGATCTGGAATACGGAACCGATACGCTGGAAATGCATAAAGATGCCATCAAACCTGGCCAGAAAGTTCTGATCATTGACGATTTGCTGGCAACGGGCGGAACCGTCGCTGCCATCGAAAAAATGCTGGAAAAAATGGGTGCTGAATGTGCCGGTTTTGCCTTCGTTGTAGAGCTGGATGATCTGCACGGACGTGAAAAACTGACCAACGCACCGGTTCTCACACTGGCGCATTACAAAGGGGAGTAATTTCCCCTTTTTTTTGTTTTTCTTTTCAGTGGGATTTTGGTACGGTAAGTAATATATTTCTAAAAAAGGAAGAATTTCAGGCAAAATCGTCCTGTTTTTTTCAGGAAACATCCGACAGAAAAGACAGCCTGGAATCCAGTGAAAGGAGAAGCGTATGGCAGATAAAAGAAGTGTAACCATGGCCGAATGCATGCATACCATTAAAGGGTACATCAAGAAGCCGGAAAACATTGAATTGATTGAAAAAGCCTATCGGTTTGCCGACAAAGCCCATGAAGGGCAGAAACGCAAATCCGGTGAGCCCTACGTCATTCACGTCATTCAGGTTGCGGACATTCTTGCACAGATGCGCTGCGACCCCAAAACCATTGCTGCCGGCCTTCTTCACGATACAGTAGAAGACTGTGAGGGAATTACCTACGATACCCTGGTGGAAGAGTTCTCCCAGGAGATCGCTGATTTGGTGGAAGCCGTCACCAAAGTGGGCAAGCTGAACCAGGAATTCAAGGACGAAAAGGAATATCAGGCCAGCAACCACCGCAAAATCTTTATTGCCATGGCCAAAGACATCCGCGTCATTTTGATTAAACTGGCCGATCGTCTTCATAATATGCGGACACTCCAGTACCAGTCGGAGGCAAAACAGAAAAAAATTGCCAACGAAACCCTGGAAGTCTATGCGCCCATTGCTCACCGTCTCGGTATTTCCCGGGTAAAAAACGAACTGGAGGATTTGTCCTTCAAATACCTCTATCCGGAAAAATACCATTCCATTAAAAATCTGGTGGCGGACCGTGAAACGGAGCGGAATGCGCAGGTGCAGGAAATGATCACCGACATCCAGACCATTCTGGAGCAGTATAAAATTCCTTACCGGATTTTTGGCCGCTCCAAGCATTTTTACTCCATCTACAAAAAGATGACCACCAAACACAAACGGTTTGAAGAAATTCTCGATCTGCAGGCCATCCGGATCATTACCGATACGCCCGGACGCTGCTATGAGATTCTCGGATATATTCATGCCACCTACCGCCCGATCCCCGGCCGGTTCAAAGACTATATCGCCATGCCCAAATTCAATATGTATCAGTCTTTGCACACCACTGTGGTGGCTCCTTCCTCCGGCAATATTTTTGAAATTCAGATTCGGACGGAAGAAATGGATTCCATTGCAGAAAAAGGGGTGGCTGCCCATTATCTGTACAAAGAAGGAGGCAACCAGGAAGGCACTCATACCAAGGAAGTGGAAGACAAGCTGGCCTGGTTCCGGGACTTTTCCATCATCACCGATGAAGAAAGCGAAGATCCTCTCGAATATATGTCTGCTGTACAGCGGGATATTTTCGAAGCCAATGTATACTGTCTGACCCCAAGAGGAAAGGTGATTGCGCTGCCTCAGGGTTCCACACCTATTGACTTTGCCTACCGGGTTCATACGGAAGTCGGAAACAAAACCGTCGGTGCTCTGGTCAATGGCGCCATTGTTCCTCTGAACACAGAACTGAAAACCGGGGATGTGGTCTCCATTATGACCAACAACAACTCTCCCGGACCTTCTCCGGACTGGATTAAAATTGTAAAAAGCGCCCATGCCCGAAACAAAATCCGATCCTTCCTGCAGAAACAGCAGGCCAAGGACCGGCGGGAACTCATCAAAGAAGGGGAAGGCATTCTGGGGGCAGAAATTGACAAGCTGCAGCAGGATCAGGCTTTAAAGGCGCCCAAGCGTCTGGAAGGCATTTTGTCCTCGTTATCCTTTAAGAGCGTAGACGATTTGTTTGTGGCTTTGGCCAACAAGCGGCTGACCCCGTCTTCTGTTCTGGACCGGCTGATCAAAAAGCCGGCAGTGGATGACAACGAAGAAATTCTGCGGATGTTCTCCAAAAATGGGGAAAAGTACAAGCCGACAGCCTGCGGTGTTATTGTCCCGGGTGTGGATACGATTCAGGTCTCCCTGGCACCCTGCTGTTCCCCCATTCCAGGAGATGAAATTGTGGGCTATGTTTCCAAAGGAAAAGGCGTCAAAGTCCACCGCAAAGACTGCCCGAACATTGCCAGAGAGACCAAGCGTCTGATCCCGGTGCTCTGGTCGGATGAAGTTCTGGATCTGAGCTTCTCGGTCAACCTGGAAGTTCTTTCCGAAGACAGAACCTATCTTCTCAGCGATATTGTTACGGTTCTGCAGCAGGCTGGGGTGAACATCCGTTCCATCAGTTCCGTGGTCAACAGCGACAATCTGACCGCCCTGACCAAAATGGAGATCACCATCCGCAATGCCAAGCAGCTTTCCGTACTGATGACCAATTTAAAAAAGATTCATTCTGTCCTGGAAATCAAACGGGTGACCCTTTAAAAACACCAATGCTTTCAAGAGCTTCGGCTGCGGCCGGAGCTCTTTTCAGTTATCTGAAACGGTTTCAACAGATCCGGTTGATATGATGGTGCAAGAAAGACAGGTAATGACAATGTATTCAAAAGAAGACCTTCGCCAGATTCTGCGCCGCATTGACCGGCGGTCCTATCCGGCGTACAAAGATACCCGGGGTTCCTACAATTTTGGAAACTACATTCTTTCCATCGTTCATGTTCAGTCTGACCCCTTTGCTTCTCCCTCAGATGTGAGTGTGGAAGTGCCCCATGCCGGTTTCCC
>JABUSF010000019.1:13202-16638 GCA_021443945.1 Ileibacterium sp.
CTGGCCAAAAAGGACAAAACCCGCAAAGCCTCCGGCAAAAGCGGAACCGTCAGAGTTTCCCGGCCCGGACAGGAGGTCCTGGAACGGACCGCTTTGACCATCAGCCCGAAAACGGGGGATCTGCGTTTGAATATGAACGTGGGCTTTCCTGCCAACGGACGCAAAATCTGCTCCGACGTTCTGGAACAGATTCTTTTTAACCAGCTGCCTCCAATGATTGAAAACAATCTGATCTACGCCAATTTAACCGATGCTCAAAAAGAAGAGCTGGAAAATGTCTATCAGCTGACCTGCAACCAACAAGCCATACGGCAGTACATCCAGGACAACGATCTGGCTGCATTTGTGGCCAATGGATCGGTTTTGCCCCGTGTCTCCGGTGCTTCCGATCTTCCTATGGAAGATGCCGTGGAGTTCAAGTCTCCTGAAGATTTGGAAATTGCCATTGATGTTCCCTTCGGCGCTCCTGTCAAAGGCATGAAAATTCCTTTAGGCGTCACCCTGATTGTAGGAGGAGGCTATCATGGAAAATCCACACTGCTCAAAGCTTTGGAGCGGGGAGTCTACAATCATATTGCCAAAGACGGACGGGAATATGTTTTGGCCCGAAAAGATGCCATGAAAGTTCGGGCTGAAGATGGCCGGGCTGTTCACAACGAAGACATTTCCATGTTCATTCAAAACCTGCCCAACAAAAAATCCACGGTTTCCTTTACCACGGAAGATGCCTCCGGCTCCACCAGCCAGGCAGCCAATGTAGCCGAAGCGCTGGAATCCGGCAGTCAGCTGCTGCTCATGGATGAAGACACTTCTGCAACCAACTTTATGGTCCGGGATGAGCTTATGGCAGAAGTTGTTTCCAAGGACGCTGAGCCCATCATTCCGTTTATTGCCCGGATTCAGCCTCTGTATAAGGACAAAGATGTGTCCACCATTCTGGTAGCCGGCAGTTCCGGTGCCTATTTTGACCAGGCTGACCTGATTCTGCAGATGGATCAGTATGAGCCCAAAAACATTACCCAGTTTGCCAAGGACAAAGCCAGGGAATATCCCATGGGAGAACTGCTGGAATATGCAGCGCCTCAGGATCTTCCGGAGCGGATTCTGAAAAAGAATCCATCTTTGGAAACAGACCGGATCAAAGTCAAAACAAACGGCCTGGATGGGGTATCCATTGCAAAGGAATTGATTGACACCCGCTATCTGGAACAGCTGACAGATCCGGAACAGCTGGCAGCCATCGGCAAAATGATTGTCTATGCGCAAAAACAGCTGCCCAATGAAAACCGGACGCTGAACGAAATGGCTGACGAACTGGAAAAGCTCATGGATGAACAGGGACTGAAAGTCTTTGGAAAAGGATCCATGGCCAGACCAAGAAGACAGGAGCTTCTAGGGGTCATCAACCGCTGGCGCTCTGCCAAATTCGACCAGAAGGAAAACAAACAGTAAGCATGCAAAAACAGCCTTTCCCAGTTTTGAAGACAGTGGAAAAGGCTGTTTTATTTTGTTTGGATTTAATCTTTTTCAGATTCCGGAATCAAGCTTTCGTCAAACAGAGGCTGCAGTTCCAGCTCATCCGCGGATGCATTGGAAACATGCTGCAGATCTTCTTTTAAAGCGGCCAGATCCTTCTGCATTTCCAGCTTGATGTAAATCAGGCGGGAAGGAATCTCTCTTAAAATGTGCTTAGGCCGGTACTCCGGGTAGGTGATCACATTCCAGTCCGAGAAGAAATGAGCGGCCGTGGCAGCAGATCTTCTGGCGTGCAGACTGCTGGTGATGATCAGCACCGGATTGTCCTGAATGATCTGGCTGACCAGCTTGAAGTTTTCCCAGGTGTTCTGGGCGCTGGTTTCTGCAATCATTGGAATTTTGACAGGGGAATGCTCTTCGATGTAGTTCTGCATTTCCAAAGCTTCCACCTTGTCGTTTTTAACCGCTCCGCCCGAAATGACCAGAATGTCAAACAGACCTTTCTGGTAGGCGTCAATGGCACATTCGCACCGTTTGATTTGAGAGGTGGACATGGAGCCATCCTTGCGGTTGGGACAGCCCAGCACCAGAGCAAAGGGGTATTTTGCCGGTTCCTTGTCTTTTTTGATCTTGGGCAGATAGTGGCGGTAAATAAGATATCCGCCGGCAGCCGCAGCGCTCACAAAGGCCAGAGCGGCCAGCCGTCCCGTTTTCCTTTTTTTGTTCATTCGTTTTTCCTTCTTTCTAATCTGTCTCTTTTATATAAACGGGAAGTGTTTCGGACAGATTCTGGTTCAGGACGCTGCTGTAAAGAAACCGGGTCTTCAGCTGCATCGATTTTAAAAAGTCCGGCAGATCCCGCTGACGGGTATAAATGGGGGTGCCTTTTGGCAGGGTTTTTAAGTAGGCCGCCCCTTTTTCATTCATTCCCAGAACACACAGCTCAAAAAAAGAATGGTGCTCCAGAACATCCTTCTTTTCCACCTGCAGCAAAATAAACAGGCAGGTGCGCTGAATGCGGGCTCTGGTATAAGTTTTGGAAATGGCCTCCTGCAGAAAAGAATCCCAGGAAGCATGATTCCAGGCGGCTTTTTTCAGCCGGTTTTCAATGCCTTCCTCCACCAGAAAGAATTCTTTGAGCCTGTCGGAAGGAGTCATGATCAGAGCCGTCCGCAAAAGGGGATAATAGCTGTTCCAGTTTTGTTCCTTGAGCAAATAGGACTGAAGGTACTGCTCCTTGCCGGCAAAAAAGTCAGCTCGAGTGGCGGTGGCGGACTTAAAGGAAGGATCTCTGGCAATGGAGACAGGTTCCATGCCAAACATACGGCACCATCTGACATACTGCAGGCCGAGAATATCGTTGGCCTGCAGATGACCGAACTGATCCGCAAAGGAGCGGGCAAGAGAGGTGGACGGATCTCTTTGCAGCAAAGACTGTTCCCGTTCCAGCTTTTTGAGGGCCTCGATATCATTGGTCTCAGAGCCAAAGCAGATGGCCTGCACGCCGGCTGCCTTCAGGGATTCAACAGCGTACAGAGCAAAATAATCAGCGGACTGGCAGGCGTAGACGGCAGGCAGCTCCAGAACCAGATCGGCACCGGCTTTTAAAGCCAGTTTGGCTTTATTCTGCCGGCTGATCAAAGAAGGAAGTCCTCTTTGGGAGAAGAAAGACGAAACAATCACAACCAGAATGTCTGGATCAAGCAGGCTGCGCGTCTTGCTGATATGATGGAGATGTCCCTTGTGAAGAGGGTTGTATTCTGCGATAATGCCCACTGTTTTCATGAGTCTATTATGACATTGCCTTGGAAGCGCGGCAAATATATGCCATTGTTGGGCTGGATGTGTTAAAGTTTCGAGTATGGGCGGCTGTGGTCAAACACGTTTGACATTCCAATAGTGCTTGCCTATAATATCAGATGCTACATGAGGTGAAAGTTCGTGAAGTTTACAAAGAATG
>JABUSF010000019.1:17255-18384 GCA_021443945.1 Ileibacterium sp.
CACAAAGTATGCGACGTTTGCGGAAGCTACAATGGCAGACAGGTTGTAGAAAAAGCCGAAGCTTAATTGCCCGGCAATATATCAATAAAAGAGCAAAAGCGATTTTATGAAAACAGGCAGTCTACTGGAATACAGAGATTGCTTTTTTTTATAGCAGAAGACAACTGCTTCCAAAACAAATTGTCTATGATAGTGAAAAAAAGGAGCCCTTTATGCCTGAAGTATCCGTATTGATGAGTGCCTACAAAGAAGAAGAGAACCAGCTGAGAGCTGCTCTGGAATCCATTTTGAATCAGACGTATCAAGACTTTGAATTCCTGATTTTTCTGGACTGCCCGGAAAATGAATCTCTGAAAAAGGTCATTGAATCTTATGACGATCCAAGAATCCGCTTCTTTGTCAACGAAAAGAATTTGGGGCTGACCGCTTCCTTGAACAGAGCGCTGGAAAAAGCAGAGGGAAAATACATTGCCCGAATGGATGCGGATGATATTTCGCTGCCCTGCCGGCTGGAAAAACAGAAAAAATATCTGGAGGACAATGGGTTTGATCTGATCGGGGGAGTCACCGATGTGATCGATGAAAACGGCAAGGATCTCTATGGGGTGGGAAAAATCCCCTCCGATCCTGCAAAGATCAAAAAGCTGCTGGGCTATAACACCTGTCTGCCGCATCCCACCTGGTTTGGGAAAAAGGAAGTATTTGACCGTTTAAACGGCTACCGAAACTTTCCGTACTGTGAAGATTTTGACTTCCAGGTGCGGGCGGCTTTACAGGGATTTCGGCTGAGCAACCTGAACGAACCGGTTTTGAAGTACCGAATGACCAAATCGAGCATTTCCAGAAGCAATCTGTATCCTCAGTATCTGGCCATGAAATTTCTGACAGATCAGTACCGGCAGAATCAAACGGCAGATCTTCAGGAGTGCCGTTTGTATCTGGCAAGACACAGTTCCGAGAAAAAAGCCGAAAAGTATTCGAAAGCCAATCGGAATTTTAATGAAATGCTGGAAAGCCTGCATGATAAAAAATATGGAAACTTTTTTGTCAGCGGTGTAAAAACGGTGTTCAGTTCGAAGGACTACCTGGATAAAATTTACAGGCTGCTCAGACTTAGCTTAAATTCATA
>JABUSF010000019.1:18398-24718 GCA_021443945.1 Ileibacterium sp.
AAGGATTTTCTTTCTGCTTTTTTCATAAATGGCTCAACGGGATAAATACGGCAAAAATTTGGGATGATTTACGGAATTTTAAGTAATTTTTTCAGGGGATTAAAAAGGCTTACAATTCCATTCTTTATAGGCTTGTTTTTGCCTGTTTTACGGGAAAGCAGTAAGATTTTATGCAAAAATCAGCAGATCCGCTTTAAATATCGAAGGAGTTTTTAAAAGTTAGTCAAGTCTCAGCAATTGTGTGATACATAGACAAGGCTATGGATTTTGGATATAATTACGTTGTTTTACTTATAGAAGGACAGAGGACTAACCAAATGACGATTTTGATTATTGTTCTGTCCGGGATAATCGGCCTTGCCATTGGTGTTGCAGGGATGACCATGTACACCAAAGCAGGGCTCAACAAAGATCAGCAAAAAGCAGAGCAAATTTTAGCAAAAGCACAAAGCGATGCAGAAGCCAAAGTGAAGCAGGCCGTTCTGGACGGAAAGACCCAGGTTCACGAAATGAAGGTGGAAGCAGAAAAGGAAATCAAGGAAAGAAAGGCCGAAGCCACAGAGCTTGAAACCAAGCTGCTGCGACGGGAAGACAGCCTGAATTTCCGGGATGAAGCTTTGAACCAGAAAGAGAAGGACCTGTCTGAACAGCAGCGCAAAGTGAAAGACAGACTGGCCGCTCTGGAAGGAAAAGAAAAGCAGCTCCAGCAGGAAATCGACAGACAGATCGAAGTCCTGGAAGGTGTTGCCCGCATGACCAGTCAGGAAGCCAAAGAAGAACTCTTTGCCCTGGTGGAAAAACAGATTGAACATGAAACGCTGGCTTTCATCAAAGAGAAAGAGGATGAAGCCAGAAGCCAGGCCAATGTAAAAGCCCAGGAAATCATTGCCATGTCCATTGAACGAATGGCGCAGCAGGAAACAACCGACCGTACGGTATCGGTTGTCGCTATTCCAGGGGAAGAAATGAAAGGACGCATTATCGGCCGTGAAGGACGAAACATCCGTGCTTTCGAACAGGCAACCGGTGTGGAACTGAACATTGATGATACGCCGGATTTGATTACCATCACATGCTTCAATCCAATCCGGCGTGAAGTGGCTCGTCTTGCTCTTGAATTTTTAATCAAGGACGGACGCATTCAGCCAGGCCGTATTGAAGAAGTCGTTAAAAAATTCCAGCAGGAAGTGGATCAGGAAATTCAGAAAGCCGGTGAAGAAGCTGTCTTCAAACTGGGGATCGGTAAGATTGACCGTGAGATCGTCAAACTGATCGGTACACTGAAATACCGCTTCTCCTATGGTCAAAATGCGCTGCAGCACTCCATTGAAGTGGCTCTGATTGCTGGTGCCATGGCTGTTGAGCTTGGTCTCAACCAGCATATGGCCAAACGGGCAGGCCTGCTCCACGATATCGGTAAAGCACTGAATATCGATCAGCAGGAAGGCTCTCATGTCGAACTTGGGTACAAGTTCTGTAAAAAACATGGTGAAAAGGAAATCGTACTGAACGCCATCCAGTCTCACCATGGAGATGTGGAACCAAAATTCCTCACTTCTCATCTTGTCATCGCCGCAGATACCATTTCTGCTGCACGCCCCGGAGCCCGCAAGGAATCCGCTCAGGCGTACATTAACCGTTTGGAAAATCTTGAAAAGATTGCCAATGGTTTTGAAGGCGTCACCCATGCCTTTGCCATTCAGGCCGGACGTGAAATCCGTATTATGGTTCAGCCTGAACAGGTAGATGATCTCAAATGTCTGCAGCTTGCCAGACAAATTCGTGAAAAAATTGAATCAGAACTGACCTATCCCGGACAGATTAAAGTAAATGTAATTCGCGAAGTCCGTGCTCAGGAAATTGCGAAATAACTAAAAGGACCGCCCATGGCGGTCCTTTCCTGTGTTATACTGGCTTGTCCGAAATTTTGCATTGAATGAAGTTTCAGCCTGAGGCGTGCAGTGCTGTAAAGCAATATTGTCTTCAGGGCTGAAAAAACCTTCTATAATTTGAATCGGAAAAAAAACAGGCCTTCCGGCCTTTTTCAATACAGAAGCGTCATGAATCATGACCAGGGAGCAAACTATGAAAATCAAAGAAGGATGGCATCTGCCCGATCACAAGCAGGCAGCCCGCCGTGATAAAGAACAGGTTCCTTACATTGATGTGTTCTCCTTAACACACCAACAGCAGCAGCTGGGAGCTGGAAAAACCTATTACATTTCCACCTACGGCTGTCAGGCCAATGAAAGGGATTCTGAAACATTAAGAGGAATTCTGGAATCCATGGGCTTTGCAGACAACCAAAAACCAGAAGGAGCAGATGTAATTTTAATGAACACCTGCGGCATTCGGGAAAATGCCTCCAACAACGTTCTGGGAGAAATCGGAAGCTATAAAAAACTCTACCGTGAAAACAAGGATCTTGTCATTGGGATTTGCGGATGTATGTCCCAGGAAGAAGGATTTGTAACCACACTGCTGGAAAAATATCCCCAGGTTCGTCTGCTGTTTGGCACCCACAACATCAGCGATCTGCCGCACATGATGGAAAAAGCCATGGACGGTCAGAGAGTGGTTGAAATTTATTCCCGTCAGGGAGAAGTGTACGAAAACCTTCCCAGCCGCCGCTATCAAAAGCACAAAGCCTGGGTCAACATCATGTATGGCTGTGACAAGTTCTGTACCTACTGCATCGTTCCTTATACCAGAGGAAAGCAGAGATCCAGAACCATGGCCAACATTTTGGAAGAAGTCAAAACCCTCAAAAAGCTGGGNTATCAGGAAATCACCCTTCTGGGTCAGAATGTCAATGCCTATGGGAAAGATCTGGATGAAGGAGTGGACTTTGCCGCTCTGCTGGAAGAAGTGGCCAAGACAGGCATTCCAAGAATCCGCTTCATGACCAGCCATCCATGGGATTTCTCTTTGCAGATGATTGATATCATTGCCAAATACGACAACATCATGCCGTATATTCATCTGCCTATGCAGTCTGGAGACGATGAAATTCTGCGCCGGATGGGCCGCCGTTATTCTAAGGAAGATTATCTGAAGCTTTTTGATGCGATTAAGGAAAAAATTCCGAACGCCGCCATCTCCACCGACATCATCGTCGGATTCCCCAATGAAAGCGATGAAGCCTTTGAGCACACTCTGGATGTGGTCCGCTACTGCAAATTCGACAATGCCTTCACCTTTATTTATTCTCCAAGACCTCAGACACCTGCCGCCCGCATGGAAGATCCAATTGATCTGGATGTGAAAAAAGAGCGCCTGCTGCGTCTGAATAAAATCTGGAACGATCTGGCTCTGGAAAAAAATAAAGAACTGGTGGGGCAGGTTGTTCCTGTTCTGGTGGATGGTCCAAGCCGCAAGGATCCAAACGTCTTCTGCGGGTATTCCGACACCAACAAACTGGTCAATTTCAAAGCCGAAGGCCTTGAACAGGGCATGATGGTGAATGTGCGCATCGATGAAGCCCATACCTTTTCTCTCAATGGGACACTGATTTCAGTGTATAATAATCCTAATGATTAAATGGCCTTGGCAAAGGCCGCTTAAGAAAAGGCATTTGACAATCCCTGTCCAATAAAAGATTGATTTATCATCTGGATAGGATACAAATATGGAAGCAGAAGAATTATGGAACAAACAAATAAAGAAACAGTAAGGATCTTTGCGCTGGGAGGACTGGACGAAGACGGAAAAAACATGACCTGCATTGAAGTCAATGGAGATCTGTACATCTGCGAGACCGGTATTAAATTCCCGGATGCCAACCAGGCGCTGGGTGTAGAGGAGATCGCTCCGGACTTTTCCTACATTCTCGAGCACAAAGATCGATTAAAAGGCATTCTCATCACTCATGGCCATGACGATGTCATGGGGGCGCTGCCTTATCTGCTCAAGCAGATCAAAACGGATGTCTATGCCACTCCGTTTACCTCCCTTGTCATCAGCAAGGTTTTGAAGAAAAACCGGATCTCCGGGGTCAAAATCAAAACTGTCAAAGCAGGGGATACCCGCCGCATTGGCGGACGGAATGTGACCTTCATACCACTGACCCACTCCTATCCTCAGGCATACGGGTTTGGTCTGAAGACGGCCAACGGCTACATTGTCTATTCCGGGGAGTTCATTGAAGATTACGACGATCTGGAAGATGCCTACCGCTCCAATTATTCTGTGCTGAATAAATTTGCCAATGATGGCGTGTTTATTCTCATGCAGGATTCCAAGGGTGCCGATCGAAATGGACACACCAGCCCGCTGCACAGAGTCAGTCCGAACTTCAACCGTGTGCTCAACGAAAATGAACACCGCCGCATTTTTGTGGAAATCTATACGCAGTCTGTTTACAGAATTCAGGAGATTATTTCCTGCTGCGTTGAACACCGCCGCAAAATGTGTTTTTATACCAAGGAAATTCAGGAACTGGTGGCCGGTCTGGAAAGCATTACGCCGGCTGTGCCCATGGATCTGGTGGTTTCCAACAAACAGATTGACGAACTGGATGACGTCGTTGTCATTATCTCCGGACAGGGCAGAAGCCTGTTCCGTCTGATGAGCAACATTGCCAACAATGAAGTAGAAGACGTTTCCTTCAACAAAAACGACATTATTGTCGCTGCCACTCCTATCATTCCAGGTGTAGAAAAAGCCTTCAAAGCCATGGAAAATGACATTTATAAAAAAGAAGGCACCATTATCCGCATTGATAAAAATGTGGTTGGAATGCACCCTGCCAAAGAAGATTTGAAAATGATGATCTACATGACCCGGCCAAAGTATTACATCCCAATCAAAGGGGAATACCGCATGCTGTGCGCCAATGCCATGATCGCTGAAGAAATGGGCATTGATCCGGAAAACATCATCATTCTGGACAACGGCCAGGTGGCCACTTTTGAAGATGGTCAGTTCAAAGACTGCGAAGAGATCATTGAACTTCACGATTCCTTAATCGACGGCAAGGAAAACTGGGACATGGCCGGTGTGGTGTTAAAGGACAGAGAAATCCTTTCCACCGACGGGGTAATGGTTCTTGCGGTTGGCGTTGATGCCAAAACCAAAAAGATCACCAATGGTCCTGACATTCAGACAAGAGGTCTGATCTATTTGAAGGATGCAGAATACCTCACCAAGGATGTTGCCAAAATTATGGAAGATACCGTCAATGAAATGGTGGAAAAGAAAACCTATGAAAATCTGGAATGCCGGGCACTGATCCGTGAACGGGTTGCCAAATACATTTTCAAGGCTACGGCCAAGCGCCCCATGGTTCTGCCAGTCGTTCTTGAAATCTTCGAAAAGTAAAACCAACAGCCATGTTCTGCATGGCTGTTTTAGATTGTTGAAAGATCTGTTAGAAAGGATTTTGAATGGCTGCAAAAAAGAAAAGAACCGCAACGAAGAAAACGAAAAGGACTCCTGCTAAAAAAGCAGCATCTGCCAAAAGCGGGTCCCTGCGCTCTTCGAGAATTTATACCGTGCTGATGATTGCCTTGTTTTTTGTCATGACGGTCATCACTCTGTTTCGTTTGGGAGCCGTTGGAAAGATATTCTATGGAATCATCTCGCTGCTGATTGGAAGCTTTGCCATCCCTCTGCTTCTGGCAGGACTGTTTGCCTGCCTGTATTACATTTGGACGGTGGGAAAGCAGACGGTATCCAGCCGCTTATGGCTGGGACTGGCCTTTCTGCTGCCGGGATGGTGCCTTTGTGCGGCGCTGCCTTCTTTGAACGCTTCGGATGCCTGGGGTCTGACGGCCATTTTAAATAAGGAAGCCATGGACATTGTTCTTGGAAGCGCTCAAACCACCTGCGGTTATATCGGCGCCGTGTTGGGGGCGGTATTAACCACGGCAGTTTCCAAAGCCGGCGCCTGGCTGTTTGCCATCTGCTTTCTTCTTTTGGCCATTGTCTTTATTGGCTGGGAATCTCTGCGCCTGTGGATGATTCAGGCCAGGGAAGCGTCCAGCCAGAAAATCAAGGAAGCCAGAGCGGTTTCCAAAGAGCGCCGGGAAGAGAGAAAACAAATCAAAGCTCAGGAAAAGGAAATCCGCCAGCAGCAGATGGAGCTGGAGGAAGCCGTTCCCTTTAATATGGATGTGCTCAACCCTGCAAAACCGGCGCCAAAGAAAAAGGAACACAAAATCACCAGCGGCATTGTCTCGATCTTTAAATCCGACGAGATTATGAATGGGCTGTACGATTCGGATGAACCCGTACAAAAGCCGGCTGCCAAAGCCAAAAAGATCAAAGAAGAACCAGATGCAGCAGCACCGGCTGTTCAAAAAGCATCTGTCCGGCAGGAC
>JABUSF010000019.1:25815-29042 GCA_021443945.1 Ileibacterium sp.
GTCATTAAATCCAATATTCCATCCCGAATTGCTTTTGCGGTTTCCTCTGCGGTGGATTCCAGAACCATTCTGGACCAGGCCGGAGCGGAAAAGCTGCTGGGATATGGTGACATGCTGTTTTTGGACAACGGCGACACAGCGCCAAGACGCATTCAGGGCGTTTACATCAAGGATGAAGAGGTGAACCGGATCGCGCAGTACGTCCGGGATCAGGCCCAGCCTGTTTACGACGATGCCTTCATTACCCTAAAAGAGATTCAAAGCCAGGGAGGAGCTGTTTCTCCCGAAGCAGCAGATCCTTTGTACAACGATGTAAAATCGTTTGTCATTTCCACCCGCAAAGCCAGTACCTCTCTCATTCAGCGCCGGTTCTCCATTGGATATGCCAGAGCGGCCCGCTTAATGGATGTGCTGGAGATGAACGGAATTATTGGTCCGGCAAATGGAAGCAAGCCCAGAGAAATTCTGGTATCCTTTAATGGAACAGAAGACGATATTGTCGAATAAGGACCTCATGGAATGAACACATTTTTAAAAACAGGAGACCGTCAGCCTGGATATGACTGCATCAGCAGCATCGTTCAGCTCGGTGATTTCTTCTACTTCTCCGGTCAGACCGGTTCTGGCTCCGCTTTTCACGACCAGTGTGTCAGTGCCTGCTACAACATTCAGGATGTACTGCACGAATTTGATCTGCGGTTTGACCATATTCTCAAATTCACGGTTTATCTGACTGATCTGCATTTAAAAGATGAGTTTTTGAGAGTCTTTGAAAATTTTGTGGAAGCTCCATACCCATCTATGACCATTGTGGAGGTCAGCCGTCTGGAAAACGACGCTATGATCTGCATCGATGGAATGGGCGTGAATACTTTAAGACATGAACGCAGTATGGAAGATGCCTATTGCGAAGACTGCGACGAATAAGCTTGAATCCTGCAGAACAGCAGCTGTCTGATCCGTTTTTGGAAAGGCAGCTGCTTTTTTGTGTGGGAAAAAAGAGAACAGACAAGATCCGCTGTTCGAAAAAAATGGAGCAGAGTTACACTCATCAAAGAGATCGAGTATAATGAGAAACGGATTGAGAAGCGTCAAAATTGCGCGAATCATTGAAAAGAGGAAACAGGATGGTTCATCAGACGGACATATAAATACAGCTTGTCGCAGATCCTTCGGATTCGTCTGGGGTGGGACAGGTTCAAAACCATTCCGTCCCGAAAATAAACAATGGCTGTGGCGGAGGTGTACTGGATTTTTTCAATGCTTTGCCAACAGATCCATCGTGTTTCATCTTTGATGGCTGCATCTTCGGGAAAATAGATGATGACAGGATCCAGACAGATGATGGCCGGAAGAAACTTGCGGACTTTCATCATTTTTGCAAAGGCTTCCTTTCGGCCTTTTAAAGTGGATCCATACTGCAGAGCCTGCTCTTCCAGCCAGGATTTTATGCTGGGGCAGGGGATGCAGATTTCTTCGTTCTGGCTGACCTGGACAAGACAGGCTTTGGGATAGTTGTAGTAAAGATAATTGCACATAGAAACTCCTCGCCTATGATTCAAACAGAAGAGTGTGAATTTCCGGCTCCCGGCAAACGAAGGTGAAAAAACAGGGAAGGCAAAAAGAAAAGCGAAGAGCAGGCTCTTCGCGAAAGGATTACATCCAGGTGATTTTTCCTTCTTTTCCGGATTTGACTTTCTCGATGTTGGCTTTGTGGCGAATGGTCACCAGCAGGCTTAAACCGATGCTTGCTATAATCAGCAGGCAGTTGTTGACGGAAAAGGAAAAGTTCAGGGATACGATCTGAATGGTGGAGCAAATGGCTGCCGAAATGGAGGCCAGAGACACCATTTTAAAGATGTACAGCATGGACAGAAACATCACCAGCGGTCCAAAGAAATACAGACCGTTATGGAAGACAAAGATGGAAATGGAAAGCAGGAATCCAAACATGGTGGCAACTGCCTTTCCGCCTTTGAAATGGTTGAAGACTGGCCAGCAGTGACCGACACAGCAGGCTACACCAGTGCACATGGCGCAGGCTGTAGAAACGTAGGAAGCTGCCCACACTGCAAAAACAACCTTCAGAATATCCAGGCTGATGACGAGCAGTCCGACTTTCTTGCCAAGCACACGTCCTGCGTTGGTTCCGCCCAGATTGCCGGAGCCTTTGGTGCGCAGGTCGGTTTTATAAATCCCCTTACCGATCACAAGCGCAAAAGGGACAGATCCAAGAAGATATCCTAAAAGAACACATCCGATAAATTTAACCAGAAACATATAAAATTCACTTTTCTCCTTTGTGGGATCATTCTAACACACACAAAAGAGTAGATGACAAGAGTTTCCTGGAGAGATTGCCGTTTGAAAAAGAATCGTCTTGGACAAAAAGTTCAATGAATGTTATTAATGTTTCGCATTAGAAAAGGAGCGATAGAAATGACGAAGTCTTCTTATGATGAAAGTTCCATTGTTATTCTTGAGGGGCTCGATGCGGTCCGGAAGCGCCCGGGCATGTACATCGGATCCACCGATACAAGAGGTCTGCATCATCTGGTGTGGGAAATTTTGGACAACTCCATCGATGAAGCCTTAAACGGATTTGGAAATGAAATTCTGATCCGGCTGAACAGCGACGGGTCCATTACCATTGCCGACCAGGGACGCGGAATGCCTGTGGGAATGCATTCTTCTGGTGTTTCTGCTCTGGAAGTTATTTTTACAGTGCTTCATGCAGGAGGAAAATTCTCCGGTGAACAGTACAAAGCTTCCGGCGGGCTGCATGGTGTTGGAGCCTCAGTTGTGAACGCTCTTTGCTCATGGGTCAAAATTGAAGTCCGTGACGGCAAAGACCTGTGGGAAATGGAATTTACAGACGGAGGCAGAAAAAACTCCGGACTGAAAAAGAAGGGAAAAGCAAAAGGAACCGGCTCCACGGTGACCTTTCTGCCCAACCCGGAGATTTTCAAATCTCCCAGATTCTCTTATTTCAAAATTAAAGAAAGAGCTCAGGAAGATGCCTTCCTTTTAAAAGGATTAAAAATAACCGTGGAAGATGACCGCGAAAACAAACGGTCTGAAACCTTCCAGTACGAAGATGGATTAAAAGCCTTCGTAGAGGAAATTGACTCCGATCACACACCCATGGATCAAGTGGTTTCCTTTGAGGGGGAAGCCAACGGCATTCAGGTTCAGGTGGCTTTCCAGTACTGCGACGATTATCAGGA
>JABUSF010000019.1:29143-30251 GCA_021443945.1 Ileibacterium sp.
AGAGCCGGTCTGTTAAAGGAAAAAGACAAGTCTTTAGAGGGAGCTGACATTCGGGAAGGACTGACGCTGGTCATTCATGTCACCGTTCCGGAAAGTCTGCTCCAGTTTGAAGGACAGACCAAAGGAAAACTGGGAACACCGGAAGCCAAAGGAGCGGTCGACAATGTCATTTCCGAAAAGCTCCGCTACTATCTGGACGAACATAAAGAAATTGCGGATACTCTGGTCCGTAAAATGATCAAAGCCGCTCAGGTTCGGGCGGAAGCCAGAAAGGCAAGGGATGAAGCCCGTTCTGCCAAAGGCAAAGACAGAGCGCAGAAGCTCATTTCCGGAAAGCTTGTTCATGCCCAGTCCAAAGATGCCAGACGAAAAGAACTGTATCTGGTGGAAGGGGATTCTGCCGGCGGTTCTGCCAAGCAGGGAAGAGATTCCAAATATCAGGCCATTCTTCCATTGCGGGGAAAGGTTTTGAATACGGAAAAAGTCTCCATGGATGCTGTGGAAAAAAACGAAGAGCTTTCCACCATTATTCATACCCTGGGAGCAGGCGTGGGTTCCAGTTTTTCCGCCAAGGATTCCAATTACTACAAAGTCATCATCATGACCGATGCGGATGATGACGGGGCTCACATTCAGAACCTGCTGCTGACCTTCTTTTACCGCTATATGCGGCCGCTGATTGAAGAAGGAATGCTCTATATTGCCCTGCCTCCTCTGTTTCGAATTGCAGACAAGAAAACAGAACATTACGTTTTCAGCAACGAAGAACTGGATGAAAAGAAAAAAGAAATGAAAGGCAATTACACCATTACCCGATACAAAGGTCTTGGTGAAATGAATGCCAGCCAGCTGTGGGATACCACCATGAACCCGGCCACCCGCACTCTGCTTCGTGTGACTCTGGACGACGGCCGTCTGGCTGAAAAGAGAATCAGCGAGCTGATGGGAAACAAAGCCGAGCTGCGCCGCCGCTGGATTGAAGAAAATGTTGTCTTCACCCTTGAAGATGACTTTGCAAAGGAAGTGAACCATGGCTAGAAAAAAGAAAGAAGAAGAGATCATTGAAGCAGATGTGGTGGAAACGACTCTGGAAGACATTCTGGCTGAC
>JABUSF010000019.1:32721-37658 GCA_021443945.1 Ileibacterium sp.
GGTTTGTCGGAGCCGCTCTTCTTTCCTGGATTCCTGTCTGGTTTCAAAAAGAGCCGATCGGTCTTGCACTGATCAAAAAAGGGGCTTTGTCGGGATTGTTTCTGTATCTGGCGTTTGCCTTTCAGACGGTCGGACTGGATCTGACAGAAACTGGAATGAATGCCTTTTTAACATCCGTCAATGTTGTTCTGGTTCCATACATTGCCTGGCTGTTTCTAAAGCAGAAGCCAACGGGAAGAATCCTGGCGGCTTCGTTGATTTGCCTGGCAGGGATTGGATGTCTTTCTCTTTCTGAAGGAAGCTTTCAGTTTCGGTTTGGGGATTTGCTGTCTTTGATTTGTGCATTTTTCTTTGCCTGTCAGATTGTGGCATTAAACGGAGTTCAGGATGAAAATCCATGGACCATGAATGCCGTGCAAATGACAACGGCAGCGGCTCTGTCTTTGCCTTTTGCCTTTCTGCCCGGTCAGCAGCCTAAACCGATTGACCTGCAGGCTGTCCTGTCCTGCCTTTACAGCATTGTTCTGGCCACGTTTGTCTGCTATTTGCTGCAGACCGCTGCGCAGAAATATACCTCTCCTTCCAATGCCAGTGTTCTGCTTTCTACAGAAAGCCTTTGGGCCAATCTTTTTGGCTGGCTGATCTTAAAGGAAACGAAAAGCTGGATCATGGTACTGGGCGGACTGATGATTTTTGCAGCTGTTCTGATGGTGGAAGGAAAACCAGAAAAGGCGGAAGAAAAAGATAATAAAAACAGTTTTCTGGGTAAGAAAAAAACTGATTCGAATGAAATCACAAAGAAGATTTAGAGGATTTCTTAGAGTCTTGAATGGAAATAGGAATCATTGTAAAATACAAAGCAAGGAAATGGGGTAAACAGTATGGATGCATTATGGTCTTCAATCATATTCACTCTGGTGGGCGCTCTGATCGGAGCTGTCATCACCTTCTTTCTCACAAAGAAAAAATTTGAAAAGGAATTGAAGGAAAACCCACCAATCAATGAGAAAATGATCCGTGCAATGTTTCTGCAGATGGGGCGTAAACCCAGTGAAGCACAGATTCGCCAGATCATGAAGTCCGTGAATTCACAACGATAAAGCAAAAAGCAGACATTTTGGTCTGCTTTTTCTTTTGTCGTTTCAACTGCACCGTAAGTGAGGAACGGCTGTGATATCCTTGAGATGAAAGCATGGAAAGAACTATGAAAAAAGTGTTTGGATTTATACTTGTCCTGTTCATTACAGCAGCAGCTCTTCTTGGCGGATTGTTCTGCTTTAATGGCTGGAAATCCGCTGAAAAGCTTGAGCAGGCAACCCCTATACAAAGCCTTTGTGAAAAAGTAATGGCCAGGGAGGACTTTGTTCCCTACGATCAGATTTCACCAGATTTGCTCACCGCAACCATCTGCGTGGAGGATGGCCGGTATTACAGCCACGGTGCTGTGGATCTGCTGAGTCTGATTCGCGCTGTCATCAGTCAGCTTCTGCCATTTGCTCAGAAATCGGGGGGATCCACCATTACCCAGCAGGTGGTTAAAAACCTGTATCAGCAGTATGACAAGGGGATTGAATGGAAGAGCACGGAAATCTTCCAGGCCTTCCGTCTTGAAAATCTGTACACAAAAGACGAAATTCTGGCCCTGTATGTCAATATCATCAATTACGGGGATGAATACATCGGTATCAAAGAAGCCTGCCAGGGATATTTTGAATGCGAGCCAAGTCAGCTGAATGTGGAAGAAGCGACGCTGCTGGCAGGAATTCCACAGTCCCCAAGCAGTTTTCAGCTTTCTGACCATTTTGATGCTGCCAAGCTTAAGCAGAAAGTCGTGCTGAATGCGATGGTTCGAAACAGGAAAATCAGTCAGGAAGAGGCGGATGAAATTTACCAAAGGCCGATTCACTATATTGCCAATGGATATTGGCAGGATGGGATCGCTTTGCTGCCTTTGAGCTTCCTGCAGACAACCGTACATTTCTTTACCCGGGTAAGAGCTGCCTGATACCATGACCTCTCAAATACGTAGTTACTAATTACAATATATAGAGATTGATATTTGCGTTAAAAGCATCAAACAAACAACCAGAAAGTGTACCGAATGAGCGTATTTTTTCGGGATTATCTAATGCATTATTGATTGTTTTGTTTCTTTTTTGTATTGTAAAGAAGACAGAAGGATTTACTGCGGTAAAGTTTTGAACCCGCGGAGTTCTGTTAAGGATTTGAAAATGGCGAGACGAGATTTAGAGAGCATAATCCAGACGACAGCCCTCGAGCTGTTTCGGGAAAAAGGGTTTGAATCAGTAACGGTTCTGGAAATCTGCCAGAAATGTCAGATTACAAAGCCGACTTTTTATAAGTTTGCTGCGTCCAAAGGATCTCTTCTGATTCATTACTACGCCAAGCTGCTGATTGCCCATCAGCCAGGTTGGGATGACAGGGATCTTCACGGCTCGTGGGGACAGTGTGTCCTTGATACGTTTGATTTTTACATTGACGCTCTGACAGAAAACGGTCCGGAACTGCTGGCTCACCTGTTCATTCATAATTTTGATGCAGGAGAACAGTCAATTTTCGTTTACCGCAGCGAGCTTCTGCAGACTTTGTTCGATGTTATCAACTCAGCAAAGAAGGAAGGGTCCATCACCACCCCACAGGAAACCGTTCCTTTATCTTTGGCTCTGGTCGATCTGCTTCTTGGCTATGCGGCCTACTGGTCCTTATGCAAAGGGGAAGTGGACGTGAAGCAGCGGTTTATGTCAGTACTGAAAGATACACTTGGTTATCAGGAATTAAAGGAGCCGGTTCATGCGTAAAAACACGGAAGCTCAAACCAGGCAGAAACTGGATCACATTCAAAAAGCAGCGATGCAGCTTTTTGGAGAACGGGGGATGGATGGTGTATCTGTTTCCGATATCTGCAAGGCAGCAGGCATTACCAAGCCAACTTTTTACAAATACATCGATTCAAAAGAAAGAATCATAATGAATTACTTTGAAGGAGCGGTCGAAAGTCTCGAGAGAATGTGGGACAGCGAGTCGGATCCTGATGATCATCTTGGAAAAGTGATCATGACTGTTTCCTTTTCCCTGGTTCAGGCAGAAAAAACAAAGCCGGAACTGTTTAAGAAATACATTTCTTATTGTCTGGGAAACAGTACAGCCACAGAGAAATATATTTCTGGTCTGGTACCGAGAATCATTGAACAGATCGATCTTGCGAAAAAGACCGGTCAGATTCCTCTGACACAGGACAGTGTGATTATCTTTGAGTCTCTTCGAAACATCGGACTGGGAGTGGCCATGCGCTGGGTGACAGATCCCAACTCTTTTTCTCTGGTTAATACGTATGTCGAAGAAATACTTTCTTTTTTGAAAGCAGATCCCGATTACCGAGTGAAGATCAACCCTAAGCTGGAAGGAATGGTGAACTGATTCCTCCAGCTTTTTTATTTTGGCTTTGAAAGCCTGATGCAGGAAAAAATCTTAAAACTTTACATGAAAAGTATACAGGTGACAGATTCAGGACTATACTTTTGTTCAATTGCAGAATTACTCTGCATGAGAGAGGGAATTAAAATGAATAATGTGGCATCTTTTTTAGGACGCAAAGACATTGAAGTCAGCGCCAGGAGGTACGGAATCGACGCTCTGGGCGCTATGGCTCAGGGGCTTTTTGCCTCCCTGCTGATGGGAACCATCCTGTCCACGATGGGTCAGCTGCTCAATATGCCGGTACTGGTTGAAATTGGAACCTTTGCTTCCGGGGTAAAAGGACCAGCGATGGCAGCGGCGATTGGTGTGAGTCTTCACGCACCAAACCTTGTTCTGTTCTCGCTTCTTGCGGTTGGAGCAGCAGCAGACAGTCTTGGGGGAGCGGGAGGACCGCTTTCGGTTTATTTTGTTGCTATTGCAGCAGCTGAAATTGGAAAAATGATTTCGAAGGAAACCAGACTGGATATTATTGTGACTCCGTTTGTGACGATCTGTGCAGGGGTTCTGCTCTCCATGGCTTTTGCACCGGCCATTGGAGCAGCCGCTATGGCGACTGGTCAGGCCATTATGTGGGCTGTGGAACAGCAGCCGTTTATTATGGGGATCATTGTCTCTGTGGTTGTAGGAATCATCCTTACTCTTCCGATCAGTTCTGCAGCCATTTGTGCCGCGCTGTCTTTGACCGGCTTAGCAGGCGGGGCAGCTTTAGCTGGATGCTGTACGCAGATGGTTGGCTTTGCGGTGCAGAGCTTTAAAGCAAACGGATGGGGCGGCCTTTTTGCCCAGGGAATTGGGACTTCCATGCTTCAGATGGGCAATATTGTCCGCAAACCGGTGATCTGGATTCCAACGATTGCTGCCAGCGCTATTACAGGTCCAATTGCCAGCTGCGTGTTTAAGCTGACCATGAACGGAGCGCCTGTATCCAGTGGAATGGGAACCTGCGGACTGGTTGGACAAATTGGCGTGATTACCGGCTGGATGAATGATGTTGCTGCGGGAACAAGAGGTTCCATTACACCATTTGACTGGGCAGGCCTGGTTTTAATTTCTTTTGTTCTGCCGGCTGTACTGACCTGGACATTTCATAAACTCTGCCTCAAGCAGGGAATTTATACCGATGAGGATTTAAAACTGGATATTTAATTTTTGAAAAATAAGTCTGAATTCATGAATTTCAGTCATGTTAAAACAGCTGTCCTTTCCCAACAGGAAAAGACAGCTGTTTTATTGTTTGTTTCTTATTCATATTGCACTTTTTATTGTTTTTTAGTTGAAATCATAAAGTGAATAGGCTTACAATGGCAGTGCTTCAGGAATTTTGATCCTGAACACAGCAGCCAGTCAGACGGTTTTAAAAAGTGAAATTTCTGAGATATATTGCTTGCAATATATTATTGGCTGAGTTATATTAAGCAAGCTGTTGTTAACAGCCAACC
>JABUSF010000019.1:42550-45182 GCA_021443945.1 Ileibacterium sp.
GACGATAGCCGCAAGGCAAAAATAGAAAGCCGCTGGATTAAGCAAGGGCCTCAGTTCCACAATGGAGCTGAGGCCCTTTTGTTCGTTTGATACAGTTTTATGATTCTGATCGGAGGCCTGAGCAGGCCAGGGCTGGGAGCAGCAGATCCTGAAAACAGAGAAAAGAGACTTCGGGGATGGAAGTCTCTTTTGGACAAAAATTATGATACCAAGTTCAGTTCGCTGTGCAATTTTTCGATTGCTTATTTTACTTTTTCGCCAATCCAATCCCAAGCTTTTACGCCGGTATCGTTGGTAACAGCTTCACCATTATCGAATGTTACCCAGCTCCAGTGACCAGAGTACTGATATGGTTTGCCTTCGTCGTCTTTGAAACGTCCAGAAGTATCCTGAACATCAGCCGTTGTAGCAACCTGAATATCCGTTCCGCCAGCATCTTTCAAGCGTTTAACGGTTGGAACTTCGTGAGTGGATGGATCAACGGTTGGGTCGTTTTCAGCCCAGATAAAATACATTGGCAGGGAAGCCATTTTCTGAATCTGTTCATCTGTAATTTTGTCATCTGGTACAGCTTCACAGATTGGTACATAACCATCGTATTCATCGCCATAGTTCATAGCCATAACAACTGTCATGTAACCGCCATTGGAGCATCCGGCAATGACAACTTTTTCAGATTTGGTTTCTTCTTTCACTTTTGCAATCAGCTCATGGAGAGATTCTGTATAAGCAGAAGTTCCGTCCGCAGCATTCAAACGGTTTTCAGAATCGGATGCATCACCAGTCGTATCCATCCAATACGTTGGAGCCTGTGGAACCAGGACGTTGGCGCCGCCAACAGCTGTCTGGAAAGCTTCTTTGGAGTATTCAGTGACTTCGTTTGCCAATACTGGTACCATCCAGTCTGTGCCTTCTACCTGAGCAGCTCCGCCTTCACCCATACCATGGAGCCATACAAACAGAGTTTTGGATTCTTTTTCAGGTGTGAACAGGGAATAGTTAATGTCATATCCGTCTTTGGATTTGAAGTTGGAAGCTTTGAAGACATCTGCTTCAGTTGTTTTGCTGGCTGGTTTGCCGGTCACTGTAAAGTCAGAAATTTCAACGCCGTCAGCTTTTAAGGATTTGCCTTCTGCAACTTTGAAAGTCAGTTCATATGGATCAGCCCATGTATTGAAGCTTGTTGCCATCGTATACAGGAATGGAGATCCATCGTTGGGAGAAGTGTACAGTTTCAATGTGACGTATTTGCTTGGTCCGTCTACTTTTTCACCATTGGCATCGGATGTATAAGCATCTTCTACAACGCGGTCGAAATCAGCTTCCACCACTGGAGTATCTTCTTTAGTCCAGTCAGTGGCCTGTTTGTGTTCAGAAACGGTGAATGTGTCTTTTGAAACACCTTCAACTTCTTTGTTCAGTTCGATTACAACCTGATCAACTGCAGCACCCCAGTCATCGCCTTCAACGTGAATGGAATAGGTTCCGCTTAATGCATCTGAGCTTCCAGAAGATCCGCCAGTGGATCCGGAGTTGGAGCAGGCAGCCATAGACAAAGCCATTGTTCCGGCAGCCATAATCTTCCAAAGTTTGTTCATTTTATATCTTCCTTTCTCAATTTTTCCTATTGTGCAAAGCACAGCTTTCCCTTTGGTTCAGTAAAAATATACCCTTATTTTTTGCTCATTATCAGAATTGACATTTGTCATTTTTAGGAAGAAAATTTATATTTGTAACCGCTTGCCAAAATAACTCATCTATGACTGCTTCTTTCGGAAGTACGAAAGAGATCAAGTTTATAACTTTGGAAAAACAAGCAATAAACTGTGAGAAACAACTGTAAAAAAGGATTATTGAGAAATAAAAGACAATAAAAAGAAGCTTCATGAATTCCTGGACAGATCATCTGTTCCAGAGAAGAGAAGCTTCTTTTTTTAACTTTTCCAGAAAATTATTAAAATTTATTGTTTCCAAAATAAAAGGAGCTTTTTGTCAAATTAAAATATTGGCCTGTTCAAATACACGAAAGGTTTTATGGTAGTTCTCTTCCATCGGAATCCAGCGATTTATAAACATTTCCATCTTAAAGGCTGGTTCTCTGTGCTTTAGTCTTCTGATCTGTTCCGGCTTTGGAATGGTCATTACAATTTTTAAATCATAGTAATCAGAAAGGTCTGGATGAAGAGCATAAGAGCCTTCCACGATTACTGCTTTTTCTGGATTCAATTGCCTGCTTTCCGTCAAAGCCAAACAGCTGCAGTCAAAGATTTGGTATTCGCAGGATTGATGATCTTTCAGAGGAATCAGCACCTGTTCCAGCAGCCTTTCCCGATCCAGATTCCCTCCTGGCTGAGCAAGCCTTTGAGGTGTTCTTTGAAAAGGCTGCAGATAAAAATCATCTAAATGAACGGTCTGTGCATCCAGTTCTCGGGCCAGATGGGAAGCCAGCGTGGTTTTTCCAGATCCGCAGGGCCCGTCAATAGCAATGATCAAAGGAGTTCGATCCGAAAGGGATGCAGCCGTCTGAAGAATGATTTGAACAGACTTTTCCTGGTTATCAGGCGTGAGCATCGGCTTCCTTCTTTTGTTTTTCCATTCCCTTCATCCAGTGGGTTTTCTTCAAAGCAAGCAT
>JABUSF010000019.1:46692-48566 GCA_021443945.1 Ileibacterium sp.
GATCCCAGGCCGACTTTGCAGGCAAGAAGACAGGGCTTCAGCAGACGCCTTTGAACCTTGTGATAATATTCAATGGATTTTTGTTTTTGCATAAAGGATCCTCAAATCAATTAAACGATTGCCTTCATCGTAGCAAAAGTTTATCCTTCATTGGTTAAATATCAAAAGATTTTTATAAATTGAAGACGATTTCAACAGTTTTAAGCAGATTCCAAATAAAAAAGCCTCCCCGAAGGAAGACTTGTTTTTCAAATGGTGCCGATGATAGGGCTCGAACCTACGACCTACGCGTTACGAGTGCGTTGCACTGCCAACTGTGCTACATCGGCGCTACCAAAGTGTAGCACATTGGAATGAATTTGAATAGCTTAGAAACAAAATGACAGCTGTCATAGAATCTCATTCGGACTGTCCGTTCCAAATGGGAGAGGATCCTATTTGGATGATGAGCGGAATTCGTGCTCAGAAAAACGAGAACACCGTGAAGAGAATTCCCACCCCAATGCAGATGGCGGTGTACAGTTTTCGCTTTAAGTACAGATAGCCGACAAGTTCCCGAAGATAGGCATTGAGCATAAAGTAGAACTTTGTTTTGGATCCATACCCTTTGCATTTCAGCTTCAGCTGTCTGGCAATGAGCAGAGCACGGAAGACATGATAATCATTGGTGGCCAGCGCAAACCGGCTTCCTTCTGTCATGAGTTCTTTGCTGAAAAGCAGGTTTTCCCAGGTGTTTCTGGACTGATCCTCCATCAAAAGATCTTCCGGCCCAAAACCGTGATCCAAAGCGTATTGGGCCATGGCATGAGCCTCTGGAATATCTTCACCAGGACCCTGTCCGCCGGAAACGATCATTTTGCATCCTGGGCTTTTTCGGCAAATCTCCATTCCTTTTTCAATACGGCTGGCCAGCAGAGGAGGCACTTCCGTTCCAAAAATGCCGCTGCCAAGAACGACCACATAGTCAAATTTCGGTTTGCGAAAGTGAATCAGATTCAGCATGCTGGAAACGGTGTACAAGGACATGATGACAATCAGATAGTTCATTAAAAGAGCAAACAAATTATAAATGGTCATGGCCAGAGAACTGGACTGACACATCTTCAGACAAAAACTGGTGGCAAAGGGAAGGATCAGAAGAGCAAGGCCAAACGCCAGAGAAAGCAGATTGGTCAGTCTTCGGCCTTCTTTTTTGATGAGACGAATCCCGCTGGACAAAAAAGCAATGGTTAAAAACAACGGACTGCAAAGCAGCAGAAGCATTGCAATCAAAAAACAGATCATCACAATCAAGCACATGATGGGATTATTCGTCCGAAGGATAATATAGGCCGCGGCAAAAGCGGTGCTTCCCAGAGCGGCCAGAAAAGTCAGACCTAAAAATAAAGACCGGGGTTCTGCCCTGTATCTCCATATAAACATTCCAATACAAATGGAACAGCCAATTGCCAGTAAAAAATAATCCATAAAACAAATCCTTTATAAAACTTTCGATTCCCCTAGAATACCCTAATCTGATGGGCTTTAAAAGGGTGGCCTGGCAGCCTTTTAAAAGAACTCAAAAAGCCCCCAGTCAAACTGAGGGCTGTTGGATCCTGTTCGGTCAGATCCGATGGGTTCTGTGTTACCAGAGGCTTGGTGTGTTGAAGTGGCTGTCCAGATCACCAGAGAACCAGCGTCCGTTCATAATGTTTTGAACGATCTGCAGTTTTTCTTCTTCTGGAACAGTTGTGTCAGCTTCGATTTCGGAAATGATATCTGCATTGGATTTGCGGACGTCAGCCATTTCGAAAGTTCCTTTTCCATCTTTGGCATCCAGAACCAGAGTGTTTGGATTGTCGTTTGTCCAGGCGGTCCATTCTGTCTTGGCGGTT
>JABUSF010000019.1:48633-51580 GCA_021443945.1 Ileibacterium sp.
TAACCGGCTTCAGAGAAGTCGTACAGAGCGGAGTAGTTGTTTGCACTTGGAGAAATCAGAGGTACGAAAATTCCGTGGAAGGAACCGTAGTCTTTGATTGTGTAGGCAGAGTTGGTATCCCCATAGTTGATCTGGCAAAGATACATGTTGGACTTATAGGAATCGTCCATCTTTTCTGCAGACAGCTGGGTGTTGAAGACACGATAGAAGTCGCCGCCGTATTTGTTGACAAATGCAGTGGCAGCGGTTGGATCTGTCATTTCGGAAAGGCTTGGATCGAAGCAGCCGAACATGGAGAATTCTTCAGAGCCTGTCACCATCATCAGAGGCACATCATTGACATAGGTATTGGAGTCAAAACCTTTTTCAGGAAGAACGATTCCGTCATTGTACAGGTGAGGGAATTTTGCCATGCGGATGCCTGCATTCGGGAACAGTTTGATCAGTCGGTCTGCATCCAGTCCGTTGAGGTAGTCCGTAACGTTCTGGTTGTCTTCCATCAGCCATTTGGCAGCAGCTTCTTCTGTGGCTTCGATTTTGTCTTCTACAACCAGTGGAGCGATGGTTTCAGCAATCTTCTCAACCGAAGCATCGCTGTCGGCAATGGTCATTCCGCCGGAGTAAGCGATGGCTTTGTCAAAGAGTCCGTCAAAAGTCGGGGACAGAAGCATGGCCATGACATCACGTCCGCCAGCAGAGAATCCGGTAATGGTTACATTGCTGGCATCTCCGCCAAATTCAGAAATATTATTGCGGACCCAAGTCAGAGCTTTTGCCAGATCAAGCATGGTGAAGTTTCCAGTTGGATTGTCATCATCAAGAACAGCCGGCAGATTCATAAAGCCCAGCAGACCTAAACGGTAGTTTACGGAAACATAAACGATATCATCGGTTTTGACCATATCGTAGCCAGGAATTTCAAAGGAAGTTCCAGTCTGGTTGTTGCCGCCGTGAACATAAACCACAACCGGCAGATCCTTGGCATCTTTCTTGGTGTAAACATCCAGGTTCAGACAGTCGGTAGAACCAACAGCTGTAATTTCTGTTTCCCCTTTTTCATTGGTGCTGGAAGCAGACTGAAGAGCTGTTTCTTCTTTTTCTTTGACGTCTTTGGTTTCTTTCCATGGTTCTGGATCCACAGGAGCTTTCCAGCGAAGTTCGCCAACAGGCTCTTTTCCGTATGGAATGCCGTAATAGACTTCCACACCATTTTCTTCCACGCCTTCTACATCCCCAAACTGGGTTTTCCGGACACTGGAAGCCGTGACTGCTGGAGTTTCTTCTGCTTCAGCGCTGTCTTTTGGAGTTTCTGTTTCAGCAGGCTGTGAAGCTGAGCAGCCAAACATGGAAACGGCCAGACCGGCAGCTGCGAGAAGCTTGATTAGATTGGATTTCATTTTTTTACCTCTCTCTCTCTTTCAAATCCTTATGATTTTAGTTTTTAGGAAAGCCCTCATCTCGTCAATGCAGGATTTTTCCTGATTGATAGGGAAAAGAGCTGGAAGAAAAAAGAGATTCAGCAGAAATAATCTCATTCAGATGTCTGAAACTTCCAATGAAGAGGATTTGACCATCCATCTGCGAAAGGGAATCCACTGCTGTGAATTATTTCACAGAGCCAAAAAAGAACAGAAATCGGCCAATTTGGACAGCTGCAGATTCGAAGCCCTCTTACGGCATGAGCTCGAAAACAGGAGAAGGAACGGGGTTGAAGTTCCTGAAAAACAAGAAAACATCAAATAAGGATGATAAAAAAAGAAAAATTGCTTTTGATGGTCATCCTCATTTTGGTTTGATTAACAAATTCCTATACTTCCTTTGATCGAAAGGAACAAGTTGAGACAAAAGAATTTTATGAAAACAAAGCTATTCACAATTCTTGCAAGCACAGCTCTGGCAGTCCCGTGTTTTGGCTCCGCCTCCCTGGCTGCCAACACGATTGCCAACTCTTCTCCTGCCAAACTCAGCCGTTCGAATGTTGAAATGCAGGAGAATGGAAAAACGTTTGAAGTCCCCTTTGATGCGATTGCTTCCGGAAACTGCGGGGTAAACTGGTATATCACCGCCGATGAGATCATGGTTCTGGAAGCAGGCGTGATGGAAAGCTGTCCCTGGATGAGTCATTTCAACCGGATGATCAATGAAATCAAGGTGGTTCCAACCAGCGAAAACGATAAGCTGATTCTTCCGCCCTATGCCAGCTTTTCCGGGTTGAAGTACATTCAAAACATCGATACTCAGCATATGGATCCTTCCCAAACCGAATCGATGGCTCACATGTTTGCCAACTGCAGCAAACTTCGGGAATTAGATCTTTCCGGCTGGAATACCGCAGACATTTCCAATATGGAAGGAATGTTTCAGGGATGCACAGGTCTGGAAAATCTGGATTTGAGCGGATGGGATACCTCCAGTACCACAGACATGTCCTGGATGTTCTGGAATTGTCACAGTCTGAAAAACCTGGATGTTTCTCATTTCAACACATCCAATGTCAAAGATCTGTCCAATATGTTTTATGGCTGCAGCAGTCTGAAAGCCCTGGATCCATCCAGCTTTGATACTGCCAAAACAACTAATATGTCGGATTTGTTCTCCGGATGCTCCAATGTGAAGGAACTGAATGTTTCTCATTTCAATACCTCCAATGTGACCCGCATGGACAGAATGTTTGCCGGCTGCGCCAGTCTTGTTCAGCTGGATGCCTCCAGCTTTGATACCTCCAGAGCAGCCGATCTGACCCGTATGTTTGCCGGATGTTCCAGCTTAAGATCTTTGGATCTGTCTCAGTGGAACACCAGCAGTGTTCGGGAGTGCAGTTCTCTGTTTGCAGGGGACGACCAGCTTGAGAAAATCAATCTGTCAGAAAACTATTTTAAAAGCAGCCGGATGAAGGAAGAAGCACCCAGAAGCGCCGATTGTGAATGGTCTCCTGAAAAGGATTCAG
>JABUSF010000019.1:51596-54037 GCA_021443945.1 Ileibacterium sp.
CGATCTTGCAAAGACCTGGAACGATCAAGATGCAGGATGGTGGGTGGCTGACTGAGTCAGAAACAGTCCCTGCTGATTTTCAGAAAACAAAAAATGATATTTAAAAAGACCTCCAGTCAGGTGAAGCCAAAATTCTGGCTTCCTCTGTATAGGGAGGTCTTTTGAGTTATTTGGGTTTTATTCCAGCTCCATTACTGTCCGGACATGGAGTTAATCAGAGACTGACGGTAGGCAATTTCATTGTCATAGCCGGCGAGTGTCGCATCTCCATCCACAGGCAGTCCTTCGCTCTGAAGGAAGCTTGCATAATTGTCGCGGTCGCTCTGCAGCTGGGTAATCTCATTTTGCAAAGCCTGGATCTGTGCAGAATAGTCTGCCGGCTGCTGCTCCAGGGCAGACTGCTGATTCTGAGCATCGGCTTCCGGCTGCGCTTCTTCACTGCTGCCGCCCTGGCCGGTGCGCTGCAGAATCTGGTTGTACTGACCCATAAAGTCCGTTTGAACCTGTGCCTGCATGGCATTGTTGATGTTGGCTTTTAAAGGATCAGAAAGACGGTTGTAGGTCTGCAGATACTGCGTCAGGCTGTTTTGCTGCGCTTCGTCTTTTGATGCGTAGGCGTTGACGAAATCCAGAAGGGCAATGTAGTCCGGGTTGCTGTCCGAATCAATGGTTTTGGAGTTTTTCAGCTGAGAAATCAGATCGCTGACGTTGGAGCCGGTAAACTCTTTAAAGATTCGGTTGATTTCTGTTTTCTGTTTTTCGGAAAGAGATTTGTAATCATCTTCCAGATCCAGCAGTTCCAGCTTTTCTTCACTCAGCGCTTTGTCGAATCCTTCTGCATAATCCCGCAGTTTATCAAAGGCTGTCTGCTGGACGTCGGTAATGGTGTTGGCTGGATCATACACCAGAACTTTATAGGCATAGCCGCCAAACAGAAGCAGGAACAGGCTGACAATTGCAACCATCACCCAAATGGCTTTCTTTCTGACTTTGCGCTTTGGCTTAGCTGGCTCTTCCTCGGAATTGTCAGGCTGCTGTGCTGGGATGGCAGGTTCCTGAAGAGAAGCGGCAGCAGCCTCTTCCTGGCTTGGGAAAAGAACAGGCGTGGGAGCGGAGGTGAGCAAAAGATCCAGCTCTTCCGGTTCGGTTTCGTTTTGAACCTTATCCGTTCTTTGAATGCTGCTGACTTCCGGTGTCTGGACGTCTTGGGCAATGCGTTCTTCTGTCACCGATTCCATCTCTGGTTCCGGCTCGTTTTTCTTTTTGCGGCCAAAGAACCATTTCTTTTTCTGTTCCGGCTGCGGGCGCTGTTCCACTTCTTCCATGAAGTTTTCCTTCGCCGGCTTTTGTGTGTTTTCGTATTCGGAAACCACTTTATCGCTGTCCGGTCTTAACGCTTCGTTTCCAAAGAGGGAAGCAGTGGTGAAATTATCTTCGTCGCCAAAGCGGTCTTCAAAAGTTAACGTCTGGTTCCACTGGAAGTCTTCTTCTTCCTGATCAATGGGAACCTGACCTCTTGAGCGGCGAAGTTCATCCAGTGCAGAATGCATGGTATCTTCTGCTTCCTTGAGTTCCTCAGGGCTCATGGGTGCATTTTCAGGCTGGGCAGGTTCTTCTTCTCCAAACAGCTGAATCTCTGTTTTCTTTTCCAGCAGAGCTTTGGAGAAATCATCAATTTCATAGGTGGACTCTTCTTCCTGCGCTTTGAGATTCACTTCTTCTGTATAGGAAGATTTAATTTCATGAGAATCCTGAACCGCTGCAAGAGATTCCATCAGTTCCTGGGCTTTGCTTTCAGCCTGGCCGGTTTTTGGCATCGCTGAAGAAGCTTCAGGCTCCTGACTGGTTTTGCTTATATTTGTAATCTTGATTTTGTTTGTCTTTTTTAATCTTGCCATAGTCTTACCTTCATACCCTTCATTCTAACATCCAAACAAAAATTAAAAAAGAATTCCGGCAGGAGAGAAAATCGATGATTTCTTTGTGCATTTCTTCACAGAAGAGTAAAAAATAAATCTGTTTTGCTGTATTTTTTACAAAAAGCAGCGGTATTCGAATATTGAGAATGCCTGTATATTTTGTTATTGTAAATTTGATGAACGAACAGGAATTAATTAAAAAAATCGCTCAGCCGATCATTGAAATGATCCTGAAACTCGAAGACGAGCGAAGTGAAATCCAAAGTGCGGAATGTCCTCAGATCCGTTTGATTACGGACGATTTTCCTGAGGGATTTTCGGATCCCCAGGGCAGCTACACTGGACTGCTTCTCAAAAAAGTGGAAGATTACATCCAGAGCGAGCTGGAGAAGTGGTACGCTCCCACCATCCTTCATTAAGGGAATGGATTGACTTTTTGCCTGTTTTTGGATAGGATGAGTTCCACGCGGGCGTGGTGAAACTGGCAGACACGCTAGACTTAGGATCTAGTGCTTCGGCGTG
>JABUSF010000019.1:54625-56615 GCA_021443945.1 Ileibacterium sp.
CAGCTCAAGCTTCCAGCCGCCGGCTACCGCTCCGCAGGAACCTGGGCCTATCCGGCCGGGGGACTCCATCTTGGTCTGGATCTGGCCAGTTCCTTATATACTCCTGTAAAGGCTCCGGCCGATGGAATCATTGTCTATGCAGACAACCCGGTTTCCTCAAATGGAGGCTATTTGGGCAACTATGAAGGATGGCCTTTTGGAGGGGGCAATACAATAGCCATGATCTGTCAGGTTGAGAATAATTTATATGCAGTCACCTTTGCTCATCTGTCCAACCGCTTTTATGTCAAAGCCGGGCAGAGGGTCAAACAGGACACTGTTCTGGCCTTAAGCGGCAATTCCGGAAACTCCACCGGTCCCCATACCCACATCGAAGTCTTTCAGCTGAAAGTCACTTTGCAGGAGGCGGTCCGTTATTTTCAGAAAAATGCCGACTTTTCTTTTGGATGCGGCTGGAATGCAGCCGGAACCTGCTCCCCGTATGGGTGCCGGATTCGCCCGGAAACTGTATTTGAGTCATGAAAAAATGACCTGCTGCATTGAATAATAGACTATGATCGTTCTGTAACTTAAAGGAATGAAAAAAACGATATGAATGAACAATTCTTAAAACGAATGAAAGAATACATCCCGGAGGAGATGGATGCCTATCTGGAGAGTCTGGAAGAACCTCTGCACCAGTCCGCAAGACTGAACCCTTTGAAAACGGACAGGCAGTTTCTGGAAGACCGGCTGGAGTTTTTAAAAGAACCCTCTCCCTTCAACAAAGATGCCTGGATGGTGGAAGGCCAGTATGGGCTGGATCCTTACCATCAAATGGGTCTGTTCTACCTGCAGGAGCCATCGGCCAGTGCTGTGGTGGAAGCCATGGGCATTGAAGAAGGGGATACCGTTCTGGATCTTTGTGCTGCTCCTGGAAGCAAGTCCAGCCAGATCGCCGGAAAACTGAAAACCGGTTTCCTGGTGAGCAATGAAATCATGCCCAAGCGGGCCCAGATCCTGCTCTCCAATATGGAGAGGATGGGTGTGGAAAACATGATGGTGACCAATATGGATTCCAAAGTGCTCTGCTGTCAAATGCCTGAGGCCTTTGACAAAATTCTGGTGGATGCTCCCTGCTCGGGAGAAGGAATGATGAAAAAGCACGATGCTGCCAGAGAGGAGTGGTCTTTGGAAAACATTGAGCTTTGTGCCAAGCGGCAAAAAGAAATCCTGGCCAATGCCATCCCGGCTCTGCGTCCGGGAGGCGTGCTGATGTATTCCACCTGCACCTATGCCAAAGAAGAAAATGAAGAAGTCGTTTCCTGGATTCTGGAAAACTTTCCAGAAATGAAGCAGGAAGCCATTTCAGCCGATTTTGGCCGTCCAGGCCTTCCGACCCAGGGAATGGATGCTTCCAAAGTCGTCCGCATTTTCCCCATGGATGGGGGAGAAGGACACTTTATGGCCAAGTTTCGAAAAGAAGGCTGTGAAGAAGCAGAGCTTAAAGAGCTCAAAAGCGACACTCTGCCCAAAGAAGCAGCTGCCTTTTTAAAGGAACAGCTTCCCGATGGCTACCGTCATTACAAAACAGTGGATAAGAAAGATCGAATCAGTGTCTATGGAATGAACCATCCTTTTACAAGCCTGAAAAAAGGAACCGTTCTTCGCCAGGGGGTCTATCTTGGCGATGTTGTCAAAAAGCGCTTTGAACCGGCCCAGGCTTTTTTCCTGTCGGCCAGCATGGCCCGTTATCCAAAATGCCAGACCAATGTGAGTCTGGAAGCCATGGATGAATTTTTTCACGGCCAGCAGCTGAATATGGAAAGCGAAAAAGGGTGGAGAGCCCTTTGTTACGATGGAATGTGCTTTGGCTTTGGCAAAAGTGACGGCAGGCGGATCACCAACAAACTGCCCAAAGGCATGCGCCTGCTTGTCAACAGTCATCTCGAAAGGAAAAAGCAATGAAAAAATCCAATTTCTACAAATACGGTCTGCTGATCTGCGGAAG
>JABUSF010000019.1:56630-57845 GCA_021443945.1 Ileibacterium sp.
GCGGTCAATTTCTTTGTGATCCCTGCAGGACTGAACACCGGCGGGTTTGTCGGTTTGGCCCAGAACATTTCCATTCTGCTTCTGGGAAGCACCGCTTTAACCGGAGCCATCAACTTCTGCTTCAATATTCCGCTGTTTATTCTTTCGTGGAAGTCGATCTCCCATAAATTCTTTGTGAAAACCGTCCTGTCACTGATCATTCAGTCTACGGCTCTGTCCTTTCTGCCGGTTCTGAGCGAGCCCATCCTGCCGGATCCATTGTCCAATGCGATTTTTGCAGCGGTCATCGGCGGCTTTGGCATCGGCCTGTGCCTGCTGTCCGGGGGATGTGCCGGCGGTCTGGATATCCTGGGAGTTTACTTCTCCAAAAAAGCACCGGATATTTCCGTGGGCAAAATTTCCTACATCATCAACTTCTTTGTACTGGGCTGGTCGGCATTTCTGTTCTCTTTGCCTTCTGCCATGTACTCTTTGATCTTTATCGTGATCATGTACTTTGTCTCCGATAAAGTGCACTACCAGAACATCAACATTATGGCTTTGATCATCACCCGAAACCCAGAGGTGAAAAAAGCTATTATGGAACAGACCCACCGGGGTGTAACGTGCTGGGACGGCAGCGGAGCGTATACCGGACGGGAGACAGAAATTCTGCTTTCTGTCATCAACCGCTATGAAGTGGGTACCGTCAAAAAGATCGTCAAGGACATCGATCCGCACGCTCTGCTTTTGATCAGTGCCATCAATCCGGTTCTGGGAAACATCGAAAAACGTCTCACCGACTGATCACAAACCATGCAGTGCCGCATGACCGAAAACCGGTTTTTTGCGGCACTTTTCTCTTGCCTCTTTTGTATAGTCATATAATAAGAACAACAGAAATGAGGAAATATATATGATCATTCAAAGCAGACGGGTCTGGATTCTGGATACTTTTATGGAATGTCAGATCGAAATGGAAGACGGAAAGATCAAAGCAATCCTTCCGTACAACTGCAAAGAAGCAGACGAAGACTATGAAGATTTAAGAATCCTGCCAGGCTTTATCGATATTCATACCCATGGTGCCTACGGATGGGATACCAACGATGCCACCCCGGACGGACTGCGCCGATGGGTCAAAAACATTGTCAAAGAAGGGGTCACTTCGCTGCTTCCCACCACCATCACCCAGTCGGAAGAAGTTCTGACCGCCGCTTTGAAAAACGTGGCCAG
>JABUSF010000019.1:58005-61422 GCA_021443945.1 Ileibacterium sp.
CTGGTCACCATTGCCACCGAACACGACAAAGACTTTGCGCTGACCCACTACTGTGCCCAAAACGGCATTGCCGTCAGCCAGGGCCATTCTTCCGCCACTTACGAACAGGCGTTAATGGGCGTGGCCAACGGGGCCAAAAGCATGACTCACGTCTACAACGGAATGTCCCCCTTCCATCACAGAAACCCAGGTCTTGTGGGAGCGGCTTTCCGGTTTCGAAATGTGTATGGGGAAATCATCTGTGATGGAAACCATTCCCATCTGGCAGCTTTAAACGATTTCTTTAAAGCCAAAGGGCCAAACTTCGGCATCATGATCACCGATTCCTTAATGGTCAAATCTTTGCCGGTGGGCACCAAAGTTCTCTTTGGCGGCAACGAAATTGAGCTGTATCCAGACGGATCTGCTCACTTAACAGGCGCCGGAAATCTGGCCGGAAGCACTTTGAACGTCAACCGGGGACTGCAGATTCTGGTGGAAAAAGCCATGGTGGACTGGCAGAGTGCCATCAACTCCTGCACCATGAACCCCGCCTGCCTGCTGAACATCGATGACCGCAAGGGAAGCATTCAGGCCGGAAAAGATGCGGACCTGGTGGTTCTGGCCGACAACTACGATGTGGTGATGACCTACACCAAAGGAAAGAAGGCTTTCTGATATGGCCTTTTATCTTGAAACGGCCTCTCCAAAAGAATTCAGCGAAATCAATCAGTACCTGTCTTTGGAAGGTGTGGTGGTTCCGGCAAGAGGCCTGCTCAAAGAGCATGCAAAAGTCAACGGCACCATTGCGGCGATGCTGGAATTTATGTCCGAGCACCAGAAACTGTTTTTGCCGGTGATTTCCGCCGGATTTCGGGCCATGTTTGCGGAAGCCAGAAAAACAGCGGCTCTGTCCAGACAGATTGTGGTCATGATCCCTGCCAGCAACGAAGGGCTCATGTGCCTGAAAGCCTGCAAAACCTTAAACATTCCCTGCGTGCTGACCTATGCCGATTCCATGCTTCTGGCAGCCTTTGGCCATGAAAACCATGCCAAAGGACTGATCATGAGCTATGACAAACTGGAAGAAAACTGCGAACCGGCCAAAGCCATTTGTGCTGCCTGCCGGAAATTTGCTGGCACCAGGGTGATGACGGCCGGTTTTTCCAGCCTTGGTCAGATCAATAAAGTGCTGATGGAGACCGATGCAGATGTGGTCATTCCCTATGAGCTGGCAGGCGATTTGTTCTACCACTGGCCTGGCAAAGCCGTTCTGGACGAGCTGCGCCTGGACTGGATCAACGAATACATGCGGGTGGAACTGACCGGAGAAGACGAAGAAGAAGAAAATACTTCCAGGCAGGAAGACTGAAACCCCTTTTAAAAACCAGATCAATTGACGGCAGAAACAGGCAGTTGCCTTTGCTTCTGCCGCTTTTTTATGCCGCCAAATCCTGTCCGTCTGGAAAAAGACTGGCAGACAATCAATATTAACGTATCCTGTCATCTCAAAATTACAGAGTGAGCATAACAAGTGTTTCACATTTTTCCGTCTTTTATAATGAAGCTGTTATAAAGCAAAGGAGGCGTAAGTATGGAATTTGAAAAAATGTCTGAAAATCTTCAGCGTATACTGATGCAGGCTGTCAACGATGCCAAAGCACATCAGCACGCTTCTGTTGATACAATTGATGTTCTCGAAGCTATTTTCAAGGACGACGTTTTAAACGGTTTGTTTGACCGTCTGAACGTAGACAAGAAAACCGCTCTGCAGATGATTGCCACTGAAGAGAAAAACATTGTCAAATCCAACTCAGCCAATGTAAATCTCAGCAATGAGGTTCAGAAATCCATCGAAAAAGCTGCGAAATGGGCAGCTCAGCACGATGAAATTTATCTGAGCGTTGCGACATTATGGATTGCATTGATGTTCAATAAATCCTATATCTCCCGCAAACTGGTGCAGATCTTTAATTTAAACGAACAGCAGTGCTATCAGGCAGAACTGGAAAGACGGGGAAACCGCAAAATGGATACCCCCAATGCAGAAGACAATCTGGAAGCTTTAAAGAAATACGGAAAAGATCTGGTGGCAGAAGTTCGGGAAGGCAAAATCGACCCAATTATCGGCCGTGACGACGAAATCCGCCGCATGATGCAGATCCTGTCCAGAAAGACCAAAAACAACCCTGTCCTCATCGGTGAACCTGGTGTTGGTAAAACAGCCGCTGTAGAAGGTCTGGCATGGCGTATTTTCAAGGACGATGTCCCGGAATCTCTGAAAGATAAAAAACTGATTGAACTGGATATGGGCGGACTGATCGCCGGTGCCAAATACCGTGGCGAATTTGAAGAACGTCTGAAAGCCATTCTGGATGAAGTGAAACAGTCCGACGGTCAGATCATTCTGTTCATCGATGAAATCCACAACCTTGTAGGGGCCGGAAAAACAGAAGGATCCATGGACGCAGCCAACCTGCTCAAGCCAATGCTCGCCCGTGGTGAACTGCACATGATCGGTGCCACCACATTTGATGAATACCGCAAATACATTGAAAAAGACCCGGCCCTGCAAAGACGTTTCCAGCAGGTTCAGGTCAAAGAACCAAACGTAGAAGACACCATCTCCATTCTGCGCGGTCTGAAAGACCGTTTCGAATCCTACCATGGTGTTCATATCAACGACGATTCCCTGGTCGCTGCTGCCAGCCTGTCTGACCGCTACATTACCGACCGTTTCCTGCCGGATAAAGCCATCGACCTGGTGGATGAAGCCTGCGCCACTTTGAAAGTGGAAATGGAATCCATGCCTCAGGAACTGGACGAACTGCAGCGCAAAATCATGCTTCTGCAGATCGAAAAGACTTCTCTGATGGACGAGGACGACAAGAAAACCGTTGAACGCCGCAAGGAAATCGAAGAAGAAATGGGCCGCCTGCAGGAAAAGAGAGATGAACTCTATTCCAAGTGGGAAGACGAAAAACGGATGATCGAACTGGCCAAAGAAGACAAGCAGGCTCTGGAAAAAGCCAAGCTGGATCTGGAACAGGCTCAGAACGAAGCCCGTTACGAAGAAGCTGCCAAACTGCGCTACGGAACCATCCCGGAACTGGAGGCCAGAATTGCGGCTGCAGCTGCTGAAGAAGGCGGCGAAGATGCTCTGATTCAGGAAACCGTCAACGAAGAAATGATCGCCAAGATTATTTCCCGCTGGACCGGTGTGGAAGTTTCCCGTCTGGTGGAATCCGAACGGAAAAAACTGCTGGATCTCAAGAGCGAAATGGAAAAACGCGTGGTTGGTCAGGATCATGCCATTGACCTGGTTGTCGATGCCATCCTGCGTTCCAAAGCACAGATTCAGGATGAAAACCGTCCCATCGGTTCCTTCCTGTTCCTCGGTCCTACCGGTGTCGGTAAAACCGAAGTGGCCAAAACACT
>JABUSF010000001.1:0-1618 GCA_021443945.1 Ileibacterium sp.
ACCAAAAAGCAAAATGCCGACTAGATCATATTGCTTATATCCATCAGGATTTTGAACTGCTTCCTTTTCTAACGGTTCGCGAAAATATAGCTGTAAAGGATTTCATTGCGAATCGGAAGGTTAACAGAAGGAAATTAATTTCTGCAGCCGGATCTCTTGGAATTACGGATAAACTTAATTTTTTTCCTGATGCGATTTCAGGGGGACAGAAACAAAGAACTGCTGTAGCCAGAGCTTTATATAGTGATGCAGAATTGGTGCTGGCAGATGAGCCAACTGGAAATCTTCCAGCTTCAAGCAGGGATGCCGTCATGGAACAGTTTTCTATTCTTCATCAGAACAAGAAAACCATAATTTGTGTTACTCATGACAGGTATGTCGCATCGTATGCTCAAAAAGTATATTTTCTGGAGCAGGGTAAACTATCTCTAATCAATCTTTCAAGTTGGAAAGAGGACAAAGTATGAACTTTGGAATGCAAGTTATCATCCGACAGTTTACCAAACGGTATAAGAGCTCGTTGGTTCTTTATTTTCTGTTTTGCCTATGCGGAATGTTTGTATGGAGCTCCGTTTGGATTCTAGAAGATATTTTCTGGCAGAGTAATGAAAACTCTTTCCGGGAAATCTATGGAACATGGAATGCTTCTGTAAATATAAGTCTAGTCAATGACGAGAGCATCCTTCGGAAACTGAAAACGGGGAGTGGTACATTGGTCTTCGAAAAACAAGCAGCAGCAGATTGGAATGGCCTGTCGGGAAACCTGATTTTCAGCAGCGATTTCGAATGTTATCCAATTCAGATTCAGCAGGGAAGACTTCCCCAGTCAGAAAACGAAGTGATCGTCTCTGAAAGTTTTGCTTTGAACCATGGACTTGTGCTGAATCACTTATTTGTTGTTAAAGATGCCGAAAATACTGAAAGAGAAATGGTTATTTGCGGAATATACCAAACTGAAAATAAAAATATTGAAAATAACTGGTACAGCTATTTTGGAAACAGCAATGGAATGACATTAATCTGGTCTTTTGAAAAGGAAGAGCAGCTTCAGAATTGGATGGATCAGAATGCAGAAAGTATTCAATGGGTTACTTTAAATACCGAGCTGAACAGCCGCCAGTATAGAAATCATCCCCAATATCTTTTGTTGTTTCGCATTCTGAAAACAGTTGGGGGTTTCTGGTGTTTGATAATTTGGATGTACGCCTGGTTCGTGCTTCGGGAAAAATGGATTCCGGCTAAAAAGCAGTTTTTAAGCCTTGGAGCTTATGAGAAATGGTGCACAATTGTGTTTCTTTGGATGAGTCTGCTTATGGCTGCCGTAAGCTTATCACTTAGCCTGTTGATCACTGGATTGATTTGGACTGCTCTTTTCGGTAAAGGATTCGGTATCCTATCTGATTTGCTGAAACTTGAAGCCTCTCTTTCCTGGGCGTGGTTGATGCCTCTGTTTTCGGGCGTATGGATTTTTCTGATTTCTGGATTCTTGGAAAGAAAAATTTATTCTTTTCCAATAAAGCGAAGTGCTCGGAAAGGATTCCTGTCCTTTAGGTTTGAAAAATTGTACAGAATTTGGAAAGACAGAACGATTCCAAGAGCAGCTGCTCTATTGCTGGGA
>JABUSF010000001.1:1638-7094 GCA_021443945.1 Ileibacterium sp.
TTGATGAGTTCGCTCTTCATTACCATGATTGAAAATGGAAAACCTGCAAACGGCAGTGCTTTGAGTTTAAATGCTATGATTTCAAGATCATATACTCCGACAATTGAAGGAGTGCTTAAAGATTTATCGCAGATAGAAACTGGTTTAAATTTATCCAAATATTCAAACATGGTGTACAGCCAGGGCTTGGCAGAAGAGGGAATCCTTCAAACTTCTCAGATCATCTTTTCTACTGAAGATCAATGGAAAGATATTCAGTATACAGTGAATCTAAAGAATTCTGATGGTGTCTTTTTAACTTGGGAGCAGTGGGAATCGATACTTGATCACAAACAAAATAAGCTCCCGGCTGAAAATGAAAATCCAAAAATGGTATCGGTGCGGTTGGATCAATATATGGGGGATTCCGTTCGGCTTGAGGTACAGGGAATGGATTTAGTGGATCATATAAGTGGGTTGGATGAAACCACTGAGCACTTGGTATTTGTGATCGGTCCCGTTTATTGGGAAAAAGCTTTTGTCCAAACGCCATTATCTATTCAAATCAATGTTGGTCTAGATCCAGCAGAAAGGGATGTTAAAAAAGCTGTTTCTGCACTGGAAGAAATTGCGGCTCGTTATAATATGGAATCTGTTATTGTGCGGGATCGGAATGAAGAAATGAAATCTTACATTCGTCAAATTCGTGTCACAGCCGTTATATTTACTTCTTTGATGATTACTGTTCTAACCTCTTGCATCACAGCTTCACTGCTGCAGATACAAAGCTGGCTTCTTTCTCAAAGAAAGACCAGCCAAGTTCTAATTAAAGAGGGGATGAGACTGGCTGACTGGAAAAAAACAGTTCTTCAAATAGAAAAGCAGAGCTGTTTTCACACAGGAATTTGGTGCAGCCTTATTCTTGCTTCTGCTTTTCTTGGCTTGGAAAAGATGCAGTTTTTAGTTTGGCAAGGATGGCTTGCAGGAGGACTTATTCCTTTGCTGGTAAGCCTCCAATTGATGGGAACATGGGTGTTGGTAAAACGGGAAGCTGCTGAAATTCAAATTTTATAAAAACAGGCCCTGCCAATCGCTAATTTTTGGCAGGGCCTATCAGTTTTGATTTCCGAAAAGTGATGTAAAAAAAGGAATAAAGCCTGTTCCAAAAAGGAAGCTCCAAATCATACATATAAGGTAAACATTAGTGTCTAAAAAGGGGAAAGATATAACAGCACTTAACACCATTCCAATTCCAAAAAATAACCAAAGCAGAATTGTTTGGTGCTGTATATATTTGCTCGACAGATTCAGTTCATTTAGCAGCTGTTGGCATTTGGAAAAATGCCGCTGATTGTAAATTCCCCATAAAATGGCTGTTCCCATACTAACAACCATAAGGAGTGTGATCGTTAGAAATGGCTGAAATCCGTTGAGGTTTAAAAACCCCTGCCTTTTGCCATAAGTGATTGAAAGAGTCCCGCCTTTTAATTGATACCAAGATCCAAGAAGGGGAATGCCATTCTTTTCTTGTTCAGAAGAAAGGGAAAGGAGAATTTGATGATCGTCCTTTTCCAAACTTATGGGGTGAATAAACTGAACCAGAGCAGTAAAGCTTTCTGTATTTATTTCTGAAGGTTCTGAAACCCGAACGATGGTATGTTCCGGAAGGTTGTTGGTATTGAAAAGGACATGGAATTCTTTAGCCACTAAAATAGACGCTGGAACCATAAGAACCACAAATACCATTAGAGACAGGGCAAGCTGCCCAAATTGTTTTTGAATCCAGGTAAGGCTTCTAAAACGGTTTTGCACGTTTCTGATAAAGTATATAACCCTTTTGTTTGACGGTTTCTTTAAGAAAAACGGAAGAACGAGAAAGGAGCTTATCGTTGCTAGAAAGAGGGAGATCCATCCAATCAGAAGAGTAATAATTCCCCATTCTGCGAGTTGGACATCATCAAAATATTTTTGGATGAGGTAAATGATCGGGATCAAAATGCAAAGAGACAGCAAAGCACTTTGCATTAGATCTTGAATATCTAGATGAAACATTTCTCGATAAGAAACTCCGTGGATATAAAGTTCTTCTATGAATGATTTTTTTTGCCATCCTTTCAGAATAAAAGCGAAAATCCAAATCAGAAAAACCAAAACGGTAATCTGAATGATTGCTTGAATAAACTGCCCAAAGAAAGGATTGGAACAGCTGTGCAGATCAGAGCTGAACTGAATACCGGGAAGAATGGCTTCTAAGACTTGCGAATTCTGAATATCGTTTTGAATGCCGGTAAATATAATCCCGTTTGCCATAGGCCAGGATAAAGAGTCATCCAGAATAAATAGATCTCCTATATATGACCAGGCAGGTTTGGAAAAGATCCGGGCATTCTGCACAATCGGCTGCTCAAGAACAGCGGGATGCTGGACAGCAAGCTGACTGTCAATCCAAATACTGCTGTGATCATTTTCAGCGGCAAAAGGAAAAGTATTCATCCGGAAAACGGAAATCTCTAAATTCAGCTCATTTGTTTTTAAGGGAATAGTCTCAGCTTTCAAAAAAGCATATTGAATGTCTGGATCCTGTCTCTTTAATAAATCAAGCTGCTGGATTTGATTTTCATCAAGACTTGAATCGGTTAAAAATAATGCATCAATTCTTGGCTCGAAATTTGTCAAAGATGTATTTATTTCAGAAGACAGACAGGAAAACAGGGCAGCAGAGGCTAAAAGGGTATAGAGGACAAAAGTGAGAGTTCCCAAACCTTTAACAGATAAAACAGCTTTCTGCCTATCGGCTTTCATACAACTTCACATCCCCCTCTTCGATATAGATGATTTGATCTGCATTTTTGGCCAAATCCAGATCATGAGTAACCATAATCACGGTCGTATTATGTTGTCTTTGCCAGTTGTAAATCAATCCCATAATCTCTCGAGAGCTTTTGCGGTCCAAACAAGATGTTGGTTCATCCATTAATAGAAGATCCGGACTTTTCAACAGAATTCTGATCAAAGCAGTCTTTTGCTGCTGTCCGGCGGAAATCTGCCAGACAAATGAATCCATGAAACTCTTCATGTTCAGGTCTTGTACAAGAGACTCAAGTAGGGGGGTATTTATTTTTTTGCCTTGCAAAGCAAAGGGGAGCTGAATGTTGGATCGCACGGTTTCATTTTCGGCTAATATTGGTTTCTGACGAAGGTATCCTACGGTGTTCCGCCTCCAGCGTTCTCTTTTTAATCTTGGCCAATTTTTCATACTTTCCCCTCTCCAGAAAATTTCTCCTTCGTCAGGCTCTGTAAGGCCTGCAAGCAAATTTAGCAGAGTGGTTTTTCCGTTTCCGCTCTTCCCGATAATGCAGGTGATTTTAGAGGAAGGAATAGATAAAGAAAAATCATGAAAAATAGTTTCTGTTTTTAGATGATGGCGAAAGCTCTTGCACAAACAGCAAATCTCGAATTCAATTTCGCTCATATTTCCTCCTTGTCTCTTTTCCTTTTATCGCTGCCTGTATGGAAAGTGTTCAGAAGACGGGATGCCTTTTCCAAATCCATGACAGGAATCTGGATTACAAAGCAGACATGGTTTGAATCGCTTTGAATTTGAATAGATCCATAATGCCTGGAAACGATGCTTTGAGCCATGTGCAGCCCGATACCATAATGGTGATCTGAAGGCTGGCTGGTAAAGTATCGCTCAAATAAGTTTTGACTTCCGGATTCAGGAACAGAACCCGAATTCGTAATGGAGAGCTCATATTTCTGATCCAGCAAACGGCCTTTAATTAAAATACATGATTCTTTTTTTGCATATCGTACGGCATTGGACAGCAGTGTCTCGATCGCTTCTTCCATCCAGAAGCGATCGAGCAGAAGATCAGCAGATTCGATATCTGAGCACAGTTCTAAATCTTCCTTAATTAACAGAGGGTGAATTCTATTAATGGCTTTCTGAACGAGAAATTCTATGTTTTCCTGCTCCATATAAACAGGAAGAAGATCAGCAGGATTGTTGTCCTGATTCAAAAAACTGTAAGAAATTTGGCGGCATCTCTCCAGCTGATTTTGCAGAGGAGTAAAATTCTGTTCAGATTCAATCTCCAATAAGTCCGCTTCCAGACTGGCCGCACCGAGAGCGGATTTGATTTGATGGAATAAATTCTCTGCATGCTCAATTCGTCGGTTTTGCTCTTTTATGATGCTTTGATACTGGCGTTCCTGATTGCCCCAATTTGATGATGGGGGAACTGAAAAATATTCGCTTTCTTTTTTTCGAGAATGATTTCGTTCCATAAACCTAAAAATTTGAATTATTAGCCAAAAAAGACTGACAGTCCAAAACCATGGAGTGTGTATTAAGGCTTTCCATGCTTGAAAAAAAGAAACTTCTGTAAAATTCGGCAGTATACCAGTCTGGATAGCAAATTGATATCTCTGTTGTTTTAGACAGGAATGAATGAATAATCCAATCAGAGTAAGGGTAAGTATAACTGATAAAATGTTCAGAAAACTTTTGCGCTTCATAATGAGAATCGATATCCCTTCTTTCGAATGGATTTGAGAACGTTTGGATTGTTAAGCTTTTTCTTCAAATCATAAATTCTGGAAGTTAAGACTTGATCACTGTCTGTGTTCAGCAGGTTCATAAGCCAGGTACGGGGAAAGATCCGGTTGGGATCAGATAAGAAAGCTTCCATCAACCGAATCTCTGAGGAAGAAAGTTCAATATTCTTATCTTCGATCTTTAATGTCCCGGATTCTGGAACAAGGATGTACTCGTTCCAAATGATTTCGGATTTATATTTCCCTGCCCGTCGCAGAAGTGCCTTGGTTTTAGCCATTAGCACTGGAAGACGAAACGGTTTTTCAATATAATCGTCCGCCTCAAGATCGTAGGTTTTTAGAATCGTAGACTCGTTATGATTGGAGGATATGACCAAGATTGGCAATGGTCCTGCCTTTCTGATTTTTCTCAGTAAATCCAATCCAGATCCATCTGGAAGATGGAGATCTAGAACGAACAAATCCCAACATAAATTTTGATCTAATTCATAATTGGCTTGCTTCCAGTTATAACAGGCTTGGGTTTCAAAATTGCAGGAAGCATAGACTTTCTGAATCGCTTGGTTTAAGGCAATATCATCTTCAATAATCAATATTTTCATAGCGCAAACTTTCTGGTTAAGTACATGTGGATACTCTTAAGCAAAAGATTTTGGAAGACCTTTGATGACTTTATTTTAATGTAAAAAAAGAGTGGATAGGAAGTTGTTAATGTGCATTTTACAGTCTTAAAAAGCATAAAAAGTACAATAGCCGTTATTTGTGAATTATTGAATAAATTTCACAAAAGGGTGTTGACATGCTCTTTTGATCGCAGTATAGTAAGCGGGCTGTTCGAAAACAGCACGCCATCGAGCCGCTGAAATGCTTTATATAAAGCATTTTGGCATCCAGAATGTCTTCTGAAAACAACTTGT
>JABUSF010000001.1:12235-19147 GCA_021443945.1 Ileibacterium sp.
AAGATGATTATTATGACCGGGGTTTCCGGAAGCGGAAAAACATCCCTGGCTTTCGATACGATTTATGCAGAAGGACAGAGAAGATATATGGAATCTTTGTCCAGCTATGCCCGCATGTTTTTAGGCAACTCTGAAAAACCGGATGTAGACCAGATTGACGGTTTGTCTCCGGCAGTTGCCATTGACCAGAAAACAACATCCCACAACCCCCGATCCACTGTGGGAACAGTGACAGAAATCTATGACTATCTGCGTCTGCTGTATGCCCGTGTTGGTGTGCCTTACTGTCCAACTCACAATGAACCCATTACCGGCCAGACCATTACAGAGATGATTGATCAGATCATGGAACTTCCAGACCGGACAAGAACTACGATTTTGGCCCCCATTGCCCGTCAGAAAAAAGGAACCTTTAAAGATACCTTTGCCAAACTGATCAAAGACGGTTTTATCCGTGCACGTATTGACGGGGAGATCAAGCTTCTGGAAGAGGTGGAGCCTTTAAACAAAAATCAGAAGCACAACATTGAAGTGGTTGTGGATCGAATTGTCAAAGGAGACAATCGTACCCGTTACTATGATTCTTTGCAGACGGCACTGAACCTTGGTGATGGAATGGCTTCTGTCATGACCGATGAGACGACCATGCTTTTCTCCAGCAATTACGCCTGTAAAGTGTGCGGGTTTACGGTGCCCACTCTGGAGCCGAAACTGTTCTCTTTCAACGCGCCGATTGGAGCTTGTCATGAGTGCAAGGGAATTGGCGTCATTCAGAAAGTAGATTTGGATTTGCTGATTCCGGACAAGAACCTGTCCATTCGTCAGGGCGGTATTGCTTACTATAAAAACATTGTGGATACCAACAACCAGGAATGGCAGAGAATGGATGCTTTGTTAAGCTACTACAACATTGATAAAGACAAACCCATTAAGGATCTGACGAAAAAAGAACTGAACTACATTCTTTATGGAAGTGATGTTCCGATTGAATTTTCCGTTTTCTCATCAAGAGGTCTCGAGCGGAAGATGAATGAGCCCATTGAAGGCATTGCCACCATGATTGAACGGCGCTATCTGGAAACTGGATCTGCGTGGAGCCGTGACTGGTATGAAAGCTTCCTGGGCGAAGCGGTTTGTCCGGAATGTCATGGATCCCGTTTAAACCAGCAGGCTTTGGCTGTGCGTGTAGGCGGGAAAAACATTTATGAATGGACTCAGATGTCTGTGGTCCAGGCCATTGGATTTATTGACAATCTGCAGTTGTCTGACAGCCAGCGTCATATTTCTGAGCTGGTGTTAAGAGAAATCCGCAGCCGTTTGGAGTTTTTGAAAAATGTAGGTCTCACGTATCTGACGCTGGATCGTATTTCCTCCACTCTTTCCGGTGGAGAAGCCCAGCGGATTCGTTTGGCGACTCAGATTGGTTCCCGGCTGACCGGTGTCATGTATGTTCTGGATGAGCCATCCATTGGGCTGCATCAAAGAGACAACGACCGTCTGATTAACACCATGAAAGAAATGCGGGATCTTGGAAATACACTGATTGTAGTCGAACACGACGAAGACACCATGCGGGCTGCTGACTACATTGTAGATGTGGGGCCTGGAGCCGGAGTCCATGGAGGAACCATTGTAGCTCAGGGAACGCCGGAAGAAGTCATGGCCAATGACGATTCTGTGACAGGCCGTTATCTCTCGGGAAAAGAAAGCATTCCTGTTCCAGCCGAACGGAAAAAGGGAAATGGGAAAGCTTTGAAAGTTATCGGAGCTGTTCAGAACAACCTTAAAAATGTAAATGTGGAGTTTCCGCTGGGAACGTTAACCGTTGTAACCGGAGTTTCCGGTTCTGGGAAGTCTTCTCTGGTGACGGAAGTTCTGACGCATACCATCCAGCACAATCTGGGCCGTCTGCGGGTTAAACCAGGTCAGGCAAAAGAAATTCAGGGGCTGGATGAAATTGATAAACTCATTGAAATTGGTCAGGATCCGATTGGCAGAACTCCAAGATCCAATCCGGCTACATATACGGGCGTTTTTGATGATATCCGTGATTTGTTTGCTCAAACCAAAGAGGCCAAAATGCTGGGATTCACCAAATCCCGTTTCTCCTTCAATGTAAAGGGCGGACGCTGTGAAGCCTGTCAGGGAGACGGGATCCGCAAAATCTCCATGCATTTTCTGCCGGATGTCTATGTTGACTGTGATGTTTGTCATGGAGCTCGATACAATGAGGAAACACTGCAGGTGAAATATAAGGGAAAAACCATTGCGGATGTCCTGGAAATGACGGTAGAGGAAGGTCTGGAATTCTTTAGCTCTGTGGCCAAAATTCGTCACAAACTGCAGACCCTGGCCGATGTAGGACTGTCCTACATTAAACTGGGCCAGTCTGCCACGACTCTTTCCGGAGGGGAAGCTCAGCGTGTGAAACTGGCCAGTGAACTCCAGCGCAAAGCCACCGGAAAAACAGTCTTCGTTCTGGACGAACCCACGACTGGTCTGCACTCTGCCGACGTCAAGAAATTAATTGAAGTGCTGCAAAGATTAGTGGATAATGGAGACACTGTGATTGTCATTGAGCATAACCTTGATGTAATAAAGAACGCAGACTATATCATAGATATAGGACCGGAAGGCGGCGATGAAGGCGGCCAGATTGTTGCAAAAGGTACGCCTGAAGAAATTGCTCAGGTACCTGAAAGCTACACCGGCAAGTATTTGAAGCCATTGCTCGAAAGGAAGTAGAAGTCTATGAAGGCAGAAGTAAAAATGCTCGAAGAAAAATTCCACTGGCCTCTGGTGGCCGGCAATGAAGCGTCTTTGCACAGACCGATTACTCTGCCGGATATCAATCGGCCTGGTCTGGAGCTGACCGGTTATTTTGCGGATTCCCAGACCAAGCGGATTATTGTGATTGGCGGTAAAGAATACCGTTATATTGTGGACAATATGGATGAGATCTCCCAGCGGCGGGTCTTCGAATTTTTAACCAATGATAAAACTCCCTGCATCATCGTAACCAATGATTATGAATGTCCTCCGCTGCTGCAGGAAATTGCCAGCCGTAAAAACTTTCCAGTCTTCACCACGGATCAGCGAACCAGTGTTGTTATGGTCAATGTGACAAACTTTCTGGATGAAGTACTTGCTCCCAGTCAGATCATTCATGCTGAGCTGGTATCCATCTACGGCGTTGGTGTTCTGATTACCGGTGCCAGCGGCATGGGTAAAAGTGAAATTGTACTGGACCTGGTTAAACGCGGCCATCAGCTGGTGGCAGATGACCGGGTGGATATTTACCGCATCCACAACTCTTTAGTTGGACGTACAGCTCAGCTGATTGAAGGGTATATGGAACTGCGCGGGGTTGGCATTATTGATGTCAAACGAATGTACGGAATTACTTCTGTATCCCCAAGTGCTCCTGTGGATTTGGAAATCGTACTTGAAAAATACAAAGACGATATGGACTATGACCGTCTGGGACTGGAAGAAAAAACGTACTCCCAGTATCTGGGCATCGACATTTTGAAAATGGTCATCCCTGTGACTTACGGCCGTCCAATGTCTACGATTATCGAAACAGCTGTAACAAACTATCTGCTCTTAAGGGAAGGCTTTGATTCTTCCCGTGAATTCGAAGAGCGGGTGCTGGAAGAAATTGCACGCAACAGATCAGGAGGTTTTCTATGAGTGAAAACCTTCGGATTCTGATTGAATTTGGGCTGTACACTTTGCAGAGTGCAGCCTTTCTTTGTTTAAGCTTTGCCATGTGGTGGGTGTATTGCGACACCACCTTCCGGAAATGGCACTGGCCCAAACAGCAAGTCCGCGACATGATGTTCTGGTGGACGGTGTTTGGACTGATCGGCGGAAGACTGATTGTGGTTTTGGAACATTTAGAGCTGTTCGTCAGCGCACCTCAGCTGATCTTAAATTTTTACCGATATGGAATTTCCGTTTTTGGAATCATTTGCGGATCTGCCATCTATTTAATTCTTTCTTCCCGGAAAATGCCCTTTTCCAAAGTCAGAGCAGAAGATGTGATGATATCCAATCTGCCTCTGGCACTGGCTTTGTTCAATCTGCTGTATATCCTGTTCAACTACCAGTACTTTACCCGTTCTGATCTTGCATCCAGGGGAATGTACGGAATCGGATGCATTGTCATCTGGCTGATCGTTCACTACTGGTTTCTGCCCAAAAAATACAGCCATAAGGGAGAAGGCGCATTGGCAGCGATCTTTTTGATTGGTGTGCTTCAGCTGCTCTGTCTGCTTTTTAATAAATTTGTAATCGGCAGCCAGGTGGATACGCTGCCGGAGATCTTCAATGCACTGATTCTGATTGCAGCCGGTCTGCTTTCCAGAATTCCGCTGGTGCAGGAGCAGAGAAAGCTGATGGGCCAAAAGCCAATCCTTCTCTTTGATCTGGACGGTACTCTGGTGGACAGCCAGCCGCTGGTGTTTGAAACCTTCCGTCAGGTTTTTGCCAGACTCAAACCGGATTACACCCTCAGCGAAGATGAGCTGTATTCCTTTTTTGGACCTACGCTGGAGACAACCTTCAGCAAGTATTTTCCAGCCGATGAAGTGGAAGATGTCATTGATGTTTATCAGGAAATCAATCTGGCTCTTCACGATGGAATGATTGAGCCAATGCCTTATGCTCAGGATGTCCTGAAAGAACTGAAGGAACAGGGATATGAAATCGGCATCGTCTCTAACAAGAGAAAGAAAGTGGTTCATAAAGGACTGAAAGCCTGTGGACTGGAAGACTACGTGGATTTGGTCATGGGAAAAGAAGATCAGCCCAAAGCTAAACCGGAGCCTGATGGCTTGATTGCTGCCGTTGAGGCCATGGGCGGCCGATTGGACAATGTAATTTATGTAGGTGATAATGCGGCTGATATTCGCGCAGCCAAAAATATGGCAGCCTGTTCCATCGGATATTCAAATGATGAAAGACAAAGGCAGGCTTTGCGTCAGGCCAACCCGTGTTGGAATATAATGGATTTACGTGAAATACTTGAAATCGTAAAGGAGGATCAGGAATGGATCGACAAGTCGATTTGGTAATTATTGGAGCCGGTCCGGGCGGAATGACCGCCGCGCTGTATGCGAGCCGCGCCGGGTTAAACACTGTGATGCTGGATGCTTCTGCCCCCGGAGGCAAACTTCTTAAAACATATTTGATTGACAACTATCCCGGCCTGCCGGAAACACCAGGACCGGATCTTGCTGTGCAGATGTATCAGCAGTCTGTCGCTTTTGGTGCTTCCTTTCAAGCAGGTGAAGTGGAAAAAGTGAACGCCGATAAACAGGTCTTCCTGAAAAATGGTGATGTCATTGATGCAAAAGCCGTTATCATCGCCACTGGAACCAAAGAGCGTCTGCTGTCTGTTCCAGGAGAGCAGGAAGCCATTGGTCATGGAGAAAGTTTCTGTGCGGTGTGTGACGGTGCCTTCTTCCGCAATAAGGAAGTCGTTGTCATCGGTGGTGGAAACTCCGCTTTGGAAGAAGCGCAGTTCCTGACAAAATTTGCCAGCAAAGTAACAATTGTCATCCGCAGAGATGAATTCAGAGCGGAGCGGAAAGTTCAGCAGGGTGTGGAAGAAAATGACAAAATCCATGTGATCAAACACCACATCGTATCTGAAGTCAAAATGACAGACGGAAAAGTCAGCGGTGTTGTTTTGGAAAACGTAGAAACCAAAGACAAAATCACGCTCCCTTGTGCTGGACTTTTCCCTTACATTGGGTCCATCCCGGAAACGGGAATGGTCAAAGATCTGGGCATCACAGATGAACAGGGGTATATCATTGCGAACGAACAGATGGAAACAGCTGTAAAAGGCATTTATGCAGTTGGTGACTGCATTCAGAAAGACCTGCGTCAGGTTGTCACTGCAGCTGGAGATGGTGCAGTAGCGGCCCAGATGGCTTTCCATTTTGTGACAGGAATCTAATTGATCCAACAGGACAGAATCGTACAGGAAACGGTTCTGTCTTTTTTTAACTCGTTTTAGAAGTCGGCTTCTTCATGAAAAAACTTGAATTTACCTACCTGTTTTCTTTTCTACCTGTTTTCTTTTTGTCTGGAAATTTTTCAAAAAATTCTCCAAAAGGGAGCAGGTTTCTAAAACTGCGGCGTAGTAGCAGGCAGGAGGTAAATATGAAATCCAGCATCAACAGGCAGATGAAAGACTCTGTTTTTACAAAATTATTCTCGAAACCTGAAAATCTGAAATGGATGTACGAGGAACTTCTTTCCGAAATGGATGTTCAGGAAAAAGACATCAAAATTCTGACTCTAAACAGCGCCATGATTAATGGGCTTCGAAACGATCTGGCTTTTTCAGTGAAGGATGAAGTGATTATTCTTTGTGAAGCGCAAAGCAGCTGGTCAGAGAATATTCTGATTCGGATGTGGCTGTATTTGTCTGAAACAGTGAAGGATTATCTCTCTGAGCATAATGTCAGCCTGCATCAAACAGCCAAGATAAAAATGCCAAAAATCCATTTATTCATGATTTATACTGGAAATAACAAACATGTTCCCAAAGAGCTGTCGCTGGCTGAATCTTTCTTTCAAGGAGATCCTTCTGTACTGGATCTGAGAATTCAAGTGTTGTCAGAAGCGCATGGAACTGGCATTGTGAGCCAGTACATAGAGTTTTGCAAAATTCAGGTTGAGTGTTTTAAAAAATACTGTACCAATGCTGAAACAGCGATTAAGACTGTTTTTAAAAAATGCATAGAGAAAGGAGTTTTGGTGGACTTTCTTAAAAAGGAAGAACAGGAAATGGAGGAAATTATGTCTTATTTGTTTAATGAAGAAGAAGAAAGACGACTGTATAACGAATCATTAAAGCGGGAATTTTTAGCCGAAGGAATAGCCAAAGGCGAGAAG
>JABUSF010000001.1:20363-25074 GCA_021443945.1 Ileibacterium sp.
CTGTTGGAGCTTCCTCCAGGGAATCGGATGACATCTGATTTTACCCCGGTTTCCTGTTCGACCAGATTGGAGATTTGCTCAAGATCCTGGAAGTACGCCTCCTCAGAAGCATAAAGCTGATCGTATTTGTGGCCGAACGTATGAAGGCCAACTGTGTTGCCGCGGTCAACCGCTTCTTTCATATATTTGTTCCATTGAGGCTGATTGCCAGTGACAAAGAAGGTGGCTTTCACCCCATAGCGGTCCAGAATATCCAAAATCTTTCCTGTGTTTTGAGATGGCCCGTCATCAAAGGTGAGATAAACGATCTGCTTTCCAAAGTCCGGATCTTCCTTGACGGTTACGTCCTGTACGTAGGTTTCTTCATTGCCGGATCGATCCCGAACGGTGTAGTTGACTTTGTATTTGCCGGGAACATTCACATCCAGCTTGCTGGTGTCGACTTCCACGGTGGCAGAGGGATCCAGATCATCCACCGCTTTGCAGGTTTCTGCATTGAAGGCTGTTCCCTGCATGATTTGAACCTGTTTGGTGAAGTTGTCCAGACTTGGAGCCTGCTTGTCCTGTTTGCGGATCAGCCGGCAGGAAGCACTGGACTCGTTTCCATACTGGTCTTTAGCGGTAAAAACAACGCTGAAAGTTCCAGGTTCTTTGGTATCTTCCCGGTTGTCCATTTTAATGGTGTAGTTGGAAGCGTCGGTGATGCTGTCGATGAAACTTTCGGCTTTCACGGTTTCCAGTGTATCCGTTGTGTAGTCTTTCAGTTTGATCACAGGACCCTGAGTATCTTTGACAGTGACTGTAAAGGGATATTCTTTGCCCTTGTATTCATAGGCATAATCGTATGTTCCGATTTTGGAATACTCTTTGCTGTTTTCCTGTCCTTCTGTTTTCACGGAATCGACAGTTCCTTTTGTCTTGATGTTTTCTGTAGAGTCAAAGAACAGAGATTTGACGTTATCCAGAGGCTGGAACAGGGTACCGTACTCTACAACATAATTTTGAGCTTTCAGTTTCAGCGGGCTGAGCAGATTGGAAATCCCCCAGACACCTGCGAAGATCACAAGCAGAGGAACAAAGAGAAGAATGACCCGGCCCCATCGAATGCGGCCTTTTTTCTTTTTCTTTGCCTGCGGTTTCTTTTGCTGCGCCATCATTTCCTCCTTTTCTTCATCCAGGTGAAAACCAGTCTGGCCGTAAATGACAGACGGATTCCAGAGTTTAAAATCATTGTTTCCCAGCGTAAAACGCTGATGTATCGTACATTAAATAATAAGAAGGAAGCTGTTGGAAAGTCAATTCAGTCAAATATAAGACTGGAATAAATCAGAATTAAAAAAACGCTCTCACAAAAGGAGAGCGCAAAGAAATAAAAATTATACAACCGTTAATTGCTGACGGAATGGTGAGCGGGAAAGGAGTCTTTGGTCAACCCTTTAAAAGTATAGCCGCTGCTCTTGTAGGCTTCCAAAATGGCGGGAAGAGCATCGACCGTGGTGGTCTTTTCATTCGTGTCGTGACAAAGAATAACAGGATTCTGCATCCCGATGCCATCGGTAGCATTGCTGACAAGTTTTTCAACAGGCACTCCGTTTCCGGAAGCGTCTGTAGAATCTACATTCCAGTCAAAATACTGATAGCCGGCTTCCGGCAGTAATTTGGTCAGACGGGTCATAATGCCCTGATTGAAACTGGAAATTGCATTGGAACTTCCTCCGGGAAAACGTACGCAGTCTGGTCTGGAACCGGTTTGTTCATAGACAAGATCGGAGATTTTGTTCAAATCCTCCATGTACGCTTCTTCGGAATCGTAAATGCTCTGGTAGTCATGGGAATAGGTATGAAGAGCAACGGTGTGTCCTCTACTGGCAATTTCTCTAATTTTATCGTTGTACGGAGTATTCATGACAAAGAAGGTTGCTTTGGCGCCGTATTGATCCAGAATGTCCAAAATCTCTTCTGTATGATAAGAGCAGCCGTCATCAAACGTCAGATAGGCGGTTTTGCTGTTCTCGGATGATAAAGTCGTGGATTCACTGTTCTGAACAGATGCCATTTTTGCAGAATTTTTGGAATCCAAGGAGGATCCCAAAAGCATGCAGGCTAGAAAACAGATTGTAAGAACGATGCCGGTTACGGGCACCATAATCAAAGCCAATCGGCCATATCGGAATTTCCGCTTGTTTTTTCTGTTTCGTCCAACAGGTTTCATAGTTACCTCCAAATACGGCTTAGAGCCGTTTCTTTTCACAATTAGTGTTTTAAAGGGAAAAACCGTCTTTGAAAAGAGGGGTTCTGCATGTTCACGAAAGCTTTTCATAGCCTTCAGAAAAATGTTTCATAGGCTTTCGCTTTTCTTTCGAGTTGTGGTTGAAATGTGTGGCCAAAGCATAAACGCTGTCAAATTTAATGGGATCGCGCTGCTGAGGCAGATGGCACTTTTTGAACAGGAACTTAAAACAGAGGTAAAATATAAATAACAAAAAAAACATCACCCCAGAGAAAGGAGAGAACTATGAAGCTGTTGATTGCCATGATCAGCCCCGATGACGTCAATGCGGTTTGCGCTGCACTGACCAAAAGCCGTTTCGGAGTCCGTCACATTGCTACTAGCCGTGCTTTTCTCGAAGCCGGCACAGCCACTCTTTTGATCAGTGCAAAAGATGAAAAGGTAGAGGAAGCACTGCGCATTTTAAAAGAATCAGCCGGTGTCCATCAGAGAAGAACGGATTCCTATGACTCCATTCAGCCCATGACAGAAGAGGGCGGAGGCTGTGTCTTTGTCGTGAACGCTGAGCAGTTTGTCGTTTTATAGGGCAAATAGGCGGCCATAGAGTTAGCCATAAAAAACTCTTCTGGATATGCACCAAACAAGCAATCTTATGTATAATGGAATCTATACAGATCATGTCCGGATTGAAGCCTCCCCCAAAAAGAGCTTCATGAAATGAGGTATGGTCCCGCATATAGGAAGAAGAGGATTCATTTTATGGAATTAAAAGGAAGCAAAACAGAACAGAACCTGCAGGCTGCATTTGCAGGGGAAAGCCAGGCACGCAACAAATACACTTACTTTGCTGCCAAAGCAAAAGAAGAAGGCTACGGCCAGATTGCTAAAATCTTCGAAGAAACTGCACGCAACGAACAGGAACATGCGAAATTGTGGTTCGAAACGTTAGCAGGCGGTGCGATCGCAGATACCATGCAGAACCTGACCGACGCTGCAGCCGGCGAAAACTACGAATGGACAGAAATGTACAAAGATTTCGCCAAAACAGCAGAAGAAGAAGGATTCAAAGCCATTGCCAGAAAATTCCAGATGGTTGGTGACATTGAAGCCCGCCACGAAGCCCGCTACAACGCCTTGGCTGAAAAAGTGAAAAACGGCGAAGTCTTCGCAAAAGACGAACCTCAGACTTGGATCTGCACCGTTTGCGGCTACACAGTAACCCAGCCGGCAGCTCCAAAACTATGCCCGGTTTGCCGTGCTCCACAGAGTGCCTTTGAAATTCTGAGCGAAAAATTCTAAATCGCTGTCAATCCAAAAAAGGGTGCAGAGAAATCGGCATCCTTTTTATTTTGCTGCCCTGTTTGGGGAAATGAGTGCAAATAGGAGTTATGAAAGGGAATAAACTCATCTTCAGACATCACAGACTTCCTAAAAAAGGGGTTGTGCTACCATCTATCCATGGAGGCATTGCATATGAAAATTATGATTCTTGGCCATGGAGCCAAAGAGCTTGCAGCACTGAAAGCTCTGGAGGAAACAGGAGAACATCAGGTTCACGCTCTTCCATCCAACTCTGCCTCAACTGTATTTGAAAGCGCCCTGTGCGAAACACCGATCGTGGCAGAGGATTATGAACAGATCCCAGCTGCTGCCAGACAGTATGAACCGGATTTAATTCTGGTCATGGATGAAGAAGTACGCAGACAGCCAGTCATCAAGGAATTGAAAGACATGGGATATCCTGTCTTTGCTCCAACTGACCAGGCAGCTGCTCAGCTGTACACCCGGCAAAAATGGACTTCTTTGTTTCGAAGAGAGAACTTGCCGGTTCCAGCCTCCCGACAGTTCATCACCAAAGATGAAATTCTGGAGTATATCCAGACCGGAAACGGACCATGGGTTTTGAATCTGATGGGACAGCCCAAAATGTTTCATATCTGCTTCTCAGAGGAAGAAGTTCAGGACGTACTGGACCAGTGGTTTGTCCACACGGATGCAGCCGATGTGCTTGTAACCGATTATCTGGACGGCATTCGTTTTAATATCTTTGGCATGGTCCATGAAGACCATCTGATTCCCTTTGGCTCTGCCATCATTCAGCGCGGCGTTTACGAACAGGAAGACGACGGAGAAATGAAGGGCCTGGGAGCGTTCTCACCGGCAGATGCCGTTCCACAAGAGGTGCGTCAAAAAGCAGCTGAAGAAATTTTGACTCCTTTTGTCAAAGCACTCCACGAAGACGGATCTTCCTATACGGGTTTTCTGAATGGAGAATTTGTCTATCACGATGGAAAGCTGATCTGCACGAATGTGAAGGCCGGCCTTCCGGACTGTGGAAGTGTCGCTGCGATTATGCGCCTAAAAAGCGATTTGGCCAAAATCGCCAGTGAACTGATGAAAGGGAATGTCCTTTCGGCTGAACGGTCCAGATCCAGTGCAGCGGTGATTGTCCTCACTCCAAGCGAATATCCCTCCGCACCG
>JABUSF010000001.1:25800-27422 GCA_021443945.1 Ileibacterium sp.
CGGAAGGACTGCATAGATTCGCGGCTTTTTTTTGTATTGGTGCCTGAATTGCGCCTGTACTGGGATTGGATATACTGAGTGTATACGGAAGGGGATGAGTGGATCCTCATTTCCTCTAAATACCTGCTATATATAAGGAGAAGAGCGTATGGAAAACTACACAACTCTTACCAAGTGGGGAAACAGCCAGGGAATCCGGATTCCCAAGCAGCTGATTGCCCAGTTGTCCATGAACATTGGCGATTCCTTTGAAATTCGGCTTTGTGAAGGCCAGATCATTCTTGTTCCCATGAAGAAGAAACGAAAAACAGTCATGGAACGGTTTCAGGAATACGAAGGCCCCCTTCGTCTGGAAGAAGAGTGGGACTCCGTTCCTGTGGGAAAAGAAGTGTGGTAGGGATCGGATATGACAGAGACAAAGCGGTTTGAATTTGAACAGGGAGACATTATTTGGGTGGATATGGATCCTTCCATTGGACGGGAAGCCAGAAAGCGCCGCCCGGCCTTAATTGTCTCCAACAAATACGTCAATCAGACAGGAATGTATTTTATCTGCCCGATTACATCCAGAGAGAAGAAGCGGTTTCCAACCCGCGTTCCTCTGGATGAGAGAACGGAAATTCAAGGGTATATTGAAACCGACCAGCTCATGTCCCGGGATCTGGAAGCCCGCAGCGCGGAAAAGAAAGAAGTCTGTCCCCGGGATATTTTGGAAGATGTGGTCCAGACGGTCAAAGAGCTGATCGAGACAAACATCTGATTCCAGTCAAAACAGGAAAGAACGAGGGGGAACATCCCCAAATTTGAATGCGGCCATGAAAAGAACAGTCAGAGCGCCGCATCCAAAAGATCAGAACAGGAGTATGGATGATGAACAATGTAAAAGCAGTTGCCTGGTTCAGCGGAATCTTTTTGTTTTTAGGATGCGCTTTGTCCTTTGCGGCGATGGGTCAGGGAAGCGTTGCTTTGCTGGCGGCATCTGTCGTCTGCTTTGGGGCAGGCGCGCTGGGCATTTACCGTCTGATGAAACTGACCCTTTAAGCATCGAAAAGAAAAGGGACATCCCTGGCTGCCTTCAAAAACGCTGCCTTGGGCACAAAAGAAAGGCTTGTGCAAAAAACGGGATGTGTGATGCGTGTGAAGTTTGAACTTTGTAGGTTACACTATAGACAACGATTGGAGGAATTCATTATGAGCATTAGACACGTTGAATCTGAAGCTGATTTTACTGAAATCGTAAATCAATATCCTGAAGTCCTGGTTGACTTCTTTGCTACATGGTGCGGACCCTGCAAAATGCTTCACCCAGTACTGGAAACTGTTTCCGAAAAACTGGACGGCAAAGTAAGAGTTGCCCAGGTAGATATTGACCAGCATCAGAGCATTGCCGGTGCTTTCAATATTCAGTCCGTTCCAACTTTGATCTTCTTCAAAGGCGGAAAACCAGTCCTGGCTTCTGCAGGCTACATGGATGAAGCTGGCTTAATGAAATTTATTGAAGCAGCCCAGGCGAAGTAAGCAAACACAAGTATTTGAAAATTGAATCATGAAGAAACGCTGGAGAATCCTTCTTCAGCTTTTTTTCATGTTTGGATGCCGTTTGTATTCAACGTTCTTTGTTT
>JABUSF010000001.1:28387-29744 GCA_021443945.1 Ileibacterium sp.
ATGGTCCACGAAAGTGTAAAAGAAGCCTTCCTGGATCAGGTGAAGCATCAAATTTCTCTGCAGTATCCAAAACCGGAGGACATTGGCAAAATCATCAATGAAAAGCATTTTGAACGCTTAATCAATCTCATCGATCCTGAAAAACTGGTTTGCGGCGGCATGGCTTCCGTCAAAACCCTGCAGATTGAGCCCACCGTCATGGACAATGTGACTTGGGAGGATGCTGTCATGCACGAAGAAATCTTCGGACCCATTCTTCCTGTGATGACCTACACCGATTTCCAGGACGCCTGTGCTCAAATTGCCGCCAATCCAACGCCTCTGGCTTTCTATCTGTTCAGCCGGAACAAAGCCCATATGGACTGGTATAAAAAAGCACTGCCCTTTGGCAGCGGCTGCATCAACGACACGGTGATTCAGCTGTCCAATGACCATCTCCCCTTTGGCGGCATGGGTGCTTCCGGAATGGGCAAATACCACGGCAAATATGGATTTGAAACGTTCAGCCATGAAAAAGCCATTCTTCATAAAGGAAGTCTGGATCTGCCCATGCGCTACACCAATGCACCGGCCTGGGCGGACAAGTTGATGAGAGGCTTTCTAAAGTAAAAGGACAGATCAAAAGAGCAGGAAACAGCAGCGGCCAGAAACAGGAAATGCAGAAATCTGAAGCAGACGAAAAGATTAATAAACCTATTTCTGAATTAATCGTGTATTTAAAATGACAAAGTGGTGGGTTGAAGAGCTTCTTTTGAAGAAAACGGCAGCCATTATAAAAACAAAAAATGAAGGTCTGCGTATAAAAGATTAACAAACTCTTAAGACGCCAAAATCGCTGCAAGGTTGACAGACAGTCCAAAACCTGCATTCGCGGCGGACCGATTCCTTTTATGTCATTTTGTGGAAAAGTATGGGAAAAAGGTCTGCAGCAAGCGGAAAATCCCTGCTTCCGATCCGACTGACCGATGGATTGTTAATTCTCATATTTATATATATAAGGAAGCGAAAGATTACTCCGGTAAAGAAAGCAATAAAATTCGCTGTTCAAAAGCAGAGATCAACAATCTCAGCCAAATTTTGAACGGAAGTGAGATATGGATTTCTGAATCATACGGCAGTCTTTAAAAAGAGTCTGTATGCAGACTGAAGACAGTTATCTGTGCAGGATAGATAAAAATCATACAAACCTGCTGATTTTAAAAAGTGATTTGGGCTTTTATTGCTTAGAAATGCTGAAAATGATGCCTTTGATTAAATTCTCTCGGTCAAAAAGGCTTAATTTGACGAAAAAAAGTCGAAATTAAAACGAAAAAATGACAAAAAACCACCTGTTAAAGGTGGTTTTTTTCAATTTATA
>JABUSF010000001.1:33810-36884 GCA_021443945.1 Ileibacterium sp.
TTTATTGATGGTGTTCTCGTCGCTGACTTGGGTGGTATTCACCAGCGCGGTGGTGTTGAAATTGATTTTAGTACCGGAAAAATCACCTACTACTACCGGTACGACCAAAACAGCCAAGGTACGCATTATAGGGACTGGGATACCACGATCAAAGCTATGTTTACCAGTGCTGGTGCAGCGGGCACTGAAGTGTGGAAAGGCGATACTTTTGCCAATAACACTCAGCATACCCTGCAGATGTTCTACCTTGAACGAGGCGGAAGTGCTTCCAACTTGGATGTTAAATTTAACTTGCATACGCCACAGCCTTCCAAACTGCACAAATCTGATCAGTATGGAAACCCGGTTGCGGGTGCAACGTTTGAAGTTAAAGATTCGGATGGAATGTCCTTCAGTCCTAAATATGAAGCCACAACAGATGCGAATGGTGAATTTACATTCTACAGAACTGGTACAAAAACTCCGATGTCTTTAACAGACATGGAAAAGACGTTTGGAACTGAATTTATCTTAGAAGAAACGGGTGTACCAGATGGTTATCGTCCGGTAAGTCAGCAAGTTCATCTGAAAATTGAAGGCGGAATGCTGACATGTACGAAACCGTATGAAGAAGGAGCGTGGGCTCAGACAATTGTCAAAGCATCGGCTCCGAAGAAACTCTACGATAAATCGGGTAATCAAGTTTACGGATCAGGCTCAGGAGTAAGCAGCGGTACACTGTTTATCATGCCTGTATTAAGAGACAACGGCAAAGATACAAGTAATCAATTTAATGACTGGACCCCAGTCATTGGAACTGAATCACTTGGTTTCGAAGAGTTCGAAGTTGCAAAAGACGAAGACAATATTAATCAAGTTATTGCCGCTTACAAGAAGACTGTACAGAATTCTGGTAAGTATCCAAGCTATGCCTTTAAGAATTTAGCATCCGGCGGAACAATTACATTTGAAGCTCTGCCAGGCGAAGCTCTTGAATACTATGATTACCGAGTTCTGTTAAATAATTACAGACAATATGATCCACAAAACGCCGATTATAAGCTTGAGTTCTTCTTTACAACGGCAACAAGCCTTGGCGGAATGAATGCAAACAATACCTATCATATCGATCCAGATTCTCATGCTGCTGAGGGCAGACCAGGGTTCATCGATATTGAATGGGCTGCCAGAGTAGAAGTACCTGATATTATCAACGTTCTGCTTTTCCAGAAAACAGATTCCGTTGGAAATATCGTTACAGACCATACAGCATTTGCCCTGTACCCATCAGATCAATTATTAAATGGTGATATTGCTTATATCGCTGATGGAGATATTCCGATTGTACTCAATGACATCAGTTCAGGTGATAATCAGGGCACTGTTAAATCTGTTAATGGTGAGGCTGCGGATCCGGCAGACAATTGGCATTATGTAGTTTCCAATGACTTTACACTTTCAGATCAATCCTTAGCTGAGTCGGGTGGTTTGATTCGAGAGGAAGGAGCAGGAAATATTCTGGTTTACAAAGGAGATGTAGTCCGATATATAATCAAACCTGCTCAAAACGCATATGTAAATCCGAATACTGGCGATTCTGATCCGCGTTCCTTAGTTGGGGCGACCCATGGATTTGACAGTCAATATCCATGTCCGGAATTAGGTGTAGGCGGACGCGGCCACTTTGCATGGCTGAAATCTGCAAAAGACGGCAGTAACGAATACTACATCCTTCGAGAGATTAAAGCTCCATCCGGATATAAGATTGAAGCAAACGAGACTCTGGTGGTTGTAAATGACACTGGTGTATATGCCAATGCTGGTACAGCAGAGGACAACATCACTGTTTACAACGACCCAGGTTATTTGGTTGATCCACTGCATAAGTTTGCGACAAACGATTCAATCGACAGTACGCTGACATGGATTACAAATGACCTGCAGGTAGCAGATGGAACCGATTATCTTTCCTTCAGCTCTCTTGCTTCCAGCAATAAATATGGAACTGGGAATAGTACATCGACAAAATCTCATCCAATAGCAGTTGGATCTGAAACAGTCTCTGGTTCTCCAGTTAAAGTTGACGGACTGCTGCGAAACTACATGACTTATAAAGAAGGCACTATAAGCAGTGACAGCCTCCAGGGCAGTCTTGGTGCTCCTCTCTTTGATGGATTGTTCTCCTATATTTTGAATACAGACAGAACGAAACCAGTTAATAAGACAGTTGATTCCAGTGTCCTTGGTGTTGAAGAAGGTTGGTCTGCTCTGAAAATTTATCAGGATACAGACTACGGCCTTGTAAACAAAGGTACCTGCGATTATACAAATCTTGAAGATAAAGATCTGTCTCACCTGTATTCCGGCGGAACACTCGTTGAGATTAAGGATAAGGTAACCGCAAAAGTAACCCTTGTTAAGACGGATGATAAAGTCACAAATCCAACCAAACTTGCTGGTGCTGAGTTTGTGCTGCTCGTCAAGAAAAACAACACGGAATACTACTACAACAATGCAACAGGTAAATTCGATACTACTTCAATCGACGATGCCAAAGTGTTTGTAACAGTGAATGAAACTGGAACAACAGGCGGTGTTGAAGGAAAAGATGGTTATTTTGTTCTTCCAACATTGGTAGAAGGCACTTATTACCTGAGAGAAACGAATCCACCTACTGGTTACAGAAAGTTCACAAATGATATTGAGGTGAAGGTCAGCGTTGATCATTCGCTTGGTCCTGATGAATCCCCAGTACAGAAACAGCCAATGTCCAGAGGTGAATCCAAACCTGATGTTAAAGTGAACAAAGGTGCTGCCGATGAAGACGCAACCGAGTTGACGAAAGAAACTACCGGAGCTGATCAGCCTTATTACGTACCGGATGGTCAAGCAGGTTATGCTGACTTCCAGTTCAAATTTGAGGTGCAGAACAGCCGAAATGGTGTAGACGTCGAAGTCAACAAGAAGAAAGATGATTCTGGAACTAAGACTTCTCTTGCCGGAGCATACTTCGTTCTTTACAGAAATGTTCCAACAGAAGAAGGTTCCACAACTACGAAAGTTCAGTATTATCACAAGAACGATAATTATGAACA
>JABUSF010000001.1:36959-50384 GCA_021443945.1 Ileibacterium sp.
TTCAATCCAGACGAAGCAACAATTGCTGGACTCTGGTTCACAGGAAATAATACTGATCAATCAACATTCCGTATTAAAGGTTTAACTCCTGGAAACTATTATCTGAAAGAAGTTAAATCCCCAGACGGATATGCATTGTTAACTCAAGACATCGAAATCGTTGTTCATAACGATATGAAAGTAACGATCAACAGTAATAACGGTTATCCAAAAACTACTGGATCTGCAGAAGGTGAAATTTCCCAAATTGAAACTGAACCAATTCCTGTTTACAGCTTCGATGTTAAGAACGAATCCTATGAACTTCCAGAAACTGGAGGAGGATATGGATACCCGCATTATCTCCTCATGGGAATGATGCTCATGGCCCTTCCTGCAGGCTATATTATCAGCAGGAAAAAAAGAATATTTTAGTCAAATACGGTAAGGAGCTGTTCCATAAAACAGCTCCAGGCCGATTTGAAATACAGAAACATTTCATATAAGAAATGAAAGAAAGGTAAAAAGTATGAAATACGCTCGGAGATTTATCCCAATCGCTGCTGCTGCTGTCACAGCAATGGCAACAGTAACCCCTGCCTTAGCCACAAAAATGCCTGATGACCATTCAGGTGAAGGCTCTATCACAGTTGAAAAAGGTTTAGCTGGCACAACTTACGATGCCTATAAAATCTTTGATCTGACCATCGGTGATGATGGAGCAACTTCCTACACTTACACTGCTAGTAATACTGACACTCCAAAATTACTTGATAGTTTCGTAACTGGTGGAACTTACTTTGATGTAGAACAGATCGGTGATACTAACGTTTGGAATGTAAAAGGCGTTAAAAAAGATTCTAATGGAAAAGATTTATACACTGGTCTTCAGCTCGGTGCAGAACTTAGAAAAGTAATTGTGGGTTCAGACGAAAAAGTTAAACAGCAATTCAAGGACGATTATGACTGGGTAAATGTTCCTGTTGAACCAGTAGCTGGAACTGATTATTACGCTGGAACAGTTTCAAATCTGCCACTTGGTTACTATGTTGTAACAAACGTTCTTAAAGACGATACGGCAAAACTTCAGGGTCTGCTTGAACTCACAATTACTGATACAAACGGTGTTGTAAAAGACAAAAACGAACTTCCACCACTGGAAAAGAAAATTGATGAAACTGATTATAGCCAGACTACTGTTGTTCCAGTATTAAAAGATGGTGTATTCTACAACGTAGGTGATGTAGTTAAATACCGTGTTGAAAGTAAACTTCCAACAAAAATGGACTACACAAAATACATTTATCGTTTCTACGATACACTGGATAAAGGTTTAACACTGCTCAAAGACGAAAACGGCAACTACAAAGTAACTGTTAAAGTAGATGATAAAGAGTTAACACAAGGTGTTGATTACGAACTTGAATCTCACTTCACTGATAAAGATGGTAATAAGGTTGATCGTGAAACAAGCGATCACACGATGGCAGTAGACTTCACTGATGTTCTTGGCCATACAATCGATCATCCACAAGCAAAAACAACTTCCTATGCCAATAAGTATGCTGACCAGGCAACTGTAGTTATTGAATACGAAGCTGTTGTTAATGAAGAAGCATTACTTGAAAAAACAGAACCTAACACTGTAACATTAGACTTCTCCAACAACCCTGGCAATGAAGACGATTACGATACTGAAGAAGACCACACTAATGTTTATGACATTGATATTCTGATCAACAAAGTTAATAAAGAAAAACAGACATTAGCTGGTGCAAGCTTTGCTCTGTACAGAGTAATTGATGAAGCTGCTGGTACAAAAGAATATTACACTCTGGATGGTATTACTACACCAACAGCTGGAACTAAGAAGGGCAATGAAGGACGTGTTTGGCTGACTCAAGCAGAATATGATGCTGTAAAAACTAAATTTAACAATGGCGTTACTACTAAAGATGTAACTGACGTTATTCAGACTACTGGTGCTGATGGAAAACTGAACTTCTCCGGACTTGGTAAAGGAACATACTACATTGAAGAAGTTAAAGCTCCTAACGGCTACAATCTGCTGACTGGACCAATCGAAGTTAAAGTCATCCCAGTATATGACAGTGCAGATGAAACTAAGCTGATTTACAAGAGTGAAGGTGTTACAGACTACTCTCGCGTTGAATTCAAAATGCCAGGTTCTACCCAGGCTGAAGTTGTACCAATGGCAGAACATAAAGAAGAAGGCAACCCATCTACTCAGCTTGAAGCTGAATCCAAAGTAGAGAACAGCTCTGGTGAACTGCCAGAAACTGGTGGTATGGGAACTACTATCCTGACTACTGCTGGTGTTGCTCTGATGGGTGGAGCATTCATTATCCTCGTTACTAAAAAACGCGTTAATGAAAACAAATAATTAAACAACTCATAGTTTTAATCCCTGGCTTTATGGGGCCAGGGATTTTTTTTAGAAAGAAAAGGTTTTACGCTTATGAAGAAGAAGAAAAAAATAGATATTTCCACAGTTTTGCTGCTGGGTATATTTTTGATTGGATTTGGTCTGATCATTTATCCTCCGTTTGCAAACTGGTGGAACCAGGATCATGCTGCAAAAGTCATCTCTTCTTACGATGAGTCGATTTCACGCATGAACCAGGAGAAAATCAATCAGGAGCTTGAAAAAGCCCAAAAATTCAATGAGCAGTTATGGACCTATTTCTTTCCTTTAAAGGATGAAGAAGCACTGAAGGATTACAATGATATTCTGAATATTAATGGGGATGGTGTAATTGGATCCATTACCATCGATAAAATCAATGTAAATCTGCCGATTTACCATGGCACGAGTGCGGAAGTTTTAAATACGGCTGTAGGTCATCTGGAAGGAACTTCATTCCCGACAGGCGATATTGATACCCATTGTGTCTTATCTGCACACCGCGGACTTCCAAGCGCTCTACTGTTTACGAATCTGGATGCCTTAAGAGAAGGGGATGTTTTCGTATTGAACGTCCTGAATAAGAAACAGTATTATGAGGTGGATCAGATTCGAATTGTAAAGCCGAGTCAAGTAGAAGAACTGTATCTTCAAAAAGGCAAAACATACGTCACTCTTCTGACCTGTACACCTTATGGAATAAACTCAGAGCGGCTCCTTGTACGAGGCCATTTAGTTGATGCTCCTCCGGGAGAACTGGTATCAGAGGCGGTAGAGCTGGATTCTCTGATCCTTTCACCATTGCTGTTTGTTCTTCTTGTTGTTCTCCTGCTGGTAGCTTTGTGGAAATATGATAAGAATAAGAAGATTCATCGTGAAAAAATCACAGAAGATTTAATTGGTACGGAAGATGATTCTAAATAGCTTGTATTCTTTTCACCTTTCCTGAAGAAGCCATTTTTGGATTCCTAGAAGCACCACAATAATCATTCGATATTTTGCGGCGGCATTATTTCGAAAACGATTAAAAGGATTGAATCATTTAGCTCTTTTCTGTGACTTGCTTCTTTCGCAATAATTGATTTTTTAAAGGCTGCGTTCCGATTTTGACGATCGGGATGCAGCCTTTCTTGTTTGTTTCGGTAGTTTATATTTGGGCTGTGATCCGCGGCAAAATATAGAAATCATTAATCTTGTTAACAACTCTTCATGTTCTGTTCCTGATTCTTACTTGTTTGTTTCACTTCCATTAATTGTTTTGAAACCTTCTTTTTAACTCTTTGTTTAACCTTTCTTTTGCTTTAATTTCGAAACGTTCGATCTCTTTTTAAGATGTTTTAAATGTGTGTAAAAAAAACCCTTTCAGAATTGAAAATTGTGTTTTGACGAGACGAAAGTGTGCAATTTCAGTAAAATATCAATTCATATGACTGTAAAATCACACAAAAAAGACAATATCTAAAAATTGGACGATTCGAACTAAAAATATAACGAGCAAAAATGTGTGCTCACCTTTAGTCTATTGATTGTTGTTTTACAACCTTGCCACACAACAGGTTTGAACTGAGCTTTTTTCGCTTTTTTCGAATCACATGGAAGGATGGTTATATGACTGATAAAGAGTTTCGAATGCTCAATCGAAGAGATCTGATTGAGATTATCTATCAGCTCCAGCATGAGCATGTTTCCACCCAGAAGGAGATTGAGAACCTGGAGAGGATCATTCATCAGAATTTGATTCCTGATGAAACAGAAGTGAATCTTCAGGTTCTGGCAGACCAGTATGAGCAGACCATGAGTAAGGTCTCCCTGGAGTTACAGGGTACTCTGGTTTATCTTCAGGATTTTCTGAACCAGTGTTATGCAGAACTGCTTCTTGCAGCAAAAGCATCCACATTGGAAGAATGCGTTAGTCAGATTGAGAACACTGCACTGGCCATTGGTAAAATGGCCGGAAGCGTAAATCAGGAGACAGATGCCTAATGAAAACCTCTGGAGAAAAACAGAAGAAAAAAGCCCGCAGCAGAGCGCTTGTTCTGCTGGAGGACTTGAAAGACAGTATTCAAATTGCTTTCGCTAGGATGTCATTCTGGAAAAAGAAAGAAAAAGTAAACCTGGATCCAACAAAGGCGCTGACTCTTCCATCTATTGAACAGGTAGAGCAAGAGCGTAAACGCCTTGGGCGAACCAACCTTTACACCACCGAGCTGCTGAAGACAACTTCTATCCTGATTGTCGCTGCAGCAGGGGCTGTACTTATTGCCACGTTATATCTGCCAGTGCTGCAGGTTAAGGGTGACAGTATGGATCCGACTCTGGCCAATCAGGATGTAATCCTGCTTCAGAAAACCCGTGACTTTAAAACGGGTGAACTTGTCGGGTTTCATCAGGATGGGAAAATCCTGCTGAAACGTGTCATCGGAGGTCCAGGTGACTACATCAATATGGATGATGAAGGAAACGTGTATGTGAACGGTACGTTGCTGGATGAACCTTATGTCGCAGAAAAAAGTGTCGGCGAGTGCGATATTAAGTTCCCGTATCAGGTACCGGAAAGTTCCTACTTCGTAATGGGAGATCACCGTTCTGTATCTATTGATTCCAGAACGAGTTCCATTGGATGCATTCCATATGACAAAATTATTGGCCGGGTTCGGTTAAGGATCTGGCCGCTACAGGATATTTCAGTTGTTTCATAGAGAAAGGAGGTTTTATGGATAACCAAGTTCAGAAGTTCATGAGCCAGTTCCTTCAGAAAAAAGCGAAGCGGCGCAGACTGATGATCGGCTTGGTAGCAGCAAGTATGGTCACCATGACTGCGGTTTCCTGGAACATGCATCAGAACGGGGAAAGTTATGCTGAACTGTACTGCGGACTTGAAGAAAACCATGTTCATTCAGATGAATGTTATGAAAAAGTGCTCATCTGTGATAAACAGGAATCTTCATCTGCAACAGAAAAAGCTGACGCCACGCTTGATGAACATTCTGAAACAAAAGCTGATGTAAATCAGAAAAACAATTCAGGAAAAGCTGAAGCTGCGAAGGATGAACTGGTTAGTGACAAAAGTTCCTCCGAACATCATCATACAGATGCTTGTTACGAGAAAAAACTCATCTGCACCAAACCCGTAGAACACAAGCATTCGCTGCAGTGTTCTTCAAACCCGGATGCAGTAGAAGTTGAGAAGGACTGGAAATCAGCTTTCCAGAATGAAAAGCTTACTGATGATTATGGCGTTTACCTGGCAAACATCGCCAAAACACAGATTGGCTACCGCGAAAGCGGAAAAAACTTCAAGGTTGAAACTCAAGATGGACTGGAAAAGGTCAAAGGCTACACTCGCTATGGACAGTGGTATGAGAACTATTTAAAAGAGCTCACCAAAAAATCTTACGAGGACAACAACCAAACGGTACCTGAAAACATCGACATTCCTGATCATCGTTATAACGATTGGGATGCAATGTTTGTCAGCTTCTGCCTTTATTATTCCGGCGCAGTTGATCTTGGATTCCCAGTAGGTGCAACTGCAAGCGATCTTTACGACCGCCTGAATAAAATTGATGAAAACAACGAAAAAGCTTATGAAGCTTCCAAAAATGAAGCTGATGAAAGCAGCAAAGATGGTTCATCAAAAACAGCACCTGAAAAAATGGTAGCAGCAGCTGATGATGCTGAATATACACCAAAAGCAGGAGACATTGTTTTCTTTGATAAAGATAAAAATGGAATTCCTGATTCTACCGGACTCATCTCCGAAGTCGGAACAAAAAAGGATGAAGACGAGGGGAAAGAGTATAAAACGATTAAAGTCATCGAAGGAAATCATGCTGTAAGCGATATTGAAGAAAATAGCGTAGACGGCGTTTCCGAAGATGAATACAGATTTGAAAATCTGGCAGATAACGGATTTATGGCATTCGGAATTTTACCTAAATCTTTCTCAGAAAGTCTGAAGAAAGAAGAGGTGAAGGAAGAGGAAACCGTAAACCCAATCGAATTTGCAGGGGATGAAGCGAAGGAAGAAGTTGTTAAAGCCATTCTTCACTCAGCTGAGCCTCGCATAGCAGCTTCCAGTACTACCCATGCGGATACTGTGACACTGCGGGAAGTCGGCTCTGATCCGGAAAACACTCAGATCAATTTCTTCAACTACCGTGTCAACGAAAACTGGAATGGAAGCAATGAGCCAAAGTTTAGAGCACCGTCTTGGCACAACAATGACGAGTACGGTACTGAGAATACAACATGGAATGAAGACATTGAATATACTGGCGGAAAATACAAAAACTCCGGTATCAACAAAAATAACGTGTTGAAGTTTGGTAAGCCTGGAGCTGATTATTATCATCCAGACACAGATGAGCCTTACAACTCATATACCGGTAATGGTAATGATGCCTACCTTGGTATTGTTAAGAACAAACTTAACTCAAACGGATATCCGGAATTGTCAAATACCGTGAGTAGTAGAGGTGGCTCATTAGAGTATTTGTTTAATCCACAGCTTTTTAAACATCGCTCTAAAGCAGCGGCTAACGCTGAAAATGCTGATCGTTATGCTGTTCCGAATACGTCGGGTCTTCTGACTGTTCAAGATGGTTACTGGCAGTACGACAGTAACAAGAATTTCGCTCAGTTGAACGAATCCGAAGAAAATTACGGAAAGATAGATCTGAAGAATGCGAAGATTCAGTACAGCGCCGAGAACCAGCCCAGGGAAAATGGTCAGTTCTTCCCGTTCAATGATTACGATAGTGTTGTTTCTGATATTAATAACACCACAAACAGAAGACAACTTGATCATTATTTCGGTATGACAATGACTACTAAGTTCGCTCAAAGATTTAATGGTCATACAACCCCAGAAAGTAATACTCCAGTAACTTTTGAGTTCTCTGGTGATGATGATGTCTGGATCTTTATTGATGGTGTTCTTGTATCAGATATTGGTGGTATTCACCAGAAAGTTGGTGTAACCATCGATTTCGCTTCAGGTAAAGTAACTCACTACAAGGATTACAAACCGAATGGATCTTGCACACAATCACGTCAAACAACACTTTTTAATTTGTTTAAGGCTGCCGGTGTTTCTACTGAAGACTTTGAGGGCGCGACTTTTAAAAACAACACTGAGCATGAGCTGAAGATGTTTTATATGGAACGTGGAGGAACTGCTTCCAACTTAAAACTGAAGTTCAACCTGATTCCAACGCAGCCAAACTACTTGTACAAAACAGATCAGTTTGGTTATCCGCTGGAAGGTGCGAAATTCCAAGTAGTAGGTAAAGATGGAAATACGTATGTATCTGAAACAGGCAGCGATGGACGTTTTACCTTCAACCACTTTGGAACTGATAAACCAATGTCTCTTGCAGATATGAACAAAGTATTTGGGGATGAATTCATTCTTGAGGAAACCAAGGTTCCTGACGGATACCGACAGATTGCAAATCAGATTCCACTTCGTTTTGTAAACGGAATTCTGGAAAGTGTGGATCCGTATACAACTGGTGTTTGGGCTCAAACGACTGCTAAGGTTACTTCAACTGAAACCCTGTATAAAGCTGGTGGCGGTCATGAGGTGGCCAATCCAACTAACAGCAGTGCAAGCCAAAACTCAAATACCGGTACCAATCCGAATAACAATAACGGATGGTCATGGCCTACTAACTGGGGTCAATCTTGGGATAATCAGAATCAAAACCAGAATCAGTCTTCCACAAAGCAAACACGGGTGACTTCCAACAATGGAATTCTCTTTGCTGTGGTATTAAAACGTGATGGAAAAGGTGCTAAAGAGTTTGATAGCTGGGATCCAGTAATTGGTAACGATACTGATGGTTACCAAAAAGTTGGAGGCGGAAGCTCTACTTTAGAAAAGGCAATTACAGCGTTCAAAATTACACAGGCAAGCTCGGAAAATATCCAGCGATATGGTGATTGGAAGTTCTCTCAGCCGTCTGGCGGGGTAGCGACTTTGGAAAACCTGCCTGGCAAAATTTCAGATTACTATACTTACCGTGATCAAAATAAGCTTGGTGTTGATGGTGCCGAATACTTTGTTGCGTACTACTACAGTGAGGCTACGTCGGTTGCCGATATGAACGCCGGAAATACTTATCGGGTGATGTCTCACTCCTCCGAGGGCGCGGCTAATGATTTCGATATTTTATGGGGTACAAGACTTGAGGTTCCAAACATTGAGAACCAGCTGATGTTCCAGAAAGTCGACAGCAAAGGCAATAGAGTCAAAGGTCCAACTGTCTTTGCACTGTATAACGCGACAGACGTTAATGGTGAAGTAGCTTATGTTGCTAAGAATGGCGAAAAATATGTACTGAACGATGATGTCGATGGAGATAACAAAGGAACTGTTAAGTCTGTGAATGGCAAGACTGTTTCTGGTCTGAATTATGAAATCAACGATGATTTCGATATTTCTGACTATAAATGTTTAGGCGGAGGATTAATCGATCCAAAATTCAGAAATGAATCTGGTGCCATCTTCATTAAAGATGCCAACAATGGAACAGTCGCAACCATTATTCCTGCTCAGGATGGTGACGAAAACTATCTTGTAGGAAGAACTCATGAGGATTGTGACGAGATTTCAGACGGAACAGACGAGAAGTCAGACATTACAATTGGACATTTTGATGTGCTGATGCCTGGTAATTATGCTTTGCGAGAGGTAAAAGCACCAAAAGGATTCAAAATCAACTCCAATGTATCCAAAGTTGTTGTCAATGATGAAGGTGTCTTTGCAAATGCCGGTACGAAAGAGGATGGCATTACCGTTTATAACGGGGCTGGTTACCTGGCTCATCCATTGCACCAGTTTGCATCTCCAAATTCCACGGATGAAACATTTGCATGGATTACAAATGATCTTCATGTAAATACAGACAATAGCTTCGGCGGTGCAGATGACATTAGAAGAGATTCAATTTTTGCCGATAATACGGGCGCAACTACTGTTCGTCCGATCGGTGAAAATACGGTAGATGTGAGGGAGGTAAATAAGGCGCGGGATCAAAAAGGTCTGCTGCGCAATTACATGACTTACCATTCCGATCTAAGCAGTTTTGGTGGTGTGATGGACTACGAAGTCAACACTGCTCGAGAAGCTTCTGATGGAGTGAACTCTCTTGTATTAGGTACGGACGAAGGCTGGAGCACACTTGCAATGTTCCAGGATGAAGACTATGCCGAAACACATCATGACAAAACTACCGGATATACCAAGATTTCTGAAATAATGAATGATTCGGATAAGAATTGGGATATTTCTCATCTGTATGCTCGTACAACCCTGGTGGAAGTAACGGACGTTATGGAAGCCAAGATCAATTTGATTAAGGTTGATGACAGTAAGCAAAATTATCTGGAAGGTGCAAAATTCAACTTATCCACTCTGATTCAAAAGGATGGAAAAGCTGTGAAAATGTACTGGAACAGTGAAACAGGAGCATTTGACCTTGACGAAAGTCAGAGTGAAGTTGCTGCTGTGTTTGAAACAAAAACGGATGATAAGAACAAGGATAAGAAAGCTTACTTCGAATTGCCAATGCTCGAAGAAGGTACTTACCAGATGGTAGAAACAGATGCTCCAACTGGTTATGTTGGCCTTACTCAGCCGATCACAATTCAAATTGGAGCCACAGACCATGACAATGGTGCTGATCCTGTTCTGAAGCCTGGGGTAGAGTCAGTGCCTGAAGTAAACATCAGTATCGGCAATACACCTGTTGAGGTAACTAAGCTGACTGAACAGGATGTTTACTATACTAATGATGGTGCTGACTACCAGTATATGTTCAAGGTAGAAAACTCCCGTACTGGAGTAAATATTCAGGTAACCAAAACAGATAAAGACCATAACGTGTTAGATGGTGCCTTATTTGCGGTTTACAAACTGGAGAACGGTACCAAATACTACTTCTCCAAAAACTCCAATTACGATGAGGCTTCTGCTGAAGCCGGACTGCTGTACGGTTGGGAAAAAGTAGAAGAAACGCTGCTTGACCCAGAAACTGTAAACCCTGAAGACGAGAACGTGAAACGTATTCTGTTCACTGGAACGAACTTCACGATTAAAGGTCTGACACCAGGTGAGTACTTCCTGAGGGAGGTTCGTTCACCTGAAGGATTTAACCCATTATCCAGAGACATCAAGATGACTGTTGCAAAACAGAATGGGGAACTTGTTGTCACTGTTGATGATGCCACCGGATTTAAAAAAGGAAATGGCTTAGGGGACATCGAAAAAGTTTCCGGAGAGTCCAGCATTCCTCTGTACAAATTCGATGTAAAAAATACAAGTTACAGACTGCCTGATACTGGTGGCGAGTATGGAAACAGCTACTACATCTTATTAGGCGGAATCTTTGTGGGTATCTCTGCAGGATATGCTCTGCTGACCCGCAAAAGAAAAACAATTTAGTCAAATACGGCAGCGGTAAATGCCGCAGCCGGTTTGAAATACATTTTTTAAGAAAGAAATGAGAAAGGTAAATAAAATGAAAAACTCTTGGAGAATTCTTCCTATTGTTGCTTCTGCAATGACTTGCATGGCAACTGTAACACCAGCATTTGCTATGCAGCAGCCACATGCTATCTACGAAGAAGCAATTGCTGGTAACGACACTACAGGTGATACACCAACTTCCAATGTAACACCAGATAACAGTGAAGAAGCTACTGAAAAAACTGGAAAAATCACTATTTCCAACCCACAGAAAGAGGAAGATGGAGAAACTCTTGCTACTTATACAGCAGTAAAAGTATTCGACGTTCGTTACGATGATACAAAAACTAAATTCTCCTACACAATCAATGAAGATGATGTACTGTTCGATGCTGTACAGAAATTCGCTGATGATGAAAACAACGGTATGAAGCTGACTAAAGTTGGTGATACTAAGATGTATTTTGTAGAAGAAACAACTGACAAATTTAGTGCCGATGCTTTCTCTAAAGCACTCGCGTCTGCACTTACTCAGGATATTCTTGAAAAACATGGAAAAGTAGGTACGCCAACTGAGGATAAAAAAGCAGTAGTAATCGGCGGTCTGAAACTGGGCTACTACATTGTTCATACAACTACTCCTGTTGAAGAAGGAAAAGTTTCTATCTGTAACTTAACTACAATCAAACCAGATTCCACAATTACAGATAAAAACATCTTCACAAACATCACCAAAGAAATCGAACAAGCTGAAAGTGCTGCCCAGGGTAAGGCTCCAATTGCTACCTCTCAGTTTGTCGGTAGAAAAGTACAGTTCGATGTTAAAACTACTGTTCCAAATGCAGCGGCTGAAATCACTACTCCAGGTGAATTGAATAAATTTATCTTCTATGTTACCGATACCTGGACATCTGGTCTTGATTTCCATCCAGAGACTTTAGAAGTAACAATTGGTGGTAAAACTTTAGTTAAAGATCAGGACTATGTTCTGCACTACAATAGTGAAGAAAGCGCAAAAGACGGAAGTAAGACCTTTAAAGTAGAATTCAAAAACCTGATCACCAAAGAGGGAAAACAGAATACTGACCTGTATATGCCAGGTGATTCTGTTGTTATTCGATATACATCTACTTTGAACGAAAATGCAGTATATACAACTTCAGAAGTCAACATTCCAGGCGTTACATTTGGTCATACTGACACACCACATCATGAAGTAGGTAACGAAACTCACGTTTACGATATCGATCTTGATTTAGTCAAAGTTGATAAAAAAGACAATACAGTGAAACTGGATGGCGCAAAATTTGTAATGTACCAGAAAGTTGAGAACGGTATCCAGTTGTACCAGGATATTCAGAAAGATGAAAAAGGCAACTACGTAGCCAGATGGTCTGAAACAATGTCTGAAGAAGACTTCGATGCTGCAGTTAAAAGCGGCGATATTGCTAAGATGACTACAGTAAAAGTATCTGGGGAAAAAGAAGAAGGAAAACTGAAATTTCAGGGTCTGAAATCCGGCGAATACTTCGTTCGAGAAATTGAAGCTCCAAAAGGATACAACTTGCTGACTTCTGACATCAAAGTGAACATTAATCCTGTTTACGGCGATGACGGAAAACTGAAAACAGTTGAAGCAAAAACTACGATTAACAAAGACACTGAAACCAACACTATCACAGTAACAAAAGAGGATGGTCAGCCGAACATTGATGGTCAGATTGTCGTTGAAAAGAATGTAGAAAACACCGATACTCCTGAACTGCCTTCCACTGGTGGTATGGGTACAACTCTGCTGACTACAGCTGGTGTTGCTCTGATGGGTGGAGCATTCGTTGTTCTGACTACAAAACGCAGAATTGCCCGCAACAGCAAGTAATATTTGATTTAAACTCGTTTTAAAATTAAATGTTCAAATTAGAACCCCTGGCCCGCTAGGGCTGGCGGTTCTTTTTTTCTTAGATTAGAAAGGCCAATCCATGAAAGAACGGAAATTAAAGAAAATCGGATTTTCCAACGCTATACTGATCAGTATCTTTATTATTGGCTTAGGTCTGCTGTGCTATCCAACCGTGTCAAACTGGTGGAACCAGAATTATGCTTCTGCCATTATTTCCTCTTATGACAAGGAAATGGACAGTAAAACAAAAGAAGAACTGGATGAACAGTTTGCCAGAGCTCAGGAATACAACAAGAAGCTTTGGGATCTGTACTTTCCTTTTGAAGATTTCCAGTCAATCCCGGGATATGAAGATATTCTTGGTGGAGAAGATGGCCTTGGAGTATTGGGATATATTCAGATCGATAAGATCAACGTCAATCTTCCTATTCTGCAGGGAACCTCTGAAAAGGTTCTGAGTTTTGCGGTAGGGCATTTGGAAGGATCTTCTTTGCCGACCGGTGACGCAGATACTCACGCAGTTTTGTCCGCCCACCGTGGACTGCCCAGTGCGAAACTCTTTACAGACCTGGACCGACTGAGAGAAAAGGATATCTTTTCTGTCACGATGCTGAACAGGAAGTTCTACTATCAGGTAGACCAGATTCG
>JABUSF010000001.1:50988-55172 GCA_021443945.1 Ileibacterium sp.
AGGAGGTGATGCAGCGGACAGGATCAAGTTTTGCTGCTTGCTCAAAAACCATTGGAAACCCGTAGGGATTCATCCTCGTTTTTTGAAAAAGGCAGGCAGATTCAAACCGGAGGATTTCGTTTGATAGGGAGAAAACAAAAAACAGCCTGTCCAAACATATGGACAAGCTGCTGCTTTTGAGATTAAGCCTGACGGTTCAAGATTTCCATGAACTCATCGCCTGTGATGGTTTCTTTTTCAAAGAGATATTTTGCCAGTTCATGAAGCTTCATAATGTTGTCTTCCAGAATCTGATAGGCTTCTTTGTAGGCTTTGTCGATCAGAGCAATCACTTCCTGATCGATTTCATGGGCTGTTTCATTGGAGCAGGCCAGGGAAGAGTCGCCTCCAAGATAGGAGTTGCTGACGGTTTCCAGAGCGGCCATGCCAAAGTGATCAGACATTCCTAAACGGGTAATCATGGCTCTGGCGGTTTTGGTGGCCATTTCGATGTCGTTGCTGGCACCGGAAGTAATGGAGTGGAAGATCAGATCTTCAGCTGCCCGGCCTCCGCAGTAAGTCACAATACGGGTGTACAGCTCTTCTTTGGAAAGAAGGTTGGATTCCTCCTCGTCCACCTGCATGGTGTAGCCTAAGGCTCCTTTCGTTCTTGGGATAATGGTGATCTTATGAACCGGAGCGGCATGGGAAGAGTTGGCAGAAACCAGAGCGTGTCCGATTTCATGGTAGGCCACGATCATTCTTTCCTTTGGAGAGATGACTTTGTTTTTCTTCTGCTCGCCGGCAATGACGATTTCGATGGCTTCTTCCAGGTCTTTCTGAGTCACTTGCTTGCGGTCATCACGGACTGCCAGAAGAGCGCCTTCGTTAATGATGTTGGCCAGATCCGCACCGGACGTTCCGGCGGAAGCTCTGGCGATCATGTTGTAGTTGATGTTTGGAGATGTTTTCACATTCTTGGCGTGCAGCTGCAAAATGGCTTCACGGCCTTCCAGGTCTGGAAGTTCAACAGGAATGCGGCGGTCAAAACGTCCTGGTCTTGTTAAGGCAGGATCCAGGGAATCCGGACGGTTGGTTGCGGCCAGAAGGACAATTCCTTTGGATCCGTCAAATCCATCCATTTCCGCCAGCAGCTGGTTGAGGGTCTGTTCCCGTTCATCGTTTCCGTTAATCCCGGATCCGTCACGTTTTTTACCAATGGTGTCAATTTCATCGATGAAGATGATGCACGGTGCATTTTTACGGGCTTCTTTAAACAGATCCCGCACCCGGGCAGCTCCTCGTCCGACAAACATTTCCACGAATTCAGAACCAGCAATGGAAAAGAATGGAACGCCGGCTTCTCCGGCTACGGCCTTTGCCAGCAGGGTTTTACCAGTTCCTGGAGGACCCACCAGAAGAGCGCCTTTTGGCATTTTGGCACCAATGGCCGTATATTTGGCCGGCTGGTTGAGGAAGGTTACAATTTCCTTCAGGTTCTGTTTGGCTTCTTCCTGACCGGCTACGTCTTTGAATGTGGTGCCTGTCATTTCACCTTTGTAAACTTTGGCGTTGTTTTTGGTCATATTTCCGCCAAAGGGGAATCCGCCAAAGGGGAATCCGCCGGCAGAATCTTCGTCTGGATCCGTGTTGGAATCACCGTTGGGATTTTTAAACGTAAAGTTTTTGTCCCCACCGCCGGTCATCTTTTTCTGGAAACTCTTCATTAAGATGGAGATCAGCAGGAAAAAGAGGAACATGGGCAGAAGCATGACGATCAGACTGGAAAGCAGTCCGCTGGTCTGGCTGGCAGGAATTTTTTCGAATTCTGCACCGCTGCTGAGTAAGCGGTTTACCAGTTCAGGATCGTTCATCTCTGTGGTGTTGTAAATGGTGTCCCCGTCTTTCAGTTTATAGGTGATCTGTCCGTTTTCGATTTGGACAGATTTCACGTCTTTTTTCTCTACCTGGGTAATAAACTCGCTGTAGGAGACATTTTGAGATGTCAGTTTGGACAAGCTGGGGAATAAAAGCATTCCGGCAAACAAAAGAATGATTAAGGTTAATATCAGATACCGAAAATCAAACTTCTTTCCGGAGCCCCGGTTTTTGGAGGATTTATTTTTATTGTTCATTTGTTTTCCTTTCGTAACAGATGCCCTCATTATACACGGAATTAGCACAACCACAAACAGACTGCTAACTGATCGAAGAATGTGTACTGCATCCTCATTCCGCTTTCCGAAAAGGACTGTATTTACAATACAGCTTTTCAGGATGGAAAGCATTCTAACGTTTATTTGTGAAAGACAGATTAACAATTCCATACCGAATTGTAAAAAAGAATCTGGATGCCTCTCAAAAGGCTTAAATGCGATCAAAAAAGGAGCCGGATGGGGCTCCTGATGATCGAAAGGGCAACAGTTTTCAGCGGTCGAATTTAATGCGCTTTTGTGTGGACTGAATGAACATATCCTTCATTGTCTGTACATCTTCTTCTTCAAGGGTCTTGCGGAAATTCTGCAGAGAGTCTGCAAAGGCATCGATTTCAGTGAGCAGTTTTTCCTTGTTGAGCAGGAACAGTTCACTCCACATGTCCTCATTGATTTTGGCAATCCGGGTCAGATCCCGGAAGGAGTCTCCGGAGTATTCCACCAGATGATCGTTGTCATGGGTGTTCATTAAGGAGACCGCAATCACGTGGGTCAGCTGGGAGAGGAAAGCGATCATATCGTCGTGTTCATCGGCATTGAGAACAGAGATTTTTCCGCATCCCAGTTCTTTGGCCAGGGAGCTGGCTTCTACAATGCCTTTGGCTGTGGTCTGACTGCTGGGGATGATAATAAAGTTGGCGTTCTGGAAAATTCTCGGAGAGGAAAACTGAATGCCTCTGGATTCTCTTCCGCACATGGGGTGAATGGAAACCAGCTGCCGGCCTTCTGGAATCAAAGTTTCCAGCTGATCCATGATGCTGCTTTTGACCCCTGCAATTTCCATAATGATGGCTTCCTGGTGCAGATATTCTCCATTCTCTTTCATCCAGCCTTCCATCAGTGTGGGATACAGACACAGAATCAGGGTTTCACATTTGGCCAGCGCTTCTTTTGGATCGGTATATCCTTCGTCCAGCCATCCTTTTTCCATGGCAAAATCCAGGGCATTTTGATCCAGATCAAAGCCGATGACTTTATAGCCCAGTTCTTTGGCTCTGGCAGAGAAGGACCCTCCCATGACGCCAAGGCCTACAATTCCAATTGTTTTCATATTTCGCTCACTTTCACATTCAGTTTCATTAAATCTTCAAAAAAGCCAGGGTAGCTTTTGGTAATAGCTTTCGCCCCGCAGATTTCTCCTTTGGATTGAGAGCAGAGGGTAAAGATGCTCATGGCCATGACAATTCTGTGATCGTTGTGGCCGTCCATGAGGACGGGCTGCTTTGCACTCCAGCTTTCTTTTCCTTCTATGGTGATGGAATCTTCATCACTGGTGATGTTCACATTCCATTTTTTCAGTTCTTCTTCCATGGCTGCAATGCGGTCACATTCTTTATAGCGCAGTCTTGCCGCATGAATCAGTTTGGTTTGTCCGGGTGTATAGGCAGCCAGGACGCAAAGGATGGGGCCAAGATCCGGACAGTCGGCCAGATCCAGAATCTGCGGCTGCAGGTTTCCTTTTTCAATGGTGACGTTGTTTCCGTTCCATTCCACTTTGGCACCGGCTTTTTCCAGCTGCTTTAAAATCACCGCATCTCCCTGCAGAGACTGTGGGTTCATATCCAGAAGAGTGATTTTGCCGGAAATGGCTGCCCATACCGCAAAGAAAGCCGCCTGGGAATAATCGCCTTCTACAGTCAGATCCTGGGCTTTGTAACGTTGGCCGGCAGGAACTTCATAGCCGTGGCTGGATGGTTCTTGAACCTGTACGCCAAAGCGCTTCATCATGTCTACCGTCAAATCCACATAGGATTTGCTTTCGTAAGGAGGCAGAACAGCAATGGCGCTTTCTCCTTTTAAAAGAGGAGCGGCCAGCAGCAGTCCGGAGACAAACTGGCTGGAAATATTGCCTGGGATTTGAAAAATCCCGGAGGAGAGAGGTCCCTGCAGATCAATCTGTTCCGGAGACTGGGCAAATTTCAGTCCCTGACTTAAAAACAGGTCGGCATAAATGCCCATGGGCCGTGACAGCAAAGAGGGCTGGCCATGAAA
>JABUSF010000001.1:55190-69599 GCA_021443945.1 Ileibacterium sp.
GCAGCGGCAATGGGAATGAAAAAGCGCAGCGTGCTTCCGGATTCATAGGCATCCAGACAGGCTGGATGATTTAAATCGGCAGGACTGCAGCCCTGCACAACGGTCGTCCCGTTTTCCTGGGTGATCACAGCGCCCAAAGCTTCCATACAGGAAATGGTGGCCTGCAAATCTCTGGAGCCCGCCACATTTTGAATATGGCTGATTCCGTCGGCCAGCCCGGCGCAGATCACAGCCCTATGGCTTAAAGACTTGGAAGCAGGCGGCTGCATGGAACCATGAGCGGCTGCCGGTGTTAAAACAACATGCATATGATTACTCCTTTTTGAGGATGTCTTTTTTGTATTCAACCATTCTAATAACGGTTTTCAAAGGATTTGGTGGCGGCGGAAGCCATCCACAAATCCAGAATGCCAATGGCCGTCAGGCTGTCGGCGACAATGCGGGCCCGATGAATGATGGCCGGATCGTGGCGCCCTTTGATTTCCAGAGTGACATTTTCTCTGGTGCGGTAATCCACAGAAGCCTGGGGTTTGTAAATGGAAGGAGTTGGCTTAATGCAGGTATGAATGAGGATCGGCATCCCATTGGAAATGCCTCCGTTGATGCCTGCGTTGTGGTTGGTCGCTGTGGAAATGGATCCGTTCGCACTGTAAATGGGATCGTTGGCTTCACTTCCTTTTAACCCGGCAAAACCGAACCCAAGGCCAAAGGATACCCCTTTGACCGCTGGCATGGAAAACAGCAAATGGGCCAAAACGCTTTCGACGGAATCGAAAAACGGTTCGCCAATGCCGGCAGGAAGACCAATGACGGCGGTTTCCAAAATGCCGCCTACACTGTCCAGCTCTTTAGCGGCGTTTGTGATGGCTTCTTCCATTTGAGAAGCAGCTTCTTTGTTCAAAACCGAAAATTCCATGGCCCGGGTTTGCAGAACCTGCTCTTTTAAGGTTGGCAGATCGCTGGAAAATTTCTCGTCTTCAATTCCGTGCAAAGATTCAATGTGGCTGCCGATTTCGACTCCTTTTGCGGAAAGAATCTGGCGGCAGATCGCCCCAGCTGCCACGATGGGTGCGGTTAAGCGGCCGGAAAAATGGCCTCCGCCCCGGTAGTCCTGATGGCCTCCGTATTTTTCAAAAGCGGACCAGTCCGCATGTCCCGGGCGCAGCCGGTACTTCAGGGCGGCGTAGTCGGAAGAGCGCTGGGATTTGTTTTCAATGAGTAGGGTCAAAGGGGTGCCCGTTGTTTTTCCTTCGAAAAAACCGGAGACGATATGAACTTCATCTGCTTCGTGCCGCTTTGTGGACAGAGCGCCTTTGGCTTTTCTTTTTTCCATATCCTCTTTCAGAAGATCCAGGTCAATTTCAAATCCGGCAGGCAGCCCGTCCAGAACGGCCCCGATGGCCTGTCCATGGGATTCTCCAAACAGGGTGACGGTCAGGTTATTGCCAAATGTGTTCTTCATAAACATTTCCTTTCAGAAGCTTTTGGAAGGTGTCCAGCGGCAGGCTTTCGATTTGAAAGGATCCAGGTCTGTCCACCAGAATGGCATCGATGCCTTTGGCACTTCCTTTTTTATCGTGCACCAGAGCTTCAAAAACAGCGTCCTGATCAAAGCAGGGAACGTCGGGAAGCCCCAGTTTTCTTACTATATTAATAACCTGCTCTTTTAAAGCGGGATCTTTCAGGAAATACAGCATGCCCATCGCCACGCATTCTCCGTGAAGGTAGTCATGATGTTCGTAGCTGCTTTCAATGGCGTGGCCGATGGTGTGGCCGAAGTTGAGAATCTTTCTTAATCCAAGTTCCTTTTCGTCTTCTTCCACGACTTTGCGTTTGAGGTCGACAGCTCTTTGGATGATCCACTCCAGGCGGGGTTCTTCCTTTAAAAACTCCCGGTACAGTTCTTCATCCAAAATCAGCCCCATCTTCAGGGCTTCGGCCAGACCGGCTTTCAGCTGCCGGGGATCCAGGGTCTCCAGAACCTGAGGATCGATCCAGACGGCTTTTGGCTGCCAGAAGGCGCCCACCAGGTTTTTGAGAGTTCCCAAATCAATGGCTGTTTTTCCTCCTACGGAAGAATCCAGCTGGGAAAGCAGAGTGGTGGGAATATTGTAGAAATCAATGCCCCGCATATAGGTGGCCGCACAAAACCCGGCCAAATCGCCGGCAACACCGCCGCCCACCGCAATGACTGCATCTTTGCGGTTCATACCGGAAGCGGCCATGGCTTCCATAATTTTTTGATACTGATCGAAGCACTTGGATGCTTCTCCCTGCTCGAACACAAACAGAGTTCCGTTTTCCAGCTGCTCCATGACCATGTTCTGCCATTTGGCAGGAACACCGGAATCTGAGATCACAAAATACCGGCGGTTCGGATTTAAATCCTTCAGGCAGTTCTTTAAAATCCCGGATTTAATTTGAATGGGATAGCTGTGATCCTGAAGATTGACGGTCATTTCCATAAAAATTCTCCTGCTTCATATGAAAGCTATTCTAACATTTTCAGGAAATGTTTTCAGAAGAGATTTCAGGAGGAATCGGCAGGAAACAGACGGTTTCAGGCGAAAAAGAGGTCAAATTTTGGAAGAAGGAGAGTTTTTTGAGGGAAAGAGGCGGAAAAGGACAAAGAATGGAACGGGCTGAAAGGATTTTCGGTGTGTAAAAGAAGAGGTTCGTTTTCAGTAAAAGTTTTCATCCCATGGTGCGGGTGATATGATGGTGAACATAAGTGAGGCGATTATGAACGAATTAGAAGCTGCCCGCCAGATCATTAACGAAGCGGATGAACAGATTGCGGCTCTTTATCAAAAGAGAATGGAAGCGGCCCGAAAGGTGGCTGCCTATAAAAAGGACCACAATCTGCCGATTTTTGATCCGGCCAGGGAAAAAACGGTGATCGAGCGAAATTTAAAATTTATAGAACATCCTGAGTATGAAGGATATTACGAAGAATTCCTGCATTTTTTAATGGACCAGTCCAAAAGCTATCAGAAATCACTGCTGTCTGCCGGCACGGTGGCGTATGCGGGAATTGAAGGCGCCTTTGGGCATATGGTCAGTGAACGTCTGTTTCCTGAAAACAACAAACTGCCTCTTCCCAACTTTGAGGAAGTGATTGAAGCGGTGCTTTCCAAAAAAGCAGAGTATGGAGTGATTCCTTTGGAAAACAACAACTCCGGACTGGTGGGGGAAGTCATGGATGCCCTGCAGAAATACCCCATCTACATCGTACAGGCGGTGGATCAGACCGTGGATCAGTGCCTTCTCGGACTGCCGGAAGCCACTTTGAAAGACATTGAGTGGGTGTATTCCAAAGACCAGGCACTTGCCCAGGCCAAAGACTTTCTGGACAGCCTGGATGTGGAAACGGTTTGTTATCCCAACACCGCCATGGCGGCCCAGTTTGTCGCCAAAGAAGGAGACATTCATAAAGCGGCCATTGGAGCCAGAGAAAACGCAGCCCTGTACGGACTGAAAGTGCTGGCCAGACGGATTGAAGCCAACGAAACCAACACCACCCGCTTTCTGGTGGTGGCCAGAGAACCCAACCGGACCATGGAAGACTATGTGGCATTAATTGCCACCGTCTCCAACAAAGTGGGTTCGCTGTATAAGGTTATTGATATTCTGGCCCGATACAACATCGATATGGACTGCATTCAGTCCAGGCCTTTGAAAGGACGCAAGTTTGAATATTTCTTCTATATTCAATGCGCCGGACACATGGAAAAAGAACAGCTGGAACTTTGCATGCGGGATCTGCAGCAGGTCACCACAAGCATCCAGTTCAAAGGAAGTTACAACATTAAGAAAAGAAAGGAATAAATCATGAGTTTTGTAAAAGATACCGTCAACCGTACTCCCATTGTAGACAATGTCTTCGGCGTGGCTGCCAAAGCCAAAGCAGCCAAAGCAGAAGTGGGAAAAGAAAATGTGGTGGATTCCACGCTGGGATCTCTTTTTGATGAACAGGGCGATCTGGTGGCGCTGGAAACCGTCTTTTCCAGTCTGAAAAATCTGGACAACCGCAAGCTGGCAAGCTATGCCGCCAGCTTTACCGGCAACCCGGCGTTCCGTGAAAAAGCGGTGGAATGGGTGCTCAATCACAACAGCAGTCTTTATAAAGAAGTCATCGCTACACCCGGCGGGACCGGAGCCGTGGGAATCTCCATTGCCAATACCCTGGAACCAGGCCAGACGCTGATCATTCCGGAAATTGCCTGGGGATCCTATGCTCTGATGGCCCAAATGAACAACATTCAAGTGGCCAAGTACTCCCTGTTTGACGAAGGCCATTTCAACATGACCTCCTTTAAAAACACGCTGAAGGAAGTCATGAAAACCCAGGACAAACTGGTGATGATCATCAATGATCCATGCCACAACCCAACAGGGTATTCCATGAGCACTCAGGAGTGGGAAGAAGTTGTGGAATTTTTAAACGAATGTTCCAAAACCCATTCCGTGGTTTTAATTAACGACATCGCCTACATCGACTTCTCTTACCGGAAAGACAAAGCCAAAGAGTACTTCCGTGTTTTTGATCATATTTCTGACAATGTGGCGGTTGTGGTGGCCTTCTCCATTTCCAAGTCCATGACCTCTTACGGTCTGCGCTGCGGAGCGGCCATCATTCTGGCCAACAGCGAAGAAGCGGTCAATGAAATCAAAATCGTATTCGAAAAGGAAGCCCGGGCGACCTGGAGCAACATCAACAATGGAGCGATGGAAATGTTTGTGGACGTTCTGGAAAACCATCGGGACAAGTATCTGGAAGAAAAGCAGGAGTATGTGGATCTTCTGGAAGAGCGTTCCAGAATCTTTGTGGAAGAAGCCAAAGAAGCCGGATTGTCCCACTACCCATACAAAGAAGGATTCTTTATTACTCTGGACATGGACAATGACACCCGGGATCGATTCCATGAAGCCCTGATGGCAGAACATATTTACACCGTGAAAGTGAACCAGGGAATCCGTGTGGCCGTCTGCGCCATTCCGGCCGCACAGATCAAAGGCCTGGCAGGACGCATGAAAGAAATTCTTGATCAAATCAATTCCTAGAAAACTTAAAAATGAAAAGAGCTGCTCGATCTAAAATGGAAAAGAGCGGCTCTTTTTCATTTTGGATCGAGACAGACAAAATGTAAAATATAGATAACATAAATAAATGGTATTACGGATAATGTTCTGTTATGAGAGACCAGGAGATCCTGAAGTAAAAAAGTGTATGCTTTTAAGCTGAAAAAAGGGGGGAACAGAGATTTTCAGTTGTTTTCTCGGGTGAAGGGATGTATTGAATCTGATTTATCGTGTTTAATGTAATCGCTACCAATATACTTTCGATAATCTATAANTTTTTTTAAAGTAAATAGATAGACAAATCAGGCGGATTCTGAATCGAATAGCCGGTGATATAAAAAAACAATCTTGATAGTTGTATATATTCAAATCTTAGGGAGAAAAGTACTGGGATCGGCAAGAAAAGTATCAAATCATCCTAAAAATGGCTGTCCGGGAATCGGCTAAAAGCATAACACCTTTAAAATTGCAACAAAAAATACTTGAGTCATAAGAAAAAACAGTAAAGCTTTACTCTTCATTATGCTAGAATAAGAGCGTAAAGGAAGATTTGTAAGAGATTGTAAAAGGGGAGTGTTCTATGAAAAAAGCTGGGATCATGCTGCCGCTCTTCTCTGTCCCTGGAAATCAGGGAATTGGAGATCTCGGGCAGAAGACATTAACAATGATCAATGCCATCGCTGATGCTGGTTACAGTGTCTGGGCGATGCTGCCTTTGTCACCGACGGCAGATAATAATCCATATCATCCCATTTCCAGCTTTGCAGGCGACCCGGTTTACATTAATATTGACCGGCTGGCGGAAATGGGACTGCTGACGCAGAGCAGCATCGTGAACTGCAACAAGTTCAAGGACTTTGTGGATTACGATACCGTTCGGCAGTTTAAGGAACCGTATTTTTTGAGGGCGTTCAAAGCGTTCCGCAAAAACTATCAGGAATATAAAAAGGAATTTGAAGCCTTTAAGCGGGAAGCCTTCTGGCTGAATGCCTGGACGGCTTATGAAGTGTTCCGTTACAACTACAACAATGAAGGCTGGAGCCATTGGGAAGAAGAATACCGCAACTGGCCCGAAAAGCAGGAGATTACTTTGCGGGATCACGTCGAGCGTATTTTCTACATCCAGTTTCTGCAGTTTGTGTTCTACAAACAGTTCAAGGAAGTGGTGGCTCACGCCAAGGAAAAAGGGCTGGATTTAATGATCACTCTGCCGTTTTTCCAGATGACAGACTCTGCAGAAGTCTGGACCAGCAAAAAAGACTATATGATCCATCCGGATGGAACGGTTGCTGAATATGTGGGTATTCCGCCTGAAGTGCCCGGAAACCCCGGTGAAGTTCTGGATATGCCGGTTTACAATCTGGATCAGATGTCTGCTGAACGCTTCAAACGGTTCCGAGATCGTGTCAGCTGGCTGGCCAAGTCCTATAAGTATATTAATATTTCACAGTTCAAGGCCTTGGACGTGTTCTGGAAAGTTCCAAAAGGTCTGGAATCCAGATTTGGAACATGGAAAGACGGCCCAGGACTGGATTTGCTGGAACTGCTGAAATCCGATAATCCGGATACAATTTTCCTGGCAGAAGACACAGGCCCTCACAGACCGGCGTTAAGCGTCATGGAAACAGAAATGGGAATCCCAACCATGGACGTTCTGGAAAACAGAATGGAAACCAAGACCCTCAAGCGGCCGGCGCTTCCAAATTCAGTTCTCTATACCTCCATCTATACGCAGCCATCTCTGGAAGAAGATTATGTCAGCTTCTCCAACAACAAGAGAATTGCCCTTCGCCGCTTCTTCAAAAAACGCGATTATCAGCACCGCTCGTTTCACGATCTGATCGTCAACTACGCTCTGGATTCCGATGCGGAAATGGTCATTCTGAACATGACCGACCTGCTGGGTGCCAAAACGCCTGCCTTCCTGCGCTGGGACGTAGAAGGAGAACAGAAAGACTGGGCCTGGAAGATTAAGGATTTCAAAACACTGCCTTCCGAATTGAAGAAAACCACTCCGTGGCTGGAAGAAGCAGGCCGTTTGAAGGAAGAATAGTTCTTTGGACGGATTTTCAGGATGCTGAATCCGTTATGTGAATCCGTTATGTAAAGTGCGCAAAACCCACAGTTGCATATGACTGTGGGTTTTTATGTGGGATGAAATATAATGTTGACATAAAGGAAATGTGGATTGAATTAAGTCTGCATTAGGAGGTTGTATGAATAAATCACTTGGCTGGGTTAAGATTCTGTATATTCTGATGGCGGTTCTCTATATTATCGCTGGTATTACATTCTTCGTTAACCCGATTACATCTGAAGTTGTTCTGGGAACATTCATCGGTGCGATGATGGTTGTTTACGGAATTATGATGGTTGTCGCTTATTTCACTGCTTCAAACTTCAAATCTGTCTGGGCTCTGCTTCTCGGTATTGCTCTGATCGTTTTAGGTCTTGTTGTCTGGACAAACCTGTTTGATTCTATGAACGTCATTGGCGTATTCGTAGGTATTGCCTTCCTGTTCTCTGGAGCTTATAAAACTTATGCCTCCTTCCAGTTCAAAGATCTTGGCCTTCCAGGATGGGTTTGGATTCTGATTACTGGAATCGCCACTCTGATCGTTGGCGGAATTATGGTCTTCAATCCATCTGTATCCGGCGGATACTTCACAATTCTGGTTGGAGCTTCCTTCCTGACGGATGGTATTGCCGATCTGATTCTTGGTCTGACTGCATTCTAAAATCTCACATTTGCTTCCTTCGGGAAGCTTTTTTTATTGGAAGCGGGAAAGAAGGCCGGGGCTGAAAGTTCTCTCGAACCCTGAGAAGCATCAAGAAATCCACGAAAGGCAGAGGAGAAGAAACCACAGGAAAGAAAGGGAAGAGCTGATTTTAAAGGCGGCAGATCCCGGGGACAGGCCTGCCGCAGCCTGCGCGGGTTCTTTCTGAATCCCTGCGGAAAACCGGTCTTTGCAGAGGGATGCAAAACAGCGGCTGTCTGGAAAGAAGAATCTCAAAACGCTTTAGTTCCTAAGCCTGTTTTATGTCTGCTCCGGATCATTGGCGATACCGCATAAGATGAGGATGATGGGGGGATCGGGAAAGCAAAGAAGACTGAAAAGATTAAAAAACAGGCACCCGTCATTGGGGTGCCTGTGCGTTTTTAAAAGAGATTGTTTTTTACATTTTGGCCAGCCGGTCTGCTGCAAACCAGCCAAGTCCGAAGACGGCAATGCCAATCACCAGCTGAAGGATGGAGAAGCCAGCCCAGTCGGTTTTCAGCAGGATGGCCACCGGACTGGCAGAGATCAGTCCGATGATGCCCCAGTAAGCAGGAACTTTCCATTTGGCAAAAATCCATTCGATGAGTTTGGCAATGGCAAAGATTCCCACGACCATGCCAAAGGCAAAAGGAATTCCGACTCCCGCACACCACAGAAGATTTGGCAGGTCGAAGTGAATCAGACTGTCAATTCCCAGGGAGATGGTGTTCAGGATGGGCTGATAGTATCCCATGAGCATGAGCATCATAGATCCGGATACACCAGGAATGACCATGGTGGCGGCGGAAATGACGCCGACAATAAACAGCATCACAATTCCGAACAGATCCAGTTTGATCTGCACATCATGGCCGGAACCTTCTCCAAGAAGGGCGGTAAAGACAATAAAGGCAAAGAACAGAACAAAAGGAATCACTGTTTTGGCACTGAGGCGGGAGCCTTTTACGTTTTGGGTAATACTGGGCAGAGATCCAAGAATCAGACCGCAGAATGCAAGGTTGGTGGGGATAGGGTAATACTCCAGCAGGAATGTAAAGACTTTGGACAGCAGCAGAATAGCCAGGACAATTCCGATGCCGATCCATAAGAGAAACCGCCAGATTTTTTTCCAGTCGGAAAACAGGTGGGTGATGGAGTAAATCAGCTTATCGTAAATCCCCATGGACACCATCATGGTGCCTCCGGAGACTCCGGGAATGATATTGGCAACGCCAATAACAGCCCCTTTCAGCAGATCTCCAATCGTTGAAGAACGTTCGTTCATATGTATTTGATCTCCTTCCAGTTTGGTTTTAATTGAAAACGCAATGAGTATATCATATTGGGCAGTTTGACTTTGTAAAGATAAGGTAAAATGCAAACCCCTAAAATAAGGAAAGCGTTTCCTGAAGGGAAAGTAAATCTTTGTGACCATGGATTCCATCCAAAGGGTGAACGTTTTGAAAGAACGCCTGCCAGGCGGATGCGGAAAGCCTGCAAAAGCGATACATAAAGCGTTTTGAGTGAATCAGGCTGGAAAACTTTTTGTTTACTATTTCCAAACATTTTGGTTGAAAACGGCACAAATACAGATATAATAAGTGTGCTTTATATTGAACAATTAGTTTAGGAATACTAAACAGGAGGCTGCGATATGGATATTGGCTCCAAGATCCGTGATCTTCGCAAAGCCAGCGGTCTGACGCTGGAAGAGCTTGCCAGCCGTTCAGAACTGACCAAGGGCTTTTTAAGCCAGGTGGAACGGAATCTGACGTCCCCCTCGATTTCCACTCTGGATGACATTCTGGAAGCATTGGGCACCAATCTGCCGGAGTTTTTCCAGGAGAAATCGGCCGGCCAGATTGTGTTTGGCAAAGAAGATTATTTTGTTGACGAACGGGAAGAGTACTCCATTGAATGGATCGTTCCCAACGCCCAGAAAAATGAAATGGAACCTATACTGCTTCATCTGAAGCCTTACGGTAAAAGCTTTGCGACGGCCAACCATCAGGGCGAGGAGTTTGGCTATGTCCTCAAGGGAACCATCTGGATTCAGATGGAAGGCGGCGCAAAAATCAAGGTTCAGGCAGGAGAAACCTTCTACCTGGATGGCGAGCAGTCACATACGCTGGTCAATGCCTCTTCAGCAGCGGCCAAAGTGATTTGGGTTTCAACACCCCCGGTTTTTTGAGAAAGGATCCCCCATATGGAAAATGCGAAAAAGAAACTGATCCAGTTTAAAAACGTGCAGAAAAGCTTTGGTGATCAGATCATTCTGAAAGGTATCGATCTGGACATCAACGAAAACGAATTTGTAACTCTGTTAGGACCTTCCGGATGCGGAAAAACCACACTGTTAAGAATCCTGGGAGGGTTTCTGGAAGCAGATGAAGGCAAGGTGCTCATTGACGGCAAGGACATTTCCGATCTGCCTCCCTACAAGCGGGAACTGAACACGGTTTTCCAGAAATACGCTTTGTTCCCCAATATGAACGTATACGACAACATTGCCTTTGGACTGCGGATTAAGAAAGTTTCCAATGACATCATTGAACAGAAAGTCATGCGCATGCTTCGTCTGATTGGTCTGGAAGGCTATGAAAAGCGGGAAATTACCCAGCTGTCCGGCGGTCAGCAGCAGCGTGTTGCCATTGCCCGTGCTTTGGTCAACGAGCCCAACGTGCTCCTTTTGGACGAACCGCTGGGCGCTCTGGATTTGAAGCTGCGCAAGGAAATGCAGTACGAGCTGAAGCGCATTCAGCAGGAAGTGGGCATCACCTTTATTTTTGTCACCCACGACCAGGAAGAAGCTCTGACCATGTCCGACAAGATCGTCGTTATGAAAGACGGAGAAATCCAGCAGGTGGGAAGCCCGGCTGAAATTTACAACGAACCGAAAAACGCCTATGTGGCCAACTTTATCGGTGAATCCAATATTATTCCCGGCACCATGGTGTCTGACCGGGTGGTGCGCTTTGATGACAAAGACTTCAACTGCGTGGATGTGGGATTTAAACCCAACGAAGAAGTGGATGTGGTCATCCGCCCGGAAGATCTGGAAATTGTAAAACCGTCCCAGGGAAAGATCAAAGGAACCGTCGACTCCGTTCTTTTCAAAGGCATGCACAACGAAGTGATGGTGGAAACCGTTTTGGGAAGCCATGTCACCGTCAATATGGTCATTATCAATGACTCCGCCAACCAGAAAGATGAAGGCGATGTCCACATTTCTGCCAATGACTTCTATCTGGATTTGGAAGATATGAAAGACATTCAGGAAAAAGATCTCATCGCCCGTGCCGATGCGCAGGCCTGGAACGATGCGGATGAGCAGCTGTCCATCGAACGGGTGGAAACCGACCTGAAGGAAGAACTGGGAAATTACGACATTACCTTCTACACCCAGGGAGGCCTTTCCATTACCAAGCACATTCGGGTTGTGGATCAGGCTGTTGTGAAAAACGAAAAGAAAAATGAGGCTGTTTCGGCCTTCAACTTCTTCAAAACCGCTGACGAAATCAAAGAGTCCGTGGCTTTGGATACCGACTTGAAAACCTGGGCCAACGCCCAGGCCTGGAAGCTGGACAACGAAGATGAAGGTGTGGAAGTCTTTGCGGAATACGACTTTGACCCGGAAAACATTACCGAAGGGGTTTATCCGGTGACGTTCTGGACCAAAGGACGGGAACTGAAAGTTCATACCACGAAGAATGTGGAAGAAGGAGCTGAAGTTGGGCTGACCTTTGCTCCGGAAGACATTCACGTGATGGAAAAGATGGGATACGGCTCATGAAGGCATTTCGTCGATTAGCGGTTCCATATATTATCTGGAGCGCACTGATGCTGCTGCTTCCTATGCTTTTGATCCTGTTTTACTCGCTGATCAAACCGGGAAACACCATTGTCAGTTTTCAGGTGACTCTTGCAAACTACGTGAAGTTTTTTACGGACAAGGACTTCCTGCTCATTTTGTGGCGTTCTTTGTCCATTGCTCTGAAGACGACAGCTCTCTGTCTGATTCTTGGCTACCCCATTGCCTACTTTATTGCCCGCTCTCCCCAGAAGCTGCAGTCCACGCTGATCATGCTGATCACTGTGCCCATGTGGATCAACATGCTGGTGAGAACCTATGCCTGGATCGGCATTTTGACCAAAGGCGGTCTAGTAAGCACCATTTTGAGCTGGTTTGGATTCCAGGATGTGGATTTGATGTATACCCAGACGGCCGTTTTGATCGGTATGGTGTACAACTATCTGCCTTTTATGATTCTGCAGATCAATACCTCCCTGTCCAAAATGGATCCTTCCCTTCTGGAAGCGGCCAGCGATCTGGGAGCAAGCCCTGTACAGTCCTTTTTGCGGGTGACTCTGCCGCTGTCGGTTCCGGGAATTGTCTCCGGAATCACTCTGGTCTTTCTGCCGGCGGTTTCCGCCTTCTTTATCCCGAAACTGTTAGGCGGCGGAAGCTGGTTCCTGATCGGCAACGTCATTGAAAACCAGTTCATTACAGTCGGGGAATGGAACTTTGGTTCTGCCATCTCTGTCATCATGGCCATCATCATGATGCTTTTGATGTCACTGGTGCGCAAAGTGGATTCCAAAGGAAAGAAGGAGGCTGCCTAAATGCACAAGAAAAAACGCTGGTTTGGCGGCTCTCTGATGACATTGCTGACGGTATTCTTCTACCTGCCCATTGTCTTCATGATTGTCTTTTCCTTCAACTCCAGCAAATCGCTGACCAGCTTTACCGGATTCTCTCTGCGCTGGTACCAGCAGATGCTGGCAAGCCACGATATGATGACGTCCTTGTATGTCACCATTATCGTTGCGGTTCTGGCCACAGTGGTTTCCACCATTGTGGGAACCATCACCGCCATTGGAATGGTGTATTCCAAAAAGCTGGTCCGTCAGTATCTGACCTCTGTCAACGATCTTCCCATGATGAACCCGGAAATCGTGACGGCCATTGGTCTGATGCTGCTGTTTATTACCTTTAAAATTGAAAGAGGCTTTGTGACCCTTCTGCTGGCGCACATTGCCTTCTGTATTCCCTATGTAATGCTTTCGGTGATGCCAAAGCTGAGAACGCTGGATCCCAACCTGGCGGATGCGGCCATGGATTTGGGAGCCACCCCTTTTCAGACCCTGACCAAAGTCATCATTCCGGAAATTATGCCCGGTGTCGTATCCGGTGCCTTGATTGCCTTTACCATGAGCTTTGATGACTTTATCATCAGTTACTTTGCCACCGGCAAAGGGGTCAAAAACCTGTCCATTATGGTGTACACCATGGCCAAGCGCGTCAATCCGTCCATCAATGCCATCTCTACGCTGGTGGTGGTGGGGATTACCATCATTCTGCTTTTGATGAACATACTTCCGGCCTGGACCAAAAAGCGGGAAGAAAAGAGACTGCAGGATCCAAACTACGTTCCAAATCCAAAAAGAAAGAAAGTGTACGGATGGGTGGCTGCCCTTGTTGTGGCTGCCATTACCATTGGTTCCTTCATGGGTCTGGAAGGAGGCACAAGCACGCAGGACTTCTCCGGGCAGAGCCTGCATGTCTATTTGCCGGGAGAATACATTTCCGATGAAATGGTGGCCAATTTCGAAGAGCAGACCGGAGCGAAAGTCATTATGGACAACTTCGACTCCAACGAACAGGCCTATATCAAAATTGCCAACGGAGAAGTGTATGATGTGGTGATTCCATCGGATTACATGATTGAACGCCTCATTCAGGAAGATATGCTGCAGAAGCTGGATCCGGCCAAGATTGACGAAGCCCTGGCTTCTATGACGGAAAGCACTCTGGGCATGGCCTACGATCCTCTCAACGAATACTCCGTTCCATACTTCTGGGGCACCGTGGGCATTGCCTACGATAAAAACCAGGTGGATGAAGCCGATCTGGAAAGAGAAGGCTGGGAGATTTTCAGAGATCCAAAATATAAGGGAAATGTCTATCTGTACGATTCTGAACGGGATCAGTTCATGGTGGCTTTAAAAGCATTGGGCTATTCCATGAACACAGACAATCCGCAGGAGCTGGAAAAAGCCAACGAGTGGCTGACCGATCTGGTGCAGAATATGAATACGGAAATCGTCACCGATGAAATCATCGACAACATGGCCAATGCCAGAAAAGCTCTTGGTCTTGTGTACTCCGGTGATGCCGCCTATATCATGGCTGAAAATCCGGACATTGGATATTACCTGCCGGAAGAAGGAACGAACATTTGGCTGGACGGCATGTGCATTCCAAAGAATGCCAAAAACGTGGATCTGGCTTACGCCTTTATCAACTATGCCGCGTCTTACGAAGCTCAGATGCTCAACTCCGGATTTGTGGGCTACACGGCTCCGAATAAGGAAGCTGCTGCCGAGATGAGCGGTACAGGCGGAGATTACGAAGGAATTAACGCCTACACCCCAAGAGAAGGCCATTCGAAAGATGAAACCTTCAAATACAACGAAGATACCAGAAAACAGATTGCGGAGTACTGGAGCAAAATTAAAGTGACCGCCAGCAACTCTGCGGAAAAATAGGAATTCAAAAATCTCAGTC
>JABUSF010000001.1:69692-70909 GCA_021443945.1 Ileibacterium sp.
CAAAGAAAAAGCTGCCAGGCCTTTTCAGACCTGACAGCATGCTGCATTTATTCGTGTACGATGCCGGCGTTGTTGACGTCGCTTTTCAGTACTTCTTCAATAAAGTATTCATTTCCTAATGGAATCTGGTTGTTGAGTTCTGCAATGCCCATGGACTCCACCAAAGTAGGTTCGGCCGAATACAGATTGGCTCCAAGACCCAGGCGGTTTCCTTCGATTCTGGCGCCCACAGCGGACAGAACGGTGGGGAAAATATCCAGGGTGGAGAATTCCCGTTTAGGTCCGGTGTATTCCGGTCCGTTGAGAATGGTGAAATAGGTCTTGCGGTCATAGCCCTTAATTTCCTGACCCAGTTCCGTAGACATGGATAAATGGTCCCCAGCTACAACCACGACGGTGTCTTTGTAGAACGGCTGGGCCTGAATCCATTTTACAAACTGGTAAACCTGACGGTCAGAGCAGGAAATGACGTTTTTCATGGACGTTTCATGCTCTTCTTTGCATTCGGAGCAGATGTAGCCGTTTGGAAAATGAGTATCCACGGTCAGAAGAGTGAAGTTAAACGGTTCATCAGACTGGGCGGCTTCGGTAATGAACTGCTTGCAGTTTTCCAGCAGATACTTATCGTAGTTGCCCCAGTCGTTGCGGTATTCTTCCTCGTTTTCCGGAAGGTAGCCATTGTCCCGCAGGTACATAAAGTCGTAAACGGTGTAGTTTCCGTTCTGGGCAAAATAGTTATGGCGGCCGCCGAAATAGGAGTTGGATCCGCAGGCGAAATAGTTTTTATAACCATTTTCTTCCAGGATGTCCCCCATGGTCACCAGTTCCGGCAGAAACTTGTCCTGGGGCGTCCAGTCGGACTGTTTCCCGTTGACTTTTCCGTGGGGCTCAATGTAGATCATGGGAGATCCGGAGGTTTGAGCCAGAATGGCGGCGGTGGTCCAGCCGGCGTTCATGGGAACCTGGGCGCCGTTGATGGTCTGACCGTCCCCAAAAGAGTTGTTCATTTTGGACATTCGGGTTAGATTTGGAATGAGATTCTCGTTGTAGAAGCCTCCGTCGGCTTTGTCGCTGTAGGAGGTTTCCATGGATTCCAGAAAGATATAGATGAGATTCTTTTTCTGGTTGAACACAATCCCTGTATCCTTAGGGTTGACGTAATAGTCTTTATAGAACGTGGATTCCGTATTCTGATCGGCCACCCAGCGGTAGAAGCC
>JABUSF010000001.1:71009-76600 GCA_021443945.1 Ileibacterium sp.
GAATAGGAAGGCCGGTTTTCTTCGGTTTCCGCTTTTTTCTGCCGCCAGAAATGGAGGCAGAGAATGATCCCGGCAATGGTCAGAAAGCCGCAGAAGATCAGACCTTTGCCATGGGCATCAAAGAAGCCCTGAATGGCTGCATTCCAGGCATCTCCTCCGCCTTCCCCGGCGTTCATGTTAAAAAGTATTTGAGAAAACGATGTCACCTGCAGATCTTCAACCAGGTGAAATACGGTGTAGTCAAACAGGCAGTACAGAGCATATAACAAATACGCAGCGAAGATTAAAACTGCAGACAGCATAAAATTCCTCCAATCCAATTGACGAGTATATCATGAAACCAGTCCATTGACCCGCATTCGGGGCGGGTTTGACGATCTAACATGTTTCTTTGTCATCTTATTGATGTTGTAAAGCGAAATTGTGAAAAATATAGCAAATATAAGACACGTACACTGCAATCCGCGGTCATCAGTCATGCACAAATAGTACTTACGGGGGATGATACAGAGTAAGGCTGACGACAGGCGTTTACTTTAGTCAACCTTAAAATCGAGGAATATACAATGAAAAAAACAGAAATATACGACGTGATCGGCATGACCTGCGCTTCCTGCCAGGCCAATGTCACCAAAGCCGTCTCCAAACTGGAGGGGGTGCAGACGGTGGATGTCTCTTTGATTGCAAACACCATGAAAGTGGAATACGATCCCGAGAAAGTATCCCGCAAACAAATTGAAAAGGCTGTCGATGCCATCGGCTATCAGGCTGTTTTGCCAAATGAAGTGCTTCAGGAAGGCCAAAACAGCCGGCAGGCTCAATGGGAAGCCAGAGAAAAAAGAACCCGGGAAGAAATTGCCCAAAAGAAAAAGACCCTGATCATCAGTTTGATTCTGCTGGGAGTGCTCATGTGCTTTTCCATGCTGCCCATGCTGGGAATCTTTACCGTATTAATGGATATGAAATGGATGATGGTGTCGTCCATTGTGCAGCTGATTGTATGCACATGGATCCTGTTTTTTGAACGGGACTTTTTCCTTCATGGCCTGAAAGCTTTGATCAAGCGGGCTCCCAATATGGACTCTCTGGTGGCCATTGGCTCCGGAGCGTCTTATCTCTACGGCATATACGGCCTTTTAAAGATGGCTTACGGATACGGAATCATGGATCACGATATGATTCACTCGGCGATGGACGCTTTGTATTTTGAAAGTGCGTCTATGATTCTGGTTCTGGTTTCTCTTGGAAAATACCTGGAAGCCAGATCCAAAGCCAAAACCTCCGATGCCCTGTCCAAACTGATGGACCTGGCTCCCAAAACAGCCATTGTGCTCAAAGACGGCGTGGAAATTGAAATTCCGGCGGAACATGTGGTCAGTGGGGATACAGTGGTCATCCGCCCAGGTCAGAGCATTCCGGTGGACGGCATTGTGGCTTCCGGAATGGGCTTTGTGGATCAGGCGGCCATTACCGGGGAGTCCGTTCCCGTGGAAAAAGGAGTGGGAGATGAAGTGATCTCCGCCACCATCAATGTCAACGGATCCTTTACCTTTACCGCCACGAAAGTCGGCGAAGATACCACCCTCTCCCAGATTATCCGGCTGGTGGAAGAAGCGGGCAGCTCCAAAGCGCCCATTGCCCGTCTGGCAGATCAGATCAGCGGCATTTTTGTTCCCACCGTCTTTATCATCGCCGCCATCACGGCAGCGGGATGGATGCTGGCCGGACAGCCCTTTGGCTTTGCTTTAAACTGCGCCATCAGTGTTCTGGTCATTTCCTGTCCCTGCGCTTTAGGACTGGCCACTCCGCTGGCCATTATGGTCGCCACCGGAAAAGCAGCGGAAAACGGTATTTTGGTCAAATCCGCGGCGGCATTGGAAACCCTCCATAAAACCAATACGGTCGTTCTGGACAAAACCGGAACCATTACCCAGGGAAAACCGGAAGTGGTGGGCATTGATTTGTTCGATCCTTCCTGGACCATCGAGCAGTTTATGTCTCTTGCCGCTTCGGCCGAAACCGGAAGCGAGCATCCTTTGGGGCAGGCTGTAGTCGCTCAGGCGAAGGAAATGGGTGTACCGCTGCAAAAGGTGCAGGAGTTTGAAGCCCGCAGCGGCCGGGGACTTTTGGCTGTCATAGACGGGAAAACCATTCTGGCCGGCAATGCAGCCTTTATGAAGGAGCAGAAGGTTGCCATTGGAAACAATCCTCAGTTTGTGCTGCGCCAAGCGTCTTCCAAGGGCCAGACGCCTTTGCTGTTTGCGGTGGACGGCATGCTCAAAGGCATCCTTTCGGTCGCCGATACCATTCGGCCGACCTCCCGTCAGGCGCTGTCGCTCCTGAAGAAAATGGGCATTGAAACGGTGATGCTCACCGGCGACAACGAAGCCACTGCCAAAGCCATTGCTTCTTCTCTGGCCATCGACCGGGTGATTTCCGATGTGCTTCCGGCGGATAAGGAATCCTTAATCCGTCAGCTGCAGGAGGAAGGAAAGTCTGTGGTCATGGTGGGAGACGGCATCAACGATGCGCCGGCCTTAATGCGGGCAGACGTGGGAATGGCCATTGGGGCCGGAACCGATATTGCTGTGGAATCCGCCGACATCGTCTTAATGAAAGACAATCTTCTGGATGTGGTGACAGCCATTGATCTGTCCAGAAAAACCATCAAAAACATTAAGGAAAACCTGTTCTGGGCGTTCTTTTACAACTGTCTGGGAATTCCAGTGGCCATGGGGCTGCTGTACCCATGGACCGGGCTGCTTCTGAATCCAATGATTGGGGCAGCCGCCATGTCCTTGAGTTCTGTCACCGTCTGCCTGAACGCTCTGCGTCTGCGTCTGTTCCGGCCGAAAAATGAAACAGCGGCTCAAATGGAAACCCAGAAGGAGACCAGAGAAGAAATTCAGCAGGCCAAGGCTCACATCCAGGCCATCCCTGAAAGCATCGAACAAAAAGCGCAGGAGGAAGAACTTCATACCCTTTTGCTCAAGCTTGACGGACTGTCCTGTGCGCATTGCCAGGCAGCGGTTCAAAAAGCGCTGGAAACAGTGGATGGTGTCAAAAAGGCACAGGTCAGCCTGGATCCCATGGAAGCCCTGGTTTTCTTCCAGCAGGAGCCCAATCCTCAGGCCTGTATTGAAGCGGTGCAGAAAGCAGGCTATGAAGCCTGGCTTCCCAAAGAAAAGGAAGAACAGCGCTTTGAATATGAGCTGGGGGTGGAAGGCATGAGCTGTGCCCACTGCGAAGGGCGGGTTCAAAACGCTTTGAGCTCGCTGGAGGGGGTGCTGGATGTAAAGGCCAGTGCCGAACACAAGAATGTGATCATCACCTCTGAAAAACCATTGAATCTGGAAGAGGTGCGTCAGAAAATAACAGCAGCAGGATATGAGCCTGCCGATGCGTTTTCAAACAGGGAGGATAATATGAAAATTGAAATGACTGTTACCGGAATGAACTGCGGTCACTGCCGTCAGTCCGTAATGAATGCTTTATCCAGTGTAGATGGTGTCACCGGTGTGGAAGTGGATCTTCCAACAGGAAAAACGGTTGTCGAAGGCTCTGCAGACAAGGCTGCTTTGGTCAAAGCGGTTCAGGATGCAGGATTTGACGTGGCCCAATAATTCGATTGGCAAAAACTCCAGTTTCAGAAGCTGAAGTTTTTTTTGACCTCATTGACAAAAGTTCGATATTGAACTATAACAAAAGTACGAAATCGAACTTTAAACGGAGGTGATCAAAATGAATGCCAAAAGGTTCTTTTACGATTTTGGAAAGGCCATGTACCGGCTGGATGCCGTTTACAGCGATTTTGCCAAAGCCAGCGGGGCTTCTTCCTCGACCCTGTTATGGATTTTATATGCCCTCAACGATGGGAAGGAGCATACCCAAAAGGAAATCTGCCTGGATTGGGAACTGCCCAAAAGCACGGTGAGCACCATTATGAAAGAGCTCAAGGAAAAAGGAGTGGTCCGCTTTGCAGCCATTCCGGGAAAGAGAAGAGAAATGAACGTGATGCTCACCGAACAGGGGAAAGCGTATGCTTCGGATTTGCTTGCAGACGTCTACCAAAAGGAGGAAGCCGTCTTTGCCAGGCTGAATCCAACCGATTTGCAGCTGGTTTCCATTCTGGAAAACATCACAGCCCTTTTAAGAAAAGAAATGGAGAAAACGGATGCCTAAAACACTGACTGCCTATTTTTCTGCCAGCCATCAAACCGAACGGCTGGCCAAAACCATCGCTAAAGCTGCCCATGCCGACTTGCTGGAGATCGTGCCGGAAATCCCCTACACTTCCCAGGATTTGAACTGGATGGATTCTTCCAGCCGTTCCAGTCTGGAAATGAAAGATCCGGCTTCCCGGCCTGCACTGGCCCATCCCCATCTGGATGTCAGCGAATACGATACAATTCTGATCGGCTTTCCCATTTGGTGGTACACCGCTCCTCACATCATTTTGAGCTTTCTGGAAAGCGCAGATTTTGCCGGAAAGACGGTTGTTCCTTTTGCCACATCCGGAGGAAGCCCCATGGGAAAAAGTCTGGACGATATGAAAAAATGCTGCTCCGGCCAGACGATCTGGAAGGAAGGAAAAAGGATGTCTCCGGCTGAAAGTGAAGCCTCTGTGAAACAGTGGCTCAAAAAAATTGGTGTGGTCAGGGAGTAAAGGATATGGAATATGCAAAACTGGGAAACACAAATTTAGCGGTCAGCCGAATCTGCATGGGGTGCATGGGATTTGGCAATGCCCAAACGGGTCAGCACACCTGGACGGTAGATGAAGGGACCACCAGAGCCATTGTGAAAAGAGGGCTGGAGCTGGGCATAAACTTCTTTGATACGGCCATTGCCTATCAGGCGGGAACCAGTGAAATGTATTTGGGCCGGGCCATCCGGGATTTTGCCAACCGGGAAGATGTGGTCATTGCCACCAAATTTCTCCCCCGCTCTCAGGAAGAAATTGCCCAGGGCATTTCCGGTCAGGAGCACGTACGAAAAAGTCTGGAAACCAGTCTGGAACATCTGGGTATGGAGTACATCGATTTGTACATCTATCACATGTGGGACTGGAACACCCCGGTGGAAGATTATCTGGAAGAACTGGCCAAAGCGGTGGAGGAAGGAAAAGTGCGCCACATCGGCATTGCCAACTGCTTTGCCTGGCAGCTGGCTCAGGCCAATGCTGTTGCCAGAGAACACGGATGGCCGGAATTTGTCTCCGTTCAAAACCACTACAATCTGATCATGCGGCAGGAAGAGGTGGAAATGAATGTGTACGCCAATGAATGCAACATTGCCCTGACTCCCTACAGCGCTCTGGCAGCCGGACGTCTTTCCAGACGTCCCGGCCAAACCTCCAAACGTCTGGAAGAGGATGCCTATGCCCGAATGAAATATGAGGCCATGGCCGATGCGGATGCCAAAGTCATTGAGCAGGTCCAGAAAATCGCCGATGCGAGAGGGGTTTCCATGACGGAAGTGTCTCTGGCCTGGCTTCTGACCAAAACCACCGCCCCGATTGTGGGAGCCACAAAGCTTTCCCATGTGGAAGGCGCCGTCAAAGCGGTGGACCTGAAGCTGACTTGTCAGGA
>JABUSF010000001.1:77207-110418 GCA_021443945.1 Ileibacterium sp.
TCGACTAAAACGTCGATGAGACTGAGCATTTCATCGGTATCCGGCCCGTGACGGCGGCCTCCCTCCAGAAGATCCTGATCCAGAACGAAGCCAGTCCAGCACCAGATGTTTTTATTTGGATATTCCGCTTTGACCCGTTTTAACAAAGGAAGAAGCTCTTTCTGGTTCGCCAGTTCAAACGGTTCTCCTCCCAGGACAGAAAGACCGGAGATGAACTCTGGCTTTAAAGCTTCCAGAATTTCATCTGCTGTCTCTTTGGTGAACGGTTTTCCGTAATCGAAATTCCAGGTCTGAGGCTGAAAGCATCCCTGGCAGTGGTTGGTGCATCCGCTGACAAACAAAGACACCCGGCAGCCATTCCCGTTGGCAATGTCGATTTTCTTCAGTTCTCCGTAATTCATATTGATTGGTACCATCCTTTTTCAAACGGCTTATTTTTGAGTTTGCCTGTGTGCATTATACATCAAAACAGTTTGGGCAAAGAGCTTTGGGCAAAAGCAAAAGGGATCGAACCCCTGGCAAATACAGGGATCCAGTCATGAAAAAACTGCTGATAAACAGGATGATTTTGGTATAATATTCAGGATTGGTGAAAAAGTTGTGTATGAAAGGGCGAACAGGACAGCCGGCTGTCTGCAGGGTAGGAGAAGGCTGCTGCTGTCTGAAGAAGGGTTTGCCCGAAAAAGAAGGAGAACATATAGAGAAGGAGAAGATACATATGAAGAAATCTGGCCTCACCAAAAGGGAGACGCAGATTATGAATGTCCTTTGGAACAGCGACGTCCCCCTGTCCTCCAACGACATTCTTCAAAAAGAACCGGAGCTTAGCCGCAACACGATTCAAATCGTTTTAAAAAAGCTTACGCAAATCGGCTTTATCGAAATTGCCGGTTTTGGCTATAACAAAAATGCTTTGACCCGGACTTTCCGCCCGATTGTTTCCCAGGAAGAGTATTTATGGGAATCTTTGTCGGATGACACCATGGAACGGTTGGCGGAAAGCTGCGTTTTGAGAACCAGCAGCACGGAATTTCTCAGAAAACTGGATGGAATGATCCATCAGAGAATGGAGCTGCTGAAAAACTGACTGCACATAAAAAGGCCTCTGCAGGCCGATTCTTTGCTGAAAAGAGTTCGGAATGCAAAGGCATTTTTTTATTGGGCTGAATTTGCTTTTCTTCTTTCAAAATACCAGAACCATCCGCCAAGAGCGGCAAGGCTTGCTCCAAGCAGAACCAGACTTGTCATTCCGCTTCCTCCGGTGCTGGGCAGTTTGCTTTCGATCAGTTTGTTTTTCACGATCAGATGCAGTCTGGCTGCTCCTGTCTGTTCATCCACACTGACGTTCAGATTCTGGGCAGGCTGATCCGGGCTGACCATGGTTTCATTGACCGCAAAGGCATAAATGTTTTGGGCGGGAACGATGTTGGGCGTAATCTTCCAGATTCTGGATTCTCCTTTTTCGTCGGTCTCCATTTCGTGATGGTCAGGGGCTTTTGTTTCTTTCAGGTAATAGGTTTTTCCATTTTCCAGATGTTCAAAAAGCAGGAGGCCTTCTTCGTTGGTTTCACTGTGTGCCGCTTCTTCGCTGCAGGCTTCGTCGGTATACAGGGCGAATTTGGCTCCTTCCAGTTTTTCGTTCAGATTGTTTTCCTTCAGAATTTCCAGAGATGGATTCTGGGGACTGTTTTCAATGATCAGGCCCTCCTTTTTCAAAACGGCCTGGGAATGGTCCTCCAGTTTTATGGTTCCATCGGAAGACACATTGAACACAATTTTCTGTTCCAGAGGTTTGTAACCGGGCAGTGGGTCTTGTTCCTGCAGAACATGCTGTCCGGCTTTCAGACGGGAAAGAACCATTTGCCCGTTTTCGTCAGTTTTCAGGGTCTCGGTTTTTCCTTTGGGATCCTGATGTTCAAACTGCACGCCGGCAAGGGGAACATCGGTGGACTGCTGCTTCTTGATGACCTTCAGTTCAATGGGTTTGTTGGTAACTTCAGCGGTGGAGTACACATTCAAATCGGCAGCGGTGTCTTTGGACTGCAGATTTTTGACCAGAACCCTGCTGTCGGATACATATCCGTCCGGTGCTTTGACTTCCTGAATGGTCAGTGTGCCCAAAGGCAGAACCGGCTTTCCGTTTTCGGTATAGAAGGGGCTGCCGCTGACTTTGTGAGCTTCATCCATTTTGATCTGCCCGTTGGCGTCGGTTTTGAGGGTCCAGGTTCGCAAAGGCTTTTTGCCCGCAGAAGCAGGATCTGTATCCATGTTGACCGGATAGTAATGGAAGACAAACTGAGCTCCTTCCACCGGCCGCTGATCCAGGGCATCCTTTTTCACCACCAGCAAATCCACCGGCACTCTTTGAGGCGTGTTGGGAAATTGGGCGGATGCCGTTTGATTGGCCTGCACAATGACCTTCACCGCTTTGGTATCGATGGCAAAGCCTTTGGGAGCTTTGGTTTCCGTGATGGTGTACTGGCCTAAAGCCAGGCCGGAAAGGGTATTGGAGACGCCGCTGGCATCGGTTTTGAGCGTTCCCACTGGCTGTCCGGCGGCATTGGTGACCTGAAACTCGGCTCCTTCCAGAGAATACAGAGGGTTGTTCTGGGTCAGATCCGGACTGGCAGAGGATTTCTGCAGCTGCAGGGATCCATATTCAATTTTCTTTGGGGGATCGAAGGTGACGCCCGGCTGGGACGGATGGTTCAGAGAACTGGTCACATAGACGGCTCCCCCGTAGCCGGTGTAATTGTTCGTATTGCGTTCGGCAAAGGACTCCGCATCGCTGATGAGATTGACCTGATCTTCCCAGCTGAAGTTTCCGCCCATGGTGATGTGGCTGTTTCCAAAAGACATGCCAGGCTCCGTAAAGGAGAGGATCCGGTAAATGATGCACTGAATGATCATGTACTGCATGTTGCTGCCTTTCTGGCTGAACACTCCATAGGTTTTGCCGCTGATGGCCTGGGAGTTTTCCACGTAGTATTTGGCCAGAGAACATTCCTGAATGGTCTGCGGGGTTAAAACACTGTTGATGTCCAGACGGACTTTCGGGCCGTTTTGAAACACGCCTAAGGGGTTGATGCAGAACGCATCCTGGTCATTGATGTACATGCGGGCAATATCGATGTTCTTAATGGGCACGTTATTGTTGCTGACAAGGGTGACCGTATGGAATGCATTTCCGATGCTGCCCATATAGTTTCTGGCATCCCCCTGGGCAATGGGAATCAGCCCGGCAGTGGCTTCCTGATAAAGCTGGTTGTCCCAGAGCAGGTCGTTTACATTGCCAGGATAGATTTGAAAGGCTTCCTCATAAGCCTGCTGATAGGGGTCTTTGGAAGAACCGTCCTGAATTCTGGCAAACACCACTTCCAGATTCAGGCTTCCATGAATGGTTTCCTCTATGGATAAGCCGGATTTCTGGGCTTCTGTGACAGGATAGGCTTTGTGGTTGAGGGCGATGGTGTCCACCTGATATCCGGCCTGGGGAAGAATGCGCGCCTGAAAGGAGCTGCCTTCTCTGGCGCTTTCCTGGACAAAGTCTGCCTGGACGCTTTTTTCAAAAGGGGAGCGGACCTGCACGCTGCCTCCGGCGCTGACCATCAGATTCACCGGAACAGAGGCTTTTTCATCGTCTTTCTGCATTTGAACCTGAGGGGCTTCTTCCGAGAAGTGCAGCTGGAGTTTGACATCCTCATCGGGCATGGTATAGGTCCAGGAGGACGGAACGCTCTCTTCAAACAGAGAGGTTCCATTTTCTGTGATCTGGTCCAAAACGGCGCCGCTTTGGCAGACGGTTTCGATGACCAGATTCTGATTGGCTTTGACATCCAGCTGGATCCGGCCGTCCTGGCCAATGCTGTGCTGATCCTCATCGGTTTGGATCCGGGCTTCTCCCGGACCGGAAAGCTGTATTTCAAGATGGCGCACCGGCTGTTTGGCGGGCTCCTGGGCATAGACAGGCACACTCAGCCACAGGGCCGCAGCAGCCAGCGCTGCGCTTATTTTTTGTATCCATTTTTTCATGCTGTTTATTGATTCTTTCTAATCGGTTTGAACGGCTTCCTGCAGACGGATCACCCGTCTTGCCAGGTTGTCGTAGGTACACGTAAAGAGGGTTAAATCCCAGCGGTCTGGTTCCTGGCCCGTCAGCTTCTCCAGCTCATTTGGCTTTAAGGTTTCCATGCGGCTGACCCGATAGGAGTGAAGGGTTTGATCTTCGTCGAGAATCTGCACTTCATCGTCCAGGTTTAAATGCATGACGGAACGAAACTGACTGGGGTCGTTGTGACCGGACAGGATGAGATCCCGGGTGTGAACGGATCCGGAAAAGACGCCGGCGCTGTAGCTGGATTCCTCCCAGCGGCTCAGGATGGGAAGCATCAGTCCGTCTTTGACAAAAATCAGAACACCGTCAAAGGTTTCTGAAACCGGCTGCTCCGTTTGGTCAGAGAGCACAGCTTCTTTATTCTGCCGGCGGCTGACCAGAGCCTGGACATCCTGCTGGGAGCGCTGCAGGTTTTGGGCCTGCTTCCAAAGGGAGGAAGGGACGATGCAGGCAAAGAAGATCAGGCAGACAATGCCAGCTCCTTCACACCACAAAATCCGTTTATCCATGATGCTTTTGGCGCCAGTTCAGAATGCCGGCAAACCCCAGCAGAATCATGCCGGCCAGTCCAAAGAGCCATCCCAGCCAGGTCCAGCTGCCGGAAAAGGGGATGGTCCCGGTAGTTTTGTTTTCTTTTTTCACGTTGGTCAAAAGGATCTGACCTTTTTTCTGGGTGGTGGAAAGATTCCAGCCATCCAGCTTCGTGTTTTCGCTGACCGTCCAGGTTTTGGTTCCGTCGAGCCCTTCAAAAGTCTTCTTCCAGCCGTTTTTCTCGCTTAAGGTGAAGGTTTCGTATTTCTGGCCGTCCTGATACAGGGTGGCTTCAATGGAGGCAACGGGGGCTTTGGGATCCCATTGCTTGATGATTTCCAAATCCTGTACAGGCTCAGTGATGACACCTTTTGGCCAGGCGGTGACATCGTAGGTCCATACCCCTTCCTGGGTTCTGGAAGGCAGACACACCAGAAAGGGGGCGGCGGAATAGAGCTGATCGTTTTGGCAAACGGGGTTCACGCTGACCAGGTACAGCCCCTGTTCAATGGAGTAGAACTGAGCTTTTCCCTGAGAGTCGGTTTTGGCCTGATAGGTGGGGCTGATCTGGCTTTTGGCGGCATAGCTCATCAAAGAAGCCGCGCTTTGATCCCATTTGGAAGGATCCTCAGTTTCCGGAAGAACGGCCTGACTGTCCCGGAAGGCTTCGTCCAGCTGGAAGGGGCCGGATTCCACCACGTCGGCCACTTTATACAGAGAGAAGGAGGCCTCCCTGATTGGGGTCTGACTGGACGCATAGAGAATGCTTAAGGACACCGGTCGGTTTGGATCCAGCTTTTCCAGAGCCATGGCCGTAAGAGTGCACAGCAGAGGGCTCAGGCCGATCAGAACTGCAGCAAGCAGCTTGCAAAGTTTATTCATTCGTTTTGTTTCTCCTTTGGGCGGCAAAGCGCCTGTAAAGCAGAGCCAGGCTGATGAGTACAGCCAGCAAACCCAGCCCCGCCGCTGCCCAGACTTGTTTCCAATACGGCAGAATAGCGGAAGGAAGCTCTGTTTCCAATGTTTGTTCGTAGGGGATTCGCCTGGCGTGAACCAGCAGCCGGTGGGAGTTGATTCCGTAAGGAGTGCAGGTCACCAGCGTGAGCAAATCTTCGTTTTCCACAATGTTCATTCCCTGGGTCTGCTCGGGAAGAACCACCTCTTTGCCGGTCACTTCATAGGTGAGGGTCTGAGAAAGGATATGGATGAGAATTCTGTCCCCGGGCTTGAGCTGATCCAGATCAGAAAAAAGCCGGGCGGTGGGCAGACCGGTATGGCCGGTAATCACGGCATGGGTGCTCGGACCGCCGATGGGCAGGGACGTACCGGGAAGATGACCAGCTCCCAGACTCAGATAGGAAGAGTCGGTTCCCTTGTAGATGGGCAGGCGAACGTGCAGAGCCGGAATTTCAATGGAACCGCACACGTCCCCTTCCAGGGGCATGGCTTCCAGATAAGCCTGGGACTTTTCGTTCTGCCATTCCCACCGGAAGCCGTTTTCAGCCAGATAGCTGTTGAGCTGGCCGGCCAGATCCAGCTGCTTTTGCACTGACTCCAGCGTCTGGTTTTGAACGTCTTTGTCATACTGATCGATGACGCGCAGCGCTTTGGTGCGGTTGTACAGCTTGGCCGCAAAGGGATAGGCGGTGATGAGAATTCCGCTGATGGTGATCAGGGCAAAGAAAAGGGTGCACAGTTTCCGGCCGGCTTTTCTCATTGCTGATGGGCTGGTTTTTTGCGCAGAACAAAGTAAGCTGCGCCGGCTGCGGCCAGAATCAGACCGAAGCCAATGATTGCAGCGCTGCCCTGTCCGCCGGTTTCAGGAAGAATGGATCCTCTGGTGTCGGCCACGGTCAGTTTTGCCATCAGCCCATTGCCTCCAAAGGAAGATTCGGAGCTGTCCGTAATGATGCGTACGCTGTCCACCAGGCTGGTGTGGCTGGCGGTGGAGCCGTCATAGTTTTGAGGATGCTTTAAATTGGACTTCAGACGAAAGCGAATGGAATCCGGGTGACTGCTGTATCCGGCAGGCGGCAGTGTTTCGATTAAGGTGTAAGGTCCATTGTCCAGGCCGGAGATGGTGAATTGGCCGTTTTCGTCGGTTTTGAACACAGTAGCCTGGTCTTCAAAGGCCATGCAGTTGGTGACTTTTCCGTTTTCATCGGCGGCAATCCACAAGCCGGAAGGGGATTTCAGCTTGAACTGAGCGTTTTTCAGCTTGATGCTGGGTTTGTCCTTATCCACTTTGGTGATCTGCAGGGCATAGGTGAAAGCCACGCAGGTATCGGGCGGGGTCTGGCCGGTTTCCTGTTCATGTCCCGGGTTTGGATTGTTGGAGTATTCCAGCCAGCCGGTGTTTTTGTTTCCTTCAATGCCCACGTTGAAATCCCCGCTGGCTTTGGCGTAATACTTCACCACGATCATGGTGTTGGCATCGCTGATGCCGGCGGCTTTCAGATCCTCACAGACAAAGTCGGTTTCCACAGCGCGGTCTGTGGTGCGGGTCTGCTTTTTGAAGAACGATGTGATGTCTTCTTCTTCCCCGTCAGGCAGAATGGCCCGGACAGAAAAGCTTCCGGTGGGTGTGAAGGCTTTGGTCATGGAGTCGTGGAAGATGTATTTGTAGGTTTTGTAGCTGGCATAGTTTTGAGGAAGCGTTCCCATCAGGCGGTAGGCCAAATCTTCGCCTCCGAAAAAGCCGGCGGTGTCATTTTCGTTGTCCTCCAGCAGCAGATTTGGAAAAGCGGCATCCACTTTGTCGTCCACCTGGGCTCTGTATTCCACAATCTTTTTGATCATGGCCGGCAGTCCGGTTTTCGGCTTCATGGAGACGTCGCCAACGACTTTGATCATGTATTCGGAATAGGCGTCGTAGCCGTTCAGGGATTCATCCTGATCTTTGATGAGGTAATAGCCGGCGCTCAGCCCGTCAATGATGTAGGCTCCATTGACATTTTTGGAGACGGCCGCCGGTGCGCTCAGATGATCGGCTGCGGTATTTACAAACTCCTTGGTGAGGTTGAAGCTGTTTTTCTGATCCAGTACCTTGGCGGCATCCGACGCGGACTGGATGGAGGAAAAAGCAGAGACTTTTTTCAGAGCGGTCTGCAGGTCTTTGCCGTTGACTCCGCTGCCCCAGACGATGTCAGACAGCGTGGTTTCATTGCGGTCCGTGGTCTGCAGGCGTCCAGAGAAAATCTGGTAGGCCTGATAGGTATGGCCGGGCTGGTCGTTGTTGATGGTGATGGAATAGCTTTCCTGGGCCTGTACGCCAGTGGTCAGCGACAGCATGGCCAAAAGGCACATGAAAAGCATCATTCCTGTCTGTTTGAAGATTTTAGTCATAGCATCCTTTCTGTTTCATCCCCTCTGTTTTCACAGATTGGGCGGACAGTAACTGTTAAGCGCGCTTGTTTCTGTCGTCGAAGTCAGTGTAGAAATGAAAGGTGAATTTCCATCCGCCCTGTGAACCGGGTCAAAAGAACATGAAAAAAGCCTTCCCGTTTCGGGAAGGCGAAGTGAAGGATTAAGGAATGAATTTGAAGGGAACGTTGGGTTCGATAAAGTCCAGAAGCATGAATTCCTGTTCTGGAATGTGCCCCAGAACGTTTTTGCGGCCATCGTTTGGCATGTCTTTGAGCACCAGGTGCAGTTCTCCTTTGTAGCGGCCATAACCATCGTTGACAATGATCACATCTCCCCGTTTTAAATCGCGGGTGTTTTCGGCCGGAATGCTTTCGTTGGCAAAGACCACTCTTGGCATGGAACTGCGGGCCATATATTCGGACATGTCTCCCCGGACCACATGGGGAAAGTTGTATAAGATTTCGGATTCTACCGGCTGCAGTTCTTTTTCCAGCTCAATTTTAAAGGTGAGCACTTCCGGATCCAGAGCCGCCAGAGCCGCCAGTTCTTCTTCACTGGCATAGCAGTTGGCCACCAGAACATCATCCACCAGACCGGTGGCAAACAAATGTCTGGCGGCGGTTTCGGCCGGAAGATCCCGGTGCATTTCCAGGGTGCACAGACCTTCATTGACAGGCCATGGGCCAAAGGTGTCCGGCTGCTGGCTGGAAACAAAGGCGGCTACAGGAAGATGCAGGCTGTGAATGTTTTGGGAAAGGGTTTTGAAAAAGTCATAGCCCAATCCAGTGTAGCGCTGGGGATAGAAGTTGTGGCAGGTCTGCAGTTTGGACATTTTGGGGTGATAGCTGCAGATGTTTTCCAGTCCCTTGTTAGGGGCGGAGGCGTTGAGCTCAACGATAAGATTTTGGGGATTGTAGGTCATGGCGGCTTCTTTCATGCCGTCAAAGGCTTCGTCCAGACGGATGCCGTCGGCGTGAATGTCTTCAAAGAAAGACAAATCGTCGGTGGTCAGGCCCAGTTTTTGAAACACGGCGGGAGAGACGTCGAAGATGACTTCCATACCGTATTCATGGGCTTTGTCCAGAAGAGCGGTAAACTCTTTTTTGATTTCTTCTTTTGGTTTGTCGACGGAAAGCAGGCAGGAGAAAATGCGTTTAAAACCATATTTTCCAGCCAGCTCAATATAAGCCAGATCCTTTTCCAGAGTGGAATGTTCCGGGTAAATGCTGATGCCAAGGCGTTTCATAAATTTATCGGCCAAGCGGTTTTTCCGTTTGGCTTTTCCTTTCTATACCAGTATAAAGCGATCTCTGTTCTGCGCGAACAAATAAAAAAAAGCCCGCTGCTCTGAAAGGCAGCAGGGAAAAAATCAGGCCAGAGTGCTCCAGAAATGAGTGTCCAGGACAAATTCCTTGAAACGGGGCAGAGCAAAGCGGACCGCTCCTTTATAAGGGGTCATCAAAAGGCCCAGATTGATGAGATGCTGTTTGGCTGCATTGAAATCATTGGAATTCATGTCGGCAGCTTTGCGGATGTCTGTGATTTTCTCGCTTTCACTGACGGCAATGCAGGTGAGAATCTGCTGATCCAGCTGGCTGAGATCCTGCCAGATTTTACGGTACACCCGCTCATTCATAAACCGGTCAAAATCCCGTTTGGCTTCGTGAAGCGGGTAGTGGTTTTCACTGCACAAAAAGCCAAGCACCTGAAAAGCATAAGGATACCCTTTTGTAAAGGCGGCCATTTTCTGGCTTTCCAGCACATCCACTTCCAGCTGATTCTGATAGGCTTGTGCCAAATCAGGAAGATACAGGGTTTCCAGGTAGACTCTCAGAGTGTTTTGGAGAAAGGCCATGGATTTGCATTTGAGCAGTTCAGCGCAGTTGTCCGTTCGTCCGGCCATCACCAGAAAGATGGGATATCCCTGGCTGTACCATTGTTCCAGACCCAGCAGAAATTCCTGGGGGATGGAAGGATGGGAAACGTTGTCCACGGCAATCAGAATGCGTTTCGGGGTGGTTTTCAGATCTTCTTCCAAAAGGCCGGCCTGCTGCAGTCGCTCCTTCAAATCGGCAAACATGTTTTTGTCCCGGTTCAGCTGGATCACCACCCAGTCTTTTTCGTTTTCAAAACGGTTGAGAATGTGACGCAGAGCAATGGTTTTTCCAGACCCCTGTGCCCCGGAAAGAATGCAGACCCGGATGCAGGGATCTTCACTTAAGAACTCGGAATATAATTCGGCAAGGTAAACGTCCTGGCTGATGCGGCATTTGGGAATGCGGCCCAGAGACAGAGTAAATGGATTCTTCATATCAAACAGCCTCTTCGTAATCAAATCTTTCTTTTTCTATAAGAATTTTCAGTTATAGGATTACATACTAACGATATTTTGCGCAGTTGGCTATATGTTTTTCGAAAATGAAAGAATCAATCGGTCAAGATAAGAAGAAATCCTGAACAGGGGATGGTTTCTTTGAAATGGGAAAACGCGGCAAATGGAAAGCAGGAAGCGGATTTCAAAAGAGGAAGGCGGTTTTGTTCGGCGTCAAAAGACGTGCTGTTTGATCCAAAAAAGGAAGAATTCTGCATTTTCTCTCTGTGATTTTCAAGAGGTCCATAGGGGAAAACAGGATTGGAGGCTATTCTTAAAGAAGAAAACTGGAAGAAACTTTCAGTTCAGAACGATGAAGCTTTCTGTGAAATCTGAAAAACGGCACGGACAGCTTCAGCCTGCCAAAAAAGCAGGCAGAAAGGATTTGATGATGAGTATTGCCTTTGATCAGGGCGTTTTTACTTTGACCACAAAGAACACCATGTATCAGTTTATGACCGATCGATATCACGTTCTGATTCATCTTTGGTATGGAAAAAACACCCATTGCGATATGAGCTATCTGGTGGATTATCCGGATGTAGCCTTTTCGCCCTCTGTTTTTGATGCCGGCCGGGACCGGACCTATTCTCTGGATACCCGTCTGCAGGAATATCCCGTGCAGGGCACCGGAGATCTGCGCATTGTGGGCGGGAAAGTCAAAACGCCTGACGGATGCTCCAGCCTGGATCTTCGCTTTGAAGGCTTTTCGGCTGAAAAGGGAAGAGCGCCCATTGAAGGGCTTCCCTATGCCCGGGCCGAAGCGGAGTGCGAAACCCTGATCATCCATCTGCGGGATTCCGTGCTGGATCTGAACGCGAAGCTGTATTACGTGGTTTTTGAAGAATTGGACATCATTGCCCGGCACATCCGCTTTGAAAACAGCTCAGATCAGACATTGATTCTGGAGCAGGCAGCCAGCGCGGTGCTGGATCTGCCAAACGAAGACATGGATTTGATTTCCTTTTCCGGCCGGCATGCCCAGGAAAGACAGCTGATCCGCCGCTCTTTGGAGCAGGGAACCGTGAGTTTGGATTCCAAAAGGGGAACGAGCTCCCACCAGCAGAATCCCGCATTCATTCTGGCCGGCAAAGACACAACGGAAACCTGCGGCAGCTGCTATGGAATGATGCTGGCGTATTCGGGCTCTTTCCAGGCGCTGGTGGAAAAAGACCCTCTGGGACAGATTCGGGCCGTAATGGGCATTCATCCGGATTTGTTTGAGTGGGTTCTGGAGCCTGGCCAGTCCTTTGAAACTCCGGAGGTCTTTCTGTCTTTTTCCAGTCGGGGATTTGAACAGCTCAGCCACAACTATCATGGCCTGATCAACACCTGCATCGTCCCTGCCCGGTTTCAGAATACCCCAAGAGATGTGGTGATCAACAATTGGGAAGCCACCTACTTTGATTTTGACGGGGACAAAATTGCCGCCATTGCCGGCGAAGCCGCCGCGCTTGGCATTGATATGCTGGTGCTGGATGACGGCTGGTTTGGATCCCGGAACAACGACTCCCAGGCGCTGGGAGACTGGTTTGTCAACGAAGAAAAGCTGGGGGGAAGCCTGCAGCAGCTCATTGAACGCATTCATGCCAAAGGGATGAAGTTTGGATTGTGGATTGAGCCGGAAATGATCAGCGAAGAAAGCCGGCTTTACCAGGAACATCCGGAATGGGCTCTGAGCATCCCGGCAAGAGGATGCATCCGGTGCCGGTATCAGCTGAATTTGGATCTGTCCAATCCGGACGTGCAGGAGTATTTGTTTGAGCGGATGGATGCACTGCTCAGTGAAAATGAGATTGATTACATCAAGTGGGATATGAACCGCCCGATTGCTCAGTGGTATTCTCCCTGCTGGCCGGCTGATCGGCAAAAAGAAGTTCCTCACCGGTACATGCTGGGGCTGTATGCGCTTCTGAACCGGATCACCCAGGCTCATCCGGGGGTGCTGTTTGAAGGATGCTCCGGGGGCGGGGGACGATTTGATGCAGGCATGCTGTTTTACCATCCTCAGATTTGGACCAGTGACAATACGGATGCCCATGACCGAACCCGGATTCAGTATGGGACCAGCTTCTTCTATCCGGTTTCGGCCATGTCGGCTCATGTGTCCGCCGTTCCCAACCATCAGACCGGACGGGTGACGTCTTTGAGCACCCGGGGTGCGGTGGCCATGGCGGGATCCTTTGGGTATGAGCTGGATTTAAGCAAGCTGAGCGGAGAGGAAAAAAGGGAAATCAGAGAGCAGGTGGGCTGGTATAAACAGCTGCGCCCTCTGATTTTTCAGGGCGATTACTACCGGCTGACGGGTGCGGATGAAAACCGCTCCTTCTGGATGTTTGTTTCCAAAGACAAAAGGAAAGCTTTTGTGGAAGGGGTTGTGTACGAGCATAAGCCCACCGCTCTTCGCCATCGAATTCGGCTGAAAGGTCTGGATCCGGATGCATGGTATCGGTGCATCGGTGCCAGTTTTGAATCTCCGGCTGTCCATCAGATTCTCAGCGGGGAAGCGCTGATGAGCGGCGGATGCCTTTTGGATTATTCATGGGGATATGACAAGGCCATGGCTCTTGTGTTTGAGAAGGTGGAATAGATTTGTCCTGAAAGGACGTTGTGGGAAACGAGTGCAGATTTTCATGTAAAAAGACCCTCCCATCGGTCTGCTGCAGGCAGTGCCGGTGGTTGAGGGCCTTTTCTTTTTATGGTTATTGGCGGCTGACGGACTTCCAGTCTTTGATCAGTCCATACCAGCAAAGAACGGTCAAAACAGAAACGAAACAGGTAAATCCCATTGTAAAGCCATCTGCAAAATCTTTGCTGGGTCCTTTGAAGAGCTGATAGATCAAAAGGATCAGGGAGATGGCCATGAGAATGGTAATCGGAATCATTCTGGCTTTGATGATCCGCAGGATCATTCCTTTGCGGTCTTCTTCGCTGGAAAAAATCTGCTGATCAGCCTGGCCGTCGTTTGGATGCGCGAAAAGCACGAAGCCGTTCATGGTAAAGATGTATTTCCATCCATACTCTTCATACAACGCAATCGCATCGTTTCTCTGGCTTTTGCTGGCGAAGTAGTCGAAGCGGTAGAGCATGTTTTCCGGCTTGGCTTTGCGGAAAAAATAGAAGCCTGGAAGGACTGCGTTTTTCAGCAGCCATCCGTTTTGGGCCATTTTTTCCAGCCATCTTTCTTCCTGATGGTATTGGCTTAAGGTGTAAAATCTAAATTTCATCATAATTTTTCTCCCTTCGAGTTGGCATACAGCCGTGCAATGCGTCCTTTTTCCAGGTCCAGAATGTGCTGTCCCTGTTCAGTCAGTTTGTAGATTTTCCGTTTGTTTTCCGTGCGGACGGTTTGGATCAGTCCGTCTTTTTCCAGTTTGCTTAAGGCCCCGTACATCGTACCGGGGGGCAGCCGGACTTCATCGCTGGTGAGTTCGGCAGTTTTTTTTGAAATGGAATACCCATGATCTTCCTGCTGCAGAAAGAGCAGGATGTAGAAGGTGGCTTCGGTCATGGGAATGTATTTTGATTCTAGATCTTTCATATATCGTCCCTCGATACATTTAGTATATCCTTAAAATATATCGAGTCAAGATATATCGGATAACGATATAAAAAAACTTCCCGCCTGGAAAGAATTCCAAGCGGGAAGGGTCAGGATCTGAATTTTAGAGATCGTCGGTGATGGCGCCGGCTTTTGCATAGGCGGTGGATTTGGCTTCGAAGAAGTCTGTTTTGATATCGTTGGCATTGGCGTAAACATCCACCCAGGCCATGGAAGCCGGAATGTCTTCGTGGCCTTCGTACAGAGGGCTGAAGCCGAGCTGTTTGGCCCGCAGGTTTCCGAGGTAGAGGATGTAGTCTTCCACCATGTCCATGTTCAGGCCTTCGATGTCATTTCCGATGACATAGCGGGCCCAGTCGATTTCTTCCTGAACGCCTTTTTTGAGCATGGCTTTGTATTCTTCCACCAGCTCATCGGTAAACAGTTCCGGATTTTCCCGGCGCAGCTCGAGAATCATGTTGCGGAACAGCCACAGATGGGTGTTTTCATCCCGGTTGATGTAGCGGATGTTCTGCACGCTGCCCGGCATTTTGCGGGTGCGGCCCAGGTTGTAGAAGAACATGAATCCGGAATAGAAGTAGATGCCTTCCAGAATGTAGTTGGCCATCATGGTCTTCATGAGCTGTTCCGGCGTTTTGTTTTCCAGAAAGTCGTTGTACAGGTTTCCGATGAATTCGTTTCTTTTCAAAAGGCGTTCGTCGTTTTTCCACTGGTACAGAATGTCATTGCGCTCTTCCGGGGAGCAGATGGTGTCCAGCATGTAGCTGTAGGCCTGAGAATGAACAGCTTCCTGGAAGGCCTGGATGGTCAGGCACAGGTTGACTTCGTTGGCGGTGATGTAGCTTCCAACGTTTGGCAGATTGGCCGTCTGCAGAGAGTCCAGGAACACAAGGAAGGACAGGGTTTTGTCGTAGGCTCTTTTTTCAGCGGGGCTGAGGTGGGAGCGGTAGTCCTTCAAATCCTGAGCCATGTTGATTTCTTCCGGGATCCAGAAGTTGTTCATGGCCTGACGGTACCAGCTGCTGGTCCATTCGTATTTCAGGTTGTTGAAATCATTCAGGTTTGTGGTGTTTCCATTGATCATGGATCTTAAAGCCACATCTGTGTCGCCCTGGGCATTGAACAGGGCTTTTTCTTTGAGCTTCATGCTGTTTCCTTTCTAAATCCTATGCGCTGCAGGATTCGCACTCTTCCACTTCCAGAGACTGGGAACGGACATAGTAAATGGTTTTGAGTCCTTTTTCCCAGGCACGGATGTAAAGATCGAGAACTTTACGGAAGGTGTAATCATTGGTGATGTACAGATTGACCGACTGACCCTGGTCGATGTGGCGCTGGCGGACGGCAGCGGAATCAACCACCCAGTTCTGATCAATATGATGAGCATTTTTATAGTACCAGAAAGTTTCCGGACTTAAATCCGGTGCCACCCGTGTGAGCAGGCTGCCTTTCTTTTCTTCAATGAAGTATTTTTTCAAAATCGGATCCACGGCTGGTGTGGTTCCGGCCAGAATGGAGGTGGAGCTGGTGGGGGCGATGGCCATTAAATAGCCGTTGCGCAGTCCGGTTTCCCGGATCTGGGCAGCCAGTTCTTTCCATTTGTCACTGGTGTAGTCCCTTTTGTCAAAGTAAGCGCCGGTTTGGTATTCACTTCCTTCGAAGAACGCATAACTGCCTTTTTCTCTGGCCAGCTGGCTGGAGGCTTCCAGAGCATGGAAGTTGATCCGTTCATAAAGGTCATCCATGAACTCAAGGTGGCGTTCGTTTTCAAAAGGAATCTGGCGTTTGGCCAGCAGATGCTGGTAGCCGCTGGTGCCAAGGCCGATGGCCCGGTACTGCTGGTTTGTCATCTGAGCATACGGCAGAGCGTAGTAGTTCAGATCGATGACGTTGTCCAGGGCACGGACAACCGTGAAGATCACGTCTTTAAGCTCCTCGTCGTTGTCGGTGTCAATTTTGGCAAGGGACAGACTGGCCAGGTTGCAGACCACAAAGTCACCAGGGATGGTGGTTTCCACCACTTGGCGCCGGCCGTCCTTTTCGATGATTTCAGGGTCGAGCACCTGCATGCTGGACATGTTCTGAGCGATTTCGGTGCACAGATTGCTGGAGTAGATCATGCCTTTGTGGCTGTTTGGGTTGGCGTAGTTGACCGCATCCCGGTTGAAGACAAACGGTGTTCCGGTTTCCACCATGGATTTGATCAGCAGGCGGACGATTTCTTTGACGGGCATGACCCGTTTGGAGATGCTGGGGTCGGCCACGCATTCCAGATATTTTTCTTCCCAGTCCAGACCGTAGTGGTCTTCCAGGCTGTAGCCTTTTTTGACCAGAATTTCATGGGGATCCATCATGTTCCAGCTGCCGTCAATGTTGTTTTTAGCCAGACGCCAGAACAGATCCGGGAAGCAGACAGCCGGGAAGATGTCGTGGGCTTTTTTTCGGTCGTCTCCATTGTTGGTGCGCAGCTGCAGAAATTCCGGAAGGTCTTTGTGCCATACGTCCAGATAGACGGCGGCTGCTCCGGAGCGCACACCCAGCTGATCCACGGCTACGGCCGTGTCGTTGACCAGACGGATCCAGGGGATGACACCGCCGGCAGCGCCTTCAAAGCCCCGGATGTCGGAGCCGGATGCTCTGACTTTTCCAAAGTACATGCCCATTCCGCCGCCAAATTTGGACACCTGAGCGAAGTTGGATACACTGCGGTAAATACCGGTTAAGGAGTCGTCCACCGTGTCGATGAAGCAGGAGCTCATCTGGTGGAACGGTTTTCTGGCGTTGGCCATGGTTGGGGTGGCCATGGTGACTTTCAGAGTGCTGAGCATATCGTAGAAGCGTTTGGCCCAGTAGACAGAATCTTCTTCCGGAATGGCCAGATGCATGGCAATGCCCATGAACATTTCCTGTACCCGCTCCAGCAGATGGCCCTGGTGATCCACCAGAAGATAGCGGCTTTTGAGCAGATCCAGGCCGGGATGCTTGAACAGATGACTGCGCTCCGGTTTGAGATAACAGGCCAGTTCAGCAATGTCATCCGGACTGTAGCGTTCCAGCAGCAAAGGTTCGATCAGTTTGTTTTCCTTCATCCAGGCCAGTTTGTCGTACCAGGTTTCAAAGCCAAGCTTTTCTTCCATGGCACTGACTTCCAGATCGATGTTCAGGTTGAGCAGGCGGGCTGCAATGTCTTCCCATAAAGGGGCGTCCCGGCTGGTCAGTTCGCTGGCTGCCCGGATCAGGGATTCCATTTTCTGAGAATCGTCCATACCCTCCTTCAGGAAGGTGCGGACCTTCATCACCAGCTGTCCGGCGTCATATTCTTCATCGGTGAAGTCTTTTTGAATGTTGTGAAGAACGTCTTTCAGATCATCCACAGGGCAGATGGCCAGCAGCTGATCCAGGTGGGCACGTTTTTTGGAGTGTTCAAAACGGTAAACAATGTAGGCTTTGGCTACGTCGTAGAAGCCTTCATCCAGCAGAAGAATTTCCACAATGTCCTGAATTTCCTCCACGGAAATTCCTTCGTAAAGTTTGTCTTCTGCTTTCAGTGCCATTTCAGCGATTTTTTCGGCCTCCACTTCCCGGCTGGTACTGGCCCAGGCTTTGGAAATAGCGGTCTCAATTTTGCTTCGGTGGTAGGGTTCCTGCAGGCCGCTGCGCTTGCAGATCCAATGTATGTTTGTAGATGCCAATTTTATTTCTCCTCTATCGTAAACTCTCTCCATTAAAACAAAGTGGATGAAAACAATCCACAAACCAACAGGGGCGAAAACCTTTACAGAAAAGATCTTCTTGATGGTTTAAAAAATAAGAAAGAAAGACTCTGCTGCATTGAAGGGGAAAATGCGAAAAGCAGAGCAGGTATATACAATTGTAGTCTCCTTAAGAAGGATTGACTAGTTTGTGAAAACGAACTTGTTTTCAGATTGACGGAAACAGGACACTCTTTTTTTCAAGTGCGGGAATTCTTTACTGGTGTAAAATTTTTGCGTACAGATTGCATAAAACAGGCATAAAATGCTTTTTTCATGCCGATTTGGTAAGAAATAAAAGCTTTTTTAACGCATCGTGCATATTCCCTGTGCACAAAAACAAGCTTGTTTTTTTCCTTTGTTATACTGTGAGCATGATTAACCTACAAAAAGCACTGCAGACATTCAAACGGCAGAACAGAGTGAATAATTCCTATATTGCAGAATATTGTGACGTATCTCTGCCAACCGTTTCCCGCTGGTGCAGCGGTAAGATTCAAAATGCTGCTCCTGCAACGCTGGAAAAGCTCCTGGAGATGATGGGGCTTGATTCCGAAGAAGCGAAAACTGTTCATGGTCTTTCCCCGGAAAAACCTATGATCGGCTGCATGGAGCCCGGTACCGGCTTGCTTGACGAAATCAACAGGGAGGGATATATACAAGTCACTCAGGAAGATGCCAAAGGCGGAGACTTCTTTATGAAAATGAAGGGTGATTCCATGAAGGATGAAAATATTCGGGATGGAGCACTGCTTTATGTAAAACGCTGCAGAGACGTAGCAGACAATGTTCCTGCGGTGCTGAGAGTTCACAATGAGCTGACGGTCCGCAGACTTCTGAAAAAAGAAGGCTACTGGATTCTGCAGGCGGCAAACAGTGATGTGGAACCTCTTGTCTATACGGAAGAGGATATTGAATCCATGCCGGTGGAACTGGTGGGAAAAGTGGTCTATGCCCGCCAGGATTTTGAGTAACAAAACATGGTTTTAAAAAGCGGGACAGATCATCTCGCTTTTTTTCTGACTCCCGCAAAAAATCCGCCCCAAAACGAGGCGGAAAAGAAGGTTATTGCTTGTTTGTCTGTACCAAAGCAGGTTGATTGGCTTCTTTTAACAAAACGTACTGATCATGGTCCGCTGCCAGAGCTTTCAGCTGATGCTTTTTCAGAACCAGTCCGGTGTCGGGAATGCAGACCGCCATTTTCATGTTTTTGACCCGCTGCATCAGAGCATCAAGACCCTGCTGACTGGCTTTGGCTTCATCGGCTTCTTCAATGCCAAAGAGAGTTTTGGCAAACAGAGCCAGCTTTTGGGAGAAGGCTGGAATCTGCTGCCGGCTCCAGGCAAAGAACAATGCGGAGGTGGCAGTTCCTCTTGGCAGAGAGCACTGGTAGGACAGGGTGTCGGCCAGTTTGTTTAAATCTCCCTGAATGGTCTGCTTGAACTGATGGGCTTCCAGCCCCACTTGAAACAGAGAGGTTCTGGCTTTGGGATCTTCAATGTTGACTTCAAGGGCTTTGGCGCATTCCAGGAGGCTCTGCATCATTTCCAGATCCTTCTGTCCATCGGCATCATTGCTGGCCAGATAGCGAATGAAGATGTAGGAGAAAATGCCGAACACCTGGTTCATGGTCGGATAGTAGGGAAGCATGGACAGGGTGGGATCCAGCACCGCAAAAGCGCATTCCCCATAGGGGGAGTGAAGGCTTTTCTGTTTTCCGTCCCGAACCAGCGTGCATTCATCGTTGAGCTCTGCTCCTGTGGCCGGATTGGTTAAGACTGCCGCAACGGGAGCGGCGCCTTTGGGCTGGATTTTTCCTTCCCACATGTCCCAGAGCTTTCCGTCTTTTTTATCGAATTTCAGTCCATAGGCGATGCCTTTGGCACACTGCAGAGTGCTGCCGCCGCCTAGAGAAAGGATCATGTCGCATCCTTCTTCCTGGGCTTTGCGAACGCCCCGCTTGACGGAAGAAAATTTCGGGTTTGGAAGGATTTGGCCCAAATCGGTATGGGGGATTCCCGCTTCTGTTAAAAGAACGCGGACTTTTTCCAAAAGGCCGTCTTCCACCGGCCGGTGGCCATGGACCAGTAATGGATGCTGGCCGTGAGCCCGTATTAAATCAGGAAGATCCTGAAGAGCATTAATGCCAATGCTGATTTTTGTGTTGGAGTGTTCTGTTTTCATGGATTTATTGTAGCAATGGGGAAGAGGGGCTGGAATTGGAATGATTCAGCCGCCCAAATGAGCCATCTGCATGCAAAAAGGCCGCCCATTTTGAAATGAGCAGCCTTTTTTTGTTATCGATACAGGGAACGGAAGACCGGTTTAAAGGTGAGTGACACGTTCCTTGATTTCCTGGGTTCTTCCCTGGTTCCAGAACTGTGTTCCAATGTAGCCGCAAGTTCTTCTTGCGACGTTCATTTTTTCCTGATCACGGTTTCCGCAGTTCGGGCATTCCCAGACGAGTTTGTGGTTTTCGTCTTCCACAATCTGGATTTCGCCTTCGTAACCGCATTCCTGACAATAGTCAGATTTAGTGTTCAGCTCGGCGTACATGATGTTGTCATAGATGTGACGGATCAAAGCCATGACAGCCGGCAGGTTGTTCTCCATGTTTGGAACTTCTACATAAGAGATGGCTCCGCCCGGAGAAAGTTTCTGGAACTGGGATTCGAATGTCAGTTTGGTAAAGGCATCGATTGGTTCCGTAACATGTACGTGATAGGAGTTGGTGATGTAGTTTTTGTCGGTAACGCCTGGAATGATTCCAAAACGATCCTGCAGTTTTTTTGCAAACTTGTAGGTTGTGGATTCCATTGGGGTGCCGTACAGGGAGAAGTCCATATTGTTCTGAGCTTTCCATCTTGCACAGGCGGCGTTCAGGTATTCCATGATGCGTTTTGCAAAGGCGCATCCTGTTGGCTGAGTATGAGGTTCACCGGTCATATAGCGGACAGCTTCTGTCAGACCGGCATAGCCAAGGGAGATGGTGGAGTAACCGCCGTAGAGCAGTTTGTCGATGGTTTCGCCTTTTTTCAGACGGGCGAGAGCACCGTTCTGCCACAGAATGGGAGCCACATCGCTTGGTGTGCCAAGCAGACGTTTATGACGAATCATCAGAGCGCGGTAGCACAGGTCAAGGCGTTCGTCCATAATGCGCCAGAATTCCTTTTCGTCCCCTTTGGAGGAGCAGGCAACATCCACCAGATTGATGGTGACAACACCCTGGTTGAAACGGCCGTAATATTTTGGATTGCCCTGGGCATCCACGTACGGAGTCAGGAAGCTGCGGCATCCCATGCATGGATAGCACTGTCCATCGCCGTTCTGGTCGACTTTCAGCTTCAGCATCATTTTTTCGGAGATGTAGTCCGGAACCATGCGTTTGGCGGTGCATTCGGCAGCCAGTTTTGTCAGATAGTAGTATTCGCTGTCTTCGTGAATGTTGTTTTCTTCCAGAACGTAAATCAGTTTTGGGAAGGCTGGTGTGATGTACACACCTTTTTCGTTTTTCACACCTTTGATTCTCTGTTTGAGAACTTCTTCAATGATTTTTGCCAGGTCTTTGCGGGTCTGAGGATCTTCAACTTCGTTCAGGTACATGCTGACGGTGATGAAGGGGGCCTGACCATTGGTTGTCATCAGAGTGATGACCTGATACTGAATGGTCTGCACACCGCGTTCGATTTCCTTCTGAACACGCATTTCGGCAATTTCGTTTACCGTTGTCTCGTCGGTAGGAAGGTTCATAGCTTCCAGCTCTTCTTTGACTTCACGGCGGGCCTTTTCACGGGACATCTGAACGAATGGAGCCAGGTGGCTCAGAGTAATAGACTGTCCGCCGTACTGAGAACTTGCAACCTGGGCAATGATCTGGGTGGCGATGTTGCAGGCGGTAGAGAAGCTCTGAGGTTTTTCGATCATGGTTTCAGAAATCACGGTTCCGTTCTGAAGCATGTCTTCCAGATTGACCAGACAGCAGTTGTGCATGTGCTGGGCAAAGTAGTCGGAATCGTGGAAATGAATGATTCCCTGATCGTGAGCTTCCATGATGTCGTGATCCACCAGGAAACGGCGGGTGATGTCTTTGGAAACTTCACCGGCCATATAATCACGCTGTACAGAGTTTACAAGAGGATTCTTGTTGGAATTCTCCTGTTTTACTTCTTCATTGTTTCTTTCCAGCAGAGACATAATCTGCTGGTCTGTAGAGTTGGACTTTCTGACCAGAGCTCTTTCATATCGATATGTAATGTAGTTTTTGGCAACGGCATAGAATCCCATCGCCATGATGGTGGCCTCTACCAGGTCCTGAATTTCTTCTACACCAGGGGAGCGGGTCATGTTTTCCAGCTTTTCGCCAACCACAGCAGCTGCGTGAAGAACTTGTTCTTCTGTCATCTGATCATGGGTTGTAGCTTTATTTGCTTTGCGGATCGCATTTTCGATTTTCGCAATATTGAAAATAACTTCTTCGCCGCTTCGTTTGATTACTTTCATTTAATGCTCCTCCTCACTCTTCATTTTGTGATCAGTTTCTCAAATAAATCCCTAGGGATTTAAAGAGGGAGATCAATGACGACTCCCTCTTTAATTGATTGCTGATTTCCAGCTCAGTATACATGCTTTTAGCAGGCAGGAATATGGAAAAGGTTAACTTGAATTAAAATTTCGAAAAAAAAGCCTTTTTTGATTCTTTTGAAAAATTTTCCTGCAAGCGTGAATAATATGACATAAATAGTCAGGATTCTTGAACTATCTGCTTGTGATCATTTGAACGAATCAAAAGGCTGTTTCGGAAATCTCGCCTGAAAAAGGGGAGATTTCCGTCTTTTTTCTATAACTCTGTTTTGGAATACACCGCTCTGCCAATGATCTGCACAGGCAGACCTACAATGTCCTGCAGAGTGTATTCTTTGTCTTCCACTTCATCGTTGGCTGCATGAAGCACCCAGGAGCTGTCTTTTTTGACGAGTTTTTTAACGGTGACTTCCTCTCCGCCAATGAGCATGACTGCAATGGCGCCGGAAGGCACGTCTGTACAGGATTTTACAAACAGAAGATCCCCGTCATGAATGTGGGCATCTTTCATCGAATCACCTGTTACCCTTAAAAAATAGTCCCCTCTTCGGTCATCGTCTTCTGAAACGCCTATGTATCCCTCCAAATTTTCTTCGGCAAGAAGACCGTAACCGGCTTTTACCGTTCCCAGAATCGGTTTTTCAGGAGCCAGCTGGCTGATGCGGGTCATGTCGTCCATATTGACACCCAGCATTTCAGTAAGCTTTTCCAGAGTTTTTGGATCAATCTTGCGGATTTTACCGGTGCACCAGCGGGAAACGGTGGATTTAGTAACGCCGCAGTACTCGGCGATGTAGTCGTTTGTAATATTGTTTTGTCGCTTGTACTGACTTAAAAGGTCCTGTATCTTCATGGCTCAAGTATATCAAAGAGGGCAGGGGATGAAAATAAAAAGCGCAACTATCGAGCAAATTCATGATTCAGACGCGTTTGTTTGATTAAATACGCATAAGCCACGCAACATTATTGAAAAATGAAGAACGCCTGTCTATGATAGAAGCATGAAACGGGTTATCGTACACAGCGACATCAACCACTGCTATGCCCAGCTGGAGGAGATGAGAGATCCCTCTTTGCGCAATATCCCCATGGCAGTGGGAGGAAGCGAAGAAAAAAGACATGGAATCATTCTGGCCAAAAACGATCTGGCGAAAACATATGGGATTAAAACCGGAGAGTCGCTGCGGCAGGCGAAAGCCAAATGTCCGCAGCTGCTGATCATTCACCCGGATTACGACAGCTATATGTACTATACGGAAAAGGTGAAAGACATTTACCGCCAGTATACAGATCAGGTGGAATCTTTCGGCTTGGATGAGGCCTGGATGGATTTAACCCATTCCCAGCTTCTTTTTGGAGACGGCATTGAGCTGGCGCAGAAAATTCAGGACGAAGTTTATCAGAAGCTTGGCCTGACCGTTTCCATGGGGGTTTCCTTTAACAAAGTCTTTGCCAAACTGGCCAGCGATTTGTTCAAGCACAAAGGGTTCGCTCTGATTACGGAGGACAATTTTCAGCAGATGGTATGGCCTTTGCCGGTGGAAGAGCTGCTGATGGTGGGCTCGAGAACGAAAAAAAAGCTGAACGAGATGGGGATTTACACCATCGGAAGCCTGGCCGCTGCCCATCCGGAGCTGCTGTCCAAACGCTTTGGGGTGATGGGTCTGCTGCTGAAAAGGTATGCAGCCGGAGAAGATGACACCCCTGTCCGTCACAAGGACTATCAGCGGCCGGTGAAGTCGGTGGGCTGTTCCAAGACAGTGGTCAAGGACATTGAAAGCATCGGCCAGCTGCAGGAAGTCTTCCGGGTTTTAGCAGAGACGGCAGCGGTGCGCTTAAAGGCGGATCATTACAAAGGCAGCGTGGTCAGCATCTGGCTGCGGGATACGGATTTAAAGGGAAAAGGTCTGCAGATGAAGCTGTCTCAGTCCACGGATCTGGCCCGTGATCTTTTAAATGCGGCCATGCAGCTGGTGTACAAACTGAATCTGGAGGAGATCAAGCTTCGTTCCGTCGGCATTCATGTGAGCGGTCTGGTGCATAAGGCGGATGTGGACCAACTGGATTTGTTTACACCTCCCGATGACAGAATCCGCCAGCGGGCTCTGGAAAAGACCATGTATGAAATTCGGAAGCAGTATGGCTATGACAGCTGCCGTTTTGCTTCTTCCAAAGTGGATGCGGAAATCACAGACTTTGATCCGCTGGGTCTGCTGCATCAGGTGCACCCGGTCGGGGTGCTGGACGGACCGGTTAAAGTATGAATGTGTTTAAGTATTACGTGGATGTGGTCACCCTCATTTTAAAGGATGGGGTTCTGCAGCCCTTGGCGGTGGTGTGGATGGACCGGCGCTATAAAGTGGATAAGGTTCTCTCGGTTCGGGAAACCTACTCCAAAGCCGGCGGCAGCGGCATTTGCTACCGGTGTCTGTTTGGCGGTCAGGAGCGCAGCCTGTTCTGGGAGCGCAACCGCTGGTTTCTCGAATCAGAAACTTTCATTCCCGAACTTCTGGAAAAAAATCATTAGTGTCTTTTGGATACGAAAAAACTCACCGGCCTGGTGAGTTTTTATTTAGAATCGGGCTGGGCTTTCAGAAGCAGATCCGGGTTGGGGCTGCAAAAGGAGAGCAGCTGAGCAGAAGACCATTTGTTAACCTGGCTTAGAAAATCCCGAGCGGTCAGGGCGGCCAGGGTCCGGCCCGTCAGAGTGAACTGAAAATAGCTGGAAAGAAGATGGACGATGGCAAGGCTTCTGTCCAGATAGGAAGAAGAAGTCGGAGTGCAGCGGCCTTTGATCACATCCCGGATGGGTTTTTCGATTTGGCCGAACACAGGCTTTAAGTGCTCCGAAGAATCAAGGAGTTCAAAAAGCTGCAGGATGTATTTTTCCTTCAGAAGGTTTTTGTACTGGGCAATGCTGGCGTTCTGCAAAGTAGTGCACAGCAGCCACACCATCAGAACTTCCACATTGTGCAGGTAGGAATCTTTTTTTCCAAACCGGGCTTCACACCGTCCAATCCATTTTTTCATCCAGTCCGAACCGGCGATGAAAGCACTGGCGTCTTCAATTTTTTCACTCCAGTGCCTGGACTCGATTTGGCATTCTCTTTCAAACTGCCTTCTGGAAAGTCCTGACAACGCGCAAAGGGTGTCTGTCAGTTCTTCCAGGCTGGAGTTACGGGTGCCGGACATCGAGGTGTAGAGGTAAATGCGGGCCAGCTTTCCCGGATGGCTTCGCTCCTGTCTGGCCAGATTTAAAATCTGCGTATCGTTCATGATGGTTTTCCTTTGCTTCACTCTAGCATGCCTGTCTTTTAATCAGCATCTTTTTCTTGGGGAAATGCTTGATTGCTTTAAACAAAGCATTTTTAAACGAAAAAGAGATCTTTCATGAAATTCATAGGGGAAGCAGTCTGGACAGAAGTATTAATCAGCCTCATCTTTTCACCGAAGTGCAGGTTGGACTGCTTTTGAAAAGAAGAATACGGAAGAAATATGGTATAACTAGCGGTAGAAATGGAGAAATTATGGCTAAAAAAGTTATACAGATTGAAGAAAAAGTTCCGTTTAAAATGCTTCTGCCATTAAGCATCCAGCATTTGTTTGCCATGTTTGGCGCCACTGTGCTGGTTCCTTTCCTTTTTGGCATTAACCCGGCAATCGTTCTGTTTATGAACGGATGCGGAACCCTGTTGTTTATTCTGATCACCAAGGGAAAAGCGCCTGCTTACCTTGGAAGCTCATTTGCCTTTATCGGCCCGGCAACCATCATTATCAATGAATGGGGATACCCTTATGCTCTGGGCGGATTTGTGGCTGTCGGCGCACTGGGATGCCTGATTGCTCTGGGCATCCGCAAATTTGGAACCCAGTGGATTAATGTGGTTCTGCCTCCGGCTGCCATGGGACCTGTTGTAGCACTGATCGGTCTGGAACTGTCCAGTTCCGCGGCTTCCACAGCCGGCCTGATCGGGGATGCTGTCAGCATGAACAATGTCATCATTTTTGCGGTCACTCTTGGCGTTGCGGTAATTGGAAATGTCTGCTTCCGAAAATTCTTTGCGATCATTCCGATTCTAATTGCGGTTATCGCCGGATATGTCACAGCTCTCTGTCTTGGAGAAGTGGATTTTGCCCCTGTACTGAGCGCATCTTTCATTCAGCTTCCAAACTTCCAGTTTCCAAAGTTTGCTTTGGGACCAATTCTGACCATGCTGCCTGTCATCTTTGTCATTGCCTCTGAGCACATTGGTCATCAGATTGTGACTTCTGAAATCGTTGGCCGGGATCTGATTAAAGATCCAGGCTTGGACAGATCTATGTTTGCGGATAACTTCTCTACCATGATCTCCGGTTTTGTTGGTTCTGTTCCAACAACAACCTACGGGGAAAACATCGGTGTAATGGCCCTGACTGGCGTATATTCTGTCCAGGTCATCGCCGGAGCCGCTGTTCTGTCGATTCTCTGTGCTTTTATCGGACCTGTCTGCGCACTGATTCAGTCGATTCCAAGTGCGGTCATCGGCGGAATCTCCTTCCTGCTTTACGGAATGATCGGTGTTTCCGGTCTGCGCATTCTGATCGATGAAAAAGTGGACTATTCCAACTCTGTCAACATGATCCTGACGTCTGTTGTATTCGTAACAGGTCTTTCCGGCATCAGCGTGACTTTTGGAAACACCACTCTTTCCGGTATGGTGCTGGCCGCTTTAACCGGTATTTCCCTGTCCCTGGTTTTCTACATCCTGGACAAGCTGCACCTGCTCAATGAAACCAGTAAGGAGCCGGAAAACGAATTCACAGAACTGGAAGAAGAACTGGCTGCAGAGAAAAAATAATACTGAAAGGACAAACCTTAAGGAGATGGCTCAAACCCATCCTTTAAGGTTTTTTCTTTTGCCGGACAATCCATGGCTTTTTACAGGATTTGGTAAAATACAGCTATGAAATATGCAGCGATTTTACTGGCTGCCGGCAAAGGAAGCCGGACAAAGCTGGACTACAACAAAGTGTTTTTTGAATTCGAAGACGGCACCACTGTTCTGGAAAAGGGCCTGAAGACCTTTGACGCGGATCCGGACTGTACACAGATTATTGTGGTCAGTGCCGATTATGAAATCGATCAGGTCAGAAAAGACTATTCTCTGTCGGACAAGGTGGAATTTACCGTGGGAGGAGCGGCCCGCCAGGATTCGGTGTGGAACGGACTGCAGAAGGTGGCTGAGGAATACGTTCTGATTCATGATGCCGCTCGTCCGTATCTGCAAAGCAAAGATCTGAAGGCTCTGAAAGAAAAGCTGGAAACCGAAGACGCCGCTTTGCTTATGGTACCGGCGGTGGATACAGTCAAGATTGTGGATGAAAAGGGATATGTGCTGAAGACTCCAGAGCGAAGGCAGGTGTTTCATGCCCAGACTCCTCAGGGGTTTAAAACCGAAGTCATTAAAAAGGCTCACGAAGCCGGGAAAAAAGCAGGTTTTGAAGCCACCGACGATGCTCAGCTGGCCGAACTGTTTTCAGATGTTCCTGTTGCCTGTGTGGTGGGGGATGTATCCAATAAAAAGATCACCCATCCAGATGATCTCAAGTCTGTGATTTGAAAATCCGCAAGAAATGAAGCTCTCCCAGGAGGGCTTTTTTCATGAGACCACATAAAATGATAAAAAAATAAAAAATATTTATAGTTTTCTAATTTTCATCCTTTTTAATATAGGGTATGGAAAAATTGACTTTAAATAAAAAAACCAATCCGGAAACCGGATTGTCATCAAAAGAGGTTCAGCTGGAACCGGCCAACAATATTACCGAAGATGTGTCCAAGACGTACGGGGCGATCTTTCTCCAGCATACCTTTACCTTTTTTAACGTGGTGAACTTTATTCTGTTTGTCCTCGTCATGTGGACTGGAAGTTATAAAAACGCCACTTTTATCGGACTCATCGCCTTCAACGCGGTGGTGGGAATGTTCCAGGAAATTCGATCCAAGCGGATGCTGGACAAGCTGGCGATCCTAAACCAGGAAAAAGCAACGGTGATCCGAAATGGGCAGAGTCTGGTCATCCCCATGGACGAAGTGGTTCTCAACGACATCCTGGTGCTGAAAGCCGGAAATCAGGTTCCTGTTGACGGGGTGGTGGTCAGCGGCGGATGCGATGTAAACGAAAGCATGCTGACGGGAGAATCCGATCCCATTCAGAAAAAAGACGGAGACTCTATTTTTGCGGGCTGTTTTGTCACGGCGGGAAGCTGCCGCATGCAGGCTGCCGCGGTAGGAGATCACACCTACATGAACTCCATGCTCAAGCAGGTCCGCCGTTCCAAACGCTATCCGTCGCAGCTGCGTGATTCCCTGGATCAGATTATTAAATTCTGCACCTGGATTCTTGTTCCCATGGGCGTCATTCTTTTTACAAAAACCTATTGGGGTGCGGGAGAGACGTTAAACCAGTCTATTCTGGCCACGACGGCTTCCATGGTGGGAATGATTCCGGAAGGACTGATCGTCCTGACCAGTATCGCTCTGGCTGTTTCCACGGTCAAACTGGCTCAAAAAGAAGTTTTGATTCAGGAGCTGTACTGTATTGAAACTCTGGCCCGGGTAGATGTGCTTTGTCTGGACAAGACAGGAACGCTGACGAAAGGGGATATGCGGGTTAATGGCATCCTTTCCAAATCGGAGTGGAATGCCGGTCAGATTGAACAGCTGCTGGCCAATATGTACGCTTCTACAGAGGATGACAACCCCACTGCACAGGCAATTCGGGAGCATGTGAGCAAACTTCCGGTTCAGTGGAAATCGGATTTGAACTTTCCGTTCAGCTCTTCTGCCAAATGCTCCGGCATTGTGTATCAGGAACATACGTACTACATTGGGGCCTATTCCTTTATGGTGAATCATCCGGATCCGGCCGTGGTGGAAGAAATTGAACATTACGCCAACAAAGGCATCCGTGTGCTGGCTTTAATGGAAGGACCAAGAGCAGAGGAGCTGAAAAAAGGCGATTATAATCTGATCGCTCTGGTGCTCATCGAAGACATTCTCCGGCCGGATGCAGCAGCCACTCTGGAATTTTTCAGAAACCAGGGGGTGCAGATTAAAATTATCTCCGGTGACCTTCCGCAGACGGTGGCGGCCATTGCCAAGCAGGCAGGGCTGAAAGGTGCTTCCGTCAACATGTCCAAAGTGACAGAAGAAGAGCTGCCGGATGTGGTCAGTCATTACACCATTTTTGGCCGGGTGACTCCGGATCAGAAGCGGGAAATGATTCAGGCGCTGAAAAAACAGGGACATACGGTGGCCATGACCGGAGACGGTGTCAACGATGTTATGGCTTTAAAGGAAGCGGACTGCTCCATTGCCATGGGTGCAGGATCTCAGGCGGCCAAATCCATTGCTTCTCTGGTGCTTTTGAAAAACCAGTTTGAAGCCCTGCCCTCCATCCTGAACGAAGGCCGAAGGGTCATCAACAACATCCAGAGAACGGCTTCTTTGTTCCTTGTCAAAACCCTGTTCTCTGTGGTCTTGACCTTGCTGACGATTGTATGGCTCAAGCGGTACCCCTTTGAGCCAATTCAGCTGACGCTGTTCTCCTTTGTGGGAGTGGGTCTTCCCGCGTTTCTGCTGACACTTGAGCCCAATTATTCCCGGGTTACAGGGAATTTTCTGATCAATGTCCTCAGCCGGGCGGTGCCCGGGGCCATCAGTATGATCACCATGGTCATTCTGGCCAAACTGATGTGCGGCCTGTTTCCGGTCAGTGAAGAACAGTTTTCCACCATCTGCACCTGGCTGGCTGGCATTAATGCCTTGTGGGTGCTCAAAAGAGTCTGCTTCCCCCTGACCGCTATGCGCAAGGGAATTCTTGTGCTGGTGACAGCTGCTTTCCTGGTGGGGATGATCTTCATGCGGCCGATCTTCTCGATTGTCCTTTTGCCTGCGCTGTGGGTGGGGATGATTGTGATTGCCGCCCTGCTGATTCCCTGGTATCTGCAGTGGCTGCAGACCATGAAATGGAAGCGCACCATTGCTCAGCTGATCGATGCAAAAGAATCCTTACAATAAAAAATGCTTTGGCAAATCATTGTGCCAAAGCGTTTTTTTTATCCTTCCACGCGGATGGATTTGATTTTCTGTTCAGATAAAGGTCTGTCCTGGAAGTTTGTTTTGGTGTTGGCGATATGATCAACGCCGTCCATTCCTTCGGTGACTTTTCCAAAGGCAGCGTAATCACCGTCCAGATGAGGAGCATCTGCATGCATGATGAAGAACTGGCTTCCTCCGGAGTTTGGATCCATCGCACGGGCCATGGAAAGAACGCCTCTGGTATGCTTGATGTCATTGTCTTTAAATCCATTGGATGCAAATTCACCTGGAATGGTGTGGCCTGGACCTCCCATACCGGTTCCCTGAGGGTCACCGCCCTGAATCATGAATCCTGGAATCACCCGGTGAAAAATCAGACCGTCGTAGAAGCCGTCGTTGGCGAGTTTTTCAAAGTTTTCTACGGTTTTAGGCGCTTTTTCAGGATAAAGTTCGCCTTTGATCACATCACCATTTTCCATTGTGATGGTAAAAGTCTTTGCCATATCTGTCCTCCTGACTGTTTTCAGTCCTGTACTCCTATTCTACACTGAAAACATATCCGTGAGTCCGCGGATGCCAAAACCCTGTAAGTCGGGTTAAAATAGTGACAGCATAATGAAATGAAGGAGTTTTACCTATGAAAATATTGCTCTGCGCTCTGTCTGATCCTTTGCACGACAGCAAATTCGCCCGTAAAATCAAGTCTCTGCTGGAAGAACAGGGGTTCGAAGCCGATCTGGCCGGAAGCACTCTGCATGCCTGTCAGCCCAAAGAAAGAGCGGAAGAAGTCAATGCCGCTTTTAACGGCGGCGAGTACGAATGGGTTTTGGATATTTCCGGAGGCGATCTGGCCAATGAAGTTCTGCCGTTTCTGGACTATGAAGGATATGCCCAGTCGGAAGCCTACTTTGCCGGATTTTCTGATCTGACCTGTGTGGTCAATGCCTTGTATGCCAAAACGGGAAAAGAAGCCGTTCTGTTTCCCATCGGCTACCAGAGCGATCTGACCAAAACAGCTGCTTTTTTAAGAGGGGAAGACGAAAGTGCCCTGGAAATCAAAAGCTTCTGGGATGAAATGGAAGGCAACTACTGGATTGGCGGAAACATGCGCTGCTTTTTGAAGCTGGCGGGAACTCCTTATTTTCCGGTATGCGAAAAGGGAACTCTCGTGCTGGAAGGCTATTCCACATCCATCAACAATTTCTATTCCATGATGGCTCATTTAGGCCAGATTGGAGTCTTTGAGCAGGTGGATGAAATTCTGTTTGGCCGTTTCCAGAACATTGAAAGTCAGATTGGTCTGGATTCCATGATGGACTTCTACAAGCAGGCTATGGAAATTCTGGGACTGGAAGAGATGTGCTGGGGATTTGCACCGGAGTTCGGTCATATTCAGGACTGTCCGCCGCTGATCATCGGTGACGGCCGTGATGAAGAAGACGAATAATTAGAAAAGGAGGAGCTGTATGAAAAATGCTCCAAAAGGCTTTAAGCTGCAGTTTTCTGCTGCCGTCAAGCCATCGATTTATATGATTGTGCTCAGCTGTCTGTACAGTGTTCTGTATATGCTGTCGGCCAGAGCCAATTTCTCCAGTTCTGTTTCTCTGGCAGCTCAGACACTGCTCTTTGGAGCCTACGGGCTGGGACTCTATTTTGTCTGCACCATGATGTGGGGCAAAAAGCATGGGGTGTTAAGCCTGGGAAAAACCTGTCTGGTTCTGGCCTGGAATTTATTCTGGATCTGTATGGTCAACCTGATTTCCTACGCCTACACTTTGGTGGTGAATGCAGGACTGTCCCAGTGGATTCTGCTGATTGTACAGCTGCTGGCAGGACTGCTGATTATCTTTCTCGTGCCTGCAACTCTTCTGTTCTACAAAGCTTTGTATGAAGATGCAGAAAGTTCGAAAGAGATTTTGGGAAGCATCTGGGTCTCTTTGAAAAAATCACCGTCAGCGATTTTAAACGCCTGGCTGATTTTGTTTATTGTCCTGATGGTCTGGGATACGCTGTTCAGTGGACCGCTTTCTATATACTATGGGTTCAATGCAACTCTTTTGATGGCCAATCTGCTGTATATCGGAAATCCAATGTTTTACTGGATCATGATGCTCTTTGTATCTGGTGCGCAGGGCGCTTTTGTCTATATGATTCTGCTGTATATCCTCTGGGGTCTTTTGTGCACCTGGCTGGAAATGAATCTGATCGCCTGGATCGGAAGCAAATGGCAGCCATCCAAAACAGAATAGAGATCATCAACCCGGTTTGAATAAGCCGGGTTTTTGTTTGCAAAGAAAATCGAAGAATGGTTACAATGGCCCGGCATTTTGTGATAATCTTTTGCAAGTTGAGAAGAGGAGTTTAACATGCAGGAAAATAAAATGGGCGTAATGCCTGTCAATAAGCTGCTGATCACCATGGCTGTGCCCATGATGCTCTCCATGCTGGTTCAGGCTTTATATAATATTGTAGATTCCATGTACGTGGCTCAAATTTCTGAAAATGCGCTGACTGCGGTATCCCTGGCGTTCCCTTTTCAGAATTTGATGATCAGTGTCGGGGTCGGTACGGGAGTGGGTGTCAATTCTCTGCTCTCCAGACTGCTGGGAGAAAAGAACAGCAAAGAAGCCAGTGCTACGGCCGTCAACGGGATGTTTCTGGCCTTGTGCGGTTTTATCGTCTTTGCGGTGGTCGGAACTTTATGCGTTCGCCCGTTCTTTGAGTTTCAGACAAACATTCCTGAAATTGTAGAGGGCGGTGTCAGCTACCTTTCCATCTGCACTCTGTTTTCCGCCGGTCTGTTTGCGGCCACGATGACGGAAAAGCTGCTGGCTGCTACGGGAAAAACGGT
>JABUSF010000001.1:110853-113190 GCA_021443945.1 Ileibacterium sp.
CCGGAGAGAATCCGCTCTGTCTTCAAGTATGCCCTGACCTATGGTCTGCTGCTGATGACAGCTGGAACCCTGATTTTCGAGCTGGCTCCGGGAGTACTGCTTAAAATCTTTGCGGCCAGTGATCATATGCTGGCCATTGGAATGCCGGCTTTGCGAATTATCGCTTTGACATTTATTCCCGCCGCTTTTGGCATTGTGTCTTCCGGTGTGTTTCAGGCAACCGGTCATGGAATGTTCTCTTTGTGGCAGTCCCTGCTCCGTCAGCTGGTGATGCTGCTGCCCTGTGCCTGGCTGTTTTCCTTTACTGGAAACCTGGATCTTGTATGGCTGGCTTTTCCAATTTCGGAAATGGTCTCCTGCATGTTCAGTGCCTTCTGCCTGAAGTGGATTTTCAAACATCAAATTCAACCGATGGAAATACAGGTCAATGCCTGAATGAATGGATTTGCCCGGCAGATATTCTGCCGGGTATTTTTCATCATTGGGTTCTTTTTTGACGAATAAGACAAAGAATGCTATACATTTTTAAAAACGGAAAGGACACAGAATGGAGCTTAAAAAACTGAAAATTACTCCCAGACGGCTTGCCCTTCTGGAAAAAATGGGGATTACAACCACAGAACAGCTGCTGCGATACTATCCTTTCCGCTATGAAATGATTGAGGCGGTTCCCTTTGATCAGTGGAAAGAGCAGGACCATGTCGCCTTTGAAGGGCTGATCTGTTCCCCTGCAAGAGTGATCAAGCTGAAAAACAACCGGTCGATGACCCAGTTTCATGTTCTGTCCTGGAATGAAGAGATTCAGGTGACGATTTTCAACCGCCCCTGGCCGGGTCAGTTTTCGTTTGGAAAACCGATTACCGTTTTGGGAATGTATATGGGGCAGAATAAAGTCACAGCTTCCAATGCCAACTTTCAGCCGATGAGTACCCAGGAAGGGCTGCAGCCGGTTTACTCTTTGCCAAAAGAAATGAAGCAGGCAGACGTGAAGGCGATCATGAAAACCGTTTTGCCCTATGCGGATGAGCTTCCAAAACTGGTGCCGGAACGGTTCCGCAAAAAATACCGGCTGGTGGATCGGGCACAGGCCTTGAATTGGATTCACAATCCCACCAGCAAGGAAGCGCTGCATCAAGCCATGCGGGCGCTGAAGTACGAAGAATTTTTGTGCTTTCAATGCACCCTGCAGTCCATGCAGCTCAAAAGCCATGCCAAAGAACCGGCCCGCTTTGACCGCCGGCTGGTGGAAAAGAAAATTCAGGAACTGCCCTATGCTTTGACAAAGGATCAGGATCTGGCATTGAATGCGGTGCTGGATGATATGGAAAAAGATGTCCAGATGGTTCGAATGGTTCAGGGGGATGTAGGCTGCGGCAAAACAGTCGTGGCAGCCATGGCAGTCTATGCCTGTACATTGGCAGGCAGACAGGCAGCTCTTCTGGCCCCTACCGAAATTCTGGCCCGGCAGCATGTACGGACGCTGGAAAGCTTTGGCATCGAATGCCGGCTGCTGACCTCCTCTTTGCCGGCGGCTCAAAAACGGGAAATTCTGGAAGAACTGCAGTCTGGATCTTTGATGGCTGTGGTGGGAACGCACTCCCTGTTTTCAGAACAAGTTGAGTTTGAACGTCTTGGTCTGGTGGTGGCCGATGAACAGCAGCGTTTTGGTGTCAAACAGCGAAGAGCCCTTTTGGAAAAAGGAGATCAGGCGGATTTTTTGATGATGACAGCCACTCCGATTCCAAGAACCTATGCGCACTTTTTATACGGGGACATTGCTTTGTCTTCAATTCACACCATGCCTCCTGGAAGAGAACCGGTGAAAACCAAATATGTCCCAAAAAACACCATGGCTCCTATTTTAAAAGAGGTAATGGAAGAGCTGGACAGAGGGCGCCAGCTGTATGTGGTTTGTCCGTCCATTGAAGACAATCCGGAAACAGATATGAAAGCAGCCCAGCAGATTTATGAGGGAATGCAGAAAACGCTGGGTCAAAAGTATTCGGTGGATTTGATGCATGGAAAAATGAAGTCGGAGCAGAAGGATGAAGTGATGGCCCGCTTTGCCAGCGGCGAAACCAGAATTCTGGTCTCCACCACAGTTGTGGAAGTTGGAATTGATGTGGGCAATGCGACGATGATGGTCATTTACGATGCGCACCGCTTTGGCTTGTCGACGATTCACCAGCTGCGCGGACGGGCAGCCAGAGGAAAAGAGCAGGGCCTTTGTTATCTTCTGTCTGCATCCAAGGATCCACTGGCCAAAGAGCGTCTGAAAAAACTGGAGACACTTTTGGATGGGTTCTCGGTTTCCCAGTATGACCTGGAGCAAAGAGG
>JABUSF010000001.1:113630-115198 GCA_021443945.1 Ileibacterium sp.
CTGCATTAAAGGCTGCTGCATAACAAGAATCTTTTCAGCTTTCTTGTTGATCTCGTAGATTTCACTGGATTTCTTGTTAAATTTATTAATTTCGTAATCTTCCCGAACAAAGGATTTCACCGGACGAATACCGGAAATGTTTTCCTGAATGCTTTCGTTGAGAGCATCATACTTTTTAAACATCTGCATGAAGATCGGGTGAACCTTCAGGGTTAATGTGAAAATAGCGACTCCAAGAAGGATGACAACGACCAGAAGTCCAAGAGCGATTTCCTTATTTAAATAAAAAACCATGCACAAAGCCATGATGAAGTTCAAAGGAGCACGGACAGCCACTCGAATGAGCATCTGGAAGGAGTTCTGCAGGTTGGTTACGTCGGTCATCATACGGGTGATTAGACCACCGGTGGAATATTCATCAATATTGGAGAATGCAAAATTCTGAATATTTTTGAACTCTGCTTCCCGGACGTTCTTAGCAAAACCGGCAGATGCTTCCGCAGCATACTTTCCGGATAGAGCACCGGTAATCAACGCAAACACTGCACAAAGCAGCATCAGCAGACCATATTTTGTGACGTTGCCCATGTTGGATACGCTGATACCATCGTCCACCATCTTTGACATGAGCAAAGGAATTAAAATATCCAGCACAACTTCAAGAGCAACGAAGACGGGAGCCAGAATGGTTTGCCGTTTGTACTGCTTGATTTGTGCCGCAAGGGTTTTAAGCATTTGTTAATCAGTCTCCTTTCTTGATCCGGACCGGGCATTGGCCAGATTGCTGAAAATTTGATCCAGGAATTCCATCCCGCACTTGGCGGCCTGGGGGTCAATTCCTTCCAGCATATCGGTCTCTGTTTTTTTCACGATATCAAACATATCCTGATGAAGTTCGATGCCTTGTTCAGTAGGTTCAATATAGTGAATCCGTTTGTCGTCCTCAGCTTTCTTGCGGACAATGAGTTCTTTCTGTTCCAGACGGTCCAGCAGTCCGGAAACAGTGGGGTTGGAGATATGGTAGTAATCCTCTATATCTTTCTGCTTTACGCTTCGTCCTTTTTTGTGGGCGAATACAATAAAAGTCAGAACTTCACCCTGGGTCTGGGTAAGGCCCATATCCCGTAAATAGGAATTTGATTTCCGCTCGATCTGGTTGTGAATAACCCGAGCGTAAAATCCAATTCCTTTTTTCATGCCGTCCATGATTCCTCCCTTCCTACAACAGCTAATACCTTCAAATAAATAGCTAACTATATAATAGCTTGCTATTGAATTTATGCATCCATCAATGCAATAAGATCTGTTTTTTGTCGATTGGAACGCTTTTTGAAAAGAAACGAAAAAGAATAAGAAGGTCATGGAGACAAGAGAACAAAAAAACGGGCGGAACATTGGACGAAACGGGAATTATCGATTAATCTGAAGAAGCTTTTGCTGAGACCGAAAAGTAAAGGAATGCAATTTGTGAATTTAATTTTAAAATTCACAAATAAGTGTTGACATGCTCTTTTGATCGCAGTATAGTAAGCAAGCTGTTCGAAAACAGCACGCCATCGAGCCGCTGA
>JABUSF010000001.1:120262-122097 GCA_021443945.1 Ileibacterium sp.
AGAAAGCCGCTGGATTAAGCAAGGGCCTCAGTTCCGAAATGGAGCTGAGGCCCTTTTTTGTTTTGGTTTGTCGAAATTGTTATAGGAATATTGGAAACTGATAAAGCGGTGGTTGAAAAGCTTTCCGCATTCAACAGTTTATACACTGTCGGATCAAGTTATGAAGGATTATTTCGTTTCTTATTACCGCTTTATAAACAAACGAACAAATCACAAAACGAAGATATAAAAATGGCATATAAATGATTGGACACTGAGAAAAAATATCCTGAATAGGTTAAATTAAAAAACGAATTAAGGAGGGATCAGATGATAAAAATCCTAGATAAGTGGAAATCTATACTCGTATTAGTGGTTGGCATCGCTTTTATTATCTACGGTGTCTATAGAAATGAAGTTGATACCGTTTTTACAAAAGCGATTAAAGTTTGCATGGAATGCATCGGTATAGGGTGAGGTTCATGACGAAGCTGAAATCGATTTTGAAAAACAGAGGATTTATACAGTTCTTATCAACGTTGCTGACCAATATACATCTGCCTAATTTTTTGAAAGGAACAATTTATACCGGTGAAGGTAAAAAGATGTGTGTGCCGGGACTCAATTGTTATTCCTGTCCTGGAGCAACAGGATCGTGCCCCATTGGTTCTTTTCAGGCGGTTGTTGGATCTTCAAAATTTAAGTTTTCCTATTATGTGACAGGAATCTTAATCTTATTTGGGGTTACATTGGGAAGGTTCATCTGTGGCTTTTTATGTCCGTTTGGCTGGTTTCAGGATTTGCTTCATAAAATTCCAACCAAAAAGCTATCTACGAAAAAGCTTAAATTTTTGACTTATATCAAATATATCGTATTAGTGGTTGTTGTATGCATGCTGCCTGCATTCTTCAAAAATGATGTTGGAATTGCAAGTCCGTATTTTTGCAAATATATTTGCCCGCAGGGGATTTTGGAAGGTGCTATACCTTTAGCACTTTCAAATCCGAGCATTCCCTCAACTCTGGGAACGCTGTTCATGTCAAAGGCGGTCATTTTAACCATCATTGTGATTCTGGCTATTTTGTTTTACAGACCGTTTTGTAAATGGATTTGTCCATTAGGAGCGTTCTATGCACTGTTTAATAAAATTTCTTTTTATCAATATCATGTCGACAAAAGCAAATGCGTATCCTGTGGAAAATGCAGCAAAGCCTGCAAGATGGATGTCGATATAACAAAGAATACGGCATCGGCGGAATGCATTCGATGTGGTGAATGTAAACGAGTTTGCCCTACCCAAGCCATCAGCAGCTCGTTTAAGACTTTCAAGAGCGAATAGTCTGGAATCAATAAATATATGTATAAGAAAAGGAGTAAGTAGTTTGAAAAATATCAAAAAATTATTTGTCGTATTTTGTTTATTAATGATGAGTATCGGAATGGCTGCATGCAGCAGTCAGGCAAAGGAAAATGCTGGAAGTGGTGAAGAGCAAAAAAGTTTTTCCAAATTTCAGGGAGTTGATTTCGATGGAAATAAAGTTGATGAAAGCATCTTTCGTAAAAATAAGGTAACCTTAGTGAATTTATGGCATAACGAATGCAATGCATGCATTGAGGAAATGCCGATGCTGGAGGAACTAAACAAGGAATTAAAAGCAAAAGGAGCAGAAGTAATAGGCCTGAATGTGAATGCCCAGGGTCAGGAAAATGATCCGGTCGTAACAGAAGCAAAAGAAATTCTGAAAAAGCAGGGAGCAGCCTACAGAAATATTGCAGTCAATGCTGGTGACGAAGTTTTTAAATTGATTGAAAATACAGTCCTGTTTCCAACAAATGTTTTAGTAGACCAAAACGG
>JABUSF010000001.1:127989-129440 GCA_021443945.1 Ileibacterium sp.
CAAGGTCATTCTGAGAAATCAGGATGGCCTTTTTTGCATTTGGAACTGCCGTTCATTTGTAAACGGCGGCTCGTTTGCTGAAATTTGAAAATACTGAGGCGTTATTGACTGATCAGATAAAAATCATCCTTTAGCGATCAGTGATTTCAGTATCCTTGCATTGGAACAATATGAATTTTAATTGGAAGACAGAGGCGGTTTCTGTATGAAAAATGCATTACCGTATGAAATCTGTTTGATTTTTACGAAAAGGCAGAAAATGAATCAGAATGTAAGCCCTGACTTTGTTAAAATTGTTTTATTGAAATCGTTTAACAAGCAGGAGAGATTACAGAAAGGAGTTTGTTATGAACAGAAAGTTTATGTCTTTTGCATTGTCCTTATGTCTAGCCATTCCTCAAATTCAAATCATTCAGATGGCAGCACAGGAACCAGGTGAAAGCGATGCCCAGCCACAGTCAGAAGGATTCAATGAAAACATACCAAGTCAGGAACTGGAAACGCCTGAACCGGTGCAGGATCAAGAAGACAGCCTTGCAAATGATGATTTGATTACAGGGGAGCAAGACATCGAATCAAATCCTGAAGAAGAATTGCAGGAGAGTATTCCTAAGATGGAGGAAGACAATGATGCTGCTTTTTCATTAGAGACATTGATCATGAACAAAGTAGCTCCTCTATTTGAAACAGCAGTTGTAAGCGATGATCCAGAAGAGGAATATCATACATTTACTATCACCTCAACACCCGGCGGAACGGTTGAACCCGCGGGTGAAGTAAAAGTTCCTTTAGGTTATGGAATTGGTATTAAATTTAAATCTGATGAAGGCTATTACTTGGCTGATTATTATGTAAATGGAAAGCTTAACTCTCACAGTTTACCGTACGCTAACCCCTATTCCCTTACGTATCATGAGGTTGATAAGGATTATACAGTCCATGCAGTATTCAAAAAGAAGGATCCAGCACAATTTACAATCCAGGCTGTCAGCAGCCAGGGAGGAAAAATCACCCCAAGCGGTGCTGTTGAAGTCACAGAAAACGAAGATCAAACTTTTGAATTTGCTCCAGACTCTGGCTATTTTCTGAAAGATGTCCTCGTTGATGGAGAAAGCAAAGGGGCTGATTTGAGTAAGTATACGTTCGAATACATCACTCAGAATCATAAAATTGAAGCAATCTTTGAAAAAACTGAACTGACAATTGTCTCTTCATGCAATGAAGGCGGAAGCATCTCACCGGAAGGAACCGAGACTGTTCTGAATGGACAAAACAAAAGCTATCAAATTACTCCGAGTCAGGGATACGTTATAAAAGACGTAAAAGTAGATGGAGAAAGCAAGGGAGCCTTGACTGAATATACCTTTGAGTCAGTAGCAGATGACCATACGATTGAAGCTGAATTTGAAAAAATTGAATATACGATTACAGCCAGCAGCCAGAACGGAGGC
>JABUSF010000001.1:130112-131886 GCA_021443945.1 Ileibacterium sp.
CCGGACAAATGCTGTTCTCTGGATCAGTCTTGCAGCTGCTGCTTTTGCAGGATTGATTTCCATGAAGCTCGCTTTCCGTAAAGAAGAATTCTGATACGATGGCGAAAACAGCATTCTGAAAAGAGAATCCAAAAGTAAATTCGAAGAGTCTGCCTGTTCTTTTTCGAAAGAACCAGCAGACTTTTTTAGTGGATCATCAGTGTATTTTTCAGGCATTTAAATATCCGCAGACATAGGGAATCTTCAGACTGTTAATAGACCAAGCCATATGGATTGATTTAAAAATGACTGAATCAAAGGAGGAGAACTATGGAAATTACCTATTGGGCTGACTTTACCTGCCCCTACAGCTATATCGGATCCCAGAATTTAATGATGGCTTTAAAGAATATGGAGATCACTGCGGATGTGTTTATGAAGTCCTATGAGCTGAATCCAAATATGCCAAAAGACAAAAGTGAATCTTCCCAACAGCAGCTCAAAGAAATTGACGGTTTAAACCCTCAGCAGATTAAAGAACAGATAGAAAACCTAAATGCCTATGCTGCTCTTTCAAAACTGCCTATGGATTTTGCAAAAGCAAGATTCTGCAATACCTTTGATGCTCACCGCTTAACCTGCTGGGCTCAGAAAGTGGATCCTGCAAAAGCCAATACACTCATTTCTTTGATCTTTAACGCCAACTTTGCGAAAGGGGAAGATATCGCCGATCATAAAATCCTTCTGCAGCTGGCCCATGAAGCGGGGTTGAATGAAACCGAAGCAAAAGCTGTTTTGGACAGTGATGACTATGGAAATGAGGTTCGCGCACAGGAGCGGGAAGCGGATGCCATTCCTGTGGAAACTATTCCATATTTCATCATTGATGGAGTAGTTGTGGATCATTCCGATACTCTGCAGGGATTTGAAGAAATTCTTGCTCAAATCTTAAAAGCGAAAAACTAGAAGTGTTTCTGCTTCCAAAATAAAAAGCTCTGCCGGCAATTTAATTTGTGGGCAGAGCTTTTTTATTTTACAGGGAGGGTGTTCGTTTCCTTTCGAATCCAAAATAATCCCGCTTCAAATATAAAAACAGGAAAACCAAGGCAAAGCAGGACAATTCCGCAAAATCAATGGACATCCAGATTCCGTCTACCCCCAGAAGAATTGGGAAAATAATGACCGCTGCAACCTGAAAGACCAGAGTCCGGAAGAAAGAAATAACAGCAGATGTAACGCCATCGTTTAAGGCCGTGAAAAATCCTGAGCCATAAACCGCCATTCCCATGAACAGGAATCCAAAAGAATAAATATGGAAAGCGTGGCTGGTCAGCTCAACAAGTTCCGGATCATATCCGACGAACATATGGGAAAGGGGACTGCCCAACACTTCTGCTGCAGCAAACATGAGAAGGGAGCTGACAAGAATAATGCAGGCAGACCGTTTCAGAAGTTTCTTCAATTCCTCTTTCCGTCCTGCACCATAGTTGTAGGACAGGATTGGAGCTGTTCCCATGGTGAATCCCATAAAGATCGCGGAGAAAATCATATTCACATACATGAGAACGCCGTAGGCAGAAACTCCGTTTTCCCCAATGTAATGGAGAAGCTGCCAGTTGTAGAGAATCCCCACTAAGGACATACTCACATTGGTCAGCATTTCAGAAGAACCGTTAAGGCAGGCTTTCCGAATGTATTTTCCATTCCACTTCAGTTTCGAAAAATACAGGGGAGAAGAGCGCTTTTTCCAAAAATAGAGAAGAGGTACCAGACCGCCAATGATCACTCCAATGTT
>JABUSF010000001.1:131952-133417 GCA_021443945.1 Ileibacterium sp.
TTGGTCAAACCACAGGCCAGGGTCACGTAGAAACCGTAGGTTGGCTTTTCCGCGGTGACAAAAAAGCTTTGAAAGAACAGCTGCAGCAAATAGAACGGCATAAAGGGAACCAGAATTTTTGCATACAGAGAAGCATCGTGCCACATAGCTGCTGTACATCCCAGCAAGTGAAGCAGGGGATTGATGCTCAGGTACGAAAGTAGCGCAATAATGAGACCAAGAACGGCTGCAAAAACCGTCAGCAGAGTAAACTGCTTTCTGGCTTTTTCATCGCTTTCTTCACCCATACTCGCGGCAACAAGGGCGCTTCCGCCGCTTCCGATCATGTATCCGGGAGTAATCAGAATCATAATCACCGGCATAATGAAATTCACAGCTGCAAAAGCGGTTTTGCCTCCGAAATTTGAGACAAAGAATCCATCCACAACACCGTAGATGGAGGTAAAGATCATCATCAAAATGGAAGGCAGCGCAAATTTGAGCAGCGTTCCGGTTCGAAATTGATCAGATAGTTTCATTCCCGTTCCTTTCCAAGAAGGCTGTCCATGCCTTCTGTAAATGTCAAAAGATACTGTTTCATCATCGTTGTGACCATCTCCTGCTGCTCTGCAGTGAAAGTACTCAGAGCAGTACGTTCCAGATCCCGTATCGGAGAAGCAATTTTGGAAGCAGCCTGACGACCATGATCGGTCAGAAGAACCAGTTTGTTCTTTTTGGAATAAGGGGCCAGAGTGGTATAGACAAGATCTTGCAGGATCATTTTCTGAATACAGGAGTTGATGGTCTGAATGGGCAGTCCCCACATGTCCGCCATCTGTTTCTGCATCAGGCCTTCTTCGTGTTCCAGAAGGGCAATAAAGACCCAGAGCATTGTTTCAGAGATCCCGAACTTGCTTGCATACTGCCGGTAACAGCTGGAAAGCTCCAAATCGAATGTATTAAAAAAGCGAAGCAGCTCATCTGTTCTGCTTTGATTTTGTATCGTCATAATCAATCCTCCTCATCCGAAAACGGATAGAGGTACTATACTCCGATACCGGATAATATCAATATAAATTGAGAAAGAGATGACTTACGAGAAGATGAAAAATTGTACAGTGGCTGGAATGGCTGGAGACAGCTTGTGGATTCAAACATGATAAGATGAGGTCATGAAAAAGAACGAAGAATTTACTGCTGTTTGCACTGGTCTGACAGACCAGGGGTTTGGAGTGGTCAAAAAAGACGGAATGACGGTTTTTGTCTCCGATCTTCTCCCGGACGAAACGGCCAAAGTCCGAATCATTAAACAGTTTAAAAAATACGCTATCGGCAAATGTGTGGAACTGCTTTCCAAATCGGAAGTCCGCGTAAAGCCGAAATGTGCTCTGGCTGGAAAATGCGGAGGCTGCGCATTCCAGAATATTCAATATGAGAAGCAGCTGCAGTATAAACATGATGAACTGGAACATTTGTTTAAACAGGT
>JABUSF010000001.1:136509-142019 GCA_021443945.1 Ileibacterium sp.
TGTTCTACAGAAACTCCATAGTTTTCAAGAATGGACAGAACCTTGCGGATGTAGCCAATCTCGTTGGACATATGTTTCTTGTAAATATAAATGGACATGAATCCAGGTTTGCCGGCAATACCTGTAATGGAGTATTTGCGGGGAATGGCAGAAGTTTCCTGGATAATGGTTCCCGGATCCTGAGGACGGTTGGTGTTCAGAATGTGAATGGGAATGTTGCTTTCCTTGACAGGGAAGATGGCTTCTTCATGAAGAACGGAAGCTCCCATATAAGACAGTTCCCGCAGTTCTGAATAAGTAATATGGGTGATGGGCATTGGATTGGATACAATTCTTGGATCCGCCATCAAAAAGCCGGAAACGTCTGTCCAGTTTTCGTATACGTCTGCTTCCAGAGCGTTGGCCAGAATGGAGCCGGTGATGTCACCGCCGCCTCTGGAGAATACCTGAATTTTGTCATTGGATGCGGTTCCGTAAAAACCAGGGAACACAAACCGGGGATGGGTATTCATTTTGGCCTTCAGTCTGGATTTGGTAGCAGGCCAGTCAATGGTCTTGTCCAGATTCAGACGGATTACATCCGCAGCGTCCACAAAAGGGAAGCCCAGATACTCAGCCATCAGCTTGGCACAGAAGTATTCCCCCCGGGAGACAATATAGCTTTGAGAGTATTTGCTCAGGTTGACATAAAAGTCATCCAGTTCTTTTTCAATGGGCTGTTTCAGTCCCAGAGAAGTTTTGATTTCGATAAAACGTTCCTTGATCAGATTGAAGACATTGCTTCCGTCAACGTGATAGGTACGGTGGGCATCCAGAAGGTACAGAAGGTCTGTCACCTTTGGATCGTTGGCAAACCGTACGCCGGGAGCGGATACGACAACGTATCGGCGGTCCGGATCGGATAAAACAATGTCCTTCACTTTTCGAAACTGGCTGGACTGGGAGACACTGGATCCCCCGAATTTGGTTATCTTTAAAGTCATTTCTACCTCCAAATTGCAATCATGGCATCCGGATCTGCTGCTAGCACTTCATCGATCAGGGCAGAATTGCGTTTGCTGAAGAAAGAGTAATTCTGTCGGTCGTTTGCTGGTTCGCTTCTGTCAAAACCTTCCAGAGCGGAAAGGTCTTTGGCGGAGCGGACAATCCAGTTTTCCTCGATTAATGTTGGATTATAGGTTTTATCCTGTTTGAGTTCAATAACTCTTTCGGTATTTTTCATGGTATCCAGCGCATTTGCCAGCATGGCCTGTGCAGTGGCATATCTTCCGGCACCCTGTCCGAAGTATCCCAGCTTGTCAAAACTTGGAGCATAGATGAGCTGCGCATTGTAATTGGAAGGAATGTTGGCCAGGTAGTCTTCCGGGTTTAAAAAGGCAGGGGCAATGATGGTATCGAATTCACCGTCTTTCTGCATGGATTTGGAAATGTGACGGATAATCTTGCCTTCCTTTTTGGCTTTGGCAATGTCCTCTGAGTTCAGACGGGAAATGCCTAAAGGGTTTTTGATTTTGTCAAAATAGGTTTTGTAAGCCAGAGCATTGGCAATGTTGGACTTATAGAAAACGTCCCAGCCTTCCACGTCGCTGGCAGGATTGTATTCGGCATAACCTTTGGCCTGCGCCTGTTTGAGAGCTTCTTCATAAGGGGTGTTTTCCTTTTGCATGTTGTCCAGGATATAATTGGAAGTACCGTTAAAGATACCTTCGTAGCCATCCAGATCTTCCAGCAGGCTCAGCTTCAGCAGAGCATCCAGGAAGGGGATTCCTCCGGCTACCGCTGCTTCAATCTGAATGGATCCGCCGCTTTCCTTGGCAAGGTCTACATAGTCTTTCAGATTGGGGCTGACAACAGCTTTGTTGGACGTAATGACGTGCTTGCCCGCTTTTAAAGCGGCACGGATCAGTTCATTGGCTGGTTCTGTGCCAGACAGGCATTCAAATACAATATCGGTCGCAGGATCGGTCACGATTCTCAGGCCGTCATTTGTAAAATATGGCTCATCCACAAATTCAGGCAGAACAAATACATTGGTGATTTCCAGACCCTTTGTTTTCTTTGCCAGGTCCTCCACACCTTTTCCAATCGTTCCGTATCCAAGTAAAACAGCGTTCATAATCGATCTCCTTTTGTTTCTTTTGCTCGTATTTTAACTATTTGTTCTTCTGTAGAAAACACTTGTTTTTAAAACTCGGACATTGTATCATAGGGCTTGTTCAATTTCAAGGAGGTTATTATGGAGCCGATTTACAAATCCACACGCTCAAAAAATATACAGGCATCGCCAAAACAGGCGGTTTTAAAAGGGATCGCCCAGGACGGGGGACTCTTCGTTTTTGATGATCTCGACCAGATCCAGATCGACCTGAACAAAATCTGTTCCCAGAGCTATCTGGAAAATGCGCAGTACATTTTATCCGGACTTCTGCCGGACTATACCCAGGAAGAATTGAAGGAATGCGTGGAAAACGCCTATGGAAACAGCTTTGCATCCGATGCAGTGACTCCGCTTGTCAAAGTAGGAGACCAGTACGTGCTCGAACTGTTTCATGGACCCACTTCCGCATTTAAAGATGTCGCCCTGACTCTGCTGCCCCAGCTGATGAGCCAGGCCTTAAAAGATACAGATGAAAAAGCACTCATCCTGACCGCCACAAGCGGCGATACGGGAAAAGCGGCTTTAAGCGGATTCCAGGATGTGAAAAACACCGGAATCTGCGTGTTCTACCCCAATGGAAAAGTTTCCAATATTCAGTACCGTCAAATGGCCTGCCAGCAGGGCAGCAACGTTCATGTCTATGCGGTGGAAGGAAACTTCGATGATGCTCAGAGCATGGTTAAAAAACTGTTCCTGGACAAGGAACTCAACGAGTTTGCAGCCAAAAACAAGGTGCGGCTCTCTTCTGCCAACTCCATTAATATCGGACGTCTGGTCCCTCAGATTGTGTATTACTTTGAAGCCTACAAACAGCTGGTCAAGGACGGTGTCATTCAGATCGGCGATGAAGTTTCCTTCAGTGTCCCCACTGGAAACTTCGGGGATGTTCTGGCCGGCTACTACGCGTCCTTAATGGGACTGCCGGTGAAGAAATTCTACGTGGCTTCCAACTCCAACTCTGTTCTGTCCGATTTCTTTGAAACCGGCACCTATGACCGAAACCGCCCCTTTGTTCAGACCATCTCCCCAAGCATGGACATTCTGATCTCCTCCAATCTGGAACGTCTTCTTTATTATATGAGCGGAAAAGATGCCGATCAGGTGGCTGCCTGGATGAAGGATCTGGCCCAAAAAGGTGTCTACAGCGTCGGAGATGAAATGAAGAAAAAACTGCAGGAAACCTTTGGATGGGGCTATTTTGACGATGCCGCCACCAAAGAAATCATTGCGGAAGTATACGATAAAACCGGATACGTTCTGGATCCTCATTCCGCCATTGGATACGGTCTGGGAAAAGAAGCGGACGGTGTGGTTGTAACCCTGGCCACTGCCTCTCCTTATAAATTCTCCAGAGACGTTCTTTCGGCCTTGAAAGAAGAAGAAAAAGATGAATGGAAAGCTCTGCACCGCATTGAAGAGCTCTCGAAAACCAGAGCACCCAAAGCCCTGGCCGATCTGGAAACCGCAGAGATTCTTCACACAGACATTCTGCAGCCTGAAGAAATGAAAGAAGCGGTCATGACAGTGACAGGAGAAATGAAATGAAAATCTGTGTAGAAGTACCGGCCACCAGCGCCAACTGCTGCGTGGGATTTGACTGTCTGGGAATGGCTCTGGATGAAATTGCTTCTTTCCATTTTGAAGACTCCAGCCAGCTGATCATTACCGGCTGTCCGGAACAGTTTAAAAACGAAGACAACCTGGTGGTGCAGGCCTTTAAGCACGCCTGTACTGCCCATAATGTGGAAATGCCTCCCTTTAAGCTGCACATCGATTCGGACATTCCCTTTGCCAGAGGCCTTGGCTCCTCGTCCACCTGTATTGTGGCCGGGCTGATGGGAGCCAATTTAATGCTCAATCTGGGCATGAAAAAACAGGACATTCTGGTGCTGGCTACGGAAATGGAAGGTCATCCGGACAACGCAGCCCCTGCAATTCTTGGCCAGATGTGTGCCTGCTTTATGAAAGACGGCCGCATCATTCATACTCAGATTGACTGCACCAAATTTAAAGCCCTGGCCATTATTCCTCCTTATGAAGTCTCCACTCCCATGGCCCGCAAAGTATTGCCGGAAATGCTGGACTTTGCCGATGCGGTTCGTCAGACCGGGCATGCCCTGGTGTTTGAAAGAGCCATTTTAATGGGGGATGAAGAACTGCTGTTTGAATCCTGCCAGGATGTTCTGCATGAGCCTTACCGAAAAAAGCTGATTCCGGAGTACGACCATGTGGCTCAGATCTGCCGCATGCTGGAAACCCCTTTCTGGATTTCCGGATCCGGTTCCACCATGCTCGTTCTTTCCAAGCACAAAGCCAAGCTTCGCAAAATTCAGGAACTGCTCCAGGAAAGATACAAGTCCTTTGACATCCGTCTGCTGGATGTAAACTCGCTGGGAGCTCTGGCGTATTATGAGTAAATATTATGTTGTCAGCGGAGACATTCTTCCTGAAGTGCTGGAAAAGGTCATGGAGGCCCAGGCCCTTCTGGCTGACGGAAGCGCCGACCGCATTTCCGATGCTGTCAAAATGGTAGGGATCTCCAGAGGCACCTACTATAAATATAAAGATGCTCTTTTCCCCTTTGCGGAAAATACCAACAACCGCAAAGCCATCATCACCATGGTGGTGCAGGATAAAAAAGGGGCGCTGTCTTCCATCCTGGCCATGATTGCCAACAAAAACTGCAACGTGGTGGCCATTAACCAGACCATGCCTTTGAATCGGATCACCAATGTGGTTCTAACCCTGGACGTGACCGATCTGGACATTGCCATTCCGGAATTTCTGGATTTGCTGAAAACGCTGCCGCCTGTTCGAAAGGCAGATCTGGTGGCTGTGGAATGAAAAAAGGACTGGCATTTGCATTTGGGCTCTGCCTGGCCATCAGCTGCATTGCAGCCTCGGTGGGTCTGACAGTGTTCGACAAAGGTTTTTATACCGACACGTACGCTAAGCTGAATCTGGCGGAAGCGGAAAACATCACACAGGAAGATCTGGAAAACTCCATTTTTATGATGATCGATTATGTGGCGGGAACCCGTGACAATCTGGATGGTCAGGTGGTATGGAAAGGGAAGAAGCAGGAAACCTTCAACCAGAAGGAAAAAGACCATATGGTGGATGTGAAAAGCCTCTGGCAGAACACGTATAAAGTGATGTGGATCTGCCTGGGATCCGCTGTCTGCATTGGTGTTTACTTTTTTGTTTGTGTTCGAAAGCACTGGCTTTCCTGGCTGGCCAGAGGCATTCTTCAGGCCTGGCTGGCTCTGGCCGTGGTACTTGCTTTTTTGGGCATCTGGATGGCCGCAGACTTTAGCGGACTGTGGATTCAGTTTCATCACATCTTCTTTAC
>JABUSF010000001.1:142102-144816 GCA_021443945.1 Ileibacterium sp.
ATTGTGCTGGTTTTTGGTACCCTTTCAATCCTGCTTTGCGGAGCCTCCTGGTTCTGGCTGAAGAAAAAATCTGTCATCGGTTTTGATAGAAATTAGTTGATTTTTCCAATGAAAATTCTTTGAAATCGCTCTCAAGCGATTGTGTGAAATCATGTAAACGTTTCAGTGAAAATGTCGTCTTTCTTTTCTCTATACAGATGTTTAAAATTGTAATCAACATAGAAGAGGGGTCCCCAAAGATGAAACTTATACTTGCCAGTCAGTCCCCCCGGCGCAGAGAACTGCTCAAGGGGATGGGCTATGTTTTTGATGTGAAGCCTTCAGATACACAGGAAAATTTCGACGGCACTCTCGGCCTGGATAAGGCTTTGATGAAGGTCGCCAGGGAAAAGGCGAAACAGGTCTTTGAACAAAACCCAAACGATGTCGTCATCGCAGCAGACACCATTGTTTGTGCAGACGATAAAGTATTTGGAAAACCAACCGATAAACAGGAAGCTTTTGATACCCTGAAAAGCTTCTCCGGCAACTGGCATCAGGTCAAAACTGGTGTGGTTGTGATGGCAAAACACTATGTCATCGAACATGTGGAAACAACCGATGTTTGTTTCAAGGATTTAAGCGATGATCAGATTCTCGCTTATGTGAATCAGGAAACCTGTCTGGACAAAGCGGGAAGCTACGGCATTCAGGACACGGATTTCGTTTCAAAAGTCAAAGGATCCTATTCCAACGTCATCGGACTGCCCATTATGGTGGCCGACAAGATGCTCAAATTCCTTCAGTACGATCCTGATATTCAAATCTAATCAAAAAGGCGGCTTACACGGCCGCCTTTTCAAGTGTTTGTTCAAAACAGAGAAATAAAAAAAGCTTCCTTTTCAGGAAGCGTTTGTTTTCAAAGTGGTGCCGGTACGCGGAATTGAACCACGAGCTCATCCTTACCATGGACGTGTATTGCCATTATACTATACCGGCGCGATTGCTTGATAATAATAGCGAATCTGTCCGACAATTGCAACTGCAATCCGAAAAAAAACATCTTCTGACCATGTTAGGGCCGAGCCGGGAAGGCTTAGCAGAAAACGGGGAAGAGAGCACTGTCGGAATCGGATCGTGAAAATTCTGTGAAACTTCGGGTATTTGATCAAAAATCAGCTTCAAGCTTGTATTTGTCCAAAAAAGGCGGTATAAATCGCCATAGACACCCCGCCCCAAAGCAGCTGATCCTCCCGCGGGACCTGAAAGCGGCTGTCCAATCGGGCGTGTTAGAATCAGAATTATGGAGGGCCAATACAATGACCATCGTAACAAAAAAGGAAATCGCGAAAACCGTTTCAGAAAAATTAAACATCACACAGAAGCAGGCAGCGGAAACCATCACTGCACTGACAGATGAAATCGCAGCGCTGCTCAAACAGGGCGATGTCGTGGATTTAGGCGGATTCGGAAAATTCGAAGTAAAAGAAAGAGCTGCCCGCAAGGGAATCAATCCGCGTACAAAAGAACAGATCGACATCCCTGCCAGCAAGTCTGTAAAATTCTCTGCTAAAAAAGCTCTGAAAGACGCTGTAAACGGCGAAGAAGAATAATAGCAAGCCTTGAAAGCCGGTTCTCCGGCTTTTTTATATTGTTTTCCAAACTTGTAAAATGTCATTTTCTTTAAATGCTATACTGAAATGGACGAGGAGAAAGAAATGACTCAACCTGTTTATATCATCGGACACAAACGTCCGGATACGGATTCTGTCTGTGCTGCTCTGGCTCTTGCTGCCCTGAAAAGAGAGCTGGGGGAGAATGTTCAGGCGGCCAGAATCGGGCACTTAAACCCGGAAACCAAGTACATTCTGGAAAAAGTGGGTGTGGAACCGCCCATTCATATCCGCACCGCCAAAAACTGCCTGGAAGAAATCGAAATTGATGAACCCATCGTCGTCAACCGCATGGAAACCCTGCGCTACGGATGGGATCTGCTTCTGGAAAACAATGTAAAAACCATTTATGTGGTCAACGACGAAGGCCTGTTTCACGGCATCGTCACCCTTGCTGAAATCTCGAAAATCCAGATGCAGGATCTGAACATCACCAAAAATCTGCTCAAGGATACCCCAATCATCAATCTGCGGGATGTTGTTCACGGCCGGATTTTGTATGAAGGAAGCCGGGCCCGCAGCGGGGAAGTACGGATTTCCGACAAAAAAATGATGGACCGGGATTTGAATGGAGCGATCATGGTGCTCAACGATCATGAAGATGACATGATCAAAGCCATGGCCAAAGGGGCCGCTGTCATCATTATTGCGGAAGACTTTGTGCCAAACGACTATATTTTCGAAATGGCCAAATCCATGGGCGTGACCTTAATCAACACCCCCTACAACATGATGAAAATCATCCAGATGATTTACCGGGCCATTCCGGTGGAATTCATCATGACTCCCAAAGAGGAAGCCATCTGCTTCCACCCCTCCCAGTTTACGGAAGATGTCGAGCGGGACATGCTGAAAACCCGTCACTCCGCCTATCCGGTGGTGGAATCGGGAAACATCATCGGTTCTGTCGCCCGCTATCATCTGCTCAAAGCCGAAAAGAAAAAATTCATCCTGGTTGACCACAATGAATCCAAACAGTCCATTGACGATCTGGACAAAGGGGAAATTCTGGAAATCGTGGATCATCACCGCATTGGGGATGTGACCACAGACAAGCCCATT
>JABUSF010000001.1:144828-146264 GCA_021443945.1 Ileibacterium sp.
ATGACCGTAGGAAGCAGCTGCACCATTGTGGCTATGATGTATGGAGAATACGGGATTCAGATGTCCCAGCAGGTCGCCCAGCTGATTTTGTATGCCATGATCTCCGATACCATGAATTTCCATTCCCCCACCTGCACCCAGACCGACAAGCTGGTAGCAGCCCGCATTGAAATGGAATATGGCCTGAATACAGATGAAATGGCCAGAGACCTTTTTGAGCATACAGCCACCATTAAGGGAAAAGAATTTGCCAGCATTCTGTTCAATGACTCCAAGGAGTTTGATCTGGGAGGCATTAAAGCAGCCATCTCTCAGGTGTTTGTTTTCGACTACAAAGATGTGGATGAGATCAAAAAAGACTTTGAAAGATTCATGGAGAAGGAACTGGCCAAAACCCATCTGGATTTGTGGGTGATGGTGTTTACCAACGTGGAAGGAAACGGATCCAAATTCCTGGCGGTGGGAAAAGCGGCACCCAAAGTAGCCGGCGCTCTGGAAATGTTTGAACAGAAGGGATTTGTGTCCCGGAAGAAACAGATTGTTCCCGGACTTGCATCGGCAGTGCGTTAAAGAAGGATCGAACCGTTCGAAAGAACGGTTTCTTTTTTGATCCGGATCACATTGCCAAAGAAAAAGAAACAAGATCGAAAAATTAGTATAAAATATGAATGTTTGACCAAACAGAAAAGAGGAGATTGCATGAGCGTACAGGATCGTTTTTTAAGATACGTTTCGATCGATACCCAGTCTGACCCGGAAAGCCCTACGGCTCCTTCCACAATGAAGCAGCTGGATCTGGCCCGCCTTTTAAAAGAGGAAATGGAAGAGATGGGCTTGAGCGATGTTTATTTGTCTGATACCGGTGTGGTATACGGAACATTAAAAGCAGACCAGCCAGCCGGCCTGGAGGCCATTGGTCTGATTGCCCATATGGATACCGCCAAGGAAATGCCTGGCAAGGATGTCAAACCAAGAGTCATCCACGCATGGGATGGAAACAAAATTCAGCTGAATGAAAAATGGTCCATGACCAAAGAAGCCTTCCCGGCTTTAAATGATGTGGTGGGCGATGACATTATCGTCACCGACGGCACCACTCTGCTTGGAGCGGACGACAAAGCCGGCATTGCCATCATTCTGGAAACCGTTCAGCAGATGGCGAAAGAATCCGGACGAAAAAGAGACATTTATGTAGCCTTCACTCCGGATGAAGAAATCGGCCGCGGTGTGGAAAACTTTGAACTGGACCGCTTCCCGGTGGAATTTGCCTACACGCTGGATGGCGGGGAAGTGCATGGGGTGGAATATGAAACCTTCAATGCCGCTGGGGCAAAAATCACCATTCAGGGTGCTTCCGTTCATCCAGGATCTGCCAAAGACAAAATGGTGAATGCCGCTTTGATCGGTGCGGAATATGCCATGATGATGCCCGGTTA
>JABUSF010000001.1:146671-153059 GCA_021443945.1 Ileibacterium sp.
AAAATGGAAAAAATGATGGACGTGCTCCGTCATATTATTGAGGAATAAGGAACATGAACATAAACGAAGAAGCATTGAAGGCCCACAGAGAGTGGCAGGGAAAACTGGAAGTTGTGTCCAAAGCCCCTCTGGAAAATAAAAAGGATCTGTCCATTGCCTACACACCGGGAGTTGCTGCTCCCTGTCTGGAAATCAAGGACCATCCGGAAGATGCTTTTGTCTACACCGGCAGAGGAAATACGGTGGCTGTTGTGTCTGACGGCTCTGCCGTTCTTGGACTTGGAAACATCGGCGGTCTGGCCGGTCTTCCTGTCATGGAAGGCAAATGCGTTCTTTTTAAGGAACTGGGCGGCGTCAATGCGGTGCCTCTGGTGCTCAACACCCAGGATCCGGATGTGATTGTACAGACCGTGGCAGCCCTGGAGCCATCCTTTGGAGGCATCAATCTGGAAGACATTTCCGCCCCCAACTGCTTTGAAATTGAACGCCGTCTGCAGGAAATTATGGACATTCCTGTTTTCCACGATGACCAGCACGGAACAGCCTGCGTGGTTCTGGCCGCTTTGATCAATGCTTTAAAGCTGGTGAACAAAAAGGCGGAAGACTGCACGGTGGCTTTCTCCGGCGCCGGTGCAGCGGGATGTGCAATTGCCAGGCTGCTGGCCGATTATGGTTTCCAAACCATTTACATGTGCGACAGCAAGGGGATTGTGACCGCTGAAAATGCATCCAATGCCGAAAAGAAAGAACTGGCTGAAAAATATAATAAAGACAGCAAAACGGGAACTCTGGCCGATGCCATGAAAGGAGCCGATATTTTTATCGGTGTTTCCAAAGGCGGTATTGTCAGTGAAGAAATGATCCGGTCCATGAATAAGGATGCCATTGTCATGGCCATGGCCAATCCAATTCCGGAAATTCTTCCGGAACAGGCTAAAGCGGCCGGGGCAAGAGTCGTGGGAACCGGACGTTCCGACTTTGCCAACCAGATTAATAATGTTTTGATCTTCCCGGCTCTGTTTCGGGGCGCGCTGGATGCCAAAGCCACCCGGATTACGGAAGGCATGAAAATGGCAGCTTCCAAAGCGCTGGCCGATCTGATCAGCGAAGACGAACTCAAGGAAGACTATGTCATTGTAGATGCTCTGGACAAACGGGTAGGGCCAAAAGTGGCTCAGGCTGTGGCTGCCCAGGCGGAATTAGAAGGCGTCATCCGCAAGTGATGCCTTTTTTTTCGGGTATAGTTTTTGTCGGAAAGAGTCAAAAGCAAGGTATACTTATCGTATAAGCGTACTTTTACGAAAATGATGAACCGGAGTTGGAATAGAATATGTCGAAAGTAGGACTGGTCGTAGAAGGCGGCGGAACAAAAATCGCCTACACAGCAGGTGTTCTCAAATGCCTGCTGGAGCATGATGTGCTTCTTCCCTACAGCGTAGGGATCTCTGCCGGAGCAGAGGTGCTTTTACCTTATGTTTCCAGACAGAAGGAACGTCTGGATGTCACCGGCATCGATGCCCCCAGCCAGCAGGGAGCCGTGGGGCTGATTCCCATGTTCAAAGAAGGAAACGTGTTTGGAATCGAAGCAACCTGCGATTACATTGAAAAACGGGCGCCCCTGGACTTTATGTCATTTTTTGGAAGTGACACCGCTCTGGACATTGGCGTCTACGATGTTGACAATCATAAAATTGAATATTTCCCGAAAGAATATGTGGACGAAAGCATGACTTTGATCAAAGCAAGCTGTGCCCTGCTGCTGCTGGCCAAGCCTTATTCTTTCCACGGGAAGAAATACTTTGATGCCGGGCTGGTGGATATGATTTCCATTGACCAGTCCATCAAAGCCGGATGCGATAAGCATCTGATCCTGTCCACAAAAGAAGAAGGCTATGTGCGCAAGCCAGCCCCGGACTGGCAGCTGTGGCTGGCCAAGAAGGTTTATAAGGACAAGACAATTGAACAGAATTTGAAAGAGCGCCATCTTCGCTACAACGAGCAGTGGGAGAAAATCGGTCAGCTGGAAAAAGAGGGCAAAGCCATGGTTTTGCGTCCTCACAAAGATCTGGGCATAACCCGATACACCACAGATCCGGAAAAACTGCGTCCGTGGTTCCAGCTTGGATACGATGAAACTCTTGAGCGAATCAATGAGATTAAACAATTCTGTGAAATACAATAAAGGTATCCCTCTTATTGGTTCCCAAAAGCAAACGGCGGTTTTCGTGTGCTTTTTTGTGGCACAATAGGGGAAGATATCAATGTGTTAGGAAAGGAAGATAGGTATGGCACAGCCAAATAAGAAGAATCAGCTGAAGTTCAGTTCAATTGATGATGTGAAACTCTTTCTGGAATCGGCCCGGGATGCGGATGCAGATATTGACCAGAAGGATTTCATGGAGGCCGTCAACCGGCTTGGTTTAACCGATGACGAAATGAACGGACTCATTGACTGGTGTCAGGAAAATCGGATTGATCTTTCTGAAGACAGAGATGAGGAGGATTTCGATGACGATGACTCCGACGATCTGGGAGATGAAGACGGAGAAAACGATGAACTGGCCGAACTGGAAAGAACCTTTGCAGCCGGCGCCAGCAATAAAACAAGCGATCCTGTCAAAGCCTACCTGAAGGAAATCGGTGCTATTCCTTTGCTGACTCCAGAGCAGGAAGTCGCCGTTGCCAAACGAATTCAGGCCGGTGATATGGAAGCCAAACAGATTCTGATTGACTCCAACCTGCGTCTGGTTGTTTCCATTGCTAAAAAATATGTTGGACGCGGACTGCTGTTTCTGGATCTGATCCAGGAAGGCAACATCGGTCTGATCAAAGCTGTTGAAAAATTCGACTATACAAAAGGATTCAAATTCTCCACATATGCCACATGGTGGATTCGTCAGGCCATTACCCGTGCTATTGCGGACCAGGCCAGAACCATCCGTATTCCTGTGCATATGGTAGAAACCATCAACAAGATGACCCGTATCCAGCGTCAGCTGGTACAGGATCTTGGACGTGACCCGGTACCGGAAGAAATTGCAGAAAAAATGGAAGACATGACGGCTGAAAAAGTCATTGAAATCCAGCGTTCTGCCCTGGATCCTGTCTCTATGGAAACTCCAGTCGGTGATGAAAACGACACCTTCCTGGGAGACTTTATTGAAGACAAAACCACCCAGACACCTGAGGAATATGCTCATTCCCAGCTGCTCAAGGAAACCATTGAAGAAGTTCTTTCCACGCTGACCGAAAGGGAAGAAAAAGTCATTCGTCTGCGTTTTGGTCTCGACAATGGCCGGACATGGACATTGGAAGAAATCGGTAAGGAATTCAAGGTTACCCGTGAGCGAATCCGTCAGATTGAAGCCAAAGCCATTAAAAAGCTGAAAGGCCCCAACAGAGCCAAACTGCTGCAGAGCTTCCATCAAAACGGATAATCCAATTTAAACCAAACCCAGCGGCTGTCCGATCAAATGGACGGCCGCTCTTTTTGAATGGAAAAACAGAAAGGATTCTTTCGCATCTATATTCCGTCTTAAAGACATGCATCCTGTTTTGACAAAAGTCATTCGCTGCAGGGGTGCGGCTGGCTTCCTGAAATCTTGATGCTGTCCCACAGAAAACAAACAGAAGGATACTTGCACTTACACCCGGAAAGAGAAATGATAAAACTATGAAAAGCAGAGGATTCAAACACGGAGGGCATGTATGGATTGGTTTTGGACGAAGAAAAAACGCAAACAGGCATTCGATGCGTTTTTAAAAGATTTGAAAGATAAGTCTGTGCCGGATGATCTGTTGATCGAGCGGTTCGATTCAGGCGGTTTTAATGTCGATGAAATCGGAGGTCTGTTAATGTTTTATCCTCCAGATGAGATTCGCAGCATGAAATTGGCAGAACATATCATTGAAAGCAGAATCAATCCTTCAAATATTGAAGAATATTATGCTGCATTTTTAAGTTACTGGCACGATGAACATGATGGTATTGTGTGCCCTTACGAGAAAGGGCGGCATTGGGGCAATGATGCGGTCATTTTAGAAAAACTGCAGGCCATCAAAAAAGTGCATCAAGCCAAACAGACCTGTTCCCCTGCGAAAAAAGAGAAGAAGTAAATCAGGAAGCGTTTTTGAAAGGCTTCCTTTTCTTCTGCAAGGAAGAACGACGATGAAAGTCCAGATCGAAAGATCTGCAGGAAGAATGTGCCTGGCAAACACAATGCAGAACTGTTTGTTCCCGATGCTGCTGAAACCGGATCGAACAGCCATTGACAGACGGGGAAAGAATGCCTGCTTCAGGAAGAATTGGCTGGAAAGGAAGGCGTCACTCCGGGAAGGGAAATAAAGAATCGTTTCATAAAAACCACAGAGCATTTGCATGCCGCTTTTTCATCCGGTTTTGAAGGGCTGCGCCAAACCCTTTTGAGTTCTTGCTTTTAACCGGAATCGAAGGCATATTTTATCTAGGAATACCGTTGAATGAGACGGAAGCTATGAGGAAAAAGAAATGAAACTTGAAAACGAGAATTTGATTCTGGAAACCAGAACAAGAGCAGGAGAAATGACTTCTCTCTTTGACAAAAGCAAAAACAGAGAACTTCTTTACCAGGGCGATCAGGGCTGGAGCGGCCGAAATCCCACTCTGTTTCCTATGGTCGGTTCCACCTGGAACAATGGAAGCTATACGCTGGACGGCAAAGAATATGCCATGAAAAACCATGGGCTGATTCGCTATGCGGATCTGGAAGGCAGCACAGACGGCAGCAAAATTGTGTATACGATGGATTCCAGTGAAGAGACCAAAGCTCAGTATCCTTTCGACTTCCATTACGAAATGAGCTATCGCCTGGAGGGAAAAAAAGTCATCATCGAGTATGCCATTACCAATACAGGCGATCAGGACATGCCGTTCTCCTTTGGACTGCATCCGGCTTTCCGCACATCCCTGACTCCGGAAGAGAAATTTGAAGATTTTTCTCTGGAAATGTTCCCCAAAGCAGAAGCCGAACAGATCGTGTTCTTTGATGACTTCTCCCCCGTGGAAAGACCGACAGTCATGCTGGACAAATGGCAGCTCAGCCGGGAGGATCTGAAAAAATACGCCACTTTGGTGTTCAACAACATCAAAGCAAGCAAAGCGGTTCTTTCCTGGAAGGATGAGCCGAGACTGGCGATGGAATTTGAAGGCTATCCTTTCCTGGCTCTGTGGTCTCATCCCACGGAAAGCGATTTTGTCTGCATTGAGCCCTGGTTTGGACATGCAGATTATGAAAAACTTGAGATTCCCTTTGACCAGAGGGAAGGCACCCAGATTTTGAAACCTTCGGAAACTTTCAAAGCCTCCTACAGTGTGGAAGCCCTCTAAATCCTGCGCATATTCTGTTCCTTTTCCTACCGGAAAATGATGATTTTTAGAGGGTGCAGATTCTGTAGTGATATGATCTACTTGAAATAAACATTTTTTGTGTTAATACATAGATAATATATGTAGATAGGGAGTATTCCATGAAAGTTTCGACAAGGGGACGCTATGCTCTTAAGATGCTTACGGATCTGGCATTGAATCAGCAGGACGGGTATTTGAATTTGAATGAGATTGCTAATCGGCAGCACATTTCAAAAAAATATCTGGAGCAGATCGTTGCTCTGCTGAATCGTCAGCACATGCTGAAAGCGAGCCGTGGGCCTCAGGGAGGGTATCGTCTGGCAAAAGCTCCTTATGAATATAATATTGGTGAAATTCTGCGGCTGACGGAAGGCTCTGTGGATTTGGCTCCATGGACTTCAATCCCCCAGGAAGATCTTACAAATTATGAATTCTGGGACGGTTTTAACAAAGCAGCCGCCCGTTACGTGGACAGCATGACCCTGCAGGATCTGCTGGAAGCGGAACGGATCCGGATTGCAGGCAATTCCATCATCTGACTGAAAAGACGGATTCCTTCCGTCTTTTTCTCTGTCATTGAGTGGTTGGTGCAGGGAGGAGGCAAAGTATGATACTATTTAGCCACTCACAATTGGAAAAATGAGAAAGGGTGTTGAACATGATTGGATTAATCGTTACAGGGCACGGCAAATTTGCCACCGGCATGAAGGAAGCTCTGGCAGAAATCTCCCAGGAACCGGAATTCTTTGAAGCTGTGGATTACGAATTGAGTGAAAGCCATGAAGAGCTTTCCTGTCGGCTTGAAAAGGCGATGGATGCTTTGAAAGAGTGCGAATCCATTCTGGTTTTGAGTGATCTGGCTGGAGGTGCCCCTTTTAAGGAAGCAGTGGAGCTTGGTCAGCCAAGAGGGTATGAAATGATTGCCGGGACCAATCTTGGCATGCTGGTGGAAGTCAACCTGATGCGGCAGTTTATGGACGATGTCCATGCACTGGCTGCCCA
>JABUSF010000001.1:153165-156729 GCA_021443945.1 Ileibacterium sp.
CTTGCGGCTCTTTTCCTAAGAAAGTTTTTAAGAAAGGGAATTTGATTATGAAGTGAGCCTTTGTCCTTGGCTCACCTATAAGATACAGAAATCATCTGAGAGAGGCCATTTTGATGACCTTTAATTTTTATGGCTTTTTGCTCTTCAAAAGGATTCGTTCAGAAGCAGGATCCTGCAGGGAAGATGAAAGGGTTCTGCCAAATTGCCCAAAATCCGCCTTTCTGTGAAACCAGTCTTTCAAAAGGACAGACCGACTTTGAACACAATGTTTGAAAAGGCTATCATAAAGGCGAAGAGGAGAATTTATATGAATCATAAAAACCTGAAATCTTTTCCTGATGGTTTCCTTTGGGGAGCATCCACTTCTGCCTACCAGGTCGAAGGCGCCAACCTTGAAGACGGCAAAGGCCCTTCCTGTCAGGATGTCAAAGAAGTGCCGGAAAACACCAGTGATCTGACAGTCTGCGCAGACCAGTATCATCGCTACAAAGAAGATATTGCTCTGATGGCTGAAATGGGATTTAAAGTGTACCGCTTCTCCATTGCCTGGACGCGCATTCTGCCCAACGGCACAGGTGAAGTCAACCCAAAGGGAATTGAATACTATAATAATGTCATCGATGAATGTCTGAAATATGGAATCGAACCTCTCGTGACCATGTTCCACTTTGATATGCCTGCTGCTCTGGATGCCAGAGGCAGCTGGAGCAATCCGGAATCTTCCGACTGGTTTGCCAACTTTGCGAAAGTTCTCTTTGAAAACTTCGGCGACCGCGTAAAATACTGGCTGACCATCAACGAGCAGAACATGCTGACGCTGGTTGGACCTGTCATCGGAACTCTTGTTCTGCCGGAAGGAACTACCAATGTATTAAAGGAAATCTACCAGCAGAACCATCATCAGCTGGTTGCCCAGGCCAAAGCCATGAAGCTGTGCCATGAAATGCTGCCGAATGCCAAAATCGGACCAGCTCCAAACATTTCTCTGGTCTATCCAGCTTCCTGCAAACCGGAAGACATCATCGCTTCCCAAAACTTTAATGCTCTGCGCAACTGGCTGTATTTAGATATGGCTGTTTACGGCATTTACAATGCGATTGTTTGGAGCTATCTGGAAGAAAACGATGCCACTCCAGTCTTCCAGCCGGGAGATGCTGAAATCCTCAAAGAAGGAACCTGCGATATCATTGGATTCAACTACTACAACACCTCCACCGTGGAAGCATTTGATATCCAGACAGCTGTGGAAACCGAAGAATCCCTGCGCGACCAGCAAAGCGGCCAGGCTATTCCAGGATTCGCCCGCAGCGTCCGCAACGAAAACCTGCCGAAAACAGAATTCGGCTGGGAAATTGACCCTGTCGGCTTCCGTGCTACTTCCAGAGAAATCTATTCCCGCTATCATAAACCAATGATCGTGACAGAAAACGGTCTGGGCGCTTACGATACTCTGACAGAAGACGGTAAGATTCATGATGAATACCGCATCAACTATCTGCGCAACCACATCAACCAGATGAACCTGTCCATCACAGACGGTTCAGAATTCCTGGGCTACTGCCCATGGTCTGCTGTGGATCTGATCTCCACCCACGAAGGTATGAGAAAACGCTACGGCTTTATCTATGTAGACCGCAGTGACTTCGATCTGGGGACTTTGAACCGTTACCGCAAAGATTCTTTCTACTGGTATAAGAAAGTCATCGGCTCTAACGGAAAAGATCTGGACTAATGGATTGCATGAGGCATCCCTGCTTGGCAGGGGTGCTTTTTTTAGAAGAGGGTTGGAAAAGACCAGCTGGAGAGCGGAGGGTATAATGCAGCTATGCGTAAGTTGAAATACATTNGTCCGGAATATGACAAACTGGACCAGCTCAAAGAGCTGTACAGAATTTCCTTTCCGGACTGCGAAAGAAAACCTTTTGAGATGATTCAAAAAGGGGCTGCCGAAAAAAGAATGGAAGTGCTGGCTGTAGAGCTGGATGGACAGCTTTGCGCCCTTTGCTTTTCCATTCTGTCCGAGAATCTGGTTCTTCTGGATTATCTGGCCGTGGATCCGGCTTTCCAAAATCAGCAGATCGGAGGAAGGGTTCTTGAGCATCTGATCAGCCGGTATGAGCAGCCGGTTCTGGTGGAAATTGAAAGCACCCTGCAGAACCCAGACATCCCAAAGCAGCGGCGAAAAGCATTCTATCTGAGCCATGGTTTGAAAATTAATCCATATGAGATTGAATTATTTGGTGTTCCTATGGAAATTCTATCTACCAGACCTGTCTCGTATGAGGAATATAAAGCACTGCAGATGTCCCACCTGAAGGTGATCTTTGGAAGCGAAGCATGGAAATATTTGACCAAACTGCAGGATTTGAAAGAGGCATAGCTTTTTTCAACTGCTTACATTTTTTTAAGGAACCTGTAATCCTGCAGGTGTTGGTATAATAAAACAGCACGGAGGAAAAGAATCTATGAAGCTGATCGTCACAGAAAATTACGATGAAATGTCAAAAGAAGCTTTCAAAGTTATGAAAGAGCTTCTTGAAAGCAAGCCAAACGCCGTTCTTGGGCTGGCTACCGGCAGTTCACCGGTTGGCCTTTACCAGAACATGATCAAAGACCATAAAGAAAATGGAACATCCTATAAAGATGTTCATACCTACAATTTGGATGAGTATGTAGGCATCGACAGAAATGACCCCCAGTCCTATTACACATTCATGAATGAAAATCTGTTTAAAGACGTGGACATCAATCCTGAAAATACACACGTGCCATACGGATCGACAGACGAAGAAGCCAAAAAGTACGATGAGTCCATTGAAAAAGTGGATCTTCAGCTGCTTGGCATCGGCCGCAACGGCCACATTGGGTTCAATGAACCAGGAACACCATTCGATCAGAGAACCCATATCGTGGATCTGACAGAAAGCACCATTGAAGCCAACAAACGCTTCTTTGACAATGACATCACCAAAGTTCCAACACAGGCCATTACCATGGGTATTGGAACTGTGATGGATGCTGGAAAAATACTGCTGGTCGCCTCCGGTGAAGACAAAGCAGATGCTGTCAAAGCCATGGTGGAAGGAGAACCTGACATCAACTGGCCGGCTACTGTTCTGCAGAACCATCCGGATGTTGTTGTCATTGCCGACAAGGCAGCAGCCTCCAAACTGAGCAAATAAAACAGACTTCGCACATGCAAAAGTCCTGGAATCTTCCATCGGGAAGAAATCCAGGACTTTTTTAACGAAACATGGTCTTTAAAATTTTAATCAGCTGGCCGATGTTGATGGGTTTGGTCAAATGACCATTCATCCCGGCAAGTCTGGCCGCCTCGATGTCATCCGCAAAAGCATTGGCGGTCACTGCCACAATGGGCACTTCCTGCAGATCCAGCCGCTTTGAACAGCGAATCTGTCTGGCGGCCTGATAGCCGGTGAGTTTTGGCATATGGATATCCATGAAAATCATATCGTAATAACCAAAGGAGGACTGCAGGGCTTTGTCCACGGCCTGCTGCCCGTCAAAAGCATAATCCACTTCAATGCCGGCGGTTTCCAGAAT
>JABUSF010000001.1:156846-170878 GCA_021443945.1 Ileibacterium sp.
CCGTTGGCTGATGGCTTTGCAGCGGCAGGAAGACGGTTACCGTAAAGCGGGTGCCTTGTCCCAAAGCGGATTCTACTTCGATGCGTCCACCCATCATTTCGATGATGTTTTTGGTGATGGGCATTCCAAGACCGGTGCCCTGCACCCCCATCAGACTGTCATTTTCTCTGGCAAACGGTTCGTACAAATGCTTCAGAAACTGCTCGCTCATTCCAATGCCGTTGTCTTCAATGGTGAAGACAAAGCAGCCTACTTTGACTTGTTCCGGACTTTTTTCCTTCATGGAAAAGCGGATGGTGCCTCCGTTTGGCGTGTATTTGATGGCGTTGCTCATTAAATTGGTGAAGGCCTGCAGAAGCCGCTGGCGGTCCCCATGAACATAGGGATGGCGGATGTCCTCCAGATCCAGAAGAAGGGTGTGCTGCTTCTGCTCGATCTGCGGAGCGACCATCACTCTCAGCCGTTCTGTCAGATCCGTCAGGGAGAAATCCGCAGTGTTCAGGCTGAACTTTCCGGATTCAATTTTCGACATATCCAGCACTTCGTTGACAATGCCCAGCAGATGCTGGCTGGAGATGGAAATTTTGTTCAGACAGTCTTTGACCCTGCCGGGATCGTCAAAGTGCAGAAGAGCGGATCCGGTCATACCGGTAATAGCGTTTAAAGGCGTCCGGATGTCGTGGCTCATGTGAGACAGAAATTCCGATTTGGCCTCATTGGCTTTGGTGGCTGCTTCATAGGCTTCTTCCAGAGCGTGCTTGACCTGCAGTTCTTTCTGCTTTTCCGCATCGATGGGACGCAAAGCCAGGACCACTTCCACAATGGATCCCTGAGCATCCCGTTTAATTGGAATTAAAAAGGCCGCATACCATCCCAAGTGCTCCCGCTTGAATTCATAGGAGATGCTGGAGGAGGTTCCAATCCGCATTCCGGCCGTTTTCAAATCCAGAAATTCGGCCATTTTCTCCGGACTTCCGGCTGTATCCGCCAGATAGCGCTGCAGACGCTTCATGGCCTGGTGAGCAGGGAACATGGAAAGATTTTTTTTCGCCGGATTTCCTTCGGCCACGGCAATTTCACTGATCGTGTCATCCGGAATGTTGATGACCCAGCTTGCGGTGTAAATGCTGAAAACAGAAGCAATAATATCCTGCATTCTTTCCTTTTTCTGCTTTTCGGTCACGTCGATGAAGGTACCGGAGAAAATACGGGGCTTCCCGTTGGTGTAGCGTTTGACCAGCCCCTCAGACTGAATCCAGACCAGACTGCCGTCTTTTTTAAACATCCGGCAGCGCATTTTGAATTCCTGGCCATGGAGGACACTGTCCCGAAAGCAGCGGACTGCATCCTGACGGTCATCCGGATAGATGGCTTCCACCAGCGGCTTCAGGGCGCTTGGCAGATCCTGCTCATTTTCATATCCTAATATTTCACGGAACTCATCGTTGATGGTGGTTTTCTGCAGCCTGCCGTCTTCATCAAATTCCATATACCAGAATCCGGAACCGATGATGTCCTGAATCAGTTCCAGGTTTTCCGAAGCCCGCCGGGCAAACTCCTGGGAAGTGGCCAGTGCTTTGGACAGACGGGTCTGCTGCTCAATTTCCTTTTCTTTCTGATCATCGATGCTGCGGAAGGAAATGAAAATTTTGCCGTCACTGTTATCTTCCTGGGAAGCGGAGATATGGAGTTCAAAATATCCATGACTGGCCTGGCGGTGGTGAACCCGGTACTGTATGTAGTAGCTCTTTTTTTCCTGCAGTCTTTCTTTCACCGTCCGAACGTCGAGTTCGAAGAACATCCGGTCTTGATCCTCTGGAACCACATATTTATGGATATAAAAACGAATGGCATCGGCAAAGCTTTTTGGCAGTCCGGAAACGAAACTGTACAGTTCGGGCCGAAGGTCGTCGGAAATGTATTCCAAAACGATATGATCGTTGTTTAAATCCACGGAGAAGGCTGCAGAAATTCCTTCAAGCAGAGCTTTGTTCATGGCGTGCTGATGAAGGTAAGATTCCTGGTATTCCGTAATATTTTTATAAATGCCGGCCGCTTTGCCGGTGGGCTTTCCGCTTTCGTCCACCAGAGCCCGCAGGGTCAAATGATAAAAAGCAGATTTGCCGGACGCATCGACCAGCATGACTTTGCCGGATGCTTCCAGAGCACCGCGGATGATTTCTTCGTGAACGCGAATGTATTCTCTGGCGCTGGCAGGGTGAACCGCTCCGTTGTACGCCTGCTCGTATGGAATCCCTTTTTGTTCCGTAAGCACGCCAAACTGAGCAGCGGTGCTGTCGTTGACAAAAATGGACTGATGGACGGCATCATAAATGAAAATAATGGTATCGGTCGCTTCGGCAGCCACCTGAAACACCTGCATAATTTCATTCATGCTGTCCGCTTCCCGAATGAGACGGACTTCCTTTTCCTTGGACTCTGTCAGGTTTTCCACGATGGCAATCGCCTGCAAAGCCTGCCCGGCCTGATCCCGCTCGATGGTGGTTAAAGTAATCCGGCTCCAGGCGGCATTGTCTTTGAGGCGAATGACAGCGGAGGATGTATCGGCGCCTTTGTCGATTTTTTCATACATTCTGCGGCAGATATCCCAGTCCTCTTGGGCGATGCTGTATTCCAGCAGCGAATCCGGCATATTTTCATACACAGGAAGACAGTTCCAGGCTTTCTGGGTTTCTTCAGGAACGATGATTTTCTTTTCCTGGGGATAGTAGAGAAAGCCGTAAATGCTGGCGTTCTCCAGTGATTTCAGCAGCAGAGGCAGCGGGAAGGCGTTCTGGCTGATCAGGCTCTCTTCGGTTCGGTCGTTCATAATCTAATGCAGTTCCGCCCTCAGGCGGATGATTCCTTTCGTTTTTTTCCTGGCTTCATTATATGAAAAGTATTGTAAAAATGACTGCTTTTGAAAGAATCTTTATGAAAAGCACCGATTTAAGCAGGAATAAAGACAATCTTTCCCACCTCACAAAGAATATGGAGCCTTTTGCTTTTTTTGTGTAAAATAGCCCTGTATGAAAAAAGCTATCTATCGAATCTTAATGGTGGTCTGCCTGGCGGTGTGTGCTTTTTCCGGATGGAAACTGTATTCCATTTGGAATGAGAACAACACGGTCAAAACAGAGACCAGCAAACTGAATCAGTATACGGTCAATCCTCAGAAGGAGGAGGAAAAGGAAGCCCAGGAGCAGGGATTCAGCGTGGATTTTGCCAAGCTGAAGTCAGAAAACCCGGACATCTGCGGATGGATTGTGGTCCCCGGCACCGACATCAGCTTTGCGGTGGTGCAGGGAGTAAACAACGAGTTCTATTTGAACCACACCACACTCAAAGAGCCCAACCGGCAGGGAGCCATCTTTGTAGATGCAAATACCCCTTCCGATCTGTCCAGTGACAACACGCTGATCTACGGCCATTCCGTAGACATCGGAGGGATGTTTACCAACCTGAAGTATTTCCAGGATGAGCAGTTCTTTAATGATCATCCTTACTTCTGGTATTTGACTCCGGAAAAAAACTACAAGTGTGAAATCTGGCATTTCCTGAAAACCGACAGCAGCAACGCAGCTTATACCTTTGATTTCGGTGACTACCGGGATGTGACTCTGGAGGAACTGAACAAAACCAGTATGCACACCAGACCTATGGAGGTCAGCAGTACGGATAAATTCATCACTCTGTCCACCTGCGATTTGGACTACGGTTTTTATTCCGAGCAAAGACTGCTGCTGTTTGCAGTGCTCAAGCCCTACGACGGCCCGGTGACCCTAAACTGATCAATCGTTTGAAAACCAGAATCAAAACCTTAAAAGAAGCTTGGACAAAACATTTTTGTCCCAAAAGCTTCTTTTCTTTTTGTGCTATACTATCTGAGATTTATGAAAAAAATATGTCTTGCAACAGGAGGCACGGGAGGTCATATTTACCCGGCACTGGCACTGGCCAGAGAATGGGAAAAAGATGAAGAACCGGCCGAGCTGTTCTTTATAGGAAATGATGACAGGATGGAAGCCAGGCTGATCCCTGAGGCAGGCTTTCCCTTTTTCGGTCTCCACTCTTCCGGTCTGGAAGGATCGGTGTGGCACAAAGTCAAAGCGGTTGGACAGATGGGCTCTGCCTATGCCGCAGCCAAAAAAGTGCTGAAAAGAGAGAAGCCGGATCTTGTCATAGGGTTTGGGGGGTATGTGAGTGCCCCGGTTTTGATGGCAGCCCAGCATATGGGCATTCCAACCATGATTCATGAGCAGAATTCTGTGGTGGGAAAAGCCAACAAAATGGTGATGAAAAACGCGAAGGGCATCGTCACCTGCTATGAAAAGTGCAGTGAAGTGTTTGATCCGAACAAAACACGTCTTCTTGGAAACCCAAGAGCCACTGTAGCAGCTCACGCTCAAAAAGATTTGGATTACTTTCTTTCTCTTGGGCTGGATCCTCAGAGAAAAACGATATTGATAGTCATGGGATCTCTTGGTTCTTCTTCTGTCAACGAGCTGATGAAGTCCGCTCTGCAGGGGCTGGACGAAAGTCTGCAGATTCTGTATGTCACAGGCGCGCAGACCGCTGTGGAAGACGGCCTGTTTGAAGGCTTGAGCAATGTGCACGTGCATCCTTTTGTGGATACGATGCGCCTGTATGGCTTCCTGGACGGTATGATCTGCCGGGCCGGGGCCACCACTCTTGCAGAAGCCACAGCTTTGGGAATTCCGATGATTATTATTCCCAGCCCATATGTGGCCAACAACCATCAGTATTACAATGCCCGTATGCTGACAGACAAAAATGCGGCTTTGATGATTGAAGAGAAAGATCTCAATGCCCAGCAGCTGAAAAAGGCCATTGAGCAGGGATTCTTAAACGATAAAAAAAGACTGGAGCTGGCAGAAAATGCCAAAAAAGCCGGACGTCCGCAGGCGGCGCAGGATATCATCGCCTTTGCACGTCAGGTGATGGAAGGATAAGCTTCAGTTTCGGCAGGATTTAAAGGAAACATATGGACTTAACAAATAAACTGGAAAAACATGGAAGAGTTCTGGTGAACGAGCCATTAAAAAAACATACCACTTATAAAATCGGCGGCCCTGCCGATTACTATATATATCCAAGCAGCCTGGAGGATTTTCAGGCTGTTTTGTCCATCCTGAAACAGGAGGGAATCGACTGGTTTGTCCTTGGCAAAGGAAGCAACGTTCTTGTTTCCGACCGCCCGTGGCATGGAGCTGTCATCTGTCTGGACAAGCCGTTTTCCAACTTTGAATTTCAAGACGGCGTTCTTCATGCTCAGGCCGGATGCTCTTTGATCGCCCTGGCCGTGGCAGCTCAGAAGAATGGCCTCAGCGGGCTGGAGTTTGCCGCAGGCATTCCCGGCTCTTTAGGAGGCGGACTGTATATGAATGCAGGCGCTTACCGCAGTGACCTTTCCAATCTGCTGATCGATGTACAGGTTTGGCGTGACGGAAAGGCAGAATGGGTGCCCAAAGAGGAGCTGGACTACCAGTACCGCCATTCTGCTTTCCAGAAGCACAAAGACTGGATTGTTCTTTCCGCCAGACTGCAGCTGCAGCCAGGAGATCCTCAGGAAATTCAGGAACTGATGGATTCCAGAAAACAGCGCCGTGAAAGTTCACAGCCTCTGGACAAGCCATGTGCCGGCAGCGTGTTCCGCAATCCGGCCAATGCCAATGCCTGGAAGATCATTGATGATCTTGGTTTCCGGGGAAAAGTCAGAGGCGGAGCAGCTGTTTCCGGCAAGCATTCCAACTTCATTGTCAATGAAACAGGGGATGCCAAGGCTTCGGATGTCAGCAGCCTGATCAAGGAAATTCAAAAAGAAGCAAAAGAGAAAATGGGAGTGGAGCTGATTACGGAAGTTGAGAGGATCAACTGGGATGAAGAAGCTTAAAATACCGGCTTTCAGGGAATGGAGTCTGAAAAAGACAATCATCCTCTGTGTTTTGTGTATTTGCATGCTGCTGATTCCAGTGTATCTGTTCAGCGAAGAAACCCGTGTGCAGGCTCTGTCCTGTGAAGGAAATTATTATTATTCCACCGCTCAGATTTATAAAATAGCCGGTCTGGACGGTCCCATGAGAATCTGGCAGGATCCCCCCTTCAAAATTGAAGCGGCTTTAAACCGGGATCCTCTCATTGAAGAAGCCCAGGTCAGCCTGGACGGTCAGAAACTCAGCATCAAGATCAAGGAGAAAATGATCATTGGCTATTATGTTCAGGACGGCCTGAACTATCTTCTCGCCCGGGATGGAGAGTCCATTCCCATTGAAGATCCGTCTTTGATGAAAAGTCTGATCCATTTTCCTTTGATGGCAGACTTAAGTGATGAGCAGATGAAAATGATCTGCAAAGAGTTTCAGGAATATCCGGATTATCTGACCCGGGAAGTTCAGGAAAAAATTGCCGAAATTCTGCCATGGGCGGAGAGTTATGATCCCAATATGATCAAAATGGTCATGCAGGACGGGAATATTGTATTTTCTTCCATTAACTCTTTGCATATGATCGCGAATTATCAGAAAATGCTCACAGAACTTCAGGGTGAAGATGTCTGTCTGGTACTGGATGGCCAGAATCAGGCCATCGATAAAATTGCCTGTGACTATATGTACATGAGTTCTGAAGAGCGGGATCAGTACCGCCAGAATCTGAAAAGCCAGGTGGATAAAGCCAAAAAAGAAGCCGAAGAAGCTGTTCGAGCCTCTTCCAGCGAAGCGGAAAGTGAAACAGCCCATCAGGAGCAGGCCACCTCTCAGGCAGACGGACAGGAGTCCAAAGAAGAGACACAGCCTTCTGAGGCGCAGCCTGAGCAGGCTGAAGAAACCGCTCAGCCGGAAGAAGAACAGCAGCCTGAACAGTCGGAAACTTCTAAAGTCGAAGCAGATGACTGGGAAGACAGTCAGTATGACTGGCTGGTCTATTCCCCCAGCCAGAATGTCTATCGGGACAAGTGGGGAACAGATCAGTACCGCTTTGATGAGGCGACAATGAGCTTTGTCAAACTTAATTAATTCAGACTGGCTCGCTATAATAAAATGAAGAACTGAAGATTATCCGGAAAAATTTCCGGATTTGCATAAAAGGAGGATGAACATGCCAATCAGCAAATCAAATGAATACGGAACTGTAGAAATTTCATTGGATGCCATTGCATCTTTAGTCGGCGGAACCGTAAACGAATGTTATGGAATCGTCGGAATGGCGAGCCAGAAACTTCTGAAGGACGGATGGGCCGAGCTGCTCGGCAAAGACACCTATTCCAAAGGTGTCATTGTCCGTCAGGACGGCAACTCCCTGATCCTCGATATTTACGTAGTCGCCATGCAGGGCATTAAATTGTCCGAAGTGATGCTGGGAGCCCAGCAGCGGGTGAAATACGTTCTTGAGAAGACTCTCGAAGTCAAAGTTGAAGCTGTCAACATGTTCGTACAGGGAGTTAAGGCTGTAAAGTAGGAGAACGATATGGAAAGAATTGATGGAAAGCTCTTTAAGGATATGCTTTTTTCGGGGATGAACTGCCTGGGCAACAACCAGGCAAGAATCGATGCCCTGAACGTATTCCCGGTCCCAGACGGCGATACGGGTACCAATATGTATTTGACCTTTTCCAACGGGGTAAACGAAGCACTGAAAACAGACAGTGATTCCGTCGGAAAAATCGCCAAAACACTCTCCCGCGGACTCTTAATGGGTGCCCGCGGTAACTCTGGTGTTATTACATCCCAGATTTTCAGAGGATTCTACCAGGCGGTAGAAGATTTGAATACGATGGATGCCATGCAGCTGGCCAGTGCGCTGGTCAACGGAAGCCGTGTAGCCTACAAAGCGGTTATGCGGCCTGTAGAAGGTACGATCCTGACCGTTATTCGTGAAGCAGCAGACTATACATATGCCTATGCAGTCACCAACGATGTCCAGGACTGCATTGAAGTCATGGCCAAAATGGTGGAAGAAGCGGAAATTTCCCTGAATACCACTCCGGATCTGCTTCCTGTTCTGAAGGAAGTAGGCGTTGTGGATTCCGGCGGAGCCGGACTGCTCTCCATTCTGGAAGGCTTCCTGTCTGCCATGAAGGGGGATGTCATTCAGGCGGATGCGTCTGCTCAGGCAGAGGAATCTGCACAGGCCAAAGTGGAAGGAGAAGGAGAATTCGGTTTCTGTACAGAATTCATCCTGGAACTTTCCGAACAGGGCATGAAGCATTTCTCTGAAGAAAGCTTCAAAGAAGAACTGGCTACCATTGGAAACTCCATCGTCTGTGTACAGGATGAAGACCTGGTCAAAGTTCATGTGCATACTTTGGAACCAGCTACAGCGGTCAAAATGGGCAAACGCCAGGGACGCTTCATGAAACTGAAAGTTGAAAATATGTCTGATCAGCACGACGAAATCCTCAGCAAGGAAAAAGAGGAACTGGAAGAGCTGAGCAGTGAACATAAAAAATATGGACTGATTGCCGTGGCAGCCGGCGAAGGAATCCGCGATATGTTCAAGGATCTGCGCGTTGATGTTGTCATCTCCGGCGGTCAGACAATGAACCCTTCCACAGAAGATTTCATTGAAGCCATTAAAAAACTGAACTGCGACACCATTTATGTCTTCCCAAACAACTCCAACATCATCATGGCTGCTCAGCAGGCCGGTGCGGTGATGGAAGACAGAGATGTGCGTGTCCTTCCAACAAAGACAATTCCTCAGGGTATGGCTGCCTGCATTATGTTCAATCCGGAAGCAGATGCCGATGACAACCAGGCAGATATGGAAGAAGCCATTTCCAACGTGAAGAGCGGGGAAGTGACTTATGCCATTAAAGACACCACCTATGAAGGCCTGGACATTAAAGCCGGCGAATACATGGGTATTTACGGCAAAGCCATCGTCGTCAGCCAGCCGGATATGATGGAAGCATCCAAAACGCTTTTGTCCAAAATGCTGGATGAGGATTCCGAACTGGTTACTCTGATTTACGGAGAAGACGCCATGAAGGAACAGGCGGAAGAACTGGCCGAATACATCGAAGAAATCAGCTCTGCTGAAACGGAGATTTACAGCGGAAAACAGCCGGTTTACTCTTTTATCATTGGCGTAGAATAGCTGTTGTGTCCAAAATATAACTGAAAAGGGTATCCTTTGCCTGAAATCTGTGCAAAAGGATACCCTTTTTGTGTTTTTTCTGGTTTCTAAAAAAATCATATTGCATTTTAAACTTAAACATAATAATCTTAATTTGTTCTTAATCTTCAGATTAAGAGAATCTGATCGGCAAGGTCAGAACTTGATCCCCCAACCACAGCTGCTTCCCGTTATCAGACTGTGAATCTGGAGAAAAATGATCTTATATGCGGTAAAAAGGCAGATATGCATTGGTTTATCCCTTCGTTTTTACAAGATTTTGGAGAATCATTCCGGAACGGTTCTTTAAAATATTGTAAAAACAACCATTAATAACCGCATTAGTAAAAAATTAAGACAGTACCTTGCTGTTAAGAGAAAGCGCCCGGTTTTCCCATTTAGGAAAATCCGACTGAAAGGACAAATTATGGTTATTATTTATACATCCCCCGGCTGTGCCAGCTGCCGCAAAGCAAAACAGTGGCTTCGGGACAATCACATTTCTTTTATCGAAAAGAATATTTTTTCCAACCTGCTCAAAGAAGGAGAAATCAAGTACCTCATGAGCCGCTGCGAGCATGGAACAGAAGATATCATTTCCACTCGCTCCAAAGCGTTCCAGTCTTTAAAACAGGAAGTGGACGATTATTCTCTGAGCGAACTGGTGAAACTGATCCAGAAAAACCCATCCATTCTGAAGCGCCCCATCCTTCTTTCTGAACGAACCATGGTCGTTGGATATGATGATGATGAAATTACAGCTGTCACACCTGTTGAAATGAGAACAGTGGACGAAGACCGTCATTCCACCATTACCAGAGAAGAACTGCTCCACTTAAAAACCCACTAAGACAAACCGATGTTTTCCTGCAAGCTTCCAATTTTGGAAGCTCTTTTATTTTGAAAAAGAGAATAGAAGGATTGCCCAAGGTTTGATTCATTTTTTGCATTCGGATGATAAAATGAAACAGAAGAAAATGCATGGAGGAAAGTTACATGAAATATGCTGTAGGTGTCGATATTGGCGGAACCAATACCCGTGTCGCCTTAATTGACGAGGACTTAAACCTTGTAAAACGTGTCCAGTTTTCTACGGATACAACAGATCCGGAAGCAACTTTAAAGAAAGTGGCTTCTACCATCGAAAGTTTTGGAAAAGAGATCGAAGGCGTTGGCATTTCCTGCCCTGGACCATTGGATCTGATCAACGGTTATGTCATTTCCACGCCAAACCTGAAAGAAAAATGGTGGGGATATAAAATTACAGACAATCTGAAAGAGATGCTCGGCGGCGTTCCGGTTTATCTGGAAAACGATGCCAACCTGGCAGCACTTGCAGAAGCAGTTGCCGGGGATGGAAAAGACAAACGCTTTGTACAGTTTTTGACCATTTCCACCGGCCTTGGATCCGGTCAGGTCATTGATAAGCAGATTTACATTGGATCTCATGGGTTTGCCCATGAAGTAGCCAATGCGATCATGTGGAGAGACGGACCAAGTCATGGTGTCATTCTGCCTGGCGGAATTGAAGCTCTCTCTTCCGGTACAGCCATTACCACCAGAGCTCAGAAAGCTGGCCTGGATGTGGAACATGCCGGAAATGTGAACGATCTGGCTGCTGCAGGAAATGAAACGGCTGCTGAAATTATGAACGATGCCAAAGAATATCTGGCAAACTTCATCGCCACTCTGATTGCTGTAACAGATCCGGAAATCATCATTCTTGGAGGATCCGTTGCCATGAAGATCGACGGCTTTGTGGAAGACGTGGAAAACAGAGTCCGTGAAAAAGTATTCGCTCCTCTTAAACCTTATGTAGACATTCGCCGCTCTACTTTAAACGAAGACTCTGGTCTGTTAGGAGCCGGCTATCTGGCTTTCTCCAAAGCAAAAGCAGAATAAAATCATTGTTTTCAATCATTCTGAAAGGAAAGCTTTCGGCCTGAAACAGCCGGAAGCTTTTTTTGCGGTATTCAAACGAGCATGAAAAAAGCGGCTGGATTTTCGCTTTGATGGACTTCAGTCATGGAACAGGAGGTTCGAATGAGCAGGGGAGCGGAATGGAATGAACGGCTGATTTTGAAGGTACAAACAGGGGATTGGGTTATTGAAGTTTATTGTTTTGTATTTCTATATCTTTAGTCCACATTAATATCGTATAAAACAATAAAAATAAGTGCCGAAAAGGGACAATTTAGCGCCCAAAAAGGGACAACCACAAAAGTTCGACTGACATATTTATTGATTGTGCTATTATGAAGTCACAAATCATAACAAACAATAAATTTCAGGAAATCATAATTAAGGAGGCACTTATGCTGCAGAGAACAATCGATATTATTTCCAGAGAGCTTTCCATCCATCCAAATAAAGTACAGCGCGACAGCCGCATTGTCGATGATCTCAATGTTGACCGTGCCGACTTACTGAGCATTGTGACAGACTTGGAAGATGAATATGACATCATCATTGATTACAATCGTCTCAATGACTTCATCACTGTGAATGATCTTGAAACATACGTTGAAAGCAGAATTTGAACATATAGTATCCTTTTTCAGCAGGGGGTCTGGGACAGAGACCCCCTGGTTTTTTTTTGTTTTCCCAATCTGAGGAAGACCGCGGTTTGCCAAACACTGGAGTGCCGGAAAGAGGGGGTGGAAAGAAATCCAAGAACCTTTTTGCTTTGTAAATTTTCGTTTTTTTTACGAATCATCTATTGCAATTTTTGAGACGAATTACATGGAAAATATTTTGCTCAGTGTAAGTGTTATCAAAGGATTCCTGCCTTGTATTTGAATGGCTGCGTGAGTATTCTTAATGCAGAACGAAAGCATATGGAGATTTATCATGATTTATATTACTGGCGATATACATGGTGCATTTGATATACATAAAATCAATCCTGATGAGTTTATTCCGGGCAGGACATTAACCCCGAATGACTATGTCATCATCTGTGGAGATTTTGGATGCATCTGGGATGGAGGAAGCTCAGACCGATTCTGGCTGAACTGGCTGGAATCACTACCCTGGAATACCGTTTTCATTGACGGAAATCACGAAAATTTCAGTGTTTTAAATGCCTATCCGGAAGAAGAATGGCACGGAGGAAAAGTACATCGGATTCGTTCAAACATTTTCCATTTGAAAAGGGGAGAAGTCTTCGATATTGAAGGTCATTCCTTTCTGGCAATGGGAGGCGCCTTCAGCCATGATGTTTCCTATCGGCAGAAAGATGTGAACTGGTGGCAGGAAGAAATGCTGACCAAAGAGGAAGCGGAAAATGCCAGGGAGAATTTGGAGAAAAGAGACTGGAAAGTGGATTATGTCCTCTCTCATGACATTTACAAGTCTCATCCATTAAGCACAAGTTTTGACAACACAATGGATCCATATAATGACAATCAGGTCGATATTCAGCAGGCGCTGGAAGACATCCGCACCAAACTGGATTACCAGAAATGGTTCCATGGTCACTATCATAAAGATCTGGTCTGTGAGATGGATGGAAAGCCAACTTATACGATGTATGACAATGTGATGAAGCTGGAAGACTTTGATCATTGTGATACCTTTAAATCCATTGGTTCTGACCAGCCTGTCGAAATGCATAATTTTCAGGTTTATCATTAACGAAAAAACCGTGTCTTTCCAAAAGAGAAAAACACGGTTTTTGTATGCCGGTTTGTTATCCGAGCATCTGCTGTCTTGTCGCGTACATATATTCGTTGATGGTATATTTGACTTTGTCTTTGATTAAAGCTTCAGCATCGCAGTCAAGCTCACCTTCCCTCACCTTTGTATACTGCAGCGGCATGAACTGGGAGAGGGTTGCCAGATTGATCCCATATTCTTTGAAATTAGCGATCATTCGCTCTCTGGCTTCTTCTACTTCTGGGGAGGGCATATAGTAGCGGGAACGGTCACTAAAGGAGAATTTGCGCTTGAAGGCTTGATCGTTCTGATTGCCATGATAATGCTTGCCCCAGTATTTGGAGTCTTTGACCATCGCTTCATCCAGAATTTGAATGAAATGAGATTTTCGGCCTTCTGGAATGGTTTTGTCTGCCTCTTCCATATAAGCCAGTGCAAACAGTCCTTCTCTGGCTGCATAGGTCAGTCCAGGTCCCACTTTTAAAATTCCGACACCGTCTTCCACCAACTCCCGCAGCTTGTACTTGGTTTGGTAATCGGTCGAATGACCTTCATAAATCAGATGATCATAGTCTTTGATTGCAGCCATCAGTTCCTGGGCGGCTGTTCGGTCATATTCAGTGCAGCCCGCATCTTTTTCCTCCACACCTGGCTGGACGACGACCGCAATGACATTGTCCCAAGCCTCAGAAAGTCCTTCCTCTTCAAAGGCATTCTGGAAAGCACGTACAGTTGCTTCAAAATCCTCAGGACGGGTCACCTGCATTCCCGAGTCAGGGTTCTGAGCTCCGCCAGGAATGGGAACTTCACTGCCCACTACATAGACGGGACGAACAGCCTGTGGGTTTAGACTTTTAATATCCTTCCATGCTTCTTCGCAAACAGCTGCCAGTGCAGCCCCCCGGCGGGCAATGACTTGTTCTGACAGTCTTTCATCCGGATCGTCATCGGCGACTTTCATGCTGGTATCAATATGAATTTTGGCAAAGCCTGCCCGTACATAAGCATCCACCAGTTCGGCTGCATAGGACATGGCTTCTTTTTCCGGGAGATGGACTTTGGTCAGTGGCCCGAGATGGTCTCCTCCTAAAATAATTCTGTCTCTTGAAAAATCAGCCTGATCTGCCAGTTCATAGACAAAGTCCCGGAAATCTGCCGGTGTCATCCCGGTATATCCCCCGTTCTGATCACACTGGTTAGCGGTAGATTCAATCAGCAGAAGGCATTTGCAGTCTCTGGC
>JABUSF010000001.1:170931-171949 GCA_021443945.1 Ileibacterium sp.
CCGGCTGCTTTTCCTTCTTTTTGAGCTTTGACAAGCTTCTTCATGGGATTTTCAATCATATGCTCGCTTCGTTCCTTTCCGCTTATTCATTTACCCGGGAATCAATGAGAATTTTTCCTTTTACCATACCCGGCGTTTTATACATTTCGAAGGCCCTGGCAATGTCTTTTAAGGGCATTTTTTTGAACACAAAAGAATCGTCAAATTTCAGCTGACCGCTTTTAAACAGTTCAGCAGCCAGTTTCCACTCCTTTCCAGGAAAGGGAGCGGAATAGGACATCCAGCTTCCAGTCAGAGTGAATTCCTTTCGGTTTAAAGCTTCCCATTCATCTGCGCTGAAGCAGAGTTCTCTTGTTGGAGTTCCAATGAAGCAGACCTGTGCTTTTGAACCCGCAAGGCGGAAGGCCATTTTCATGGTTATGGTATTTCCGGCTGTTTCGTAGACGTAATCAAAGCCTTTGCCCTCCGTTGCTTCCATAGCTTTTTCATACCAGTCTTTGTCAGAGGAATTGATTCCTTCGATTTCTCCAAGACGGGATGCCAGAGCCAGACGTTCATCAAGAATATCGAAGACATAAACCTTTCTGGCACCGAAGATTTTGGCAAACTGAGCGGTCAGAAGACCGATGGTTCCGCCGCCTAAAATGGCCACCGTCCCACCGCCTTTGTAATCAAGCCGCTGCAGACCATGTAAAGCCACAGTGGCAGGTTCAAAAAAAGCACCCTGTTCAAACGTCACTTCTTCATCAAATTTCACAGCATTTCGTTCGGGAACCACAACATATTCAGCAAAACTGCCAAACTGACGGGAACCGATAAAGCTGTAATGTTTGCAAAGCGCATAGTCGCCTTTTAAGCAGTCATCGCACTCCATGCATGGTACTAGAGGGACTCCGGCCACTCGGTCTCCAGGCTTCAGAGCCGTTACGCCTTCTCCCACTTCTTCTACAACGCCGGAAAATTCATGGCCAAGAACATTTGGAAAGTAGTGGCAGGCATCGCCATTGACTCTTGGCAC
>JABUSF010000001.1:172885-182106 GCA_021443945.1 Ileibacterium sp.
CCAAAGACGCCTACTTTTTCCTGAAGGGTTTCGGAGGTAATTTCAATTTTGTTCAGAAAGGGAACTCTTTCAATAGCCAGATCCACCAGGGCAGCGACTGGAGCCATATAAGCAGAAGTTCCGTGAGGAGAAGTTAATCCTTCAATTTCGAAATAATCGGTACAAATGGGACCCCATAGATCACCGAGTTTGTAAGTTATGATGGAGTGAACCACAACGCCCAGAATTCCGAAAAGATAATTGCCTGTTACCGCATACGCGATGGCGCCGGTAAAAGCAATATGCCAGATGTTCCAAATATCAATATTGACAGTTTTTGTCATGCGCAGCGCCAGCATAATCAGGTTGACAGCAATGGCGATGGGAATGGCGATCAAAGCAATGTTGGAAGTCCAAGTGATCGGGGACATCCCTGGCCAGCCAATGTCTACAACGGAAAGGTTCAGGCCGAAGTTTTCAGACATTTTCTGGGCTGCCGGCCCAAGCTGTGTATTCATTAAGTTGACAATGAGTCCAAGACCCACAAATCCGACTCCAATCATCAGGCCGGAGCGCAGAGCTTTGGAGGCTTTGACCCCAACAAGAATGGAGAGAACAGCAATGACGATGGGCAGCATCACAGATGCTCCCATGTTTACGATGTACTGGATGACATTTAAGATGGTCTGCATGAAATTATCCTTTCAGCACGTTTAAAATGCTTTGTTCTGTTTTTTCAATGCCAATGCCGGAAATGAATGGCATTCCGGTAATCAGCGGTACACCATAGTCCCGTTTCACTTTAGAGGTGGTAACGATCAGATCGGCAGGCAAGTTGCTGGCGATCTCGGAAATACGGATTTGACAGATTTCCACTGCAATCTGATTGGCTTTGGCAAGTTCGGCCACTTTGTTGGCAGCGATTGTGCTGGTGGCAACGGCTCCTCCGCAGGCCACGATGACTTTTTTCTTCATTTTTTTCTCCTTGAATTGTTCTTGTCTGTTTTGGCTGGAATTCGCTACGCCCGGATTGAGGGGGTATCTTGGCAGCGGATGGCTTCGATCTCCAGCTCCATTTCCTTATCCTTTAAAGCATGGATCATTTCTGAGCGCCCTTTGGCTTTCAGGATTCTTTTCAGGGTATTTGTGTCCTGGATAATTTTTAAAATCCGAGTGAGATGCTCCAGATGCTCATGGGGATGTTTGACACACATCATGATGACCAGATGCACCTGTACAGGTTCATCATCGCTTCCCATTTGGATAAAGCTCACCGGCTCCTTAAGCCGGGCAATGGCAAAGGCTTCCTGCAATGCGAATTCCACTTCGGTGTGGGGGATGGCAACGCCGATCTCCCCCAGATCCAGTCCGGTGGGAAATTCAGCTTCTCTTTTTTTGAGACCTTCGATATATGATTCCTTGGCGAAGCCTCCATCAATCATTTTTCTTCCCATCTGTTCAAAGATGGCGTCTGTGCTTTTGGCATCCAGACTTTCGAAGACCAGATTTTCGTTCAGTTCTTCCCATATCATTCGGGTTATGACCTCCTTTTTTTGAGTTCTTAGGAACGATTTCATAGTAACCGTTGTCAAACAGAGAAAAAAGTTCCGATGTTTTCATCTTTTGTGAAAGAAAAAAGAATGGTTTCTTTTTTTTCAAAATTTTTGACAAAGAAGAAACCATTCTTTCAGAGGTTAAATTGTATCTTTTAAAGATTGAATTCCCGCTGCTCAATACAGGCAGCAATTTCTTCGGGAAGGGCAGCATGGTCCAGCTCCTTCAAAAAGGAAGGATCCTGGAGCATGTTGACCAAATGGAAAAAAGCTTTCAGATGGGTTTTGGAATCGGGAGCACTCAGGCAGCAGACATAACGAACCGGACCAAACTCGTCATGCCCAAAATCCACTGGCTCTAATAGCCGAATCAGCTGAAAGTCGGTGATGACCGCTCCTGAATCCGAAGCTTCGTGGGGGAGGGCAAATCCGTCCGTGAGTTCAATGTATGGACCGTTTTCCAAAACGGAGGCAATCATAGCATCGATATAGCGTTCTTCGATAGAACCTCGCTGAAGCATAGGCAGCGCACACAGCCGAATGGCTTCTTTCCAGTCGGCGGCGGGAATATTCACCTGAATTTTTGCTGGTGTGAGAATGTGATGAAGATAAGGAGCAAAAATATCGTGGTCGGAAACAGCGGTGGTGTGGAACTGCCTGCGCATAGCCAGTTTCAGCTGCTTTAAAATCTCCTTTTTTCGCTCGGGAGCCAATTCTTCCAGGATCGGTTCAGCAAGTTTTAAAACATCCTGAATGAAATCACTGCTTCCAGTCTGTCCCTGGCTGGCTTTGACAGCAGAAATCTGTCTGGTCACAGACAAAATGCGGATGTAGTCTTCATCATTGAAAAACGGACTGATGACCACTGATTCCACAGGCATGGTACCCAGAGGAACCGTGGAAATGAGCAAATCCGCCTGGTCTTTGGAAATATCGCTGGCAAAATGAGCGGAAACAGCTCCCAGGATGGAGAAGTCAAAGCTTCGTGAAAGCTTTTGAAGAAGGTACTGGCTGGTGCCTACTCCTCCCTGACAAACCAGATATACCCGCAGCTCATTCTGACTTCCTTTCTGCTTTTCCATGGCTGCTAAAACATGGATGCAGATGTAAAAAAGATCGCTGTCGCTTAAAGGACGTCCTGCAAAGGATTCAAAAATGCCGGACCATCTTCGAACTGTCTCCAGAACATCCAAGTTTTCGTGAATGACTTCTTCAAGCAGTTCCTGGTCCGGATACTGAGGGGGCTCAGAACCAAAAGCCAAAAGAATGTGGTTGGAGAGATTTTCGAAAAAGGCATAGTCCGTATCCAGGGGAAGGTGCAGATCGCTGGAAATGGCATGAATGAAGTTGCGGGTCAAAATTTGGACGTGAATGCTTTTTTTTGAAGCTATGGGCTGCTTTAAGTACCGGGATTTGGCGAGCAGCAAGCATAAAGCATCAATTTCAGAGGAAGAGATTTCCACATTCAAATACTGATGGACATTTTTTAAAATGTCCTGGGCAAGCCGGTAGAAGGATGCAGGCTGATCCATCAGAGGCTGCTCTTCAAGAAAGTGGCCGTCCTGGAGTCTATTAATGGATATTGTCAGCCAGTTTTGAATGTTTTGATAGGATGCATCGGTTAAATGAAAGCCATGGTGATTTTCCTGTTCCTTGATGATTTTGCGCAGGGTATATTCGTCTCCGCTTCGAAAGCGGAGAAACTTTCTGGCATTTTCTGAAGACTGCTGCAGCAGGGAATAAAGAAGCCCGCGTTTAAGGCTTTCTTTTCCTTCGATGCGCAGCCCCTTATTTGCAAGAGAAACGACCTCCAGACCATAGGAAGCAACCAGCGGCTTAATCAGTTTCAGATCTTTGATGATGGTTTGGCGGCTGATGAGCAGGCAGTCGGCCAGAGCAGCCAGCGTGGTATATCCGGGATTGCTGGTTAGAATGCAGGCGCAGACTTGCGCTCTTTCCTGAGCGGTTAACTGCACTTCAAAGAGGGAGCTTTGAGCAAGAGCAAGAAGCACCGCCGGAAAATCGCTTTCGGCCTGCAGAAAGCCCTTGGAAAGAGTCAGCGGCATCAGCGCGTTTTCCATCAGGTAACTGTTGATGTCTGTTATGTCGTTTCGAATGGTTCGGGTGGAAACTTCAAATCTTTCAGAAAGCTGCTCCAGGCTGACTGGACGCCCTTGTTCTTCCAGAATGGCTTTGATCAGATCTTCACACCGTTTTTTCATTTCAAATTCCCCCAACATCAAATCTGCTCCTTCCTGCGTTCTTCTGCCTGGACAGAAGAATGCTTTGCAGCAGTTCAACCTCATCTTAACGGTGCCTGAAATTGCTGGTCAACACTGCGGACAAAATGAACTGGATTTTACGGTTTCCGTTGACAAAGGAATCTAAAAAGCATAAAAAAGCCCTCCTTTTGGGAGAGCTTTGCTTTTGGGGGATTTGGCAAACTAGTCGAGATCAATAATATCGCCCAGGTTGTCACGAATCGTGGCAGCCAGTGTTTCGAAAGAGTTGTCGAAACGGTTCTGGTCGTTTTCGTTCAATGGCAGAGAGATGACCTGAGTAGCACCATCAGATCCAACAACCGTTGGAGTTCCAATGAAGTAACCGGTTTTGCCGTACTGGCCATCCTGGTAGGAAGAAACTGGCAGGATGCAGCGTTCGTTGTTCAGAACAGCAGAAACGATTCTCTTCAGAGCCAGACCGATACCATAGTAAGTGGCTTTTTTCAGATCGATGATCTTATAAGCTTTGTCACGGACTTCAATGTAAATGTTCTGCAGTTCCATTAAGGAAATGTTCTTTTCATCCAGGTATTCCAGCAGGGATTTGCATCCGATATAGGAATTTGTCCAGCTTACGAAGGAAGAATCTCCGTGTTCTCCAAGGATGTATGTGTGCATGTTGGAGTCTGCAAACTGCAGCAGGTCTGCCAGGGCAAAACGCAGACGGGCTGTATCCAGAACGGTACCGGATCCGATTACATGTTCTTTTGGCAGACCGGAAGCTTTCCAGGCAACGTAAGTCATGATATCAACTGGGTTATTGGCAACAATCAGGATACCATCGAATTTATTCTTCTTCAGTTCTTCACATACGCCTTTTGTAATGTTGGCATTGATTTTAACCAGTTCCAGACGGGACTGACCTGGTTTCTGAGCAGCACCAGCTGTCAGCACTACGATGTTGCAGAATTCAGCATCAGCATAGTTACCAGCATATACTTTCATTTTTGTGTCGGCGTAAACCAGACCGTCGGTAAGGTCCATGGCTTCACCACGCGCCTTATCTGTGTTTACGTCAACGAGAACCATTTCATCTACACCTTTTTCGTGCAGCATGGAGTAGGCAAATGACATACCTACAAATCCAGTTCCCACCAGCATAATGCGGCGTTTTGAGATCTTGTCAGACATTCAAAATTTCCTCCTGTAGTTATGTTTAACTAAATATAATTATAGTTTTGTCACAGAAGAGTTTCAAATGACAGCAATCATAAAACCGGCAGTTTCCTGCCGGTTTACAAGTTTACTGGACAGAACCTTTCAGTTTAATGACAACATCAGATTCTTTTCCATCCCGCATAATTTTCATATTGACTTCATCACCAATGGCGTGTTTGCGGAGGATGGTTTTGACCTGAGCTGACGTGCTGACATCTTTTCCGTCAAAACTGATAATCCGGTCGCCGGTCTGAAGGCCTGCTTCCGCTGCAGAACCGCCTTCGTTCACCTGGTAAATGTAAACGCCAGGTTCCAGACGTGTATTCATGGCGCCTTCTGGAACATCCTGCAGCGTTACATTCAGCATTGGTCGGGAAGTGACAGATCCGTATTCCACCAGATCATTAATGACCTGGGTGACGTCACTGATTGGGATGGCAAAGCCAAGTCCCTCTACACCGGAAGCTGCCTGCTTGGCATTGACAATGCCGATCAGGTTTCCGTTTGAATCGAAAAGACCGCCTCCGGAGTTTCCGGAGTTGATGGCTGCATCGGTCTGCAAAAGAGTCATCGTTTCATTATCGATGGTAATTTCACGTCCGACGGCGGACACAATTCCAGTGGTTACCGTTCCTCCAAGGGATCCAAGAGGATTTCCGATGGCAATGGCTGGCTCACCAACTTGAATTTCATCGGAGTTGCCCAGCTTTGCAGCCTGAAGTCCTTTTGCATCGACTTTGATCACCGCAATATCAGTTTGAGGATCTGTGCCGACAACCTGGGCGTCATAGGTCTGGCCATCTGAGGTTTTAACCTTAATGGACTGAGCGTTTTCAATGACGTGGTTGTTGGTCACAATATATCCGTCTTCAGAAATAATCACTCCGCTTCCGGCTCCGGAAGCGGTGTACTGACCGAACATGGAGTTGCCGTAGCCGCCAACTTCAGTGGTAATTTCCACAACGGACGGACGAATCTGGCTGACGACTCCGGAAACATCTTTTACCTGCGTACCTGTATTTACGGCTGTATTTGGGGTTGTCTCCGTATTTTCCACAACTGGGGTTTGGGCAGTATTTCCGGATGCCAGACGGCCTCCTGCATATCCTGCCAGTCCGGCTCCGGCAACACCGCAGAGGGAAATGGCAGTGCAGAGAAGAATCACTTTCACGCTGTTTCCTTTGTTAGAAGAACTGCGGCGGGACTGCCGCGGTGGGGTGGGCATATTTGTATTTTGCATAGAAATCATTCCTTTCTTGTCTTGTGCTTATCTTATTTACAGTATTCATCATACCGGTCAAGGTTAAAGTGATATTAAAAACAATCTTAAATATATTTTAAAAAGGAATGATGAATTTGCCTTTTTGAATGACTCATCAGGAAAAGTGCGGTTTCTGTTTTGCAGATCCTTATGAAAGATCAGCGGAAAGCACGGCCGACAGCTGTGTGAATTTTTCTTTTTGTCGTACAGAAACCCACAATTTCTGCCGCATTTCACACTGTTCTTTATAATAGTGGCATAATGGTAACAGATCCATTACTCAGGATTTACACTATTATGGAATATTGTAAAGCGTTACAGTTGCCAATTCAGGTGAGTTGGACTTATGCGATTATTCCTAATAAAATAGTGGAACAATAATTTGTTGAAGAATGATTTGTTGATGGTCAACCAGACAGGACTAAGGAGGTTAAAATGCCTGCAAAGAAAACAACTGAAACGGCTGCATCTGAAGCCGCAGAAAAGAAAACCGTGAAGAAAACTGCCGCAGCAAAAACCGCTGCTGAAGATAAAACTGAAAAAAAACCAGCTGCTAAAAAAGCTGCCGCGAAAAAAACGGCTGCCAAAAAAACAACAGCTAAGAAAACCGCTGTCAAAGAAGAAGTGAAAGCTGAACCAGCAAAAGAAGCTGAACAGCCAAAAAATGAAGTGGCTGTAAAACCAAAAGCAGAAGTGGCTGTTGTAGAAGCTGCCCCAGCCAAGGAAGAGCCAAAAGCTGAAGCTCCTGTAAAAGAAGAAGCTCCAAAAGAAGAAGCAAAGGCAGAAGCAAAAGAAGAAGCTGCTCCAGCTGAAGAAGCCAAACCAGTGAAGAAAACGGCTGCCAAGAAAACAACCGCTAAGAAAACAACCACGAAAAAAGCCGCTGCCAAGAAAGCAGAAGAGCCAGCTGCTGAAGAAGCAAAAGCGGAAGTAAAAGAAGAAGCTGCCCCAGCTGAAGAAGCCAAACCAGCGAAGAAAACGGCTGCCAAGAAAACAACCGCGAAAAAAGCCGCTGCCAAGAAAGCAGAAGAACCAGCTGCTGAAGAAGCAAAAGCGGAAGTAAAAGAAGAAGCTGCACCGGCCGAAGAAGCCAAACCAGCGAAGAAAACGGCTGCCAAGAAAACAACCGCGAAAAAAGCTGCTGCCAAAACAGAAGAAGCCAAACCGGCCAAAAAGACAGCAGTGAAGAAAACCGCCGCCAAGAAAGAAGCTGAAAAAGCAGAAGAACCAGCTGCACCGGCTTATATGAATCTGACCGATGAAAAAATGAAAGCTTACGATGCATTCCCAGTAGAAACGCTGCTGGAAATGGCCAATGCTTTAGGTATGGCAAAATCCATGGACGCTCTGAAGGACGAACTGGCTGTTGCTCTGGATGTTCCAGCCTATACCGAAAAAGTTCTCCTGGCCAATGTGAAACCAGATCACGGGTATGTGTTCGAAGACGATGGATTTGATGAGACAGTCATTCCTGTTCTTGTTGAAAAAGTACTGGCTGTGATTCCTGTGAAGTCCAGTGACTATATGCGTCTTGCTGAGGAAATTGAAGCCAACAAAGACTTCAAGCTGACAGGCAATCCTATTGCCGATGCGGACGAATACCACATCCTTTTCGATCTGGTAAAACAGATTCTGATGATCGGCCAGAAAAACCACATTCATTCTCTGGAAGAAATCAAAACGGTTGTTCCGGCAGATGCCCGCAAGCTCATCGAAACCTTCATGGATGTGGCTTACGATCTGCTTCCAACCTGGCAGTACAACGATGTGGAATACTACAAAGAATTCCTGTACGCTGTTCTGACTCAGTTCAACGAACTGTACGATCTGCACAACAGAGCCATGATGGACGTGGCTGACCTGTTCATCAAACACGGTGACTACGGTCAGGGAGACGCCGATTACAATTATGTAATCCGTGAAAACGATATTAAAGACTATATCTTCTTCCGTTTCGCCAATGTATACCGTCCAATCGACCTGCAGAAAGCAAAATCCATTGCCGGTTCTGCTCTGCGTTATGTAGATGGCCGATACGATTTCTATCCAATGATTATGGAAATCATCAACTGCTAAGATCACAAAGGGACTCCGGTCCCTTTTTTTATGCAGAATGCGCATTGAAACATTTGCCGTCAGCGAATTTATTCGTTATTATATTTTGGACTTGCTTTACGAAAGCCTGTGGCTTTTGTAGGTGGAAAAGGAGTTTAAAATGGCAGCATCTAAAATTCCAGCCTGGGTCATTGCCTGCTTGGAACAGTATGCAAACTGTGCCTGCGGACGGGACCTGGTCGTGAAATATGGTATTGATCAGCTGCTGGAAATCCTTGCGAAGGAAGGTTATCCCTGCGAACTGGAAATCCTCAGTGATCAGAAGGATGTAGAAGAATTCCCAAAAGACGGAACCTATATCCTGACCTTAAAAAACAGAAAAGAACTTGATCTGGAAGACTTAGAAGACGAATAAACCGTCTTCTTTTTCTTTATCCTGGGGCTGGAAATAATTTTATGAGAATGATTTTCATACAGGCGTTGAAAATTGTTTTCATTCGGGTTATATTTGGCAAATATGGAGGATCTTATGAAAATTCAAATGAAGACCCCTTTAGTGGAGATGGACGGGGATGAAATGACCCGCATTCTCTGGAAGGAGATTAAAGAGATTTTAATTGAGCCTTATATTGATCTCAAAACCGAATATTATGATCTGGGACTGGTGAACAGGGAACAGACAAAAGACCAGGTGACCATTGATGCGGCCAACGCCAATAAAAAATATGGTGTGGCGGTAAAATGTGCCACCATTACTCCAAATGCCCAGCGGGTGGAAGAATACAATTTAAGCCAAATGTGGAAATCACCCAATGGAACCATTCGTGCCATTCTGGACGGAACTGTGTTCAGAGCGCCGATTATGGCGGACGGCATTTCTCCCGTGGTCAAAAACTGGAAAGAACCCATTACCATTGCCCGTCATGCTTATGG
>JABUSF010000001.1:183714-189782 GCA_021443945.1 Ileibacterium sp.
TAAATCAAACCGGATTGATCGCCCCATTCTCTGCGCAGGATCTTATGGCAGAGCGCTTCCATCTGCTCATCGGTGGTGTCCGCAGAAATTTCTTCCAGGAGCATTTGGGTCTGGGCGCCGACTTTGGCTGCCGCCCCTCCGTGCTTTGGCCCTTTCAAGGACCCAATGGCGGCCGAGACGCAGGAATAAATGTCTGTTCCTGTGGAAGAGATGACGACATTGGCAAACGTGGAGTTGTTTCCTCCTCCATGATCCGCATGAAGAACCAGCAGTGTATCCATGACTCTGGCTTCCTGCTTGGAATAGGGCTTCTGGCCCCGGGCCAGCCATAAGATGTTTTCCGCAAAACCGCCCGCCGGAAGCGGATAAGCTTTCAGCTTGCGGTTGGAGTAGACGGAGAAGATAAACATGGGCAGGGAAGAAAGAATGGAGAGTCCTTTTTCCATTCTCTTGTCCAGTTTGTCTGTGTCTGGATCCTCATCCAGTCCATACAGTTTGAGCACCTCAATCTGCAGAGCGTTGAGAAGACTTTCCGTGCGGTAATTGGCAAAAATCAGCTCGTTGTTGAAGGAGTGCTTGATAAAAAATTGGAAGGTTTTCAGTTCTTGGTCATCGGGAAGACGTCCGAAGATTAAAAGGAAGGCGGCTCTCTCGTAACCATGGATTTGGGTCTCTTTGGAAGACATTTTTATAAGATCTTTAACTGAGTACCCCCTGTATATTAATTCTCCATCCATGGGGATTTTCTCGTTTTCCTCCATTTTGTATCCGACAACGTCACAAATTTTGGTAAGACCAACTTTTACACCTGTACCATTTTCATTACGCAGACCCTGTTTTACCCGGTAGGTGGTATACAAATCGGGTTCAATATAGTTCTGATCCTTTGTTTCTAGGTATATTTCCTGCAATTTTCCCATATTCTATTCCTCTGAATGCATTTCCTATGCTGAATAAACAATTGTTCATATATGAAAAACATTGTTAAAAGAGTATAGCATCATTTTTTGAATTAATGAAACAAGTTTTCTGTGATTTTTGGAACGGGCGGGCTATTTATAAGGATATTAAGATTGTATAAGTTATTATTCAGTCAGAAAAGGAGTACGGAAACATGACTGAAGAATTAGTTTACGGAAAATGGCTCGAAAAAGCAGAAGAGTTTAAACAGAAATATTACGGAATGCACTGGATCGGAATGGTGCTTTGGGCCTTTGGATTTGCAGCAGGGATTATCTTTTTAAACCAGTCTCTGGCCGTGTCTGCAAGCATCGGTTTCCTTCCATTCTTCATTTGTTATCTGTGTTCCTTTGGCTACTATGACAAATGGAAAGAATGTGAACTGAAGTTCAGAAAACACATTCCATTTATCGACATCAAAAAGATGAACGTTCTCATCGCTTCTCTGGAATTCAAACCCGGCACAGTGGTCTGCAATTATGTTCGTCATGACGGATATATGGAAACGGTGACCCTGCCGGCTGACAAAATCAAAATCTGCCGGGCAGATGACGATGTGGATACTCTGCAGTTTCAGAAAGATGTCAACAACTACAGTCACGAAGAATCCTGGGTGTTCATCAAGATCTGTCTGACCGCCAAATCACAGCAAAAACTCATGGCCCTGACCGCTTAGTCAGCGGCCTTTTTTTTGGAAAATTTTCCTTTGCACAACAGGTTTGGAAGCCGTTTTGTGATGATGCCTGACTGGGAGGAAGACAAAAAGCTAAGGGAGGCTTTTTCAGGATCAGTTTCCGGATCAAAACGGAAACAGAGGGCTGCCCATCTCTTTGAAACCGGTCCAATGGCAGAAAAAAGGCCGGACAGGAAAAAGAAAAGGATTTATAAGGGAAGATGCTGGAGGATTTTTAGAGAGTTTGGGAAATTGTGGTAAGATACCCAATAAAAAAAGGATGGAACGATAATGAAAAATGTAACCCAGAAAATACTGGATCAGCATCTTCTGAGCGATCGCCCTGAAAAAGGCCAGCCTGCGCTGATCAAAATGGACCAGACCCTGACTCAGGATGCAACGGGAACCATGGCCTATATGCAGCTGGAAGCCATGGGTGTTGATCAGGTCAAAACTGAGCTTTCCGTATCTTACGTCGATCACAATACCCTTCAGTCCGGTTTCATGAACGCGGACGATCATGCCTATCTGCAGTCTGTTGCTGCCAAACACGGCGTTTACTTTTCCAAAGCAGGAAATGGAATCTGCCACCAGGTGCATTTGGAACGCTTTGCCAAGCCTGGCAAAACGCTGATTGGATCCGATTCTCATACGCCTACGGCAGGAGCCCTTGGTTCCATTGCTATTGGAGCAGGCGGTCTGGATGTGGCAAAAGCCATGGCCGGATTTGGGTACGCCATTCCTTATCCAAAAGTAGTGGAAGTTCGATTGGAAGGAGAACTTCAGCCGGGTGTTTCTGCAAAGGATATCATTCTTGAGCTTCTGCGCCGCCGTTCGGTCAAAGGCGGAGTGGGAAAAGTCTTTGAATATACCGGAGACGGACTGAAAAATCTGTCTGTTTACCAGCGTGCCACCATCACCAACATGGGAGCCGAACTGGGAGCCACCACTTCCATTTTCCCAAGTGATGAAGTGGCCAGAGAATTCTTGAAACGCCAGCAGCGGGAAGAAGACTGGATAGAGCTGAAAGCCGATGAAGGCGCGGAATACGACGAAGTGGAAATCATCGATCTCTCCTCTCTGAAGCCGGCCGCTGCCTGTCCAAACTCCCCGGATGCTGTAAAATCCATTGAAGAGCTGGAAGGACAGAAAGTGGATCAGGTCAGCATTGGAAGCTGCACCAACTCCGGTTATGAAGACATGATGAAAGCGGCTAAAATTCTGGAAGGCAAAACCATTGCTCCTCATGTATCTCTGACCGTATCTCCGGGAAGCCGTCAGGTTCTGATTAAGCTGATGGAAAACGGAGCTCTGCAGACGTTTGTAAAAGCGGGTGCCCGCATTCTCGAATGCACCTGCGGACCGTGCATTGGCATGGGTCAGTCTCCAAAATCCGACGGGGTCTCCTTAAGAACCTTCAACCGCAACTTCTACGGCCGTTCCGGCACCAACTCCGCCGGTGTGTATCTCGTTTCTCCGGAAACGGCTGCAGCCAGTGCTGTGGCCGGTGTGTTTGCCGATCCTTCCAAACTGCAGGTCAGTCAGGAATTTGCTGCTGAGCCATCCTATGTAGATGACTCCATGATTTATGCGCCCAGTCCAAACCCGGAAGAAGTGGAAATTATCCGCGGGCCCAACATTAAACCGCTGCCGGTCAACGATCCCATGGAGGATACCATTACGAAAAAATGCGTCATCAAGCTGGAAGACAACATTACCACCGACCATATCGCTCCGGCCGGTGCTGAAGTTCTGCCGTACCGCTCCAACATTGAAAAGCTGTCCCAATATGTGTTCAAAAACAATAAGGAGCACTTCGACCAGGTCTGCCGTGCCAACAACGGCGGGATTATTGTAGCCGGTGAAAACTATGGACAGGGAAGCAGCCGTGAACATGCGGCTTTAGCCCCGATGTATCTTGGCATCAAAGCCGTCCTGGCAAAATCGTTTGCCAGAATCCATTTGGCCAACCTGATCAACTTTGGAATTCTGCCCATCGTCTTTGAAAACCCGGCCGATTACGATTCCATTTCTGAAATGGATGAACTGGTCATTGAAAATTTGATGAGTCTTCAGGGCCAGGATCATCTGATCGTGAAGAATGCGGCCACCGGACAGGAATATCCGGTAAAAGCCATGATCGATGCCAAAGACGTACCTGTTCTCCATGCCGGCGGTACGCTGAACCATATTAAAAACATGCAGAAAGCATAGCCATTTTTTGAAAGATCTGTCCGAAACGGCAGATCTTTTTGCTTGTGAAAGATTGTTTCTGAAACAAAATGAAATAAAGCGCAGGTTTTATTGACAATTTGTCCTGATTTTGAGTAAAATCTACCTAATATTTCAAATGCAGAGAAGGGAACCAGTACAGTCAATCCTGATGCGAAGAGAGATTCCGTTTTGGTGAAAGGAAGAGATCAGAGGGCTGGAACACATCCTGGAGCGCGAATTCTGCAAAGGAATTCCGGATGCCCCCGTTAAAGGGCAGGACTGTGACTGCAGTCTGTGAGGCAGCTTCTGCAAAGAAGCTGTGAAGTAAGGTGGAACCACGAAGTACAGCTTTCGTCCTTTGGATGAAAGCCTTTTTTTATAGTTTCTGTCGAAAGGAGATCGAAATGGAAATCAGAACCCCCCAGGGAACCCGTGACTTAACCGGTCAGGACGTTATAAAGAAAAGAAGCTTGGAGAAAAAAGTACAGGACGTCTTCGAACGCTATTGTTTTGAAGAAGTCATGACACCGGCTTTTGAATATTATCAAACCTACAATGCAGCCTTTTCTTCTTTGGAAGACAGGGCGATGGTGAAATTTTTTGATGAGATGGGTGACATTCTCACCCTGCGCATGGATATGACCGTCCCCATTGCCAGACTGGCAGCGCAGCAGTTTCAGAATGCGCCGCTCCCTCTTCGCTTTTCCTACAGTTCCAGTGTCTACAAAGTCAAAAAATCGTTTGCAGGAAAAATGAATGAAGTGACCGATACCGGAGTGGAGCTGATTGGCTTAAATGAGATTGGTGATCTGGAAATTCTGTGCTGTGCGGTCGATACCCTGAAAGCCCTGGAAATGGAAGATTACACCCTGGAGCTTGGGGATGTGAACTTCTTTGGAAGAGCCGCCAAAAAAGTATTTGCAAATGAAGAGGACATGGAAAGAGCGGCAGATTTGATCGACCGCAAATCCATGGTGGAACTGGAAGAATTTCTGCAGGAAAAACAGCTGGATCCAAAGGCTGCTGCTTTCTTTATGGAACTGCCGCTGCTCAATGGGGGAGCGGAAGTCCTGAAAAAAGCCCGTCAGATTTCCTTTGATCCATCCCTGGACGAAGTCATTGACCGGCTGGAGCATCTGTACAGTGCCATGGAGGAGCTGGGAGATTCAGAAGTCATCACTTTTGATTTGGGAGCACTTCCTCACATTCATTACTATACCGGCCTGATCTTTGCCGGATTTGTCAAAGGGGTGGGCAGTTCGGTTCTGTCCGGAGGACGCTATGACAGCCTGCTGTCCCGTTTTGGAAGAGACCTTCCCGCGGTTGGTTTTTCCGTTAAGCTGGATTACCTGCTCGATCAGGTCCAGGCTCCGAAAAAAACAACCCGCACCCGGATTCTGTACCCGGAAAACCGGGCAGTGGAAGCATTTGCCGCGGCAAAGGAAGCCCGAGTCAAAGGACCAGTTGAAATGGTCGTTTGGGACCGCGAAGAAATCGTAGAGGAGAACTGCATATGAGTCTGAGAATTGCTTTGACAAAAGGACGTCTGGAGGACAAAACCCTGACAATGCTGGAGAAATCCGGATACGGAACCGAAAATGTCCGCTCAAAAGGCCGGGCTCTGGTGCTTCCGGATACGGCAAAAGACATTGAATACGTCCTGGTAAAATCCAACGACTGCATCACCTATGTGGAGCATGGAGCCTGCGATATGGGTGTCGTTGGAAAAGATACATTAATGGAAGGCAGCAGCGATTATTTTGAAATGCTGGATCTGAAAACAGGAGAGTGCGATTTCATTCTGGCAGCTCTTCCGGAAGCAGATCTGTTTTCTCAAAACAGCCGTGTGCGGATTGGAACCAAATATCCCAATGTAGCCAGAGAGTATTTCGCCAGACGGAACATGGATGTGGAAATCATTAAAATCGACGGTTCTGTAGAACTGTCACCACTCATCGGACTGGTGGACGGCATTGTGGACATAACCGAAACGGGAAGCACATTAAAAGCCAACGGCCTGGTCATTCTGGATTACGTGGCCCACATTTCTGCCCGGGTCATTGTGAACAAGGCCTCCTTAAAAATGAAAAAACAGGAAGTGATGCAGGTCTTAGGAGATTTAAGAAAGGCTGTGATGGAAAATGCTGAAGGCAATTAACAAAGAAAACCGGCAGGAACTCAAGGACTATCTTCAAAGCCGCAGTTCCGGCATTTCGGCGGA
>JABUSF010000001.1:189918-191060 GCA_021443945.1 Ileibacterium sp.
GCCAAAGCCGATCCCGCGTTTCGAAAAGCACTCGAGCAGGCTGCTTCCAACATTCGGGATTTTCATGTCCTGCAAAAGCAGGATGGATACCGGCTGGAAAAAGAGATGGGCATCTATCTGGGACAGAGGGTCATTCCGCTGGATTCCGTGGGCATTTACGTACCCGGAGGAAGAGCCCAGTATCCATCCAGCGTATTAATGAACGCTATTCCTGCAAAAGTGGCTGGGGTCAAACGCATTGTGATGGTAACGCCCCCTTCCAAAGAGGGAACACTGCATCCCAACATTGCCGCTGCTGCTCTTTGCGCCGGCGTGGATGAAATCTACAAAGTGGGCGGTGCCCAGGCAGTCGCTGCTCTGGCTTACGGAACAGAATCCATTGCTCCCGTGGACAAAATCATTGGTCCGGGAAACATCTTTGTGGCAGCCGCCAAGAAACTGGTGTTTGGCCAGGTGGACATTGACATGATTGCCGGTCCTTCCGAAATTCTGGTCATTGCAGACGAAAAGGCCGATCCGGCCTGCACCGCAGCGGATCTGCTGTCCCAGGCTGAACATGATCCTATGGCCAGCGCAGTGCTTCTGTCCAATTCCCAGAAACTGATTGATCAGGTGAATGAACAGCTTCGCCTGCAGACGGATCAGCTGCCCAAAAAATCAATCGTCGAAGAATCTTTGAAAAACTACGGCACCAGCATTCTGTGCGGTTCTCTGGAAGAATGCGTGGAGATTTCCAACGCTGTTGCACCGGAGCATTTGGAGCTGCAGACCGAACAGTTTGAACAGCTGCTTCCTTTGGTGAAGCATGCCGGAAGCGTCTTTTTAGGCTATTCCACCTGCGAAAGCGTAGGGGACTATTTTGGCGGAACCAATCACGTTCTGCCAACCAGCGGAACCGCCCGCTTTTCCTCTGCTTTAAGCGTGGATGCCTTTGTGAAGAAATCCAGCTATCTGTACTACTCCGATCAGGCCATTCAGGCATACGGAGCTCAGATTGTGAAAATGGCGGAAGAAGAAGATCTGCAGGCACATGCCAATGCAGTGAAGGTGAGAATGAAATGAGCAGCACGTACAAGGCCCATGAACAGCAGGGCATCCTGCTGAATGCCAACGAAAACCCGGAAAACCTCTCCAGTGAAATT
>JABUSF010000001.1:191083-193482 GCA_021443945.1 Ileibacterium sp.
CAGACGGCTTTCAACCGCTATCCGGAAGACGGGGCTTTTAAGCTGCGTCAGGCGTATGCAGACTGGCTTGGAGTCGATGCCAGCCAGGTTCTGGCCGGAAACGGTTCGGATCAGATGCTGCAGGTGGCCATTCAGACCTTTATTCAGCCCGGAGACATTCTCATGACGCTGGATCCGGATTTTGGGATGTATGACTTTTACTGCAGCCAGGCAAAAGGCATCATGGAAAAGTTTGCCGTCTGCAAAGACGGAAGCTTTGATCTGGATGCCTTTATTGAACGGGCAAAAAAGGTGCAGCCTTCTTTGGTTCTCTTTTCCAACCCGAACAACCCATCCGGAAATCTGATTACCAAAGAACAGGTCAGAAAACTGGCCCAGGCTCTTCCAAACACACCTGTGATCATGGACGAAGCCTATATGGAATTTGCCCAGGACAGCGCCCTGGAACTCATTGGACAGCTGGACAATTTATACCTCACACGAACGCTTTCCAAAATGTTTGGACTGGCCGCCATGCGGGTGGGCTTTCTAATTTCCACCCCTGAAAACATTGCAGTTCTCGACGGCCATCGTCCCGTTTACAATCTGTCCACACCGGCCCAGGTGATTGGAACCATTCTTCTCGGCCATGCCAAAGAGTATGAAGCCAAAAGAGATGCCATTGTCGCAGAACGTCTGCGGATGGAAAAAGAACTGGCCGCCCTGGAAGGGATCACCCTTCATCCTTCGGCAGCCAACTTTATATGCCTGTATCCCCAGGATCCGGCTGATCTGGCCGGGGCTTTAAAAGAGGAAGGCATTCAAATCCGCAGTTATCCCAACAAAGACTATGTCCGTATTACCGTAGGATCCAGGGAGCAGAACGACCAGGTTCTGGATGTGATCCGCCGCATGCAAAAGGAGTCCCTATGAGACAGGCACACAACGTACGTGAAACCAAAGAAACCAAACTGGAAGTTGGCCTCAGTCTGGACGGAAGCGGCAAAAGCGATGTTCAGACAGGAATCGGCTTTTTTGACCATATGCTGGATCTGATGGCTTTTCATTCCGGCTATGATCTGATGGTCAAAGCCGACGGAGATCTGGACGTCGATGACCATCACACCGTCGAAGACATCGGCATTCTGATGGGCAAGCTCTTCAGTCAGGCGATTGGAGACAAACGGGGCATTCAGCGTTACGGCAGTTTCCGGATGCCTATGGATGAAACGCTGGCCGCTGTGGATCTGGATATCTCCGGACGTCCTTATCTCGTGTTTCTGGCAGAGTTCAGCCGGGATATGGTAGGCGGTCTGTCTACGGAGATGGTGGAGGAATTTTTAAGAGCCTTTGCTTTCAACGCCGGCATCACTCTCCATGTGGAAATTCTGCACGGCAAAAACGACCATCATAAAATTGAAGCAATTTTCAAGGCTCTGGGCCGGGCACTGGCCCAGGCGAGTGCCATCACCAGCGACCGGATTGTCAGCAGCAAGGGAGTGTTGGAATGATTGGAATTATTGATTATGGAATGGGCAATCTGCATTCCGTTTACAATGCGCTGAATCATTTGGGGCTGGAGGCTGTCATTTCGGATGATGCTGCTATCCTGGAAACCTGCGATCAGCTGATCCTTCCGGGAGTGGGTGCCTTTGGAGACATGATGGACTGTCTGGAATCCAAAGGGCTGGACCAGTGGCTGATTCACCAGGCAAAAGAAGTCAAAAAACCCCTTCTGGGCATTTGCCTTGGAATGCAGGCTTTGTTTGAAAGCTCCTCGGAAAACGGTCTTCGCAAGGGACTGGGCCTGCTGCAGGGAAAGGTCATTCGAATGAGCGATCCCGGCATCCGCATTCCGGAAATCGGATGGAATGAGCTGATTGTGGCCGATGACCATCCTTTAAAAAGCCGGCTTTCGGCAAGACCGTTTGCCTACTATGACCATTCCTATTACGCAAGTGAATGGAATCCATCCGATCTGGCGGCTTACTCCTGTTATGGCCCGTATGTGATTCCCGGATTTGTACAGAAAGGCAACATTGCCGGTGCTCAGTTTCATCCGGAAAAATCCAGCAAAGACGGACTGAGAATTCTGGAATGGTTTGGAAAGGAATTTGCATCATGATTATTCTTCCCGCAATTGACATCATCAACGGACAGCCGGTCCGTTTGTATAAAGGAGAATACAGCTCCAGCCATCAGGTGGCTTCCAGTGTAGGGGAAGCAGCCGAAAACTTTGAAAAGCAGGGAGCTGAATTTGTTCATATGGTGGATCTGGATGGAGCCAAAGCGGGCTGTCCGGTCAACCAGGAACTCATTTTAAAAACCGCCGGAACTCTGAACATTCCTGTGGAAGTGGGCGGGGGAATCCGGACGCTGGAACACATTGAATCCTATTTGAACGGGGGTGTTTCCAGAGT
>JABUSF010000001.1:193562-203156 GCA_021443945.1 Ileibacterium sp.
GTGGACTGCAAGGATGGAAAAGTCTGCACCTCCGGATGGCTGGAAATTTCTGATAAAGACTATCTGGATTTTGCCCGGGAACTGGAGCAAATCGGGATTTCCACCCTGATCTTTACCGACATTTCCAAAGACGGCACTTTGGAAGGGCCAAACCTGGAGATGCTCAAAGCCCTGAGTGAGGCCTGCAGTCTGCAGGTGATTGCTTCCGGAGGCATTAAAAATCTGGAGCATATTGGATCTCTTGCCGATCTGAACCTGTATGGGGCCATTACCGGAAAAGCCATGTACGCCGGCACCCTGGATTTACAGGAAGCCATCGCAAGGGGGAAAGCGGCATGCTGACCAAACGAATCATTCCCTGCCTGGATGTGCGGGATGGCAAAGTGGTCAAAGGCATCAACTTTGTAGGCATTAAAGAAGTGGGAGATCCTGTGGAACTGGCGAAAGCTTACGATGAGCAGGGGGCAGATGAACTGGTTTTTCTGGATATCACCGCCACCAGCGACGATCGAAAGACCATGGTGGATGTGGTTCAGCGTGTGGCCAGGGAAATTTTTATTCCCTTTACCGTAGGCGGGGGCATCCGCTCCATTCAGGACATCCGAACCATGCTGCTGGCCGGTGCGGATAAAGTATCCTTAAATTCCTCAGCCTTAAAGAATCCGCAGCTGATTGCTCAGGGAGCCAAAATGTTTGGCAGCCAGTGCATTGTACTGGCAGTGGATGCCAAAGCCAGAGAAGACGGATCCGGATGGGATGCTTATGTAGCCGGCGGACGGATCAATACGGGGAAAGATGTTTTGGAATGGGTCAAGGAAGCCACCAAACTGGGAGCTGGAGAGATCCTTCTGACCAGTATGGATGCCGACGGGACGAAAGCTGGTTTTGATATGAAACTGACCCAGGCCGTTCGAGATGCTGTCAGCGTGCCTGTCATTGCCTCAGGGGGATGCGGTTCCCTGGAGGATTTTGCTCAGGTGCTGAAAAACGATACGGCGGATGCTGCTCTGGCCGCTTCCCTGTTTCACTATGGGGAACTGAGCGTTTCCCAGGTCAAAGACTATTTGAAAGAACAGGGGGTTCACGTTCGATGATTCGACCCAATTTTGAAAAAATGAATGGACTCATTCCTGTCATTGTCCAGGAATACGGCACGAATGAAGTGCTCATGCTGGCATATATGAATGAAGAGTCTCTGAACCGGACTCTTGAGACGGGTCTGGCCACCTACTGGAGCCGCAGCCGAAAGGAGTTGTGGTGCAAAGGAGAAACCTCCGGTCATTACCAGCATGTCAAAGACATCCGCATCGACTGCGATGAAGATACGATTCTTCTAGTGGTCCAGCAGGACGGAGCTGCCTGCCATACAGGCCATCACAGCTGCTTTTACCGCAGCCTGACAGATGAGGAATAGAAGGGAAAAATAGGATGGAAAACGAATTTGCAAGTTTATACGAAACGGTTCTTGACCGTTACAAGAACCCGGAAGAGGGGTCTTACACGTCTTATCTCTTTTCCAAAGGAGAAAAGAAAATTCTGAAGAAAGTCGGAGAGGAATGCACGGAAGTGGTTGTTGCCTCTTTAAGCGAAACAAAAGAAGACTTGATCAATGAATTTGGAGATCTGTTCTACCATTTGATGGTTCTGATGGTGCAGAAGGGCATTTCTCTGGAAGAAGTGGAAGCCGAGCTGAACCGCCGCTCCGGGAAAAAACACAATTTAAAGGCGGAAAGAAAACCTGTCACCCAATATTAAAACAACAGCCGGTCATATGCTGCCAAAGCAATGAGCGGCTGTTCCTTTTTGAAAGCGTTCTTTTGAAAAACTTGTGGATCGGTTTGCAAAATGAAAATAAAACTGTTTTACAATGGATGTCATCAAAACAGCAGCACAGGCCTGGAAGAAAGGATTTTATATGAGCATTCGTCAGGATATTTTTCTATATGCAAAAGGGGACAACCTTGACTGGTTATGGAAACTTTATGAGATGAGGCTTCGCTCCAGCAATCAGAAATGGAAGGATTTTCTGACATTTTGGATCAGCCGCTCCGCAAGAAAACACGGAGGATACATCGGAAAAGAAACTGTATTTGAAGGTCGGCCAAGACTGCCTCACGGCCTTCATGGCATTTATATTTCCCGGTATGCCCACATCGGCAAAGAATGCTGGATTTATCAGAATGTCACCATTGGGGAAGTAAAGGGCAAAGCACCGACCATTGGCAGCGATTGTCTGATCGGAGCCGGCGCTGTTCTGGTTGGGGACATCCATATTGGAAACAATGTCAAAATCGGAGCCGGAGCAGTGGTGAACCAGGATGTTCCGGACAATGCCACCGTTGTCTGTCAGCCCTGCCGTGTTCTGCTTTCCCAGAAAGGCCAGGAAAACAGATCATCTGTTTCTGGAGAATTTTTAAATATATAAGGTTAAAAGGATTTCAGGCTGTTATAATAGCGCGGAAAGCCGGATTCACCCGGTCTGCAGAAAGGACTTCTGCACAGACTGGTTCTGAATCCGGCTTTCTTAAAGGGAGAATATTATGGATCATTTTCGATTTTTTAAACCTTTGATCCCATACCGAAAATATTGTTTTACCGGCGGCCTTCTGGTTCTCATCTGCTGCCTGTGCTGCTTTGTCTATCCATTGTCCGCCAAACTCAGCATTTACAGTCTGGCTCAAAAGCAGAATTTGCTTCAGGAGCTGAGCCCGCTGCTGGAACGAACAGCGGTGGAACAGGCCCGTACCATCTTTCCAACCTACAGCTGGGTCACTTTTCCGGAAGAGTATTCGGAAGAAGTGAAGACAGCCATCCGGGAGGGAATCATTTCCAGCAATGCAGCCATACAGAATGCAGACGAAGAAAATGCTTTGGAAGTGGATTCCAATCTGGCATGGCTCATTGATACCGGAGAACACGTCATTCATCACAACTGGAAGGATGAATACAATACAAGACCAGGAATCCTGGACATCCAGTATTTCAGCAGGAATGGAAAAACGGAATCGAAAACGGCAGAAGGCAGCGGACTGCGCTCTCGTGAAGTTTTTCTTGGAAAAGAAAACACCATTGTCCTTCCGGCCGGACGGGATCTTGGCAGCCAAGCCGGAAACGGTGCAGCCTATCAATACACCATCCAGCTTCCGGAGAATTTCTCCATTCGGTTTTATGTTCCGTCAGCGCTGAATGCCAATGGGGAACCTGTTGCCATCACTGCCGCCGGCGAAAATATCGAGCGGTATCTTTTGTATGCGGCTCTCGGCTGGATGGCGGTTTCGATCTACGTCCTGATTTGGCGCAAGGACATCGAAACAGCTGCTCCGATTTTCAAACAGTTTATCCAGATGAAGTCTTTTTCCTGCTGGCTGTTTTTGATTCTTAGCCTGGGATGTTTGGGAATTCTGATTCCCAACCTGTTCGTTTCCATTTCGTCCGGCTTTCTGAAGGATTACCTGCTGGCTTTGGGTCTTCCTTTCAGTCAGGTGAAACTGCTGATTCCATGCGCAGGATATCTGGCCTGGTTTGGGTATTTCTTCTCGGCCGCCTTGTGTTCGTTTTACATCAAATACATTTTCGCCTTTGGCATCACCCGTTACCTGCGGGAAGATACCTTCTTTTTCACACTGGTTTCCAAATTGGAAATGTGGATGAAGGACGCAGGCCAAAAAGGGCTGACTTCGTGGACATGGAAAAAAACGTTCCCGATTTTGCTGCTGATGGGTGTTCTCATGTTCATGGCGGTCATGGTGGGAAATATTTTAGGCGGAGCTGCCGGTGCAGCTGTTTCCATCGCTGTTGTGATTGTTTTGTCTTTGATTTCTCTTCGCCGGGGATATGTTTTGATCATGGGCAATTTTACCAAAACACTGGATGCAGCCAATGAACTGGTGGAGGGCAGATTCCAGAAGATTCAGCCGCAGCAGGTAGGAGCCTTCCAGCCTCTGTACGATTCCCTGCTGATTGTCCGGGATGAGTTTCAGGAAGCATTAAAAGAAGGCCTGGCCAATCAGAAAATGAAAACGCAGCTGATCACCAATGTTTCTCACGATCTGAAAACACCGGTGACGGGCATCAAAAGCTACTCCGAGCTGATTTCCATGGCCGGCAGCATGGAAGATGTAAAAAACTATTCCGTCCGGCTGAATGCTTATGCAGACCGGTTAAGCAGTTTGATTGACGATCTGTTTGATGTGGCCAAAGCGACCAGCGGCGACATTCGTCTGGCACCTGTCTATCTCAACCTGGCCGAGCTGACTGCTCAGGTTGTTTCCGAATGGGAAGACACTCTGGCAAAGAAAGGAATGCAAGTCGTTTGCGATCTGCCTGATGAAGCCATGACCTGTCTGGATCCCAACAAGACGATGCGGATTATCGACAACCTGGTCTCCAATGTGAACAAATATGCTCTGGAAAATACCAGAATCTTTGTTTCTTTGCAGAACATTCCTGGCCATATTGTGCTGGTGATGAAAAACATTTCCAAAACTCCTCTGGATTTCAATCCGGATGAAATCACAGAGCGTTTTACAAGAGGGGATAAATCCAGATCGGAGCCGGGAAGCGGGCTCGGTCTTGCCATTGTAAAAAGCTTTATGGAAATTCAGAACGGAACTTGCAGCATTGAAACAGACGGGGATGTATTCAAAGCCATTTTGACCTTCCCGGTGATCCTGCCTGCTTCTGAAGAAGAGGATAAAGAAACACGGCCAACCGAATAAATCAAAGCGGAAGAAAACGCCCTGCCGGCAAAGATCTTCCGCTTTTTTGACAACATGACGGCGGGAAATGAAAAACTGCACTCGTGCGAGTGCAGAAACAGAATATATTATGCGGTTTACAGAACCGTCAGGATTCCTGCCGAAAATGGCTGCCTGATTTCTGGCCGCAGCGGCTAGAGAACAAAACAGGCGGCAGACTGTTTTTGAAGGTGAGCCAAAGTGGTGAAGGTCAGTCCTGTGGCCCGCAGAAGCCGGTCCAGGATTTCCATGTTTTCATCAAAACACAGAGGAATCAGCGTACTGGAAACTTCATCAACATAGGACATTCCTTTATAAGTTCGTACAACTCTCAGATCTCCAAAAATGCCAAGCTGCATTTTTTCCGGATCCAGGGACAAATTCGAGATGGAGCTGATCAGACAGTCAAAGACGCACTGGGGCTTTTCCCAGGGCTGAGCAGGATCGAAGCTGAAGGAATAGATCAAGTGTTTGCGTCCTCCAATTGTTCGCAGCTCAATGGCTTCGTTATAGATGCTTTTATGCTTGCAGCAGGCCAGAGTGCTCTTTTTCAGATGCAGCCCATACGCCAGAGCAATGCAGACACAGATACAGTAAACAGAAAAACAGATCATGCCGGTTTTCAGATGGTTCAAACTGAAACGGAAGAACACCATAAGAGCAGCTGCCAGAAGACACAAAAGACCCAGTGCACTTTTGTAAAAGCCGAACAGAACTTCGTTTCTTTCCTGCCTGGTCATATAATATGGATTTTCATTCCAATCCTCCCGGCGCAGACAGCGTTTTAATTCGGGATTGGCACGATAGGTATAATTCACAAACTTTTCCTTTCATCTGGCAATTTCTTTTGACAATTCTATTTTCCTCAGATTGGGAGATAGAATCCAATGAGATGATTCACATATTTAAGTGATTGTCAATATAAAAAACAGGAAACAGAAAGTTTTAAAAAACCGATTAAAACAATAAGAAAGGGTTTGCCAATCAATAAAAAATGATAAATCAGAAGATTACGAATGGAAAATAAATTTATCCGGATAAATTACCAACTAAAGAGTGGATGGCGAGGCAGGTTGAATTTATCGGAAATTCCAATTGAGAAAGCATTTTAATAGTGAACCTGTAAAAAACTGTTAGGATGTCTCTGCTGGCAGAGAAATCTGGAGCCGGAAAATAGAAATTTACGAAGAGAGAATGTCAAAGAGGACAATTTAATGTCCAAACAGGCCACCTTTCTCTTGGTATCTTTTCTTTGATTGGCTCTATGCTATGATGAAGCCACAAAAAATCTCAAGAATTTTGTAAGGGTTCTGATTAACCCTGCCAAATGCTCAAGCATAAAAGCTGATCGAAAAGAACCAAAGAGGACAGGTTCAAATGAAGCCGGATCAAAACAGCTATTCAAGGGAATAGGCTCAGATCACCAGGAGGCGGAAATATCAGCCGAAAAAGATGCTCCTTTATAGGAACCATCAAGACGACAGGCACAGCAAATCAGACCAATACAGGAGCCGCAAGGCTCCTTTTTTTGTCTTGTATTTCCTTTCGAAGTACAGCAATTCCAAACGCTGCCATAGGATCACTCTGATGCACACACGGTGCTCGAAGCAGGGGCAGTGAATCACTGCAGCCCTCTTACAAAAACCAATCGGGAAGAAATCCCATGGAATCGTTCACAGGGCCGATGAAATCAACAAATGACCCAGAAAACCTTTCAGCTGCCGAACCCTGCAGGACGTATAGGATTCAGAATCGCTGCGCTTCGTTTGACCATTCAAGGCCAAAAACCTGCACAGACAACCATGGCATAAATTCGGAACAGATCTTTTGCATGGCCATTTTGAACGGCTGGATCAAGGTGGCCTTCTCTGGTTCCAGGACCATCTTTCTGGAGCAAATCTGGAAATCAAAGAACTGCATTGTCGCTGCGGCAGAAGAAGCAGATTCGTCATCGGAAGGGGAGAGAGAACAAAGGATCCAGAGGAGGTTTCGTATAATCATTCCGGTATCGGCAAGAAATCAGGGGTTTTAAAACGTAAAATCATGGAAAAGTTTGCCGATAACGGTATAATCGCCATAGAAACGGAGAATGGTATGAATTATCTATCTGTGGCCGAAACAGCGAAGAAATGGGGAGTTTCTGAACGTACGGTTCGAAATTACTGTGCCAAAAACCGGATTCCTGGAGCCTTCCTTACGGGAAAAACCTGGAACATTCCGGAACATGCGGTTCGTCCCCAGCGAGCCGGACGAAAATCCAGCACCCCTCAAAATCTTCTGGAGTTTTTGAAAGCAGAAAAGGACAGCGGCATTCAGGGCGGGATCTATCATAAAATACAGATCGATCTTACTTATAATTCCAATCACATGGAAGGCAGCTGTCTGAGCCATGATCAAACACGTTTCATTTTCGAAACCAATACGATCGGTCTGGAGAATGAAGCGGTCAATCTGGATGATGTGATAGAGACGGCAAATCATTTTCGATGCATTGATCTGTGCATTGAGCAGGCAGAAAAGCCTGTCAGCGAGTCCTTTATAAAGCTTCTGCATTTGACTCTGAAAAACGGCACCAGCGATTCCAGGAAAAACTGGTTTGCGGTTGGTGACTATAAAAAGTTTCCTAACGAAGTTGGCGGAAGAGAAACGGCACTGCCGGAAGAAGTGGCACAAAGGATGAAAGATCTTCTGCGCTCCTACAACTCATCCAAAAGAAAAACACTGGAAGAAATCATCGCCTTCCATTATGAATTTGAATCCATCCATCCATTTCAGGACGGCAATGGTCGTGTCGGCCGTTTGATCCTGTTTAAGGAATGCCTTCGAAATCAGATTGTCCCCTTTATGATCAATGAAGATCTGAAGATGTTTTACTGCCGCGGGCTGTCTCAATGGAAGTCGGAACGGGGATATTTGATGGACACCTGTCTCACTGCCCAGGATCAGTTCAAGGCTGTTCTGAATTACTTCCGGATTCCCTGGGAGCAGCATGAAACCGGAAATAGAATAAAAGAAACAGAAAAACGGTCCGGCTGAAGGAATTTAGCAGAAGAGGAGGGTTGAAGAAGGGGAAGGATTATGCGGATCGGAATGCTTTTCCTGTTTTATACTGTGCTGATCATCGAACTGCTGAAAAGGACAAAGCGGAAGTTCCTGAAATCAATACAGGGACAGGTGGTCAAAATCGACTGCAGGCTGTGCGACCGGCACGGCTTTTTTGATTTCTTGAATTTATATGCTAAGTGCAGCAATTCAAAACGCTGCCATAGGAACACTCTGATACACGAACGGTGATCAAACCAAACAGCCTGGGAAAGATTCAGATTTCCGAACACTGAATGGAGTGTATTTTTCAAGATCACTGCACTTCGTTTGACAATTCATAGCTGAGAAAAGAAAACTTTTGATTTTTCGTATACTATGTTGTGGGGGTGAACAAATGGACAGAAAAAATCCCATTGGAGTCTTTGACTCAGGTCTCGGAGGGCTGAGTGTCGTTCATACACTGAGAAAAATGATGCCTGAGGAAGATATCCTTTTTTTTGGAGACAGCATTCACAATCCCTATGGAACCAAAACCAAAGAAGAAATTGCCAAGTACTCCATGGATATCTGCCGGATGCTGGAATCGAAAGGGGCCAAAGCAATTGTCATTGCCTGCAATACAGCCACCAGCGCCTGTGTCAAAGATCTGCGCCAAATCTTCGATCTGGACATCATTGGCATGGAACCGGCTTTAAAACCAGCTGCGTCGATTGGCAGTCATCAGCGTATAGCAGTTTGGGCTACTAAGCTTACACTGGAGGAGAAGAAATTCGCTCAGCTCATGAGCCGCTACAAAGAGGATCATGACATTCGAAAAATTCCCTGCATGAAACTGGTTGCTCTGGTGGAAAATGATCAGCTGGATCAGCAGGCGATCGTGGACGAAGTTCTTCAGGAATATCTGGAACAGTCCGACTGGCAAAATCTTGACTCCATTGTTTTGGGATGCACCCACTTTGTATTTTTTAAAAAACGGCTTCAGGAACTGACAGAAGGAAAAATCCAGATTATAGACGGAAACGAGGGGACAGCACGGCATGTAAAGGAACTGCTGGAAGAAAAATCCCTTTTAAATTCCGAGGGAGGCGATATTGTCATCTCCAATTCCAGAAAAGACAAAATCGATCTCTCAAAGAAACTGTTAGATGTACTGGAGGATCTTGATGAAATTTAAAAATGCATGGCTGACTTATTCGGACCAGCAGGCACAGGCTGTACAGGCCTTTGCCGAAGATTACATGAACTTCATCAGCAAAGCGAAAACAGAACGCCGCTTTGTGAAAGAAGCCATTGAACTGGCCAAAGGGTTTGGCTATACAAATGTGAATGAATATGTTGAAAACGGCAAAGCTTTAAAAGCCGGAGACAAAATCTACTTCAACATGATGAACAAGTCTCTGATTCTGATGCAGATCGGAACGGAGCCTCTTGAAAAAGGAATGAACATTCTGGGCGCTCATATCGACAGCCCAAGAATCGATTTAAAACCAGTCCCAGTGGCTGAAAAGGATGGCCTGGCTTACTTTGATACTCACTATTACGGGGGAATCAAAAAATACCAGTGGTCTGTTCTTCCACTGGCTTTATATGGAGTCATCGTCTTAAAAGACGGTACTCATATGGACATTGCCATTGGGGATCATCCGGAAGATGAAGTCTTCTGCATCTCGGATCTTCTGCCTCATCTGGCTGCGGAACAGATGACCAAAACCGCTTCTTCCCTGATGGAAGGAGAAAAACTGGATCTGATCGTGGGAAGCATTCCAGAAAAGGATACGGACAAAGACCCTGTTAAAGCCAACATTCTGAAACT
>JABUSF010000001.1:203223-204591 GCA_021443945.1 Ileibacterium sp.
GCTGCCAGAACCATGGGTCTGGACCGCAGCATGATTCTTGGCTATGGGCAGGACGACAGAGTCTGTGCCTATCCATCTCTGCTTGCCCTTCTTGAACAGCAGCAGCCTCTGAAGAAAACCGGTGTGGTTCTGCTGGTGGACAAAGAAGAAATCGGATCTGTAGGAGCAACCGGCATGAGCTCCAAAGCCTTTGAAAATATCGTGGCTGAAGTGATGAATGCTATGGGCGACTACAGCGAACTGAAAGTACGCAGAGCTCTGATGAACTCCAGCATGCTTTCCAATGATGTCTGTGCAGCACACGATCCGATGTTTGCAGAAGTTTCTTCACCAAACAGCAACATGGCAGCTCTTGGCTGCGGGGTAGCCTTAACCAAATACACAGGTGCCCGTGGAAAATCCCATTCCAACGATGCCAATGCGGAATATATGGCAAAACTGCGCAAAGTCTTTGATGATGCCGGAGTCATTTGGCAGGTGGCTGAACTGGGTAAAGTGGATGCCGGCGGCGGAGGAACCATCGCCTACATTTTGAGCGAATACGGCATGGATGTCGTAGACTGCGGTGTAGCACTTTTGAGCATGCATGCTCCATTTGAAGTTTCCAGCAAAGCCGATGTTTACGAAGCGCTCAAAGCTTACAAAGCTTTTTTGCAGATGCAGTAAACCGACAGAAATCCAAGTGAAAGAGAAACCCGCTCTTTCACTTTTTTTTGTTGGGTCCGGTCATGTCAGAGGGTTCGGCAAATAGAGGTCCGTATAATGAAAGTGACCATTCCGTCAAAGTTTGCGGAATAAGAAAGTGAGAAAGAATATGAACCTGAAAAAATATGCCGCTGCGGTCTGCGCTCTGCTGATGGCTGCAGGATGCAGCTCTGCACCAGCCGGAAATCAGACTGATTCGAATAAAACAGACACATCCTCCACACCGGAAAGCATCAACGCTTTAATGACTGCTGCGGATGGTGATGACGCTGCCTATGAAGCCTGGGAACAGCTGCTGAAAAACACAGTGGATCATTACAATGGATCTCTGTCCATGGACTGTTCCGGAGACGATTATTTATACAAAGACACCAAAGATCAGGAAATGGTGAAAGAAGATTTCCTGTATGATATCGGCCGCGATGTGGAAATCAAGAAAGCTTCTGATTCCACAGTGGCTGCGGATTTAACCGATGTCGATGATTCCTACGATGCATTCATCAGCGGATTCGGCAGCATCAACCGCTATGGCAAAGATGCTGTCAGCTCCAGTGTCAAACTGGAAAACACATCCGATGACAGCCTGAAAGGAACCATTACCGCCGTCAGCCAGGATACCCAGATTGAGGAAGCTTTCGGTGATGAGGAAACCATGATCGATGC
>JABUSF010000001.1:204710-207106 GCA_021443945.1 Ileibacterium sp.
TTCAAAAAGCATGCCACGGTCAAAGCGGTTCTCACCAACAACCAGAACAATCTTCCTGTGCTTGTCATGGATCAGATTGAAGAAGATTCCTTTACGTTCACATTCGATAAAGACGGCGTCTTAAAGAGCTCTCAGAACCAGGTTTACCATGTCATCAATGGATTTACTCCAGAACATGAGCAAACCTTCATGAATCTGGACAACAAAACAGAAATCAAAGCTTCCAAATCCGATGATATTCATCCAGAAGCCTTTGATGAGTACTTCAAAGGCCTTGCAGACGGAACTTTGAAAGCAGGAGATTCCTTTGAAATTACCGGCTGGAAATAAGGCTTGCCGGACTGAAAACTGAATCGATAAATTAAAACCGTTTCCTGTTTGCTCGAAACGGTTTTTTGCCTAAAATTGATAAAGAGAAGAAAAGAGGGTACAACGAAAATATGGAAATGCAGTCTGCTTTTAAAAAATATGACCGCTGTGCCAGAGACTTTGCCCAATATGCAAAACAGTATGATATCAGCGATCCTCAAATCGCTTTGAAAGTCAAACACACCTGGAAAGTGGTGGAGGTGATGAAAGAAATCTGTCAGAGTCTTCATTTGGATGATCAGACCACAGAAGAAGCACTGACAACAGCTTTGCTTCATGATGCTGGCCGGTTTGAACAGGTGGCCAGATGGCATACCTTTATCGATGCCAAAAGCACCGACCATGCCAAACTGTCTGCAGAGGTGATTGAAAAAGAAGGGTTTTTAAAGGACTTTTCTGCTCAGGCTCAAAACAGAATTTTAAAAGCGGTGTTCTGGCACAACAAGCTGGCCATTCCTCAGGATTTAAGCCCGGAAGAAGCTCTGCTTGCCAAGCTGATTCGGGACGCGGATAAAACGGATATTTTTCGGGTCTTTGCCCAGGAAGATGTGCAGGCCGCGGCGGAAAGCACTGTAGACCAGATTGCCCTGATGGAAATCACTCCAAAGGTCTATGAAGAATTTATGGCCAGTCACAGCATCAACAAAGATGACCGCCGCAATTCTCTGGACATCTGGGTGTCCATTCTGGCGTTCTTTTATGATATGAACTTTGCGTGTGCCATGAAAAAAGCAAGAGAACAGAAGTATTACCGGCAGCACTTTGACCATACGGATTTTGCCAACCCGGATACAGCTCAAAAAGTCAAAGAGATGCTGGAACATCTGGAACAATATTTAGATGCAAAAATGGAGGAATGAAGAATGAAACCTGTAACTCTGGTTGTTACGGATCTGGACGGAACTCTTCTGGACAGTAACAAAAATGTAAGTGAAAAAACAAAAGAAGCCATCAAACAGCTGAAAAATCATGGAATCCTGTTTGGAATTGCCTCCGGACGTCCGGTGGAAAGCGGCATCATTCTTTGCCAGAAGTGGGGCCTTGCCGATGACATCAGCTTTCTGGTTGGCATGAATGGAGGAGCCATGTATGATATGCGCCGCAAGGAAAAAGAATCGTATGCGGATATGGATGGCGAACTCATCTGGAAGATTATCGACGAGTACAACAAGCTGAATCTGCCGGATCTGCACTATGAAGTCATGGTTGGAAACGACCGTTATGTGGAATGGAGCAGCGAAGAGACACTGGCCAATGCGGCTCTGTATGGAGAAAATGAAATCATTGTAGACCTGGAACAATTCCTAAAAGGACGCCGGGTGGACAAACTGATCATCCGCTCCCTTCCTGAAACCCAGCCCGCACTGGTGGAAAAAGCCAAAACGTTAAATCTGGCCAACTGTTCCGCCTTCCCAACCAGCGATGTTCTCTTTGAGTTTGTGAATCCGGAAATCAACAAAGGATACGGAATCCAGAGGGTCTGTGAACATTATGGACTGAACCTTGAAAACATCGTAGCCTTTGGGGATGAAGCCAATGACATGCAGATGCTCTCTCTGGCGGGTACGGGAGTTGCCATGCAGAATGCGGTTCCTGCTGTGAAGCATATTTCCGATGTAGTTTCTGAATACACCAATGACCAGGATGCACTGGCTCACTTTATTGATGAAGTCATCATTCCAAATGCGGAAGGAAAACTGGATCAAGCGTAAGCTGTAAATAGGCCGGCCTTGGAAGGCTGGCTTTTTTGACGGCTGACAGCAAGTAAAGGTACAATGAGACCATTACGAAAGAGGGGATGACATGTCAAAATGGGATGAAATATACTGCGGTCTCTGTGAAAAGATTTTGACAGAAGGCAAAGAAGTGGAAAACCGCACCGGGATCAACACCATCAAAATTCCCAGTGCTCATTTTCAGCTGAATCTGGAAGAGGAATTTCCAGTTCTGACCACCAAACAATTGTTCATGCGCCAGGCTGTTCTGGAAATGTTATGGATTTACCAGGCTCAAAGCAATGATGTCCG
>JABUSF010000001.1:207175-208671 GCA_021443945.1 Ileibacterium sp.
GAAAAAACAGGAAAGGTGCTCAAGCATTTTGATCCTTCCATGGCTCATACCATTGGAACAGCATACGGATATATTGTTGGCAAATACAAACTGATGGACAAACTGCTTCACTCCATCCAAAACGATCCCAACGACCGCCGAAGAGTGATCTCTTTGTGGCAGGATGCAGAACTGGATACGGCTGTTCTGCCAAGCTGCGTCTGGAGCAGTGAATGGGATGTCACCGATGGAAAGCTGAACATCTGGGTGCATCAGCGCTCCTGCGATACCGCTTTGGGACTTCCGTTTAATGTGACCCAGTACGCGGTTCTGCTTTCCATGGTGGCTCAGGTTTGCGGATTAAAGCCTGGTACCATTGACTGGTCCATTAAGGACGCTCACATTTACGTCAACCAGATCGACGGCATCAAAGAACAGCTCAGGCGCTTTAAAGAGAAGGGAAGCCTGCCAGCCCCCAAACTTTGGCTGAATCCGGACGTGAAAAATTTTTACGACTTTGATTCTTCAAAAGAATGCAGAGACGTCAAACTGGAAGGATATGAGCATATGGGTAAAATTTCATTCCCCATCGCTCAGTGAAACCTATGGAACTGATTCAAATTGCAGCCCTTGGCAAAAACCGTCAGCTCGGCCTGAAGGGAGATATGCCCTGGGGACATACCATGAAAAAAGATCTGCAGTTTTTTAAAACACAGACAAAAGGGCATCCCATGGTGATGGGACGGAAAACCTGGCAGTCTCTGCCGGGAATGCTGCCGGGACGAAAACACATCGTGATTTCCCGGGCAGGCATTGAACTGCCTGAACAGGCAGAACACTACTTTTCAGTGGAAGAATTTCTAAAGGCTTATCAAGACCGGGATGAAACCGTGTTTGTGATTGGGGGAGGAAGCATTTACAAAGCGCTGCTTCCGTTTTCTCAAAAACTGATGCTGACTCGGTTTGACAGCGATTTTGAGGCCGATGTGTTTTTTCCAGAATTAAGGGAAGAGGACTATACCATTACAGCCATGGATGATCCTTATGACGAAAACGGCATTCACTGCCAGCATTTTCTGTATGAGAAGAAATAGAAATGGAAGCTTTGAACTTTTGATGTATGAAATCAATCGATCAAAGCTTTTTTAAATCCTGAATCTGGTTTCAGGATTTAAAAAAGAATTCGAAGGTTGTCAGGAAAGACAATAGAAACAAATCCAGAAAAGGAATAAAGTTTTGATATAGAAGAGAAGAGGTAAAAAGATGAAATTGTTTAGACGACGCAAAAAATTCCAGCTGTTTAAAAAAGAGAGCAAGCTGAAACCTGTTCGGAAAGCTTTAGGTGTTTTGAGCCTTGCTGCAGCCGTAGGCTTTTCCTTAAAGGCAGTTGGCCATGTTGCCAAAGCTGTGAAGGATGTTACTTTGTCCATTTTTATGGCCATTACCTGCGGCCTTGGCGGAATTTTTCTTTTAGCAAAAAAAGACTAAGACGGCCGAATGCTTCCCCCGCAAAGCAT
>JABUSF010000001.1:208697-213221 GCA_021443945.1 Ileibacterium sp.
ATTCCTTTGCGGAATGCTTTTTTGGTGAGATGTTGGTTTTTGGACCGTTTTTAAAGAAGAGAACACTGGGTTTTGGCCGATTTGGAAAAACTTCAATTCAGTTAAAAATGATAAATACATTTTATTAAGATTGTAAATAACTGTATTTAGCTTCAATAATTTCAATTAATGACTGGATTTGGTGATTTTTCAGACCAGAAAACACATATGAAAGAAAGCGTTTTATATGGTAAACTCCTTGTATCCAGAGAGGTATCCTATGAAACTGATCATTGCCCTCATTCTTTTAGGTCTGATTCCTGCATTCAGCTGCATCTCCTTCTCCAGAGAAGAACAGCTGGAGGAACTGGAAGAAAATCCTGTCAATCCTCTCGCAGTCAATTAGTCCTCAGGCTTATAGGTTTTATAAGCCCTTTTTTTATGGAGAAAGCGGATATGATTTACACCCCCATGACAAAAGCAGCCTTAAAGATTTGCTTTGAAGCCCATAAAGACCAGAAAGACCGGGGCGGACTGCCGTATGTCTTTCATCCTTTTCATGTGGCAGAACAGATGAAGCGGGAAGAATCCATCTGTACAGCACTGCTTCATGATGTGCTGGAAGATACAGACCTCACCCCGTCAGATTTAAGAAAGCAGGGAATCAGTGACGAAGTCATTGAAGCTCTGATTCTTCTGGTGCATCACAAGGAAGAACCCTATATGGAGTATGTGAGAAAGCTTTCCTGTCATCCCCTTGCCAGGGAGGTCAAAACAGCGGATCTGCAGCACAATCTGGATGCTTCCAGACTGGAACAGATAACCCAAAAGGACCAGGAGCGCATGGACCAGTATCGAAAGGCTTTGCAGATTCTGCAAATGAAACAGACATAAAAAAACAGGGCGGTTCCTTGAGGGGACCGTCCTGTTTCAGTTTCTTGAGTGGTTTGAACTTGGCCTGCTTATTTTACAGCAGCTTCCATGACAGCCAGAGCGCCCTGGCTTTCAATCATTTCCAGATCCTGAACAACAGCTTCTTCCAGACCATTCAGTTCTGTCAGATCCTGTCCCCAGAAATCCTTATTGGAAAGGACAGCGTGAGCCAGATCAGCTGCACTGTCGTTTTTGTGTGCGGCATAAAAATCCAGAACCGCTTTGTCATCAGAGATGACATATTCTTTGCCGTCCACTTTTCGGTGGGCGTGAATGCCGTCTTCCTGCAGCTCTTCACCATTGTAGAAAGCAATCAGGAAAGCGAGGGAAGCAGCCAGTGCTTTTGGCACTTCGTTGAATTTTTCAACGTAGCCAAGCAGGGAAGGCATAACACGGGCTTTCCATTTTGCAGTAGAGTTCAGAGCGATGGCCAGCAGGGAGTGGTCGATGTATGGGTTTTTAAAGCGGTCGGCCACATCGCTGGCAAACTGAGTGCAGTCGGATGGATCCAGAGAAAGGGTTGGGATCACTTCCTTGCTTAATACGTGATCCATGAACGCGCCGATGGTTTCATTTTTTACAGAGTCGCGGACGATATCCTGACCAGCAAGCCACGCACCCAGTACCATGGAAGTGTGAGCACCATTCAGAATGCGGACTTTTCTCTGTTTGAAAGGTTTGTGGTTGTCCGTGATATGAATCGGCAGACCGGCTTTTTCGAAAGGCAGTTCCTTTTTCAGATCTTCCGGACCTTCAATGATCCAGATGCTGTAGACTTCGGCAGAATCGAGCAGTTCGTCTTCGTAGCCGTTTTCAGCATTCATTTCTTCTGCCTGTGCTTTGGGATAGCCGGTAACAATGCGGTCTACCAGTGTAGAGCAGAACAGGTTTTCGTTTTTTACCCATTCCTTAAAGGAGTCTTCCAGACCCCAGTCGTCTGCATACTGAAGAACAATTCTTTTCAGTTCTTTTCCGTTGTCATCGATCAGTTCGCAGGCCAGAACGATGAAGCCAGGCATTCCGTTTTTCCATCTTCTGTAGAGTACGGCAGCCAGTTTGGCAGGGAAGGCAGCTGGAGGATTGTCGTTGAGCTGACTTGTTGGGTCGTAAGAGATGCCGGCTTCTGTTGTGTTGCAGGTGATGAAGCGCAGTTCAGGATTGTCCGCGCATTTCAGAATTTCCTCCCAGTCAGCAACAGGGTTTAAAGCGCGGCTGATGGCAGAAATCACACGTTTTTCGCGGACGGACTGGCCGTTTGTGAATCCCTGAGAGTACAGAGTGTACAGACCGTTCTGTTCGTTGATCTGGTCACGAATTTTTGTACCGTGGGTTCCGCGCGGCTGAACGACAACAACTTTTCCGTTGAAGCCTGCTTTTTCATTCATTTCATCGATGAAAGCATCGACGAAAGCACGCATGAAGTTTCCTTCACCGAACTGGAGGACTTTTTCGGGGGCATCTTTCAGAAGATAACCTTCATAGCCCATATCCTTTAATGTTTCGTAGCTTAATTTCTTCATAATTCTCCTTTGTTTTTTATCTTAAAGGGTTACTCCCTGTTTAAAGATCGCCATATCGTGATAGCCGGCCTTTTCGGACTGCACTTTTTCCCCGCTGGCCGTTGCCAGAACTTTGTCGAGCAGATCCTGAGCTCTTTCCATTACGGTCATTCCGTGAATGACAGGAGAGCAGTCAAAGTCGATCCAATTGGATTTGCGGCTGGCCAGATGTGCATTGGTGGAAATTTTCATTGTAGGAACCGGGCAGGCAAATGGGGTTCCCCGTCCCGTGGTGAATAAAACAATCTGAGCGCCGGAAGCGGCCAGGGCTGTGGAGGCAACCAAATCGTTTCCTGGAGCGTACAGCAGGTTCAGTCCTTTGTTTTCAACAGGCTGACCATAGGCCAGTACGCCTTTTACATTGGAGGAACCGGCTTTCTGGACACATCCAAGAGATTTGTCTTCCAGAGTGGTGATTCCGCCTTTTTTATTTCCTGGTGAGGGGTTTTCATAAATGGTCTGACCGTTTTTCTGGAAGTATTCCTTGAATCCATTGATCAGATCTACTGTCTGGCTGAACAGCTCCTCATTTTCACAGCGGTTCATCAGCAGGGTTTCGGCTCCAAACATTTCAGGAACTTCGGTCAGGATGGTGGTACCGCCCTGGGCAATCAGAAGATCGGAGAATCCGCCGACAACCGGGTTGGCTGTAATGCCGGAAAGTCCGTCGGATCCGCCGCATTTCAGACCAACAATGAGTTTGCTGGAAGGAAGAGGCTCCCGGAAGTCATTTTTCATAGTTTCAGCAAGCTCTTCAATCAGGCGCAGACCTTCACCGATTTCATCTTCCACATCCTGGCAGTTCATGTAGCGGATGCGGTTTTCATCAATGGAGTGTTTGGCAATGTAGTTTTTGAGGACATCAATATTGGAGTTTTCACATCCAAGACCAACCACGAGAACACCACCGGCATTTGGATGGGCAATCAGATCGGCCAGAACGTTTCTTGTGTTTTCCTGGTCATTGTCCATCTGGGAACATCCATAAGGATGGGTGAAGGCAATAACATCTTCCACAGCATTGCCGACAAACTGGCGGCCTGCTTTTTCAAGCGCCTGACCAATATTGTTGACGCATCCAACAGTGGGGATGATCCAGATTTCGTTTCGGACACCGGCTTTGCCGTTGTTTCTTAAGTAGCCCATGAAAGATGCAGATTCTGCTTTCATCTCTTCTGCCAGTTCAGGGGTGTAAGAATATTCATTCAAATCACTTAAATTGGTTTTGACATTGTGAACATGAATCCAGGATCCTGCCAAAGCGTCTGCTTTCATGGAGCCGATGGGCATGCCGTATTTGATTACATTTTCATTTTCTTTCAGATCGATCAGGGAAAACTTATGTCCGGAAGGAATATCCTCCTGGAGCACAACATCTGCGTTTTCTACAGTGATGCTTTCGCCTTTAGATAAATCTTCCAGAGCAACAGCGGTGTTGTCTTTTGGATGGATTTTTATCCAGCGGTTTTTCATTCTTGGTCTCCTTTATATCTAAATAAACTGGAAAGCGCTTATAAATGTGTAAGAGCTTACTCATATGCTTTCAAATTTATATCTGCTGATATAATGCAATGCTTTTGAAAGTGGTTCAAGTGAAGGTTTAAAAACTTACGAAATGTTCCTAATAAACCCAAAAAATCGTTAAATTTGCGGGCTAATAGTCAAATTTGTGATTGTTTTAATTAGTAAATCGGATTAGACTGGCTGTGTTGCGTGTAAACCCTTACCTATGGATTTACACAATTTTTGAGAAAGGTTAATTTTTGAGACGTATGAAAATGATGAAAACTTTAGCGCTGATCGGCGCTGTTTCCATTGGGGCTGCATCTCTTACAGGCTGTTCAGCTGTAACTGACGGTAAACAAATTGTCAGAATTTCACACAGTCAGTCTGAGATTCACCCTGAGCACCTTGGACTCTTAAAGTTCGAGGAACTCATTGAGGAAAAACTGGGGGACAAATACGATATTCAGATTTATCCAAACGAACTCCTGGGTTCTTCCAAAAACGCCATCGAGCTTTGCCAGACAGGGGCGATCGACTTTGTAATCGC
>JABUSF010000001.1:213252-214944 GCA_021443945.1 Ileibacterium sp.
TATGAGATTTTCTCCATGCCTTATCTGTTCACAAGTGAAGAAGCCTATAAAGCGGTGATGAACGATTCTGAATATATGAGAAAAGTTTATGAAACCACTGAAAAATCCGGATTCGAAGCTCTGGCTTGGTATACTGCCGGATCCAGAAGCTTCTACGCAAAAAAACCGATTAACACTCCTGCAGACTTAAAAGGCATGAAAATGCGTGTTCAGCAGTCTCCGGCTTCTGTAAACATGATGAATGAATTCGGCGCTGCTGCTGCTCCAATGAGCTTTGGTGAAGTGTATACAGCCATTCAGGCCGGAGTTATTGACGGGGCTGAAAACAACGAGCTGGCTTTGACCAACAACAAGCACGGAGAAGTTGCCAAGTACTATTCCTACAACAAACATCAGATGGTTCCTGACATGCTGATTGGAAGCACTGCGTTCCTGGACAAATTAAGCGATGAAGAAAGAAAGATTTTCGAAGAAGCTGCAATTCAGTCTTCTCTGGTTGAACAGGAAGAATGGGACAAAGCTGTTGAAGTCGCTAAAAAAGAAGCCTCTGAAAACATGGGCGTTCAGTTCATCGAAGTAGATGTGGAAGCCTTCCGTGATGCGGCCAAACAGGCACAGACAGATATGCTGGAAAAGAATCCAAAAATCCAGCAGCTGTATAACCACATTCAGGAAGTTAATGAAAGGTACTAGGATCGAACATGCAAGCTGTTAATACAATTCGCAAAATCATGGACAAAGTGATTATGGGCGCTGCCATCTTCTGCTTTATGGCCATGGTTCTGGTAGGCACATATCAGATTGCCTCCCGTTACTTCCTCGGAAAACCGTCCACGATTTCCGAAGAACTTCTGACATACCTGTTTACCTGGATGTCCTTATTCGCTTCTGCCTATGTATTTGGCAAACGCGATCACATGCGTATGGCCTTTCTGGCAGACAAAGTGAAAGGAACTGCAAAAAAAGTTCTTGATATCGTACTTGAGCTGCTGGTTCTGGGCTTTGCTGCGATGGCTCTTGTCTGGGGCGGATTTGCCATCATGAATCTGACCATGTCTCAGACAACTGCTTCCCTTGGCGTTCCAATGGGTGTTGTTTACGCCATTCTGCCAATCTCCGGATGCTGCATCGTTGCATACAGCATCCTGAACATCATCGATATGCTTCACGGCAAAGACTTGAATGTAAAACAGGAGGTTGAAACAGAATGAGTATCGCTGCATTATCTGGAATTATTATTTTCGTCGTCATGGCTGTTCTGCTGATTGCCGGTGCGCCAATCAGTATTGCCATTGGGTTCTCTTCCATTCTGGCGATTTTGCCGGTTATGAGCGGAGACGTTACTGTTGTTACTGCTTCTCAGAGAATTTTCTCCGGTATTTCCGTATTTTCTCTGCTCGCGATTCCGTTCTTTATTCTGGCTGGAAACATCATGAATAAAGGCGGTATCGCTGTCCGCCTGATCAACCTGGCAAAAGTCTTCACAGGAAGAATGCCTGGATCTCTTGCTCAGACCAACGTTGTTGCCAACATGCTGTTTGGTGCCATTTCCGGTTCCGGAACAGCGGCTGCTTCTGCGATGGGTGCCATCATTGGGCCAATTGAAAGAGAAGATGGATACGATCCTTCTTTCTCCGCAGCGGTAAACATTGCCACTGCACCATCCGGTCTTCTGATTCCGCCATCCAACGT
>JABUSF010000001.1:215027-216902 GCA_021443945.1 Ileibacterium sp.
CTGTCCTGCATGATCGTGGTTTACTTCATGGCGAAGAAACGCGGTTATATTTCCAATGTAAAAATGACCGGCAAGGAAAAATTCAAAATGTTCATTGAAGCGATTCCTTGTCTGGCTCTGATCATTGTGGTTATCGGCGGTATCGTATTCGGTGTCTTCACTGCAACAGAAGGTTCCGTTGTAGCCGTTGTATACTCTCTGGTTTTGAGTATTTTCTTCTACAAAACCATTACCTGGAAAGACCTGCCAGGCATCTTCAAGGAAAGTGCTGAAATGACAGGAATCATCGTATTCCTGATTGGTACTTCTTCCATCATGTCCTGGGTGATGGCCTTTACTGGTCTGCCTCAGCTGGTGTCCGACACTCTGCTGGGACTGACTACAAACAAATACATCATCCTGCTGCTGATCAACATCATTCTGCTGATTGTTGGTACCTTCATGGATATGACACCTGCTGTTCTGATCTTCACTCCAATCTTCCTGCCAATTTGTCAGAGCCTTGGAATGCACATCATTCAGTTCGGTATCATGATCATCTTCAACCTGTGTATTGGTACAGTCACTCCACCGGTTGGAAACACCCTGTTTGTCGGTGTTAAAGTCGGTAAGGTTACCATTGAATCTGTTATCAAAATTCTGTCTGTATTCATCCTGGCGATCACGATCGCTCTGCTGCTGGTGACATACATTCCACAGATTTCACTGTTCCTGCCGCAGCTGTTCGGAATTATCTAAAAAACAAAGAGAAGCGGTTTCGCTTCTTTTTGTCTAAATACACAAAGGGTTTCAAAAGAAACCTTCTGCAATTGAAAACGCAGCTTTATAAAGAACGAGGTAAATAAGAATGAAAAAATTTATGGACAAGGATTTTATCCTTCAGACTGAAACCGCAAAAAAACTGTTCCACGAAACAGCAGCAGTGATGCCTGTTCTGGACTACCACTGCCACATCAACCCTCAGGAAATTTACGAAGACCGTAAATTCGACAACATTGCTCAGGTATGGCTGGGCGGTGACCATTACAAATGGCGCCAGATGAGATCCAACGGCATTGATGAAAAATACATCACTGGGGATGCTTCTGATTGGGAAAAGTTCGAAGCGTATGCAAAAACTCTCGACAAAGCCATCGGAAACCCTCTGTACCACTGGTCTCATCTGGAACTGCAGCGTTTCTTTGACTACCATGGTGTTCTTTCTTCCAAGACAGCAAAAGAAGTATGGGAGATGGCCAATGCAAAACTGCAGGGCGAAGGCATGAGTGTTCGTGATCTGATCCGCAAAGCCAACGTCACTTTGATCTGCACCACTGACGATCCAATCGATGATCTGAAATGGCATAAACTTATCAAAGAAGATGAAACTTTCGAAGTTCAGGTTCTGCCTGCTTGGCGCCCTGACAAGGCCTGCAACATCAACAAGCCTGACTTCAATGAATATGTAAACAAACTGGCTGCTGTATCCGGTGTGGAAATCAACACTTTCGAAGATCTGAAAGCAGCCATCAAAAACCGAATGGACTTCTTTGCTGCCAACGGATGCTCTGTGTCTGACCACGGTCTGGACTACGTTGTCTTCGAACCAGCTTCTGCAGAAGAAATCGAAGCCATCTTCGCGAAAAAACGCGGCGGGGCTGAGCTGACAGAAAAAGAAGTTGCTGCTTTCAAAACAGCCTTCATGCAGTTTGTCGCAAAAGAATACAAAGAACGCAGCTGGGTGATGCAGCTGCATTACGGATGCAAGCGTGACAACAATACCAGAATGTTTGAAAAGCTTGGTCCGGACACAGGATATGACTGCATTTCCAACTATGCTCCAGGTGCTCAGCTGACCGATTTCCTCAACTCTGTGGAAATGAACGGCGGGCTTCC
>JABUSF010000001.1:218519-220685 GCA_021443945.1 Ileibacterium sp.
CCGATGCCCAGAAGAATCAAAGTCAGAACCAGACGCTTCGCAATGTTTTTCTGATCCAGTCCGAACGCGTCAGCGATGGTCAGACGGGCCGAGCGGAAGGCGGTGTCGCCGGAGGTAATCGGGCAGACAACAACGCCCAGAATGGCAAGAACACCGCCGACTGGGCCCAGCAGTTTGGAAGAAATGTCATAGACCACACCGGACTGTCCCATTTGAGCCAAAGCTGCCTGGAGACCGCCGGTTCCTTCGTAGAAAGCGACACCGGCTGCAGCCCAGACCAGAGCGATGATGCCTTCGGTCACCATGGCTCCATAGAACACACGGCGGGCATCTTTTTCCGTTTTAATGCATCGGGCCATCATGGGAGACTGGGTGGCATGGAATCCGGAAATCGCTCCGCACGCTACGGTGATAAACATAAAGGGCCATGGAGACAGTTTGTCCGGATGCAGATTTGCAAACGTGAGTTCTGGGATGTGATAACCCTGGACAATGATGCCGCCGGCGACCAGAACCACCATCAAAATCAGCACGATGCCAAAGACGGGATAGATTTTTCCAATGACTTTATCAATGGGCAGCAGGGTCGCCAGAATATAGTAGGCCAGAATGACAACGATCCAGAATGTCGTATTTAAATTTTCCGGTGTTAAAGCCGCGATCAAAATGGCCGGGCTGGTGATAAAGACGGTTCCTACCAGAACAAGCAGAATGACGGAGAAAACGCGCATGACCTGCTTCATTCCATTGCCGAGATATTCGCCCACCAGTTCAGATACGGATGTTCCGTTTAAGCGCAGGGAAATGGTGCCGGATACATAATCATGAACGGCCCCTCCGAAAATGTTCCCGAAGATAATCCATAAAAAGACAATTGGTCCAAAGACGGCGCCCATCAGTGCACCGAAAATAGGGCCGGTGCCCGCAATATTCAGCAGCTGGATTAAAAAAACTTTCCAGGTGGGAAGGGGAACATAGTCAACCCCGTCATCAATGGCATAGGCAGGTGTCTTCTGATCCGTCGGTTTGATGAATTTCTCAATGAGAGCTCCATACAGAAAGTAGCCGATGATCAGAAAAGCAGCACTGGCAAAAAAAGTAATCATAAACAACCTCTCAAATCTCTTGGTTTTTAAACGGTATTCTGCCTGTCATTCAGTTTTGAAAATTTGTGAAAAATACCGATGAAAATCGGTAACCGGTTACGCTGAAAATTTTAGCATTCCAGCTGCCCCCTTGATTCGAAATATCTCGTAAGAAAAACTTAGGAAAATCTTAAGGAAACAAAAAGACTTCCTTAACAAACAAAGGAAGTCTGAGATGGATTATTTATGATGCTTCGCAAGACGGACAATCAATCCTACGATGGCAAGGAAAGCGGCCAGCAGGATCATCAGATCCCGAATGTAGCGGATTTTTTCTTCATGACGCAGCGTTTCGTGCTGGGCCATAATCCGTTCATAATGGCTTCTTCTGGCTTCAAGCCGTTCATGAAGCTTTTCTGAAAGTTCAGGAAGATCCAGATGTTCCAATGTATTGGAATGTTCGATCATAAACGTCCTTTCCGTGCGGCCAGTTTGCGGTAGAGCTCTTTCTGCTCCTGCATTTTCTGTTCAGCTTCTTCAGCTTTCTTTTCCTGTCCATACTGAACAAGAGCAGCGGCAGCTCCCCCAATGGCGGCTACAGTCAAAATGCCGCCAATGGCACGCTGAATCTGTTTTTCTTTGGCTTTCTGCTCTGCTTTTTTGCGCTGGGCTTCTGTCATCGGCTGTCCCATTTTCTTTTCAACCAGGCTCAGAGCTTTTTCCAGAGCCTTTTTTGTAAGCACGAGAGATTCATCTTCCAGAACCGGCTCGGCATCATTTTTCCATAAGTCTAATGCTTTCATTCTTTAGCTCCTTTTTTAATAGTATAAGCCTTTGAAGTGTTTCTTGAGTTCAAAAATACAAAGAATCCGTACAAACGCAGCTACTGGAGTCTGTTATTTTTCATCCATCCCCGGTAAGAGGCCTTGGCGCTTTCCACTCTCTGTTCCAGCTCTCTTGCCGAAATGCGGGCTCCTCCGCTGGCTAAAATGGAGTTCTGAACCAGGGAATCGGAAGAGGCGACCACACAGCGGAATTTGCCTTTTAAATCGCTGACTTTCTTCTCAATCCATGCATCTGC
>JABUSF010000001.1:224031-225399 GCA_021443945.1 Ileibacterium sp.
TGGATCCTTAGCTCAGCTGGCAGAGCAACTGACTCTTAATCAGTGGGTCTAGGGTTCGAATCCCTAAGGATCCACCATTTGAAGATTACCAGATCACTCTTCGTGATCTGTTTTTATTAGACACAACCAGCTGCGGGCCTTTGATTTGGCGGTACGCAGCTGCAGAAATATAAAAGAGATGGAAAGATGATCTCAAATGCAGAGTCGAAAACTTGCATTGGGGGATGAAATCTGTTAATCTCCCTAAGAAGAAATGGAAAGAAGAAGCACCCCTTCTCACCTGATGTGCAAAGGCACATGGGTCAATGCCAGTTGTCTTATTTTATTATGACTTCGGTATGGGTGCAGTGTGCCCATTTTTTTATTGCCAAATGTTTTGAAAGGAAGGTACTCAACTATCAACAATCGTAAAGTTGCCCCGAACAATGTCAACGATGACTTGTTCAATGAAAAGATCCCCTTTAGAGAAGTGCTCGTAATTGATGCCAACGGGGAACAGTTAGGAGTGAAGTCCAAACGTGAAGCGCTCGACATTGCTTACCGTCAGAATCTGGACTTATTATGCGTAGCTCCTAAAGCACGTCCTGCGGTCTGCAAAGTTCTGGATTATGGTAAATACCATTTCGAACAGCAGAAGAAAGCCAAAGAAGCCAAACGCAAACAGCATACAGTTGAACTGAAAGCTCTGCGTCTGTCTCCAGTTGTAGATACTCATGACTTTGATACAAAACTGCGTCAGGCCCGCAAATGGATCGAGCAGGGCATGAAAGTCAAGATAGATATGAGATTCCGTGGCCGTATGATGACTCGTCAGGAAGTTGGCAAACAGATTATGAATGATTTCCTGGAGCAGTTGAAAGACATTGTCGTGGTGGAAAAGAAACCCACTCTTGAAGGAAATACAATGTCCTTAATACTGGCCCCACAGAAGAAGAAACAGGCAGAAAAGTAATAAGCTGACCATAAGCGAAGGAGGAATTCACATGCCTAAAATGAAGAGCCACAGAGGTCTGGCAAAACGTGTAAAAGTTACAGGAAGCGGAAAACTGAAAAGACATCACGCTTATACATCCCATCGTTTCCATGGAAAAACAAAAGATCAGAGACGTGCATTAGCTAAACCTGGTCTGGTTGACAAGAGTGATTACAAACGCATTAAAAATATGCTGGTGAAGTAAAGGAAGGATGAAATAAAATGGCAAGAGTTAAAGGTGGAACCGTATCCCGTCAGAGAAGAAAAAAGGTCTTAAAACTGGCCAAAGGTTATTTTGGATCTAAACATACACTGTACAAAACCGCTAATGAGCAGGTTATGCACAGCTTCAAATATGCTTACAATGACCGCCGCAAACTGAAAGGCAACATGCG
>JABUSF010000001.1:225907-228813 GCA_021443945.1 Ileibacterium sp.
AGCGAATTCGAAAAAACTTTCATTGATCGGGAAGGGTATGCCATTGACAGTCCTTATGGCCGTTGTGAAATTCGTTTCTATGACGATGACATCGTGGAAATGATGATCTATAACAAAGCTGATATGGCCGTGAAGTATTATCTTCATTTCCAGCTGCAGACGATGGAGTATGCCATTGCCCTTTATAATGAAATGATGGAAGCATTTTCCGATTTGAAGGATCACGAAAAGGTCCGGGTTCTGCTTTGCTGTACTTCCGGGGCAACCACAGGCTATTTTGCTGAGCTTTTGAATGAAACTGCCAAAGCGATGGGCCTGGATTATTCCTTTGATGCTTCCAGTTATTGCTTTCTTTATGAAAAAGCTCCTTTATATGACGTTATATTGACCGCCCCGCAAATCAACTATAATTTTAAAAAAATTGTCAATTGTCTTCCCAGGAAACTGATTTTACAAATGCCGACTGCGGTATTTGCTCAGAACAACGCATTTAAAATGCTCAGCATCCTGAACGAACAGATGAAGGATTATCGGGAAAAAAAGATGGAAGAAGAAAGAAGACGAAGCGAGTCTGACTGCTTCTCTTCGTCTTTGCAGAATTTGGTCATTTCTGTTGGATCGATTTGCGGCACGGAAAATTTCCGCACATATGGCCGCGTCTATGAGGGAGATCAGCAGATTTTGGAAGACTCTCAGGTCAAACCCAGAAAGTTTGGGGTAAATTTCATCGATCTTCTCGACAGTCTGTTCAGTCAGATCCAGGCTCTCTGGAATGGGCAGGATGCAAAGCCGACTGTCTCGATGATTTCTCTGGCTTTGCCTGGTGAGTTTAAAAATGGAATGTGGACTTTATTCCAGTCAGAGTACAAGCAGGAAAACCTGCAGAAACTTCTGGAAGAGCGATATCATGTACCTGCTGTGTTGAACAACAACGCCAACGTGAGTGCTCTGGGATTCGCGCTGGAAAATCCGGAATATCAATCCGTGATCTTCCTGTCCCATCCCTATGGGGAGATCAGCGGAGGGCAGGGAATTGTCATTGATCAAAAGATCCTCCAGGGCAGCAACGGCAGAGCGGGCGAGATGCATTACTTTGTCCATCAGATGCAGTATTCCAATACCAGAGAAGCATTGAGCAAAACGGAACCTGGCTGTTATGAGCTGGTCACCCGAGAGCTTTTGCCTTCTCTTTGCCTGATTGACCCGGATGTGATCGCTGTCCGCTCCCCCATGACAAGTGATATGGGGGAACTTGCAGAAAGGCTGGCCTCTTTCATTCCGGAGCGGGATTTGCCCAAACTGGTTTACATATCTGATATGGAAAATTACATGCTGGATGGCTGCAGGGAAATGGCCAGACGAAGGCTGAATGAGATGAATGCCCTGTCTGTTTAGATCTCGGCCAGCCAACCCTATTGAAAGCACCCCCTTCCACTGGATGACAGATTTTTGGAAGGATGGCCCATTTGAAAAGAGAAAGGAAGGACGGCAATGATTACAAACTTTCACACCCATACAACAAGATGCCGTCATGCCTGGGGCTCGGATGAAGACTATGTCAAAGAAGCGATTCAAAACGGATATAAAATTCTTGGATTTGCGGACCATGCCTGCTGGCCTTACGTAGGGAAAACGGTACATGAAAACAATTATCCAAAAGAAATCAAAACTGCTGCCGATTTTCAAAAATACGTCCAGTGGACTTATCAGAAACGGGAATCCAGAATGCGCATGAGTCCGTCCGATTTCCCCGACTATGTACGCTCCGTCAAGCATCTGAGGGAAAAATACAGGCACTGGATTGAGATCCGTCTGGGACTGGAAGCAGAATACGATCCGGCCTATATGGATTGGATGCTGGATCTGTGTGTTCGGTATGATGTGGATTATCTGATTCTAGGCCATCATTATGTCATGGGAGAAGAAAACGGAACCTATACAGGACTTTTGGACAAAGAGGGATTGAAGGAGTATGTCCGAACCGCCATCGAAGGGCTGGAAACTGGGATGTATGCCTGCTTTGCTCACCCGGAACTGTTTATGCGCTCGGCTTTGCTCTCTTATGACGAGGATATAGAACAGGCTTTTCGAACTCTGGCTCAGGCATCTGCCCGTCTGAACATTCCGGTGGAATACAACTGTTCGGGAATGATCTGCAACCAGGCATCGGGAAAAGAACGCTATCCTCATCACCGTTTCTGGGAGATTGCCAAAGAGGAAGGATGCCGGGCGGTCATTGGCATGGACTGCCACATGCCCGAATACCTGGAGAGGAAATATTACGAGCAGGCAAGAGAGTATCTGGAGTCTTTGAACATTGAAATTGTAGAGGACATTGGAAAAACCGATTTCAAAGCCATTCAGGCAATGAAAGAACAGACCGAAAAACAGACGGATTCCGTCAGTGAACAACGGCCTGCCAAAGACCACCGCTTTCTCACGAGGCGAAACAGACAGGCAAAAAATACAAAGGACAGCAAATCTTTCAAAAGAAGAAAGAAAAGCATTGGCCATTAAACAGGAATCGCCCAAAAAGCGGTTCTTTTTTTTGGTAGACTGTCAGTAATGAAATGCGTTTTGACCGTAAGGAGGATCTGTTGATGCTGACCAATTTCCATACTCACACCAGACGATGCCGTCATGCGTATGGTTCTGACGAGGACTATGTCAAAGAGGCTGTCAAAAACGGGTATCAAATTCTGGGGTTTTCTGACCATACCTGCTGGCCTTTTAAAAACTATACGTCCCGAATCCGGATGAAACCGGAACAGTTTGAAGGATATGTCCAGTCAGTGAAGCAGCTTCGGGAAAAATACAAAGACCAAATTGAAATCCGCCTTGGAATGGAGGCGGAATATGAGCCGGAGTATATGGACTGGATGCTGGACTTGTGCATTGAACATGAT
>JABUSF010000001.1:228912-235105 GCA_021443945.1 Ileibacterium sp.
GTGCCAGACGGGCGCTGGATACCGGCATGTATGCCTGTTTTGCCCATCCGGAACTGTTCCTGCGCTCCGATCTGCTGCAAATGGATGAGGATGTGGAACAGGCTTTTACGGAACTGGCCCGGCTGGCGGCTGAAAAAAACATTCCCGTCGAATACAACTGTACAGGAATGATTGCCAATCAGATGTACCATGAAGAATGTTATCCTCATCATCGTTTTTGGGAAATTGCAGCCAAAGAAGGCTGTAAAGCCGTGATCGGCATGGACTGCCACCAGCCGGACTATTTGGACAAACGATACTACGAACAGGCCCGGGATTATCTGGAGTCTTTGGGAATGGAAATTGTGGAAGACATCGGAGTGATTGACTACAAAGCTCTGAAGGAAATGAAGAATCGGATGGTCTGACAGTCTGTCATTCAAAAAGCCGCGGTTTGCGCGGCTTTTTGAATGTTCAGGATTTCTTTCTGGAAAGAAGAGAGCGAAGACCGCCTTTTGTTTTGAGGGCTTTTTTCATTGCAGCCGCATCTTTTTCCAGAATATAGACCGACAATCCTCCGGGAGGACAGGTCAGCCGGCCATCGCCGGAGGAATTAAAAGTCACTTTATTGCCTGGATTGCCGGCATCTTCAAAGGTCATTCCTGCAAAGCTGGGTTCATGGACCGTTTTCTCCTTCCAGTCTGCAATGGTAAATAAAACCAGAACCGGATGAGCGGTACTGTATGCCATCCAACAGGCTTTCTGCAAATCATCGTCGTATAAATCCACAATGTTGTCTTCCAGAAGATTGGCCCGGATCCAGATCATTTCCCGAAGAAGCCAAACCGGCTGCTTATTGTTGTGGGGAATTCCATAGTAGTCCCCATAGAATACACAGGGAAGTTTGCAGCGGTTGAGCAGGATGGAGGCATAAGCCTGGGGCTTGAACCAGTCCATTACCCAGGATTCCAGAGCCTGACCGGGCTGGGTATCATGATTATCCACAAAACTGCAGGAAAATTCCGGATCGGTTTGACTGAGAGTATAGGCGTACAGATTTCGAATATCGTAGGTTCCATTGGAGCCGGCTGCCTGCATGAGATGGTAATGCAGGGGAACGTCCATCAGCTTCATGCAGTAACCGCTGTGGCTGAGATATTCTTTCAGCTCCCAAATGTTGCCGGTCCAGTATTCACCAATGGCAAGATTGGGATGGTTTCCGTACCGGTGCATGGTATTGAGCCATTGAGGAAAAAACTGGGAATCAATGCTTTTGACCGCATCCAGACGAAATCCGTTGACACCGGTGGTTTTGGTGTACCATTTGCCCCACTGGTAAAGATGGTGAATGACTTCCGGATTGGAGAAATCGATGTCGCTTCCCATGACGTAGTCAAAGTTGCCGTTTTCCTTGCTCACATTGGGATTCCAGTTTTTCCCTTCAAACTCCAGAATCCCGTGCTTTTTGCTTAGCTCATCCCAGTCCGTGCCGGTAAAGTGTGTCCAGTTCCACTGGAACGAGGAGTACTTTCCGTTTCGCCCTTCAAAGGTGTACCGGGTCCAGACCTGAACCGGATGATAGGCGCTGATGGCATGATACCGGTTGGATTCATCCATATTCCGGGCCATGATGTCTTCTGTTTGGTCCGCTCCCATCCGGTGATTGAGAACGACATCAGCAATCACCTGTATTTTTTTCTTCTGCAAAGACTGAATGGCTTTGAGATACTGGGTTTTGGTCCCGTATTTCGTACCGATGCTGCCTTTCTGGCGGAATTCTCCCAGATCATATAAATCGTAAACTCCATAACCCACGTCATTTCGGCCGGTAAACCCTTTGGAAGCAGGAGGCATCCATACATGAGTAAAGCCATTGGCTGCCAGAGCTGAAGAGGTGGAAATCAAATTTTTGTATAAACTGCCGTCGGCAGGCAGATACCATTCAAAACACTGAAAGATGGTTTTATTCATAGTTATCACCTTCTTTTAGATTATCGGGTGAGACCGGTTAAATAAAAGCGAAATACCGCCGCTTTCTTTTGGAACACGTAAAAAGATTTCAGATTTAAATATCAAAAAATTGAAGTATTCGGTACAATGAGAACTAAGCATGGTTAAAACACCTCAAGGAGGGATTTTATGTTGATTGAAGGCATGCTGACTAAACAGGAACTGGTGGTTATGGATTTGCTGTGGAGAGCAGATCAACCGCTAAGCCTTCATGAAATTCTGGAGATTAACCCCAATCTGAACCGGAATACACTGCAAAGCGTCATTCGGCGTCTGATGCAAATGAACATGGTTCAAGTGGCAGGGTATGGTTTTAACCGGACCTCACTGACCCGAAAAATCACCTATGTGAAAAGCCAGTATGAGTATTTTAAGGACAGTTATGTACCGGATACCCAAAAGCAGCTGACACTCCAATGCTTAAAGACGAATGATGATCCTGGTTTTCTTAAAGAATGCCAGGAAATTATTGAACGCCGCCTTGCCCATCAAGGAAGCTGATGCAGCTTCCTTTTTTTCTAGACTGTTTTGAGAAAACGGATTCTTTTTTTTTTCAATATTCTTTGTGATAGAATTCCTCTTTGTATAATGTACTTTAGCGCAAAATGGAGTTTAAACTATGCAAAAAATCAAGAAACGAAGAAAGATCAATCGGCGAAATGTGCTGATTGCAGTGGTTTGTGGGTGCATTCTTCTGGGTTTGACAGCCTGGGGTGTCCTTTGGGCCAATAAAAAGATATACGGTATGATAAAACAGAAAAATATGAAAGAAGACATTGCAGCGGTCATCGAAAAACATGAAGATTTTGTCAAGTCCTTGGATTCTGTGCAGCAGCCTTCCGAGATCAGCTCTGAAACTTTTCAATCCCTCAAGCAGATGGCACTGACGGATACGGATTTCTCCCTCCTGGATCAGTACAAACCGGATGAGAAGGTCAGCGATGAGTATTATAAACAGGTAATGGATTTAAAAAACCTTACTGGAAATCCGGAAGCAGCATCCCTGTTTTTGAATATTGGCGACTACAGTGAAGACATTCTGACTTTTTATCTGCGGGATACGGACCGCTATGAATTTGTAAAAGCCTATCCGGAAAGATCCAATTATCAATCCGGAACCCCCGCTCTTTCCGAGAATCTGAACGAAGTGCCCGGTCTGATTCAGTGGGATCTGCGATGGGGATATTATCCCTATGGTGATTTGGATGTGGCATATGCAGGCTGTGCTCCCACTGCACTGGCAATGGTCATTTCCTACCTGAATCAGGATCCCATGGTCACCCCAAATGTTGTGGCCCGTCATTCTGAGGATGCAGGAATGTATGTTCTGGGAGTGGGAACCTCCAATGAGCTGCTGACGGAAGCTGCAGACTATTACGGAATTCAGTCCGAAAGCGTCAATATTGATGAGGAAAGTGTAAAAGCCGCTCTTGCCGATGGAAAAATTTTGATTTTGAGCATGATGCCTGGAAAATTTACCACTACAGGGCACTTTATTGTGGCGTATAAGGATGAAAATGGACAAATGAAAATTCATGATCCAAACTCCCTGAAACGCAGCAGTCAGCTTTGGGATTATTCTGAAGTGCTCAGTGAATCCAATGCAGTCTGGGCGTATTCTAAATAAGCTTCTGCTGAATTGACTGAAAATGTGAAATGACAAACAAAAAACCTGGCTGACACAGCCAGGTTTTTTGCAATTGGAGGCCTGCTATAAGCAGACACTGGAAAACTGAATAAGAAAATACAAATAAGAATATGATTGAATTTCAATGCGGCTCTTATGCAGATTCTTAATCCTGAACCACGAAAAATACATTTTGAATTGGTTCATTCAAAGCAGAGGCGATTCGGAAGGCAAGCTCAAGAGAGGGAATGTACTTTTTGTTTTCAATTGACAAGACAGCCTGTCTGGAAATGCTTGTCAGCTTGGCAAGTTCTTCCTGTGTGAGGGACTCCCGGGCACGCAGCTCTTTCATTCGGTTTTCGATCATAAGAAGATCACCACCACTTCTGTCATCTATAGGGTATACGCAGAAATGGCTGTCTGCAATCGAAAACAATCTGAAAAAGACAATTTTCCTCTGGTAAACAATCTAAAACGTATACCCTTTTGATAATACAAATTGTTTTCCTTGAAAATGAAAGAGCGGGAATTTTCGTTACATTACCGCAAAGTAACGCTTACATAACATTATGTAACGTTTAAGAAATGAACATAAAATGTATGAAATACAGTCGGTTTACGTGCTCGTTAAAGGTTTATTTTTTTGGTGAAGCGGCGCCAGACCATCCAGGAAAGAGTGACCGTCAGAAGATCGGCTGCACTCTGGGAATACACCAGCCCCATTTGACCCATCAGAACATTTAACAAATAGAGCATGGGAATGTTGAACACCAGCCACCGAAAGATGCCAAGAAACAGGGCTCGTCCTCCCTGACCAAGGGCTTGAAACAGGTGGACGGTAAAAAAGCTGGCAAACATTAGAGGAGTGGCCAGAATGCGGACGCGCAGAAAGTCAGCCGCCAGTTTTGCTGTCTCTCTGTTTGAAATAAATACGCTGGCAATGTCCAAGGCAAACAGTTCATAAACCACAATGCACAAAGCGGCAAAAGTCAAACCGCAGAACAGAGATTTGGAAATAAACTCCCTCATCCGCTTCCAGTTTCCCGATCCATAGTTCCAGGCAGTTAAGGGAACCATTCCCTGACAAATGCCGATCCCCACGTTCAAAGGCATTCTTTCCACTTTCAGCACAATGCCAATGGCCGCCAATGCAGATTCACTGTAGGAAGCCATCAGCTTGTCCAGGACGATGTAATCCAGATCAAACAGAAGGGTTGTGATGGAAGAGGGAACACCCACCTTGAAAATGGCCAGAATATTTTCTTTGGAGGGAAGTTGGCGGGATAAACGGAAGGACAGGCCTGCAGCTTGATCGCTTTTAAAAATGGTGATCAGAAAGTAGCCAAAGGAAATGCAGTTGGAAAGCAGAGTCGCAATGCCCACTCCTGCTGCTTCCATTCCTTTGGGCAGAAGAACAAACATAAACAGGGGATCCAGAAGGATGTTCAAAACGCCGCCCATTGTAATTCCGAAACTGGCCTGACCCGAACAGCCAATGGAGCGCATAAAGTTGGCCATGACATTAGACATCGCAGTGGGAAATGCCCCCAGGACCACCACAAACATGGAATACTGCAAGGCATAGGGCAGAACGGATGGGGAGGCCCCCAGAAGGATGAGCAGGGGACGGATGAACAGTCCAAAAAGAAGAGAGAAGCCAAGAGCGATTCCTGCCGCCAGCCAGAAGGAGAAGGCACACACCTTTTTGGCCTGGTCCTGGCAGCCGGCTCCCAGCAGACGGGAGATCAGGGTTCCGCCACCCACACCGGCAAGATTGGCAATACACAGGCAGATGTTGAACACCGGCAGAATTAAGGACGCACCAGCGGTCATATAATGGTTTCCGGTTTGGCCGATGTAAAACGTATCGGCCATGTTATAGACAAGAACGATCATCTGACTGGCCACCGCCGGCAGGATCATGGTTTTTAAAGCAGACCAGGCAGAAGCCTGCTCAAACAGATATTTCTGGTTCTCCGAATTCATAAACAACACCCTTCCAATTAGAAAAATGGTAATCCTCAGTTTGTCAAAAAAACAGACAGGAGGGAAAAAAGAGGGGGAAATTTTGAAGAACCAAAAAGAATGGAATCCAGGGGAGTTTTTAGTAGAATGGATGCTTAGAGGATTTTTTATGAAAAACTGGAGAGGATACGGTTATCTTCTGGCCATGATTACCGTGTTTATTTGGGGAACAACATTTATTTCATCCAAGGTTGTTCTGGAGGTTTGTTCTCCTGCCCAAAATTTGTTTGTCCGTTTTCTGATCGGACTGGCCGCTCTTTTGGTGATCAAGCCAAAGATTCTTCCATTTCGCTCCTGGAAACAGGAAGCGGTCTTTGCATTTGCGGGGCTGACAGGAGTCAGCCTGTACTATTACTGTGAAAACCTGGCTTTGACCTATACCTACGCAGCCAATGTTTCAGTGATTGTTTCCAGTGCGCCGGTCTTTACGGTGCTGCTGGCAGCGTTTTTGAACCGGAACATCAAAATTAAAGCCGGCTTTTGGGCCGGATTTGTGCTGGCCATGGTGGGAATTGGATTGATTTCTTTAAACGGAACAAGACTGCAGCTCAA
>JABUSF010000001.1:236403-238201 GCA_021443945.1 Ileibacterium sp.
CCGTGATCTCTTCTCATAAAAAGAACAGCGAAGCGGTGAAAAAGGCGAAAAAGATTCACAGTCTGGCTGAAATGGGAGACTGGAAGGCCAGCGAATTTACTTCCTTTGCAGCCAGCCGTCTGAATTCACAGGACAAGCAGGCTTACAGCAGCCTGCGTGCCCGCATCAAAAAGCTGCGCTCCATGGAATCCAAAAAAAGAAAAGTACCGGGAGTGGAGTTTGAAAAGTGGGCCAAAAGAACCGGACTGAGCAGGAAACTGAAAATCTGGCTGCAGCCAAAGCTGCAGGAAGCTTTTTACAAGAGCCTGGAAAATGATCCCTTCATGAATGAAGAAAACTCCTATTCCAGAGTGCGGGAACTGGATTTAATGAAGCGGATTGAATCTTTTGTAAAACGTCCCTACAAAGTGCGTACCTATGCGGCAGTGGGAATGAGCTATGAAAGCCTGATGGATAAACTGTACCGGCAGATCTTTAAGGATCTGTTTTCCAAATGGGATCACTCCTCCTGGAAGCCCTCCAGTCTGCCAGGAGAGCCAACAGATTTGTGGAAACCGGGAGACGAAAAGAAAATCTGCAGGGCCATTGCCAAGAACCGGCATTATCAGCAGGCTGGACGCCGCTATTTTAAAGAAAAGGAAACCCTCTGGACGCTGGAAGATCAGATTCCCACGTTCTATCCAGATCTGTTTCCCCAGGCTCGGTTAATGAAGCGCAAATTCATTGTGCATTCCGGCCCCACCAATTCAGGCAAAACCTACCAGGCTCTTCAGGATTTGAAAAAGGCTCAGAATGGCGTGTATCTGGCACCTCTTCGCCTTCTGGCCTATGAAGTTTACGAATCGTTTATGGAGCAGTCCGTCCCTTGTTCCATGGTGACTGGAGAGGAAGCTTTGTACACAAAAGGAGCCCGGGTGGTCTCTTCCACCTGTGAAATGGCTGATTTTGACGATCAATACGACGTAGCAGTCATTGATGAATGCCAGATGGCAGCCGATCTGCAAAGGGGCAGTTCATGGACCTCTGCTGTTTTGGGACTGCGGGCGAAAACCATTCATTTGTGCTGCAGTCCGGAGTCTGCCGATTTGCTGTGCCGACTGATTAAGCTTTGCGGGGACGAAGTGGAAGTGGTAGAACATAAGCGCAAAACCAAACTGACCTGCCAGAAGAAAAATTTCCGTTTCCCAAACGACGTGCAGAAAGGGGACGCCATTATTGTCTTTGGCAAGCGCAAAGTTCATGCGGCCGCTGCCGAACTGCAGCAGAAAAAAGTCGGTGTCTCCATGATTTACGGGGCACTGCCCTATACGGTGCGGCAGTCAGAGGCCCGAAAATTCAGAACAGGCCAAACCGATGTGCTGGTCTCCACAGATGCCATTGGCATGGGAATGAATCTGCCCATCCGACGCGTGGTTCTGCTGGAGCAGTCCAAGTTTGACGGTTACCGTCTTCGTCCTCTGGAAGATGCAGAAATCCGTCAGATCGCCGGAAGAGCCGGAAGGTACGGCATCTATGACGAAGGATTTGCAGCAGGAGCCGAATCCTGGAAAATGATTGAGCATGCTCTGACAGAAAAACCGGCTCCTTTAAAACAGGCGGTGATTGGTTTGCCGAAAATTTTGGAAGAGGCCGATGTACGTTATTCCCAGGCTTTGATTTTCTGGAATGAACAGCCCGGTGTTCCAGGTTTTTTAAAGCAGGATGTCGCAGAAGAAATTGAAAAGGCCCAGTGGCTGGAAAAGATCAGTGATGACAAGGAGTTTGTCATTTCCTTTACCACCATGACCTTCGATTACAG
>JABUSF010000001.1:238630-240636 GCA_021443945.1 Ileibacterium sp.
AAAATCTTCTTCCCGGCAGAAACCATCCCCGAAAAAGGATGCTTCTGATACTTTGTCAAAAAACAAATCCAAAAGCCGGCTTCACGTCAGCCGCAAAACTGGTTCTTCCAAGCCAAAGGCCAATGCCTGATCCCTGCACGCTCTCTCTTTTTGAGAGGGCGTTTTTGCTTTCACAAAAAGAAAAGCTCTGCCTTTTTGTGAAAAGACAGAGCGGATTGAAATACTAATTGTCTCCTTCAAGAGCCAGAGCAGCGCTTTGAGACTGCTGCAGATCATCCCACATGGAAAGCATGGGTTCAATGCCTTCTTTTTTGCGCAGATGGCGGGCGACATAGTTTTTGGTGCAGGCTGCCACCTCAGGAGAGAGGGCGAGCACTCCGATCAGGTTGGGAATCATCATCAGCCCGTTGAATGTGTCAGAGATGTCCCAGGCCAATTCTGCTTCCATGACAGAACCTGCCAGCACGATCAGAACAAAAGCGATCCGGTATGGAACGATGGACTTGGTTCCGAAGAGATATTCGCTGGCTTTGGCTCCATAATGGCTCCAGCCAAGAACGGTGGAATAGGCAAACATGAACAGAGCCACGGCAATGAACATGGACCCTGCCTTTCCAAAAGCAGATTCAAAAGCATAGCTCATCATGTTGTTGGAACCAATCGCAGCGGCTGCTTCCGTCATTTGCCCGGTGGTTAAGTCCACAGCGCCGCTGGACAGCAAAGTCAAAGCGGTCAGGGTGCAGACCACAATGGTATCAGCAAAGACTTCGAAGATTCCCCACATCCCCTGGCGAACCGGCTCCTTGACATTGGAGCTGGAGTGAACCATGACAGAAGATCCAAGACCTGCTTCGTTGGAGAAAACACCGCGCTTCATACCCATTTGTACGGCCAGTGCAATTCCGCTTCCCACTACACCGCCGGCAGCGGATTTCAATGCGAAGGCTCCCTGGAAAATCGAAGCAAATACAGCAGGAATTTTAGAACCGTTCATGATAATGACAGCCAGTGTTCCCAGCAGATACAAAATGACCATCAGGGGAACCAGTTTTTCTGTCATGGCAGCAATTCTTTTCAGGCCTCCAAGAATGACCAGTCCAACGGCCAGAAACAGGAAGATGCCTACGGCCAGGGCAGGAATGCCAAAGGCGTTGTTGATGTTGCTGACCATACTGTTGACCTGGCTCATGTTGCCAATGCCAAAGGAGGCCAGCAGGCAGAAGACGGAAAAGAGGATGGCCAGAATGTTTCCAATCTGTTTGCATCCCTTTTTGGAGCCCAGACCGTCCCGGAGGTAGTACATGGCTCCGCCGGACCATTCTCCGTGCTCATTTTTGCGGCGGTATAAAATACCCAGTACGTTTTCTGAGTAATTGGTCATCATGCCGAAAAAAGCGATCAGCCACATCCAGAAGACGGCTCCAGGACCACCCACGGCAATGGCACCGGCCACACCGACAATGTTTCCGGTTCCCACAGTCGCCGCCAGTGCGGTGCACAGAGACTGGAACTGGGAAATGGATTTGTCTTCGGTATGGGCGGTAATGTGCTTTTCCCCGAAGATGGCTCCGATGGTTTTTTCCATCCAGTGACCAAAGTGAAACATCTGGAAAAACCCGGTTTTCCAGGTCATCCAGACCCCGGCAAAACCGAGCAGAATGAGTCCAGGCCAGCCCCAAACCATGCTGTTGAGGGTGCCGTTGATTTCTTTGATTGCATTTAACATAGGATTCTCTCTCTTAATTGACTTTCTAATGGCTGAAAGGCTATCCTTCCAGCTTCGCCAAAAAGGCCTTTGTTCTTGGGTTTTGAGGATGGTCGATGACTTCTTCAGGGGTTCCTTCCTCCACAATGTAGCCTCCGGCCATGAAGATGATTCGATCGCTTACGGCTTTGGCGAATTCGATTTCGTGGGTGACGATGACCATGGTCATATCCGCTTCCGCCAGCTCACGCATCATTTTTAAAACATCTGCGGTCAGCTCCGGATCCAGAGCGGATGTGGG
>JABUSF010000001.1:240727-243919 GCA_021443945.1 Ileibacterium sp.
TCTTCCAGACCAATCTTTTTCAGCAGTTCCCGGGCTTTCTGCTCCACTTCCTCTTTCCGGCGCTTCTGGACGCTTACGGGCGCATCGATCAGATTTTTCATCACACTGTAATGGGGGAACAGGTTGAAGTTTTGAAAGACCATGCCGTAATGCTGCTTGATCTGTTTCATGGCGGCCTTATCTGCATAAACCCCGTCTTTAAAAGCGGTTTGTCCGCAGTAGGACAGGGTTCCTTTGTTCATTTCCTCCAGCATGGCTGCGCAGCGCAGCAGGGTGGACTTTCCTGAACCGGAAGGGCCGAGAATGGAGACGACTTCTCCTTTGTTGACTTTCAGGGAGATGTCATGAAGAACATCCAGATCCCCGAAGCTTTTTTTCAGGTTTTCAATATTTAAAAGTTCCACAGGATCTCCTTTCTAGTCGTAATAGGACAGCCGTTTTTCCAGACGTTCCATAACAAAGGCAATGGCCAGGTTAAAGATGTAATACATCAGCCCTGCCACAAACAGAGGGGTAATGGAAGACTGGGCGGCTGCCACTTGCTTGGCCATGGTAAACATCTCGGTATACGCCAGAACAAAGGCCAGGGATGTATCTTTGGTCAGCGTAATGATTTCGTTGGTGATGGGGGGCAGTGTCCGTTTGATCATTTGGGGGAAAATAATTTTGCAAAAGGTCTGTACCCGGGTATAGCCCAGTACTTTGGCCGCTTCGTACTGGCCTTTTGGAATGGACTCAATACCGGAACGGTAGATTTCCGCAAAGTAAGCGGAGTAGTTGATGGAAAAGCCAATGATGGCTGCCCAGAAGCGCCATTCCGGGGACACCGGGATTCCAAAGACGTAATAGACGCCAAAGAAAACCACCACCAGCTGCAGCATCAGCGGGGTACCCCGCAGGATGGAGATGAAAAAGCCGGTCAGCAGGGACAATGGCTTGCATTTTGACATGCGCCCGAAGCAGACAAGCAGGCCAAGGGGCATGGAGAAAATCAGAGTCAGAGCAAACAGAATCAAAGAATGCCAGATTCCGTCACCGATCTGATTCAGAACCGAAAAGATATATTCCACAAAAAATCCTCCATTCGTTATTCTCCGTTCTGACAAAAGCGACGGAATGATGGATTCCGCCGCACTGTAAGATCTGATTCAAGGTTTGAAACAGCCGGTTATTTTTTCCAGCACCAGGTTGTTTCAAGAAAACTGTAGGCACCATCGTCTTTTGTGGACCATTTTTTAATGATTTCGTCCAGGGTGCCTTTTTCGTCCAGTTCATTCAAAGCGTCAGTTACTTTGTTTTTCAGCTCTTCGTTGCCTTTTTTAAAGCCGATCCCATATTGTTCGGAGGAGATCACATCGTCAAGAATTTTGAACCCGCCCTTACGGTTGGAAAGCTGATAATTGGCAACTCCTACGTCCATAGCGACCGCATCCGCAGCACCGGCTTCCAGATCCATGAAAGCGGTGTTGTAGTTGGGAACCTGAACCACCTGACTGGCAGCGGCTGCAATTTTTTTGCCTGCATCGGTTGCATCTTCCCCCTGCAGAGCTGCAAGGGCAGAGGAGTCGGCCTGCACTTCGATCACTTTGCCGGCCAGATCATCCAGACTGGAAATGCCGGAACCGTCCTTGACAACGATCACCTGGGAATTGTCGATATAAGGGGCTGTCCAGGTGTACTGATCTTCCCGTCCGTTGATGGTAAATCCGTTCCAGATGCAGTCAATGGCGCCGGAATTCAGTTCCATATCTTTGGAATCCCAGTCGATGGGCTGCTTGATCAGTTCCCATCCATAGTAATCGGCAACGGCCTGGGCAAGATCCAGGTCAAAACCAGTATAATCTTCTCCGTCCTTAAAGCCGTAGGGAGGAAATTCAGAGTCAAAGCCAACGGTAAACGTGGTCTTGTCTGAAGCGGCTTTTTTGTCTTCTGTTTTGGAGCCGGAGCCGGAGCATCCTGCAAGAATCAAAGCGGCCGCCAGAGCAGCAGGAAGGGCCGTTTTGTTCAAAGAATTTGTTTTCATATCTGTTTTCCTTTCTTACAGAAATTTTCATTTGAATACTTCGGATGTTAAAACTTAATGGAAAGCTTGTCAACAATTTTGGCATTTCTGTGTGATGCTGTTCCCGGACTGTTTTTTTGCCGGATTCGTTGGCTTTTGAATCCCGTTTCCCGGCCGGACAGAAAAGCAGAAAAAAAGCTGCCTGAAGCGGCAGCTTGAAAGCAAATCTATACGTTGATGTCGGCGTGAATGGCCAGCGCATCTTTGTTCTTTTCAAGAATGGGATCGATGTACTCAGCAAAGAATTCCTCGGTCTGCTGAGGAGCGCGTCCCACATATTTTTTGGGATCCAGAATTTCAGAAAGCTTGCTTTCGTCCAGTCCGAAACGTTCATCTGCTGCAATGCGCTCCAGCAAATCGTTGGGTTTTCCTTCTTCCTTGACCACCCGTCCGGCAGCCATGGAATGCTGGCGGATGGCTTCATGGAGTTCCTGACGGTCTCCGCCGGCTTTGACGGCGTCCATCAAAATATTTTCCGTGGCCATAAAAGGCAGTTCGCGAAGGAGGTCTGCTTCCACAACTTTAGGATAAACCACCAGACCGTCTGTAATGTTCAGATACAGATCCAGAATGCCGTCGGCTGCCAGAAAGGCTTCCGCAATGGAAATGCGCTTGTTGGCTGAATCGTCCAGCGTTCTTTCGAACCACTGGGTGGAGGCGGTGATGGCCGGATTGATCGAGTCCGCAATAATATAGTTGGCCAGGGCAGCCATGCGTTCCGAACGCATGGGGTTGCGTTTGTAGGCCATAGCGGAAGAGCCGATCTGACCTTTTTCAAAAGGTTCTTCCATTTCCTTCATATGCTGAAGAAGACGAATGTCGTTGGAGAATTTATGAGCACTCTGAGCAATGCCGGTTAATGCGTGGAGCACCCGGGTGTCGTATTTGCGGGTATAGGTCTGGCCGGAAACAGGGAAATAGCTGTCGTACCCCATTTTTTCGCAGATCAGTCCGTCGATCTGTTTGGCTTTGTCCAGATCTCCGTCAAAGAGTTCCAGAAAGCTTGCCTGGGTGCCGGTGGTGCCTTTCTGGCCCAGCAGTTTCTTGTTTTCCAGCAGATATTCTATTTCTTCGTAATCCATCATCAGATCCTGAGCCCATAAAGCGGCGCGTTTTCCAATGGTGGTCGG
>JABUSF010000001.1:243982-254298 GCA_021443945.1 Ileibacterium sp.
TTCAAGCGGTATAAAACGGCTGCCAGTTTTTTTTGGATGAGTTCCAGCGCTTCATGCATCACGATCAAATCGGTGTTGTCACCCACATAGCAGCTGGTGGCGCCAAGATGGATGATTCCTTTAGCTTTCGGACACTGCAGGCCATAAGCGTGAACATGGCTCATAACATCATGACGGACAATGGCTTCCTGTTTTCTGGCTTCTTCGTAGTTGATGTCATCTTTGTGGTCGATCAGTTCCTGAATCTGCTCATCACTGATGTCCAGACCCAGTTCCTGCTCTGCCTGAGCAAGAGCAATCCACAGGCGGCGCCATGTGGTGAATTTCTTTTCATTGGAGAACAGATGCTGCATCTCTTTGGAGGCATAGCGGGCGGAAAGGGGTGACTGGTAAATGGTCTGATCTGTCATTATTACTTACCCAGTCCCATTCTGGCAAAGACTTCTTTATAAGCACCTTCCGGATCGCCAAGATCCCGGCGGAAACGGTCTTTATCTAATTTTTCGTGTGTTTCAATATCCCAGTAACGGCAGGTGTCTGGAGAGATTTCGTCGGCCAGAACGATCTGTCCGTCGCTGGTTTTTCCAAATTCCAGCTTGAAGTCGATCAGTTCGATGCCAATGCCGGCAAAGAATTCTTTCAGGAATTCATTGACCGCAAAAGCCATGCGGGTGATTTCATCGATTTCTTCCTGGGTTGCTGCTCCAATGGCTTTTGCCATATAGGAGTTGATCAGCGGATCGCCCAGATCATCATCCTTGTAGCTGAATTCGAGAGTCGGGCACAGAAGGTCGCTTCCTTCTGCAACACCAAGCCGTTTGGAAAAAGAACCGGCTGCGCGGTTGCGGATAATGACTTCCAGAGGAATAATGCTGACTTTCTTTACAACAGTGCGTCTGTCATCCAGTTCTTCAACAAAGTGAGTGGGCACACCCTGTTTTTCCAGCTGGCTCATCAGGTAGTTTGTCATGCGGTTGTTGATGGCTCCTTTACCAACAATCGTTCCTTTTTTGAGTCCGTTAAAAGCTGTGGCATCGTCTTTGTAGTCCACAATCACGAGATTTTCATCATCAGTGGCATAAACCTTTTTGGCTTTGCCTTCGTAGATCATTTCTTTCTGTTCCATGATTCAATTGGCTCCTTTTCCTAATTAACGGGTTCATTATACAAAGATCAAAACGTAATTCAATCCACGAAAAATCCAAAATTGGAAAAAGAAGGAACTCCCGCAGGGTGAAAAAACAGGTCCGGAATCCTTTGAAAGGGATGTCATTCAAAAAAAGATTTAAAAAGAATCTCAAGGATGATTGAATGAAGACCAGACGGAATAAAGGAGATCCCGATGAAAGAAATCCAGAACCAGGCAGACACGGCAGAAAAAATCCATCTGGAACTGTTTTTTCCGAAAGCAGAAGACTGCTGGCAGGAAGCAAAACTGCTTAGGGATCCCGAAACGATGAGCTGCAGCGCCGGATACGACGGAATGTCTGAAGGATATGACTATACCACTGGGTGCATTGACTGTCCCAAAGAAGAATGGCAGGCCGTCTTTGAAAACCGCCAAAAGAAAGGGGCATTTTTTGCTGATCTGTACGACCCTGTGCTGGACCGGTTTGTGGGCAGCGTCAATTATCAGAAAAATCCGGCATCCGGAAACGATGAGTGCGGAATGATCATTGAGGGCAGATACAGAAACAGAGGATATGGCCTGGTTGGACTGAAGCTTTTGTGCGCCTATGCCAAAGCCAATGGAATTCAGGCTCTGTATGACAATTTTGAAGCCGACCGCCAAGGTGTTTTAAAGCTTTTTGAAAAAGCGGGTTTTTGGGTCTGCCAAAAAACAGAATGGAAAAAATTTGGCCGGGAGACAGACGGCGTGATTGTAAAAATTGAGTTCAAGAATGAGAACAGGCAGATTTAAAAATCTGTCTTTTTTTGCGCATGAGTCTGTTCTTGTGCGGTTTTTTTTAGGTTTTCTGAAAACAGGCTGTACGAAAGATCATCCAGACTTATCGAAAATGCATATTGCTTTTGGCTTGCCTTTTGAATAAGATACCTCTGCAGCGTGACTGCTCTTTTGGAGGAATAAAGTTATGGTCTTAACTTTAATGACATCAAAAGCTGAATATGATCGAATTGCACTTTTTAGCGTGTCTGTTTTTTCAGATGCGCTTTTTTCATGGAAAGGAATTGTATGAGTCAACCACTTGTTCTTGTTGTAATGGGAAGCCGTTCCGACCTTCCGGCAATGGAAGGCTGCATGGCGCAGTTAAAGGAAATGGACATTCCCTATGAGGTTCGCGTTCTGTCCGCTCACCGCACACCGGAGGCAGTTCTTGAACTGTCCGAAAAGGCAGCTGAAAACGGCGTGAAAGTTATTATTGCCGCTGCAGGAGGGGCAGCGCATCTTGCAGGAGTGATTGCCAGCTCCACCGTACTGCCTGTCATTGGAATTCCAATGCAGACCAGTGCTCTGGGGGGCATGGACAGTCTGCTGTCCACCGTTCAGATGCCCGCAGGCGTTCCAGTGGCCACCGTTGCGATTGGAAAAGCCGGAGCAAAGAATGCAGCCATTCTGGCTGCTCAGATGATCGGTCTGGCAGATCCTGCCGTGCAAAAGAAGGTTGCCGCTTTCAAAAAAGCGCAGAAAGAAAGTGTTCTGGCTGGTTCCAGACTGCAGGAGGCTGAATGAATACCCGTCTGTATGTGAAAAAGAAACCGGGGTTTCAGGTCGAACAGACCTCTTTGCAGGAGAACCTGAAAACCTTTCTGAATCTTCGGGATGATTTTGAAATTGAGCTCTTCAACATCTATGACATTTTTAATGCCCAAGCCGAAGATCTGCAGCTGTTAAAGGAAAGCGTCCTGGCCGAAGCGGTTACCGACCAGGTGTTTGAAAACGTAAATCTGGAAGGAACAGACTATTTGGCCTATGAATATCTGCCCGGTCAGTATGACCAGAGAGCAGATTCTGCCATGCAGTGTCTGATGCTTTTGAACAATAAAAAATCTGTCCGCATTCATTCGGGCACTCTGATGCTGATGAAAAATGCGGATGAGCAGCAGAAAAAAGCCATCGAGGAGTATTTGATCAACCCGGTGGAAGCACAGAAAAAAGATCTTTCCAAACTGGAAGATGACCTGGATCTGCAGGTGGAGGATGTTCCGGTGATGGAAGGATTTACGGAACGGACAAAAGAAGAACTGGCCGGCATGCTGAACGAACTGGGACTGGCCATGTCTCTGGATGATCTGGCCTTCGTGCAGGACTACTTTAGAGATACGGAACACCGAAATCCGACTCTGACAGAGATCCGGGTTCTGGATACCTACTGGTCCGATCACTGCCGCCATACCACTTTTGAAACCATTCTGGAAAACATTTCCGTGAACGAAGAAACCTATAAGAAGCAGCTGGAAGAAGCGCTGGCTCAGTATCTGGCCATGCGCCACGATCTTGGCCGGGATGAAAAACCAGTGACTTTAATGGATATGGCAACCATTGCCGGAAGAGCCATGCGCAAAGACGGACGTCTGGCGGATGAAGAGATCAGCGATGAGATCAATGCCTGCTCCATTGAAATACCAGTAAATGTGAACGGCCAAACGGAAACATGGCTGCTCATGTTTAAAAACGAAACCCATAATCACCCCACCGAAATCGAGCCTTTCGGCGGGGCATCCACCTGCATCGGAGGAGCCATCCGCGATCCGCTGTCCGGACGTTCTTATGTCTATCAGGCTGTCCGGATTACCGGAGCAGGGGATATCACCGCTCCATTGTCCGAAACCATGGAGCATAAGCTGCCTCAGTCCAAAATCTCCAAAACAGCCGCTCATGGATATTCCTCCTATGGAAACCAGATCGGCCTGGCCACTACATTCGTTGAGGAAATTTTTGATGAAGGCTACAAAGCCAAACGCATGGAAGTCGGCGGTGTTGTCGGGGCGGCTCCAAAAAGCCATGTCAAACGGGAAAAACCGGCTCCCGGCGATCTGATCATTCTCATCGGCGGTGCGACCGGCCGTGACGGCATTGGAGGAGCCACCGGTTCTTCCAAGGAGCACAACGATACTTCTCTGGAAAAATGCTCTTCTGAAGTACAGAAGGGAAATGCAGTCACCGAACGCAAACTGCAGAGACTGTTCCGCAACCCTGCGGTGACAAAACTGATCAAAAAAGCCAATGACTTTGGTGCAGGCGGTGTATCTGTCGCCATTGGTGAACTGGCAGATGGTCTGGAAATCAACCTGGATGTAGTTCCGGTGAAATACGAAGGTCTGGACGGAACAGAACTGGCGATTTCTGAAAGTCAGGAACGTATGGCTGTGTGCATTGATCCAAAGGATCTGGACGCCTTCCTGGAAGAATGCCGGAAAGAAAATCTGGATGGGGTTATTCCAGCCGTCGTGACAGAAGAGCCTCGTCTGGTGATGAAGTGGAAAGGCAAAACCATTGTGGATATGGCCCGCTCTTTCCTGGATACCAATGGTGTCCGTCAGAAACAGGATGTTGTCATCGAGTCTCTTGGAGGAAGCAACCCGTTTGAAGCAGAAGAAAGAACATTGGCCGAAGTGCTGCAGGATCCAAATGTTGCCTGTCAGATTGGCCTGGCTGAGATGTTTGATGCTTCCATTGGCAAAAGCACTGTACTGATGCCTTTTGGAGGCAAATACCAGAACACGCCGGAAGACGGTTCCGTTCAGAAGCTGCCTGTGTTCGGCTTTACTGATACCTGCTCCTTCATGACCTACGGATACGATCCGGCACTGGCCAAATTCTCTCCTTACCTGTCTGCCCAGTATTCCGTGGTGGAAGCACTGGCGAAGCTGGCAGCCATGGGAGCCGATCCGGCTAAAGCCAGACTGACCAACCAGGAATACTTTGAGCGCCTTGGAAAAGATCCAAAAAAATGGGGCGCTCCCACGCAGGCTTTGCTGGGGCTGATTCAGGCCCAGATGGCCATGGGCACTCCATCTATTGGCGGAAAGGATTCCATGTCCGGAACGTTCAACGAAATCCATGTGCCTCCAACCCTGATTACCTTTGCAGTAACGTACGGAAGCACAGACGACGTCATCAGCGGAGCCTTTAAAGAAGCCGGCCGGAATCTGTATGTAATCAAACATACCCCTCTGGCAGACGGAACTCCTGACTATGAACAGCTCAAAGCCAATTTTGCTTCCTTAAAAGAAGAAAACAAAAAAGGCAATGCAGCGGCTGCCAAAGCTCTGCGGATCGGCGGAATCGATGCTGCGGCTGCAAAAATGGCCTTTGGAAACGGCATTGGTGCAGACATTCATGCCGAGCATCCATCGGCTCTGGATCTTGGTTCCATTCTGGTGGAAGTGAAAGAACCTGTCGAAAAAGAAAACTGGGTTCTGGTGGGACAAACCATCGAAGAACCTGCTCTCTATATAAATAATGAAAGAACATCTTTGGAGGATGCCTTCAAGCTGTGGACCAAACGCTATGATTCTCTTTATCCAAGAATCGTAAATGAGGATGCTGCGGCAGTGGTGGAAACCCCGCTGTACAAAGGTGAAAAAACATACTCCAAGGTCAAAGTGGAAAAACCGGTTGTCGTTATTCCGGTCTTCCCGGGACAGAACTGTGAATACGATACAGCCGCTCAGTTTGAAAGAGCCGGAGCGGAAGTCCATACCCTGGTGTTCAACAACCAGTCCGTTGAAGACATCAACCGATCCATCGACATTCTGGCGGACGAAATCTCAAAAGCTCAGATTTTGATGGTTGTGGGAGGCTTCTCCCTGGGAGATGAACCAGACGGATCCGGAAAATTCATCGTCAATGTTCTGCGCAATAAAAAGATTGCCTCAGCGGTAGAAACGATGAGAGCCAACGATGGTCTGATCCTTGGGATCTGCAATGGATTCCAGGCTCTGATTAAATCCGGACTGCTGCCTTACGGCGACATTAATGCTGTCAATGAAGCATCTCCCACTCTGTTCAGAAATGATATCAACCGTCATGTCTCCCACATGGCCAGAACAAGAGTCACATCCAACAACTCTCCATGGCTGCAGTCAATGGAACCGGGCGAAATGCATTCCATTGCCATCAGCCACGGGGAAGGCAAATTTGTCTGCTCCAAAGAGATGTTTGATGAAATGTCCAAGCGCGGTCAGATTGCCTTCCAGTACGTCAACGAAAAGGGTGAGCCGACCATGGACGGACTGGACAACCGCAACGGCGCGTTTATGGCGGTGGAAGGCATCGTTTCGGAAGATGGAAGAATTCTGGGAAAAATGGGTCATTCGGAACGATATGAAGAAGGCCTGTTCCAGAACATTGCCGGAAATAAAAAACAGAATCTGTTTGAAAACGGCGTCCGCTTCTTCACTCACGAATAAAACAAATCTGCCTTTCTATTAACAGACAGAAGAAATCTTTTAATAGACAGAAGAAAAAAACAACTGCCAGTCAGCAGGCTGAAAAGCAGCTGAGAGCTTATGTCTTCAGCTGCGCCAGCCTTGGCAGAAGAAGGAATCAGGAAAGGAATTATAAATGGCTGATCAATATAAGGAAGCAGGGGTTTCCCTGGAAGCAGGATACGACAGTGTCCGCCGAATCAAATCCCATGTGGCAAGAACTCAGACACCGGGAGCAATTGACTCTTTAGGTGCTTTTGGAGGGATGTTTGATTTGAAAAAAGCCGGCTTTCAAGATCCTGTGCTGGTAAGCGGTACAGACGGAGTCGGAACCAAACTGATGCTGGCGTTTGCCATGGACAAGCACGATACCATCGGCATTGATGCGGTGGCCATGTGTGTCAACGACGTTCTTGTTCAGGGTGCAGCCCCGCTGTTCTTTCTGGACTACATTGCTGTGGGCAAGAATCATCCGGAGGTCATTGAACAGATTGTCAAAGGCGTAGCTGACGGCTGCGTTCTTTCGGACGCAGCTCTGATTGGCGGCGAAACCGCTGAAATGCCGGATATGTATGATATTCATCACTATGATCTGGCCGGTTTCTGCGTCGGCGCTGCGGATCGTCAGAATCTCATCGATGGAACCAAAGTGCAGAGCGGTGATGTTCTCATCGGGCTGCCGTCTTCCGGCGTTCACTCCAACGGATTCTCTCTGGTCAGAAAAGTCCTGTTTAAGGACAATCAGCTTGATCCGAAAGAAGCCTTTGAAGAACTGGACGGAAAACGTCTGGGCGATGTGCTTCTTGAGCCAACCAAAATTTATGTCAAACCTGTGAAAACGCTGTTCGGCAAGGAAGGCCTCCATGGAATGGCCCACATCACCGGCGGCGGATTCTTTGAGAATATTCCAAGAATGCTCAATGAAGGCCAGGGTGTTGAGATTGAACTGAATTCATTCCCAAAACCGGCAATCTTTGATTTCATTCAGAAACGCTCCTCCATCAGCGACCATGAAATGTACAACGTCTTCAACATGGGTATCGGATTTGTGATTGCTGCAGCTCCTGATGCAGCAGAAGATTTGATGTCCACATTGAAAGAAGCCGGACAGGAATCCTATGTGATTGGAAAAGTGACTGACTCCGGCGAGGTCGTGCTGAAGTGATGAAAGCAGCTGTTTTTGCCTCGGGTTCGGGAACGAATCTGGAAGAGCTGCTCAAACATGCCGAAGATGGTTCTTTAAAGGTGGAAATTCCTCTGGTGATCTGTGACAAGGAAAACGCCTTTGCAAGGCAAAGAGCCAGAAACCACGGCGTGACGGAATACTGGATCAATCCAAAGGATTTTGAAAACAAGGAAGCTTATGAAACGGCCATCCTGAAAATCCTGAAGGAGAACGGCATTGATCTGATTATTCTTTCCGGCTATATGCGCTACATCGGAACCGTTCTGCTGAATGCTTACGACATGCGCATTATCAATATTCATCCGGCGTATCTGCCGGAGTTTCCCGGAGGGCATGCCATTCGGGATGCATTTGAAGCTGGGGTTGGACAAACCGGCGTCACCGTCCACTTTGTAGATGCTGGTGTCGACACAGGTCCAATCATTGGCCAGGAAAGGGTCATTATTGACCCATCCTGGAGCCTTGAAGAGCTGGAAACGGCTGTTCATGCAAAAGAGTATGACCTTTTCTGGCGGGTCATTAATCAAGCAGCCAGTACATTAGAGGAGGGAACCTTATGAAAAGAGCTTTAATCAGTGTTTCAGACAAAACTGGTCTGGTGGATTTCGCAAAAGGACTTGAAAAAGCCGGATACGAAATTATTTCCACCGGAGGAACCCGCAAAGCATTGGATGCCGCAGGGGTAAAAACGATTTCTATTTCTGATGTCACCGGTTTTCCGGAAATTATGGACGGCCGCGTAAAAACGCTTCATCCCAAAGTTCATGGCGCTCTGCTTTGTGTCAGAGACAATCCAGAACACGTGAAAGCTCTCAATGACCTTGAAATCGACAACATCGACCTGGTCTGCGTCAATCTGTATCCTTTTAAGGAAACCGTTCAGAAGGAAGGCGTTTCCCATGCTGAAATCATTGAAAACATCGACATTGGCGGTCCTTCCATGCTGCGTTCTGCATCCAAGAACTACCGTTTCATTCCTGTTCTCTGTGATCCGGCTGACTATGCAAAAGTATTGGCTGAAATCGAAGAAAACGGTGAAACATCCGAAGAGACCAGAGAACATCTGGCCGCTAAAGTTTTCCGTCATACAGCCCGATACGATTCTATGATTGCGGACTATCTGACAAAGAAAACAGGCGAAAAATATCCGGAAAGCATGACCATTACCTTCGATAAAGTACAGGATCTGCGGTATGGGGAAAACCCGCATCAGAGCGCTGCTTTCTACAAGGGAATGAATCCAAAATATTCGCTTGCGAATGCAAAACAGCTGCATGGCAAAGAGCTGTCCTACAACAACATTCAGGATGGAAATGCAGCCATTGAAGTTCTCAAGGATTTCGACGGCCAGTTTGCTGCCGTTGGCCTGAAGCACATGAATCCATGCGGCGTAGGGATCGGTTCTTCCATCAATGAAGCCTGGGACAAAGCTTATGATGCGGATCCGGTTTCCATCTTTGGCGGCATCGTTGCCCTCAACGATGCAGTGGATGCTGAACTGGCCGAAAAACTGAGCAAAATTTTCCTGGAAATTATTATTGCACCAGGCTTCACCCAGGAAGCTTTGGATATTCTCATGCAGAAAAAGAACATCCGCCTGCTGGAACTGGATACAACCCTTGCTCCAAACAATATCCTGAAATATACCAACGTCAACGATGGACTGCTGGTGCAGGATATGGATGTTCACCACACCACAAAAGAAGATCTGGAATGCGTGACCAAACGCGTTCCGACTGAAGAAGAAATCGAACAGCTGCTGTTTGGATGGAACATTGTAAAACATGTGAAATCCAATGCCATCGTTCTTGTAAAAGACAACCAGACGGTTGGTGTCGGCGCCGGTCAGATGAACCGGGTTGGCGCTGCCCGCATTGCTATTGAACAGGCTGGCGAAAAAGCAAAAGGTTCCGTCATGGCAAGTGATGCTTTCTTCCCTATGCCGGATACAGTGGAAGAGGCTGTCAAAGCAGGGGTAACAGCCATTATTCAGCCAGGCGGATCCATTAAAGACAAACTGTCGATTGAAGAGTGCGATAAACACGGCATCGCCATGGTCTTCACTGGAACCCGCCATTTCAAACACTAGGAGTTCTGGATTGATGAAAATTTTAGTGGTAGGAAAAGGAGGAAGGGAGCATGCCCTGGCGCTGGCTGCTTCCAAATCTCCTTTGTGCACAGAGCTGTTCTGCGCTCCGGGAAATCCGGGGATGGCGCAGCTCGGAAAATGCATCCCCATTGGGGATGAAGACGTGGAAGGCTTGAAAAAGTTTGCTCTGGACAATGAAATCGATTTGACCATTGTTGGTCCCGAATCCTCTCTGGCAGCGGGTCTTGTCAATGAATTTCAAAAAGCCGGACTGAAAGTATTTGGGCCGACCAAAGAGGCTGCTCAGGTGGAATCCAGCAAAGATTTCGCAAAAGGTCTGATGAAAAAATATGGAATTCCCACAGCGGCTTATGAAACTTTCGACAATTTGGAAGCCGCAAAAGCTTATGTGCTTGAAAAAGGGGCTCCCATCGTCATTAAAGAAAACGGTTTGAAAGCTGGAAAAGGCGTCACTGTAGCCATGAAGGTGGAAGATGCTCTGGAAGCTTTAGACATCGCTTTTGAAATAGAAGGCAACAAAGTGGTCATTGAAGAATGTCTGGAAGGATTTGAATTCTCCCTGATCGCCATGACCAACGGAGAGCTGGTTGTTCCTCTGGAATGCGCCCAGGACCATAAGCGGGCTTA
>JABUSF010000001.1:254367-257909 GCA_021443945.1 Ileibacterium sp.
CTGGTAAAGGAAACCATGGACAACATTATGCTTCCCATGGCCAAAGCTTTAAGCAAAGAAGGTGTTCCGTTTACCGGCTTCCTGTATGGAGGTCTGATGGTGACAAAAGACGGGGTAAAAACCATTGAGTTCAACGCCCGCTTTGGAGATCCGGAAGCAGAAGTGATTCTGGCCAGACTGGAATCCGATTTTGTACAGGCTTTGCTGGATGTGATGGATGGGAAAAACCCTCAGCTGCAGTGGAATCCACAAGTCAGTCATGGAGTGGTTCTGGCATCCACTGGTTATCCCGCCTCCTCTACAAAAGGCGCACTCATTACCGGTACGGAAAAGACAGACGGTATTCTTTACCACATGGGAACCAAAGTGGATGAAGAAGGACTGAAAACAGACGGCGGACGTGTTTTGATGGTGGTCAGCCTCGCTGACACTCTGCCGGAAGCAATGGATCTCACCTATCATGAGCTGGGTAAAATTCAAAGCGATTCATTGTTTTACAGGAAAGATATAGGAAGGAAGGACTTGAAGGAATGGCATTAACAGATTTGGAAATTGCTCAGGCATGTGTACTCGAACCGATTGAAAAAGTCGCAGCCAAAGCAGGCATTGATAAAGAAGCACTGGAACCGTATGGAAAATACAAAGCTAAAATTTCTTTTGACTATCTGAATTCTCTAAAAGACAGAGAAGACGGAAAATTGATTCTTGTCACTGCAATCAACCCAACAAAAGCCGGCGAAGGAAAATCCACCACCACTGTAGGGTTGGGAGATGCCTTAAATCAGCTGGGTTATTCTACAATGATGGCCCTTCGTGAACCTTCCCTTGGTCCGGTTTTTGGCTTAAAAGGGGGAGCTGCCGGAGGAGGATATGCTCAGGTTGTTCCTATGGAAGACATTAACCTCCATTTCACCGGAGATATGCATGCCATTACAACAGCCAACAATCTGCTCTGCGCCATGATCGACAACCATATGTACCAGGGCAATGAAGCAAATCTTGATCCAAATAATATTACTTTCAAACGCTGCCTGGATATGAATGACCGCGTTCTGCGGGATGTTCAGGTTGGCTGCGGAAGCAAAGTCAACGGCATTCAGCGTCAGGACGGATTCAACATTACCGTTGCTTCTGAAATCATGGCTGCTTTGTGTCTGGCAGATGACCTGATGGATCTGAAAGAACGGTTTGCCAATATTCTTGTAGGATACACGCCAGACAAGAAACCTGTTTATGTCCGTGACATTGATGCTCAGGGAGCAATGGCCATGGTGATGAAAGATGCCATTATGCCAAACCTGGTGCAGACTCTGGAACACAATCCTGTGTTGATTCACGGGGGACCATTTGCCAATATTGCTCACGGATGCAACTCTGTTATTGCCACAAAAGCTGCTTTAAAAATGGCAGACTACGTGGTAACAGAAGCAGGATTCGGTGCGGACTTGGGGGCTGAAAAGTTCCTGGATATCAAATGCCGCATGGCTGGACTGCATCCAAATGCAGTTGTCATTGTCGCCACCATCCGCGCCCTGAAACAGCATGGCGGAGTCGCTTTCGAAGATCTGAAGGAAGAAAACATTCCTGCAATGCTTGACGGCATTGAAAACCTGGCCAAGCACATCGATACAGTAAAACAGTTTGGCCTTCCGTATATCGTTGCCATCAACCAGTTTGACAGCGATACAGAAGCTGAAATTGACGCTCTTGAAAATTGGTGCCGTGAAAATGGACATCCACTGTCTCTGTCCCAGGTATGGGCAAAGGGCGGCAAAGGTGCATTGGATTTAGCCGAAAAAGTTGTAAAACTGACAAACCAGGAAAACAGCTACGCTCCTTTATATGACACAGACATGAGCATTGAAGAGAAAATCGAAGCGGTCGCTCAAAAAGTATATGGAGCCGATGGAGTGGACTTCACAGATGAAGCCAAGGAACAGATTGAAATCTTCAAGGCAAACGGCTGGGATAAAACACCTGTCTGCATGGCCAAGACTCAGATGTCTTTAACGGATGATCCAAAACGAATGGGTGCGCCAAAAGGATTCCGTATTACTGTCCGGGAACTGCGTCCGTCTTTAGGTGCTGGATTTATCGTTGCATTGACCGGTAAAGTCCTGACAATGCCTGGTCTGCCGGCTCATCCAAGTGCACTGGATATGGATATTGATGAAAACGGAAAAATGGTTGGTCTTTTCTAAATCCTTCTATACGTTATAAGAATTTATAAAGCTGAGGAACCGTCCTGATGAGATGGAATTTCTCAGCTTTTCTTTTTAAAAAAACTGGAGGAAGGACGAAAAGAGAAAATGGTATTTGTGACGAAAATTCCACTTGAAACATGGGCAAAAATGAATAACAGAAAGGCTTCTATACTTGTTTTCAATATTACTGATTTCTGCGAATTTTTTTAGGTAATCTTTATAAAATTTTGTTAAAAATGGATTCATAATAGCGTTGCAACTTGCCTGCAGACAGCATGTTTTTACATTTTAGGGGAATTGTCTGCCGGGAAGAAATAAGGGGAAAAACAATGGAAATAAGAGTACTGAACTACTTTCTGACAGTCGTTAAAGAAGGCAGCATTACCAAAGCTGCAGACGTTTTGCATATGACACAGCCAACACTTTCAAGGCAGCTTTCCGCGATGGAAGAAGAGCTTGGAGTGAAGCTGTTTAAACGGGGATCAAGAAAAATTACTCTGACCGAACAGGGCATTCAGTTAAAGAAAAGAGCAGAAGAAATTCTGCAGCTGGTGGAAAAAACCAAAGAAGAAGTTTCACTGTTTGATGAGCAGCAGATTCGTCATTTAATGATCGGCTGCTCTGTGCAGTTTAATCCGGAACAAGCCGGACGAATGATAAATAAATTAATGGACAATTATCCATATACAAGCATCGAGATGATTGAAGAGTGCGATGAAGTGCTTGCAGAAAAAATCGAAGCTGGAATTCTTGACGGAGCATTCCTTCAGGAACGAATCAATGGAGCCAAATACGACTCCATCGAGATCTACAGACACAATCCTGCTGCGTGGGTGAATAAGGGACATCCGCTGGCGGATTCGAAAGAAACATCTCTGGAAGAGTTGTCTGCTTATCCGCTGATCGTTCCTTCTTTAAAAGAGGGAAGCTCATGGGCCAAACATTTTAAAGGCAAAGGGAACCGTCCCAGAGGATTGCTGGTGGCCAGCCATTCCCTGGCCAGAGAAGTTCTGGCCAGGAACAAAAAAGCGGTTATGGTATGGCCTTCCTGGCATACCGTTTCATCCAGCCCCAGTGAACTGGAGGAGCTGTCTTTAAACGGCAGTCCAGAATCCTGCGGATATTTCTGCTGGAATAAGGATAATTCCAACCGAATTAATCTTTTTTTGAAAAATTTCGAACAATAAATCGATTTTTTATCATTTGCTGATTCTAAATCTATAAGGATTGATAAAAATCTTAAAAGAACAAATAGTATACGTAATGAATTGTTAACGGATAAGACTGCCAGTTTTAAGCACTAAAATTGGCAGGTCTTTGTTTTTGACATTGTGCTGC
>JABUSF010000001.1:262962-265032 GCA_021443945.1 Ileibacterium sp.
GACGATAGCCGCAAGGCAAAAATAGAAAGCCGCTGGATTAAGCAAGGGCCTCAGTTCCAAAATGGAGCTGAGGCCTTTTTCTTGGTTTTTGGGATATTCTGGCTGTCTGGGCGCCTGGAGATGGACCCGATCGATTTTTCCTAACAAATCGTACACTTTTCATAAACCTCAATGAAAAACAGAAAATGGCTCTATAACGATATTAAGATTAGAAATCGGATGACAGTACGATAAAACAACAGTAATGAATTTTGATTCTTTTAAGATACAGTAAGATTCACTGCAGCAGCAGGATTCCTGCAAAACTTTGAGGTTGTTCAGACGATCTTCTTTGAATTAGGTGAATGATAAGATAAATGTAATAAAAAGATGCACCATGCGCTGAATCTTCTTTTAACAATTCAATTCAACTCAATTAAGGGAGCTGCAAATGAGCAAAAATAATGTACAGAGAAAAAATGATACCGGGATGAAGCGGACTGCAACACTGCTGATTACAGCAGCCATTCTCATCCTGACTGGCTGCATCGGATTTCAAAACATCTCAAACCAGATCGTTGAAAACTCAATGACTTCCATGACCGAACTGGCTGTGCACGATGAAAACAGTATCCATAAATCCCTGCAGCTGTATCAAACACGTTTTGATGGTGCCATCAAGCTCCTGGAACGTTCTAAACAGAAAAATATAAAAGATCTGGAAAGCACACTGAAAACCATTCAGCTCGCTCTAAACGCAGAGGATGTATGGTTAATCACGAAAGACGGCGAAACAATCAATACGCAGGGAACTCAAGTTTCGGAACCGGAAAATCCAATGGTGAAGTTTGCTTTAAATTTGAATGAACCTTTTTATGCGACCAATGAGGATTTTGGATGTTCAGACCGGGAACCTTATGTCTATGCGGGACAGCCACTGGATGATATCAAAATCGGCGAATACAGCTATACTTATTTGGTTGTCAAGGTCCCTGTTGCTCTGGTTTCCGAGCTTCTTGATATCCCTGCCTATGGGCAAACGGGCTACTCAGCTTTAATCAATACAGACGGAACGTATATTGCTTCTTCCTTCAGGAAATTTGAAGAATACAAGGATCAGAATTTCCTTGATTTTCAAAGAACGTCAGAGATCAAGTCAGATATCACCATGGAGCAGATTGAAGAAAAAATGCTTGAACGGCAGACTTTTCTCGTCCTTTCAGAAGCAAAAAATGGACTGTATGCTGCGGCTTATGTTCCCATGGAAAATTCCAGTTGGTATTACGTCGCAGCTGTACCTTTCTCATATTTCCAGGGACAAATTTCAAGACTGACCAACATTGCCGGCATCATGATTTTTATCATGGTGGCTGCTCTGATGAGTGCTCTTTTCTATATCTACTGGCAAAACAATCAGAAGCAGAAAGCGGATGAAAAATATCAAAAAGACCTGCAGGAAGCGCTGAATCTCGCTGAGCAGTCCAATCGCTCAAAGACTGTTTTCCTGAACAATATGTCCCATGATATTCGAACCCCTATGAATGCAGTCATGGGATATACAGTTCTGGCACAATCCCATACCGATGATCCTGATTTGATACAGGAGTACTTGAGAAAAATTGCGAAATCTTTTGATCATCTTCTTTCTTTAATCAATGATGTTTTGGATATGAGCCGTATTGAATCCGGCAAAGTGAATATCAACAACCAGCCGGAAGACCTTGGTACGATTATCAACACCATCCAGGATATTGTGATCAAAGATGTTCAGGAAAAGAATCAGCATCTCACGATTGATGTTTCGAAAATGGAACACCCGTTTGTCTATTGTGATAAGCTGCGGATCAATCAAGTGCTGATTAACACTTTATCCAATGCGGTGAAATTTACTCCATGCGGGGGAAAGATCTCATTAAATGTTTCGGAAAAACCATCTTCCAGGGATGGATATGGCCTTTATACCATTCAAGTGGAGGATACGGGAATTGGCATGAGTGAGGAATTTCAGAAAGAAATCTTTGAACCGTTTACACGGGAGAGAACCTCAACGGTCAGCGGTATTCCCGGAACCGGACTTGGCATGTCCATCAC
>JABUSF010000001.1:265126-268174 GCA_021443945.1 Ileibacterium sp.
AATGAGCAGAAGGATCTGGAAATCATGCGCCGTCTGAGGGGCATTAAAGTTCTTGTTGTGGATGACAATACAGAAGAGGCAAGAGAAACCGCTCAGATGCTGGATGAGCTTGAGCTTCGTTCCGACTGGACAGATTCCAGCCGCAGTGCCATTGGAATTGTAACGGCAGCAAAAGAAACCGGAAGACCCTATAGGATTCTTCTGGTGGATGGAACCAAGTCCATTCAGAAAGGGCTGAAAAGTGCATTTGAAATCCATCAGGCCGATCCAAATCTTCAAATTTTCCTTTTGGGAGGGCAAACCTGGAAAGATATTGAGGAAGAAGCTCATGAAGCAGGTATTTCTGGAGTTATATCCAAACCGCTCACCTATGACAGACTCAAGTATACCCTTGCGCAGGCTTCCGGCGTGCTGAATGAACGAAAGGAAGTTCTGTCCATTAAAAAGAAGGGAAAAATCCATGCCGCCAATGCATCCAAATACAGACTTCTAATCGTAGAAGACAATGAATTCAATCGGGAAATCGCACAGGAAATTCTCGAGGAAGCAGGCTTTAAAACGGAGTGCGTGGAAAACGGCAAACTGGCTGTACAGGCGGTTCAGGAGCATCCTGCAGATTATTTCGATGCCATCTTGATGGATTTGCAGATGCCGGTGATGGATGGGTACGAGGCCACCCGCCAGATTCGGCATCTGCCAGACAAACAGAAGGCAAACCGGATTATTATCGCTTTAACGGCCAACGCTTTTGCGGAAGACCGCAGTCAGGTGATGGAAGCTGGAATGAATGGATTTGTTTCAAAACCCATCAACATTACCGATTTGTTTAAAACTCTCAGCCACCTCCTTGATGCAAAACAGGATGACTAGTCAAAAAGAACCCTTGGGTTCTTTTTTTGACGGAGCGCCAGAACATAAAAGGAAACCGGTCATCCGGTATATTCATTGGTGGAATGGTACAGACAGATTTGTAGAATCTGAAAAGCCTTCTTATACTGAAAGGCGGTGCTTATATGACGATAGCTGGAATCTCACTGATTGATCTGATCCTGGTGGCTGGGCTGGGTTTCCTCTGCGGAGCTATTCTTTATTATCTGAAGAATCATAAAAGCTCCTGCAGCAAAGACTGTTCATCCTGCCAGTCAGCCTGCAGCAAGCGCACGGAGGATGGACTGCCTGCTTTCGTAGAAGCTTACCGCAGGGATCATCCGAAAGAGGAAGGAGACAATCATAACTTATGAATCAGGAATATTTGAAAAAACTGGCCCGGCTGGCTGTTGAAGGCGGAGCAAACGTCAAAAAGGATCAGCTTGTGGTGATCAAAGGGGACATTCAGGCAGCTCCTCTGATCCGGGAAATTGTATCCGCTGCTTACGATGCCGGAGCAAAAGACTGTATCGTCCGATATCATGACGAACAGATCAAACATGAAAAATACCTTCGGTCTGCAGAAGAAGTATTTCAAAAAGCTGAACCATGGGAGGCAGTGTTTAACAATGACAGTGCAAAACAAGATGCCTGTTACATTCATGTTGTAGGCGGTGACCCGGACTTGATGAAAGATGTGGATCCAAAACGCATGCAGTCTGCTTCCGCAGCCCTGGAAAACGCAAGTCAGGAATACAGAAACCTGCTGAACCAAGGAAAAAATGCATGGACCATTGTAGCCAGTGCTACTCCGGCCTGGGCGAAAAAAGTCTATCCGGAACTGGAAGAAGACCAGGCACTGGAACAGCTTTGGGAAGACATTTTTTCCATCAGCCGTGTGGATGAAAACGATCCTCTGGACAACTGGAAAAAACACTCTGACTCCTTTATGAACCGGGTTAAAAAACTGAATGACGCCAAATTTGAAAAGCTGCACTATCAAAACAGTGCCGGAACCGATCTTTGGGTGGAGCTGCCCGAAAACTATGTCTATGAAGGAGGCGGAACAGTCATCAGCGACGGCCGGATGACTTATCCAAACATCCCGACGGAAGAGATCTTTACGGCTCCAAAATACAACGGCGTCAACGGAAAACTGGTCTCCACTATGCCGCTGAACCGTTCCGGGGTTTTAATTAAAGACTTCTGGTTCGAATTTAAAGATGGAAAAGTCGTGGATTTTGATGCGGCTCAGGGAAAAGAAACTCTGGCAGAACTTTTAGCTGCGGATGAAGGAGCAAGCTATCTTGGGGAAGCCGCCCTGGTTCCGTGGGGATCTCCGATTCAGAAGAAAAACCGAATCTTTTACAACACTCTGTTTGACGAAAATGCCTCCTGTCACTTTGCTTTGGGAAGAGCCTACAGCGAAAGCATTGAGGGCGGTCAGGAATTGAGTGATGAAGAGCTGAAAGAGAAAGGACTGAATCAGTCCATCATCCACGTTGACTTCATGGTCGGATCTGATGATCTGTCCATTACAGGGTATACAAAAGATGGAAAAGAAGTGCCTGTTTTTGTAAACGGCCGCTTTTCGGATCAGTTTTAGATTTCATGCAAGATTTCCTGATGAACTCGGGAAATCTTTTATTTTTATGTGGCTTAATCGACTTCAATCCTGGAAATGCACCGATTCTTCTGCTATTTAAATCCTGAAAGTACAATTGTACAATCCGAAAAGGACTTCTATACTGAAAAAGATATGGACTGAAATGGAATCGGGATCAGAAGAAGAAAACTGTTCCATTCAGCTGGGAAGGGAATTATGAATAAGGAATACTTAAAAAAGCTGGCCAGACTGGCTGTTGAAGGCGGAGTCAATGTCCAGAAAGGACAGACAGTTGTGATTGACGGGGATATTCAGACAGCCGTTTTGATCCGGGAAATTGTTTCGGCTGCCTATGATGCAGGTGCAATGGAATGCATTGTCCGCTATTCAGACGAAATCGTCTCCCATGAAAATCGTTTGCGTGCCTCAGAAGAATCGTTTCATAAACCGGAAAAGTGGCTGGCTGTTCTTCATAACGATACCGCACAGGCCGGAGCCTGCTACATTCATGTCCTGGGAAGCGATCCGGATTTAATGAAGGATACCGATCCTGCCAGAACAACGGCTGCGGCCAT
>JABUSF010000001.1:269017-274676 GCA_021443945.1 Ileibacterium sp.
TGCTTTTCGGATTTGTTTTAGGCTGAAAAAAGCTTTCTCAAAGAGATTTGGAAAACTTTTTTTAAGAGGATGACGACAAACATTTTCTTGCATTTGACCTCAAAAATAATTAAGGGGTATTATTAGTGTTGATTTATAAACCCCTGATTAAGGAGATGGAAGAAATGAGCAATGATTCTAATCATGAAATATTTGAAGATCTGCTGCAAAGCGGCAAGATCTCTTCATTGAATATACAGGAACCGGAGTTTGCCAAGTTTGACTCCAATGCCGCCGTGGCCATGGCCAATACGAAGGATCAGTCCAAAAAAAGATTTGGGAAAAGATCCCAGAGAAAAGCCGCTGCTGTAAAAGCAGAACCAAAGGTTCAGATTCAAATGGCAAAAGCTGAAGAACTGAAGCCGGAAGAACCAAAACAACCTGAAGTGAAGCCGGAAGAGACAAAAGCAGCAGAAGCCAAAGCATCTCAGGCGTCTGTACCCCCAGCTGTGCCAGTACAAGCCCAGGAATTGGTTCAGGTTCAGGAAGCAGCCCAGGTACAGAAATCTGATGAAGAAGCAAAAACAGTTCAGTCAGTGCAGCCGTCTTCTTCCAATGAAAGGGAATTGGAAGAAACAACGGAAATCAGCATGACCATGTTCCAGAGAAGTGAAAAAAGCATGCTCGATGATCATGCAGATACGTTGATGGGTGAACAGAATTTCCAGATTCCCCAGGAGGCAAGAGAATTGTTTGCTCAAATGGTGGAACTGCCGGAACCTGGAACAGAAACAACTCCTTTGACTTTTGAAGATCTGAAAAAAGCGAATGAAGCCAAAGCCGCTGAAAAAGCCGCCCAGGCCGCTCAGAACGCTCTGAAAGAGCAGCAAGCAATGCAGTCTGGAATCGAAGTAGTGGAAGAAATCATTGAAGCCGAACCGGTGTCAGTGAATGGCTTCCAGGGAATGCCTTCTGCCGCTTCCTATCAGGCTTTTGAAAGAGATATGAAGGCCGTACCGGTTTCTCATGATGATTTTGCAGAAGAAGTCATTGAACAGCAGGTAGAAGAAGAAACGGCTCAGGAAGAGTGGAAAGAAGAGGAATACGATGAAAACCTCTTCGATGATCCTGATGAGGATGAATATGAAGAAGAGGAAGAGGAAGACCAGATCTACGATCCGGATTCCTCGTTAGTGGATGATTACGACTACGATCTTTATGAAGACAAAAAGCGCTTCATGCTCTCTGACTATAAAAAGATTGAAAGTTATCTGTCCAAACAGTCTCAGCAGGGCTTCCACTATGTGAAGCATGAAGGCAAGAAATACTACTTCCATAAAGCAGAGCCTGAAAACTACTATTACCAGATTCTGTATTTTGCCAAAGAACCAAATGATGTTCAGTGGGATGAATGGAAGAAAAACGGATGGGAACTTGTCAGCCGTGCAGAAGGCAAGAAAAAGCGCGATGCAGGATGGATTGTGCTGAGAAATGTCCTGCTGCCAGGTTCTTTTAAGGAAACCATTGAAAATGAAGAAGAAAAATACCGCTTCTTCCGCAAATATTCCAATTCCTGCCGGTCTACCATGTTCCTGCTGTTTGTCTGCATGGCGGTGTGCGCCATCATGGCTTATTTGCAGTGGGCTTTTAAAGGATATCTAGCCGGAATCATTTTTACACTCGTTCTGTTTGTAATCTCCTTCTGGGTTTTCCTGGTTTATTCCAGAATGCTTTCCAAATCGAAAAAGCAGTGCCGTCTGTTAAAAGCGCGCATTCGTCTTGCAAAAAGACGCCAGGCGAAAGAAGAAGAAGAGTTTGAAGATGACAGCCAGCTCGATTCCGACTGGGAAGCTCTGGACCGTCAGAAATAACACTTCGTCAGTATCCATATTTGCAAATCGCTGCATCATTTAGGCAGTATAATATGTATATTTCAAGCTTCTGATCATCAGAAGCTTTTTTCTAAGGGAGGGAACAAAGATGAATCAGGCAGTGGAAGCCTTAAATAAAGGACTTCATAAGCATTTGAAGGAACCTGAAAAGTATTTGTATGGACTGAGTATTCTGTCCAATTCCGGAATGGTCAGTGCACAGGAACTGGACGCTCATATTGAATACTTTGATCAAAATGCCAAAAACAAAGGATCGGTTCTGCGGTTGATGAAAATGGGAAAAGAGCTGCAGGATCAGCAGCGGCAGTCAGGGCCTAAAATCATGGACCTGATCTCGAAAAATGATGTCATGAGGAAGTGGAAAAATGACATCAGCAGAAAAGCGGGGTTCTCCTTATCTTCTCAGGCTGCAGAATTTAATGACCTGGCTGAAATTGTTTACGTTGCGGTCAATATTTTGTGGATGTTCACAAAAGAAGAAATGGATTCCTACTCTGCGGTCAACAAAATCATGAAGAGGATGAACCAGCCGGATTTGAAGAATGCTGTGGATTTTATTATGGATGAGCTTTTAATCCCGCGCATTCACACCTCTTATCCTTATGATCAAGCGGTCTATGACAACGCCAGAACCAATGCAGCCAAACGGATTGGTGTTTTCCTGACAGAGGAGTATTACCTTGGTTCCATGAAGTTTGATCTGGAACGGTTTGCAGACTTTGAAAAAACGCCTGTGGAAATCGAAAAGAAAGTGAACGTTTATTTCAACCAGTGGAATCGGCTGTTTGCTCCAAGTACCGTGGTGAAAAATAAAGAACTGTTTGGAAAGCTGAAAGCTGTTTTTAACGGATAAGCAGAAAGGATCACTTGCTATGGAGCGGAAATATTTGTTTTTTGACATCGATGGAACACTGACCGACCGAAAAACCGGGATCATCGTTCCCAGTGCCTGGGAAGCTTTAAAAAAACTGGAAAAAGCTGGACATTTTGTATGTTTATGTACAGGTCGGGCTTGGTACAAAGCCGAATGGTTCCGCGCAGATCATGACATTAAGAATATGGTCTGCAACGGGGGACGGGGAATTGTCATCGATGGTCAGCTCATTGAAAATGAACCATTAAATTATGAAGCTGCCCTGCGCTTGTATGATCAGGCGATCTCTTTAGGGTATGGGGTACTGACAGCAGTGGAAGATTCCAAAGAAGTACATGCCAACAGTTTTCGGTTTATTCAGGATGTTGGTGAACGCCAGGAGCCAACGGTTTATATCATTGATGAAAACTTCCATCCCAGCCAGTATGGAAAAATATTTAAAATGTATATTGGTCTGAACGAGGAGCAGGAAAAAGAGCTGGATATTGATCCCTGTCTCGGGCCCCTTCGCTTCAAAAAAGAGTATCTGATGATTCAGCACGATGAAAAACTGGCAGGGATTGAGCGGATGATCGAGCTGGTCCATGGAGATCTTTCCAACGTGGTCGTGTTTGGAGATGATGTCAACGATCTGGATATGTTTGATCCCAGGTTTACAAAGGTGGCCATGGGCAATGGACATCCTTCTTTAAAGGAAAAAGCAGATCTGGTGGCCGCTGACAATGTTCAGGATGGCATCTGGAAAATCTGTGAAGAACAAGGATGGTTTGTGCCCGTCGGCCAGTCCCTGTGATAAATGAAAATGAGCTTCCGGCCTTTTGGAAGCTCATTTTTTAATTCTGCGCGATGTTGAGTTCAGCCAGTGTTTCTTCCATGGCCTGAGCGGCCAGAAGAACGGTGTTCAGGCATCTCTTCTCTGGATCAAAGTGCAGGACCTTGACCTCCGGACAGGTGGTGCCGGAAAGTAGCTGTTTGAATTTGCGGTTGACCATCTGCTGGGCAGGCATGATCACATCCCGCTCTTCATGGGCTTTGCTTTTGATCACCATTTTGGATAAGGCAGCACTGATGGCAATCAAGGCACCGCAGGGACCTCCGGAAAACATCCCGCCTCCAAATCCGGCCAGCATTTTCATATCGTCATTCGTGATATTCAGGCCATACACATCGTTGCAGGCATGAATCAGAGATTCAGCACAATTGTAATCGTGCTGGGTGTAATAATATTCCGCTTGTTCTTTTAAGTTCATACCTGTATTGTAATCGCATTTTCGTGATCACAAAAGAAAGTCTTGGGAATATGAAAGAAAAAGCCCCTGCAAACACAGGCTTGCAGGGGAAAAATATTGTCAAATTATTTAGCAGGATGTACGTCAAAACTGCAGGTCAGACGGCCGCCTGTTTTGATCAGCCATTCATCATGAACGGGTGCACCCCAAGTATCGTCGCCGCCGATTCCCATCTGTTCGCTGAGAACCCGGACAATTGTTTTGTTGGATTCTGGCAGTTCATAAGGGTGGTTTGCCAGGGCAAGCTGTTCCGGAGTCCATGGCAGAGCTGCAAACTGCAGAGGCTGATCGACAGCATCAAAAGCAATTCCTGTTTTGCCGCATGGACAGGTCACTTTGGCTTCGTAGGTTCCTACATGGTTGCCGCATTCCTGGGGGCGCAGATAGGAAGTAAACTGTTTGGCAGCGGTGCTGGAGTAAACATCGGTCTTGGCATGATCACGGTCACAGTAAGTTTCCTGCGGTCCGGTTCCAAGCCACTGCACCTGATCAAATTTGCCTTTGAGGGCAAAGCGCATACCGAAGGCGGGCAGAAGGGGAGTAGTTTCGGCAGTATCCATCTCGAGAGAGACGTTCATGAAGCCGTCTCCGTAAACCGTGTAAGTAAGAACCGCTTTCAGATCCACGAATGGAATGGCATAAACATATTTCATCCATACGCTGCCATCTTCATTGGTTCCGTGATCCCAGCTGCTGATGTAGGCATAATGACCGGCACTCAGCCAGATTCCAGCGGTTTTGCCATAGCCGGCACCTTCATCATTGTCCGTCAAAGCCCGGTAGAAGTCTGGTTTGACAGGACCGGCAAGCAGTTCTTTTCCATTGAACTTCACGGAAACAAGGCCTTTCTGATACTGGAAGTAATAGGCAAAGCCATCCCCGTAAACACCCATGTTTCCATCGCCAACAGCGCATTCCAGCACACCGGTATGATCCAGCTTCACGCGGTTGTCTTCGATCTTCTGTCCATAAGCCAGCTCATGGCCGGCTTTTGCCCATGGTTTGTCTTCTTTCAGCTTCATTGCCACTGTGTAAGTATCTACACCGTTTTCGCTCGGTTTCACCCATGGCAGTTCCACAAAGACTTCTTCGCCTGGATCAGCTGCAGCTTCAAAGGTTCCCTGGGCAACTGTTTTTCCGCTGCATTTCTGTTCATAAGCAAAGTCAAAGTCAGACAGGTTGGCAAAGAGATATTCGTTCAGAAGGCTGACGCCGTTTTCTGTCGGATTGATCTTTACAAAGCGGTACAGCTGCTTCATCTCCGGTGTTTTTGGAGTTTCGGAGCGGTCCGCAAAGAGAATGCCGTCACCGGAGAAGTTTCCGTCGTTGGGGAAGTCGTCAAAGTCGCCCCCGTACATATAGCCGTCATCGGTTTTGATGGCCTGATCCACGTAGTCCCAGATAAAGCCGCCCTGGAAATGAGGATATTTTTCCAGATCCATATAATCCTGCACGTTTCCAAAGGAGTTGCCCATGGCGTGGGCATATTCACAGGAAATGTAAGGTTTTGTTGGATTGCTGGTGACGTATTCTTCGATTTCAACCGGTTTGGCATACATTCTGGATTCAATATCGGTGGCATCCGCAAATTCACGGCACCAGGTTGTGCCTTCATAATGAACCGG
>JABUSF010000001.1:276459-277850 GCA_021443945.1 Ileibacterium sp.
CATCAATCACCTTGAAGAACGTTAGAAAAACGTATCCGGGAAATGTTACTGTCATCGAAGATCTGAATCTTGAGATCAAAGACAAAGAGTTCGTTGTTCTCGTCGGACCTTCAGGCTGCGGTAAGTCAACAACACTTCGTATGATCGCTGGGCTGGAAAGCGTCAGTGACGGCGATTTGATGATCGGCGACCGTAAAGTGAATAATGTTCCGCCAAAAGACCGTGACATTGCAATGGTTTTCCAGACCTACGCCCTGTACCCCCACATGAATGTCTATAAAAACATGGCATTCGGTCTGCTCCAGAGAAAAGAAGATCCAAAAGTAATCGACGAAAAAGTCCGCAACGCGGCAAAAATCCTGGATCTTGAACCTTATCTCGAGCGCAAGCCTAAAGCTCTGTCCGGTGGTCAGAGACAGCGTGTAGCTCTTGGCCGTGCGATGGTTCGTGAACCGGCCATCTTCCTGCTTGACGAACCACTGTCCAACCTGGACGCCAAACTGCGTACTGAAATGCGTTCCCAGATTGGAAAACTGCACAAAGATCTGCAGACAACATTCGTTTACGTTACCCATGACCAGACAGAAGCTATGACAATGGCTGACCGGATCTGCGTTATGAAAGGCGGCGTAATTCAGCAGTACGACACTCCTGACAACCTGTACAACTATCCTGCCAATATGTTCGTTGCAAGCTTTATCGGCTCTCCTGAGATGAACATGTTCCCAGCAAAAGTTGTATCTAAAGGCGGCAAATACTATGTAGCTCTTGATGATCTGGAAATCGAAATCCCAGAAGGCATCATCCGCAGCGACAAGATTGCCAATTACGTTGGAAAAGAAGTTGTATTCGGAATCCGTCCAGAAGATATGCATCCAGAAGAACTGGTAAAAGAAACATATCCAGACGCCATCATGAAAGTAAAAGCTGAACTGGTTGAAAACATGGGAAGCGAACAGAACATTTACTTCAACCATGATTCTGCAAAAGCCAACAACAGCATGTCCATCTGCCGTACCAACGACCGCGACCACATTGAAATCGGTGATGTTGTTGAACTCGGTCTTGATAAGCACCGCATGCATCTGTTTGACAAAGATACAGAAGAAGCCATTCTGCTTTAAACCAAATCATTCTACAAACAATCTTTGAAACGTTATACGAAGGAGAATAATAATGAATTTTAAGAAATTGATGAGAGCATCCACCGTCCTTGGTGTCTCCCTGGCTATGGCAGCCTGCTCCGGCGGCGGAAGCACTTCCGGCGGCGATTCCGGCTCTTCCGGCGGCAAAAAAGTAACCGTTTGGTGCTGGGATGAAAACTTCAACATCAAAGCAATGGAAGATGCAAAACAGATCTACATGAAGGACAATCCCGATGTTGAAATCGT
>JABUSF010000001.1:278223-283073 GCA_021443945.1 Ileibacterium sp.
TGACTCTGGATCCAAACGACTCCGGTATGGTTCGTATGATGATGCAGTCTGCAGGCACATGGTTTACCAGCGAAGACGGCAAAACCGTTACCGTAGCTGACAACGCTCCATTAAAAGAAGCATTTGAAACCATTAAAGCCATGAAAGATGCCGGCATCGTTAAAGATTCCTCCAGCTGGGAAACATTCACAAGTGCATTCCAGAACGGTGATGTATGGTCCGTTCCAACAGGATGCTGGATTTCCCCAACCATTCAGCAGAAAGCTGATCAGAGCGGCAAATGGACTGTTGTGAAGTTCCCAAGACTTGACAAATCCGAAAACGCTACAAACTTCTCCGCATGCGGCGGCGGCGGCTGGTATGTTGTAGCTGGCAAAGACAACAACGATGTTGCAAAAGACTTCCTGAAGAAAACATTTGCTTCTGATGCAGAACTGATGAACCAGCTCGTTACTGACATTTCTTTAGTATCCACATTGAAAGCAGCAGCTGACACTGAAAACTACAAACTGCCAAGTGCATTCTTCGGTGAAACTCCTGTATACGAAAACTTCTCTAACTGGTCCAATGAAATTCCAAGCGTTAACTACGGTCTGCATACTTACCTGGTAGGCGACATTGTTGTTAAACAGCTGCAGCAGTACCTGAACGGAACTGATCTTGCAACAGCTCTGGATACAGCCCAGAAAGAAGCCGAAGGCAAAGCGAAATAAATCCCTAAGCGAGGTTATTTGTTATGAAAACTGACACAGCAATGACCCGCAAAGAAAACACGTGGGGGTGGGTATTCGTCGCCCCTGCAGTGGTTTTAATTTCAGTTCTTGTATTCTGGCCAATGATTCAGGCCCTGTTCACTTCCTTCCAGACCGGAACCGGTGAAATGACCTGGGTTGGTTTCCAGAACTATATGGATTTGTTTAAAGACACCACTTTCAAGACAGCATTTGTCAACACATTCCTGTACCTGATCATCCAGGTGCCGGTCATGATCGTTCTGTCCATGCTGATCTCCGTGCTCTTAAACGACAAGAACCTGAAATTCCGCGGGTTTTTCAGAACCTGTATCTTCCTGCCCTGTATCACATCTCTGGTAGCATACTCCATCATCATGAAAGGTCTGTTTGCTACTGATGGAACAATCAACCAGTTCTTAATGGCCCTTCATCTGATTAAAGAGCCAATTGGCTGGATGACTGATCCGTTCTGGGCACGCGTACTGATTATTATTGCCATCACCTGGAGATGGACTGGATACAATATGATTTTCTTCCTGTCCGGACTCCAGAACATTGATCCAAGTATCTATGAAGCAGCCGACATCGATGGAACCAGTGCATGGAATACTTTCTTCCAGATCACAGTCCCGATGCTGAAGCCGATCATTCTGTTTACGGCCATTACATCAACCATTGGCACCCTCCAGTTGTTCGATGAAGTTGTAAACATCACCGGCGGCGGTCCTGCCGATGCAACACTGTCCCTGTCTCAGTACATTTATAACCTGTCCTTCAAATATACGCCTGACTTTGGTAAGGCAGCAGCCGTTTCCTTCGTCATCGTAATTTGCGTGGTTATCCTGAGTACAATTCAGCTGAAAGTAGGTAATGATGATTAAGAATAAATTCATGATGGTGCTGAAATACGTCCTTCTGGCCATTCTGGCATTCATTTCTGTCTTCCCATTCTTCTTCATGATTCTGGGAATGACCAACAATGCTTCTGATATCATGGCCGGCCGTATTATGATCGGTTCCGATTTCGGCAAAAACATGGCAAACCTGTTCTCCAGCAATCTGGGATTCCTCACCGGTATTAAAAACTCCTTTATCGTTGCAGGCATCACCACAGTATTAGCTCTGGTTATTTCTTCTGCAGCCGGCTACGGCTTTGAAGTTTACAGAACAAAAGCAAGAGACAGAGTCTTCGATATCCTGCTGCTTTCCATGATGGTTCCATTTGCAGCATTGATGATTCCTCTGTTCAAGATGTTCTCATCCATGAACAAAATGGGTCTGTCCTTTATGGGTATTGACTCCTTCTTCTCTGTCATCGTTCTGTCTGTCTGCACGGCCTTCCTGATCTTCTTCTTCCGTCAGAATGTTAAATCATTCCCGAAAGATATGGTCGAAGCTGCCCGCGTAGATGGTGTTGGTGAATTTGGAATCTTCTGGAAGATCTTCATGCCTTCCATTAAGAACACTTATGCAGCTGCTGCAATCATTACATTCATGGGCTCCTGGAACGCATTCCTCTGGCCATTGATCACATTGCAGACTCCTGCAAAGAAAACTGTACCTCTGATTCTGTCCGCTATGGCTGACGGATATACTCCTGACTACGGCATGGTAATGTGCGGTATCGTTATCGCTACCATTCCAACTGCATTGATCTTCTTCATCATGCAGAAACAGTTCGTAGAAGGTATGATTGGTGCGGTAAAATAGTTCCAAACAGAAGAACTGTCCTTTTGAGAGGATGGAATCCGGTAAGGGTTCCATCCTTTTTTTTTCGCAGACCATGAGGATGTAAAGAAATGAGGAGTGAAATTTGACGCTTACGAAGAGACCTGCACCGAACCAGGACTGACGGATGGAATGAAATGTTCCAGATGTGAAGAAACACTGAAAGAGCAGGAAGAAGTCAAAGCCCTCAGCCATCAGGAAGAAAGACCGGCTTCTGGACCCGCAACAGAGAGAACTGCTTCTGCAGCTCAAAAGAGCACTTTGCCAAAAGACTGTGCCAATCCGCCACAAAGCACTGCTCCTAAGACCGCTTCTTAATCGGAACTTAGAAAATGGCTGTGGGTCTTTGTGACCGCGGATGCTGGGCTGCTGATGCGTGTTTGCGTACTGCTCAAAAAAAGAATCTGGGATTAATCGGATTCGACAATAGAGATTCAAATTTCGGAAATGCATGATCGCTGCCGAAAGCGCAGGCTGGAATGCATTTCCTTTTTATATGGCGAAGTTTATATGGTCATGCCATTCTTTATAAAAGAATCTGATTCCAAAGGATGGCGGGGGACTGGAATTCTATTATTAAATTGGAATCTCCAATGCTGCTTTACAGCGAATTTGAAAGCACGAATGGGCTTTGTTATACTTTGCGGGAAAAAGGAAGATTGATATGAACAAGACTGATGTTCTCATGGTACTGCCAAAAAGAATCATTTCTGCTCCTGCCAAACTCTTGGATCACTGGGAAATGGATTTGGATTCCAATGGCATTACAATATATACACAAAATGAGCTGCTGGGCCACGCCATGGTCGTGAACGGCAGTGAATTTGGAATGGAGCGTCCTTCTTTGAAGGTTGCGATTCATCACGATGATGATGAACTCCACCTCTTTGAAGCGATGATCTCCAGGCTGGCCGTTGTCTATGAACAGGTTCCTTCCAGATATCCTCTTTATATCCGGCTTTCCAGCAAGGAACTGCGCCGAATTGCCAAAGCGTCCCGTATGGGATTTATTCCATACTTTGGGGAATGGAAAGAATCCAGCAGGAAAGGGTCAGAAGCCAGCTGGGAAGAAATTACAGGGGAATTGAGAAAAGCATTTCCGAAAGGACTGGAAGAATGAGATCCAAACAAAAAACGATCGCTTTAATTAACGATCTCTCCGGCTTTGGCCGTTGTTCTCTGACGGTATCTCTGCCAATTTTAAGCGCTCTGCAGGTTCAGTGTGCTGTTTTGCCAACCTGTATTTTATCCAACCATACGGCCTATCCGTCCTATCTGTTTCACGATCTGACAGACGACATGAGCCCCTGGATGGAAGAATGGAAAAAACTGGACTTGTCTTTTAATGGAATTTATACCGGCTTTTTAGGATCAGAAGATCAGATCCAGAAAGTAAAGGATTTCTGTACTATGTTCCAGACTTCCCAGACCTGTATGATCGTAGATCCTGTGATGGGAGATCATGGGAAAATTTATCCGACTTATACGGAAGGCATGTGCGAAAAGATGAAGGAACTGGCACGAATGGCTGACGTACTGACACCGAATCTGACAGAGGCCTGCCGGCTTTTAGACCGTCCGTTCAGAAATGATTATTCCAAAGAAGATCTGGAAAGAATCATCAGGGATCTGCTGGATCTTGGTCCTCAAAAAGCTGTGATTTCCGGCCTGGAGATGGATGATGAAGTGTTCAACCTGGCCATTGAACGGGGCAAAGAGCCATGCTGGATTCCGACGAAAAAAGTATTGCCGTTCCGTCATGGCACAGGGGATGTTTTTGCTTCTGTCATTGCCGGAGATGCGGTAAAAGGCCTCGGTTTTTATGAGTCTGTCCAGAAGGCTGCAGACTTTGTCCATGACTGTCTGCTTATTTCCAATCAGCTGGAAGTCCCGATGGAAGACGGAGTCGCTTTTGAAGAGATTCTGGGAAATCTCATCACAAAAAACTGAATCGAAAAGAAAAAGGAAACAGCTCCAGAGATGGAATTGTTTCCTTTTATGTTATTCAGCGTTTGCTTCTTCGATTTCCTTCATTTTGTTGTAGAGATCTAAGAGGAGTTTTTCTGTCTGTTCCCAGCCAAGACACGGATCTGTAATGCTGCATCCTCTCTCATAGTTTTCGGAAATGTTCTGATTTCCTTCTTTCAGGTAGGATTCAATCATGATCCCTTTTACCAGAGAGCGGATTTCCGGATTGTATTTACGGTTGTGCATCACATCCATGGCAATGCGGACCTGTTCCTTGTACTGCTTGTTGGAGTTGGAATGGTTGGCATCCACGATTACAGCCGGGTTTTTTAAACCGGATTTCTTGTACAGATCAGAAACAATCTTCAAATCTTCGTAATGGTAGTTGGGAATGGTTTTTCCGTACTTATCCACGCCGCC
>JABUSF010000001.1:283111-287355 GCA_021443945.1 Ileibacterium sp.
CACATCATACCCCCGGTAAATAAAACGATGGCGGTGCTGCGCAGCGGTCACCGAATTCATCATCACCGCAAAATCCCCGGACGTTGGATTCTTCATGCCCACGGGAATATCAATTCCGCTGGCCACCAGACGATGCTGCTGGTTTTCCACAGAGCGGGCTCCAACGGCTTCATAGGAGAGAACGTCATCTAAAAAGCTGCGGTTTTCCGGGTACAGCATTTCGTCCGCACTGGACAGGCCGGTTTCTTCCAACACCCTTAAGTGCATCTGACGGATCGCTTTGATTCCTTCCAGCAAATCCGGATCTCCATTGGGGTCGGGCTGATGAAGCATTCCTTTGTAGCCGTCACCAGTGGTTCTTGGCTTGTTGGTATAGACTCTTGGAATGATCATCAGACGGTCTTTGACCTGCTCATTGATTTGAGCCAGTTTATGGCAGTATTCCAGAACAGAGTCTTCGTTGTCTGCGGAACAGGGTCCGATGATTACGATAAAACGGTCATCTTTTCCTTCAAAAATGTTTCGAATTTCCTGATCCCGCGCTTTTTTGACCGCTTTTGCCTGATCGGACATGGGCATTTCTTTCTTTAAAATTTCTGGCTCCGGAAGCCGGCTTTTCATATGTAATGACATTTTGTTTCATTGCCTTTCTTTTCATTTCAACCTGTTACATTCTAGCACATTGCATAAAAAATCAGAGATGAAATTTCTGATGGTCACGGTGTTTGTATTCGATTTTCTCATACTTGATAATAGAGTCATTAATAAGAAGGAGATATACCCATGAGCATTCGCAATGATTTCGATAAACTGGTTGACGAAGCAAAAGAAAAAATTGAAGACTTCGAAGAAAAACACGATGAAAAAGTAATCGCTCACGAAGAAAAGTGCTGCTGCAAAGATAAGAAAAAAGAAGAAGAACATGCAGCCAAATTAGCTGCTGATGAAGCAGAAAAACAGGGATTCTTCAAAAAAGAAGAAGAAAAACTGGAAGAAGCAATGATCAAGCACGATGAAAAATGCTGCTGCAAACGCGACGAAAAAATCAAAGAAGAAGAAAAGAAGATTGCTGAACACGAAGCAAAATTCTACGAAGCTGAAGCTGGCATTGAAAAAATCGATGCTGAAGAAAAGAAGTAAATCGAATTAACGTCCCCCAACAAACGCTCTTGTTTCAAGGGCGTTTTTCTTTTCAAAGAAGGAACAGTCTCTGTTAGCACTTTAAACTTGAAAGTGCCAGCCATTCGTACTAGGATGAATTCAGTTCGAAAATACATAAAAACAAGGAGGAAAGTATGGCAGATAAAAAAGAGTTCAAAGCCGAATCAAAGCGGCTGCTGGATTTGATGATCAACTCCATTTATACACATAAGGAAATCTTTTTGCGTGAGCTGGTGAGCAACGCATCAGATGCCATCGATAAATATTATCTGTATGCTCTGGAAAACGGGCAGACCCCTCAGGATCTGAAAATTAAAATTGACCTGAACGAAGAAAACAGAACCCTGACCATCAGCGACAACGGAATCGGTATGACCGAAGAGGAACTGGAAGACAATCTGGGCACCATTGCAAAATCCGGTTCTCTGGCTTTCAAGGAAGAAATGAAAAAGAAGGAAGAAGAGAACAAGGATGTAGACATCATCGGACAGTTCGGTGTGGGCTTCTATTCCGCTTTCATGGTTGCTAAAGAAGTGACCGTTGTAACCAAATCAGCCAAAGGGGATCAGGCATTCAAATGGATGTCGGATGGAGCCAATGGATACACCATTGAACCGGCTGAAAAAGAAGACCACGGAACCGTCATCACTTTGCTGCTCAAAGACGATGACGACATGGAAAACTACTCCCAGTATTTAAATTCCAGTGCCATTGAGTCCCTCATTAAAAAGTATTCTGACTACATCCGCTATCCAATCGGTATGGATGTGGAAACCCAGCAGATGGTCAAAGGAACAGAGGAGAGCGAGACCCCTGAATTTGAATCCGTCAAAGAAGAAAAAGTCCTCAACTCCATGGTTCCTTTATGGAAACGGCCAAAATCTGAAATTACCCAGGAAGAATTCGATCAGTTCTATAAGGAACACTTCTACGATTACAGCAATCCATTAAAGACCATTTTCTTTAATGTAGAGGGAAATGTATCCTTTACTGCACTGCTTTATATTCCATCCAGAGTTCCTCAGGGATTCTACACCAGAGAGTTCAAACCAGGGCTGCAGCTTTATTCCAAAGGGGTATTCATTGAAGACCACTGCGAACAGCTTCTGCCGGATTATCTGCGTTTTGTTGTGGGACTGGTGGACTCCCAGGATCTGTCTTTGAACATTTCCCGTGAAATGCTGCAGAATGACCATCATTTAAGAGTCATTAAAAACAGGATTGAAAAGAAAGTTCTTACTGAACTGAAATCCATGCTGGAAAAGCATAGGGAAGAATATGTGAAATTCTATAAGAACTTCGGCCTGGATTTGAAGTTTGGCGTTTACAACAACTTTGGCCAGAACAAAGACAAGCTGGAAAATCTGCTGATGTTCTATTCCTCCAAAGCCAAGGAACTGGTAACTCTCAAGGAATATACAGAAACAATGCCGGAAGATCAGAAGGAAATTTATTATGTTTCCGGAAGCGATCCTGCTGTCATTGACAAAATGCCAATTGTGACCAAATTGAAGGAGAAAGGTTTTTCCATTCTGTATCTCACCGCTGACATCGATGAGTTTGTTCTTCAGATTCTCCAGGAATACGACGGTCATGCCTTCAAAAATGCGGCTCAGGGCGACTTGAACCTGGATACAGAAGAAGAAAAGGAAGCTTTGAAAGCCAAGAACGAGGAAAACAAAGACCTTCTGGAATTCATGACTGAATCTCTGCCGGAAGTAAAGGAAGTTCGTCTGTCCAATCGTCTGGTAGACGATCCGGTTTTGCTGGTTGCCGGCGATGGCCTTTCCTTTGAAATGGAAAAAGTCTTTGAAGTGATGGCTGCCCAGTCCGGTGATGAAAATGCTATGCCGCCGATGAAAGCGGACCGTATTCTGGAGATCAACCCGGATGCCAAAATCTGGAATGTTCTGAAAGCCGAATTTGTTTCCGACAAGGAAAAAGTGAAAAAGATTGCTGCAGTTCTGTACGATCAGGCATTGCTCATCGAAGGTTTTGCCATCAAAGATCCAATTGAATACAGCCGTCTGGTAACCGACCTGCTTTCTGATTTGAAATAGTCATATTCTAGCGAACTTTTGTAAAGAAGTTCGCTTTTTATTATCAAACGAACATTTTCAGAAGGTAAGTTATTTTGTATGGCGTAGTACGTGAAAAATGTCGAATAAATGTGTTAATTTTATTAGAGAACCCGTGAAATGTATAGGGTTTCACAAGTAAGGGGCGAAAGAATCTGTTTTGACAGACGGTTCTTTCGAGTACAAATCAGAGCGTTTTTTCAGATCTGAAGGATCTGAAAAAACGAACGCAAGCAACACGATTTAACAGGAGAAGAGAATGAAGAAAATTGCTCAAGCCGGCGGTGTGGCCGCTGCAGCGCTTTCCACGTTCACTGCCGTGCCATGTTTAGCCGAAGTCAATGAAGGGGAGCCGATTTACGATTCTTACGGTCAGGTAGCCTATACCGGACAGGAATATTATCAAAGCTGGGATATGTACGGAAACAGTTACTTTATCTTTCCGGAGCTGGACTATGGAGATGCCGGACTGGTTTATTCCCAGTGGGAAAACTATGACATGTATGTAGAAGGGGCCAATGCCTATACCTCCCTGCAGCCTGATTTTGAAAATGTATATGCCTGGAGTTATGCTCCTACCGGTTACAACACACCGGAACTTTGGGGCCAGTGCACCTGGTTTGCCTGGTGCCGCTTTTATGAAATTTATGGATTTGATCCTGGATTTACCGGAGACGGCTGGCAGTGTGCGTATGAGCTTGTCAACTGCTACCCGGATCTGTTTTACCTGGATTCCACACCGGTTTCCGGCGCGGTCTTCAGCTCCAGTGTCAATACCAATCATGTGGGGATTGTCCTGTGGTCTGATGGATATAATATGATCATCCAGGAAGGCAACATCGACGGGGACAGCAACGGCGACTGGAATGAAGCCACAGAAGACTACTGGACAAGGGAAGTGACGGTCGATCAAATGAACGCCCTGTACGATGATGTGGTCTATGCCAACCCGGTTGAAGGCATGTTCTAAACACTTGATAAGACAAAAAGCGGCAGACGCCGCTT
>JABUSF010000001.1:287482-289581 GCA_021443945.1 Ileibacterium sp.
GCGGCCAGAATGCCCATTTCTGAATCTTCCAGCACCAGGCATTCTTCAGAAGGGACTCCTGCTTTTTGAGCGGCTGTTAAAAAAATCTCCGGATTGGGTTTTCCTTTGGTAACCTCATCGCCGCATACGGCATCTTTAAACAGTTCTGTCAGACCTGCTCTTTCAAGAATCTGATCCACCCGGTTTCTGGTAGAGGAGGTGGCCAGAACACAGGGGATCTTCTGCTCGTTCAGCCAGATCAGCAGTTCTTTCAGACCTTCTTTTAAAGGTACTCCTTCCGTTTCGAAGACATGAGCCATCCGGGCATGGTTTTCTTTCATAATTCGTTCGATGGGGAAGTCATTCCCATAAGCGTCGTAGAACACCTGCCAGATGCCTCTGACAGGTTTGCCCAGGCACTTTTTATAGGTTTCCAAATCCATTTCCACGCCTTCTTTTCTGCACAGTTCCTGGTAGCCTTCATAGGTGACTTTTTCTGAATCGATCATCAGTCCGTCCATATCGAACAAAACGGCTTGGGGCATCTTCATATTTATTTCCTCTTTCTGTTTCCTGTTGTTTTCTCTATTTTAACGGGGACCGCTTTCAAAAAGAAAGACTCCTTTAAAAATGTCTGAAAAAGACGGACCATAAATCAATACGCCGAATTAAAGTTCTTAAGAATTTGGTAAGAAATCAAGCATAAAACTTTAGATTTCTTTTTTGAAACATTTAGCTGGCGGAAACGGTTTGTTAAGAGGTGTTTCCTATACTGGAATCACAAAGAAGAAAGACAAACAAAACAGAAAAGGAGACAGACCACATGAACTACAACGCCATCTATCGATTTTTAGGAATTCTCGTTCCCACCGCACTGGTTTTGCCCCCACTGTCTGTAAAGCTGTTCGCGAAAAATATTCTGATGCCGGCGACAGCCCTGACCAATATCTTCAATTTTTCCCATATGGCTCCCTTTGTGATTGCCTTTGGAATCGCCATGGGAATCCTGACCATTTTGACCATTGCTGTGATCGGATCCAAAATTAAAAATTAGAAATCAAAGACGTGACTGTCTTTTGAAATAGATACAGGAAAGGGGAATGCTGATCGAACTGACCATGAAGAATGAAAATAAAAAATGAAGAATACAGAAAACAGAAAGAAGGATGCCGATAAGAAAAAAGAAACAATCCAATTTCCTCAAACCATTGAATAAGAAAATTTTAAGAAAGTAACTTTATAGAAAAAAATCAACCACTTCGTATAACCATCAAAAAAGACGCCTTGCACAGCGTCTTTTTTGATGGTTATTGTTGTCTGCGAAGGGTAGATCCTTTTTCTACAATCTTGCCGGTATAGGTGGTTTTGGATGGATGATCTTTATTCTCCAGCACGCTCATCAATGTGACGACAGCGCTTTGACACAGGTATTCTGTCTGATTGTCATAGGTGGTCAGTTCCGGATGACAGGCTCTGGCAATGAGGGAATTGTTGAATCCGGTGATCTGTTTTTGTTCCGGTACTGAAATTCCTTTCAAATGGCAGACCTTTAAAACAGCGAGGGCTGCTTCATCGTCTGCGCAGATGTAGCTGTCGAAACTGTCAAAATCCTGCAGATCTTCAAGGGAGGAGATGGTTTCTTCCAGATCATCCAGAACCGGAATCATAGGGCTGTCTGAAATGCTGTATTTTGCACACGCAGTTTGATATCCCTCTGCTTTTCGGCGGCCAGAGTCATTCATGCGCCGGTACAGAAACAAGGGCTTTCTGGCCCCGTTTTTCAGAACCAGACTGGTGAGATCATAGAGAGCCTGACGGTCATCGCAGCAGATGCCGAAGATGTTTTCCCCTTCCAGATATCCATTGAGAATGATTACGGGGATTTTTCGGGCCGCTTCCAGAATGTACTGGTAGTCTTTCATTTTATCTTCGACATAGTGGGAACCGATAAAAATCAAGGCATCCGGGGCTTTGGACATGAGCTGCCGGACAACCCGCTGCTTCATTTCAATTTCATGGCCAGTGCACCCAAGCATCATGGTATAACCCTGCTTTTTCAGCTCCTTGTCCAGCTGGTAAACACAGCTGGCCTGATACAGATCTCTGGAATCGGAACACAA
>JABUSF010000001.1:289605-291566 GCA_021443945.1 Ileibacterium sp.
GTGGACATTCCCCTGGCAAATGCAGAGGGAGAGTAATTGTTCTCTTCAATTACTTTCATGATTTTGGCTTTGGTTTTTGCAGAAACATATCCGGAGTTGTTCATGGCCCGGGAAACGGTGGCGATGGAAACACCGGATTGTTTCGAAATATCGTAAATATTCATAATCGTATCCTGTCTTTGTCATGAGACTTCCTGTTCTTTGTGCAATAAATTATGGAAGTGTTTACATAAATTATCAGGGAATAACAGAGAATTGAAAAGAAAAAATCCGAAAAATGCAAAATCATACCCCTGAATCCGGTTTTCATCCTGTTAAATCCAGGAGAATCAGAGTTTAAAAGGGAAGAACCTTCTGTAAGAAAAAAATGACTTACAGGAAAACAGGTTCTGGGAAACAGGTTTTGATCCTGGATTCTGCATGCGAAACAAAAAAGAAGAGGAAAAATCCTTGAGGGCAGAGCAAAAAACATTAAACTTGATAATCAGAGGAAAAAGAATGAATTTAAAAATTTTGGTTTACACAGAGGAAGAAACTCTCGCTCATGAGTTTCAGGAAGCTTTATCTGTCCTTGTGCATGACTGTCAAATTCCACTGGGCAATTTAACAAAAGTAACCATCAGCAACCGAATGAGCAAAGCGCTGGGCAAAACGATTAAAAAGTATGAGGGGGAAAATCCAGAATATGAAATTCGCTTATCTTCTGTCCTGCTTGATCCATCCTGTCCGAAAGAAGTTCGAATGGCTACGATTTATCATGAACTGCTTCATACCTGTGATCACTGCATGAATCATGGAAGCGAATGGCAGTACCTGGCTTTCATGGTTTCTCAGAAAACAGGTCTGGAGATTACACGGACCAGGGATCAGGACGAACTTCCGGAAGAGTTCCGGATAACGCTGGCTGCCAAACAGATTACAATGCAGAGTCTTCCCAAATACCAGATCAAATGCACCAAGTGTGATTTTCAGACAGACCGCAAAAAGATCACTTCGGTGGTGAGAAATCTGGATCAGTACCGATGTCCCGAATGCGGCGGTGAGCTGAAGCTTTACCAATACCAATATATCTATAAATAAAAAGAACCGGATTTCGGTTCTTTTTTGCGTTATCGTCTTCCTTTTGACTTGCTGAAGGAATGATTTTTTGGTCCTTTGTTATAGGCACCTCTGGCTTTTGGCCCTTTTTGAGCCGGGTTATAGGTTTTATTATAGGCCTTTGGGGTCTGCTTGGATGGAGTCAGAAGCACAAGGGATTCAATGTGTTCGGTGTTTGGAAACATATCCACCAGTTCCATATGATCGGAGGTGTACCCGAAGCGCTTGAAAAGCTTCAAATCCCGGATCTGCGTGGTGGGATCACAGGAGATGTAAAGAATCTTATCCGGATGCAGAGCACAGGCATTTTCAATAAAGGATGGGGTGGTTCCTGCTCTTGGCGGGTCAAGAACAATGGCGTTGTAGAACTGATGATTTCTTCTGGCTTCGGCCATATAGCGGGTGGAGTCCATGGCGACAAAACGGATGTTTTTAATCTCGTTTTGTCTGGCGTTAAACATGGCATTCTGAACAGCGTCCCGGTTGATTTCCACCCCGGTAACTTCTTTGCAGAAACGGGATAAGAACAATCCGATGGTTCCTACACCGCAATAGGTATCCAGAACCTTATCCTTATCGCTTAAGTTCAGCATATCTTTGCCCAGATTGTAGAGCACTTCGCACTGGTCATGGTGAATCTGATAAAAAGCACTGGGGGAGTAGGAGATTTTCAAACCGCACAAATCATCGGTAATCATTCCTTTTCCATACAGCAAAAGGGTTTCGTCCTGCAGAACAATGGAGGTATCCCTTGGATTGATATTTTGAGCGATGGTCACGATCTGAGGGAATCTTTCCGTCAAAGCGTGAACCAGATTGCGGCGGGATGGAAACTCTTTGCGGGCGGTGACAAAGACCACCAT
>JABUSF010000001.1:293377-297680 GCA_021443945.1 Ileibacterium sp.
GCTTCCGGACCGCTGATTACAACCATCAATGACCTGGTAGGTGTCATTACGTATTACGGACTGGCCTGGTTCTTCCTGATCCAGTTTCTGCATCTTTAGAGCTTTTTAGCTCTTTTTTTATTTTTAAGCCAGCTTCATACCAGAATGAAACAGACAGATAAAGTTTCATGCAAAAAACAGTGTTCGAATTTGGACGATTTTTCCAATTTATCCCCCGAAAATTTAACTTTCCGTTAAATTCTGCTGGTTTGAATAAATTCTGTAAAAAGATGACTTAAAAAAGGTATAAAATATTGAATATAGAAAGGGGGCAAAGGCCCAGAATTAAAAAGCGGTGCGTATAAAGATTAATGTGGAGTTAAAAGACTGTATAAAGATCTTAAATTGAATTCTGAGCAATACTATGGAACAGAACAATCGTGTTTTAAAAGATATTCTGATTAGTGCAGTCATGTGCCTGGCCCCTGTCCTGGCGGGATTTCTCTTTATTAAATATGACCAGTCCACAGTCAACATCATCATGATCTATTTGCTGTGCTCTGTCCTCACAGCCCGTTTTACAAATGGAATCTGGTATGCCCTGTTCGTTGCATTGATGGGGATTTTCTCCCTGAACTATTTTTTCGTAGAACCTCTTTTTCAATTTACTGTTTATTCTCCCACTTTCCTGGTCAGCTTTTCTGTCATCTTCGCTGTCACTGCCTTGACCAGCATCATTACTTCCAGAGCGATGACCAATGAGCGCAAGGCCAGACAGCGGGAAGAAGATGCCAATATTTTATATACTCTTGCCAGTGAGCTTGCTTCCAGTACCAGCCGCATGGACATCATTGAAAAGGGAATGCTTTGTATTCATCAAACTTTTGGCTGCAGCTGTGCTTATGTGGCTGTAGAAAATGACGGACAGATCAGTCAGTCCTATATCTATGTAAAGGAAGATGGTCAAATTCGGTCGGAAAAGACGAATCTGGTTCGAAACATCAAACAATCGGATACCATTCTTGAATCCGGCATTCTGAAAGGAAATTTGAGCTATGAATGGCCGATTCAGGGGTTTAAAGGGCTTCACGGTTATTTAGGCATCCCCATCGAACAGGCTCAAACGTTTTCCAAGACGGATCTTTCTTTTGTGGGAATCATCGCGGATTCTTTGTCCATTGCTTTAGGCCGGCTGATCAATCTGGAAGATGAACAGCAGGTCAAACAGGAAGCGGAACAGGAACGCTACAAATCCAATCTGCTGCGCTCCATTTCTCATGACATTCGCAATCCTTTAACCGGGATCATGGGCAATGCCCAGTTAATTATGAACGATGCCGCCTCCCAGCCGGAAATCTATAAACAGGCAGAAATTATCCGAAAACAGTCGGCGTGGCTGCTGGAACTGGTTTCCAACATTTTGTCCTTAACCCGAATGCAGAATGGAACCATCGCCTTAAACAAGGAAGTTGAGATTGTGGAAGACGTCGTGGCCGAAGCGATCAATCAGGTCAAAGTCCGCTCCCCCAACCGAACGGTTGAATTCGATGCTCCTGCAGAAGTGATCGCTGCCAAAATGGATCCAAAGCTGATTCAGCAAGTGGTCATTAATCTGATCGATAATGCCTTCAAGCATACCACAGAAGATGAAAAAGTCTGGGTGGTACTCAGGGAAGGAGAGACTCCCGACTGGGTGACCATTGAAGTGCATGACAGAGGGGAAGGGCTGAGCAAAGAGGCTCAAAAGAAGATTTTTGAAATCTTCTACACCACNNNGATAAAGATATCGATACCAAAAAAGGCTATGGCCTTGGCCTTCCCATTTGCGATTCCATCATGAAAGCCCACGGCGGTTACATAAAAGCTGACAACAATAAAGATGGTAAAGGAGCCGTCTTTGAGATTTCCTTCCCTGCAGAAATGAATGAACCCCTGCACTAAGAAAACTAATCTTTGGCAGGGGATTTTTTTTGCCGCTTTTTCAAGGCTTGATCAGACCAGATGAACCCTTTGAGCCAAATCATCAACGGGCGGGATCCCTGAAGCGGCAGGAAATCGCAGATGCCAAAGTTGAAGAAATCCAAACAGGGACGCGGTTGGAAAGAAGTGAAAAAGGTTGGAAGGAGGGATAGGACTTTGCAGAACAACGGAACATGAAAAAATGGAAGACCGGTTTTCAGGTCTTCCATGAGATGGATCTTTCGAAATGAATGTTAGATTTTTCAATCTCTAAGGGTGAATTTTGAATTATTCAATTTCAATTCGGTTCTGAACAGAGGCATAGCCGCTGACAATTCCTTTTTCAAACGTTTGAACGTAATCAGCAAGAACCATATAGTCGGCTTTCACGTCTTCGGCAAGGCTTTCTGTTTCTTTAAACATGGTAAATCCGCCTCCAAAATCACGAAGGATGTAGTCATATCCGGCCAGATTATAGGTCGCGTTTACATCCAGGGGTTTATATTCACCGGATTCCCGATCCAGAATCTGCACATCTTTGACACGGTATTCACCGGTAGGAGCCCCACACCATTCATTGTTGCTGTCTTTTTGAACGGTGGAAGCTATTTTGGTATCGATTTTGTATTTGATGCCGGATACCTGAAGGAATCCTCCGTTTTCTGTCTGACCGCAGTCTTTGGCACCCCATTCCAGAGCGTCCAAAAGCTGCTGTCCGCTGACTTTTTTCAGATAGGCTTTGTACTCAGAAGGCTGAATATCCATGCAGGTTTTATAAGTAATCTTACCGGTCAGGTTTTTGTTTCGAATTTTTCCGCCATTAATAATCGCACAGTCAGCTTTTTGTTCTGCCTGGTCAAATAAGTGATACAGAGCATCGGTACAGAAGTCGCCTGTGTTGGTTTCCTGAGAACGGACCAGGCGTGTTCCATCTGCAGTATAATTGGACATTTCATCTGTAAAAGAGCCGACTTCCACTCCCAGCTTTTCATCGACCTTGCCCATCCAGCTTTTCTCTGCTTCTGCCGTAGCAGCATCCGGAGTGGTTTTGTCTAAATCATCCGCAGTGAGAAGCTGAGTGGAAATCTTTCCTTCGGAGGAAATGGTCATTTTCCCAAGGTTGTCAAAGGAACTGCCGGTCTGTGTCAAAAGAACAGAATGTCCTTCTTTGTCCGTCACGTTTTTGGAAGGAACCGTGCTGTGGGAATGACCGTCAATAAAGGCATCGAATCCGGAAGTATGTTCGATGACATCTTCAGATCTCCATGGATTCGAAGAAGGGTTGTCTCCAAGATGACCGATTCCAATAACGTAATCGGCTTTCTTGTCCGCTTCATCTACCGCTTCCTGAACCCGGTCGTACAGATCCTGACCGTCCGTCCCACCGGCAATATCATAGATGAAGTTTCCGTTCTCATCCTGGAAGTTTCTGGGAACAGACTTTGTAAAAGATTCTGGTGTCGTTACCCCGACAACCGCAATTTTGACTCCATCCACATCAAAGATTTTATAAGGCTTCAAAACCAAATCTTTGCGAACTCCCTGACTGGAGTGGAAAAAGTTGCAGGACAGATAATCGTATTTGGCAAGGGACACCGCATTCAGAGCACTGCTCATGCCGTAGTCAAATTCATGATTTCCAAGAGTGGCGGCATCATAACCGGCGGTGTTCATGATGTTGACAATGGAAGCACCCCGGTCCATGGAACCAAAGGCTGTTCCCTGGATATGGTCTCCTGCATCCACCAGCAAAGAGTGGGGAGTGGAGTTCTTTAAACCGGCTGCTTTGGAGTAGGTGATTGCCCCGTCAATGTAGGAGTGAACATCGTTGGTATAGATAATGTTCACATCTTGATCGGCTTTCTGCTGGGGGACAGCCGCAGAAAAGGGCTGCCATCCACAGGCTAAAGCCGTCGCCAGCATGGAACCTGCCAGCACTGTTGGGATGACAATGGAGGTCATTTTGATCCCTGTCCGGCCGCTTTTCTTTTCAGGGTCTTCCTGTTTGCGGCAGAAACGTTTTTTTACTTTTTCAAAGCCATTCATTATTAATCCTTTCATGCAGACAGACAGAGGGCGAAATTCACCATCTGTCATTGATTCTGCTTATATGCTTGAAACCGCAGGGCACACGCATTCTAGGAGTTAAAAAGGAAAAGAAATGAATGCTGAAAACCCTTTCGGCAATGGCTATTTTATTAAGATCACCTTAAGAATTTCTAAACAGTTGGAGAAGAATATGGAAATTAATATGAAAGACGAATCGCAGAAAGCAAATAATAAGCAAAATAAGATACATGAATCCTGAATAAATACACAAAGTGGGTGCTGACTGTGGAAAAGCAGCAGCATTATCTGAAACTTG
>JABUSF010000001.1:298245-299673 GCA_021443945.1 Ileibacterium sp.
TTTGAAAAAGAAGTTAAGAAAAATATTCAAAAGAATCTAACCTAATTCAAACGGAAATAAATGAAATAAATATGAATTGTGGAAAAGAATTATGATTTGATTTCTGAAAAATTTTGAAAGCGGTTAGATGGAATTAATAGATGCTCCTTAGAATAATGCCTGTCAGTCGCAGCGGTCTGCAGATTTGAAATCCATTAAAAGGAAAGTGTGATCGTTGTGAACAAGTGGACTTCAGCGCCGGAAAGCGGTTTTCAGGCGCTCTCCAATGAATCGTCATAAATAGGAAGGGGAACAGCAATAGAGTGAATCATTAAGCAATGGCGGAAAGAGATGATCGTCCCATCAGAATAATCACAATTTTTATCTGATTCTGTCAGGGAAGAAAAAAGACAAATCTTGAAGAGATCTCTGAATCCCTTTCCCCCTAAAGAATGACAGAGACATGAACTGGATCATAAGATCAGATTCAATATCCTTCTTTCCATGGTTTGAAGGCAAAACAACATAAAAAACTTTAAACAAGCAGAAAGCAGGATTCAAATTATAAGCGTTTTATACCGAGCGTTAAAGAGAAAGAAAAAGGGTCATTACATTTAAGAAAAGAAGGGTTGGCCTGCTGCCGTTTTATTTAAACTGAAGATTTCGCCGCAGTCAGTTTGATATGGAAAAAGATAGAACTTGCAGCGGAACAACCTTTGAAAAGAACGGGTTATAGATTTCGATTGCATGCCCGTCCATAGAAGTTGTTCACAATTTCAGAATCAACAGAAAGTCCTGCTGATGATGCAGAACGAGAAACAGCTTCATTGACAGAAAGCTGTATTTTTGGCTGAGCATTCTCAAGCGATGAGAGATTCGAATCTCGGATGATTCTCGCGGACATTCAACTCTTTTTATTTCGGGTTCTTGGCCACTGAATTTGGAGCTAATTGGCTTTTTCAAAACAACCAGGAAAACAAAGCAGAGGCTGCTCAAGTACCACGGGGATTTTCAGCACCTTTTCTTTCTTCATAACGTTACAGTTTTGCGGATTTATGTAGCATTTTTTTAGTTTGTTTTATTCGACAGGCGTTTATTCCTCTTCTATTACCACTGGATGAAGAAGAAAGCTTGAAAAACTGAAACAACAAGAATGGAGGTTAAATGAACTATCGAAAATTATTCCACCTGAGTATTTGCAGTCTTCTGGCCGTATCGATGTGCGGTACAACTGTTTGCCAAGTATTGGCTGCTGAAAACGAAGAAACTGCAGATTCGGACAATCAAAGCTCTGAAGCAACTGATTTAACTGAAGAAAATTATAAGGAAGAAAACTCTGAGGCAGCCAATCCATCTCAGATGGAAGAGGGAGAATCAGCAGCAGATGAATCAGAAGAGTCAAAAGAAGAATACAATGATGATTTTCAAATGAAGAGTTTTGCACAAGCC
>JABUSF010000001.1:299731-301765 GCA_021443945.1 Ileibacterium sp.
TTGGAACTTATGGCGGCTTAGGTTGGTATGTGGATAAAGACTTTGTACTGCATCTGGAAGACGGCAGCATGATTATAGACCGCAGGGAAGCGGCCGGGTACAAAGACTATGGTGAATTCATCAAGGATGTCATCGTGGAGAATTTCCATGGATCTGGACAAGTCAAAATTATTGGCGATGCTACGTGCTTATTCTCAAACACAAATCTCCAAAGATTTAATGGAGCAATGTTTGATACGGCTCAGTGTACTTCACTGGCCGGTATGTTTTTGAACTGCAGTTATCTTAAGAATCTGAATTTAAGTACATGGAATACTTCCAATGTGAATACGATGGCAACTATGTTTAGCGGGTGCTCAAGCATTGAAGCCTTGGATTTACGGAATTGGGACACCTCCAGCGTAGAGAATATGGCTTATATGTTTAGTGGGTGCTCAAGTATTGAAGCCCTGAATTTAAGTAAATGGAACACTTCCAGCGTGACGAATATGGCAGCCATGTTTAATGGGTGCTCATGGCTTGCAGATTTGAATTTGAAGGGTTGGAACACATTTCGTGTAACGGATATGCATGCGATGTTCAAAGACTGCCACCTGCTTCAGAATCTTGATCTTTCTATGTTTAAGACAGTTTGGGTTTCAGATCTGTCTGAGATGTTTTCTGGATGCTCCGGATTATTAAGTTTGGACCTATCCAATTTCGAAAATGATTCGAACTTGAAAAATCTTCACAGAATGTTCTATGAATGCAGTGCGCTGCAGTGTTTAGACCTGTCCAATCTGGCAGCTAATAAAGTGGAAGATCTGTCTGAGATGTTTGCAGAGTGTCCGGCACTGGTCAATTTAAACATTTCCAGTCTGGCATCTGAACGGACAGTGAAAATGAGCGGCATGTTTCAGAATTGTTCCAGCTTGGCCAGCCTGGATCTCTCCAAACTGAAAGTGAATCATGTTACGCAGATGGAAAAGCTGTTTGAGAACTGCAGCGGACTTGAAACCGTAAATCTAGTTGGATGGGACACCTCCAATGTCAGGAAACACACAAACATGTTTCTCGGTACAGCAAAGATGAAATCCATGAAATTTCAGAAATCTTATCTGAATTCCCAAGAGTTTGATTCACAATTCTTTCCTGAAGGGTATCTCTATTTTGAAGATGAAGAAACATATGTTGAGGCTAGTTACGACAGAAGTACTGTAAAAGAACAGATTTTAAAGAATGAAGCTATGGGGGATGATGACGTCTTAATCGCCTATATTGGCGATGGAAATACTAAAAATTATCCTCAGATCAAACTGATGCCAAATGGAGGAACGACACAAACTGGATCCAGTGCTCCTGTCACCTATGTAATCCGTCCATCAAGACTGAACCTTCCGGATAATTCGACGTTTAAATACGGCTTTGTCAACGGGGACAAGTCTTTCCTGGGGTGGAATACAAAATTGGACGGTTCAGGAACGTTCTACAAAAATAAAGCTGAAATCCCGAAGAATCTGTATGGAAAAACCTTGTACGCACAATGGGGTGTCACCAAACTTTATGCTACAAGCCTTCGTCTTGGAGCGAATCTGGGGATCAATTTTTTCTTCGATATAGACAAAGAGATTGCTGGAGATCCTACAGCAAAGGTAATGATCAAGTTTGGAGAGCAGGGGAATACGAAAGAGATTCCGTTAAGTCAAGCTGTTAAAAATACAACGAGTCTTCCTGGAAAAACCTTGTATAAAGTGGTAGAGCAGCTGCCACCTGAACAATTTACCGACACAATGGAAGTTTGGATCAAGACGGATTCGTTTGAATCAGCTCACACCCCCTACAGTGTAAAAGAATATGCTCGGAAGGTATTGGTCAGCAATAAATACAGTCAGGCAATGAAAAAGCTGATGACTGCGATTGTTCTGTATGGAAGTGATGTTCAGATGGATTTGAAATACAAAACATTCAGCCTCGCTTCCAAGGATCTTCCATTGAATCAGGAAGTCGTCAAGTATGCAGAAAATGTCCGTATTCCTTCCAACTTTTACCCAGTTC
>JABUSF010000001.1:302328-304141 GCA_021443945.1 Ileibacterium sp.
GAAAACTTCCTGGTATTTGAGATCAGGAAGACGAAAGATAAGAAGAGTAGAAAGATAAGAATGGAGATAATATGAATTACCGTAAGTTTATTCAGATGAGTGTGTGTGGAATGATGGCTGTCTCAATGTGCAGCTCAGCAATTTCACCAGTCTTTGCGGCTGAAAATGATGCTGTTGAAGAAGCGGAAAGCAAAGCTGCCGAAAACAATGCTGTCGAAGCAGCAGAAAACGCTGAGGCTGAAAACCAGAACACTGAAGCAGCAAAAAACGCAGAGGCTGACACTGAACTATCTTCAGCTGAAGAAAGCAAAGAGACAGAAGAATCTAACACACCTGAAGAGGAATCAAAAGAGACTGTTTTAGAGGCGATCGGGCATCCAAATTTGGAGAACAGTTTTAAGCCGATTATTTTAGCTCAAAAAAGTGAATCTGATAAAAAATTTGAAATTCCTGAAGATTGTAAAACAAGCAGAACCCATGGGAAATTGAAATGGTATATCAGCCGTCAAGGAGAGCTGCATTTAGAAGACGGCGATCTGATTTTGGATGATAAGAATGGATTCCATCCTTTTACTATGAACAGTACAAACATTAAAAATATTGTTGTCGAGAATGTACATGGAACTGGAAAAGTCAATATTATCGGAAATGCAAAAGGTTTGTTTGAGGGAATCAAGATGAAATCGTTTGATGCTTCGCAGTTTGATACTTCCCAGTGTACATCCATGGAAGATATGTTTGATAATTGCTCACAGCTTCGCTCTTTGGATTTAAGCAGTTGGGATACATCAATGGTGACGAATCTGTCTGGTATGTTTTTTAACTGTCGAAACCTTGAGACGGTCAATCTGTCCTCTTTTAATACATCGAATGTGACAAATATGTCCTATATGTTTTATGGATGTTCCAATCTGACAGATTTGAATGTGTCCAATTTTGATGACAGTCAAGTGACTGAAATGAGCCAAATGTTCTCCGGCTGTGGAAAATTGACAGATTTGGAGGTGACGAATTTGACTGCACAAAATACAACAGACGTCAGCGGAATGTTTAAAGGCTGCTCCAGTTTGAAAAGCCTGAATCTCTCCAGTTTTCAGACGAAGCAAATTGAGTCGATGGATGAGATGTTTTCTGGATGTGAAAGCCTGGAAACTTTAGATTTAACCGGTTGGGATACCTCCAGTCTGTCAAAACATTCCAAAGTGTTTGCGAAAACAAAGTGCATGAAGCAGATCCGGTTTCAAAAGAGTTTTATGAATTCAGATACTTTTAATTCTGATTTCTTCCCATCCGGAACACTCTGCTTTGAAGGCGGACGAAAATTTTTCTCTTCAGAGGATATGGGATCCCAAGTCAAAACTTATCTCTTGGAGAAAGACGATCTTGAAGATAACGATGAAATTTATGCAGACATTGTTATGGATGAATCCGTTCTGCCCCAAATCACTTTTGATCCAAATGGGGGGGAAGGGGAGCCGATGAGTTACAGAATTTATCCCAACGATAAATATCTCCCACGCAATTCCTTTGGAAGCTCAGAGAACAGAGTTTTTCTCGGATGGAACACAAAAGCAAATGGGACAGGAGATTTTTACCAGAACAGATCTGAAATTAGCGAGGACTTAAAAGATGCCACCCTGTATGCGCAATGGGGAATTGTAAAGCTGTATGCGACCAGTCTGCGGCTTGGAGCTACTTTGGGAACAAATTTCTTCTTTGAAGTCAATGAAGCCATTGCTGCAGATCCAACAGCCAAAGTGATGATTAAATACCAGGGTGAAGATAAAGTGACGTCTGTTCCTTTAAGCAGTGC
>JABUSF010000001.1:304401-312587 GCA_021443945.1 Ileibacterium sp.
CCGGACTTCCTGTAAAGCGAGAAGTTGAACGCTTTATCGAGAACACCGATAATAGTATATTAGGCTGGATTCGGCCAGCTGACTATTCGACAGATGAAATCAGTCTAATGAGAGTAGAGAGTGTTTTCAATCCAAGAGTTGTTTTTAAACTGTATTTCCATTCCACGTATTCTGAGAAGGAAATGAAGAATGTTAAAGTGTCGTGGAAAGGTAAGTCTCTCAAAATAACCCGAACTGCAGAAGACGACAAGTTGTATTATGCAACTGTTGAAAATCTTGAAGGACTGGAAGCGGATAGACCGTTTTATTTGGATATCACTGATGGGAATAAAGCGGATGACGCAAATACCATTCAAGTTCCATGCTCACTTCTTAGCGGCTTGTTTTATTCTGAGAAAAACGGCAGCGTTGATAACTGGGGTCTGCTTCTGAAAAGCTTTAATGCCTATACTCATTATCTGGCCGAATACCTTGAGAGCAGATCATAGTTTTCAACTGCCGTTCGGACCATATTCATAAGAAATCACCATGATCGAACTGAGATATGAATTAGAATCGATTGAATAGATCTTTTATAGAAGATGATTCAATAGAAACCTTAATCGTTAGAATCTTCTAAGAAATCAAAATAGAAACAGGACCTCGGATATTCAAATCTGGGGTCCTTTAGTTTATCAGATCATGCAACTGAATTAAGCATAAATTCTGATGAATCTCATAATGGTTCCTATTTGGCTCAGCAATCGGGATCATTCTGCATCATTGTCCAAGAGTATAGTCATACTGGAATAATGTTTTGCTTTTTAGGAATCAGCTCTAGCTGCAGGATATTAAAAAACAATAGTGCTGGAAAGCAGTAAAGTCTCAAATGAATTATTGCAGTAGTTCAAAATCAAGATGTCTTTGAGCAGTCGATCACCAGATATAAGGAACTGGAATATAACAAAAGATAAACGAAATAACTGGAAAAAGAGGCGTGTAAATATTTGAAAAAACATGGCTTTAAGAATGAAGGATTTCGGTTGTTTGCAGAAATGTTTTTGAAAGCGGTTAGAGGGAATTAATAGTTCCTTTTTAGAATTAGAATTATCAATCGCAAATTCCTTAGAGAAAAAGTGATGATTTTGGTCAGATGGAGTGGCGTTTCAGAAAATCGGAGTTTTGCTTCCATCCAGTGGACCGTTTACGACAGAAGGGAGATTTGAAGGAAGTGACATAGCTCTAAAAATTAATGAAAGAAGAAGATCGAACGATAGATCGGAAAAGATAAGTAACCGGCTGTAACTGTAATTTGTTCATGATCAATCGCTCTGTTCGAACTATCTTGTTTCTTTCGGCCAAATTGGATTATTGAAGAAATAATGTGGAAAACTAGATTTCACTTTTGACAGCTTATAAATTTGATGCCCTGATTGTTTATCAATGCAGTGAAATTAGAAACCTAACTGTATTATCTAACCCTCTAAATGTGTAAATTAACATGGATTTCACAAATGAAAATGGGCTGAAAATTGGAAACCAAATGAAAATAATTATATGAAAACGAATAACGAGAAAGATAAGAAAATGATGTGTAGAAAAATGACAGCTGCTCTGCTTGCTGCCTCTCTTACTCTTGGCGGCTTCTCTTTGCCAGCACTTGCACAGGACAATCCCCAGTCTGAAGCCACAAATTGGGGCCAGAGTATTGAAAAAGAATATCAGCCAGTAAAAAGTTCAAAAATTAAAAGTATATTCAAAGTAAATGATTATGATTTGTACGATATTCACAATGGTGAAATGGAGAAACGGCCAAATACAGAATATGTATCAGAATTGATGAGAAATACTTTACTTAGTACTCCCCCTTTAAGAAAAAGTACCCTCGCTGAAGATGGAGGCGAAAATAACAAAACAATAGTAGATTATGGGAGCAAAACGACTCTTCTGGAGCATTGGGCGAATGTTGCCGCTGGTATTTTTGCAAGTACCCCTTCCAGTTATGCATCCCGTGGGGATGAAGATGGTTTTGGGCAGTATAAATCACCTGACATTTTCAAACGTATCTTTATGAGTGAGAAGGTTGATGACAATAAGTCCGGAAACCTTCCGAAACTTCTTTCCAAGATAAATAGAGGAAAATGGAGGACAGAAGATAATCCAGGTGATTCAGATCGGGTTAAGGATATTGTAACGATGGCAACAGGTCTGCAGAGTGCATCCAACATGGCGGAGGTTCAAAACCAGGCTTTTCTAGAATTACAGCATCTCAATAATTCTATTGCTGAGGCCAAAGACTTTCGAGCGAACAATGAAATCAAAAAAATGTCAGAGGATAAGGATTCTGGCCAATGCCTGTATAGTTTAGTAGCTACAAGAGACAGAGAAGGGCTGACATATGGTTATGAATACAATCTATTTGGGTTGGTGTTCTATGATTTTAAAGTGAACTATGTGAATGATGGAAAAGAAGATCTTGTTATGAGTGCTTTAGACGATACAGACAAAGAAGCGCTTCAAGAACGAATCCAACAAGGGCAAAACATCCGAATTAATGGGTTTACTTATTCCCAGGACAATAAAGAAACTGTTAATGATACTCAAGTCGTCAATGACAGCAATGAAACGATGCCAGTAGAAATAAATTATTCGCAAACGAAATCAAAATCGATTAAATCTTCAGAAACTAAGAGCTCAGGGTCAAAAAACACCCAAGAAGCTTCAATACAGTTTACAAAGAACATTGGATCAATACCATCCCAGACTGGGGCTTTAAATCTATTTTCATATCAACTTGCTTCATCAACAAAATGGGTTTGGGAAACATCAAAGAATCAGTCTGCAACCAGTGCGAAGGCAGAGACTACCTCAGACACTAAAAACTGCAAAACAAATGCAGAATTGCCTCCACATGCTGCAAGCTTTACAAGAATTAACAGAAGACAGGTGACAATGGAGGAAGAATATACCCGGCCGGTTATGATTTCTTATAAAGTGGCCGTTTTCTCCATGAATGGACGTTTATATGATGATAATGGAGCTGTTTACGCGTTCCGTACTTTGAACTATCAGCAAAGATCCTTCTTTACAGAGATCGGAAGCAGAGAATTCAACAACGAAAGCTGGAATGGCCTGCGTTTAAGAGCCCGCGATTCGAGAGTTCCTGATACCGCAAAAGCCACTACCAAATTAATTGGAGAAAAACATGGCTGGTTCAGCTACAAAATAAAACACACATGGAATGACCCCTTTATCAATCAACTTGATTGGAGGAACATAGAGAAAACGTCTAGAAAAATTGGGCTTAAGACTAACGACTCGATTGAGACGTTGATCTACAGTCTTCCAATTTCTCTGACAGGCGGAAAGATGAGAGTGAATTTGAGTTCAACAGAACTTAGCGCCTTAGAGAATGTTCCTACTAAACCGTTAAAAGAAGTGTTGACGGATGGAAAAGATTCAGTGGATTTAATGCCTGGTGCCTCTCTAAATCTAAGCAAATATGAATTAAAAGGGATTGATGAGAATAATGTACCGTTCTGTTCATTTAACCCATCCAGAGGGTCATGGAAAATTGTAGATGAGAACGGCGGCGACATCGGTGAAGTAGATGAAAATGGCATCGCTAAAACTGAATATGGAACTTTAACAAAAAAGGATACCCAGTGGTCCTTTACTGCGAATCAAAATGGAAAATGTGGAACAGTTTACTTAAAGTACATCGTGGATGACGATTATTATAAGTACTACGAAAGAGGAGTGAAGTATGACAAACTTCCTACAGTTTCTTCTGGATCTGTTAAAACTCCGGTTATTAAAGTCAACTGCAAATCAACCAATGATTCATTTGATGGAACACTTTCCTTTGCAAAGGATGAAGTTGAACTTGCTTATGAAAAAGACAAACCAATTTCGTTAAATAATTTAGATGAACTGGGTTTTGCTGCATTTGATAAAGACAATAATCAATTGAATATCCATCCTCATTGGGAGGTTTTGGAACACTTTGACTGTCAGATTCAGGATGATGATAAGTTAACCGTCCCAGGTGATGGAGATTATCATTTACGCGCAAAATATGGAGATAAGTATTCCAAATGGATTGTTGTTCATGCAAAACAGCAAACCAAGATCCAAGTTCAACAACAGTCTGATGAGGTCAAATCTTTAGAGAATAAGGAATCTGATCAGGCAGATTCGAATGATGAAACCATTAATTACCACAGAGCTTTATCAACTCTTTATAAAGCAATTCAAAAGCAGCAGGATACAGAACCAGAATTGCCTGGTGAATTGAGTCCTATTCTCCAGAGTGCTTCTTTTGAAGACAAAGACAAAGTTATTGAGTTAGCCGATACTTTGGGTCTGTTCAATGGAATGGATCAAACCAATGTTCAGGGAGATGATACAGTTACTGTTAAAGATCTGTCACTTCTCTTATATAACCTCCGAACTTTATTTGAATTCGATGATGAAGTTGAGACACCTGAGGGCTTTGATAAAATCGCAAATCTATCCATGGTATCTGAGGAACAAAAGCCGGCTTTAAAATGGGCTATGGCAAATGGGCTTGACTTGAGCGATCTTAGCCGTTCGGTTGAGCCAGAAGAAGCCAAGCAGTTTATTCAATCCTGCTTGAAAGATTTGTTCTGGGAATACTCGCAGAAAACATCAATTATTGCAGAGTGATGCTCGAACTTCTTTTGCAATAAGAGTAAATATTAAGAAAGCTACAATTATGGACTGTAAGAGTAAAAATTGCTTATAGGACTGAATAGTGTACTTTAAAATTTAATGAGGCTTTGATCCGCCATCCTTCAAAGATGTGTGGATTGAAGCCTCTTTTTTCGACGTGTATGTTCAGCTCCCTTTCATTAGTGGGTTTTAACAATTTAATTTTTGTGTATGTCAGAAAAAATAATTTTATCGTGTAATTCATGCCGCTGGTCCATTGACCAAATCGTGAGCTGTTTTAAAAAATGATTTCTGTTTTCTTCAAGCCAGCTTATTCGACGATGTTTCATTTTATTGACTTCACCATTCTTCCCACTGCCAAGTTGCTGTTTCTGTCTCCTGGAACGGAGTCAGTTGGTAAAGAAGTACATCCAGTTTGCCTTCTGCAGTTTCCATGGGTTTGTTTCATCAGAAAGCGATATTTCAGTTTAAAAACCGTTTGCTGTTTCTGTCTCCTAACTCAAATTGATTCATTTCTTTCTTATGTAAACAGTTCTCTGCCTGGATTCAAAACTAACTCTTTAAAGCCTTTAAGACCAGCCCATTCTTTCTGAATGCAAACTCCGGGAAAATGTTCAGCAACTTGTTTTGCTTTTGAAAAGTTCATGTTCTTCCCGTTTCAAAATTCAAATCCCACCATTGCCGTGTTTGATTCAATCATAATTTTTTCTTCAGATGGTCATTAGACCCAAGGACTGATATAGACTTGCATTTTCTAACGAAGAATGGGGCAGGGGAAACGGATTCATTCTTCAACATTGAATAGGATCTAATGAAAAGGAAAACAAAAGACTTGTTCTATTTATACGGAAAAAATTATGAAAACAAAGCAAGTTTGGTGAAATATTTCGACTTGATTTTACGAAAATTTTGAAAGCGGTTAGAGGGAATTAATAGTTCCTTTTTAGAATAATACCTGCAGTTGCAATAATCTTCAGAAACTTGGATTTGATTTCCAAGTGCAACAACTTAACAAGAAGTGATTCTCATTTATCAATTCTGAGAAAAATATAGTTTCAATGGATTGTAAATTCCATTTAGGTGAAGACTTCCAAAACTGTCTGCAGAAAGTAAGGAAACCCGCCATGGGAGGATCATGATGATCGAACATTGTCTGATGCAGATGATTCAGAGTATTGGATGAAATTTGATGATAAAAGAGAATGATAAATGTGAAGATCCTGGCCGAATCGTGTGGTTTTTTAAAGAATAGAAGTTCTATTCCAAACAATCGGCCATTTATGACAGAAGGGAGACTGGAACCTATAGACATACGTGAATTGACGAAACAGGATGGCAGAGGCCATCAGAGAATCCACCACGGCAGCGAATAGTTCGCTGCAATCCTGTGCATTCAAGCCTATTAGAACACAGTCAAAGCAAGATACTTTATCTCCAGTGTGAAATTCAATTCGCTCCATCATAAAACATCGTTTTTCATTGAATTGGGAATTGAACAACCGCAATTCTTCTAAGATCTTGCAGAAATGGTTTTTGAATGAAAGCTTGAAAATAGGCTGAACACTTAAAATCAAACTAAAACAATAAATACCGATTAAAGAGAAAGAAAAGAATACTATGTATAGAAGAATAACTGCTTTAATGCTTGCTGCTTCGCTGACGCTTGGCGGTATGTCTTTGCCGGCTTTGGCAGAAGAGAACCCAAATGAACAGCAGACGCCGAACACGAATGGAAGAGAAGCTGATCAGGGGTCCACATATCAACCAGTAAAAAGTTCAAAGATTCAAAGTACATTCTCGATTGATGACTATGATTTCTACGACATTTTTGGTGGGGAGATGAGCGATAAAGAGCGGCCCCACGTGAATGATGTTTATGCACTGATGTCGAATACTTTAAAAAGTGCCCCCGTCAAAAATGACCCTCGTGCGAAGCAAACAGATGGGCCGACTCTTTTAGAGCACTGGGCTAATGTAGCCTGCGGAATATTTGCAGCCACCCCTTCCAGTTACTATTATCACGACGCTGAAGACAATTTTGGGGAAAAGAAGTCTGAGAATCTTTTTAAACAGCATTTTATGAGCAATGGTTTAAAGGAAGGTAAAGATAGCGGAAATATACCAAAACTTCTTTCACAGCCTGAGTCCGTTAAAATGGATACTGGTTCGTGGACCATACACGAGCCTCTTACTGCTACAAAATCATCAGGACTTCAATATGCGAAGAATCTGAGCGAAGTTCAAAGGGTAGCCTGTAACCAACTGAAAGGGATAATGTGGGGACCACTAACATCCGATGACTTCTTGAGGTTTAATGGAATAAAAGCTATGTCGGAGGATACAGGAAAAGGTGACTGTCTGTATTCTATAGTCACAACAAGGAATGTTGAAGGTGATGATATTGCGGGTTATACCTTTAAGTATAATGCCTTTGGTCTGGTGTTTTATGATTTCAACCTCAAGACATTGAAAGATAGAACAACCGGTGAAGAGTTGATTATGAGCTCATTGGATGATGCGGATAAGGAGGAACTTTTAAAGAAGATCAAAGATGGTCAAAACGTCCAAATGGAAGGCTTTAATCTCGTAAGAGCGGACGGTAAAGCTTCGGATGCTACCAAATTAGTGAATAAGGATAAGAATATACTGAAAACGGACGTTACTTTATCCTCCAGCTTTACACAACAGCAGGAGACTTCAGAAACTGTCAGCACCAGTTATAGAACCTCTAAAGATTTGGGGTTTACCTCAACTTTTAACTTTGGCCATCTTAATGGTCCGACAGAAGATGCAGTAAAAGCAGCCAAAGCACTCAAAGATCTCAAAGGGGCAGGCGGGGCAAACGGAGCTGTTGAGCAGGGAAATGAGGCAGGAAATGCTCTAAATCAGAGTGGTTTACTTAATGAATCAGATGATTTTGGCGAAATAGGACAGGCATTGGGAGGTAATGCTGCTGGAAATAACGCGGCAGAACTTGCGGAGCAAGCAAAGGCAGTTAAGCCTTTAAATCTGTTCAGCAGCCAAATTACATGTGGATTAAAATTTGGATGGGAAACATCATCCGGAAAATCTCAAACAGAATCCGAGGCAGAGAGTGATGGGGTAAGTCGTTCTGTAAAGGTTAGTCCCAAACTTGCTCCCCACTCTATGTATTATGTTCAGTCTAAAAATGAAAAAAGTGAAATAAATGAAGATTATACCCATCCTGTAATGATTTCCTATAAAGTAGCTGTATTTTCTATGAATGGCAGATGTGGTACTAATTTTATGTGGTCCGGATTCCAAACTGCGAATTATCAGCAGAGGTCTTTCTTTACACAGATCGGAAGCCCTGATGATCATACAGATGCCTGGTATAACTTATATGAACGCGCAATTGAAAACCATCATGGGGATAACTCAAAGGCGATAACCAGAGTAATTGGGAATAAGCACAAATGTTTTCAAGCCTATACGTGGGAACAGCCCTTTGGCAAGAGCGTGGACTGGGACAGAGTGCTGGAGGCATCTCA
>JABUSF010000001.1:313468-315280 GCA_021443945.1 Ileibacterium sp.
AAAAGCTGAGGTAAAACCAGCGGAACAATCTGAAGAGAAATCAATGAGCTGCCAAGAAGCTGCTTCCATTCTTCTTGAAACACTCCAAAAGAAACAGGCAGAAGATATGGAATTACCGGAGGGATTTGGCAATGCTCTTCAAAATTGGAAATCCGACGACAAAGACAAGGCTTACGAACTGGCAGACAGCCTGAACCTGCTCAATGGTCTGGATTGTTCCAGTGAAAAGGGAACTGATCCAGTTACGGTTAAAGATTTGGCTGCTATGCTGTATAACGTTCGTGAACAATTTGGAGTCGGCGGTGAAATTGAAACTCCGAAGGGATTTGATGAAGTGGTTGATGCCGCTGAATTCTCAGAACAGCAGTTATCCGCTTTAAAATGGGCGATGGCAAATGGACTTGATCTTAGTGATCTTAACCGTTCTGTCGAACCGGAAGAAGCAGAAAAATTCATTCAGACCTGTCTTGAAGACATCTCCTTAAGGTGTACACAGAAAACAGCTGAGATTGATAAGCAGCAGAACTAACCAAATCTGAGCCTGTACATAAAGCTGTTTCTATAACAAAAAGACTTTCTCTATTTAAATTGGGGAAAGTCTTTTTCACGTCTTTGAATAGTAATGCCATTTGAAACACTTTTTACCAACCAGAGTTTTTGCTTATTTTTAACAACTCTTGAAATCTTTTTGGATTAACCAAAAATCAGAAGATTTTAAAAAGACTGTTTTTGAAAATGGTAAGAAGGATCTAATCAGTTCTTATCATTTACCTCTTAAGATTTAGATTGAAAATACACCGATGACAACCAATTAAGTTCCGAATACCATCTGTGCTGTTTGTATGGATCAGAAGCGTGGTGGTATATGAGGGATCAATCAAAAGGAGGAAAATAATGAAACGAGTATTAACAGCGGCTTTGGCCATGAGCTTAACCATTGGTATGGTGGGATGTGCGGGAGCTGCTTCAGCGGCAAACCAGGGAAAAGCTGAAGGTAAAACGGCTTCAGCTGAGACAAAGGATTCAGCCAAAAAAGAAAAGACTGAAAAAAAACAGGAGGATAAACCAGCAGATCTTCCTGCAGCAGAGCAGCCATACGAAAGGGCAATAAGTAAGGAAGATGTCCAGGAGATGACGGACGAAGAAGTTCAGTCAAGGGCAAAAGAAATGGGATATGATGAAGTGACAAAAAATGCAGACGGTTCTTATACCCTCTCCATGAATGTTGAAACGACCAATAAAAAGATTAAAGAGGTGAAATCCCAGATGGATGAAGCGATTAAGGAAATTAAATCTGGGAAAGAAGCCGTAAAAGCGGTCAAAGATATTGCAGTGAATGATTACAGTAAAGAAATGAAAATTACAGTCGAAAAAGATCAGCTGAGTCAAGAAGATGAGCATCATTTGTCTTCTCTGACAGTTGGAATGAGTGCCATCCAGAGACTGTTGGGAAAAGAAGATAAAGATGTAGATGCCAAAGTTCATTTTGTGGATTCCAAAACAAACCAAATCATCAAAACCGTGACGTATCAGGATCTGATTGCTAACAGTGAGCAATAAATCGAATACAAATGGAAGAAAAGCTTTACAGAGTGTTTTAGAAAAATGCTCTGTTTTTTTTATTCTTGAATTGGCACATGATGCCACAGAAATTGGATCTCCATTAGCCCTGCAATGTTGACCTTTGAAGCACTTGTTCTGTTCTTTTCTAAGGACGCCCAGGCCAACGGTCAGCAGCCGGCATTTTATTTAAAGAGTGAGAAGGATGCATCTGTATTAAATCAATAAAGTCAGTCTATTTTGTTCCCGGCA
>JABUSF010000020.1:0-4677 GCA_021443945.1 Ileibacterium sp.
CGCGGCTGTTCTGTATGGAAGTGCAGCCCAAAAATATTATGGATATAAAACGGATAGTCTGGCCAGCTCCAACCTTCCGCTGAATCAGGAAGCGGCAGATCTTTCCAAAAACGTTAGCTTCGGACAGATTTTCAATAATTACAGTGGATATCTGGCGGATAGAAGTGCTGCTGCGAACCCCTATGGGGAACAGCTTAGTATCGGAAGCAAGATTGTCTACAAAGTGTACATTGATGATTTCTATGGTGAAATGAAGGATTTAAAAGTCACTTGGAAGGGAAAACAGCTGAAAATTCAGAAAGACAGTGATAATCAGCGAAATTTTGTGGCTCTTGAAGATTTAGAAGGCCTCGATGTTAACAGACCGATCGCTGTGCAAATTGAGAATACTGTCACAGGCAGTGTATCCGAGCGAACCTACGCTCTTCACTCTGATCTGCTTCACGAGCTTTACTACGGTGAAAGCAGCACCAGAACAGAATTGTTAAAAAGCTTCTATGCTTATACGCACTACATAACAGAATATTTAGGGGGATGATCTGATCAGAAAGCAAAGTGGAAAAGATCCGCCACTTGTTTCATACAGATTTATGACCTCTAAAAAAGAATCTGCTGAGTCGGATTTGCTTCTTTCAATGGAGGAGCATTTTGCAGCCAAACAGATGGAATAAAAGAGGATCCATTGGGATGGATCTGAGATCGAGAGAATAAAAAATGCAATAGAAATTAAAATAATGCGTAAATAATGAAGGTTGTTGATCCAATTAGAAATAATCAACATATTCTTTTTAAAAAATACAACATTATCCTTTTGCTCTGATGGATAGATAACCCGGAATATTCATTTTTAAATTGTATTGGATAGAACAGCAAGAGAATGCGAAACCTGCCGCAATTCGAATCTGTTGGAAGTGAAACCACTGCTTGGATGAAAAGAAGAAAATTCAGTCAAAACAAAAATCATCTGCGACAGTTCTTTGCTTTCAGTTTCATTCTGATTCTGGTAAAAGCCATCAAATTGGTCTGGGAGTCTTACAGCTGAGAGGGTGAAATCCTGTTGTTATCAATTCTGTATAAATACAGGATCGGTAATCTGCAGATGAGAACGGGATTCCTGACCTGTCTTTGAAGCCGTTTTGAGACGAAAAAATGGGGCTAAGAGAAAAGCCTTAAAAGACTTTAACCACAATCCAAAAGAGCAACAAAAACAAATCATGAAAGAGAAAGAAACTAAAAATATGCCTAGAAAACTTACTGCTGCCATTTTGGCAGCCTCCTTGACCCTAAGCGGTTTATCATTGACGGCTTTTGCACAAGACACGAAGGACTCTAAAACTACAGAACAAGGGCCCGCACAAACAGGAAAAATATATGATTCTGTCAATAAACAGTTCCCCAAAACATTTTCGGTAGATGGTTATCATCTTTATGATATTTGTCCTCAGGAAGATGAGAACCATAAACGAGCTGATCTCAAATTTGAAACGGGACTGATGCAGCAAACTATACTCAGCCGTCCTTACAATCAGGATGATGAAGAGAAAAACAAATTTGACAACAATCCAACTCTTTTAAAAGAGTGGGCAAATATAGCATGCGGTATTTTCGCGGGTACCCCATCCAGCTATCGTTCCTACGGAGATGAGGATTCCTTTGGCGAAAAAAAATCTGAACAAATCTTTAAAAACCGCTTTATGCATGATGTTTCAGGTAAACTGAACTCCTATGGGAATCTTTCCGAACTTCTTGCTAAGGAAAAAGAAGGCAAACAGAGAACAGAAGCGAACCGGGATGATGATTGTTACAAGGATATTGTCACTAAAAACTCCGGCATCCTGTTTGCAGAGAATATGAATAGTGTCCAAAACAACGCTTTTAATATGCTTCGCAAGCTGAATGGACTCAGTGCAGCACCAGAGGATTTTTCCAGATATGCTTCTCTTAAAGGAATGGAAGAGGATAAAGGAAATAATCCCTGCTTATATACAATGGTAGCCACAAGAGACCGACAGGGATTGACGTTCTGTTATGATTACAACTTATTTGGACTGGTATTTTATGATTTTAACCTTCATAAGTCCAATGACGGGGAAAATGATTTGGTTTTTAGCGCCCTGACTAAAGAACAAAAAGAAGAACTTAAAAAGCAGATGGAAAAAGATGCTGATGTTGTGGAAAATACGTATCGATATTCTGATAAAAAAAGTGAAGATATCAACTCAACTGCTACGGTCAACCACAGCAATAGTATTTTAAAATCAGCCGTTTCTTTAACAAAAAGCTCTTCTGTGACCGAGCAGATAAGTGAAACAAGCACGAAAAACTATAAAATGAATGAATCAGTTTCTTTCAACTGGACACATAATACAGGTTCACTCGGTGGTGGTTTGAATCTATTTTCGAATCAGTTTGGAGTTACTGTTACTGTTGGAAGCGAGCAGTCCTGGGGAAGCAGTGAAACGGAAACCAAATCAAAAAGTAAGACAGAGCAAACCAGTGAAACAACTCAAGTAGACGTTCCTCCTCATTGTGCACAGTATTTGAAAAAGAAAAGTGAAACCAAAACGACTGAAGATCAATATGACCAACCAGTAATGATTTCCTATAAAGTGGCAGTCTTCTCTCTAAACGGCCGATATTATGATGATGGTCTCGCGATTAACTCGTTTTGTACTGCAGGGTATGGACAGAGAGCATTCTTTACAGAAATTGGAAGCAGATTGAACGACACTGGTGCTTGGTATAACTTGAAGCAAAGATCTAACGGCAGATTCAACGCTGACAATGCAGTGGCAACGACGAAGCTGGTTGGCCAAAAGCATGCGTATAACCATAAATATAATTGGGATACTCCGTTTATCTCTAAACTTGATTGGGGAGAGATTAAGAAAAAAGCAAATAACATTGATCTTAACATTGAAGATTCGATTGCAACTCTAACAACCTATCTTCCAATATCACTTACAGGTGGGACTTTGACTATAACAGAGAATTTAACAAAAACGGAGCTGGGCGAGTTTGTACCGACTCGTCAGCTCAAGACAGTTCAAGTGGCAAAAGCAGAAGATGAATCAGTGAATCTGCTGCCTGGACAGAGTCTGAATCTGAGCCGCATCCAATTACAGGGCCTTGATGAGGATCAAGTACCATTCTTTACTTTTACACCGGGAAAAGGACGCTGGGAATTGATAGATGAAAATGGAAATCCCATCAATAATTGTGATTTGGGTGTGTTAAGCAGAAATTCCACTGGGGAATATATTTTTAAGGCAAATCAAAATACGGTCAGCGGGAAAGTCTTTGCGAAGTATTTCGTTGAAGACAATTATTACAAATATTATGTTGACGGGGCTGCCTATAACAAACTTCCAACAGTTTCTTCTAAAGATGTAAATACACAGGTGATTGAAATCAACTGCAAGTCTCTTGAATCTACATTCGATGGAACTATTGAGACGCCAAAAGAAATCGTTCTTCTGTATCAGCCTGGAACAGCTGTCAATTTGACAGAGGCGGCCAGTTTGAAAAGAACTTATTTATACGATAGTAAAGGGAACCAGTTAAAAGTTCAGCCAAATTGGCAAGTAAAGGAAGAGAGTGACTGCGAACTGAAAGAGAATTGGATGACCATCCATGAGGATGGAGACTATCATATCCGATTTAAGTATGGAAGCATCTATTCTGACTGGGTCGTTGTCCATGCTAAGGCTGATCACAGCAGCGATTCAGAACTGCTGACGGACTCTGCTAAAGCTGTCGATTATGAAGACGCAGCAGCTGCTCTTTATGAAACAGTTCTTAAAAATCAAAGCCAAGATCTGGAACTCCCTGATTCAATTGATGAGAATCTGCAGAATATGGATCCGTGTAATAAGAATCAAGCTTTTGAGCTTGCAGCAAATCAGAACTTGTTCAGCAATCAGACCGCTGACAATGTGAATGGAACGGATTTAGTCTCCGTAAAAGATTTAGCTTTATTTATGTATACTCTTCGAGATCAATTTGGAATCGATGATGAAATCGAAGCTCCACAGGGATTTGATGAATTAATGGAGAATGCTCAGGTAAGTTGGCGTCATCTGCCAGCCTTAAAATGGGCAATGGCCAATGGTTTGGATCTGAGCGATTTAAACCGTTCTGTAAATAAAAAGGAAACGGTTCAGTTCATGCAGAACTGTCTGAATCAGATTGCCGAAGAACAAGCGAATCCAACATATCTTGAATTAGATTAATCAGTTAAAACAGCATCAAAACTGAATGTTTCGATCCATGAAAAAACGAAATCTATAGAAATTAATATAGAATCCTCTGCTCTGGCAGGGGATTCTATATTAATTGTTGAAATACAGTATCCACAGACTGGAACCAGTTACTAATGATGGTTTTAAGGCTCACCATACTAAAACGGATTCAGCAACATGATAGCGATTGAAATTCTGTTTGAATTCAAAGGAACAAAAAGAGTAATAGCACTTGCTTAAATACTTATGGATTAAACAGATGGGACCCTGGTCAGAGAAGATCAACAGATTCTTTTTGAGATGAAAAGCATTCATCTTATAAGAGACTAGGTCGACAAAATCCATGATTTCGATCGGAGGATGGTCTTCCAGGAAAAAAACATCTTCATCAGCTGAATTGAATTTCATAATGGAACAATTTAACAATCTGGAAATC
>JABUSF010000020.1:4706-7054 GCA_021443945.1 Ileibacterium sp.
CTGCCATTCGTTAACACAATGATTGGATTAGATTCGATCCTTCAATGGATCCAGAAAGAGTATGAATCCAGTCAGGGAATACAACCTTTGACATTTCCGGAACAGCATCAACAAGGAAAAGAGAAGGATTGTATTTCTGTTTTAGCTTTATTACCCCGCATTAGAAAGCATAGATTACGGAACCCGAAAACGGGATGAGAATTAGATTTAAAACAATACCAATAACCAAAATCATTGAACAGAAAGAAAAGAACGAAAAATATGCATAAAAAACTGACTGCTGCCTTATTGGCAGCATCCTTAAGTCTGGCTGGTGTTTCTTTGCCAGCTTTTGCCCAGGAAGCTGATGAGTCCACAAATACAGCACGAACTTCAGCGAGTGAAATTAAATATACACCGGCTAATGGGCAGCTATACAAAGCCGTAGTGGCGAATGGTTATCATCTGTATGACATTTACACAGAAGATGTACCCATTCGGCCACATGTGAATGATATAACACGACTTATGACGAGTACTTTGCTTAGCGTTCCAACCAAGAACGGAGAAAATCCAGAGGGAAAACCATCTTTGCTGGAACACTGGGCGAATGTCGGATGCGGAATTTTTGCAGCCACTCCCTCAAGTTATGCTTCCTATGGAGATGAAGCAGGATTTGGGGATGAAAAATCCGAAAATATCTTTGGAAAGCGGTTTCTGCACGATGTATCTGGAGATGGATCCTATGGAAATCTTCCAGTACTTCTCTCTAAGGTTAAAGGCAGCAAGCAGAGAACAGAAGGAAACCGGGATGATGACTGCTATAAAGATATTGTAACGAAGTCAACCGGTCTTGGAGCTGCCTCCAACATGAAGGAAGTACAGGAGATCGCTTTTCATGAATTGAGACATTTGAATGGTCTCAATTCAGACGAAAATGATTTTCGTAAACACAATGAGATTCAGGCAATGACAGAGGATAAGGATAATAATCCTTGTCTTTATACGATGGTTGCAACCAAAGACCGGCAGGGTCACCAGTACTGTTATGATTACAATTTACTGGGACTGGTATTTTATGATTTTAATCTGCATGAGCCTAAAGATGAACAGGGGGATTTTCTATTCAGTGCTTTGAGTGGTGAAGAACAGGAAAGACTCAACAAGCAAATTGCTCAGGGAAAGAACATCATCGAGGAGAAATTCAGCTACGCTGACAGCAAACGGGCAGACCGAACTGTATCTGAAACGGTTAATAGAAGCAAGGCGCCGGTAACGGCGGACCTGAACTTGTCACGAAGCTTGACTGCAACACGGCAAACTTCCGAAACTAAGAATCATAATTATAAAGTTGAGGAAAAAGTGAATTTTAAATGGTCACATAATATAGGTAATGTTACCACACCTGATCCTGAGGATCCGCTTAAAACAAAGAACTGTCATATGTTCTCCAGCCAAACATCAGTTTCCCTTGGAATTGGAAGTGAACAAGCTTGGGGAGACAGCAATTCGATCACTAAAACCGACACCAAAACGGACAGTGACGGACAAAAAATTACAACTACAATACCAGCGCATTCAGTTGTCTCTTTGAAGTCAAGCGAGAGGAATACCACCATGCAGGAGAAATATGATCGTCCTGTCATGATTTCATATAAAGTGGCAGTTTTCTCGATGAACGGCAGATATTATGATGACGGTTTAGCCATTAACTCTTTTCCAACGATAGGCTATCAGCAGAGATCCTTCTATACCGAAATAGGAAACAGAAATACAGGTACCGGTGCCTGGTATAACTTGAAGCAAAGAGCTGATTTAGAACATATTGCAGACGGGGGAAAAGCCGTGACGAAACTGATCGGAGTAAAACATGGTTATGGTTATGTGTATACTTGGGATAAACCTTTTATCGACCATCTTGATTGGAGTGAGATCAAGAGAAAAGCAAACAACATCAAGCTGGAGACAAAAGGCTTTAAGGTTAAAGATTCTATCGATTACCTTACCACATGTCTGCCAATGTCCGTCACCGGAGGAACACTGACCACCCAAATCAAGTCGAGAGACGTAGAAGTCAATGAATTTATTCCTACTCTCCCATTAAAAACGGTTGCAGTGGAAAACGACTGCGATGCTTCAGCCGATTTAAAACCAGGACAAAGCCTGAACCTGAGCCGTATTAAATTAATAGGTCGGGATGAGGAAGGGGTGCCATTCTGTTCCTTCACCTCATCGAAAGGATCCTGGAAACTGGTTGATGAAAATGGGGTTCCCATTGAAAAGAGTGATTTGGGCGTTCTGAGCAAAAATTCTACTGGAGAATCTATCTTTACAGCAGCTCAAAACACTTTGGACGGCAAAGTCTATGT
>JABUSF010000021.1:0-2262 GCA_021443945.1 Ileibacterium sp.
CCAATGCGGCCAGTCCGGCAGCTCCTACGCCGAGCCAGAGGGCAAGATTGCTGTTTTGAGCAGTGTTGGCTCCGCTTGTAGTATTGGTACCAGTTTGTGTCCATTTGGCGTAAACCGTTTTATCGCCAGTCATGGTCACTTTGGTTACTTTTGTTGTTAAATTTTTGTCAGAATACCAGGCACTGAATGTATAGCCGGTTTTCTTGGGAGTGTATTTGCTGAGGTCGATGGATTCGCCCTGCGCAGCCGTGACTGGATCGATTTTGTCTCCGCCATTGGTTTCGAACGTCAGAGTGTACGTTTTGATCCATTTGGCGTAGATCGTTTTATCCGCATCCAGAGTCACTTCTTTGACAGCGGAACCTTTCAGCTCTTTGTCTTCATACCAGCCATCAAAAACATAACCTGATTTTGTGGGGGTATACTTGGCATCTTCAAGCTTCACGACGGTTCCTTTTTCCTGATCCTTCACAGGATCGATGGCGCTTCCGCCGTTGGTTTCAAAAGTCAAAGTGTATTTGTCTGCAGCTGGTTTTTCATCTTCCGTCCATTTGGCATAGACCGTTTTGTCCCCATCCATTTTCACAGTGGTGACTTTTTTGGACAGTTCTTTGTCTTCGTACCATCCTTCAAAAGTGCAGTCCGCTTTGGTGGGTGCATATTTGCTTAAATCAACTTCCGTGCCGGCTTCCTGATCTTTTAACGGTTCCAAAGTACTTCCGCCGTTGGTTTCAAAGGTCAGAGTGTACTTGGCAGCAGGAGGCTCTTCCGGCGTCCATTTGGCATACAAGGTGATGTCTTTGCGAATGGGCGTTGAAAAATCAAATTTCTGATCGTCTGAACAGTCTTTATCCTTATACCATCCGCCAAACACATACCCCTCTGCCGTAAGAGGGTCTGGTTCGGTAATGGTCTGCATAGGATCGGCTTGGGCCGGTTTTGGTTCTGTTCCGTGTCCGTTGGCATTGAATGTGACGGTAAAGAAGTCTTTGCCAGTCTCCATAAAGTCAATGCGCAGTTTAATATCCTCGTTTGCAGGCCCTGGAGCAAAGACGTTGTCTTCAATATACGAATCTTCTTTTAGCTTGCCGCCTTCGGTGTATTCCAGGGCAGCAACTTCAAAGCCTTCATCGGGTTTAATTTTGTAAACCAGAACAGCCCCTTTGTTTCGGGTGATTTCGGCAGTTTTGGCATACTCTTCACCATCGATTTCGACTTTTCCTTCTTCACCAATGTTCAAAGTGATGGTCACTTGTTCTGGTGCTTCAGCAGCGAAGATTCTTACAGAAAACATTCCTATGGCCATGACAAGAGTCATCAAAACGGACAGAATTTTCTTTCCATTTCTCATAAATAGTTTTCTACTCCTTTTTTAGTAATGAATTGTGTCTGTGGAGTCAGGCACAACCATGAAAACCGGACAGTTTGACGGCTTCTGTTTTTGAGCAATGACCGGATGGACCGGAAAAACAGAATGCAGCAGTGTCCGTGTACGAGCTGTTTTGTTTGGCTGACAAAGCAGCTGTTCTGAAATCTGACTGGACAGCAGTTGGCAAGGTTCTGACAAGAGATTTCAGCAGAATATGGCTTGTGGACTATCACCAGCTTTCTTTAAGATTCAGCCAATTTCTATACCTGTGATCAGGTGTTAAACCTGCTTAGAAATGCTTTGAAAGCGTTTCGCAAGTTGTCGGCGGCTTATCATTCCCATTGTAAAATTCAGAGGAATAGGCCGCAATGCTGATTGGGTGATTTTGTTTTCAATTTGGGAAAAAATGGGTGAATTCATGCAGTTCCATGAAGTCCCTGGATTCTATTAAAATTTAAAGGATTTTTCAGGAGATCCATTCGGGAAGCATAAACACTTCGACGGGAACTGCCGGGTCTGTATTTTTGACAGGTTCTGAAACGGCAGTCCAGCAAGCACAGCCTAAAGCAGCAGAAAACAGACGGTTTAACAGATCATTCAATTGTCTCTGATGGTCTTCAGCATTGAAATTGTTTTCTGGAATGGCTGCTTTGGCTATGAAATGAATTGAAGTTTTTTTGCAAATGGCTATAATGACCTTAAATGCGACGAACAGAAGGAGTACCTTGAAACATCTGGCAGAGAGAGCTTTTGGTTGGTGGAAAAAAGTGCAGCTGACAAGGGAAGTAGTCTGGGAGCTTGGAGACTGAAACGAAGTAGGTTTTCACGCCGACACAGCGTTATGTGAATGAAGGCAGATAATGCAGCCGTTCAGGTGGTACCGTGGTTTTTTT
>JABUSF010000021.1:3606-5341 GCA_021443945.1 Ileibacterium sp.
CAGGACGAAGACGTGCTGGATACCTGGTTCTCTTCTGCCCTGTGGCCTTTCTCCACATTGGGATGGCCGGAAGATTCTGCCGATCTGGCCCGTTACTATCCAACAGATGTTCTGGTGACCGGTTATGACATTATCTTCTTCTGGGTAGCCCGCATGGCTTTCCAGGCCCGTCATTTCACAGAAAACCGCCCATTCAAAGAAGTTCTGATTCATGGTCTGATCCGCGACATGCAGGGACGAAAAATGTCCAAATCTCTTGGAAACGGAATTGACCCAATGGATGTCATTGAAAATAAGGGGGCTGACGCTCTGCGTTTCTTCCTGACAACCAACTCCGCTCCTGGCATGGATCTGCGTTTTGATGAAACCAAACTGGATTCTTCCTGGAACTTCATTAACAAAATCTGGAACGCATCCCGTTTCGTACAGATGCAGCTGGCAGATGGGAACATTCCAGCCATTGATTTTGACAGCCTGTCTGAAGCAGACCAGTGGATTCTGGCTCGCTTAAACGAAACGATTAAAAATGTAGATGCCAATATGGATAAATACGAACTGGCCATGGTTGGAAACGAACTGTATTCCTTTGTATGGAATGATTTCTGCTCCTGGTACATTGAATTATCCAAGGCCGCTTTAAACGGAGACGATCCAAAAGCAGCGGAAAATACAAAAGCGGTTCTGGCTTATGTTTTGAAGCAGATTCTGATCCTGCTTTCTCCATTCATGCCGTTTGTCACTGAACATATTTATCAGGCGATGGGGTATGACAAAGAATCCATCAACCTGGAAGTCTGGCCGGAAATTCTGGATTTGAATGTTACAGAAGAACAGGTTGCTGCCATGAACACTCTGATCGATGCCATCACTGCGGTTCGTGAAATCAAACTCCAGTACAACATGAAGCCAAAAGACATTCTGGTGACTGCCATTGTGGATGTGGACGGAAAGCCATATCCGTTTACAAACAATGCCGCCACACTGCTCAAAGGTATGGCTCACATTGATCTGGTGGAAGACATCAACGAAGAGGATCAGCTGATCCGCAACATCGCCAATGGTGTGCTGAAAGCTTCCATGGCCAATCTGGTCAATCTGGAAGAAGAAGCAGCCAAACTGGAAAAAGAAGAACAGAAGCTGATTTCTGAAATTGCCCGTGCAGAAAAGATGCTGAGCAATCCAGGCTTTGTAAACAAAGCTCCAGCGGCCAAAGTGGAAGCTGAAAAAGAAAAACTGGAAGGCTACAGCGCAAGACTGGAACGTGTTAAAGCACAGATTGAAGAACTGAAAGCCAAAATGAAATAATGCAGAAAGGAGCTTCGGCTCCTTTTTTGCTGGAATGGTCAAGGAAGCCTCCGATCTTTTACAACTTCCCCTATAATAGGCTTATGAAAACGATACTGATTGATGCAGAAAAAATAATGCAGTCTGAAAAGCCTTTGAACGCTTTGGGACAGGCATTCCAGGTGCAGGCGGAAACGGAAGAAGAATTAAGTCTGGCCTTGCAGGGACTCAAAGAATATCTGGTCTGCGCGGTGGAAAACTGGAAAGGCCAGCCAAAAGAATGGCAGCTTCTTGGAGACCTTCTGGAAGGCGTTCAAAAGCATTCCGATACTTTCTTTTTGATTTGGGGAGCGGACGAAGATTATGTCAATGCTCATGCGGTGGATGTACAGGATCTGCTGGAAAATCCGCCTGCTGAAGCATAAGCAGCAAAAGAAAAACAAAAAGGGAA
>JABUSF010000021.1:7680-8981 GCA_021443945.1 Ileibacterium sp.
TTGTCGGAAGGTTCATTCAAAGATTTCTGAACACGGCCTTCACGGGCTACACCATAGAGGATTGGGAAGTCAAGCTGTTCATCTGTAGCATTCAGATCCAGGAACAGTTCATAAACTTCATCGACCACTTCTTCGGCACGCTGGTCTTTCTTATCAATTTTGTTGATGAGAAGAATAGGCTTCAGACCGATTTCCAGGGCTTTAGAAAGAACGAAGCGAGTCTGAGGCATTGGACCTTCGGAGGCATCGACCAGCAGAATAACCGTATCAACGGTACGGATAATGCGCTCTACTTCAGATGAGAAGTCGGCGTGGCCCGGAGTGTCCACAATATTGATTTTGACACCGTCATGGATAACGGAACAGTTTTTGGAATAAATGGTAATACCGCGTTCACGTTCCAGATCGTTGGAGTCCATAATGCAGTCTACAACTTCTTCATTGGAACGGAAGACATCGCTTTGGCGCAGGAAAGCATCTACCAGAGTAGATTTTCCGGCATCAACGTGAGCGATCACAGCAATGTTAATAATCTTTTCTTTTTCAGACATAGATACTCACTTTCTTGCAGGCAATTAATTCAAAGACCAAAATGCCCATACATAATAAAATAGCTGAATTTTGAGAGCTTTGCATAAAAAACTGCTGATTTGGCCATGAATCTAAAGGCAATATATAAGAAGATTGGCATTCTTCTTTGTGAAATGACTGAAAACAGCCTGAATTTTCAACAACCCCCGATTTTCATGAAAAAACTCCCATCCTGCGCCAAAATCAGGTCTGCCGATGGGTTTTGAAACTGGTTCTTAAGCAGAAGAAGGGAAATCCTTTCCAACAGAGTGCTGTCGGATTGCCTTTTTCAATTCTTTGAAAACTGTTATGATGAATAAGCTTACAAACATTGAAAAACAGAACGCGAATGGAGGGAGTATTGTGCAGATTCGATACTTTAAAGAGTATTCAAATTTTCTGAATCGGGATATGGAATTTAAGATGTACGGCCATGGTGGACCGCTTTGTCTTGTTGTTCCATGTCAGGACGGAAGATTCTATGAATGGGAAGACCGAAACATGTTCAAACTGATGTCCAATCTGATTGATGAAGGACGAATTCAATTTGTAACGGTGGATTCGGTGGATAAGGAAACCTGGTCTTCCTTTGGAGAAAGCAGCTGGAGAATGGCTCAGCAGGAAAACTGGGTCAACTACGTCATGAATGAACTGATCCCATCGGCTTTGAGCAAAGCTGGAAAAGACATCGGTGAGCCAATGATGGTGATGGGAGCCAGTATGGGGGCTAC
>JABUSF010000021.1:9077-10486 GCA_021443945.1 Ileibacterium sp.
AATTTTGACGGCAACTTCTATCAGAACAATCCGCTGTCCTATCTGCCCAATATGGATACAGCTCACGATTACATCAACCAATACAACAACAACAAAGCGATTTTCGTAGTCGGTCAGGGTGCCTGGGAAAATGAGTGCAAGGCGGATCTGCGCCGCTTATCGGATGTCCTGCAGTCTAAAGGCATCCATGCCAGCATCAACTTCTGGGGATTCGATATTCCACATGACTGGCCAAGCTGGGAAAAACAGGTTGTTTTATACGTACCGGAATTGCTTTAAAATAAAAGTCCCTTCTGCAAGGGACTTTTTAAATCTGCATACGTCTTCTGAAACGAAAAAAAAGCACTGGACGTCTTCAGTGCTCTTTCTTCAAGAAATCCCATGATTTCTTTCCGCTCGTAAATTATGTCAGCGGTTCAGTTTGTAAATAGAAAGGAGGCGCTTGGGTCTAGTTCCCAAGACGCAGTAATTATAACGCAATAATTTTTGAATAGAAAGGGGAGATTTGATGGCTCTTTCAAAAGAACTGATACAGCTTTACATCATCTGTGCCTGTCGTGAAGGGACTTCCGAAAGTACTTTTGGACTTCTTGCTGTCAGTGAATTCGATAAAAAACAGCTTCGCAGCAAGCTGGAAACGATAAAAAAACAAACCTGGAAAGGGGTAAAAATTGCATCGATTGCATTGGACCAGGTGAACACCCTCAATGAGAAACTTTTTAAGGATATTCTTCAGGCGGTGTTTTCTTCCGGGAAAACCGGATTTCTCTGTCTGGAGTTTGCAAACACCTCTTCCAGAAAAGAAGCAGAACTTTTCTCAGATCTGCTGGATTTAACCCGGCAGGCCTATCCTGGATGCAGTTTTGCAGGGGTGTGTGACAGCTCGGTTCGAAAAGCAGTTTCTACAAAAGCATTGAAAAAAGCGGGCATCGCCTCCTTGTCGAAGGACGAAACGGCAGCCGATGAAATTCTTTTGGAAACAGCTTCCTTTTTAGTTCATCTGGCTGCGGCTGATACAGAAGAGAAGTCCATTGCATCTCTGCAGGAACTGGAAAACCGACAGCTGATTGGAAGCAATCGGAAAATCCTTTCGGGAGATGCACTCTGTTATGAGAAGTCCTTAAAAAATGAGGCACTGAAAGCAGCGCAGAACCTTCTGAAACAAGAAGGCCATCCTGCTGCAGAACTCATTGATTTCTGGATGAAGAAAAAGGCGGAAGATGCCGTTTACATCAATGGATGGAAACTGATCCAGCAGGGGATGGATCTTGAAGGCCTGTCCAAAGTGGTTCCGTCAAAAATTGCCAAAGAGTATGACCGGTTAAAGGAAATGTGCTCTCTGACAGAAAGCCTTCCTTTCGATTCCGCATGGAAGGAGGCTTTGTTGACGGTTTGTAAAAATGCACAGC
>JABUSF010000021.1:10803-12536 GCA_021443945.1 Ileibacterium sp.
GTCCATGCGGACTTAGCTCTGCTTCGCCTTTTGAAAAAGGAAATGTATCAATCCAATCAAATGGGGCGGATTTTCGAAACGGATGTTCGGGATGAAGATTTGCTGGAAGCAGCAAAAGCTTTCAATCTTGTGCCTGTATCCGCTGCGCAATGGACGGGAGAAAAGAGAAATTCTGGTCGGCAATGGCTGCTGCTGGATCAACCAGCATTTAAAAATCTGCAGGAAAGTGCGTTTGAGCTGCTTTCGGATCCTGCGGTTTCCATCTCGTTTGCACCCCGTCTGGCAAAAGCTCTTTCGAAAGGATTGGATGTGCAGAGTCTGATGGATGAGCAGAAAGTACTGGATCCGGAAGACTGGTCATGGTATCTGCGAAAAAAGACCCTTTCTTATTTGTTTACCACCCGAAAACAGAAATTCCTGAGGGATATTGCAGACGAGCTGGACTTGGAGTCCTTTGATTTGATTGCCAATCCGAAATGGACCATTGGTCAGATGAGTTTAATTGCAGCAACCCTGGATCAAGGAATGCGTCCGGAGCACATTCGTTCGAGAATTTCTCAGGGGATGAGTTTGAGCAGGATGGAAAAAGCGCTTCAGTCTGCAGAATTGAAATCAGAAACAGAAGAGAAACGGATTCGAAAGTTTGTGGATGAAAGGGTTCTGGAAAAGGCTCTTCAAAAGCAGTATGAACAGTTCCCAGAGTCTATAAGATGGATGAATGAATCTCTGAATCCGATGGATTTATCACGAAAATTAGCTAATTTGTTGGAAAATGAAAGAGAATTAATACCTATAATTTATAAATATATAATTTATTAAAAGAATAATCTGAAAAATTGGTGTATAATTTCAGTTTTATAAACGTTTCGAATGAATTATACTAGAAACAGATAGCAGAGAAATGAGGTAAAAATGCGTGTGGATAACTCAAAGAAAAACTCGTTTTTCAAGCTGGATCTGCTGATTCTGTCTGCCCTGAGGAGACAGGACTGCTATGGTTATGAGATTGTTTCTATTATAAAAGAACATACCAACGATATGTTTGTGATCAAAGAAGGTGTCATGTATCCAATACTTTACCGTCTGGTCAACGATCACTATATCAGCAGCTATGATCGAGTTGTGAACAGTCGCAATCGAATCTACTATCATCTTGAGCCTGCAGGGCTTGATTATCTGAATCGGCTGATCGAAGAATTTGATCAGGGAATTGAAATTGTAGAACGCTTTATTGCCTGGAGCAGGGAAACAGGCAGTTCTAAAAAGGGGAGCTGAGTGCTCTTCTTGAAATGATGAGGCCAACCGGCCTCTTTTTTGTTGTTATGACTGAAGCAGGCATCAGTCATTCTTGGCTCATGAACCAGAGGGTTCTCAAATGTAAAGAGATCATTCTGCGTCAGTCTCGATACTCACAAAAACGATGTCTGAGCTTCTGCAATGATTCATTCTCCTGGTAAGCCCAAAGCATTTCATGCCACTGGAAAATTTTATTCAAACCATGACTGTCTTATGGAGAGGGTCAATTGGATCAAAAGTTACCAGTCTGCAGTTGTCCCTGCGTGTGAGGAAATGCACGTCTATATGAAATCTGCCGACCAGTATTCTCTTCCTGCGTACAACGTTCTGGAAGAATGCGGTTTGATTTTGCATATGGTTAATCCAAAAAATGTCAGAACCATTTCTGGTCAGAAGACCGATCAGAAAGATTGTGAATGGATTGCAGAACTTGGATC
>JABUSF010000021.1:12646-15327 GCA_021443945.1 Ileibacterium sp.
ATTTCTGGTCAGAAGACCGATCAGAAAGATTGTGAATGGATTGCAGAACTTGGATCTTTTGGACTGCTGATCTTAAGGATTGGAAAGTGTCGATCAAAAGAGGGGATTGGACCGCTGCTTTCGGAATACAGATTCGAGGACACAAAAAAGCCGGTGAGTTATCCCACCAGCACAACTTCTTTCAGTTCAGGAAATTCATCCAGCAGCAGCAGACGAATTCCGGTGGAGAAATCTTCTCCAGCCATCATACATCCTGCACAAGCCCCAAGGAACGTGACGTAGGCAATTCCTTCTTCATCGATACCCAGCAATTCTACATCACCACCATCGTGCTGGATGTAGGGGCGGATTTTTTCCAGAATGGAATTGGCTTTTTCTTCCCAGACGTTTCTCTGTGCTCTGGTCAGAAGAGTTCCCTCTGGAATCGGTTCGATTTTTACTTCTTCTTTTATTTCTTCGGCAGGAGCAGCAGAAGTTTCTTCAACTGCCGGTGTATTGTTTTCACTCATGAGAAATCCTTTCTGTCTCTATGTCACAATTCGCATTAATTCCTTAGTATCTTACTACAAAAATTCAATTCCAATGACGATTGAGTTAAATTAACCCATAAACACAGGAGCCAGCAGAATTGGAATGATCAGCCCCACAAAAAAGCCGCCGAGAACTTCAACCACCTTATGGCCAAGAACGGTTTTGAGCTTTTCGGTATACAGCGGATCGTCCAGTTCCAGGTTGGTCATATCTTTCAAATCTTGAACCAGTTTCTGCGTTAAAGCAATATTCTTTCCCGTATAGTATCGAACATGACAGGCGTCATACATGACAATAAAAGCGAAGACGGCGGTTACTGCAAACAGTGCTGTATTAAATCCTTCCTGGATGCCCACCGACAGAGTCAGTGCCGTTACTGTGGAAGAGTGAGAAGAGGGGAAGCCGCCTGAAGCAAAAACTTCGGAGAAGCTCCACCTTCCGGTTCTGTAATAATGAGAAAAGATTTTTGCCACCTGGGCCGTAATATGGGCGATCATGGCAGTTAGTAATGGATATAAGGATGCTGGAATCATAAATCCCTCCTGTGATGTCTTTATTTTAACCATACGTGACAAGTTGGTCATTCTCTGCGACTGCTATTTGGTTGGAAAGCAGTTTGTTCGATTTTTCCGCTCGGAACATAAATTGAAGCAGATGTGCTCACATTTTATGGTCAATGCTATAATAATGGAAAGAATCGTGAAGGAGGAAGATTTGTCATGATTTCATTGGACCTGTCCCATGCAAAATTGAACGAAGATGTTGCATCCTATCAGGGAAAAGTTACAGAAGTAGATGCTGCTCTGCGCAGCGGAACATGCCTTGGCAACGATTTTATCGGCTGGCTGAAATGGCATGAAAACTACGATAAAGAAGAATTCGCTCGAATTCAGAAAGCTGCGAAGCGCATTCAGGAAAACTCTGATGTTCTTGTTGTCTGCGGCATTGGCGGAAGCTATCTTGGCCCGCGCGCAGCCATCGAAATGGTAAATGGCCTGTACCCAGCAGACCAGAAAGTGGAAGTTATCTATACAGGTAACACTTTCTCTTCTACTTACATTAACCAGGTGATGGAATATATTAAAGATAAGAAAGTCACAGTCAATGTTATTTCCAAATCTGGAACAACAACTGAAACTGCGATTGCTTTCCGTATTCTTGAACAGTTCATGTGGGATAAATACGGGGAAGAAGCAAAAGAAAGAATTATCGCCACAACCGACAAAGCCAGAGGAACTCTGAAAAACCTCGCAGATACAAAAGGATACGAAACATTCGTCATCCCTGATGATATCGGCGGACGTTTCTCTGTAATCACTCCGGTAGGTCTGCTGCCAATTGCAGTAGCCGGCATCAGCATTGAAGATCTGATGAAAGGTCTCAGTGATGGCATGCAGGCATACGAAAAAGCAGATCTGTCCAAAAACCCAGCGTACTCTTATGCCGTTGCACGCCGCATTCTGCAGGATCAGGGCTATGATGTAGAAATGTTTGTAGAATATGAACCTCAGATGCAGAAAATTGCTGAATGGTGGAAACAGCTGTTCGGCGAATCTGAAGGAAAAGACGGATTGGGCATTCTGCCGGATTCCGCAGTCTTCTCTACAGACCTGCATTCCCTTGGTCAGTTCGTTCAGGATGGCAAAAAAGTTCTGTTTGAAACCAACCTTTATGTTGATCAGCCGCCAGTAGACTTCCCATTCCCAGAAGACAAGGACAATCTGGACAACATGAATTACCTTGCCGGCAAGAATGTTGACTGGGTGAACAAGATGGCTGCAAAAGGTACTCTTGATGCTCATGAAATCACAGGAAATGTTCCAAACATCGTATTAACAATGCCAGGAATGACTGCTTATGATTTTGGTGACATGTGCGCCTTCTTCTTTATGGCTATTGCCATGACCACTCTGCTGAATGGATCCAACCCATTCAACCAGCCAGGTGTTGAAGTTTATAAGAAAAACATGTTTAAACTGCTGGGCAAAGAATAATTGTCTCTGTTTAAAGACCGCTCAAACCAGAGCGGTTTTTTTTCTTTCCCTTCGCTGAACCGAATGAGAACAGTGAAAAAATGAAAGAAGTATGGAAGGAGAGTTTAAAAAATAGGTTATGAAAGGAAAGATGACAGAGGGAGAATTTGTCAAACG
>JABUSF010000021.1:15778-17079 GCA_021443945.1 Ileibacterium sp.
AAGACTTTCCAATCCATGGATGGTAACACTGCCGCTGCCCATAACGCCTATGCGTTAACAGAGATGAGCTGCATTTACCCTATTACACCATCTTCACCAATGGCTGAACAGATGGACGTATGGGCATCTCAGGGCCGTAAGAACGCTTTCAATGAAATCGTTAAAATTGCTGAACTGCAGTCTGAAGCTGGTGCTTCCGGTGCCGTACACGGTGCTGCACAGGCTGGCGTTCTGCCAACAACATTCACAGCTTCCCAGGGTCTGCTGTTAATGATTCCAAACATCTATAAATGGGTAGGTGAAAACCTGCCAGTTGTTCTGCACGTTGCTGCCCGTTCTCTTGCCAGCCGTTCTCTGAACATCTTCGGTGATCATTCCGACGTTTACGCAATCCGTCAGACTGGCGTGCCAATGCTGGCTTCCCACTCTGTACAGGAAGTAATGGATCTGGCTGGTGTTGCTCACCTGGCCGCTATCAAAGCACATGTTCCATTTGTTCACTTCTTTGACGGATTCAGAACTTCTCACGAAGTTGACAAAATCGAAGTCTTCGACACAGAAAAATACAAAGATCTGATCGACTACGAAGCACTGGCTGAATTCAAAGCAAATGCTATGCAGCCACATACAAACCCTGTAACACGCGGTGCCAACGAAAACGATGACATCTTCTTCCAGGGCGTAGAAGCCAGAAACTCTCATTACGAAAACGTACCAGATATTGTTGCTGACTACATGAAGAAAATCAGCGAAATCACTGGACGTGAATATGCTCCATTCACTTACTATGGTGCACCAGATGCAGAAAACATCATCATTGCTATGGGTTCTGTAACTGAAACAGCGAAAGAAACAATCGACGAACTGAACAAAGCCGGCGAAAAAGTTGGTATGATCAAAGTTCACCTGTTCCGTCCATTCTCCACAAAATACATGCTGGATGTAATGCCTGAAACAGTTAAAAAGATTGCTGTTCTTGACCGTTCCAAAGAAGGCGGCGCTCTGGGCGAACCACTGTACCTGGATGTTGTTGCAGCTCTGAAAGACAAAGACATCACTGTTGTAGGCGGACGTTATGGTCTTGGATCTCACGATACTGCTCCAAAACACGTTAAATCCGTATTCGAAAACCTGAAACAGGATGAACCTAAAAACGGATTCACCGTTGGTATCGTAGATGATGTTACAAACACTTCTCTGCCAGTTGACGATGCATTCGTAATCGATGATGAAGGAACAACAGAATGTCTGTTCTGGGGTCTTGGATCTGATGGTACCGTTTCTGCCAACAAATCCTCCAT
>JABUSF010000021.1:17099-18697 GCA_021443945.1 Ileibacterium sp.
GACATGTATGCTCAGGGTTACTATGCATACGACTCCAAAAAAGCTGGTGGTGTAACTCGTTCCCACCTGCGTTTCGGAACCAACCCAATCCACAAAACTTATTACATCAACAACGCGGACTTCATTTCCGTATCTCTGGACTCCTACATGTTCAAGTATGATCTGGCCAACAACCTGAAAAAAGGCGGAACATTCCTGCTGAACACTTCCTACAGCCCAGAAGAAATCGTAAAACATATGCCTAACCGCCTGAAAAAAGAACTGGCTGAAAAAGATGCTAAATTCTACATCATCGACGCCAACAAAATCGCTCAGGAAATCGGTATGGGCCGCCGTACAAACACCATCCTTCAGTCTGCATTCTTTGCACTGAATCCAAACATTCTGCCATACGATGAAGCAGTTGATCTGATGAAAAAAGCTGCTAAGAAATCCTACGGCAAAAAAGGTGATGAAGTTGTACAGCTCAACTACAAAGCAATCGACATGGGTAAAGATGGTCTGATTGAAGTAGCTGTAGATCCAGCATGGGCTGAACTGCCAGTTGCTGAACTGCGCACTCCAACAGGCGATGCTTACTGGGATGAATATGCTGCCAGAATCAATGGTCTGGAAGGCTACAACATGCCAGTATCCTCCTTCATGAAAAATGGTGTTCTGGATGGAACAATGCAGAACAACATCGCATTCAAGGAAAAACGTTCCATTGCTGTTAACGTACCAGTATGGAATCCAGAAAACTGTATCCAGTGCGGATTCTGCTCCTTCGTCTGCCCACATGCTACAATCCGTACATTTGCGCTGACTCCAGAAGAAGTTAAAAACGCTCCAATGGAATTTGAAACTCTGCCATTAATGGGTAAAAAAGACACTGACCTCGTATTCCGTGTTCAGGTTTCTCCTGACAACTGCGTAGGATGCGGACTGTGTGTATCTGAATGCCCGGGCAAAAAAGGCGAAAAAGCTCTGTCCATGGCTCCACAGCACTCTCAGGCTTACCTGGAACCACTGGCTGACTACCTGTACAAAGAAACTGAATACAAAACAGATCTGTTCCCAAAAACAACTGTAAAAGGTTCTCAGTTCCTGATGCCATACTTCGAAGTACCTGGATCCTGCCCAGGATGCGGTGAAACTCCATACTACCGTCTGGCTTCTCAGCTGTTCGGTCAGGATATGCAGATTGCCAACGCAACTGGATGCTCTTCCATCTACTGCGGTGCCAACCCATCTTCTCCATTCGTTAAAGACAAAAACGGAAACGGAACTGCTTGGGCTAACTCCCTGTTCGAAGACAACGCCGAATTCGGTTATGGTATGGCTCTTGCCAACAACCTCAGCCAGGCTAAGATCTACAAGACTGTAGAAGACAACCTGGACAAAGTTGAACCAGAACTGAAAGCTCTGTTCGAAGAATACCTGGCAGCAGGAAACGACAGAGACAAACAGCGTGAACTCGCACCAAAAATTAAAGAACTCGTTGCTAAAGCTGACGTAAACGAAGACGTTAAGTCCCTGGCTGAAGCTGATCTGGTTTCCAAATCCAACTGGATCATCGGTGGTGACGGATGGGCTTACGATATCGGCTACGGCGGTGT
>JABUSF010000021.1:19347-20712 GCA_021443945.1 Ileibacterium sp.
ATTTGAGATGTAAAAAGCCTGTCCCAGAACGGAACAGGCTTTGCTTATTCTTTAGAGTTATGAATCGGGAAAGCGGTAGGAAGCTGCCCGATAGCGGGTTGGGGTCATTTCGTAGTAATCCTTAAACGACCGGTTGAAGTGTTCGATGGTGTTGTACCCAACCATACGGCTGATTTGAGAAATATTAAAGTTGGTTTCCCGCAGCAGCTGACTGGCACTTTCCATTTTGTAGGATTTTACAAGTTCTACAAAGGTCGATCCGGTGTATTCCTTGATGAGGCGGCTGAAATAGGCTTCATTGTAATGAAAATACTGGGAGGCGGATTTTAGGGTGACAGTTGCATAATTGGTTTTGATGTAGTTCAGAATTTCTACTTTTTTCTTAATTTCAGAAGGAATATAGTAATCGGCATGATGCCGAAGGATTAAAGCAAAAAAATGATGGAGCATATGAATAAGAACTTTTGAATAATGCTTTTGTGCAAAGTAATATTCAAAAAACATGTCCATAGCGACTTGTACAATTCCCTGATCATTTCCAGTCTGAAAAAGCAGAAATTCATGGCCTTGCTCTTTTCCCTGAATAATATTGGAAAAGAATTCAGCCAGAATGTTGTCATCGGAGAGAATGTCAAAAAATGCATATTTGAAAACAGAAGACTTCACCATTATATTGATTAGAATCACATCATCATCGTAAGATTCAATTTCATGATGAACTCCATCCGGAATAAAACAGACATCACCAGGCTGCATGATAAACGGTTCATGTCCGCTGACTGTATGACTGATTTCTCCCTGTACCAAAACCATAATTTCATAATACGTATGACCATGCATCCAGGGAGGGGTATAGCGGGAATGACACCAAACCGCAATATCCGTATCAATATTGAAGACATAATTGCTTTCCGGGATGTTCACTGGGCCGATTTTCATCTTATCCGGGATGGTAATCCCAGTCATCAGAAGATCTTCCAGGCGGTACTGGCTTAAAAAAGCTTCATATGCCTGTTCGGATTCCTGTTTTTTATAATAGAGTTCACGGTAAAAGGACTCATTCTCTCCCCAGTTTTTTGTTAAAATCCGAAGTTTTTCTTCATTCGTTTCGTATTTTATGCTTTCTTTCAACATGTCCTGTCCCTGCCTGTTTTTATGATGACAACCTTTTTTTGCTCCTTCAACAGGGAATTCAAAATATGGATTGATGAGGGGTGGAAATGTAAAAAAACATCAATAAAGATATCACTTTGGACACTGTGAAGAGAATTGCACCATTTTTATAATGAGCTTGTAAGGAAAGTTGTTATTCGAAGAGCCTCGAAAGATTGCGAAATTATTCACATACGGGACACTGCTGAAAGC
>JABUSF010000021.1:20733-23159 GCA_021443945.1 Ileibacterium sp.
CTGTACATTCCCTAAAAATTCAAGACAGAAGCGGATGCCACGATAATAGTTTCTCTTTCCCGCTGGTTTTGAATGTACATTTTGACCATTGAGCCTGTGTCAAAATTCTTTTAAATCTGCCGCAGCTTGATTGATTCCAGTTCACAGACATTTTCTGAAATTTGCGAGCTTTCAGAAGATGTCTGTCACAGGAGGTGAAATAAATGCCCTGGAATCCATCCCGATGTTCTTGCCGAAAGCCCAGTCACTGGACAGTTTTGTGAGCCGAATTTCTGATCGAAGGAACCGGTTGGATTTGGGCTGGTGACAAACCTGAAGAGCCAAAAGGGAATTGCTCACCACTGGCAAGATATTTTTCTTCGTGACTGCAGAGGAGTGTTTCTGGAGGAAAATTCATGCTGAAAAGACTGTCGAGTGCTGCACTCGCTCTGGCAATGTCCTTAACCTGTCTTCCTTCTGCTGTTTTAGCAGCCCCTCTTGAATCAAGTCAGATTCTTGAGGAAACCTATCCAAGCTGTGAACCTGCAGCGAATGCCCAGCCCGGCATTGCAATTGAAACTGTCCCTGAAGAAAAAGAGGATTCCAAAAAGCAGGACGAGCCGACTGCTGACGAATCCCAAGCGGATACTGAAAAGGAAGAAACGAATTCCGTCAAGGACGATGTGTCCGAAGACGAGATGTCGAAAGAAGAACCTGAAGAAAACGATGGATACACACAAACCATCGATGCTGAAGAGGAAACCAGTACGTATAAAATCTATCTTCCTGCCGGTTATGACAAAGACCAGACGGCCAGTTATCCCACTGTTTATTTGATGCCGTACGACGGATGGAACAGCAGTCTTTATGTGAGTGACGGAATTCAGGACAAACTGGATGCCATGATCGATCATAAAATATCTGCTTCTGTCATTGTCGTCATGCCTGATTTTAAAGAAGGCGAAGATTATGCTTCCATGCTGCCATGGCTTGTCAAAGACGTGGAATCCAAATATAAAGCCATTTCGGACAGCCAGTACCGGGCCCTTCTGGGGGTCAATGTAGGCGGCTATATGGCTCTGGGAACCCGCTATCTTGATTCTGAGAATGCGTCCCTGTTTTATGCCTATGGATCTCACATGGGCGATTTTACAAGCGAATCCAATCCGTATCTGGCCAAAGGAGATCTTCTGAACGCCATCGAATCCACCGGCAGAATTAAAAACAATTATTTCTATATTGATGCACCAAACGGCGATCCCGCTTCCTATGCGGCAGGCGGCAGTGCCGACATTGGATCTGCTTTAATGATTCGTACCAATCCTTACTACGACTACGGTTACTATTCCATGAATGACAATACAGTTGCCGAGTATGCCATTCTGGACGGAAACAGTGACAGCAGCTTCTATCTTTCCAGTTTGGAGAGATCCTTCAACCGCTTCAGCCAGAAGTTTATCGGAAGACTGCTGAATTCCTCTTTAAAACTGACTCCCCAGGCTGTCACTTCCAGTGATGCCAGTACGACAGCCGTTGTGAATGTTGCTGCCACAAACGAGCTGTCTAAATTTTATGAATTTGCTCCAGATGCCGTCACAACCGTGGAAATGATCGATCCAAATTCTGGTGCAGTTCTGTATTCCGCATCGGAAACGCTGTCCAATCTGTCTGCAGGGGATGTCAGAAACATCAACTTTGAATTGTCCACTGCCTATAAAGCTGCCGGAACAAGTACCACGGTCAAACTGTGGGTGGATTTTGGCGGCCTGAAACAGGAAATTGAAAGTCTGCCTCTGGTATCCGTACAGGATATCGGTCAAGCCGACGATGAAAAACTGATCGATCTTATGGGCGACTGGCATTTTAAAGCCTATAAGAAATATAAGAAAAATGATCCCACCGTTGAAGATCTGGACCGTATTGTCAACATTACCCCCGAAACGTATGAAAGCTGGGGTGTTGTACAGCCTGGCCTTGGCTGGTGGACCAGTGACTTTGATGACTCTCTTGGGGGAAATGCCAATTACGGCGGTTATGCCTGGTATGTCCGCACCTTCTATGTTCCTGAGGATTTTCCAACGGAAGGTTTGATTTTGTCCGGCGGTAAATTCGATGAAGCCAATGAAATGTATATCAACGGCGTTCTCGTGGGAAGCTTGGGAATGGATTACACCATCAATGATGAACACATCGGCGTATACGATGGATCCAATCCATGGGATGTGACTTCCTTCTATGAACTTACCGGCGATACCCTTAAACCTGGTGAAGTCAACACTATTGCTGTCCGGATGTGCAACTCTTCCGGCGGCGGCGGTTGGTATGAAGGCCCGATTGGAATTTACTCTGTCGCCGCCTACAACAAAGCAACCGGCAAGCCATCCGTTTATGCAGACGCCCTCAGTACGCAGGCAGTCAATGATGCAGAAGCTTCTCTGTCCCAGGCT
>JABUSF010000021.1:23220-27662 GCA_021443945.1 Ileibacterium sp.
TATACCAAGAGCCGAAAAGCACAAGAAGCACAAAGCTGGATGGATGCCTATGATTCCATCTTAGTCAGCGATTCCAATGCCGGCGTCTTTGTGGATGGAGATTTGTTCGTATATCAGGCAAACCGAACCATCACAGGAGATGAGACAGAGCTGTTCAGCGGGGAAGTGCTGGAATATTTCAAAGCAGAAAACGGCAAAGCCATCCTTTACGGCAGCCATTCCCGATTCTTTACAGACTCGGTCTATTCCCAGGCCACGGGCAGTGTGGAAACCTTCCGGGTTTACCTGCCTGAAGGCTATTTTGACGAGGGTAATGCAGAACGCTATGCCACCATGTATTTGCTGCATGGCATTAACTCTCAGTCCACCACCTTTGCCATCGACAAAGTAGATCAGCTTCTGGATGAAGCCATTGCTGATGGCACCATTGAAAAAATGATCGTTGTCATTCCGGATGATCCAACGAAAACCAGCTTCTGGAAAGGCAAGTACGGCGATATGGTTTCCGAAGATATGCTGCAGGCAGCCGATGCCCGCTACCGGACCATTGCCGATGCCAGATACCGCTTTACAGCCGGCTGCTCCATGGGCGGCGGCGGAGCAATGAGCCTTGGCCTGTTCAAACCGGATCAGTTCTCCGGTGTCATCAGTTTCTACGGCGCTTTAAATTATGTAAACGCCCCAGCGCAGGCTCAGTCTTTATCCAAAGAATATCTGGACAAGTACGCTGTTTACATGACCTGCGGCAATATGGACAGCTACAACTTCTATGAAGTTCAGGAAGAAATGGCAAGAGTTCTTCAGGCCAATGGAATGGACATGAACCGATTCACACATACCGTCGACAATGGCGCCCACGACAGCATTTACTATCTGCCGCGCTTTATTGAAGGCATTGAGTATGTAACCGATCGGATGAGTGCTCCTCAGGGAGCTTCCAGCATTCTGAGCGGAAATGCCGTGTTGGAAAACAATGCCGTCCGTTATTCCATTTCCATCAGCCCATCTGTTGATGAATATCTCAATGTGATTCCGGCTTCTGAATACACCATCAATCCAAATCCGGATCTGGATATTCCAGTTCAGGTGGTTGTCCGGCAGAACGGCAAAACCATTGCTGATATGACGGAACACTATGGTGTTCATGAGGAAACGGTCATTGAAGATGCTGCTGCATTGGATCTTTCGGATCTGAATCCGAAAGAAGATTACGAGATTTCGGTTTATGCTTCTGTTCTGAATGAAACAGTCCTCATCGAAAATATTCAGAAGGAAGGCCACAAACAGTGCGTTTGGGATAAGAAATACACCATCGACCAGCCGGCAACCGCCGACCAGGATGGATCCAAATCCATTCACTGCTCTGTCTGCGGTGAAAAGAAAAATGTCACCGTCATTCCAAAAGTCTCCAACATCTCTCTGACACCGTCTACAGTGACTTATATTGGGGGAACCTACAATCCAATCCTGGTGATTCAGGATTCTGCCGGAAGGATCATCTCTCCAAAGTATTATGAGGTGAAAAAGCCGGACGGCCGTAAAAATGTTGGCACCTATACATACACCATTTCCTTCAAAGGTGAATACGCAGGAACGGTTGAAGTTCCTTTCGAGATTGTTCCCGTGGGAACGGTGTTGACCGTGCCAAGCGTGAAAAAGAATTCCATCACTGTCAAATGGATCAGTCAGTCCATGAAGATGAAGGATGAGCGGATTTCCGGTTATCAAATTCGCTTCTCCACCAAGTCCAGCATGGAAGATGCTCAGACAGTGGATGTTGATGGGTATAAATCCTCCAGCACATCTCTTGAAAATTTAAAATCCAATACCTGGTATTATGTTCAAATCCGCACGGTGATGAATGTGAACGGCCAGAATTACTATTCCAGCTGGTCACTTCCGGGCATATATAAAACCTGCTGGAGCTGGTAATCCCTGATCTTCCAGGCCAGAACAATAAATAAGAAAATCATTTTTCAAAAAGAAGGTCCTTTCTCAGACCTTCTTTTTCTGTAGGCCTAAAAAAGAGCAGCAAAAGAGAATGGTTTGAGGATTGGTCTGCAAGTCTTGCAGGGAACATGAAAACCGTCCTGTGTTATGATGATGAACAGAAATAATAGAAAAGATCAACCTGGATGCGGTTGAATATGAGGCGATGAACATGGCAAAAGTAATTGAATATAACAAACTGGTCCGTGACCGGATTCCGGATCTGATTGCCGCTTCCGGCAAGCAGTGCGTGACAGAAACGCTGTCGGAAGATGAGTTTTTAAAGTATCTGGACAAAAAGATGGATGAAGAGCTGGCTGAATACCATCACGATCACAATGCGGAAGAGCTGGCTGATTTGATGGAAGTCATTCTGGCCGCTGCCGCCGTACGCGGGTATACCCCCGAACAGCTGGAACAAATCCGCCTAAAAAAAGCCAAAGAAAGAGGTTCTTTTCAGCAGAGGATTTTGCTGAGAGATGTCATCGAAGGATAAATTCTTTCTGATCGAAAAAAGGTGCTAAAAAGAAGGATTTCTATTTGGCGCAAATCGATGTATAGTGTTTGTTATGAAAAAAGGATTATTTGTGAAAGGGCTTTTCGTGCTGAGCGCTGCCATGATGCTTGGTGCCTGCAGCTCTAAAAAAGAAGAAAAAACAGAAACGGAGACCTCCTCTGTTAAAGTTGTTCAGCCGGCAGAAAATAAAGATGCGGGTCCAACTGGATCTGTTGAGGGAGGAAAAAAATACTCGGCAGACATTAACATTAAGGATTATGGAACAGTCAAAGTAGAACTGGATGAAGGTATTGCTCCCCGGACGGTTCAGAACTTTGTAAAACTGGCCAATGAAGGTTTTTACAACGGTTTAACTTTCCACCGCATCATGGATGGATTCATGATTCAGGGCGGTGACCCGGAAGGAACCGGCGCTGGCGGATCGGATGAGACCGTATATGGTGAATTTTCTTCCAATGGATTCAACAACACTCTCTCCCATAAGGAGGGTGTGATCTCCATGGCAAGATCTCAGGATCCAAACTCTGCAAGTTCTCAGTTCTTTATCGTAGAATCTGATTCTACTTTCCTGGATGGGCAGTATGCCGGATTCGGTCATGTCACAGAAGGAATGGACATTGTTCATAAAATTGCGGAAGATGCAAAACCAACCGATGACAACGGAACCATTAAAAAAGATGAGCAGCCAGTCATCGAATCCATCACCATTACGGAACTGCAGTAATTGGAGCTCTGTACAAAATCATCTTATTGATTTGTAAAAGAAACTTAAACACATACCAACATCAAGGTATGTGTTTTTTTTGTGGACAACTGAAAATGGACTGAAAAACAATGATGGTAAAAATTCACTCGAATCTGATGATAAAATGCCCATTTATGTGCAAAAGAATATCTAAAGCGTTTACAAATATCTTTGACAATCACATTCACTTAGTGATTTACTGAATAGGCAAACCCTCTTGCTTTAAAACATTGAAGAATAGAAAGAAAGGATTTTTATGAATCGACTTCAGATTGAGAAAAACAATCGGGCCTCGGAAGTCCTGAAGGATCTTTACAAAGATGTACAGCGGCGCATTGGAGCCAGTGCGCCGGGACTGTGCCCAGTAGATATGACTTTAAACTTTGTCCGAGTGGCTCACGCCCAGACCTGCGGCAAATGCGTTCCATGCCGTGTGGGACTGAAACAGCTGGCCATGATGATTGAATCTGTTTTGGAAATGGAAGCAGATGAAGATACGCTGGATAAAATTGAAGAAACAGCTGCCGTCATCGCCGATACAGCCGACTGTGCCATTGGCTATGAAGCAGCTGCCATGGCTTTAAACGCCATCCGGGCTTTCCGCGACGATTTTGAAGAGCATATTAAAACCGGACGCTGCACATCCGGTCTGACAAATCCGGTTCCATGTGTCACTGTTTGTCCAGCTCATGTGGATATTCCCGGGTATGTGGCTTTAATTCGGGAAGGGCGAAATGAAGACGCTCTTGCTCTGATCCGCAAGGACAATCCCTTCCCATCTGTTTGCGGGTATGTCTGCGAGCATCCCTGTGAAATGAGCTGCCGCCGTCATTATGTGGATGATGGCGTCAACATCTGCGGTTTGAAGCGCTTTGCCGCTGACCACTCCGACTACGATGTGATTCCTTCCAAAGCGGCGCCCACCGGTAAAAAGATTGCTGTTGTAGGCGGCGGTCCCGGCGGTTTGACCGCAGCTTACTTTTTGACTCTGATGGGTCATGAAGTGACCATTTACGATCAGCGCCGCAAACTTGGCGGTATGCTGCGGTACGGAATACCAGACTACCGTCTGCCCGAAGACGTCCTGGACCGGGATATTGATTTCATTTTGAATACAGGCATTAAAACCGTCATGCATACCTCCGTGGGAAAAGACATCGCTCTGGATGATCTGAAACAGAATTACGATGC
>JABUSF010000022.1:0-4910 GCA_021443945.1 Ileibacterium sp.
TCCATTGGCAACATTACACTGTATGCGATTTGGGAAGAAGCCCAGCCGGAAGTGCACGGGATGACGGAAAATCCGCTGAGCGAAAACGAAAGCTTTATCTAAAGAATCGGCTTGGCAGCCCTCTGTGTCTGGAGGGCTTTTTTCGTTTCTGCTTTCGATTTCCAGACGGAAAAGGAAAGAAACATTGACTGCTTTTTCGGTTGGCAGGCCAATCAGAAAAAGCGGAACATGAAAAAAGACCGCAGCTTGGCGGTCTTTGATTGGATTGGTTTACTTGGCTTCGTTTTTGTCTTTGATGAAGTCGAGTGTTTTTCTCTGCACAATCTGAGTGGCTACAGAACCCTGTGGGATCATCATTTTCAGCTGTTCAGCAGGGAAGTTGTAGATGGAAGAAAGCAGAGCGTATTCTTCTTCGATTTCCTTGTCTTCAGCCTGGATGTCTTCTTTGGCAGCGATGGCTTCCAGAATCAGAGCCTGACGGATTTCCAGAATGGCCTGCGGCTGCAGGGATTCTGTGAACTGTTCATCGGTCTGGCCGATCATTTCCAGATACTGTTTCAGGCCCATGCCGTACTGCTGCATGTTGGATTCCACTTCCTGCTTCATCTGTTCGACGCGGTTGTCGACCATAGCCTGAGGGATGTCGATTTTGGAGCCTTCGCTGATTTTTTCAAGAGCCTGCATGACAACTTTGTTGTCGGCTTCCTGTTTCTTGAAGGATTCCATTTCTGCTTTGACTTTGGCTTTCAGGTCTTCAACGGTTTTCACGCCGTCCAGTTTCATCTTTTCGATGAAGGCATCGTTCAGTTCCGGCTGGATTTCTTTCTGGACTTCATTGACAGTGACATGGAAAACCACAGGCTGTCCGGCCAGGGATGGTTCGAAGTAGTCTTTCGGGAAGGAGACTTCCACGTCTTTCTTTTCTCCGGCTTTTGTACCGATCAGCTGTTCTTCAAATCCTGGGATGAAGGTGGAGGATCCCAGAACCAGTCCATAGTTGGAAGCGGTTCCTCCGTCAAATGGAACACCGTCTTTTTCCCCGATGAAATCGATCATCACCCGGTCACCGTTTTCAGCAGGGGCATCGGCTGGAAGAGTTTCCCACAGTTTTTCGGAGTTGACCCGGCGGGCAATTTCTTCCATAAGTTCTTCTTCACGGATGGTTTCCGGCTGGTTGGCAATGTTCCATCCGGTATACTGACCCAGATCCACTTCCGGAAGCAGAGGGCATGTCAGGGTAATCATGACATTTCCGTCGGCATCCTGGTCGCTGATGATGGCGGGGGCGCTGGCCAGTTTCAATTTTTTGGTGTTGATTTCTTCTGTTAATACTTTTCCTGCTTCATTGGAAATGCAGAACTGCTTTGCCATTTCTTCATCGGCTTCAGGGTTGGCAGCTTTTGCAGCTTCCATGTCTTTTTCCCACTGGTCTTTATCAATCTGAATGTTGATGACAGCGGTATTTTTGTCAGGATATTCAATTGTATAGTTCATATTCTTCAACTTCTTTCCTTTACGCATATATATTAGCTGTATACCAGATTGTTATCATCTTGCAAGCCTTTTTGACGCGCCAAAAAGCCAAAGATTGGAAATAGCGCCTAAATATGAGAATAAAAATTTGGATTTTCAAAAACAATGATACAATAGTTGGGGTTTCTTTAGAGGAACTGAAACAGTCTCATAAAAGGCGGAAAGGAGTCAGCATGAATCCTTATTATCAGTCTGTCATTTCTGAGCTGGTGGAACTGTTTTCCAAGCAGGAATACGACAAGGTCAGCCAGATCATTGACAATGAGCTGTCCATGCCGTACGTGGATGCTCAGGCTCAGGAAATTCTTGAGCAGTACAGAGAGGACCTGAAACCTCATCTTTCATCATCGCGTCAGCCAGGTGCTGAAGACATTGAAAAGTGGGCCAGCGGCTCTCAAAGGCAGCAGGAAATGGCTGCCGGTGCTCTTCAGAGAATGAACATGCGTCAGTATGCAGAAACCATTCAGATGCTTCTGGATTCCAAACTTCTGCTGGATGAGTTCAAAGGAGAGCTGATTGAGGCGATGATGGAACAGCGGCTGGATGAAGAATTTCATGTTGCCAAGGATGGAATTGATTTTGAATTTACTCCATCACTCATTGTTCCGGCATCCCAGGATCCGGTTTTAAAACAAGCGGACGCTTGCCTGGATGCATGGCTGTCCTGTGACAATCCTTCCATGCTTTCCTTCTGCAGACAGCTTCTTGAGCAGGAAGTTCTGGAAATGCGCCCTCTGGATTTTGAGGGAGTCGATCCCCAGGCGCTTGCTGCTTCTGTTGTCCGGCTGGTTTTTCTGGCCATGAAGGATGAGGAAGGTTGGAATCAGTTTGCCAAAGACCATCATATTGAGGATACCAAGGTATACCCATTGTTAATAGAAAAGCGAGGAGACTAAATTATGACTACTAACTGTGCACCAAAAGACGACAACACTGTAGTTCTCACCAAAGTCATCGAAGGTGATGAATGGGCTGCTGCCAGAAAAAAAGCTTTCAACAGCCAGAAAGCAAAACTGAACCTGAAAGGCTTCCGTAAAGGACAGGTTCCAGCATCTGTTGCTAAAAAAATGATCCCTGATGATTATGTCAATTACCTGGCTGCCAACGCTCTGGCACAGGATGCTTTAAGCGAAATGGTTGATGAATTCAACGTAAAAATGATCGACCGTCCTCTGTTCGATCTCCAGGACGACGACGCAGACAATGAAAAAGCAGTTCTGCGCTTCGTATGCCAGGTTGCTCCAACTCCAGTTCTGGGTCAGTACAAAGGCTTCGGAATCAAAAAAGAAGAAGCTGCTGTGACAGACGAAATGATCGATGAAGCCATCAAAGGTCTGCAGAAACGCTACGCTGAACTGGAAGTTGTAGAAGGCGACGAACCAGCTGCTGAAGGCGACGTTGTAAAAATTGACTTTGTCGGCAAAATGGACGGCGAAGAATTCGACGGCGGCAAAGGCGAAAACGTCAGCGTAAAACTGGGAAGCAAACAGTTCATTCCAGGATTTGAAGAACAGATCGAAGGCATGAAGAAAGGTGAAACAAAAGACATCACCGTAACATTCCCGGCTGAATACCCAGCTGCTGAGCTGGCTGGCAAAGAAGCTGTCTTCACCATCACTCTGAACGATCTGGAAAAAGAAGTTCTTCCAGAACTGAACGAAGAATTCTTCAGCGAAGTCTTCAAACAGGAAGGCATCAACAACATCGATGATCTGAAAAAAGATGCTGCTGAAAGAATCAAAGCCCGTGAAGAAGAAAAAGCAGCCGGCAAATTTATGAACGACGTTGTCAATGCAGCTGTGGAAAACGCTCAAGTTGAAATTCCAGCCGTTATGATTGATAATGAAGTAGATCAGATGTTCAAAGAATTTGCCAACCAGGTGGTACAGAGCGGCTTTAAACTGGCAGATTATCTTGCCCTGACCGGCAGCTCCGAAGAAGCAATGAAAGAACCAATGAGACCTGAAGCTGAAAAACGCGTAAAAACAACTCTGGTTCTGGATGCCATTGCAGCTGCTGAAAACCTTGAAGTAACCCAGGAAAAATTGGATGAAGAATTCAAAGTTCTTGGTGAAATGTACAACATGGATGCTGACAGAGTCCGTCAGCTGGTTCGTGAAGAAGATCTGAAACAGGATCTGCTGCGTTCCGCTGCCGTAGACTTCCTGGAAGAAAACCAGTAAGAAAATGACAAAGGCGCTCTTATCAGGGCGTCTTTTCTTGTTTGTACAGGAAGGAGAAAGAAATATGAATACGAAGACCTACCCACTCATCTGCACCCGAGGCGTCATCGTCTTTCCGGGTCAGGAAATTGTCATTGACGTAGGCCGCGAAAACAGCCTGCATGCCATTGAAAACGCACAGGACAATTACAATGACAAAATCGCCATGTTTTCACAGATCTCCATGGCGGTGGAAAATCCGACAATCAATGATCTGTATCATACCGGTACCCTTTGCGAAATCCGCCACGTTCGCCGTTTCGATAAATTCCTCCGGGTGAAATTCCGCGGACTGGAAAGAATCCATCTGGAATCCGAACTGGAAGGGACTCTTTCTGAAATGGCCGAAGTGGAAACCATCCCATCTGAACATCAGGATGATACGCATGAAGCCGCATTGCTGCGGATGCTGGCAAGTGCTTTTGAAAACATGCGTCCTGGCGAAAAATTCATGTCCAAGGAAATCGCTCAGGATCTGGCAAGAGGCCTGTCTGCTGAACAGCTGGTGGACAAAGCGGTTCAGTCCTTCCCGTTAAGCGCAGAGCGCAAACAGGAATATCTGCAGACACCGGGCATCAACGACCGTCTGGAAATGCTTCTGACCGATATGGAAAAAGAAAAACGGATGAACGAGATCGAAAAGCAGATCAACGAAACCGTGAAAGCCAACATCGATAAAGGACAGAAGGATTATTATCTCCGTGAAAAAATCTCCGCTCTGCAGGATCAGCTTTCCGAAGGCGGAGGCGTTGCCAAAGAAGCGGACAAGATCCGGAAAAGACTGGAAGAAAACCCTTATCCCGATGTGATTAAGGAAAAGGTTCTGGAAGAACTGACTCGTTATGAAACGCTTCCTCCTGCTTCCGGAGAAACCGGAACCATTAAAACCTATATTGACTGGCTGCTGGAACTGCCCTGGTGGCAGGAAACCACCGACAACCAGGATCTGGAAAACGTACAGCAGATTCTGGATGAAGACCACTATGGTCTGGAAAAAGTCAAAGAGAGAATCATGGAGTATCTGGCCGTCAAGCAGATGACCAACTCTTTAAAAGCTCCCATCATCTGTCTGGCAGGCCCTCCAGGAGTCGGCAAAACCTCTCTTGCCAAATCCATTGCCAGAGCTCTGGACCGGCATTTTGTCAAAATGTCTCT
>JABUSF010000022.1:5697-7283 GCA_021443945.1 Ileibacterium sp.
GACCAGTTTGGCATTGAACAAAACAAATTTGAAGAAAATACCATCCATCTGCACGTTCCGGAAGGCGCTGTGCCAAAAGATGGACCATCGGCAGGAATTACCATTACGACTGCATTTGTTTCTCTGCTCACGGACAATCCGGTCAACAGCGATCTGGCCATGACCGGTGAAGTCACCCTTCGCGGAAATGTACTGCCGATCGGCGGTCTGAAGGAAAAATCTCTGGCCGCTTACCGTTCCGGAATTACCACGATTCTGATTCCAAAGGGAAATGAAAAAGATCTGGATGACATTCCGCAGGAAGTCAAAGACGCTGTGAAATTCATTCCGGTTTCCACAGTGGAAGAAGTTCTTGCCAATGCACTGACACAGCCGTTAAAACCGAAAGAAAAGAAAGAACATGAAGCAGCTGAATAGTTCCTTTATCGTTTCTTCTTCCGGAAAAGACAGCTGGCCGGAACTGGATAAGCCCGAAGTGGTTGTGGTCGGGCGTTCCAACGTGGGGAAAAGCAGTTTTATCAACGCTTTAACCAACCGCAAACGGCTGGCCTATGTGGGAAAGACTCCGGGAAAAACCCAGCTGCTCAACTTCTTTGACATTGACGGGGAATGGACCCTGGTGGATGTTCCCGGATACGGATACGCCAAGCTGTCCAAAAACCAGCTGGAAAAACTGGGAAAAATGATGGACGACTACTTCAATGACCGTCAGGGAATTGCCGCTGTCATTTCTCTGGTGGACGCCCGCCACGATCCAAGCCGGGACGATCTGGATATGATCCAGTACTTCAAGGACAATGGATTCAAAATTCTGGTGGGAGCCACCAAAATCGATAAGGTGCCCAAGACCAAACGGCTGGCCCATTTGAAAAAAATCTCACAGCAGCTGCAGCTGCCTTTAAAAAATATTTTCCCAATTTCTTCCACGGAGAAAACGGGGATGGATGAAATCTACGGTGCATTAATGGAAATCGTGAAATCTGAGTCCGAAACAGACAAGAATGGAAAGGAAGAGTAAATCTCTTCCTTTTTATGTTGTAATATCGTCGGAAATAGATTATATTATGGAAGAATTTTAGTTAGTTTATATACAAAAGGAAGGGAACTTGGTCTTGCCAGGACAAATTGTGTGAAATTGTAACGGGATTCATATTCTGAGAATTTCGCCAATTTGATAAAGAATTCACAAATATATGCGAATTTCTTCACAAGTTACTGGGTGCTTGTTATAATTCTAACAAGTTCAAAGGAACGTAGAGGAGGAAATTTTATGATGAACTATATTAATGGCTGTGATCTTCCAGAACATGTTCAAAAGACGATCCGTGAGGTGATCATGGATCAGTCATGTGCTTCCATTACCACTGCTCAGGGTCAGGCGGTTCTGATTTCCAAAGAGGAATACGACCGGCTCCAGGCATTGGCAACAGGCACTTTGAATGAAGGAAGCCGCAGTTGGTCCGATCATGAAATGGAAGCCATCTACAGAAAAGAAATTGATTTCTAAGTATGGATCATCCATAAACTATTGAAACAACGAAATCTCCTTAAGAAAGTACGGATTCTGTTCAGCCGTACTTTTTTTT
>JABUSF010000022.1:9730-12893 GCA_021443945.1 Ileibacterium sp.
ATTCCAGAGCCTGCAGAGACTGTTTTCGCAGCAGGCTTTCATAAAAGAGATCCTGGCAGGTGTACCCGCTGATGCACAGTTCCGGACAGACGGCCAGCTGTACGTCTTTGTCCAGCTGATGCAGCAAAGACAGAATGGTTTTGGCATTCTCCATGGGATGGCCAATTGCCACCGCTGGGGTTAAGGCAGCGGTTTTATAGTAAGAATAACGATTCATAACGACTCCTTAGTGTTCCGTATGGAAACGGAAGGACTGCATCTATTATACGAGAAGACACCAATATTTCCTTTGTCAGCCTGTGAAATGTGTCAGAAACAAAAAAAGAGAAGGAACGGCGTCCTTCTCCTGACTGACTGGATTTTGAATTAGTCGTATTTATGAGAAATTTCATGAACCCGGTCAGAGAACTGGGATTCATCGGAATTTTTCATTTTGTCAGCGGCTGCATATTTCTTCACCGCTGCCTGAGATTTGGCGATTGGCTGAATGGTTCCGGCACCGGCTACACATCCGCCTGGACAGGCCATGCCTTCCAGCAGGTAACCGTTCAGACGGCCGGCTTTGGCCATCATGAGCATGGTACGGCAGTTTTTCAGACCTTCAGCAGCCTGTACTTTTACATCGATGTCCGGATGGTTTTTGTTGATCAGGCTCTTTACGGCTTTGGCCACACCGCCGGATACGGCAAATTCACGGCCGGCTCCGGTACCAAGATCCATTTCTTCAGGATCGGGTGCGATGGCAGCCACATCAATGCCTTTTCCGTGCATCATTCCGGCCACTTCTTCAAAGGTTAATACGAAGTCGACGTCGGAACGAACGGAACGGCGGCTGGCTTCCAGTTTTTTGGCAGCACATGGTCCAATGAAGGCCACTTTCACATCCGGGTTGTCTGTTTTGACCATACGGGCGGTCAGAACCATTGGGGTCAGAGCCATGGAAATATAATCCTTGAACTGCGGGAATTCCTTTTTGGCCATGACAGACCAGGCAGGACAGCAGGAAGTCGCCATAAATGGCTGTTTTTCCGGCACTTTGTCCAGGAAGTCTTCCGATTCTTCAATGGTACACAAGTCGGCACCGATGGCCACTTCCACAACATCTGCAAAGCCAAGCTCTTTTAAGGCAGCTTTGACTTTTTCCGGAGTGGCGGTGGGGCCAAACTGGCCAACAAAAGCAGGGGCTACGCAGGCTACAACAGGATGACCCTGTTTCATGGCATAAATGGTCTGGAAAATCTGACCTTTGTCAACGATGGCGCCAAACGGGCAGTTTACAAGACACTGACCGCAGGAAACGCACTTATCATAATCGATGACCGCTTCGCCGTTTTCACCGCAGTGAATGGCGTTCATGCCGCAGCTGGCAGCGCAGGGGCGTTCAATTTTAACGATGGCATTATATGGACAGGCATCGATGCATCGGCCGCATTTGATGCACAGATCCTGATCGATTTCACTGTGTCCGTCCACGATGTGGGCAGCATTTTTTGGGCATACTTCAACACACTGATGGGAAATGCATCCCTGACAGGCGTTTGTAACCATGACTTTCTTTTCCGGGCAGGAATTGCAGGCAAATGGAATGATATTAATCAATGGCTGGTCATAAAATTTTTCTGCAATTACGCTTTCCTCAATTCCGTCGGAAATAGGTGCAGCTTCTCCGGCGTCACGTACAGGAAGTCCCATTCCAAGACGCAGGCGTTCACCAACAATGGCGCGTTCCAGGAACACGTTTCCGCGGTATTTGCCCTGGTTGCCTTGGATAATTTCGTAAGGGATGGCCTCCATTCTGCTTCCATAATCAACATTGTCCTCATAAGCCATTTTGGCGATGGCAGCAAAAACCTGGCGGCGAATATCCGTTACCGAGTTGTATACTCCTCTCATATATACGTTCCTTTCTTTTTCACAAGATTCCACAATATTATACTAAAGTAGTCCCGCATTTTGAATAAATGGCGAAAACATTCACAACCGGGGATTGAAAACGCTTTTTTTCACGAACAGGACAGGTAATCATATTAAAAGTATTTTATATACAAGTCAAAAGATTTATATATTCCATTAAAGAGGTTGAAATGAAAGAAATAAAAATTAATGCCAACGATGCGGGACAGCGTCTGGACCGCTTTCTGGGCAAGGCTTTTGGCGATTTGAAGAAATCCGCCATGCACAAAGCCATACGAAACAAGAAAATCAAGGTCAACCGCAAGCGGACCACCCATGACTACAGACTGCAGGAAGGCGATGTCATCCTTCTCTTTCTGCCTCCCGATCTTCTGGGCGAAAAAGAAAAACCCACAGGGATTGCCGGGGATGTGCAGGTGGTCTATGAAGATGACCGCCTTGTGGTGGTCAACAAGCCGGCTGGTCTTTTAAGCCAGAAAGACGAAGCGGGCGATCAGGACAATCTCAACGGCCGCATTCTTCATTACCTCATCCAGACCGGCAGCTGGGATCCAAAGGCAGAAGCCAGCTTTGTTCCTTCCATCTGCCATCGTCTGGACCGGAACACCAGAGGTCTGGTGATTGCCGCCAAAACGGCAGAGGCATCCCGGCTGGTCAATGAGGACATTAAAAACCATCGGATCGGCAAGTCCTATTACGCAAGAGTCCATGGAAAAATGGAAGGGAAAGGGACTTTGCATCTCTATCTGAAAAAAGAAGGAACGCAGGCGCTGGTCAGCGATGCGCCCAAAGAAGGGTATGCCGAGGCCATCACCCATTATGAGGTTCTGGAACCGGGTGAACAGTCATCTCTGGTCCGGCTGGATCTGGAAACCGGGCGGTTTCATCAAATCCGTGCATCTCTGGCTCATATGGGTCATCCGCTGATGGGGGACGTAAAATACGGAGGAAAGGGAAACAGTGAGGATCTGAAGCTGGAAGCCTTCCGGCTGGATTTTTCCCATTCCCAACTGGACGTCAAAGAACCGGTCATTGAAATCGGTCTGGAAATTTAGGCAGACGCCCCTGAGGATTCACAATTGATCTGTACATTGGAAACATGATGAAAAGTGCATGTTTCCTTTTTTATTTCGCTGCTCAGCTGGCTGTCTGGAAAAGGTGGTATTCCAGACAGAGTGCCTGGTGGGTGGCTTTATGGAGCACGGTTGGCCTGCTCTGGATTTTACTGCGCCCTCCTGGTCTGCAGATG
>JABUSF010000022.1:12951-15005 GCA_021443945.1 Ileibacterium sp.
GTATTATTTTGACGGCCGATGGCTGGCAGCGGCGGCCTGGATCCTGTTTTGCAGTCTGGCTTTTTCTGCTGTCCCTGTGAATTCCAGGCTTTTGGGACTGGTGTTTGGCGCGGCCGCTTTGATCATGGCGCTGTGCCGGAAGATGGGGTCGGCGGATGTGGTTTTTCTGGGGGTGATGGGCTGGGTTCTTGGGCTGGAGCGTATGGAAGCGGCCATGCTGATTTCCTGCATTCTGGGACTGCTGTGGTTTGCACTGCAAAGACCGAAAGAAAAGATCGTTCCGTTTTGCTGCTGTCTGAGCCTGGGGCTGGAAGCCGGTCTGCTGTTTGGATACCGGCTGGCTTCTCTTTTTTAATCTGATTTTGGCCTTTGAAGGAAGGATCGGAAAGTGCAGACAGCCGCAAAAATGGAAGGGATGTTCGTTTAGCGCAAAAAGAGCAGACCTGCGTGTTCTTGCCGGTCTTCAGTCATCCAGTTTGCAGGAAAGGTTCTTATATAATGGTGGTATGAACAAATGGTTTGAAAACAAGGAACAAAAGAAAATGGGGCTGGTGCTGGGAGGCGGCGGAAGCCGCGGATGCTATGAAATTGGCGTCTGGGAAGCGCTGGCTTTGCATCATATAAAATTTGACGTGGTGGCCGGAACGTCCATCGGTGCGATTGTGGGGGCGGTTTATGTCCAGCAGACACTGGATCCTCTGGTGGAATTTGTCTATCATCTGCAGCCGTCGCATATTGCCAAAGATTTGTTTGATTTTCCGGAAACTTTTGAAGCCATGCTGAAAGAAAGAAAAGCCATCAAAAGCTTTATGGAAAAATACATCTTTTCCAGCCGGAAGATGGACATCTCTCCTTTAAAAGGGGCCATTGCCGAGATGTTTGACTATGAAAAATTTGCAGCTTCAGATATTGACTATGCCTGCATGACATTCAACGTGACCAAAATGGAGCCGGAAGCCTATTTCAAATCCCAGATGACGGCGCACAATGCGCAGGACATCATTCTGGCTTCCGCATCCTGCTATCCGGCTTTTCCCATGCTGGAAATGAACGGCAGTGAATACATTGACGGCGGCTACTATTCCAACGTGCCCATTCGGCTGGCTCTGGACATGAAGGCCGAAAAGATTCTGGCGGTGGATGTGGAAGGACCGGGCATGGTTCGGTCCATTCCGGCTGGCGTGGATGTGCTGTTGATCAAACCCATACTTCCTTTGCAGAACTTTCTGGATTTTTCCAACGAACAGGCCATACGGACCATGAACATCGGCTTTTTGGAAACCAGCAAGCTTCTGGGAAGCTTTGTGGGCTTTCTGTACACCTTTACCAAATCCGATGAAGATTCCATGGCCTTTGTCAGCGGATACCTGAACTTTATGTTCCAGATCAGCGGCATTCAAATCGATGCCAAAACAAGAGCTGAGATTGTTCAGTATGCCTGCGGGTTCAAGCCTTCCGCTCTGTCGGAACAGATGGAGCAGGACGGGTACGGATATGAGCAGATGGTGGAAGCACTGGCCTATCTGGCCGGCATTGATCCGGCTGCTTTGTACCGTTACAATGACTTTATTCGGCTGCTGATCAACCGTCTGAACCGGATCACCATTACAGATCTGGATCCCAACAGTGAAGATTTGATGGGACGTCTGGTCTCTCTGGGCCGGGAAGGGATCACTGCAGCCGTGCATGGTTTGATTGTCTCTTCCAAAGGGGAAGCAGGCGAAGCGCTTCGATGGATTGGACGTCTGTTTCCTTCTGAGTTCAGTCTGGCCTATGTTTGGTATTTCCTGGAGGTAGCGTATGAAAGAGCGAGATACGTATAAAAACTTTGCCATATCCAGAGATCCGTCCAAAAAGAATGCTCTGGTCCTTGCCGGCGGGGGAGCCAAAGGATGCTATCACGTGGGTGTTCTGCAGTATCTGGCAGAAGCCGGTATGACTTTTCAGGGGGTCACCGGAACGTCCATCGGAGCCATGGTCGGGGCTTTTTATGTGCAGGATGACATTCATAAGGTGACCGATTTTGTCATGGGGATGACACCGGATGCCATTGC
>JABUSF010000022.1:15253-16462 GCA_021443945.1 Ileibacterium sp.
ATTATGGCTTCCGCCGCCTGCTATCCGGCCTTTCCCAAAGTGGAACTGGATGGAGAACTGTATATGGACGGCATGTATGCCGATAATGTGCCCATCAAACTGATGGAAGAAGTGTTCCCGGACTGGGATCAGATGGTGGTTGTGGACATTGGAGATCCCAATGAACACGCCCCCAAGGATTTAACAGACAGGATGTTCTGCATTCAGCCTCTGCTTCATCCGGGAAATTCAGCCGACTTTACTTCGGAACATGCCATCCGTCTGTACAACCAGGGGTATCTGGAAGCGGCCAAGTATTTTGGAACCAATCCAGGCTACATCTATACGTTTACCCGGGATGATGCGGACTTGATCGATGTGGTGGAAAACTATCTGCAGCAGCAGATGGAACAGCATAAAGTGGTTCTGCCTTTCAATACCTCTGTGGATCAGAGCAGCCTTCAGTATCTGCTGGGCTATCAGCCAAAAACGCTGAACAATGTCTATTCCCGCCATTACCGGTACGGCAAGCTGGTGGAAGCGTTAGGTTTGATGGCAAAAGTGGAGCCGGTGAAAATGCGGGACTATACCTCTTTTCTGCGGGAAACCTGCCAGAAGCTCAATGAAATGAGTCTGAGCAATACGGATGAAGTGGATTACAAAATGATTGAGATGCTGGACAATCTGAAAAAAGAGGAACTGACGGTACGCTATCATAAAATGCTTGTCAGCGGCGGCGGGGTGTATCCGGCTGCTGTGGAAGCGGTCAAGGAATCGACGCCCAATGCCTATGTTCTGGCCTATATCTGGTACTTTATCGAGGAGCTGATCCGCAATTTGCCGGACCAGGGATGAAGAAGAATGGAGTTTGAAAAGCAGCTGTTCTGAAAGGGACAGCTGCTTTTGAGGTTTTCAAAGCGATTCGCATTTTATATAATCTTCATTGCCTGCTGGAAATCTTCTTTCAGCAAAGGGAATAAAGGAGAAATGAAAAATGAAGTATAGATTTTTAACTGCCGCTTTAACCGCAGCCATCCTGCTGGGAGGATGCAGCGCACAGAAAACAGAAGAACCGTCTGCCGCCAGCAATACGGGCACAGTGGTCAGCACCGCTGAAATGGCCGATAAGATTACAGAAAATTCTGCCGTTCTCGAATTCATCAAATTTGCAGAAGCACAGGGAATGACCACCACAGAACCCAAAGAAGCAAACGAAGGCTGTGCTTTGAC
>JABUSF010000022.1:17046-20915 GCA_021443945.1 Ileibacterium sp.
GCCTGAAGAATGTGCTGATCAAAAAGCAGGGGATCAATGGTCATCAGCCGATATTCGGCTTCCTCTTCAAATCCTTCATGCTTGAACAGACCTGCCCGGCGCAGGGAAAGAATGGAAAAGTCATCCACAAAGGCATTGAGCTGAATCATCATGGATTCATCCAGATCTTCCTGGCGGATATAGCTGATGCGCCGGGTTTTTAGGATGAGTTCCGTCCATTCGCACACGTTTTGAAGCAGCCGTTCGAATTCGCTTTGAATGTATTCATCACAGGCTTTTGGATCGTAGGAAATCGGGTGCAGCGAGAACAGGGGAAATTCAGAAAGACAGGGGTTGTGGGAGGTGTTGGCTTTCTGAATGAGCTGCATGAGCCTGCGGGTATCAAAGCCAATGCAGATTCCGGTCCCTCCGTGACCATACTTGACCCATTGGCTCAGCAGATCTTTTTCTCTGGAAAAGCTGGCGATGTAGGGAACATCTTCCGGGAAAATCGGTTCCAGAGCCTGAGCGACCAGGGAATCGAGAAGATCGCTTAATGTCTGAAGTCCCAGACGCTCCTGCAGAAAGGTCAGTTTTTCCTTCAGGCTCTGCTCAGGGCGGTCAAAGTCGCTGGAAAACAAGCGGCTGGAAGGGCGCAGAGACGATTCTTCCGCCATGATCGCATGCTTGATTTTTCGAATGTACTGAACAATCTGATGCTTTAAAAACTTTGTTTCGGACAGATCGTTCATATCCAAAGAACTGGACAGCCAAATGGAGCGGCTTTGAACAATGCCGTAAAAGCTGGCTGCCGAGCAGTAATGGTAAATGATCTCCGGCAGATTTTCCTGGGGGATTAAGAAGGGATCGAATGGTTTCATAGCTTTATTATGAGCCAGTTTTCCCCATAGAAAAACTCCCTTTTGACAGGTCAGGCCTGTTTTCAGGGAGTTGTTATTGGTTATTCCGATTTGGCCAGGGATGGGTCGAACCATTTGAAGCGGGTATCCATATCCAGTTCCACATCAATGCGCTCGTTGGTAAAAGGCTGTACAAAACCAAGCTTGTAGGCCTGAAGCATTAAGCCTTTGTTGTTGCGGATGATACCGTAAAGAGGATCGTTGAGAATCGGATAGCCCAGATTGGACAGGTGCACCCGAATCTGATGTTTTCTTCCGGTGGTGATTTCCGCTTTGACCAGCGTTTTGTCATTGAACAGCTTCAGACGGGTGATGTGGGTGTGAGCCGGTTTTCCTTTGGTGTAGACCATCATCTTTTCGGCTTCGTGACGGTTTCTGGCAATGGGGTTGTTGATGTCAATTTCCCGGTTGTTGACCCGGCCTTCCACCACAGCCAGGTATTCTTTTTTGGCGGTTCCGTCTTCCATCTGCCGGTCAAAGAAAGACTGAACAAGAGGATGCTTGCAGAACAGAACCAGGCCGCTGGCTTCGTAATCAATGCGGTTGACCGGCTGAGCGGCAAATGGCCAGCCGTTTTGAGCCAGGTAGGAATTGACGCGGGCTGTCAGCGTGTCTTCTGTGTTTCCGTCTCCGTGAACCAGAAGGAATGGCTTCTTGTTGGCCACCAGGCACCAGTCGTCTTCGTAGACCACCGGTACACCGGCATAATACATCGGTGTCTCATCGTTCATGAGATAGGCATCATCCAGAACGACAGAGATTTTATCCTTTGGCTCAATGCTTTCTGCCGGGTTGGTGATGGGGGTGCCATTGAGCAGAATCTGAACGTGTTTCTTTTTTTCTTTGGACAGATTCAAAAAGGCATTCAGGCCTTCCAGATCAGTTGGCTGGGTTGTTTTTATCGATAAATTCCCGTTGTTTAAAACGTTGACTTGAAATGACATATGAATTTCCTTTCGAGCTTCATGCATCCCTATTGTACTTGCAAACAAACAAAAATTATATTTTTGGGCTTGCAATTTCCGATTCTGAAATCTAATTGCAAATAAATTTCATCCATAGGTATAATCAGTGCAAGGAGGAATAAATCATGAAATTATTCAAAGGTTCCAAAGGCGAACTGGTTGAAGTGCTTGCACCAGTCGGCGAGGACATCACAATCGATATCAATGGTGCTCCGGCAAAAGAATTGAAAGCCGGCACAACAGACGCAGCTCTTGAAAAACACGTTCCAGCTGTGACAAAAGAAGGAAACGAACTGAAAGTTCAGGTTGGAGAAGTTGCTCACCCCATGCTTCCGGAACACTGGATTACAAACGTCTGGGCTGAATTTGAAGACGGCTCTGTAGACAAGAAAACTCTGCTTCCAGGCCAGGAACCAGTGGCTGTCTTTGATGTTACCGGAAAATCCGGCAAAGCAGTGGTTTACGAATTCTGCAACCTGCACGGTCTGTGGAAAAAAGAAATCGATCTGTAAGATTTGACCAGCAGGACTGTCCTCCCCCAGGACAGTCTTTTTTCAGGTCTTTTCGTCTGATTTCAGTTTGTGCCCATGCGGGCGGACAGATCAATTTGACGAAGTGTTTAAATTCCACGATAATAAGAGCGATTATTGTTTCGGACAACTAAGGGGGAAACTAGCAAAATGAATACAAACGATGTAAAAGTCTGGAAAGAACTGCTTGACGAGCTCAAGGAAATCAGTGAACAGAACCGAGTGATCTTAAACGAGATCAAAGAGGAAATTGAGCTTCAGAAACAGCGCAACAAAGCAGAAATCCAGGCTCTTTCCGCTGAAGTATCCAATCAGGCGTCCGCACTGGAAGCTTTGCTTCGCGAACTGGAATCCGAAAATCTGTTTGGGCTTCCGTCTGACCAGACCACTTTGAATTCCTTTAAATCCACTCTGCAGGCTCAGCTGGAAAAAACCAGACAGCTGGTCAGCTACAGCCGCTCTTTGCTGGACAGCCAGACCACATCTCAGTCCACCATTGAAAAAATTAAAATTGGAACAAGACGCAGCAGAGAACGTTCCCAAAATTATCTGCCAAAGCTGTTCCGTTCCGAGTATCTTCTTGGAAACTGGATCCTCCATCATGATGATGACAACTTCACATGCCAGTCTTTCTGGGATGATGAAACCTTTAAGGAATACGACTTCAAAGGCCATGAACTGGAAGCAGAGAGAGAAGGAACGTATGAGGTCGGCAATGGTCAGGTCCGCCTGATTTATTCGGACGGTACAACCAAAGACTATACCGTCGCCGGCTTTACGGACCAGTCTATCGATTACATCATTGAAGGCGTTCCTGTTCAGTTCGACTATATGCCGGAAAATCTGCTCAATGATTTTTTGGACGGACAGATTCAGAAGGGTGCATAAATGAAAAATGAAAGGCAGTGTTCACAAACTGTCTTTTTTTTATGACTTTTTTGATGGGAAATATCTGTAAAATCCGTGAAATTATGTGTTAAATATTTTCAGAAAGTATTTTACATCTTGGCAAAGGGGTGTAAACTGAGTTCATCGTTATCAAAGGAGAGGATTATGAAATACGCTTCCAAAACTGTTAAGCTGCTGGCTGCTGCACTCTTAATAGCCGGCTGCTCCTCTGCACCGGCTGCTTCCGGTTCTGCAGAGTCAGAATCCAAAGATTCCAAAACTGCAAAAATTGGCATCATTCAGTATGCTCAGCATCCAGCCCTGGATCAGGCAAACCAGGGATTTAAGGATTATCTCAAAGAAAACGGTTATGAGTCCGCTGTTTTCGATGAACAGAATGCCCAGGGTGAGCAGGCAACCTGCACATCCATTGCCGACAAATTTAAAAATGACAAAGACGATTTGATTTATGCCATCGCCACACCGGCTGCTCTGGCTGCAGCCAATGCAACATCGGATATTCCAATCGTTGTGTCCGCTGTAACAGACCCACAGTCTTCCGGACTGGTTAAAGACAATTCCAAGCC
>JABUSF010000022.1:20940-23595 GCA_021443945.1 Ileibacterium sp.
GATTTGAACCCGGTGGCAGACCAGCTGTCACTGCTTAAGCAGATCCTTCCGAATGCCAAGAAAATTGCCATCATGTACTGCAATGCAGAACAGAACTCCCTGTTCCAGGCAGAACTGGCAAAAGCAGAAGCTGAAAAACTTGGCCTTGAAACCACAGAAGCTACCGTTACCGATTCCAACCAGATTCAGCAGGTCACTGAATCTCTCATTGGCAAAGTGGATGCCATCTACATTCCAACAGACAATCTGCTGGCTGAATCCATGGCCACCGTTACCCAGGTTGCCAATGAAAACAATCTGCCTTGCATCGTTGGAGAAGAAGGAATGGTGACCAACGGCGGTCTTGCCACTTATGGAATCAACTACTACGAATTAGGCAAACTTGCCGGTGCTCAGGCTGTTGCGATCCTGAATGGCGAAAGCAAACCTGAAGACATGGCTGTTGTATATCTGCCAGGTGAAAAATGCACCCTGGCTGTGAACAGCAAAGCAGCTGAAAAGCTTGGCATTACTTTCCCAGAAGAAGTATCCAGCAAAGCTGTTGATGTAACAGTATCTCAGGAGGACTGATGCCAGTCCTCCTTTCTTTGGAAGGTGCCATTGGTCAGGGAATCCTCTGGGGGATTATGGCTCTTGGTGTTTACATCACCTTCCGAATTCTTGATTTTGCGGACCTGACTGTTGACGGCTCTTTTGCCACCGGCGGTGCTGTCTCCGCGATTTTAATTGTCATGGGCGTCAACCCAATCGTTTCTGTATTAGCCGCTCTTATTGCCGGGCTGCTTGCCGGTGCTGTAACCGGACTGCTGAATACGGTCTGCAAGATTCCTCCCATCCTGGCTGGAATTCTTTCACAGATTGGCCTGTATTCCATCAACCTGATGATCATGGGCAAATCCAATCTGCCTCTGCTTAACGTTGACAACATGTTTTCTACCCTTTCGGACAAGATTAAACTTCCGGAAAGCGTAGCTGCCTGGATCACTCCAAGCAACCTGACAGCCATCTGCATTGGAACCATCTGTGTGATTCTGGTCATTGCAGTAACCTACTGGTTTTTGGGAACAGAACTTGGATCTTCTGTGCGCGCGACGGGCAATAATATGCATATGGTCCGCGCCAACGGTGTAGATACCAATATGACCACCATGGTTGCCTTAATGATTTCCAACGGACTGATCGCCATGTCCGGAGCTCTGGTGGCTCAGCAGCAGGGATATGCAGATGTCAAAATGGGAATCGGTGCCATCGTTATCGCACTGGCTTCCATCGTTATCGGCGAAGTCATCTTTGGCCGCAAAGGCGGTTTCAAGCTGCGTCTGGTTTCCATCGTCATTGGATCCATCATTTACCGCATGATCGTGTCGGTTGTTCTGCAGCTTGGTCTCAATCCGGATAACCTGAAGCTGTTTACAGCCATTCTGGTTGCCATTGCGCTGACCGTTCCAGTCCTGCTGGAGAAGAAACGTCAGACAGCGGCCTACAAAAAGCTGACTGCCGAAGTCGATGCTATGGAGGAACCGTTCCGTGCTTAGTGTAAAAAACGTATCCAAAACATTTAACCCCGGCACTGTGAATGAAAAGAAAGCCCTGAACCGGATTTGCCTGGAAATGAACGATGGGGACTTCATCACAGTCATCGGAGGAAACGGGGCAGGGAAATCCACTCTGCTCAATATGATCGCTGGCGTATATCCCATTGACTGCGGGCATATTATTCTGGACGGACAGGATATTTCCCTGCAGCCGGAATTCAAACGGGCAAAATTGATTGGCCGCGTGTTCCAGGATCCATTAATGGGAACAGCCGGAGATATGGAAATCAATGAAAATCTGGCCATGGCAAAACGCCGGGGCAAATCCAGAACCCTTCGCTGGGGTGTTACAGCTGCGGAGAAGGACGAATACTACGAAGCTCTGAAAGGGCTGGGACTGGGACTGGAAGACCGTCTGTCGGCAAAAGTCGGACTGCTTTCCGGAGGCCAGCGCCAGGCTTTGACCCTGCTTATGGCGACTTTGCAGAAGCCAAAACTGCTGCTGCTGGATGAACATACAGCAGCCCTGGATCCGCTGACGGCCAAGAAGGTACTGGATCTGACCGAAGAGCTGGTGGCCAAAAACAATCTGACAACTTTAATGATCACCCACAACATGAACGATGCCATCCGTATTGGAAACCGTCTGATTATGATGTATGACGGAAAAATTATTCTGGATGTGGAAGGTGAGGAAAAGAAAAAACTGACCGTTGAAATGCTTCACAACAAATTCAGAGAGGCAGCCGGAGAGGAATTTTCTGACGACCGCGGAGTGCTCATTTAGACCTGTTTGCGCAGGTCTTTTTTTTCGAAACCGTAAGTGGATCCTTTTTTTAAAACGAACGTTTCCGGGCAGAAACAATCGTTTTCTTTTTGGTGAAATCATGAAATATTAACGCAACGCCACTTATAACAAGCAGAATGGGTTAGAATGCATGATGCCTTTTTAAATAAATAAAATCGGATACATTTCTCAAATGCAGAGATGAATTGTATTGAAAACTCTTTCATGTCTTTGAAAAGCAGTTTTTAAAGAGGTATTAAAGTGATATACTTTGGATGAAATTCAGTTTCAGGAGGAAAACTATGGAGAAAAATAATATGCTCGCCATGATTC
>JABUSF010000022.1:23872-27955 GCA_021443945.1 Ileibacterium sp.
ATCAACCAGAACATCGATTTCATCGACGAATTCGATCCTGAATACGTTCTGATTCTTTCTGGTGACCACATTTACAAAATGGACTATGCCAAAATGCTGGAATACCACAAAAAGAACGATGCAGATCTGACCGTTGCTGTACGCCCAGTGCCATGGGAAGAAGCACCTCGTTTCGGTATCATGAACGTTGACATGAACAGCCGCATCTATGAATTCCAGGAAAAACCAGCAGAACCAAAATCAAATCTGGCTTCTATGGGGATTTACATCTTTGACTGGAAACTGCTGCGCCAGGCTCTGATCGACGATGCTGCAGATGCTGATTCCGAACACGACTTCGGCAAAAACATCATTCCAACTCTTCTGGCTCAGGAAAAACGTCTCTTTGCCTGGAGCTTTGAAGGCTACTGGAAAGATGTAGGAACCATCGATTCTCTGTGGGAAGCCAATATGGACCTGATCGACCACAACGACGAACTCGATCTTGGCGACCCAAGCTGGAAAATTTACACAGCTGACATTCCAACACTTCCGCATTTCGTTGCTGCTAATGCGAAAGTAGAACACTGCTACATCAACCAGGGTGCAGTGATTCACGGCAATGTAAAAGACTCCGTTCTTTTCAACAATGTCACCATCGAGGCAGGTGCTGACGTTCAGCAGTGCGTATTAATGCCAGGATGCACTGTGAAGAAAAACGCTAAAGCTTACAGAGCTATTATCGCTGACAATGTAGTCATCGAAGAAGGCTGCACTGTAGGCGCTTTGGATACTAAAGAAATCAAGCTGATTGCTCATGATGTAAAGGGGGATAACTAGTATGGCAAACGCAATGGGTATTATTGCTTATACCGACTCCTCTGTATATGTACGTGGTATTGAAAAATACCGTCCTCTGGCTGCCTTCTCCTATGTAGGCCGCTACCGTCTGGTGGATATTCCAATTTCCAATATGACAAACTCCGGCATGGATGTGATCGATGTTTATACAAACGGTGATCCAAAAGTGCTGTTCGACCACATCGGAAGCGCTCGTCACTACAACATCAACAACAAACACGGCCACGTTGGAATCATCCCTGTTTTCACAGACGGAACTCCAGCTGAATACGTAACCGACATTCAGTCCTACTGGAACAACCTGTACAACATCGAACAGGACAGAAACGACTATGTCATCATTGCTCCTTGCAACTTTGTTTATAAAGTAAACTATGCAGATCTGCTTCAGCAGCACATTTCCAGCGGCGCTGATGTTTCTATCCTGTATCAGGATGTAAACAACGCCAAAGACAACTACATCAACTGCCACCTTCTGGAAGTGAACCGTCAGAAAGGCGTTTCCGCTGTATTCCGCAATAAAGGTGTCAGCCAGAATGCCGCTCTGTCCCTGTCTACTTACATCATGTCCAAAAAGACATTTGTAGACCTGGTTAAAAAAGCAAAAGCTTACTCCAACCTGTTCTGGATGACTGACATCCTGAATCTGGTTGCTGAACATGGCGATCTGGACATTCGTGCCATTCAGTACTTTGGACCTGTGTTCCCAATTTATGATCTGAAGAGCTACTATCAGTCCAATATGGCTATGCTCAACGAAGCAAACATGAGTTTCTTCAACGACAAAAACTGGCCGATCTATACCAGAACAAACGACTCTGCTCCAACCATCTACTTCGATGGCGGAACAAGCCAGGGCGCTTTAATCTCCAATGGATGTGAAGTTTCCGGTGACGTGCGCAACTCCATCGTAGGACGCGGCGTTAAAATCGGAAAAGGCGCAATTGTCAACAACTGCCTCCTGCTGCCGGATGCTGTCATTGGCGACAACACTCTGCTCACAAACGTAATCGTTGATAAAGATGCCAAGATCATTCATAAGAAAGAAATTGCTGGTTACGAAGAAGAACCTCTCTACATCGCAAGGAGGGAAATCGTATAATGGCTTCCATTTTAATGGCTGCAGCTGAGGGGCTTCCTTATGTTAAGACAGGCGGTCTTGCCGATGTAATCGGATCCCTGCCTGCTTCTCTTGCTGAAATGGGTCATGAAGTGAAAGTTGTTCTTCCGCTTTACAAAAAAATTGCAGAAAAAAACTTCCAGGATTTAAGTTACTGCACCCGTTTTAATATCAGCATGAACTACCAGGACGTTCCAGTTACCATTTATTCCCAGACAATTGGAAAAGTGGCATACTTCTTCGTTCAGCATCAGGGCTACTTTGAAAGAGATGCTCTGTACGGCTATCAGGACGACGGCGAACGCTTCGCTTTCTTCCAGAGAGCTGTTGTAGAAATGCTCAACCAGCTGAACTACTGGCCAAATATCGTTCACTGCCATGACTGGCAGACTGGAATGATCCCTTGCTTAGTAAGGGAAACCCGTTCCGGTGATCCAAGATACCAGAACATTAAGTTCGTATACACCATCCACAATCTGCTGTTCCAGGGCAACTTCGGACCAGATATGATGCCTGGATGTCTGGGACTGCCATACTATCTGCTCGACAACGGAAATGTACGTTTCGACGGCGGTGTGTCCTTTATGAAATCCGGAATCCTGTATTCCAATAAAATTACAACTGTATCTCCAACCTATGCTCAGGAAATTTTGACTCCTCAGTACGGCGAACACATGGAAGCTGTTCTGAATATGCGCAAATATGACCTTTGGGGCATTGTAAACGGAATTGATACGCAGAACTGGAATCCACAGACAGATCCGTCCATTCCTTATCACTACAACAAAGTGACTTTGAACCAGGGCAAAGCAGCTGATAAAGCCGCTCTGCAGCAGGAACTGGGTCTGGAAGTGAATCCAAACATCATGCTTGTTGGTGTCGTTGGCCGTCTGACCTACCAGAAAGGCTTCTACCTGATGATGGAAAAAGTTCAGCAGCTTGCTGAAGCTCCAATTCAGCTGGCAATTCTGGGAACTGGTGAAGATGCCATTCAGAATGCATTCCGCGACATGGAAAACAACAACAAAGGCAAAGTATGCTTCTATCAGGGCTACAACGAAGATCTGGCTCACCGCATTTATGCCGGTTCCGACCTGTTCTTAATGCCATCCCTGTTTGAACCGTGCGGTCTTTCTCAGCTGTGTTCCATCCGCTACGGCACTCTGCCGCTCGTTCGCGAAACCGGCGGTCTGAGAGACACTGTCAACCCATACAACGAATTTGACAAATCCGGCAATGGATTCAGCTTTGCCAACTATAACGCCAACGATATGATGGCGACTCTGTACAATGCCATTAACGTTTATTACAACCGTCCTGAAGACTGGAAACAGCTCATTGAAAATGCACTGAATACGGATGTAAGCTGGGACAACTCCGCGAAGACGTATTCCATGCTGTATGACGAAGTGATGAACTAATGGTGATTGGTGTCAGTTCCTGTCTGCTGGGAAACAACTGCAAATACAATGGAGGGAACAACCGTGATGAAGCGGTCTGTTCTCTTGCAAAAGACCATACCTTAGTCGGTGTCTGTCCGGAGATGTTGGGTGGACTGCCATGCCCGAGAACACCTTGTGAACTCGTGAATGGGAAAGTGATATCCAAAACGGGACAGGACTGTACAGAGGCCTACCAGAATGGAGCTCAGAAGGCTCTGGAAATCTTGAAAAAGGAAGGCGCTGAGTTGGTTGTACTGCAGCCCAGATCACCAAGCTGCGGCCTGAAAAAAGTGTACGATGGGACCTTTTCAGGGCAGCTGAGGGATGGACAGGGAGTCTTTGCCAAGTTACTGAAAGAGAATTCTATTCCAGCTGTGGAAGCGGATTCTCTTTCGGTTGTCATTGTCTAAATATTGTTTTAAAATTGAAACGTAATTGAAATCTAGGAGGAAAATTTCAGATGAAACAGATTACCGTTAAAATTATCGATCCAGTAGGACTGCATGCTCGTCCAGCAACTGTAGCTGTAAATGCTGCCAGCAAATGCAAATCCGATGTGAACGTAGCTTTCAAAGGCCGCGAAGTTAACATGAAATCCATCATGGGTGTTATGTCCCTGGGTATCCCAACACAGGCTGAAGTAGTTATCTCCGCTACTGGTGATGATGAAGAACAGGCTAT
>JABUSF010000022.1:28990-30451 GCA_021443945.1 Ileibacterium sp.
TGGCTGAACAGGTTATTGCCAAAGTAAACGCCATCGATGATGAACTGGCTATTGATGCCAACGTAACTCCAGAACAGGAAGCTCTTTATAAAGTCATCGGTGCTGATGTTGACCGTCCTTACTATGATGCAGTTGAAAGCATTCAGCTGAATCCAGAAATTGAAAAGAACATCAAAATTGTATTCTCTCCAGAGCACGGGACTGCAAATGTTCCGGTTCAGGAAATCTATAAAGAAACTGGATATACCTGCATTCCTGTTGAAGAACAGTGCGCTCCAGATCCAGACTTCTCCAATACCAAAACACCAAACCCAGAACAGTCTGGGGCTTATGAGCTGGCTCTGAAATATGCGGCTGACAACGATGCAGATATCATTCTGGTTTGCGACCCAGATGCTGACCGTATGGGTGTAGGGGTAAAACATGACGGTGAATATGTTGTGATGACTGGAAACCAGTCTGGTGCCGTTCTGCTTGAGTACATCCTGTCTCAGCTCGAACAGCAGGGTAAAATGCCATCCAATCCGGTAATGTTCAACACAGTCGTTACTTCTGATCTTGGTGAAATGGTAGCCAAAGACCATGGCGTAGAAACTGAAAAAACACTGACAGGCTTCAAGTTTATTGGTGAAAAAGTTGCTAAATATGAAACAACAGGTGAAAAGAACTATGTATTCGGCTACGAAGAATCCTATGGTTCTCTGATCAGCCCGTTCGTACGTGACAAAGATGCTCCACAGGCATGCCTGGAACTGGCAGAAGCAGCTGCGTACTATAAAAACAAAGAAGGCAAAACTCTGATCGATGTACTGAATGATCTGTATGCAAAACATGGCACATACGAAGAAAGTCAGGTTGCTATTTCTCTTGAAGGTGAAGCAGGAGCTGCCCGTATTAAAGAAATCTTGTCTGATCTGAGAACAAATGGTGTTGAATCGATCAACGGTGTTCCAGTAGTTCGTTTCGAAGACTACAAAGAAGCAGTGATTAAAGAAGACGGCAAAACAGAAGAACTGACAGGTTTTGTAAAATCCGATGTTCTGAAGTACTACCTGGCTGATGGAAGCTGGATTGCTGTACGTCCATCCGGTACTGAACCAAAATGTAAATTCTATTTCTGCATTAAAGGCGAAAACAAAGATGACGCTCATGCAAAAACACTGGCTTATCAGAAAGCTATGGCTGATTTAACCGGTACAAACTAATCTATATACAACATTTACTTATAGAAGCAGCTGGCCGCAGGACTGGCTGCTTTTTTATTTACGAAAGAAATGGGAAGAGGTGGTTTATATTTTATTTATATAAGATTTGATTATATTGCTAAAAAGATAATATCCAGCTTATTTCAGATACGTTTTATCAAATGTATTTTACAAAATCCAAATTATGGCCTTATGATCGACTTTATAATTTTTTAAGATTTAGAGTTGACGTCAGAGGGATATGGGTTTATATTAA
>JABUSF010000023.1:0-1861 GCA_021443945.1 Ileibacterium sp.
TTTGGCATGCTGATGTTTGTCAAATTTTTCCATCTGGGACTGTCCCTGCTTTCCGGAGCACTGACACTCTCCTTAATGGTGCTTCCCTCCATTCTTCAGACCAGTCTGGAAGCCTTAAAAGCCCAGCCGATGTCTTTACGGGAAGGAAGTTATGGTTTGGGAGCCGGCAAACTGCGCACAGTGTTTGTCATCCTGCTTCCAGCGGCCAGCACCGGCATTTTATCCGGCATCATTTTAGCCATGGGGCGAATGATGGGAGAGACAGCTGCTTTAATTTATACCTCCGGCACGTTAGGCTCCATTGCCTGGAATCTGACGACACCCGGAAGCACGCTGGCCGTTCATATGTACAAGCTGATGAATGAAGGGCTGTTTATGAATCAGGCAGCTGCTGTTTCGGTTGTGCTGACAATTCTTGTTCTGACGATGAATCTGCTTTCCGGCATGCTGCAGCAAAAAATACTGAAAGGGCGCGTATGAATCAGATCGAAATCAAAGATTTTAACTTATATTATGGAGATTTTCATGCTCTGCATGGAATCAATCTGGAGATTGCATCCAACGAGGTGACAGCCTTTATCGGGCCTTCCGGCTGTGGGAAATCGACCCTGTTAAAAAGCATGAACCGAATGAATGATTTGGTGGAAAACTGCCGCATTGAAGGGGATATTCATATTAATGGAAAAGACATTTACGGATCGGTCAATATCAATGAGCTGCGCCGTAATGTAGGCATGGTTTTTCAGAAACCGAACCCATTTCCCATGTCCATTTATGACAATGTGGCCTACGGTCCAAAAACCCACAAAATCAAAGACAAAGCCGCCTTGGATCAAATTGTTCAGGAAGCGCTGGAAGATGCTGCCCTGTGGGATGAAGTCAAAGACCGCCTGCATAAAAGCGCTTTGGGTTTGTCCGGGGGACAGCAGCAGCGATTGTGTGTGGCCAGGGCTTTGGCTGTCAAACCGGATATTCTGCTCATGGATGAACCCACCTCTGCTCTGGATCCTATCTCCACCGCAAAAATCGAAGAGCTCATTTTAAAGCTGAAAGACAAGTACACCATTGTCATTGTCACTCACAATATGTCTCAGGCGATGCGGGTATCGGATAAAACTGCCTTTTTCTGGCTGGGAGATTTAATTGAATATGCGCCGACCGGTGAGCTGTTTTCCCGTCCCAAACAGAAGAAAACAGAAGACTACATTACAGGAAGGTTTGGATAATGGTTGTACGTTCTCAATTTGACCAGGAATACGAACAGCTGGAAAACCGGATGCTGGATTTGAAAATGACGGCTCTTGAAGAAATGAAGATCTTTCAAAAGTCACTTGTTAAAAACAAATCCTCCTACATGCAGGACATGAAAAACCTTCATGCCCAGGCGGCCGGCCTTTGCAGGGAATGCCTCCACCAATGCAGACAAATCATTTTGCTGCAGCAGCCAGTGGCTTGCGATATGCGCAGAATGCATTCCATCAGCAATGCTTTTTCGGATCTGGAGCGGATTACCGATATGGAAATGCAGGCTTTTGAGCTGCTGATCCCTTTCGACAATCCAAAAGAAAAAGAAGGCCTTCAGCCATCCATCGATATTGCGAAAACCATGCTGGCGAATGCTTTAAACAACTTTGCGACAGAATTCTGTCCTGTAAGGTCAGTGATTCAAATGGATGATCAGGCGGATGCAGAGTATGAAAGACAGTTAAGTGAAAAGACAGAAAAACTCCGCACCAATCCGGAACTGGCAGAAGTGTTGGTGAATGTACTTATGGCTGCCAAATATATGGAACGGATTTGTGATCACTGCGTCTCCATTGCCCGATGGTCCGGTTATTCCTTAAAGTGAGGAAAACAGGAT
>JABUSF010000023.1:1883-3531 GCA_021443945.1 Ileibacterium sp.
TTCATGTAGATCTTCACTTTCATGCAGCAGGGGTCCCGATTGGACCCCTGCTGTATTTTTATTTTGGTGGTTTTTTTTGAAGTGAAACTTCACCGGTTGCCAGTTGATTCGATTTGTGGATAATCATACGGGAGAGTTTATGCCTGCATGGCATCAAACAGCTTATTCCAATTGAAAACTGCAGATCTAGAAAGGATCTTTTTATGTTGTTTCCCAGTGAGGTTTTCCTCTTTTTGTTTTTGCCTTTGCTGCTCATTTTGTATTATGGTTTGTTCCGCAAATTCCCAACGGCCAAAAATGTACTGCTGGTCATAGCCAGTCTTCTTTTTTATGCCTATGGAGAACCGGTCTATGTCTTTTTAATGATTGTGGTGATTCTTCTTCACTATGGATTTGGCCGGATGATCTGGAAGCATCATGATTCAGAAAAAGCAAAAAAGTGGATTGTGTTTGTATCCGTGGCCGTCGATCTTCTGATTCTTGGCGTCTTTAAATATACCGATTTTATTTTGACCAACCTGAATATGGCAGCAGGATGGGCGATCCCCATGACAGGAATCCGCATTCCCATCGGGATTTCCTTTTTCACCTTCCAGGCCATCAGTTATACGGTGGATCTGTGCCGGGAAAAAGAACCCCTCAAGCCCCGGTTGATGGATGTTGCTCTGTATATATCCTTCTTTCCGCAGCTGATTGCCGGACCGATTGTCCGCTACAATACAGTGGCTCATGAAATTCGAAATCGAAAGGAAAATGTCAATGATTTTTCCACAGGAGTCTGCCGCTTTATCTACGGTCTTGGGAAAAAGGTTCTTCTGGCCAATCAGTTTGCCATAGTAGCTGATGCCGCCTTCGCCTCCACTGCCAGCAATTCGCTGTTTATGTACTGGTTTGGTGCATTTTCCTTTACCCTGCAGATCTTCTTTGACTTTGCGGGTTATTCGGATATGGCGATTGGACTTGGCAGAATGTTCGGCTTTCACTTTGAAGAAAACTTCCGCTATCCTTATATTTCCAGATCGGTGCAGGAATTCTGGAGACGGTGGCATATGTCCCTGCAGACCTGGTTTCGGGATTATGTCTATATTCCCATGGGCGGATCGAGAGTTTCGTCCAAAACCAGACTGATCTTCAATATTTTTGTGGTGTGGCTGTTAACCGGAGTATGGCATGGGGCCAACTGGACGTTCATTTGCTGGGGACTGATGTACTGTGCTTTGCTGCTGATGGAGCGCTTTACCGGATTTCATAAAAAACTGGGTGTCTTTGGCATCCTCTACACCTTCTTCTTTGTCATGATTGGATGGGTCATTTTCAAAAGCGATACGCTGGGACAGGCCATCCGCTATATAGAAGGAATGTTTGGGCTGCACTGCAATGGACTGATCGGGTCTGCAGCCATTCAGTATCTGCGCCAGTATGGGCTCTGGTATCTGGCAGGAATCATCTGCTGCACACCTGTTTTGAAAAACTTCGAAAACAGATTCAAATACAACAAGCTGTTTATGGCTGGTGAGGTCATTGTAAATTTATCCATCTTTGTCCTCAGCGTGATGTATATTTTTTCCAACGCATACAGCCCGTTTATTTACTTTAATTTTTAACCTTAGAAAGGATCTTTCCTTATGAAAAGCAGTCTGGCACAGCG
>JABUSF010000023.1:7723-11345 GCA_021443945.1 Ileibacterium sp.
TCTGTAAACCAGACAGCTTCCAGATTCTGTTCTTTGCACACCTGCATTCCATCCTGAACGCTCATGCAGAACAGGGCTGTAGACATGGCATCTGCCCAAGTGGAGTCAGGAGTAATGACGGTTACAGAACGGACGTATTCAGCCGGGTATCCCGTTTCCGGATCAATGATATGAGAATAACGCTTACCGTCAATCGTCATATACCGCTGATAATCTCCAGAAGTCACCAGACAGGTCGGTGTGGAAGTTTTATAACGGACCAGGGAATCTGCAGAGTCCGGTTTTTGAATGCCCACAACCCATTCACTGCCGTCTTTTTTATTTCCAATGAGAACCACGTTTCCGCCGGCATTGATAAATCCGTTGTCCAGACCCGCTTCTTCCAGTTTTTCTTTGGCTTTTTCAGCGGTATATCCTTTTGCAATGGCACCGAGATCGAGCTGAACGGTGTCATCTTTAAAGGAAATCTTATTCCCGTCGATGATCACACCGCTGACATCTGTATGTACTTTTGCTTCTGAGATGGCCTGTGCATCCGGCAGGTAAGGAGAGTCCGATTCTCGGGCATCATGCCAGAGGCTGAGCAGTTTGCCTTCTGCAATGTCAAATTTTTGATTGACCTGATTGGCCTTCATGCTTTGCTGAATGCAGTCAATAATTTCAGGATCCACTTCAACAGCTTCATAAGCAGCTTTTTCATTTAACGTGTATACATTGTTGATTCCTTCGTATTCGTGATAAATGTCAAACAGTTTGTTGTAGTCCTGAAAAGTAGTTTTTAAAATGTCCAGATATTTTAAATAATCTTCTTCAGAGCATTCCGCCTGGAAGGTAACCGGGGTGTCAAAACCAGCATCGGTCAGTGTAACGGAGCGCTTTTGGACGTCGGCGTTTTTTGATGTGGACGATCGGCTGGTGATAAAGACACTGATTCCGGCGATGAGTGCTAGAAAGCACATAGAAATGAAAAGCCAGAATTTAGCATTGGATGTATTTTCTTTCTTCATATTTATACAGAACCTCATTTTTAAATTTCATCTGATTTCAATTTATATAAAATTAGAAACTGTCTTTGTAAGTTTACATCAAACACCTGAAATTCCTGCCTGATTGGATTGGAAGGTTTATGTGAAATTGGTTTTCATGTTTCTTAAAAACTACGCCAGTTCACCATGATCCTCCCAAACTTTTGAGGGATTTGAGCCTGTCTGTTTGATTAAATATAAGGGCAATACTAGAATAAACACTGTATTGAAGTATGAAAGGAAGGAAGTTATGTCACTTTTCCTAGGGCCTATGCAGCAGCATATCCCCGGTAAAAAGTCATTGACGGACCATTCTGATGCCAAAATCCTCAAACCGGCTAAATGCGTTTACATTCCTGTATTTACCGGACGGGACGGCAATGTAGAAATGCTTGTCAATGAAGGAGACCACGTAGACATTGGAACCAAACTGTTTACAACCAAGACTGGTTTTGAAGTTCCGGTTTACTCCAGCGTTTCCGGTACTTTTACCGGACTTGCCAAACGGCCTCACAACTCTTTAAAGCCTCAGCAGCACATGGTGATTGAGCTCGATGAGGTGCAGACCCAGATTCAGTCTTTCAAACCGATGGACTGGAAAACGGCTGACCAGAAAGAAATGGTGGAATTCATGAAGCAGACCGGAATCATCGGTCAGGGCGGCGCTGGATTCCCCACATATGTGAAATACCTGAACCCCGACGGTATTAACACACTGCTGATCAACGCGGTGGAATGTGAACCTTATATCACTGCCGATTACAAAATCGTCATGGACAACGTGGAAGATTTTGTGGAAGGATGCCGAATTCTTCAAAAAATGGCTGGTGCCGAAGAATGTCTGATCTGCATTAAAAAGACTCATCCGGACATCATCGATTATGTGCGCAAAGAGCTTGCCCGCCAGCAAGCCAGCGGAATGCGTGTTCAGGAAGTTCCGGATGTCTATCCAATGGGCGGGGAACGAACACTCATCCGTACAGTTCTCAAAAGAGAATACGATAAGCTGCCATCCGAATGCGGTGTGATCGTCAACAATGCCGGGACAGCCATTTTGACAAAACGGGCTTTTGCCAACGGACAGTCCATTATCAATAAATATGTAACGTTCTCTGGTGAAGCTCTGCAGTACCCAACCAATGTTGTGGTTCCTGTAGGAATGGCTGTCAGCGAAATCCTGGAACAGATCGGCGGCATTAATCCAAAACTGGATGCTTGTCACTTGATCGCAGGCGGTCCGATGATGGGGAAAGCCATGGTGTCCGATCAGATTGTCATCGACCGGGCGATGAATGCGATTACTGTTCTGCCTGTGAAGGAAGAAAAGGAAATGACCTGCATGCGCTGCGGCAAATGCTCCAGTCACTGTCCAATCGGACTGCAGCCGGTGCGCATCGCAAATGCGGTTAAAATGAACGATACAGACGAAATGGAAAAACGCGGTGCCATGCTCTGCATTGAATGCGGTCTTTGCACTTACGTTTGCCCAAGCAAGATTCAGGTCACAGAAAACGTGCGCAAAGCCAAACGTACCCTGATGATGAAAAAGAAGTAGGAGAAAACGATGAAATTTCAGTTTCATGTAAGCCCAAATATCCAGGGACCGGACTCCACTCAAAAAGTCATGAGGGATCTTACCCTTGGCTTGCTGGTGGTGTACGCCTGCTCAGTTGCTTACTATTTCATGTCCTACGGAGTGAACTATGGCCTTCAGGCTCTTTTGCTTCTGGCCTGCTCTTTAGTGACAACCTTTATTTGTGAATTTATTTTTGCCAAGGCAAAGAAGAAAGACCCAAAAGACTTTATTCTTCATTCCTTTGGCTGGGTGACTTCCATCATTCTTGTGATGATGTGCCCAATTTCCATTACTCCATATGCCATTATTATTGCCACCATCTTTGCGATTGCCATTGGCCGTCTGGTGTTTGGCGGTTTTGGCTACAACATCTATAACCCGGCTGCTGTAGGCCGTGCGGTTATTTTTGCTTCCTTTTCCGGAGCAGCGACTGCACTGACTACATCTGCTACACCGGCTACGGTTTTGAACGGAACCTTCCGCTGGCTGCCAGGTTCTGCAAAAGCAGTGGATGCCTTTTTGGAATCTACTGGCGGCTGGTTTGGCCTGATCTGGGGAAATTATCCAGGTGCTATCGGTGAAACCTTCTCCGTTGTGATTCTGCTGGTGGGAATTATTCTTGCATGGCGCAAAGTTCTCGACTGGAGAATGCCGGTCTTCTATCTGCTGGGCGTATTTGTTTTCTCAGCAGCCATTGCTTTGATTGCAGGCATCGATTCCTACAATGGAATTCCTGCCTTTATTTGGTATCCGGCCATCCACCTGTTTACAGGCGGTGTAATTTTCGGAGCTGTCTTCATGCTCACAGATCCGGTAACCATTCCAACAGCTCCGGCTGGAAGAGTCTTCTTCGCTCTTTGCGCCGCTGCTTTGACGGTTCTGATCCGTATGAAGGGAAACCTGCCGGAAGGCTGTCTGTATTCCATTCTGATCATGAACACCTTTACTCCAATGATCGAGTCTGCTCTGGACGGTCCGCAGCTCAAACAGCAGAAGAAAGCTCTCATTATGGCTCTGTGTG
>JABUSF010000023.1:12911-14638 GCA_021443945.1 Ileibacterium sp.
CTGGTTCAGCTGACTGAAATGTTCATTAAGAAAACCTCTCCATCTCTGTATAAATCTCTTGGTGTTTATCTGCCGTTGATCACAACAAACTGCGTTGTGCTGAATGTCTGCCTGGTAAACATTTCAAAAGCCTATGACATTCCTCATATGCTGATTTATACCATTGGAACACCAGTCGGCTTTGCCCTGGTGCTGTACATTTTCTCCTGCATCCGTGAACGTCTGGATGCAGCGGATGTTCCTGCAAGCTTCATTGGCAACCCAATCGCATTGATCGTTGCCGGACTGATGGCTATGGCCTTCAGTGGACTGGGCGGTATCGTCTAATGGAGTTTGGAAGAATTCTGCTGGCAGTTCTGTTTTTTGGAACTCTTGTCGGCGTCTATATTCTTCTGTTCCTATTAAACAAAAGAACACCCAAACCTGCGGGAATGGAAAACTTGAAAGCAGATTGTGAAGGATGCAAGGACTACTCCTGCATGAATCATCCTTCTCATGATCAGTAAGGAGAATTTCTATGATTTCAGCGATCGTAATGATGCTGGTGCTTGGAGGTCTGCTTGGACTGGGACTGGGCATTGCTGCCAAAGTCTTCCACGTTGAGCCGGATACTCGTGTAGATTACGTGACCAGCCAGCTGCCAGGGTACAACTGCGGCGGCTGTGGTTATCCAGGCTGTTCTGGTTTTGCTGATGCAATCGTTTCCGGTGATGAAGGTTCCTGGAAATGCAAACCCTGCAAAGCAGATGCTAAAGCTCAGATTATTGATTATTTAAAAAACACTCCTGGACCAGACGGAAAAACCGTAACTGTAAAAGGATAAACAAATGCCTTTGAATCGGACTGATTCAAAGGCATTTTCTTTCGGAATGAAAATTTCCATTTGTCTATAACTGTCAGGCTGTATCATACAATTTTTAGTTAATTAAAAATTTAAAAGGTTATTTAGATATAATTGTCCATAAACAGGGTTTAAAAGTGAAAATATATAATCTTAAACCATAATAATTTGCTATAAGAAATCGCTTCCTTTAGATTAGAAGATGTTTGAAATTCACAGAAATATCTATTTTCTATCCAATTCTATGAATATTTGTTTCGAATGTTCTGCTCAACGGCAAAAAAGACATCTGCCGTCTTACGAAAATAATGTCGATTCAGCCAATAAGAATAAATTATGCAAAGAGTATTGAGAAGAAAATGGATGCTGCTGAATGATCAAAAGGCAGACTCTTGTACATGCAAAAGATGTGGAATGAGTTGGAAGAGAGAAAGGGAAGCAATGAGAAATATCAGAGTTTTTTCGGATCTGAATCATCTTATTTTTAGATTTTTGAATTCTGAATGGGTTTACTTAAGGGTAATTACTATAAAAAGTGTATAAATAATAAATAAAATAACCAAATACAATAAAAAATTGATATAGACCATTATTTCCTTTAGATTAAAGGAGGATTAAAAAACACAGCAAAATCTTTTCTTTACATCAACTGAAACGCCTGATTGATTCGATTGCACTGACGCACGACAAAAAAACTCTAAATCATCTTTTGCAAATCGTGTTGATTCAGCCAAAAAGAATAATTTAAGCAAAGAATTTTGAGAAAAGAAAAAGGATGCTACTGAATGATTAAAATCAGACTCTAATGTCTGCAAAACAGGCAAAAAGAGTTTGAACAAAGAAAGGGAAGCAATGAAAAATATCAAAGTTTTTAAAGCGGATCTTG
>JABUSF010000024.1:0-3266 GCA_021443945.1 Ileibacterium sp.
CCAGCCGGAATGTTTAAGGAAACGTCTTCCAAAACCGGCTGCCCGTCTTCATAGGCAAAACTGACATGTTCCAGAGCAATGTCCCCTTTCACATCTATCAGATCGACGGCATTGGCTTCATCCTGAATGTCAGGAATCTGAACCATGATCTCTTCAAAGCGCTGAAAGCCGGAAAAGCCTTTCTGGAACATTTCCGTAAACTCAATGAGAATTTCCAAGGGTCCCACAAAGACGTTGACATACAGCGCAAAAGCTGCCAGCTCTTCCGGTTTTAAGGAACCGTTGGCAATGAACAGGCCGCCGGCTGCGATGACCGTCACATAGAGCATGCCGGTTAAAAAGGCACTGCCGGAATAGTAGGTTCCCATGGCTTTGTAGTTTCGCTTTTTGGATTCCAGAAACCGGTTGTTGGACCGGTCAAATTTTTTCTGTTCAATGGGTTCGTTGGCAAAGGACTGAACCACTTTGATGCCGGCCAGACTGTCCTGCAAAGAGGAGTTGATTTCAGCAATTTTTTTCCGGTTGTCCATAAAGGTGGCCCGCATCTGCCCATTTTGCCGGTACAGAAACAGCAGCATAAATACTGTGGTGCAAAGCAGGCAAAGGGAAAGCTGCCAGTTGAGCAGGAACATAATGAGAAAACTTCCTGCCAGTTTCAGAATGGAAATGAACAGATTTTCCGGACCGTGATGGGCCAGTTCGGAAATATCGAACAGATCGGAGATGACTTTGGACATCATGGTTCCAGTGTTGTGGGTATCGTAATAGGAAAAGCTGAGTTTCTGGTACTGCTCAAACAGATTCTGCCGCATGTCCCTTTCCATCATGGCTCCCATAATATGCCCCTGACAGGTCACATAATAGCGGCAGACCATTTTGACGGCATACATCAAAATAAGACCCCCGCTCACCCACCAAAGGGAATTTAAAATGGCGGCCGGACTCTGAACGAACAGAACAGAGACGCAGGCGGAAAAGATTAAAGGATAGGCAATGTCGATGATGGAAATCATGGACGCGCAGAACAGATCTGTAAAGAAGATCTTCTTATACGGTTTATAAAAAGAAATAAAGTATCGAATGGTATTTTTCATAAAACTCTCTCTGGCTTCGTCAAAAATAGTAAACCTTTTGTCTTCCGGGTGCAGTGATTTTCATCACAGTTTTTCAGATTTCAAAAAGGAAAACAAAAAGCAGAAAGCCTTGGCACAGACTTTCTGCAAATGCAGGTATGACTTATTGATGAGGGGCATCATCCCGAAAGGGGTCTCCAAAACAGACACCGTATAAAAACATGCCAAAGGCAGAAGAAATGATTCCCCCCAGCGCAATGGCCTGCCAGAGCCGGACTCCAATCATATTCAGGATGAGAAAGGTGCCGATTCCCAGCAGACTTCCCACCAGTAGGTTCTGTGTCCAGAAGCGGATGTCACTGCTTTTTCTTGGTTTCTTTTTCAAAAGTTCCATAACGGCCTCCTTTGCTTAGAGAAATTGTCTGATTCGGACATTTTTTAAACCTGATTTGTCGTAAACAGACAACTCACTCGATGGTATACCTGAAAAGCATTCAAAACAACTCATTTGAGGGATCCTGAATAAAATACGCCGAAAATAAAAGAACAGCATCCGAGTTGAAAGCGGATACTGCTCTTTTGAGATGGTATGAATGAGGTTTGTTGAATGAGTCGTTTAAAGGTGTATTAGTCTTTGGCTGCAGCTGCAATGACGCGCTGAGCGATGTTGTCAGGTACTGGATCGTAACGGTCCATTTCGATGGTGTAGCTTCCAAGGCCCTGGGTCATGGAACGCAGATCGATGGAGTATTTGGACAGTTCGGACATTGGTACCTGGGCCTCGATGACCTGTTCGGAATCTTCCGGTTCCATGCCAAGGATGGCTCCGCGGCGTTTGTTCAAATCACCGATGATGGTTCCTGTGTATTCATCCGGAACACGAACGGTGACGTTCATGATGGGTTCGAGCAGGATCGGACGGCATTTTGTCATGGCGTCTTTGAAGGCCAGACGGGCAGCCAGTTTGAAGGCCATTTCAGAAGAGTCTACATCGTGGTATTTTCCATCGAGCAGAGTGGTCTTTACGTTCACCATCTTGTAGTGAGCAAGCGGTCCGTCCAGAGCATTTTCTCTTAAGCCGTTTTCAACAGCCGGGAAGTACTGGCGAGGCACGGCACCGCCGAATACTTTTTCTTCGAATACCAGTTCCTGTTCATCCGGGTTTGGTGCGAATTCAACGAAGACATGGCCAAACTGACCGTGACCGCCGGACTGTTTTTTATGACGTCCTTCCCCGACAGCGGTCTTGGTGATGGTTTCGCGGTACATCACTTTTGGATCTGCCAGGTTGACTTCTGCTTTGAATTTGGATTTCAGTTTGTTGACGATGACATCAATGTGCTGATCGCCGATTCCATAAATAACCGTTTCTCTGGTTTCCGGATTGGAAACGGCCTTGAAGGTTGGATCTTCTTCCATCAGACGGTTCAGACCGGTGGACAGTTTGTCTTCATCGTTTTTGGTTTTTGGGCTGACAGCCTGTCCGTAGAGCGGTTCATCGAATTCGATTTCGTCTACAACCAGGCGGGTTTTCTTATCGCAAAGGGTATCGTTTGTTTTGGTGTACTGCAGTTTGGAGATGGCTCCGATGTCACCGGTAAACAGTTTTCCGGCAGCGGTCTGGTGTTTGCCTTTGATGGTAAACAGGTTTCCAAGTTTTTCCGATTTGCCGTTGTTTCCGTTCACAACCTGGGAATCAGAAGACAGAGTTCCGGACAGGATTTTGACATAGGAAATGCGTCCTACGAATGGGTCCATGATGGTTTTGAAAACCTGAGCGGTCATAACTTCGTCTTCTGTGGTCAGCAGTTCCACATTTTCTCCTTCCGGAGTGTGAGCTGTGAAGACACCTTTTTCAGAATAGGATGGGAAGTAGGTCACGATCAGATCCATCAGACGTCCGATGCCTCTGGACTGGACAGCAGAGCCGGAGAATACAGGGATGATTTCTCCGCTGCGCACGCCGATGCGCACACCTTTGGTCAGTTCAGCATCTGTAAATTCTTCACCGGAGAAGAATTTTTCCATGAGTTCGTCATCGCCCATGGCCACCGCTTCTGCGATCTGGTCTTTGTACATGGCTACTTCATCGGCCATGCTTTCCGGTACAGGCTGTGCCACGTGATCGGAAGCCTTTGGTCCGTGATGATACCAGGCTTTGTTTTTCAGAATGTTGACAGTTCCTACATATTC
>JABUSF010000024.1:3337-5943 GCA_021443945.1 Ileibacterium sp.
TCGTCAAAAGATGTATTTTCTTCATCCAGATGGTTGATGAAGAAGATGGTTGGTTTTTTGCTTTCAATGGCTTTTTTGTAGGCCAGATGTGTTCCGGGTTCGAGAGGGTCTTTGGCGTTGACCACGATCAGAACGGAATCACCGGCATGTTCTGCAGCCTGTTTTTCACCCACGAAATCCAGATATCCGGGAGCGTCGATGAAGTTGATTTTTTTATCGTCCCATTCAATGGGCACAACAGAGGAGTAAATGGAGATGCCGCGTTTGATTTCTTCCGCATCAAAGTCGATTAAGGAAGAGCCTTCGCTTGTTTTTCCAAAACGGTCTGTTGCATCTGTGTAGTAAAGCATGGCCTCGAGGACAGCAGTTTTTCCAGCACCGGAGTGTCCAACAACACTCACGTTTCTTACTTCGTTGCTTTTGTAGTCTCTCATAACTTAATTTTCCTCACTTCCTACAGCAGCGGCTCCAGCTGAGCGCGGCAGTGTTCTCTCACGTAATCCAGAGCAACGTTGCCCTGTTTGTCTTTCATGTCTTTGTCTGCTCCGTAAACGCAGAGTTTTTCAACCAGGGATGGGTATCCGCCGTAAGCAGCTCTCATCAGGGCGGTGCATCCGTTATTATCGAACAGGTTTACATCAGCGTTTCTGTCCAGCAGCATGTTGATGGTGTCGCGTTTGAAGGCGATGCAGGCTTCCATCAGAGCCGTTCTTCCCACTTCGTCCTGGGCGTTGATATCAGCACCGGCATCCAGAAGCACCTGAATGCAGCGGTCCTGGCCAAGCAGTGCAGCTCTCATCAAGGCAGTACGGCCGTTGTCGTCTTTGGCGTTGACGTCAGCGCCGGCTTCGATCAGGGCTTTGCAGATGGTTTTGTTGCCTTTTTTAGCAGCACCCATCAGGGCTGTTTTTCCGCCGTTGTCGGCAGCATTCACATCGGCACCATTGTCGATGAGCATCTGAACGATGTCTTTTTTGTCACGTTTGGCAGCTCTCATTAAAGCTGTGCGTCCATCACCGTTTGCGTAGTTGACATCCGTTCCTGTAGCAATTTGGCTGGCTGCTAAAGAAAAGTCACCGTTGGCACAAGCATCCCAGAACACTTTATTGAATTTTTCATCCATACGTTTATCCTCCTCAGATTTATGATTGAAACTAAAAAAACTGGAATAGTTTTTTGTTACCCCAGTAAAAACCGGAAGAGAGATCCGGTGAATGCATTATTTTTTCTTCTGACAACAACTTTTGTGTTCATGTTCACCACTCCTTCCGTGTTCGATGGTGCCATTGTAAGTGTTTACATTGGCAGTGGCAAATCAAGTACCAAGCTGGACACTTTAGAAACCATTTAGGGGCAAATCAGCTTTCTTTGGCAGATTTGGAATTTTCAAGCCCTGACTTTTTGCCGAAATTGCAGCATAAAAATCAACAGATCATCCAAAATGGATTCGTACTCCAATTTTGAAATTTTCACAAACATTTCCTTCAAATTTTCAAAAGATTTCAAAGGGCCAAAAAAAACAGGAAGCAAACGCTTCCTGTCAGTCTTCACAGACAATAATCATGTTTTCATACGCCAGCGGAGCCGCTTCTTTCCAGTTGGGAAACTGCTCGTTCCAGGCATCCAGATAGTTCAGATACCGGGAAAGATCCAGGGTGTTTTTGTCACGGGTCCACCAGCGGAAAAAGTCTGCAGCTTTGGATACGCAGGCTGCCTCCACTTTGACCGGAACAAAAAACAGATGCTTTTCCAGAATGTTTGCCAGGTTGTTTCCCAAAGCAAACATGAACAGGGATTCCTGGGCTGGGTTGTCATCCACCTCATCAAAACTCAGATGCAAATCCTTCTGAGTTTTGCCGATGGCCAGATACAGCGCATACCAAAGCTGTTCTTTGGTCATCTGGGCTTTGAGGGTTTCAAAATCATTCAGTACCAATGTATTCATTTTCTATCACCTTTGTCTTTTATTGTGGCAAAACAAAGGTCTCTTTTACAAGGTCAAAATTTGGATTGTAGGCAGGATCGGGTTGGTTGAGCACATGCTGCCACTTTTCATAAAAGTCCCCTTTGGTTTTTGCCGGCAGATGAACCAGTCTGTTCCATGGCTTGTCAATTTGAATCTGAGCACTGGCAGCTCCGGCATTTTTGTATCCCCTGTTTTCCATGCGCAGGCAGAAATCTTCCGCCATGCCTTTTGCGGAAAACTCAGGAAGGAATCCTCCGGTTTCCATAAATCTGTCCGTTTGAACCATCATCAAATCAATGGGCACCATCTGGAAGTGGCTGCCGGCCAGAGCTCTTCCCATATGGCCGGGATGATTTTCATCCAGATGGGCAAAGGCACGCTTCACTTTGCCGTTTCCGTCGGCAATTTCCCCATAGGCATACACCAGATGACCGGCATCCATGATTTTGCCAGTCACGGCTCCATGATCTTTCATCAAGGCTTTAAAGGCCATAAAGGCAAGACTTTGAGGATGCAGCAGTCTGGCGGTTGGATTGATAAACAGCAGCAGATCTCCCGATGCCAGTTGGGCAGCATCATTCAAGTGGTCTGCAAAACTGCCGTTTGCGGATTTTTCCAGCAGACGGATTTTCTTTTCAGA
>JABUSF010000024.1:5964-7627 GCA_021443945.1 Ileibacterium sp.
GATGAGGGCCGGCCTGGGTTCTTGTATCAATGGCCAGAATTTCCAGATTGTCCCAGCCGGATTCGTCCAGAGACTGAACCAGACGTTCCAGCTCCTCTCCTTTGTCTCCAAAGGCGGTGATGACAGAGATCTTGGGCTTTCCGGCAAAGAAGGGCTGCATCCAGTACATGCCGTCATAGGGTTTAGGCAGCGGATGCACTTGAGCGCTGATCCGGTTTCGGTTTAAAAAGCAGGTCAAAGCCAGCTGGCCGGATTTGACGCAGTAATCCTTGGAATCTGAATTTTCAGCGGTGCTCTGGGGATGCATGCGCCAGTGATACAGGATTTTTGGAATGTGATGAATTTTGCCGGCGTTTTCGACGGCTCTCAAAATAAAGTCATAATCCTGAGAACCGTCCATGGCAGAATCCAGCCATCCTGTTTTTTCCAGCAGCGGTCTGGACACAAAGGTCAGATGGGTGATGTAGTTGTGGCAGAGCAGCTGGTCCAGATTGAAATCCGGTTTGAAGTGGGGCTCGCAGAAGGTTTTGGTCTGGTCGTTGAGCTTGTCTTCATCCGTGTAGATCAAATCCGGTTTGGATGCTTCCATGACTCTGGCCGCTTCATACAGGGCATCCGGGGTCAGCAGATCGTCATGGTCGAAAAAGCCGATGTAATCGCCGGAAGCCATTCGAATGGCTTCGTTCATATTGCCGGAAATGCCCAGATTTTTCGGAAGCTTTTTATAGGTGATGCGCCGTTCGCTGGAATAGTTTTTCTGAATGTGTTCCAGCAGAGTGTAATTGTCGGAGCCGTCTGCAATGCAGAGCTGCCAGTTTGGATAGGTCTGATCCAGAACCGACTGCACCATTTCATCAAAGTAATTCAATGGGGTATTCCAGGCGGCAACCACCAGAGAGATTTTCGGCGGATTGGCAAAGATGGTTTTGCGCTGTTTTTCCAGACGGAAGGAATCCGGTTTCTGCCGTTCAAACCAGCTGTGATAGCTTTCGTTTCTGCTTTTTGCAGAAAAATGATTTTTCAGTTTCCAATAGGCAGGAATCCACCCATTGGCCAGCAGATCCTTGGCTTTCTGCAAAGGACTTTTGTCCGTTTCCATAATGGCAGGCATGGCCAGACGTTCCCGAACCAGATGATGCTTGTCTTCCATGACCAGCCAGAGCTCTTTGGCATTTTTGGCTGCCACGTGCATTTCAAACTGATCGTCCACGTTCAGACCGGCATCGTTTAAGGATTCGTCCTGGCTGCGGATGATTTCACATTCCATCGGTCTTCCCCATTCATCCTGAACGCTTAAGCGGACTTTGCTTAAGTAAGGGGAAAGAACCCGTCCCTTTAAGCGCAGAACGGTGTTGTTCCATTCGGAGTCCTGAACATCCAGATACAAACCGGCGTTTTCAGCCAGCCAGGCCAGTTCTTCCTGTTCCACCTGGGCAATGACTTGATCCTCCTGGGTGATTTTGAGATGAACGGCCGGAAAAGCAAAATCCGCCCAAAGCAGATCCATTCCATCGGACAGCCGTACTCTCGAAAAGGGAACGGGAATATGGTTGACCATGAAGGACGGATGCTCCTGACCTTCCAGATGACCGACGGCAAAGATCCGGCAGCCGGTGGAAGTGGGGGTTACGTCTATATATTCAATCTTGTTTGTATTTTCCAT
>JABUSF010000024.1:10080-11605 GCA_021443945.1 Ileibacterium sp.
TCCGCCAGAGGATTGTTTGCCATTCCATACAGGCGGCAGGATTCTGCCATCCGGTCCATGATTCGAACGATGGATTCCGCGGCTTTGTGGTTGCCTCTTTTGGCATCAAACTGCACCGCGGCTTTCAGGACGGTGGGAATCAAAGAACCAAAGTTTTGTTCATGCAGCTGCAGACGGCGCATGAGTTCCATATAATCGGCCGCGCTGTAGCTGTAGCCTAAAACGGTGTTGACATAGTTGGCTTTGCGCTCCGTCATTAAACCATCCGCTTCGTACAAATACAGAAGCCAGCTTAAAAGTTCGGCCCGGTATTGGGCGGTTAAAGGCTGTCCCAGAGTTTTGGAAAAGGCTGGATTGTCTTTTTCAAATGCGTTTACCAGGCTCAGTCCGGTTTCATATGCTTCTCTGCCCATAGAGAGCAGACGATCGATTTCATTGCTCATGATCATTCCTCAAATTTTCACATTTATCAGTATAAAGGCAGAGACAGCCATCTGTAACCATTCTGAATGGATTGAAAGGATGTTGTCTTTTTCATTTGACTTTTTCTGCACCAATCAAAAGCCAAATCAAAACTTTTCAAAGATTCATTTGCGCTTTCGCAGTTCAATGCCAGAAACCTGGCCCTCAGCCACTGCAGGACAGCTGTGATTGGCCGCAAAGAACAAAAGCAGAGCATCCTTGGACACTCTGCTGCATTTGTGATTATGAAGTTTTTTTCTGATTGGCGCTGTTCCCCTGGGAAACCAGGTCCTGATAGGATACGGTTTTAATGTTCTGATTTGTTTTGGAATCAATGAAATTCACTTTGGCGTCCACTTCCTCCAACTCTTTTCCCTGCAGCCTCTGGATGGCACTCAATATTATTGTCAGAGAAGCCAGCCGAGTGGCATCTTCTTCTTTAAACTGATCTTTTTCGACCTTAATATTAATTTCTTTGCAGTTGTCATTGCAGGTAATGTCTTTTACACATTTCACTGCATTTTTTCCAGATGTGATGTCTTTCACTGCATCATCAATCTGTGCTTTCACTTCCTGGATTTTTTTATTTGTGGTCTCCACATTCATTTTTAAAGTATAGGAACCATCGTCATTCTTTTTGGCTTCATCGTATCCCTGTTCCTTTGCCTTGGACTGGATTTGTTCATCCGTCAGATCGCCGAGATTTTCCTTTTCGATCTTCATTTCAAAGGGTTTTTCCGCTTTTGGAACCCCTTCTTTTTTGTCATCTTTTTTTCCTGCATCCTTTGTTTCTGCAGCAGCGGTTTTATCCTGTGCAGCCGTCTGGTTTGTCTTGGATGCGGATACTGCTCCTGAACATCCCACCAGTCCTGCAGTTAAGCTCAGTGCCAACACGGCTGTTAAAATACGTTTCATAAATCATCTTCCTCCTTTTGAATTGTTTCTCTGTAAAGTTCCTGTTGAGATGGACCTTTCTGCGAGACGATCTGTATTCGGAACTTTATCTTTTTTCTTGAACTTATTTACGTTTTGATCATAAGGGGGAAATTAAAAGAGCAGATTA
>JABUSF010000025.1:0-3196 GCA_021443945.1 Ileibacterium sp.
GGTGTTTGAACAGCTTCCCTTCCCTGCCTTCTATGTGGACTGTGCCGGATCTCTGCTGGAGGGAAAAATCAGCGGATTCTTTGTGAGTCTTCTGCCCAAAACCGAAGAACAGGCAGCCTCGCTGTCCCTTACCTATCTGCTCAGCTTCGCCGATCAGGATTCAGACGCCCCACCGGCTGTTCTTCCCTATCTGATTGTGCTGGATGAGAAATCCACCGTCAGCAGCGATCTGAAACAGCATTTCAGCTACATGACCCGGACCAGCCAGAAACTCAGACCGGAAGTGGCTCAAAGACTCTGCGGTGTCTCCGAAAAGGAATTCAAGGCTCTCTCCACCTCCCGGCAGAACAATCCGGATCATTTCATTGAACGATCCCTGCAGCTGGTTCTGTATCTGATGTCTTCCAGGCCGGAACTGGATCAGATGCAGAAAACCCGAAAACCACAGGCAGACAGAAAACGGACACAGAAATCCAGTCCGGTCTCGTTTAAGGACGCCGGCCGCTGGAGTGTGGGTGTCCGGTTTGGATCCAGAATCCGGCAGCAGAAAATGACACAGACCACAAAAGCGGAATCGGTGAATGCCGGATCGAATACCGGATCCAGGAAACGGTCCCATCTGCGGCGGGGCCACTGGCGCTATCAGCCATATGGTCCAAGAAACGATCCGGACCGGCAGACTCATAAACTGATCTGGATCCATCCCATGATGGTGGGAAGTCTGGAAGAGGAATCTCCTGTGGTCATTCATACAACGTAAAAAGCGGGAATAGCATGCAATAGATCCATGGACAGTTTCATTGGAGATCAAAAGCATCTTCATTTTTCATTAAAATGCATAAATAAAATCTAAAAGCTGTCTTTGTTTCTAAAACACCACATTTCATTTGCCTAGGGTAAAAACAAATTGTATATTTGATTTGAATCGTACCTGCGAATTAACATCTATCTGTGATTTCGATTCAATAAGTTTTTACAGGCAAAATTCAATGATTTCATACTCAACATATTATTCAACCTGAGACAGCAAGCATTTAAGACTCGCCGAGGTAAAGATTATTCCAGGGTAATTGGCAAAGCAGGCCGTCCAAGTTGGATCTGAGCTATGTTTTGCCTTTTCTTATTCTTTGTTGAGAGACTTATTTAAGAATAAAATTGGCATTGCGTAGGCAAGGAGGAATATTTTTTATGTGCGTAGCTGCGGCTAACCAGATTATACGAAGAACAAATGCGCATAATAACTGGAGAAAAGATCACCATACCGAACCGGTCTATTTTGACAGAAAAAGACTGCAGAAAGTTTTATACCTGTGTCAGCTGGCCTGGATGGCAGACAATCCAATAGATCAGCCATTATTAACTGACGATTTTGAAGCATGGGAGAAAGGCCCGGTTATTCCTCTGGTATATCAGTTGTTCAGCGTTTACCAGGATGGAAATATGGAACCAATCGATGAAAATGGTCACACCCCGCTTAATGACGATCAAAAAAAATTTGTTAACCGTATTGTTGACTACACCATTAATATCGAGACCCAGAAAATTATAGATTTTACTCATGAAGAAAACGGACCCTGGGTGAAGGTCTATGAGGAGAATAACCCCAAAGTTATTCCTCGCGAATCCATTTACAACTACATACAGGATAGGAAAAATCGAGCTGCTTTTGTTAACTTTTTAGCGACCGGTGAGGCCGAGTAATGGATGATAAGAAAGGGAATCCAACTCACCTTTTTGAGGAAGTGGAGAAAAAATCCAAAGAGTTTTCTCAAAATAAAAATTCGCCTAGTGAAGAGGAACTATCAAATTTAGAAGATTCTAAAAAAACAGATTGGAATAAGGCGTTTTCCGTCGAATTTGATGGTAAATTTAAAGAATTAGGTGATATTTCCAAACTGACTATTAAACAGGTTAACGATTTTTTATATGAAACTAAACTCCCCGAGACTAATAAAACAATATTTGGTTCGCTGGAATTGTTTCTGAAAAGTCCATCGATCGAATATCTCAGCAGCATGTCTGGTGATGAAGGGACATTCATAGGTTCATTGATTCAGTTGAGAGACCATATACAACGGAAGCTTGAAAAAAATGAAACGGGTGACAATACAGAGACTGCCAGGTATCTTGAAGATAGGCTAATATCATTTATTGACAGAAGCCAGCTTCTGGAATGGGTTGGAAGGCAGCAGCAGAGTATCAATGACAGTACAAAAGATGCTCAGTCACGTTTAGAAAAGCTGGAAGGAGATATTAAAGTCAGCCAAAACGAGCTGAAAAGTCTTACAGAGCAAGTAAACAACAAGATAGAAGATTTGGGTAAAAAAATTGAAGCCAGCAAAAATGAGATTGAGGATTCCAAAAAAGACTTAATTGCTATTCTTGGAGCCTTTTCATCTTTCATTGTAATTGTGATGTCTCTCGTCATTACTTCCAGTTCATGGATTAACAATTCGGATTCTTCGAACATTTTTATAGCTTTTTGGGTACCGAGCTGCATAGCGGTTCTCGCTGCCTGTGCGCTGACTGCTTTAATCAGACCTGACGGTCAAGGTAAATGGGGAAAATGGTGGTTCGTTGCAGGAGCCACTGCGCTCGTTACTGTAGGGGTGATAGGGTATTCGGTAAACAGCCGTTTGATTTCAATCCGTCCTGATCATCATTCTTACATGATTTTTGAAACGGCCAAGTATGTTCATGATGAACAGACAACAGATGGTACCGGTATTTCACAGACAGTTAAAATGATTGAGATCAACTATGATCTGCCTGTTCTTGCGGAATCAGGAAAGTATAAAGTGGTTACTGTTAATAAAAAAATTCCATATGATCCGCAGTTTGACCATGATGGGTACCTGTTCTACTGTCCAACCTGTGATGATTTTGAGTGATTTATGTTTCTAAATCCAGATTCATCTGAATGCGGATCTGGTTTAATTTTTCAAAAAAAGGCACTGAGCAGATTCGGTGCCTTTTTCAGCAGGCTGAGCTGGCTTAAGGGGATCAGATGCTGGAATCGGCCTTTCCCTACTGGATGGATGCGGATAACGAAAAAACCCCCGAAGCAGGGGGATAAAAGGATAGAAAGTGCCTGATTCGGGATGAAAATGATTGATTTCATATTAGCATCAGTCTTTTGGAAAAGATAGAATGCGGAAGAATATGGATACGGTCTGACGTGGCAGTTTTACAAAAC
>JABUSF010000025.1:4251-7019 GCA_021443945.1 Ileibacterium sp.
ATTCTGACCCTCTGCGGCCATCAGAAGCGGATTTGAGGGCTGATTCGATCTGATCCGGCTGAATTCCCTGTCCATCTGTCTCAGATTCTCATCCAGATCACGGGAATCAAGCAGAATCATATACGGCCAGAAATTCCTTTCATCCTGCACAAAAATCAGGCGCAGCTCGAAGCGGTGCGTTTCCATATCCTCCTCCAGAAAAACAAAGAATCCGTCAATTTTCGTCTCTTCATCCACATGTATGTCATTTGTCTGCACATAGAAGCAGGGATACGGCAGCTGCATCAGAATCTGAGACGGGATCTTCTCATCATCCTGCTGGCACAGTTCATGCTCCAGATCGGCATCCACAACAAACACCTCCTTGGATCTTCGCCATGATGCCAGTGCGCATACCGCTGCCCCATCCGCAATCCGCTTCAGATACTCCTGCGGACTGGCCTGAAGCGAATTCCGCTGTACGGAGGTTGTCACGGCGATCCCTCCGGCCAACGGAACATAAACAGCCGGATTCCATGTCATATTCGGCTCAGATCCGTTTGCTTCATGAAAGGCATCCATCTGATTCCAGCAGCCTGGATACTGCTTCTCAATGTGCTTCAGAAGCTGAAGCGGGATGAATGATTTGGTCTTCTTCTTCATAATCGTTTCCTTTTCGTTAAGTGATTTATAGCAGAATCAGCAGCGGCATGAAACAGGTCGGATGCAGCGGAATGGCGCTTTGTGATCTGTTTGGTCATTCGCAACGGGAACAGCTTCAGATAATTTCGATGCGGAAAGCCGGTATTCGGTTTTTTGATGCGGGAGTGAGGGGGATTGAAACAGGAGGATGATGCGAAAGGCTGAAACATTGTGAAAGAGGCGATGAAACAGAAAGGCAATGCTGAATCTGATTTTGTTTCAGAGGTGCTTTAAATTTGTTTCAAAATTCCGATACTATGATTGCAGAGGGATGGTGGGGCGTATGGCAGCTAAAAACAGTTTAAGCAACAAAATGCTGGAATATCTGGAGGAACTGGTCTGTGATATTTTTAAGGATCAGTCTTCATCCGCATCAGGTAGTTTTCTTGAGCGGAAGGCACTGCACCACGAACTCGAGGAATATCTTACCCAACAGGCGATCTTAAATGAAACAGTAACCCGTCAGGAGGAGATCGACTTTGGAAGGTTATGCGAATATATCCGAAACAATCTTGCTGCTGATTTGAGAGAGGGTTTGTTTTCCAGGGGTTCCACAGTAAATCAGGCCAAAGAGACTGTGATTCATGAATGCTTAAAATGCGAGACAGCCGGAACCGCTCTTTCCCAAGACAGGATTTTGAGGATTGCTGAAGAGATCTTCGATCTTCTCTATGACTTTTTGTACAGCAGGCTGGAACGGGATTCCCAGTTTTTAACAGTTCAGCTTAATACAGCCAAAATTGAACTGCTGGAAGCTATTGAAGCATCCAGTCCGAAACCTGACGAACCAGCCAGATCAGAACTGGATGAATTTCTGGAACAGCTGGCTGAGGACACCAATTCCTACGATCCCGATCAAAATAATTACCATTTCCGCTCCGATTCCGTTGGATTTTTCGGCAGGGAAAAGGAAATGGGTTTTCTGCGGAAGTTCTGCAATGATGACCGTTCCAGATTATGGACAGCCGTTATTGCTTCAGGCGGTTCCGGAAAAAGCAGAATCGGTCTGGAACTGTGCAGGGAATACAAAAATGACTGGCATGCCGTGTTTGTTACGGGAGAACAGATCAGTGAACTGATCAGTCTGAGAAATAAACCATGCTCAAAGGATGTTCTTCTGGTTGTTGATTATTTAAACGGAAAATCTGAAGCTGTAAGTGACCTTCTGGATAAATGGCCCAAAAACAGCAGACATTTGAGAGTTCTTCTTCTTGAGAGGGAAAGGCCAAAGGTGGATGGAATTTCTGTTGGCTGGTTTGCTGATTTAAAGAAACGGGAAAAGCTTCATTACCGGTTTGATGCAGACGAAGATGGTTTGCTGTCTCTTGCTAACTTAAGCAGTCAGGTCAGAGAAATTGCGGAAAGCTATGCAGACAAAACCCACCAGATTTGTCTGAATTCAAATCAGCTGGATGAAATTGAAACAGCTCTGAATAAAATTGACCCGGAACTGAAAAGGCCATTGTTTACCATCTGCATCACAGATGCGGTTTGCCGCAATAAATCCATTCATGACTGGGATAAAAACGATTTGCTGGAAGATATTTACCTGCATGAGCTGAGTAAGATCACTGATAAAATTCAAAACCCTGAACATGTTGATTACGTAAAAAGCCTGTTATGCTTTGCAACTATGATCGGCGGTCTGAAAGATTCTGAACCTGAATTTGCTCCAAAATCAGTTCAGAAGGCATTTGATAAACTTGATGACGATATAGATGGGATTTTCCATTCCATTAATGGAACTGATGAAAAAACACTGCATCCTTTGGAACCGGATATTCTCGGAGAGTATTTTGTTTTAACGTTTTTGAAAAACAAGAATTCTAAAAATCTTAACGAATGGATTCAGACATCCTGGAAATGCGAGCCAAAGAAGTTCAGTACTTTTCTTAGACGTGCTGTTTTTGATTTTGGACAGGAAAGCAGCAGCAAAGAAGAGTTTGTGTTTAATGAACTGATCTGGATAAAGCCTGAAAATGATGAGGCATTTTTAGACTGGGCTGTTTTGTTGTTTTCTACATCTTTTATAGATGGACTTGGCTGGAGCAGACGGAAACAGGGCTTATCCAAGCTGGCTGTTCTGT
>JABUSF010000026.1:0-1345 GCA_021443945.1 Ileibacterium sp.
TTGTGTGGGATGTCAGACGAATTTGTTCCAGGAGGGATGGTTCAGGCTGTTGAACGCCTGGGCAAAGTCTTGATAGTTCGCATTCTGCCAGGCATTGAACAAAGAAAGATTTGGAATTTTCACCATCAAGGCATCTTCGGGACGGCCTTTGCAGCCAAACACAGCCCCGAGATTTTCACAGCCGCTGACATGGACATCAATGGCAGACCAGACTTTGGCAGCCTGTTCAATCATCTGCACAAGAGCCTGGGGACTGGTATAGAAAATGGTTTCCATCTGGAGTCTGTTTTTATGAGCGGAAGCAATGTACAGGCCGTCGATTTGAGAGCCGTTTTCATGGACCATAATCTTTTTCTGACTGGCTTTGGCAAAGCGAAGATTCTGATCAAATTCTTCAGGGTTCAGTTTTACACAGCCGTCAAACAGATCGATAAAGGATGTATACAAACCATACAAGTCGTCTCCGCTTTTGGCGGGGCGGACGATGCCTGGCACATGAGAAACTTTTCCATCCATGGCGATGGAATACATAAAACTGTGAAAGACCGGAGCGAAGGTTTTATCCCAGGGCTGATCCGGATTCTTCTCCCGGTAAAAAATAAGCAGACAGTTTTTTTCGGCGGTATTCAAAGCCGCTTTCCACAGATCTTTTCGGTTGGCGGCTGTATCGTGTTCGGGCAGCAGGATGGGGGAGAGCAGAAAGGCTGCCTTTGCTTTTTTGCCGTGAAAGAAAAAAGTCCGTTCCAGGCTCTTCATCAGACCAATCAGTCTTTTGCCTTCATACAGACAGAAGACAGTGGACGGGTCATGCGGATGGAGCATCCAGGAACGAACCTGAGTGTCATTGAAATGGCAGGCTTCTTTCAGCAGCAGGGCGATGTCGTTTTCTCTGCTCTTCGAACCTGTAACAATCACAGAACTTCCTCGTCTGACCGTTCCGTAAATTCCACATCGATGGAGTCTTCTAAAGGCTTTCGGGTTGGAATGACTTTTGGTTCAGATCCGAAAGGATTCTGATTGGGGGCTGAATACGGATTGAATGAATAGGATGTGGAATAGACCCGCACGTTTGGTTTTTTAAAGAACGAATAGATCCACAAAATGGCAATCACAGGCAGCAAAAAGGGGAGCAGAAAGAAAGCAAACTGCATCACTAATAAGAACAATACGAATAATAATAAATATCCCATGCCTGTACCTCCTTAAAGATGTCAATAATTTAGCATACTTCTCTTTGCAGAAACATCATTTAATTATGTGAAAGCGCACTGCTGCGCACGATTGTTTGTAAAAATACGGGTTTGAGGCGTCCGGAGGAGATTCTGGCAATCTCATCTGTGGGATC
>JABUSF010000026.1:2597-4510 GCA_021443945.1 Ileibacterium sp.
GATCACATCATCCGCAAAACATTTGAAGCCATTCAGGGGGCTCCAAAAGCAGTTGTTCATTTCTACAACTCCACATCGGTTGCCCAGAGAGAACAGGTGTTCAAAAAGGACAAGGAAGAGATCAAACAGATCGCCATTGAAGGCGCCAAACTGGTGAAGAAGCTTTCAGAAGAATTCGACGGCAACTTCCTGTTCGAATACTCTCCGGAATCCTTTACCGGAACCGAACCGGATTATGCTCTGGAAGTCTGCAATGCCGTATTGGATGTGATGCAGCCAACACCGGAGCGCCCCATGATCATCAACCTGCCGGTAACTGTGGAAATGAGCATGCCTCATGTCTACGCCAACCAGATTGAATACTGTTCTGACCGTCTCAAATACAGAGATGCGGTCATTTTATCCACTCATCCTCACAACGACAGAGGAACCGGCGTGGCCGATACAGAGCTTGCCGTTCTGGCCGGGGCGCAGCGTGTGGAATGCTGTCTGTTTGGAAACGGGGAAAGAACTGGAAACGTGGATGCCATTACCGTGGCTATGAACATGTACAGCCATGGTGTGGATCCCAAACTGGACTTCTCCAACATGCCGCACATTGTGGAAACCTATGAAAACCTCACCCGCATGCATGTTCACGAACGTCATCCATATGCCGGATCCCTGGTGTTTGCCGCGTTCTCCGGAAGCCATCAGGATGCCATTGCCAAAGGAATGAAATGCCGCCAGGACAACGAAGCCAACGAGTGGACCGTTCCTTATATTCCAATCGATCCAACCGATATTTCCAGAACCTACGATGCCGATGTCATCCGCGTCAATTCCCAATCCGGAAAAGGCGGAATCGGCTACATTCTGCAGACTAAGTACGGCTTCGACCTGCCGGCGAAAATGCGTGAGCACTTCGGTTATCTGGTCAAAGATGTATCCGACCACCAGCATGCCGAGCTGAAACCGGAAGAAATTTACGGCATCTTCGAAAACAGCTATCTGAACCTGGAAGCTCCTGTGATCAAAATCAAGGAAGTGCATTACATGCAGGGCAAAAAGATGCGTGCGGTTGTCACCGCGGATGTAAACGGGGAAGAGATGGAATTCTACGGAGAAGGAAACGGACGTCTCAATGCGGTCAACAACGCCCTGAAAAAAGGTCTGGAAAAAGAATATACTCTCGATATTTATGAAGAACATGCTCTGACATCCACTTCTGCTTCCAGTGCAGCCGCCTATGTTGGACTGCTCTGGCCGGATGGAAGCCGGACGTATGGTGCCGGAACGGATCCCGATATTATCAAAGCAAGTATTGCAGCGCTCTGTTCTGCATTGAATAATAAAGCGAAAACAATGGAACATGCCTAAACAGGCAAAGTTTTGAAGGAAGGAAAATAGTTTATGCCAATGACAATGACCCAGAAAATTCTGGCCCACCACGCCGGACTGGATTCTGTTGAACCAGGCCAGCTGATTATGGCTGATCTGGACGGTGTGCTCGGAAACGACATCACCACGCCTGTAGCGGTCAAGGAATTTGAAAAAGCCGGTTTTGACTCCGTCTATGACAAAGATAAAATCAACATCGTTTTGGACCACTTTGTCCCAAACAAAGATATCAAAGCCGCACAGCAGTCCAAAACCTGCCGCGAATTCTGCGGAAAGCATGAAATCACCAATTTCTTCGATGTTGGAAAAATGGGAATCGAACATGCCCTTCTGCCGGAGCAGGGAATTGTAACCGCCGGAGACTGCATGATCGGCGCGGACAGCCACACCTGTACCTATGGAGCCTTGGGTGCGTTCTCGACTGGTGTGGGGTCTACGGATATGGCTGCCGGTATGGCCACCGGAAAAGCCTGGTTTAAAGTACCGGAAGCCATCAAAGTGGTTTTAAAAGGGGAACTGCCCAAACGGGTGGC
>JABUSF010000026.1:5478-8208 GCA_021443945.1 Ileibacterium sp.
TCCTGCGTCATTGCGAAATCCTTTGCCCGGATTTTCTACCGCAACGCCATCAACATTGGTCTTCCCATTATGGAATGCGAAGCCGCTGCTGATGCCATTGAAGCAGGGGATACCGTCTCCATTGACTTCAACACTGGAGTCATTACCAACGAAACCAAAAATGAAACCTACCAGGCCCAGCCGTTCCCGGAATTCATTCAGAAGATCATCGCAAAAGGCGGTTTGATGCCGTACTTAAAGGAGAATGAAAATGCATAAGAAAATCGGAGTGATCCGCGGGGACTGCTCTTCCCACGAAATTGTCGATCAGACCTTAAGAGTTCTGGATTTCATTGCCGAAAAATACGGCCATGAATTCGAATACACCCCCATCGCCATGGGCGGAGATGCCATCGATCAGTTTGGACATCCCCTTCCAGATCATGAACTGGAAAAAGCGCTCGCCAGCGATGCGGTTCTGTTAGGAGCGGTCGGCGGTCCAAAATGGGAAGGAATGCCCGGTGAACTCCGTCCTGAACGAGGCCTGCTGGCTTTGCGCAAAGGGATGAATCTGTACTCCAACCTGCGTCCGGCCAAAATCTGGCCTCAGCTGGCAGACGCTTCTCCTTTGAAAAAAGAGATCGTGGACAAAGGCATTGACTTTATCATCGTGCGTGAGCTGACCGGCGGTGTATATTTTGGGGAGCACAAAACCTTCGAAGAAAACGGCATCCTTAAAGCCGTGGACATCATGCCCTATGATGAAAACGAAATCCGCCGCATTGGCCGGGTGGGTTTTGAAACGGCCATGAAGCGAAACAAGAAGCTGACCCTGGTCGATAAAGCCAACGTTCTGGATACGTCCCGTCTGTACCGCAAAGTGATGGACGAGCTGAAAAAAGAATATCCGGAAGTGGAATACGATGTGATGTTTGTAGACAATGCGGCGATGCAGATCTGCAAAAATCCTTCCCAGTTTGATGTCATCGTCACCGAAAACATGTTTGGTGACATTCTTTCCGACGAAGCCAGTGAAATCACAGGTTCCATTGGAATGATTCCGTCCTCTTCTTTAGGAGACGGCACCAATGGTCTGTATGAGCCGATTCACGGATCCGCTCCGGACATTGCCGGTCAGAACAAGGTCAACCCCATCGCCTGCATTTTGTCTGCAGCCATGATGCTTCGCTATTCCTTTGACATGGTCAGGGAAGCCCAGGCCATTGAAACGGCTGTGGAAGCAGTCCTGAATCAGGGACTGCGCACGGCGGATATGATGAGTGAAGGCATGCAGGAAACCGGCACGGTGGAAATGACAGATGCAATCCTGAAAGCGTTGGAAACCTGTAATTAATGAGTCAATTTGCTTTCCAAAGGAAAGCCGATATAATTGAGGCATGATTAAGAGACCCGATGCATTATCCTTAAGAAAACAGGATTTTTATAAACAATATGCCCGTCAGAACCAGGTGGACTGTCTTCAGCTGCAGCTGCTGGATTTAATCAGCGAAGCAGGAGGAAGAATCACATGGATGATGGTCTGTGAACAGATTCCAGATTCCCGCTCTCAAATTGAGCAGGCAGTATGGGATCTGGAAGAACAGGATTTGGTAAAAGCAGACTTTGACCGGATTCTTCTGACAGACTATGCTCCCTTTGTGATCGATGAAGTTCTCAATGATTTCCACGAACAGCTCCAGCATTATCTTGCTCAGTTTCCTGAGCTGGATGCAGCCGGAAGCCAGTTTCTGGCCTAAACGAAAACAAACAGGCGCCCCGAAATTTCGGGGCGCCTTTCTTTTGCGAAGGGAAAAAGAAAAAAGGTGCCGGGAAAGCACCTTTAATCGTCCATGGAAATGAATTCTCTAAAACAGTTCCGGGTTGGTCTGATCCTTGCACAGATAGTCAAGTACTTGAAAGCCGAGAGGATTCAGAATCCGTTGAATCCGTTCTTTTGGGATAGGCGACTCTGCGCAGATCGATAATTCTTTCTGTCGGTGGTTGGACTTAATTTTCGTAACCTGGAATGCGTCTGTCATAGCGGAGTTAAGAAATTCTTCGGATACTTCTCCGATCATGCCGTCGACTTTGATATCGATTTGAATCATATATTTGAATCCTCCTTTGTAGTTTCATCATAGAGAATTCACAATTAATCTGGTGTAAAGATTGGATAAAACAACCCGAACAGGGCTCAATTGAAACGAATGTAACAGGCATGGGTAAGTGGTTACATATTCATTAGAAGCGAACACTTCCGACGGAAGGAAGGTCCGGCATGACGGGAGGAAGCAGAACGGTTAAAATAGCCTGATTCCGATTGGGATTCCAAGAAATTTTTGTACCAGCACGAAGTTTTCGAGACAGTTTTTTTTGAAGCTTTTCAAAGGCCGGATCGTTTTGAGGATCCGAAGAAGCTGAAAAAGTCCATGTGAGCATAATATCCGATAAAACTTTTGCGGCCTTAATAACAATAATACGGGAAGCTCCCGGCGCTTTGGCGCATTTTGGCTGAATGAAGCTGAGAATGGAATCAAACAGCAGTTCCTGCTCATCAAACGTCATCAAAGCAAAATAGTCGCTTCGAATCATGGCAGACACCAGAATCCCGGCTTTCTGCAGTTCTTCTTTTCTTTTTTCCAGCTGCCGGTTTAATACGGGCGTGCTGATGGCCACCGCATTGAATTTCACAAAGGCCAGTTCGGCAATGTCCTCTGTCTGTTCCAGCATGGTTTGCCGGTCTTTGACATC
>JABUSF010000026.1:9642-10678 GCA_021443945.1 Ileibacterium sp.
CTGAAAATTCTGGATGATTTTTCCAGTCATGCTGAAAAAGGACCGGTTATGCCAGAGAGGTTTTCCCAGATTCATTGCACGAGTAGGATGAATTCATCCAGAAGACAGAAAAAACCGCCGGACAGGATTCGGACAGCCTTCTGGAGGCCTCCTTATGGAAGGAGGAAGGAAAGAGAGACTGTTTGAAACAAAACAGCCGAAAGGATTGAAAAGATGAACACAGTCATTACTTTGTTGGGAATGGCCCTTTTCGCTGCGGGATTTGTCTTCGTGATGATCTTTGTCATGGTGGTGTACAAGATTTACATCGGGAGCACCTGGAAAGCCATTCAAGCAAACCGGTATGAGCCATCGGTGAAAGGGCAGCCTTTGCTCCCTCTGTTTCGGGACGATCTTCCTGAACCCAAAGACCAAAAAGACCGGTCCATCTGACATCTGATCCGGAAAAGGAGGGATCAATATGGAGTATAAAAAAAGTTACCTTGGGTTTCTTCTCTGGATGGCCGTGTTTGTAGCGGCCACGGGCGCATGCTGCTTTCTCCCGGTCTGCGGCCCAAAAGATTTTATTTTGGCCATCGGTCTGATCACCATGATGGTCCTGTTTCTTCTGACGCTTCAGATTTTTTGGAATGAACGAGTCTACTGGTATTCCGGCATCAGCTATGAACAGGCAAAACAGGCCGGATCTCAAAGACGGCGAAAATATGCACGGGCCCATCTGATGCGCTTTGGAATCGGTACAGGCCTCTTTGTGATCTGGTGCATTCTTTCGTGGATGGCCGGATTTCCGTACTGGGTCGATCTTCTGGCAGAAATCGCTGCCGTTGTGGGGACGGCTTTAAGCACCATCCCCATTAAATTGTAGATTCTCAAGGGGATGCACAATAAACAATACAAAATAAAAGAAGATGTGCGGCGTGCAGTGCTGTTTTGGCCTGCACGTCATTTTTTTTGCGGTGTGTGGATGCAGGGATGGATTGAATGTCTGCATGAATCCTGGTTTGCCTGTTGTGCTTGAAAAGTACCTGTTGTGCAA
>JABUSF010000026.1:14968-18004 GCA_021443945.1 Ileibacterium sp.
TTGGAGCGGACAGAATGCGGTGGATGTTCTGCATTTTTAAGTCGCTTTCGTACAGGGTCTGGGCACAGGAATAGAGTTCCTGGCTGATTTCTTCCGGGATAAACTTTCCTTTTTTATACCGCATCTGGTGTTCCAGAGCGGCCCAGGAATCCATGGCGGTGGTGCGCATCTGGATTTCCACATTCAGCCACATGCCGGATCCGGGATTCTTGACCTGAACAATCATGTGCAGGGAACGGTATCCGGACGGTTTTGGATTCTGAATGTAGTCCTTGACGGTCACGGTTCGAACGGACGAATTGTACATGAGCCAGTTTTTCAAAATATAAATGTCATCAATATAGGAACAGATCACTCGAATGCCGGCTAAATCAGACAGGTTTTCCTGCATGGACGTCAGAGAAATAGGAAGACCCAGACGCTCCAGCTTATCACAGATGGAGGCTGTGGATTTCAGCCGGGAAGAAATGGAACGAACCATGGTGGAGCCGCTGGCTTTTTCCAGCACCCGCTTGGCATCCAGAAGAATGCCCAGTACTTCTTCCAAAGATTCTTCGTGGGCTTCCATCATCTGCACGTACCAGCGGTTGAACACTTCCAGCTTCTGGCTGGCCACACTCGTGGGCGTTTCTTCAAAGGACTCCACTTCAAAAAATGGATTAGAGATTTGACTGGCCATGGTTCTCCTTTCTGACAAAGACCAGACAGCTGCTCGAGCTGGCTTCTTTGTCGAAGTGATACCCGATCTCATCAAAACGGCTGAGTTCTTCCGGGGCTGAAATGTTGTTTTGGGCCATCCAGCGCACCATCGTCCCTCGGGCAATTTTGGCATAAACGCCTTTTTCCCTTCGTTTGCCCAGCGCATCCTCTTCAAAGAAACGGACATCGATGAGTTTTTTATAAGGGGACACTGCTTTGGAATATTCTTTGGAGGCCAGATTGATGATCACATCATCGTCTAAAGCATCCGCAATTTTATGATTCCACCAGGCGTATAAAGATGGTTCCATCTTCAGCCCCATCTCCAGCCGGTAAGGATGAACCCCATCCAGAGGACGAAGCAGACCGTACTGACCGGAAAGAATTCGAAGATGCTGATTGACATATTCGAGCTCATCATCCGTAAACACATTGGGAGCCATGGAACGAAAGGCAATTCCTTCATAGCTTAAGAGCGCAGGGCTTTTTGGCAGTTCAACCTTCTGACGGGAAAGTTCCAGCTGCTCCCATACCGGGGCAAGCGTCTTTTTCGAACATTTGAAAAGATCCATCAATTCCTGTTCTGTCATGCCCTCCAGCTTTTTCCATAAGGCAACGCTTTCCTTTTGAAAAAGGGGACGGCTTAAAGCAAAGTCATGATCATCACTGACCTTCATCTTTTTGGTATCGGACATAATGATTTTCATATCTAAATTATAATGGGAACCGGCACGGTTTCGTCAATCCACAGCCTAAAAGTCCAAAGGGGACGGCATTGGAAAGACCGGTTTGTTTCATTGGACATGTAAGATGTGAAAGTTAAGTTTTTCTAAAACCTTCCCCTCTTTTAAAAAAGGCTCTTTGTCTGAAAGAATGTCAGGAGTACCTTTAATGGGACAAAGAGGCCAGGCAATGCAAAAGCGATTTGGATCCCCATCCGCTGTGTTTGCCATGGTCATTCGGGATGGAAAGCTGATGATGCAGAAAAGACAGAACACCGGGCACTGGGATGGCTGTTATGATCTGGCGGCCACCGGCCATGTGAAAGATCAGGAAGCCTGAAAGCAGGCCATGTGCCGGGAGCTGAAAGAAGAAGAAGCGGATCTGGATGTGAAGGAAGAGGATTTGGAATTTGTTCTGGTCCAGCAGCGCAAAGATCCCATTTCAAAGATCATCTGCTATGACTTTTACTTTGCAGTCGGCAATGATAAGGGAGAACCGAAAATCAACGAATCGGACAAATGCAGTGAAATGGCCTGTGCAGTGAAATGGCCTGGTTCGATCTGAAAGCGCTGCCCGATCCCTTTGCTGAAGACCGCAGGCAGGCGCTTGAAAAGTACTGGAACAAAGAAGTATATTCTGAATTTGGATGGACGAAACCGTTCTGATCCAAACCAACCGCAGATTCTCATTTCTGCAGAGGCAGAAGTGAAAGGAAATAGATTCACGAAAGGCAGTATATGAACAAGATTTTTAAAACCGAACCTTTTTACTCTCCCCGCCCATGGGGCTATGAATTGTGGACACTTTCCACACACCGCAACGGACAGTCTCTGGTTCTTCCTGAAAAAGAACCTCTGGGGCAGTATCTGGATGGCAGCCTGCCCATTCTGATTAAGATTATCCAGGCCAATCAGGCTCTTTCCATTCAGGTTCATCCAGATGATGAATACGCTCTGGAGCATGAACATGACAATGGAAAATCGGAATGCTGGTACATTCTGGAAGCCAAACCGGATGCCAAACTGATTGTCGGTCTGGAAGAAGGACTGGACCGGGAAAAACTGGCCCGCATCATTGCCCAGGGAAGAATTGAAGACGTCATTCGTTTTATCCCGGTCAAAGCCGGAGATATGATTTACATTCCTCACGGTACGGTGCATGCCATTTTAGGCGGCATTAAGCTGATGGAAATTCAGCAGAACTCAGATTCCACGTACCGGATGTATGACTGGGGACGAGACCGGGAAATGCACATTGAAAAGTCTTTGGATGTGATCGACTATGAAATGGAAAACGAAGCGGGGAAAATTGAAAACTTCACCAAACTGGAAACTCCCTATTTCCGCGTGGAAAAAGTGACTTGCAGCGGCGAAGTGCACTTTGATTCCCGTCACGGCTTTCAGTCTGTGAACGTCACTAAAGGCTGCGGAAAAGTGAAAACCGCAGATCAGGAACTGGAGTTCAAGCCGGAAGAGACCATTTACATCCCGGAAGGCATCGAATACACCGTGGAAGGGAACTGTGAATTTTTAAGAACCTACTAAACCGCAAAGGTCCGGAAGCAAATTCCGGACCTGTTTTTTATAAAACAAATTTTTCAATGACTTCTGCCAC
>JABUSF010000027.1 GCA_021443945.1 Ileibacterium sp.
GGCTGAACGATACTTTTGATTTTTAGATTAAGAGGAGGCCGAAGGCCAATGAAAAAGCTCTGCGGAACCGCAGAGCATAATTATTTACGTTTACAGACGGATCTGACGTCTAAAGCTGTCTCCCTTCAGATTAATCCGAAATGAGCCATTTAAAATACGATCCATACAGGCATCCGCAAACGTATTGTCAGGAAACATGTCATACCAGGAGCTGGTTGGAAACTGGGAGATAAAAATCGTGGTTTTTCGATCTTCCCTAGATTCGATCAGTTCAAACAGACTTCGGCAGCGGATCATATCCAAATCCATACTTCCAAAGTCATCTAGAATTAAAATGTCAATTTTCTGAAGCTTCTCCAGTACCTCAATCAGTCTGTTTTCTTTTTCTGCTTGTGCCAGTTCGTTTAAAAGGTAGCTGCACCTTTTATAACGGACGGTATAAAACTTATGCATGGCTCCAACCGCTAAGGCACAAGCTGCTGTTGTTTTGCCTGTCCCCGTCATTCCTGTAATCAGAATGTTTTTCCCATTCTCGATCCAGTCGCTGGAAGTGGCCAGCCTGTTAAGCAGTGTGGGCTCATCACACCGCTCAGTACTGAATAATTTTTCGTCCAGTACAGCAGTTGGATACCTTAATCCAGACTGCTTCAGAAAGCGGTGAAATTTCTTTTCGGATCTTAAAGTTTCCTCACATGTGATCATTCGGCATATTCGTTCATCAGCGCTCATCAAGTCGATATCCTTGCTTTCAAACTGTCTTGTAAGTTCTTCTGCCATTCCGCTCAATCTCATTTTCTTCAATGATTTTCTAATGGAGATAAATGTTTCTTCCTTCATCTTAGCTGTAATAATCCTTTCCTCTCACATTGTCGTTATAAGGGGTTGTTCCTTCACCCCTGCTGCGTGCGTTATTCGCTTTAAGCGCTCTATCATAACCAGTAACGCTGATAGTATTTCGTTCCAGACATACGGCAGCAGCTTTATTGGCTTCTGAATAAGTAATTTGTTTCACCTTGGCAAAGATAGCCTGGCAGGATTTATAGGCCTGGGGAGGATAGTCATACCTCTGAAAGAGGCGTTCGATGAATTCTTTCATGGACAATCCAACATCCCTTGCCCAGTTCAGGTAATATGCCTGGTTTGCTCCTTCACCATCAGCGGCATACTGGTGATTGGGAGGCATGTGGTCTCGTTCAGTAATATAGAGCCTTGTTGGATCATTGCAGATTGGATGGGTAACGATAATGACATTGTTTAAATCACAGATATCGATTTCATTTCTCTTGATTTTAGCCATAACCGGCGTTGGGTTGTTCTTGTTGTAAAGACGGTATGGTACAGAGTAGTAGTGGCTGTTATAGTTGATGTGGTAATTTGATGGGACAGTGTATAACTTGTATTCAACATATTCGAACGGCATTTGGGGTAACGGCCCCATTTCCGGAAGATCAAATTCATTGAAAAGTTGGTTTCTGGTTTTTCCTGTACCTGTTTTGACCTTTGCATTTAATCCAATGACGATTTCCTGAATCCTTGAATTCAGATCTTCATAGGTTGCAAAGGTCTCTTTTTTTATCTTTCCCAGAACTCTCTGCTCAATCCACTGTACCCCTCTCTCCACACTTGGTTTCCCCTTCGGTTTAAGAGGAGGAGCCGGAACAACCGGGATATCATAATAGGCCTGAAGATCATAGAAGGCTTTACTGAGAACCAGAGAATCCTTCGTGTTTTTGGTAACGGCTGTTTTCATATTGTCCGGCCGGAATGCCTGAGGCAAAGCCCCGTAAAATTCAAGCGCCGAATTAACGGCATCTAAAACACATTCTGTTTTTTCATTGGGATAAGCTTTCACAAAGATTTTTGAGCTGAATCCAATAGTCACCACAAAGAGATGAGCCTTCATCAGCTCAGACGGGCTGTCAGGATTAATCACCAGCGGCAGAACAACGCCAGCCCAATCCAGATACATATAGTAACCTGGCTTTCTGTTTTGCAGCATGGCTGTATTTTCAGGACCAATATTCTCAAATACCCATCTGTGGTAATGGACTTTGAATTGGGTGTATTTATAGCCATCTGGGAACTTTCCGATATAGTCTTCCCATTCCATCAGAAGATTTGTTCGTGCCTTTTTACAATTAATTCTTTCGTAAATTGGTGCGAAATCAGGCAGTGGAATATTGTGCCGTAAACAATTCTTACCGCCATAAAATAATGTCTCAACTTCGGTCAGTGGAAGTTCCTTGAGCTTCAAAAAATCTACATTTGACTCAGCCATCCTGTTTCTTACCCTGTAGATTGTACTGTTCCCAACATTCAGAGAGTCACGAATTTCACTGATTGAATACTCCATGTCAAGCATCCTGGCAATTGTCATTAAAACGGTAACGGGTTTCATCACTTCTCCTTTCTTTAACGAAGACTAGTATGGCAATAAATAGGTTATGATCCAATCTTTATGGAGTAATTCCAGAAGGAAAAAAGAAAAGAATCAACATGCATAAAATAAGTAGGCGCTTATGGGAAATCAGGCGAGTTTTGTGCATTAAAAAAGCGGATGGGGATAACCCGTCCGCTAGATGCGCTATGACTTTTATGAGTGGGGATAAAGGTTCCAAAAGAAGCGATATGCGTTCCGTAAAAACCGCTAGAATGTTCCACTAAGAACGCTACGCCGTTCCATTTGCACCGCTATTAACAGTTTTTTCCATTGCAAAATCAAAACGATCGCTTTGGCTATTGTTTATGAGCCGTTCA
>JABUSF010000028.1:0-1163 GCA_021443945.1 Ileibacterium sp.
TTTACTGACTTTGTCTGGCGGGGCGCCGGTCTGGCTGCCACTCCATGGGAAGTGCAGTGTTTAAGCAATGCGGCTTTAAGCTTTGCAGCCGACCATGAAAGAATGCAGAAGACAACGGCCATCATCGATGAAGCCATCGTTGACCAATACAGCGCTGCCGGTTTGGACAGATGGTACGCCCTGTATCTGCCAAAAGATGAGGATGGAAATACGATTGCCAACGCCCCTTTGGTCATCTGGAACCATGGCGGCGGCGAATATGGACAGTCGATTGATTTTACTCTGATTCAGAACAAAGGCTTCACGGGATGGACGGAAAACGATCCCAATGTGGCTGTTTTGATGATTCAGGTGGCCAATGCCAACTATTCCTATTACACCGCCAGCGACTCCGATCCAACCATCAACGGGGATGTGGAGGCGAAAATTGAAAGGCAGAAGCTGATTGACCAGAACAACGCTCTCCAGCGCTCTCTGGTGGAAAGCTTAATTCAAACGTACCAGCTGGATTCCAGCCGCATTTATGTAACGGGAGCATCTTCGGGAGGCGGAGCGACCATGCGCTTTGTTTTGCAGAATGCAGATTTGCTGGCAGGAGCCATTGCCGACTGTTCCCATGACCCCATGGTTTGGGTTCATAAAAACCCCAATACGGATATCACGGACTTAGCTTCCAAATTTGCAGACTTCTTCCAGGGGGACATTTACGACTGGGATGAAGCTTCGGGTTCCATGCAGGCCAGAAAGATCGACCTTCAGCAGGTTCTGGATGTTCCCATTACATTTGTTCATGCGGAAAACGATCCAACCTGCTCGGTTCGCTCTTCCATGGCTATGTACAAAGCTCTTCTGGATCTGGGAGCCACGAAAAATCAGCTGATTGTCTGGGACAATGCAGCCATGGAATCTGCTGGAATTGATTCGGATGCTCTTGGAGGTGCTCTGCTGCACTGGTCCTGGGTTCCGATGCTCAACAACCAGGATGGCGTAGTGGACTGGCTGCTGGCACAGAAAAAGGCAGTGGATCCGGGATGCATCCAGATCAATGCCCAGACCCAGATTGGGGATGGTCAAAGAGAAGCTGTTTCCTTTGAACTGGTGGTCAGCAACTATGATGCCGTCAAAGATTTAACCGCTGCGGATTTCAACATCATCAACAACAC
>JABUSF010000028.1:1202-2478 GCA_021443945.1 Ileibacterium sp.
CGGAATATGCTGACGATGAGCTTCAGGTGACCGTGACCAAAACAGAAGACGGCAAAGGCCTCATTCAGATCAGTGCCAAACCGTTCCGCTACCTTGGAAAGATGGAAGCCGATTTATCCAGCTCCCCATGGAAAGTGGAATGTCTGACCAATCCATATCTGTCCTTTACCGCAGACGATGTGACCAGCATGGCCACCAAATATGTGGATGACGCCATTCGGGGAACCTGGACCAACGGCGGCATTACCCGTGAATATATTCTCTATCTGCCAAAAGATGCCGATGGAAACACCCTGACCAATGTACCGCTGGTTCTCTGGAATCACGGCGGCGGGGAATACGACATCGATATTATGGATACCATTGCCGCCAACAAAGGCTTTACCGGATGGATCGAGCAGGAACAGACCGCTGTTTTAATGTTCCAGATTGCCAACCCCAACTACTCCTATTTCACCGGTGAAGATGCTCCGGACTATGCGGGCAATATGCCGGAAGACCGGGCTGCCCGCCGTGAGCTGATCGATGAAAACAATGCCGTTCAGGCCAGTCTGATCCGTCACTTGATCAGCACCGGTGCCATTGACGGCAGCCGGGTGTATGTTACCGGCGCTTCTTCCGGCGGCGGTGCCTCCATGCGCTTCTTGATGCAGAATCCCGACCTTGCTGCCGGGGCTCTGGTGGACTGCGCCATGGACCCCATCGTCTGGGTGCATTACAACAACGCCGCTTCTCTGGAAGAGCTGACGGCCAATTTTGAAAAAGCGTTCCAGGGTGAGGTCAGCGTCTGGGATGATGCGCAGGGCAAAATGGTTTCCGTTCCTGTGGATACGGACGCTCTGATTCAGGTTCCCATTACCTTTGTCCATGCTGAAAACGACGGAACCTGCTCTGTTCGCTCTTCTCAGGCCATGTATGCTGCCCTGAACAATCTGGGCGCAAAGGAAAACCACCTGAAAATCTGGACCAACGAAGAAATGGAAGCCGGCGGCGTCTCGGCCGATGCCTTCTCCGGTGCTCTGCTGCACTGGTCCTGGGTACCGATGATCAACAACCAGGATGGTCTGGTCGACTGGCTCTTTGCTCAGAAAAAAGCCATGCCAGATCCTGAACCGGAACCAGAGCCAGCTCCAGAACCGATTCCGGATCCTGAACCTGCTCCGGAAGAAATTCCAGTGGAAAGAGTGGTATGGCAGACAGAAAGCTTTGCCGCTGTGATCACCCCAACCGCTTCCACACTTCCTGCCTCCAGTGCTGCGCAGCCTTCCAAAACCAC
>JABUSF010000028.1:4749-6292 GCA_021443945.1 Ileibacterium sp.
TAGATTCTGCCGGCTGATCCATGGACAGCCAGGAAGGCAACAGAATCATTCAAGTACCCTGGCCGGGGAACCAGGCCGGTTATTCCAAGGGGAATTGAAACCGGAACCGCCGCCATTTTTACATCGTATTCGTAGGAAACGAAAGTAGAGGAAAAGTTATGCAGTCTAAAACTTCCATCCGGAACATGACGATTTTTTCCATGTTCCTGGCCATTGAGCTGATTTTGCTCTTCACACCTCTTGGATTTATCCGCCTGCCGGGTCTGTCCATCACCTTAATGCACATTCCTGTCATTGCTGCTGGAATTTTGCTGGGGGTCAAGTACGGCGCAGGTCTGGGTCTTGTGTTTGGTCTTTGCTCCGTCTGGAACGCCACGATGCAGCCAGGCGTGACATCTTTTATTTTTTCGCCCTTTGTGACTGTGGCTGGAATTTCCGGCAACTGGACATCCCTGATCATTGCCATTGTCCCAAGAGTGCTGCTGGGAGTGATTGCAGGACTTGTTTTTGAAGCGCTGAACAAAAAACTTCCAAGAGCGGCTTCTGCCGGCATCGCAGCTGTCATTGCCACTCTTTGTCATACGCTGATGGTTCTTGGTCTGATTGCCATGATCTGGGGACCACAGTACGCCCAGGCCATTGGCCAGTCTCCGGATACCCTTCTTTTCTATCTGGGAATGGTCATCGTCACCAACGGTCTTGCCGAAATGGGTGTGGCCGGCGTGGTCTTAATGGCTCTTGCCAAAGCGATTAAACCCATCAAAACGCCTGCTATGAGTGCAGGAAAAGCATAAAAACGAATACAGCTTCACACGCATGTTTTCCAAACACCATTGGATTCATGCGTGTTTTTTGATGGCAGAAAGAAAAAAGGCCCGGAATCGGACCTTGGCCGGTTTTACTTAGCGGATTCAGCACTTTCTACAAAAGATGTCTGAACTTGGCTTTTGGTGACCATCACGGAATTCTGATTGAGCTCCTGACCGATTTCTTTGGCCAGTTTCTGCACAGAAGCGTCGTCAATGCCCGACACATAACAAACGATGGTTTCTTCGCTGCATGGCTTGCCGTCATCGCCCACCCAGTAGCCTTTTGCATCGGACAGGGTATAACCCTCCAGATATTTCTGGCAGACTTCACCAACAAGTTCCTTTGACTTTTCAAAGCTGCGCACGGGAGCACCGGTGTCTTTGTCGTTGGTCCCAATATACAGCGTATAATTGTCCGAACCCTGGTTGGCGTTCATGTTCATACCGCCCCAGAAGCAGACGGCACACAGGGCGGCAATGAGCACACCCATTAAAATTTTGTTCCATTTATTCATTGGTTCTTCCTCTTCATTCTCAAAAACAAAACAGCCGGTTTTCCATTCCTGAGGGGAAGAAAAATACGGATGTCTGTTTTTGGCATTCACGCTTTTATCATAAAAACCGATTCGAAAGATTTGGAACGGGACAGGAAAAAAGAATACAAAGAATCACAAAAGAAGAACGAAAGACAATGCCGAGGTTCTTTGAATGAAAGAGATTTCAGACAGAAACGC
>JABUSF010000028.1:7984-9395 GCA_021443945.1 Ileibacterium sp.
GATGGAATGGAATCCACAGCGTTTTCAAAGCCGTTGACGTATTGGGTCAGTACCTGCTGGCCTTCATTGACAAAAAGCTCAAACACATATTTGTCTCCAAACAAATCCAGTTTCACTTCCTGTCCTTCACAGGGAACATAAGCAGCCGGACTCAATCCCGGTGTGGTGATGATCGCCGAGCGGTCGGTGTAAAGGGCTGTTCCGTCAAAACCGATCTTTAAGCCGAAAGCATTCATCGTTTCGCCTTTTTTCAGAGTGGTCTGCATACGGAAGGGGGCATTGGGATCGAGCCGGCCGAATTCGGCTTTTTGGCTGAACCTTTTCAGAACGTTGGGATGCACGGACCATTTTGGGTTTCCGTTTTCAATGTTCAAAACTCTTGGATAGGTGTACAGGCCGATCCATTTCTCCGCTGCAAAATCAGAGGGCATCCGCAGCCAGATCATCACGGTACGTCTTCCATTCGAATCGATATTGCTTTGAGGAGCGTAAAGTTCCATACCCCAGTCAATGGGTTCCACTGGCTTTGGCAGATCCAGCGCACAGTCGGACGGGTCAAAATCGGCCAGAGCAATATATGCCTGGTTTTTGTCAAACCCATAGGGACCAGTTCCTTCCGGTGAGAAGAGAAGAACATGCTGACCATCCACTTCAAACAAATCGGGACATTCAAACATCCATCCAAGGCCTTCTTTCTGAAAGGTGTTTTTCAGCGTCCAGTGTTCCAGATCCTCACTGACAAAAAACAAAAGCCGGCCCTGTTTTTGAACGGTGGATCCCAGAACCATGGTATATCCGTGTTCCGATTTCCAGACTTTTGGATCCCTGGTGTGCTGGGGATCATATATTTCAGGGTCTGTGCTTAAAGGAACAACAACTTTCTTTCCGTCAAAATTGTCAAAGGTATACCCATCCGGGCTGGTGAGGGCCAGCTGCCAGGACAGGAACCCTTTTGGACCATTTTTATGAATGTTGTTTTCGGCAAAGTCCTGGTACTGAACTCCCGTGTAAAACAGATGCAGCTGTCCGTCCTTTTCAATGGCAGATCCGGAAAAGACCCCGTTTTGATCTTCCGGACGGGAAGGGAAAAGGGCAATCCCGAGATCTTTCCAGCAGACCAGATCCTCACTGACCGCATGACGCCAGTGCATGGTGCCCCAGCGCTTGCCGTAGGGAAAGTACTGGGAAAACAAGTGGTATTGCTGATTGTAAAAAATAAAACCGTTTGGATCGTTGATCCAGTTTTCAGGGGCATGAAAATGAAGCATAAACCTTCGCCTTTCTCATTGTTTTTTTTTATTATGTCAGCTTGCCCGAACGTAAAAAAGTCTGTCCCAAACATTCAGGACAGACTTTTTTAAAGCAGCGAGATGGCCGAGAACAGAACAATGGATTCCATGGCCGTAACGGT
>JABUSF010000028.1:9405-10728 GCA_021443945.1 Ileibacterium sp.
GCGGTCAGCGGCCGGTCATAGCCGATCATGGAGGCATAAATCGGAACCACGGAAGGCACTGGAGAAAGCAGCGCAATCATAACGATCTTTTTGGCCAGCTCTGGAATGGGAAAGAAAACATAGACAAGAGTTCCCAAAGCGATGTTGACCAGCAAACGGACCAGGATGACTTTGGCTGCATCCTTGACTTCCGACATGGGCATCTGAAACTCCAGCAGCAGCCCAATCATGAACAGCGCCACAAAAGAATTGGCTCCTCCAATCGTGGATGCGGTGGAGAGGATGAAGTCCGGTACTTTAATATGAAAAGCGGCCAGTGTCAGCAGAAGAACATACACATCAAAGGGAATGGACGAGAACAGTTTTTTCAGTCCAAACTTCCAGGAAATCTTCTGATGCGGATTGGCCACCGCCGAAGCAATCAGATAGGACAGCCCCAGCCCGACGATGGCGTTGCCGGAATCCACCAGCAGCAGATAGGATGTGCCTGCAGTTCCAAACATCAAATAGACAAAGGGAAAAGAGAAGTTTCCAATGTTGTAGCCTCCGCAGTTGAGCATCAAACCTGCCTGACGAACCGGATCCTTTTTGCCCGCTGCCAGATAGCCGGCCGTCAGTACGGTTAAATTGGCAAGGATTCCAATGGAAATTAAAAGAAGAGATTCTATATTGAGCACGACCTGGTCTGCGTTGGAGAGCAGAGCAGCAGGCAAAGTGACATAGAGTGAAATCTTTCCAAACATCACGGCATCTTCTCTTTTAAACAGCTTCATGCGCTTGCAGGCGTATCCAAGGAAGATGATAAAGATGAAGGTGGAAAGCTTTGAGAAAAGCTGAAGCATAAGGTTCCTCCAAACCATCTGATCATATGCAAATCTATTGCGAAAGCAATGGACAATCAGGGGCGCTTGGTTGGCATTGTTGCGGTGTGAAAGCTTCTGAGACCGAATTGGATTTTTGAGGCATGGAAATTGTTTTATTTTGTAACAGCTTTTTTCAAAGTGAAATTCATCATGAAAAATGACCATTTTGGTTGCAAGAGTGTGACTCAAACAGCACAATGGTTAGTGAACATATTGTTTGTGCTGAATTTCAGTCTGAATCAGACAGTTTTCGGACATAAGAAGAAGGAATGGACGGCGTTTTTTCCATTATGAATCCTTCAAAGTTTTTAGAGATTCATTTTGGGGGCTTTCTTTCCTTTCTCATAACTGAAAAAACAGCTTTTGAAAGCTCTTTTCTGTGATAAGATTTGTTTGAAAAAAGTGAAATTCACATTTGCAGGAGGAAATTATGTTGAAAGGTATTGCTGCTTCTGCTGGT
>JABUSF010000028.1:13460-15554 GCA_021443945.1 Ileibacterium sp.
CAGACTGAGAGAAGGAAAGCTTAAAGTCTTTCTTCTTTCACAGAAGGCAGGGAACTGGGCGATTCCAGCTGGATTAGTGGTAAAATTTTTCTGTGAGGCTTTTGCTATGAACAAGAAAAATGCCGACAGGATCATCAGCCTGGCTGTGATCTTTGGCATGATCTGCCTGTTTGGAGTGTATTTAATCGATATGAATATTTTCAGCATTCTCGGCATTGCGCTTTTGGTGGTCTGCATCGCAGGCTTTCTGATCGCAAAAAAGGCCGGAGATCAAAAAACAAAACCTTCGGGGACGGTGTCCGCCATTGAATCTGGAGACAGTGTGCGTCAGGCGAAAAAACTGGTGGATTCCACCCTGCCCAAAGCCATGAAAAAACAAATGCGGACGTTAAAATCTCAGACCGAACGTCTGGAGAAAAAACAGGCCATGGTGGATGAAGCTCTGAAAAACTATTTTGGCGAATCGTCCATCAGTTATGATAAGTTTGCCCGGACGGTGATGGCCGTGGAAAACCTGTTTCTGGACAACACCGTAAAAATCGTCAACCGGATTAATATTTTTGATGAAGACGGTTATAAAGATGTTTATTCCAAGCATCTTGAATATACCAGTGCCATTGATCCTTATAAGGAGCATTTTAATTATGTGGATTCCCGTCTGGAAGACAACGAGATGATTCTGCAGAAAATGGACAAGCTGCTTCTGGAAGTCAATCAGCTCAACGACTCTCAGGTGCCCATTGAGCAGATGCCGATTATGCAGGAAATCAATGAACTGATTGAGCAGACAAAGCTCTACAAGCAGAATTAGGAGGAATATGAATATGGCATTCAGCATGGATGTAGACAACCTGGATAAGGAGAAAGTCATCGAAGAACTGGCCCCAACACCGGAACAGAAAACAGCCATTGACAGCCTGGCTCAGAACAATGCCAAAGAAGTTATGGCCATTGATCTGGACTCTTTGGAAGAAAGAAGAAACATCGCCAGAACCATTGAAGGATTTGGGCAGGACATTGTGGAACGCTCTTCCGAGAAAAATAAAATGCTGGAAAAATCTCTGGCCGAACTGTCCAAAACCGGATCTGAAGGCGGCGTCGTAGTTGAGTCTTTAATGAAGCTGGACAAAGAAATGAAGGAATTGGATCCTTCCAAAGTCAACTTCTCCAATGAAGGTTTCTTCGGCAAGCTTTTCTCACCGATGAAAAGCTATTTTGAAAAATACGAAAAAGCCGACGCTTCCATCAACGGAATCATTTCCTCCCTGGAAGCCGGCAAGCGCACCCTGGTTAACGACAACACCACTTTGGAAATCGAACAGGCCGGCCTGCGGGATCTGACCAAAAAGCTTGGCAAACAAATTGAGCTTGGTCTGGAAATGGATGCGGCTCTGGAAAAATCTCTGGAAACAGCCAAAATCAACAACGAAGATCCTGAAAAAATCAAATACATTGAAGAAGAAGTTCTCTTCCCTCTGCGCCAGAAAATGATGGATCTGCAGCAGATGCAGGCGGTCAATCAGCAGGGATACTTCGCAATGGAAATCGTCCGCCGCAACAACCGGGAACTGATCCGGGCGGTGGAAAGAGCCCAGCATGTCACTGTATCGGCTTTAAGAACAGCCGTGACAGTCGCTTCTGCTTTGTATAACCAGAAAATTGTTCTGGAAAAGGTGCAGGTTCTTAACGAAACCACAAACAATCTGATTCGTTCCACTTCTGTCATGCTCAAACAGCAGGGAGCTGAAATTCAGCAGCAGTCCATGGAAGCCAACATTACGGTGGAAACTTTAAAAGAAGCGTTCCGCAATACCTTTGAAGCTCTGGATGCTGTGGAAGCCTACAAACAGAAGGCTTTGCCGCAGATGAAAAAGTCCATGGAAGAATTCAGAGCTTTGGCCGAAGAAGGAGACAAACGCATCGAAAAAATCGAGACAGCTCAGGCTTATCGGGATGAGCTCAAATCGGATTCTTCTCTGCCAAAACTGCCAAAACTGGACTAAAAAAAGAATTTATAAACCGCAAACGGAATTCAAACCACAGGACATCGGTTTCCTGGGAATGGATTCCGTTTTCTTTTGTCTGAACCGGACG
>JABUSF010000028.1:15627-17914 GCA_021443945.1 Ileibacterium sp.
GAAACGTTCTGTGCTTTTAAAAAGCAGTCTATAATATGGTTGATATCTATGGATACGCTTTCATATTTATAAAAGAACGCAGAAAACCGCTGATTTTCTGCAGAATTAAAGCGATCCTGCCAGTCCTCTAGAAGGGGGGGAATCAGAGGAACGGGACTTTATTGGAAAGAATAGGAATTTGATTATGCTGCCTTATATTTGTGAATTTATTGGAACCTGCATGCTGATTGTATTGGGTTTGAGTGCCTGCTGCAGTGCCACACTGGACAAATCGGCCCAACAGGGAATTGGAGCGCTTCAGGTCAACATTGCCTGGGGCCTTGCGGTCATGATTCCGGCGTTTATTTTCGGAGAGGCTTCAGGAGCTCATTTCAACCCGGCATTAACGATTGCCCTGGCAGTGGATGGCACTTTGGAATGGAGCAAAGTGCTGGGCTACATTCTCTGTCAGTTTGGCGGAGCCTTTCTGGGAGCCTGCATTGTTTATCTGCTGTTTAAAGGGATGTTTGATGCCACAGACTGTCCGGAAGTCAAACGAGCCTGCTTTGTTACAGGCCCGTCCGTGGATTCTTTGCCGCTGAACATCTTTCAGGAGTTTATTGCCACCTTTATTCTGGTGTTCTCCATTAAAGGAATTTCCAGAATTACAGGCCTGGCCCCCGGAGTGGATAAGCTGCTGGTGTTTGGCATCATCTGTGCGATGGGAATGTGCATGGCCAGCCTGACTGGTGCGGCCCTCAATCCGGCCAGAGATCTTGCCCCCCGAATTGCCCATGCTCTTCTGCCAATCAAAAACAAAGCGGATTCCAACTGGAAGTACGGTCTGATCGTCCCCATCGTCGGACCGCTGTTAGGCGCACTGAGCGCTGTGCTTCTGTATGGAGCCATTCCCTGGTAAGCCTTACAGCTGACCATGTGAAAGAGGAAAGTGAGAAAAGGAAATAAATAGTATGAGTGATAAAGGTTATATTCTTGCCATCGACCATGGAACCACTTCAACAAGAGCCATTCTTTTTGATAAAGAATGCAAAATCTGCGGAATTTCCCAGAAAGAAGGAAACATCGATTATCCGGCCCCAGGCTGGGTGGAACAGGATGCCGTTCTAATCTGGCTGGACACCATGGCTGTAATGGCAGAAGTCCTCAACCAGGCTGGAATTTCACCGGATCAGATCAAAGCCATTGGAATCACCAACCAGCGTGAAACCTCTGTGCTTTGGGACAAGAGAACCGGTCTTCCCATTTACAAAGCCATCGTCTGGCAGTCCCGTCAGACATCCGATGTGTGCGACAGCTGGAGAGAAGCCGGTCTGGAAGAGATGATTCGTGAAAAAACAGGTCTGCGCATTGACCCGTATTTTTCCGCCTCCAAAATTGCCTGGATGCTGGAAAACGTTCCAGGCGCCCGTGAGAAAGCGGAGAAAGGCGATCTGCTTTTTGGAACGATGGATTCCTGGCTGGTGTGGAAGCTGACCGGCGGCCAGCAGCACATTACTGATGCCACCAATGCCAGCCGAACGCTGCTTTGCAACATTGAAACGGTCGACTGGGACGAAGATCTGCTGAAAGCTTTCAACATTCCCAAGTCGATTCTGCCAAGAATTGTGCCAACTTCTTCCAACTATGGAAATACCGCTCCATGGGCTTTCTTCGGTGCGGAAGTCCCCATCTGCTCCATGGTGGGTGACCAGCAGGCCGCCTTGTTTGGCCAGCTTTGCCTGGAAAAGGGAATGGCGAAAAATACCTACGGAACCGGCGGATTCCTGCTGATGAACACCGGTAAAGATATTGTCCGTTCCAAAAACGGCCTTCTGTCCACCATTGCATGGCAAATCGGAAACGACGTAACCTATGCCCTGGAAGGATCCATCTTCGTATCCGGATCCATTATGAAATGGATGCGGGATCAGCTGAAGATGTTTGAAAGCGTTGGGGAGACGGAAAAAATGGCCGTGGATGCCAAAACAACCGGCGGTGTGTTTATTGTTCCTGCCTTTGTTGGTCTTGGCGCTCCCTATTGGGATGACCGTGCCAAAGCTTCCATTGCCGGACTGACTCTGGGCACCACCAGAGAACAGCTGGTTCGGGCGGCTATTGAATCCATGGCTTATCAGAGCCGGGATCTGCTCAATGCCATGGAAAAAGACTCCGGAACGCCTATTACAAAACTGAAAGTAGACGGCGGCGCGGCTGCCAACAACTTCCTGCTTCAGTTCCAGTCCGACCTGTGTCAGGTACCGGTAGAGCGCTTTAAAGTCAATGAGCTGACCGCATTGGGTGCCGCCTT
>JABUSF010000029.1 GCA_021443945.1 Ileibacterium sp.
AATTGACAGGGCAGGGTGCCAAAAACCATGACTTGAAAGTGGTTTAACTGTGATATGATCCCGAGTTTTACAGTTAATTTTGAACAAAAGAGGTGTGATAAATCTTTATAAGATTTTATTCACACCTCTTTATATTTATATTCACATCTTAAAGACTGCTCATAAAAACGCGTAATATTTCCCCTTTTTCTGCTCAGTGGAAATTTTCTTCAAATCGGTTCGAGTCATGATTTCGTAGTCTGCCCTGAACCCAAAAACCTCGAACAGAGCATCAGTTAAATCAGTTCGTTTAAATGCAGGAATGAACCCATTGCCTTTTAGACTGGTTACATCCATTTTTCGCAGAGTCTTTATCACATCTCCTGTTGTCCACGATTCTCCTACAGATTTTTCCAACAGTCTGATGATCAGCAGCGCCATAAAACAAATTAACAGGTGAGCTCTGATTGAATCAGATCTGGAAACATACATTGGTCTGGACTTCAGCTCGTATTTCATAATTTCAAAGCTTTCCTCAATCTCCCACCTGTCGCTGTTAATTTCAAGAACTGTTCGAATATCGTTATCATTCAGGTTTGTTGCTGTTCCGTAGTAGCCGTCGTATTTCTTTTCCTCAGCGATCTTTTCTTCGTCTATTTCGTAGATTGTTTTTTCTGCAACTTCTCCATTCTCTGTAATACTTGTCTCTTTCACAAAAAATCTCGGGTTTCTTTCGTCAGTCGATTTTCTGAAATTCTTCGAAGGGTTTTTAAGCATCTTTTCCAGTCGCTCCAGCTTCCGTTCACGAAGATGCTGCTTATATCGTTTGTACTTCTGGCTGTAGGTGATGATCAGATGCTCATCTATGACTGCCTTCTTTCCTGTCTCCGGATTTTTCCCCGTCTTCTTGTACCAGCAGTCTTTGAAGAAAACTGCTTTTTCGGTGTCAATATGGAACTTCATCACCTTGCCGGAAGTGCTTTTGACCGTCAGTTCAAGGGTTTCCGGAAGATTAGTCACATCAAGCGTTTCAAATTTCAGAAGAGTATCCCCTGCATAGACTTTCCAACCTTTATCGCTGAATACCCAGTCCTTTTGTTTTTTATTCAGCTTCTTAATGGACTGAGTACTGATGAACGATCTGCCGGGTTTGTCGTTGAAAAGCTTGTTGGCAAAGCTGTTGAGGCCGCTGTCCGTACAGACAATAAACTGATCGCAGTCTTGAAAGTCAGATTCTATCTTCTTTTCCAGTTTTTTGAGAGACGGCTGCTCATTGCTGCTGCCGGAAAACTGATAATCAGCCAGTGGTATGCCGTCCCCTGACATAAACAGGCCGTACTGGATGATTGGATTTGGACGATGTTCCTTTGATTTGCCATACTCTCTTTTTCCGAAATCAAGGGAGACCGTTTTTATATCGGCTTCATCGGTCAGTTCTTCGCCCTCGACAATATCTTCCTCTTCTGTTTCAAAGTAAAAATTGGTGCAGTCGTAATAAAGAACTCTGGTGTCCCTTTTGCACAGTTTGTTGGAGTTTTTGTAAAGAGCGGCTTCGATGGAATAGGTGTTTTGGGCAAGAACGGAAAGAGCCCTGTAAACATCCTGAAGCTGGAAAGACTGCTCGAACAGGAACAGATTTTTTGCCTCTTCCATAGATTTTCTCTTTGAACACGGATAGAGGATCCGGGTATAAACGAGCATATTTACGATATTTTCCAGATCGAAATCAAAGCGGTGCTCAGCAGAGATCCGAGAGCAGATTTCATCAATCCCCAGACAGTAGAGGATGCGTTTAATGAAGAAGTAGCCGACATTAAAGGAATTTACCTGGTCTTTTTCAATGGTCTTATTGGGATCAAAGGAAATGACGACAGGCTGCTTTTTGGCAGGGGAGGGATACTTTTCTTTTAAGCGGGCTTTAAGCAGCTCACGGACCTGTTCTTCTGAATCTGCATGAAGAGAAGCCATCAGTTCATTTAAAGTGCCGAGGGATTCTACGGTTCTAGTGGAGCGTTTTTTTGAAGTTGGGTTAATGAAATCTTCGATTGCATAAAAGCAGACCGAGTTTTTGGAACGAGTGGCATGAAGACGAACGGACAAGAAAAACACCTCCAATATGATTCTTTAATCCATAATAACATATTACGAGATATTACGCAATTA
>JABUSF010000002.1:0-1170 GCA_021443945.1 Ileibacterium sp.
AATAGAAAGCCGCTGGATTAAGCAAGGTCATTCTGAGAAATCAGGATGGCCTTTTTTGTTCGTCCCTGGAAAACCCGGTATCTGCTTTGGATGCTTTTGCGATGGGGAAAAGATTTTTTGGAAAAGAGGATTCAAATTGTTAATATAGAGTCATGCGTTTAAAAATAATTCCAAAACAATGGCTGTACAGTCTGGTGATCGCCGCGTTGACGGCTTTTGCAGTTGGAACCTTTCTGGATCTTCCAATAAATAAGATGCTGTATCGACCGGACAGTTCCTGGGCTTCGTTTCTCTATGCATTCGGTCAAGCTCCAATTTACTGGTGTCTGCTGACTTCAGGGCTGCTTTTAACCTTTAAAATTCGTACGAGGGTGTTCTGGAAAAATGCTCTGTATATTTTATTGGGAATCCTTCTGTCCGTATTTGCGGTTTACCATCCTGTTCGCTATGCAATGAAGCTTCAGATCATGAGTACCTATATGGTTGCTGTTTCTGCACTGATCGTCCTGTTTCTGCCTGTCGCAGCTTTAATATTTTTGCTGAGGAATGTGGAGCAGAAAAGACTTCAGCAGTTCACTGTATTGATGCTGGTCGTATCCATTGGTTCCTTTGCGGCGGTCAGCCTGATTAAAGTGCTCTTTCAAAGACCGCGCTATATCGCTCTTTTAAAAGAGCCGGGCTTGTTCTTCCAGCCTTGGTGGATGATCACGGAAGAGAATATTATCATTTCACAAAAAGTACTGACAGAGCCGGACTTATTCCGCTCTTTTCCCTCTGGACACACCTGCTCGGCTGCTACAATACTGTGCTTTACCATTTTGCCTTTGTATTGTGAGCCGCTGGCTAAGTCCAGAAATCTTCTCTTTATTGGATCGATCGGATACATTTTACTGGTTGCTTTCTCAAGAATGGTTCTTGGCTATCACTTCCTGACAGATGTTTCGGCCGGATTTATGATTACTCTGTTGTTTTTCATTCCCGCATATTACTGGACAGTCAATGGATATAAAAAAACACTTGCTCTCCGTGTGAAAAGCAAGTAAGGATCAGATCATTCATTTGGATTTCTGATCCTTTTTAATTTCTTTCGAAATCCTTATGAAAAGATTAACCTATCTTCAAGTATTCTTTAAGGCAGCTGGAGTAGACTGCATGATAAACATTGAAACT
>JABUSF010000002.1:1278-4134 GCA_021443945.1 Ileibacterium sp.
ATATGGCCTCCATGATTCTTCAGTCAGTCAATCACCCAGGCTCAGTCAGCATGGCTGTTCTTGTTCTGCACTGCTGCATTCCAATGCTGCTGTTTGCTGCAGGAGCTTTCGGTCTGAAATATGCCGCTGGAAGTCAGCTGGGTTCTGTCTGCAAGAAGATTTCTGCTGCTTTAATGGGGGTTTGTGCAGCCTCCGCTTTAATGAATCTTGTGGAAGCAAATGCGTCGGCACATTTCACCGATGCTTTGATTGCTTCTGTCGATTTGATTTTTGCCTGTCTGTTCTTCTGTGCTGCCATCAAAATTGACTGGCGTGAAACCATTACTTTAACCCATTAGAATATGATTTTTCCGCTCCGCATCTGGGCGGTTTTTTTGCGTCTGAGCCAGAGAACTTTCCTTATTTTAAGTAAAGGTTGGCAGGAATGGGGTGTACAAGTCTATAATGGATAGGAAATTGAGGATAGAACTATGAATCTCGAAGAAATGAATGCAAAAATTGAAGCTTTAACGAAAAAGTACAAACTTACGGTTTATGGAATTATACCTTTCGTTGCTGCCTATATTTATCTGATGTTTGCTGGGAAGAACAACATGATTTTGCTGGCTCTGTGTGTGCCAATGATCATCCTTGGACTTTATAATTACAGACTTGGAAAGCAAATCACTGCTCTTGTAAACGAACGTGCGAAGGAGCTTAACCGCCAGAAAGCACTGGAGGAAAGAGAAGCAAGAATCGAAGCAGGTGAAGATGTGGAGCTGTCTGATGTAACTGCCAATGAAGCTATCGTGGCCAACTGCCAGTCTTTGAACGATCTTCCAAAGGAATACACCGTCATGGACAATATCGATGTCAATGGCGAAACCATTGCTCATATCATTGTTTCTCCATATGGTGTGGCTCTTGTGAATGAAACAGATCCAACGGAAGAAGTAAGAGAAATCATCGATACTCTGAACATCGAGCCTCCAATTTTCTACTATGAGCCATCGGACGATATCGCTCTTTTGGCCGAAAGGATCCAGATGCCAAAAGAGGTCGTTCTTTCAGAACCGGAAGTTTACAGCATCCTGTACCGTGTTTCCGGATTGAAATAAGCATTTTGAAACAGAGAGTCAAATCTCTGTTTTTTTTATGCCTATTCTGACAGGAGAATTTCAAGAAGGAATATAGGGATTTGAGAACGTTTTCGATACGATGATACAAAAGAAGGAGAATATATTATGTCTAAATTTCCGGAGAATTTTTTATGGGGCGGAGCTGTTGCCGCCAATCAGCTGGAAGGCGGCTGGGATCAGGATGGAAAAGGTCCGTCCGCTGCAGATATTGTCACACGCGGCAGCCGTGAAAAGCTTCGCACAGTGACCTATAAAACAAAAAACGGCGAGATTAAGGAAACCCCAATGTTCACATTGGATGAAGATCACAAGGAAGTCGAATTCGGTGTATTTGAAGGATATGACTATCCCAGCCATGATGCCATTGACTTTTACAGCCACTGGAAAGAAGATTTGGCTCTGTTTGCGGAAATGGGTTTCAAAACGTTCCGGACGTCCATCAACTGGACCCGAATTTTTCCAAACGGGGATGAAGAAAAACCCAATGAAGCGGGACTTCAGTTCTACCAGGACATCTTTGAAGAATGCAATCGTCTGGGCATTAAGCCTTTGGTGACTTTATCCCATTACGAAACACCACTTGGCCTGACGAACAAATACGGTTCCTGGACCAATCCAGCCGTGATTGACTTTTTCTGCCGTTATGTCAAAACAGTGGGAGAACGCTATAAAGGCCTGGTCGAGTACTGGCTGACATTTAATGAAATTAACTGTCTGGATCTTTGCCCATGGCTGTGTGCCGGGGTATCGGAACGAGATCCTCAGCTGGTTGCAGATGCTGCCAAGCATATGCTTCTGGCTTCCGCCAAAGCGGTACAGATTCTCCATGACATTGACGAGACAAATAAAGTCGGCAACATGATTGCCTATTCTGCAGATTATCCCTATACCTGCAATCCAACAGATGTTTTGGCCAGCCGGGAAAAAATGCATGGATCCCATTTCTACTTTGACGTTCAGTGTCGGGGCTATTATCCGACATACAAGCTGAAAAAGTATGAAAGGGAAGGCATTCAGTTCCATCTGACAGAAGAAGAAAAGGAAACCCTGCTCAACGGTACGGTGGATTTCATTTCCATTTCCTATTACATGTCCGGTACCACCTCCGCAGATCCGGAAGTGAATGCGAAAGTTCCGGGAGGAAATCTGGGACTGGGCGGAGTGCCAAACCCGTACCTGCAGGCTTCCGACTGGGGCTGGCAGATTGATCCAACCGGACTGAGAATTGCATTAAACGATCTTTGGGAAAGATACCAGAAACCGATTATTATTGTTGAAAATGGTCTTGGAGCTCAGGATCAACTGGAAGATGACAAATCCTGCCATGATTCCTACCACATCGACTATTTAAGAGACCATATTGCTGCTATGGGAGATGCCATTGAACTGGATGGCGTGGAACTGTGGGGCTACACTCCTTGGGGATGCATCGATTTGATTTCCGCGTCCACAGGTGAAATGCATAAACGCTACGGCTTTATTTATGTTGATTTCCAGGATGACGGAACCGGAAAAGGGGATCGCTATAAAAAGGATTCCTTTGAATGGTATAAAAAAGTCATTGCTTCCAATGGAGAAGATCTCGACTAATTCAAATGTTGAAAAAGCGGAGGCAGCTGGGAAGTAATTTTTTCTTTCTTGTAAGCATATCTCCCCTTTTCTCCTACTCCGATCAGGAAAACGCCCTCAGATGATGAATTCTGGGGGCGTTTTCCCGCTTTTGGGCCTGATAAAGATG
>JABUSF010000002.1:5215-6846 GCA_021443945.1 Ileibacterium sp.
TGGGATCCGGCAGGAAAGATTAGGAGCTGAAGATCAGTCTGGATGGGGTAAAGAAGATGAATGCCTCCTTTCTGATACGAGGTTAAGACAAATGAAAAGGCCGGTTTCTTTACACCGGCCTTTTTACCATCCAAAGTTTTATTTGCGATATCAAAATTGTTCAGGCGTATACTTCGCTCTTTTACCAGGGATTCAAATCCTGCATCTGTTCTTTTTTATGCTTTTAAATAAGGTCTGCTGTCTGGAGATGACGATGTTCAGATCCCTCGAAATCATTTCGCCTGCACCGACCGATTTTTAAATAATATTCGGTTTTGGTTAATTTGGCCGCTGCGGCTTAAACAGGATTTGTTTCCAAGCTGACCATTTCTTCCAGAACCCTCAATCCATTAATTCCTTTATTACAAGGTGACTGACAGATTCGGCTTACTTCTTTCATCAGCTTTTTATATGCTCTTTCATCAAACCAGGCCGGAAAATTTCTTTTCTTCAGTTGTATAGATCAAGCATCTCTTTATTTACTCTTTGATCTTCCAAAGCTATTTGCAGAACCACTTCCTGATCCTGTTATGTTGCTTCTGATCTGTTGATTTTAACGTCTTCTCTGACGCGCCTTGATATCTCTTTCTTCCTCCTTTGGATTTAAAAGTAGGACTTTTTAGTCGCCCTTTCTTTTGGTGGTTTCATCATATCAGATCCAGTTCTCAAGAAAAGAGAGGTGTCCAAAGTGGTCGTTAATCCGGTTTAATCGGTAATTTCTTATTGTTTTATTGGTTTGTATTCTTTAAACAATAAGAATTAGAGAAATAAACGCGAAATTCTACTGAAAAATCATTCTGATTTGATGCTTTTGTAGGCGATGGAATATCCAAACCAGAGAGCGGGAACAAGCAGGATTACTTCCAGAATCCAAACGGGCATGTTCCAGATGGAAACGGCACAAGTGGCTCCAAACACCACCAGAAAGTTCGCGGTCAGACAGATCCAGAACAGGGAAGGCTTTTTGTCACGGATGGATTTGAAAATCAGAATCGTCCAGACAATTTGGAACAGAAGAATGGAAAGACGCTCCATTCCAGACCACAAAGGAGTCAGCGGACTGGCGCCTAAGACTGCAGGCTGAGGATTGCTGAAAACAATGAGAAGCCAGTCAATCCCGGAAACAAGGGCAGCCTCTATGGCACCAAAGCCAAGACCAAAGCCAAGGGCAATTTTGTTGGTATCATCCCATCCCAAAATGAAGCGGACGACCAGCCATCGAGACCCAATCCCGAGAAGAGCTGCAGTCGCTGCCATTAACGCCGCATACAAATAGGGATTGGCAGAAAGATACGGTCCAATGGAGGCATCCGAATTCAGAAGAGTCAAAAGCGGCAGACGGATCATCATTTCTGTAATGACATAGCAGACAGCCCCAAACAGAATCCATTTCCATCCTTTTGGGACCATAATGCAGTACACAAAAACGGCAATGACAGGTCCGATCAGAGAGGCGAGCAGGCATAAAAATTCACTGAGTAAAAGCATACGTTTTCCTTTCAATCGTTTTGATTCATTATAAGTGCAAAAACCGAAGAAAAAGACCATGGCTCTTCCCTGAGCCGTATTAATCTGTAAAATCGTAATACAGA
>JABUSF010000002.1:8559-11619 GCA_021443945.1 Ileibacterium sp.
GGAATCGATCCTAAAGAGGCCGCCAGAGAGTTCCTGACGCAAATTGGCTTATTGAGCTGAAATTGAAACAGAACGAACAAATCTGTTTCATTTCGAAAACAGAATCATTTGCCCGTAAAAGCATCTTAAACACGAAAGAACAGGATAAAGTGTGGGTTTATTCGTTCAAAAGAGTGGATGAGATGCTTTTTTTGCGGGAAAATTAAGACAAATTTACTTCATAATGTGTGATCGCAAATCGAATTAAAGATAAAAATATAATCTTATACATTTTATTAGTTGGACAAAATGGGTGCTAAAATCCCTCAAAAACTTTATTAAACGTATTGTTGGCATTTTAAAACGTTTTCAGTTATGATGTGGATGTCTGAAAACGTTTACGGCAGGCGCTTACAGCCTGCATTTTTCAAGGAGGATTTAAGACGTTATGAAGAAGTGGCAATCATTATTATCTCTCGCCGCTGCCGGCTGCATGGCTTTGGCTGGATGCTCCGGCGGTTCGGGCGGCTCTGATGCCGGTAAAGACGGAAAGGGTTCCGTTTATTACTTAAACTTCAAACCTGAACAGGATGAAGCATGGCAGAAAGTTGCTAAAGAATACACTGAGGAAACAGGTGTAGATGTAAAAGTTGTTACTGCTGCAAGCGGAAACTACGAAACAACTCTGATGTCCGAAATGGGCAAGAGCGGAGCTCCAACTCTGTTCCAGGTCAACGGCCCTGTCGGCATGAAAAACTGGATTGACTACGCATACAATCTTTACGACACTCCAGTTTACAAAGAACTGACTTCTGATTCTTATGCTCTGTACAACGGTGACAAAGATGTTGTTGCCATCGCTTTCTGTATTGAAACTTACGGTATCATCGTCAATACGGAACTGCTGGAAAAAGCAGGATACAAAACAGATGACATTAAATCTTTTGCAGATCTGAAGAAAATTGCGGAAGACATCACAAAACGCGCAGATGAACTTGGCTTTGCAGCCTTCTCTTCTGCCGGTATGGACGGCTCTTCCGACTGGCGTTTCAAAACTCACCTGGCCAACATGCCAATCTACTTTGAATACCAGCAGGACGGCATTACAGATACAGATGCCATTAAAGGTACTTACCTGGACAACTACAGAGACATCTTTGATCTGTACATCAACAACTCCACGACTCCTGGAAAAGACCTCGCTTCCAAAACAGGCGATGACTCCAGAGCTGAATTCGAAGAAGGCAAAGCTGTCTTCTACCAGAATGGATCCTGGGAATACTCCAACCTGACTGCAGATGGCATGAATGAAGAAAACCTGACGATGATTCCAATCTACATTGGTGTTGGGGAAGAAGCCAATCAGGGTCTGACAACTGGTACCGAAAACTACTGGGTTGTAAACAAAGACGCCAGCGAAGCTGACATTCAGGCGACTCTTGATTTCATGTACTGGTGTGTAAACTCCGATAAAGGAACAACTGCAATGGCAGACATGGGTCTGGTTATTCCGTTCAAGAATGCGAAGGAATCTCCAAACGTATTCGTTAAGGAAGATGTAAAACTGACCAGTGAAGGAAAAGTGCCAGTATCCTGGAACTTTACAACCATGCCAAGTGAAGAGTGGAAGAACGCATTAGGTTCTGCCCTGACGGCATACGCTGCTGATCCAACCGATGCAAACTGGGATGCAGTAAAATCAGCCTTCGTCGACAATTGGAAAACAGAATACGAACTGGCTAACAAGTAATTTTTAGAACTTCATCAAGGCAGGCCGGTGGCCTGCCTTTTTGAAAATTTATAAGGAGATTTTTATGGAAAGATCGCTCAAACGATACGGATGGGTCTTCGTGCTGCCGACACTGGCTGCTTTTACCATCGGATTCATCATTCCGTTTCTCGAAGGTCTGTACCTGTCATTCTGTCAGTTTACAACCGTAGGAAACGCAACTTTTATCGGTGTGCAGAACTATATTGAAGCTTTCACAGATGCCTCATTCCTGCAGTCTGCGTGGTTCACAATCTTAGTTGCCATCGTTAACATTCTTTCAATCAACATCCTCGCCTTCTTGCTGGCGATGTCTTTGACAAAACAGTTTAAAGGAACCAATTTCTTCAGAACCATCTTCTTTATGCCAAACCTGATCGGCGGTATCGTTCTGGGTTACATCTGGCAGATTCTGATCAACTGCGTACTGGCCCTTGTTGGACAGCCATTGATCAAACTGAATGCCACAGCCGGATACTGGGGCATCATCATCCTGATGTGCTGGCAGCAGATTGGTTACATGATGATCATCTATATCGCAGGTCTTCAGAACGTGCCTGATGATCTGATTGAAGCTGCTAAAATTGACGGTGCTACAGACTGGCAGATTTTATGGAAAATTAAAATTCCAATGATGATGCCGTCCATCACCATCTGTGTATTCCTGACACTGACCAACAGCTTCAAGCTGTTCGACCAAAACCTGGCTTTAACAAATGGCGATCCAAACCACATGACCGACATGGTTGCCCTGAACATTTATCAGACGTTCTATGCCCGTGCCGGAAAAGCATGGAAGGGAATCGGCCAGGCCAAAGCGGTCATCTTCTCCATCATCGTGGTATTGATCAGCTTCTGGCAGCTTAGAGCTACCCGTTCCAAGGAGGTTCAGCAGTAATGAAAAAGAAGAAAAAAATCGGCCAGATTATTTTTCTGGTTGTCATGATTCCTCTGGCTCTGCTGTGGGTTTACCCAATCTTCATGATTTTGATGAATTCACTGAAATCTGAGCGAGCCATTCAGACCGCAACGGCCTTTGTATTGCCAAATGCATCCACATTCGGCGGTTTGGAAAACTATTCCAATGCCATTAACGCCCAGGGCTTCCTTGTATCCCTTGGCTACTCCACTCTGATTACCGTGACCTCTGTAGCAGCCATCATTCTGTTCTGCTCCATGTGTGCCTGGTACATCACCCGCGTACAGACAAAATTCAATACGTTCCTGTACTACCTGTTTGTCTTCTCCATGGTTGTACCGTTCCAGATGGTTATGTTTACCCTGTCCAGTACAGCGGACATGCTGAAGCTGAA
>JABUSF010000002.1:11696-13488 GCA_021443945.1 Ileibacterium sp.
GTGGAAATTGAAGAAGCAGCTTTGATCGACGGCTGCTCTCCGCTGCAGACCTTCTTCAGAGTTGTTCTTCCAATTCTGCAGCCGACAATGGTTTCCGTTGCCATCCTGCAGGCCATGTGGGTATGGAACGACTACCTGCTGCCTACACTGGTTCTGGATATTACCAAATACAAAACCATCCCAATGCTGATTCAGTACTTCCGCGGAAGTTACGGAAAAGTAGAAATGGGTCCAATGATGGCCTCCATTATGCTGACTGTCATTCCAATTATTATTGTTTACATCTTTGGCCAGAAGTACATCATCAAAGGAGTGGCTGCTGGAGCCGTTAAAGGTTAATTGCCTATGGGTCGTATAACGATCAAAGATATTGCCAGAGAGTCCGGTTATTCCATTGGAACGGTGTCAAGAGCCTTAAACCGGACGGCCGGCGTATCAGAGGAAGCCAGGGAAGCCATTTTCAATGTGGTTGCCAAATATAATTTTCAGCTCAATCCCAATGCCAAATTTTTGAAACAGAGGGCAAAGGAAGGAATTGCCATTCTGATTCGCGGAACTGAAAATATGCTGTTTTCCGATCTGACAGAGAAAATCCAGAAAAAGATCGAATCTCTGGGATACGACGCCATCGTTTATTACATAGGTGAAGAGGAAAATGAGGTGCAGGAAGCGATTCACATCTGCACCCAGAGATCTCTGCTGGGAATTATGTTTCTGGGAAGCACCCGGGAAAATTTCCGCAGATATTTCCGAAATATTCGAATCCCATCGCTGCTTGTGACCAACTCGGCTGTTGGGCTGCCATACCCCAATCTGTCGAGTGTCACCACCAATGACGCTCAGGGAGCTCAGTTTGCCATTGAATATCTCTTCTCTTTAAATCACACACACATCGGAGTGCTTGGAGGACGTCTGGAAGATTCACAGGCTGCAAAATCCCGCTATCAGGGTATCCAATACGCTTACTACAACCGGGGTAAAAACTTTGACTTCAGCAGCCAGTATGAAACGGAATACTTCACCATCGAAGGAGGGTATTCGGCGATGAACCGGCTGCTGGACAAATTTCCGGAGGCAACCGCTGTCTTTGTGATGTCAGATGTCATGGCGATTGGAGCCATGCGGGCGGCTGCAGACCGGGGACTGCGCATACCGGAAGATCTTTCCATCATTGGATTTGACGGTTTGAAAATCGCAGATTACATCATCCCCAGACTGACCACCATCAAGCAGGACACAACTGCCATAGCCGAGCGAAGCGTGTCGATTCTGACAGGAACCATTGAAGAACAAAAGCCTGCCGCTTATGAGGAAATTGCCTTCTCTCTGGTAGAAGGGGAAAGCGTCAGAGCTCTTGAGCCATCACAAACATCATAGAAAAGAGCTGCATAATTATGAGAAAAAACGGTGTTTTAATGCACATTACCAGCCTTCCTTCCCCTTACGGTATCGGCACACTGGGGAAAGAAGCTTATGAATTCGTAGACTTTTTAAAGAAAGCCAACCAGTCTTACTGGCAGATTCTGCCGGTTGGACCCACTAGTTATGGGGATTCTCCCTATTCCGCTTATTCCACATTTGCGGGCAACCCTTATATGATCGACTTGGATCTTTTAGCCGAAGAAGGCCTTCTGGAACCAGGCGATTATCAGGATCTGGTTTGGGAAAGCGAACCAGGAAAAGTGGACTTCGGCCTGCTGTACAACACGCGCTTTAACGTTCTGAAAAAAGCAGCCGACAAATTTTTAGCCCATCCGGCTGCAGATTACGAAGACTTCTTGAAAGCCAACGC
>JABUSF010000002.1:13604-15859 GCA_021443945.1 Ileibacterium sp.
AAGAATACAAAGAGCGCATTGACTACTACAAAGCCCTGCAGTATTTCTTTGCCAAGCAGTGGCAGGATCTGCGCAAGTATGCCAACGAAAACGGTGTGGAAATCATTGGTGACCTTCCCATCTACGTCGCTTTGGATTCTGTAGATGCATGGAGCCATCCGGAACTGTTCCAGTTTGATGAAAACTGTCAGCCAACCGACGTGGCCGGATGCCCGCCGGATGCTTTCTCCGCGGACGGCCAGTTGTGGGGCAACCCTTTGTACAAGTGGGACTACCATAAAGAAACCGGTTATGCCTGGTGGATCAAACGCATGGAACATCTTGCCAACCTGTTCAACATTCTGCGCATTGACCACTTCCGCGGATTTGATTCCTATTACGCGATCCCTTACGGAGATAAAAATGCACGCCGGGGTGAATGGCGTCAGGGACCGGGTATTGCGCTGTTCAATGCCATGAAGGAAAAAATCGGTGAAAAGCCAATCGTTGTAGAAGACCTGGGATATCTGACGCCATCGGTAAAACAGCTGCTGGCGGATACAGGATATCCAGGAATGAAAGTTCTGCAGTTTGCATTCGACTCCCGAGATGCATCTTCCAGTGACTATCTTCCTTACAAATACCCGACAAACTCCATCGTTTATACGGGCACACACGACAATGACACCATTCAGGGATGGTACGTCACAGCCAATCCTGAAGACGTTGCCCTTGCCAAAGACTACATGCAGTCATGGAATCCGGAATTCTATCACTGGGATATGATCCGCACCATGCTGGCTTCTGCCAGTGACACGGCGATTGTCACTGCCCAGGATCTGCTTGGCCTTGGCTCTGAAGCCCGGATGAACATTCCATCCACCATGGGCGGCAACTGGCAGTGGCGAGCCCTGCCCGGACAGCTGAACGATGCCATTGCGGATAAACTTGGCCACATGACAAAACTGTACGGCCGTGCTCCCAAGACTGCTTATATTGTTGAGGAAGAACAGGAAGCATAGAAACCTGAAAAACAGCTTGATTTAGAAAGCACTTAAACATACAAAGATGTCCTGATTCCGATCGGCTGCACCGATCTTTCAGGACATCTTTTTTTCATTGAAAAGAGAGCTTTTCAGATGGGAAAAGACGGGAAATAATAAAAAGAAAAGAAGAGGAAAAAGACAATGTACGAACTCAGACAGCTCTCCGAGCATGATTACTATATCGACTGTCCGGCCAAAATCGGAATTGTTCGAATCGATGAGCAGAATGTGATTGCCATCGACAGCGGGAGTGACAAAGACGCCGGAAAGAAAGTGCTGCGCCACCTGGAAGCCAAGGGCTGGAAACTGAAAGCTATCTTCAACACCCATTCTCATGCCGATCATATTGGAGGAAATCAGTTTCTTCAGAAGAAAACCGGCTGCCGCATCTATGCACCTTCCATGGAATGCGTCTATACCAATCACCCGATCCTGGAACCCATGACCCTTTACGGCGGTCTGCCGTTAAAAGAGCTGAAAGGAAAGTTTCTCATGGCCCAGCCAAGTGACTGCCAGCTGCTGACCAAAGAAGTCCTTCCTCAAGGTATGGACATCCTGGAACTGCCCGGCCACAGCTTTGATATGGTGGGGTTTCGCACTCCAGACGGCAATGTGTTTTTAGCGGACTGCCTGTCCTCCAAAGAAACCCTTGCCAAATACGGAATCGGCTATTTATGGAACATAGAGCAGTACATTCAAAGTCTTGAACAAGTGGAAAAGATGAACGCTCTCCAGTTTATCCCGGCTCATGCACCGGTGACAGACGACATCACCGAGCTGGCCAGGTTCAACCTGGAGGCTGCCTATACCCTGCTGGCCAACATCGAAAACCTGTGCCGGGAGCCCAAAACCTTTGAGGATCTTCTCCATGACCTGTTCGCTCATTACCAGATGACCATGACTGTGCAGCAGTATGGCCTGATTGGCAGTACCATCCGCTCCTGCCTTTCCTGCCTGTGCACAAAGGGACGCATGACTTGTCTCTGTGAAGACGGGTATGTAAAATGGCAGACCGTACAATAGATCCAATCCAATAAATCTGCCGTATAAAGGAGACAGAGATGGAAAAATTCTTTTCCTGGTTTTAGGCGGCGTTTTGCTGGGAGGATGCGTAGTTTCTCCAACAAGCGGATATCAAAGCATTTCCAGAGAAGAAGGCATCCAGCTGCTCCCGGATAATCCAGACGCCTTGTGAGTGGATGTAAGAATTCCCCAGGAAGATGAGCAGGG
>JABUSF010000002.1:16108-17304 GCA_021443945.1 Ileibacterium sp.
ATTGGAAGGCGGGAATCAATCCTTTCACAATAAAAAGAAGGAAGAGCTGCAGTTTTCAAACATCTGCAGCTTCTGCGAAAGGAGCAGGTTCTATGAATTCAAATTCGATCCTGATTGACGTAAGAACCCCTGAAGAGTATTCCAGAGGCCATATTCCAGGTGCCATCAACATTCCCAATGAAACCATCACAAACATTCCGCCAAAACAGCTTCCAGACAAGAATGCTGAAATTCTCTCCTACTGCCAAAGCGGCATGCGAAGCGAACAGGCGGTCACCAAGCTGAAAAGCATGGGATATGCCAATGTAAAGAACATTGGAGGAATCATGAACTGGACAGGCGATGTCAAAACCGGCATGCAGCCTTAAGAAGATTTGCTTTCCAACATAGAAAAGGCATGGACGCAAAGCCAAAGGGCTGTTGAATCCATGCCTTCTTTTTTTGCAGACTGATCCTGGCTGCGGAGTGTTAAGGGACAGAACAAAAATCAGATTTTATGAAAGCTGCAGGCGGGAATAGGCAATCACTTCTTCTTTATGGGTGACTGCAAAGGCAACCGTATTGTTTTGGGAATACTGAATCAGAATTTCAGGCAGTCCATCTTTCAAATTTGGCGGACAGCAAAAGCAGCAGTCCAGGCCGGTCTGCAAATCCGGCTGGCCCAAAACCAGACAGCTGATGGCCATACGCTGAATTTGAGCGTTTTGACAGCAGGGCAGGGAAATGGTTCCAGTATGCCCGCCGACAAAGAAATGAAGAATGGAAAATTTCTTTTCCAGCCCTGAACCAGAGCGGCGAATTCCTTCCACACGAACCTTCAGACCGGAAAGGTTTTTTGGACGGCTGCCAAAGCTGCTGATGGAAATGAGCGGACTGGAATCCTGTTCCTGTTCAAAACAACAGGAAGCCACCTGCAAATCAGTGCTGTATGATTCCTTTTTACAGCCATCATTCCTTCGCCAGCCGGCTGGAAAGAGGGATGCTATTTGCGCAATGAGGAGGGAGGCGATGGCGGCTGTTACGGAATTTCGCCAGTGAATCAGGGTGTTTATGCATTTGTTTTTCATACCGACTCCTGTAAAAAAACCTAAGGAAGAAGCAGTTCGAATTGGATGCTTGCTTCCTTAGGTTTGAGCAAATGTTCATTGACCTTTATCAAGGGAAAGAAAAGTAATAAGAGAAATCTTGAGTTAAAG
>JABUSF010000002.1:18780-25297 GCA_021443945.1 Ileibacterium sp.
TATTCTGGATAGCCTGCACCGTGTTTGTTTCCGATCAAACGGGTGACACCAGTTGTTCTGTCATAACCGATATCGTTTTTATGATCGACAGCGCGGGCCTGCAGGTTGGACCAGGCACCGTTTCCAAATTTGGAGCTTCCGATTTCTGCGAAGAAGGAGCGCTGCTGATATCCCATCGTGCTGAAGGAAAGAACGGCAGCATTGTCATCGTAGTAACGTCCGTTCATAGAGAAGACAGCTACTTTGTAGGAAACAAAGACAGGGCGGTTATATTCCTCTCTGGCGGATTTTTCGCTTCTGGAGCTTTCAATGGCCAGCATGGTGTGGGCAGGGATGGTAATAGTCTGTTTGCTGCTTTCGCTGGTATCTTTGGAAACACTGTGGTCTTCGGATTTGGCCATTTTTGTTATTTCTTCAGCACCAAGCTTAAATCCAGTCTGCATCCAGCATCCGTTGGCTGCATCTGTACCCCAGTGGAGCTGGAAATCCCAATGGACTTCACTGGAGACTTTAAAGTCTTTGCCCATGGACTCTGAATAAGAGGCTTTGGAAGATTCGGAGCTTCCCAGTGTTTTTTCAACGGTTACAGGAGATCCGGAATAGTTGTATTTTTCATCAATGCTCTTTTGGGCAGTGGGGTTGTCTGTGTAATTAAATCCTTTGATATTGCTTCCTTGCTTTACCTTTTCAATGGCTTCTTCCAGAGTCATGCCGTCCAGAGCGGTTTGAACAGCGGAACCATTATCGCCTTCCAGAGGCTGAAGGGAGAAGTCGTAGAAAGCAAGACCAATCAGGTTGTAGTCATAAGCATAAGTGCATCCCTGACGGTCACGAGTGGCAACAAAAGTGTATAAAGCAGGAGTTCCTGTGCTTTCTTTGCCGTCCTGAGGAGCGGTGTCAGACATCGCTTTGATTTCATGATGTTCTTTAAAATCTTTAGCAGTGGCATTTCGGTCACCGTTCAGATCAGCCAGGGCTCTGAAGGCAGCTTCCTGAACTTGATTCAAGTTCTGAGCAGACTGCAGACCAGTGGAGTAAGTGTTGATATCTTGACGCCACTTTGAATCATTAACACCATCGTTGGTGGTTTGATAGTGGCTGGTTGTATCACTGAGCAGTTCATAGAGGTTTCCATAGTAGCCTTTATCCTCCTGAACATTTTGGGTGAAGCGTTTTTTGAAAATATCGTAGGATTTATCCTGACCGAATCGATCTTCATCTCCATAGGAAGCATAACTGGATGGGTTGGACCCAATGATTCCATAGGCAAGGGCAGCCCAGCCTTGAAGCGGGGAAGCCACGGAAGGGTCGATCTTGCTGGTCAGAGTTTTTTTCATTAATGCGTAGGTGTCGTCTGTATCCAGCCTTCCATTGACCTTTCCGTTTTCGATGTCGTAGAAAGTTTTTCCAGCCTGAGTGAATGTATTTGGCACGGTGTCAGTAACAGAGTCATAAGCCAATACGTTCGATACGGAGCTGACAAGAGCGAGGGTTCCGGCAAGCAGGCCGGGCAGTATTTTTTTCTTTAACATTTAATTTACATCCTCTCGTAGAGCATTGTCGGACCCAAACGATCAGGTTGAGCAATCCGCTTAAGTCCTTTGGCTATACATTCTTCTTTCATTAACTCGTTGTTTGTTTCCAACAGAAGCTTTCACAGGGAGCCAGTCAGCGGGAGCGCGCTAATCCAAGAGAAGGAAATCTGCTTTCCTGAAGCAGTGCTTATAAGAAATCTTCTTTTGAATCCGCTGACTGGTTTTTGTGAAACCCCTTTCGGACGTCTTCAGTATAGAAAAGGTTGTTTAAACAAAAATAAGCGATTCCTTATTAATCGTTGAATGAAATCAAAAGAAATTAATCAAAACCGAAAGAAAACCAAAATCATATGTTGATATAGCAATCCTATAATCTTTAAAAACAAAAATATGAATCTTAATCGAATGATAAGAACAAATAATCAGTGGATGGGCTGGAAAAATGCAGACCTGAAATTCGAAAAAAAATCTTATAAAGGATTAAAGAATCATCAAAAAAAGACAAAAGGAATAGAATGTTTTTTTTTACGAATAATATGAAAAAATACGATCCCGAAAGATTCGAAAGAAATTCAATTGATTTCGGCGCTTTCGCCGTGTTCAAGCGGCTGTTTTGGGGGCCTTTTGGCTTGTCAGAGGAAGAAAAAAAGAAATGAACGAGCAATTTCAAAACTTACATATTTGAATAAAACATACAAATTGAAAAAGAATAAAGAAAACCAGTGCCGGAAACAATGGAGAAAACAATCCTTGAAAAGAAATTTGCAAAATGCAGCAGGCAGAAAAAGAAAATTTTTACATTATTGATCTTTGCTTTTCATCTATGGAAGGATGTTACATAGATGAAAAATGAATATGAAAGATTTGTGAAAGCATTGGTTTGTAAATAAAAGGTTAAATTTCGGTATGATTCCTGTTAAATCTTCCTTGTAAAAGCTTGGGATGTTTGAAAAAATGAAATCAGATTTTTCTAAGTAAGAGAGGAAATAATTATTTATGAACGAGACTGTATCAATGGTTCTCAGCCTGCTTACGGGAGTTGCTTTATTTCTGTTCGGGATGTCATCCATGTCGGATGGCCTGAAAAAAGTCGCCGGAAACAAAATGGAGCTGATTCTCTATAAGCTGACAAATTCCCCCTTAAAAGGGTTCCTGCTTGGTACCGCCGTCACCTGTGTCATTCAATCGTCCAGTGCTGCCACTGTCATGGTTGTCGGATTCGTAAACTCCGGAATGATGAAAGTTACCCAGGCGATTGGAGTCATCTTAGGTGCCAACATTGGTACGAGCATTACAGGATGGATTGTATCCATGTCCTATCTGGACGGAGCCGGCTGGGCTTCCTATTTCTCCAGCAGCACGATTACCGCTGTGGTGGCTATCATTGGGGTGGCCTGGCAGCTGTTTGCCAAGAAAGATGTCTTTAAAAACTCCGGAAGCATTCTTTTAGGATTTGCGGTGCTCATGAGCGGAATGTCCATGATGAGCGGCGCTGTGGCTCCTTTAAGAAGCGATCCAACCTTCATCAATGCTATGTCCACCTTAAGCAACCCAATCTTAGCGGGTCTGTTTGGAATCCTCTTTGCAGGAATTCTTCAGTCTTCATCTGCTGCTGTCGGTGTGGTACAGGCACTGTCCACCACAGGAGCCATTACCTTTAACGGTGCTTTCCCATTAATTATGGGAATTGGCGTCGGTGCTTCCTTCCCAGTTCTGCTGGCTGCTGTAGGCTCCAGCCGAAACGGCAAGCGGACAGCCTTCATGTATTTGTTAGTGGCTGCCATAGCCATGGTTCTTGGGGCAGCCGTCTACTACCCGCTGGCTGCCATGGGAGTCTTCAATATGGGCAATATGGTGATGAACCCATTCAGTCTGGCGGCGATGAACTCGATTTTCAGAGCCGTGACCATGACTCTTCTGCTTCCGTTTGTGAAAGTGCTGAAGGGTGTTATCTACATGATCGTTCCAGCCGATCCAAGCGAAACGGAAGACCTTCCAGATTTCGAAAAGCTGGACGAAAGACTGCTCGACAATCCAACCGTGGCATTCGAAAGAGCCATGGAGGTTATGGACGGCATGGCCCATCAGTCATTGAAAAATGTCAGACGTTCTGTGAAGCTGATGGAAAGTTATTCCAAAGACGGCTACCGCCGTGTAGCGGAACTGGAACAGTCCTTGAACAAGTATGAAGAAAAGCTTGGAAAATACCTTGTCAAACTGACCACAACGTCCTTAACCAGAGAACAGGGCGAATCCATTTCCAAAGCTCTCCAGGCCATTGCTGATTTTGAGGCCATTGGGGACTACGCACTGCAGATTGCAGATGTGGCCAAGGAAATGGACGGCAAGAAAGCCAAGTTCACTCTGGATGCCATGGACGAGCTGATGATGACCGCAGCCGCTATGGAAGAAGCCATGGAAATCACCGTGGACTGCTATACCTCCAACAATACCCAGGAATGCAAACGGGTCTTCCCGCTGCGTGAACTGGTATCGGTTGCCACAAACGGCATTAAAAAGAAACACATTGCCCGTCTGCAAAGAGGGGAGTGCTCCATGGAAAACGGCTTCTATCAGAGTGATCTGCTCACCTCCATGCAGCGTGTGGTGGATCATTGTGCCAACATTTCTCTTGATCTTGTCAAAGCTGGAGAACAGGATTTCAACATGCACCGCTTCCTTCGCAAATATCAGGAAGAGCAGAAATCCGAATATGCAGAACTGCTGACCCAATACGAAGTCAAATACTCCATCTAAACTCATACAGCCTCCGAATTTTCTCGGAGGTTTTTTTCGGCTGAGGCGAGGCATGGGACAGCGGCCTATAATAGAGGTATTCAGAATATTGAAAAATGTGACAAAAAAATGCCGGTTTATTTGCGAAGATTCAACAAAACTTGGAAGGAAACTTTCCTTTCACGCAGGGGGTAAATATGAAATTTATGCATTTGGGAGATTTGCATCTTGGCAAGTCCCTTCAGGATTTTGATTTGAGTGAAGACCAGGAATACATGCTCAGGCAGCTGGTACAAATCTGTAAAGAAAAAGAGGTGGATGCGGTCCTGATCGCGGGAGATGTGTACGACAAATCCATCCCATCGGAAAAAGCGACGATTCTGCTGGACGGCTTTTTAAAAGAGCTGGCCTTGGCAGGCATCTCTGTCTTTTTAATCAGCGGCAACCATGATTCGGATGACCGGCTGAACTTTGGAAGCAGCCTGTTTCGGGTCAACAAGGTCTATATCCGTTCTGTGTTCGAAGGCAATCTGGCTTTGAACACAGTGGAAGATGAGTATGGAAAGATTCATATTTACTCTCTTCCATACGTGAAAAAGTCACAGGTCAGCCATTTCTATCCGGAAAAAAACATCAGCAATTATGAAGAAGCTGTCCGTACTGTCATTGAAAACGCAAAGGTGAATACCAGCGAACGGAACATTATTTTGTCCCATCAGTTTGTAGCTGGAAAATCGGATCCGGATTTAAGCGGATCGGAAAGTCTTGGCGTTCAGCAGGTTGGAACTGTGGAAAAAATTGGATACGACGTCTACGACGATTTCGATTATGCCGCTTTGGGCCATATTCACGGCCCCCAGCAGGTGGGCCGAAAGGAAGTGCGCTACAGCGGCTCTCCCTTGAAATATTCCTTAAGCGAAGCAGACAACCAGAAGTCTGTTCCGATTGTGACCATGAAGGAAAAGGGAAACACAGAAATTGAGCTGGTTCCCCTTCAGCCATTGCGGGACCTGCGGCACATCAGAGGAGAGCTCAAGGAGTTGCTGGAGAAGGAAAATGTAAAAGATCCGCAGGACTTTATTTATGTCACTCTGACCGATGAAGTGCAGGAACAGAATGCCATGTCCATTTTCCAGCAGACCTATCCCAATACGGTGAAAATTGATTATGACAATTCCCATACCCGCAAAATCGAACAGGTGGATCTGGCCCAGATCGTGGAAAACAAATCGTTCGATGAGCTGATCCGGGACTTTTACAAACAGATGCTGGACTGCGAAATTTCCGAAGAGGAAATGGATATGATGCTGGAAGCTGGAAGAGAGGCAGGTGTTGTACATGAAGCCGATTAAACTGACCATGAGTGCTTTTGGTCCCTATGCCGGCAAATCACCGGACATTGATTTTGAGCAGTTTGAAGACCGTGGTCTCTTTCTGATCACAGGGGACACAGGAGCGGGAAAGACAACCATCTTTGATGCCATTTGTTTTGCCTTGTATGGAAAGAGCAGCGGATCCTATCGGGACTCCAAATGGCTGCGAAGTGAATATGCTGACGCCAAGACGAAAAGTTATGTGGAATTTCATTTTTCTCATCAGGGGAAAACCTATGGCATCCGCCGGTATCCCTCTTTTGAGCGGCCAAAGCTCAAAGGATCCGGAACCATCACCGAACCGGAAAAAGTGGCGTTCTGGGAAGAAGGCAAACCGCCGGTTGAAAAAGTGAAAGACGCCAATGAGGCCATTGCGAAGCTGATCAACATCGATGAAAACCAGTTTAAGCAAATTGCCATGATTGCCCAGGGGGATTTCTGGAAACTGCTCAACGCCGGCACCAAGGAAAGAACCGCCATTCTCCGCTCCATTTTTAAAACGGAAGGCTACAACAAAATAGAAGCGGTCCTCAAAGCAAAAGCCGATCATTACAGCGAACAGATGAAAAATGCCTCCCTGAGCATTCTGCAGTATTTTCGGGATGTAAAACCGACAGCTGATGACGAGCTGAGCCAGGAACTGGATCGTTTGAAAACCGCTTCTCAAAGCACCAAAACCCCATGGAATCTGTCCCAGCTGCTGCAGATCATTGATCAGATTACGCAATTCGATTCCAAACTTCAGCAGGATGCCCAGAAGAATTTGGAACAGGCCAAAGCCCATCTGGAAGCCATCAGCAAACAGCGCACCCAGGCCGAAGGGGACAATCAGATTCTGGCCCATCTGGAAGAATTGAAAAAAGCACAGGCCTC
>JABUSF010000002.1:25304-28369 GCA_021443945.1 Ileibacterium sp.
ACAGAAAGCCGGTATAGCCGGCAAAGAAGCTCTTGTTCAAAAGCAGAAAACGGCTTTGCGTCAGATCAAGCCCGCGTATGACAAGTGGGAAGAAAAGAACCGGGAAACAAAGAAAACGTCCCAAATGATTCAGCAGAGCAATCTGGAAACGGAACAGGCAAAACAGGTCTTAAACCAGAGAACCGCTGAGTACGAAAGTGCCCAAAAGGAAAAAGGCCGGGTGGTGGAACTGAAGTCTTTTATCCAAAAGATCAGCCGTGAAAAAGAGAAATATCTTAAGCGGGATGAAAACGCCAAAAGTCTGATCCAGCTGGAAAAAGATTTGAAGAACAGCCAGCTCCAGAAAGCAAACCTGGAAAAACAGGAAGAAGAGCTGCAGGCAGATATTCAGAAACTGGAACAGAGGATCCGTGATCTGGCCGACACTCCGGTCAGCCTGGAAAAAGCGCAGCACGAATCGATGGCCGTGGGCAAGCTGTGCCAGAGCATCTCTCAGCTTTACGAAGAGCAGATTCCCTCCTTCCAAATGGCCCTCAAAAAGCATGAGCTTGCTGCCCTTCAGTTTGAAAAAGCCCGGGCTGCCTATGAGTCTGCCAAAGAGGATACTCTGCGGGCTCAAAAAGAACAGGATGCGGCCCAGACAGCCTTTGAGAACAGCATGGCCGGCATTCTGGCGCAGGAACTGCAGGAAGGACAGAAGTGTCCTGTCTGCGGATCGGTTCACCATCCTCAGCCGGCAAAACTGACCGCCCAGGATGTGACCAAGGATATGGTGGATGCCTTAAAAGCCCGGACAGCGGATTTCAAGGCAGAAGAAGAAAAGAAGGAAGCCCAAAAGAATGAACAGCTGGAGGCCGCTTCCCAAGCCAATACGGCCATGCAAAGCATCAGGAACACCTTAGTTTTGAGCATCCATAACTGTCTGGAAGATCCGTGGCTTGAGATGAATGCCGTAAGGGAGGATCTGGATGCGCTTTTGGAAGCCCTGCATCAGGCATACGAAAAAGCAGAAAGCCTTCGCAGCGCCAAACAAAAAGAATGTTCCCATCTGGAGCAGCAAAACAAGATCCTTCAAAAAAGCAGAAAGGATCTGGAGGCCGCTTTAACAGAGCGGTCCAAAGCGCTCCAGGATCAAAAGGAGAAACTGACTCTGCAGATGCAGAACCTGGAGAAAGAACAGGCCCAACTGGCAGGGGAGCAGAACTCTTTTGCAGACTTAAGCTATGATGACTGGCCGTCTGCTCAGGCGGTCTGCAAGAAAGCGGAACAGGAAGCAGACGAACTGGAAAAAAGAATGGAATCTGCCGGCCGCAGCAAAGAAGAAGCCCAAAAGAATTTCTCTGCCAAGGAAAGCCAGACCATCACTTTGCAAAAACAGCTGGAGATCCAGACAAATGAGGCCCAGGCGCTTGAAAAACAGTATTCTGAAATTTTGCAGAACAGCCCCTTTGCCGATACGGCTCAAATGCTTTCCTATGCCGTGAATGAAGCTGTCATTCAGCAGGGGGAAAAGGAGATTCAGGCCTACCATACCGCTGTGATTTCCAACCGGGATCAGCTGAAAAATGCCCAGAAACAGGCGGAAGGAAAAACGATGCAGGATCTGGATGCCCTGCAAAAAGAATATGAAGCCAGCGAACAAATCGTGAATGCTGCTCAGGAAATGCTTCATGGCATTAAAGAGCGAATTGCCGGCAATCTGGATAAGCGGCAGAAAATGGCGGCGCAGGAAGAGGACTATGAGCAGTCCAGAAAGCAGCATGCCATGGCCGAGCGCCTGTACAATCTGACCGTAGGGAAAACAGGAAATGGAAAGATTCACCTGGAGCAGTACATTCAGGCGGCCGGTTTTGACAGCATCATCCACAATGCCAACCGAAGACTGCGGCCCATGAGTGACGGCCAGTTTGAACTGCTTCGCCAGCAGGGCTCTGTCAGCAAAAAGTCGGACAACTTTCTGGATCTGGAAGTCCTTGACCGGAATACCGGCAAAACCCGGCCTGTAGGAACTCTCTCCGGCGGGGAAAGCTTCAAAGCTTCTTTAAGCCTGGCTCTTGGCCTTTCCGACACCATCGCCACCAATATGGGCGGCATTCAGATGGACGCTCTGTTTGTCGACGAAGGATTTGGAACCCTGGACAAAAAATCCATTGAAAGTGCCATGGAGATTTTGCTGAAGCTTTCCGACTCCAACAAACTGGTGGGCATTATCAGTCACCGGGAAGAGCTCAAGGAAAACATCCCCCAGCAAATCCGCATTACAAAAGATAAAAACGGAAGCCATATCGAAATCGAAACCGAAGGATAGAGAATAAGTTCCGGCTTTCAAAACAACCTGCAAAGAGCTGCCTTTTCACCTCAAACAACAGTGGAAAAAGACAGCTCTTTTTCTTTGGCTGCGAAAACCATTCTGATGGTCTGTCAGTTTGTCTGTTTTGATGGATAAAACGGAAATGAAAACCAGTCCGCCGCAAAGGATGCAAACCATCCGGAACATCAATGATAAGATGAACACAATATGAAAAAGGAGACTTCATGTCCTGCACAATCGACTATTACGAACATCATGCCCAGGAATACATTCAGTCCACCCAGCAGGCAGACCTTCGAAGCTGTCAAAAACGGTTTTTATCCCACTTGAAAAAAGGAGCCTCCATTCTGGATTTTGGCTGCGGATCGGGGCGGGACACTCTGTTTTTTCTGGAACAGGGACTGGATGTGACCGCTTTGGATGGCACGAAGGCGTTTTGTGAACATACAGCTGCCCTGACAGGGCTGACCGTTCGCCATGAGCTTTTTGGTGAGTTTCAGGATCGGGATCAATACGATGGAATCTGGGCCTGCGCCAGCCTGCTTCATTGTTCGCAGGAAGAGCTGGAAACCGTTCTGTCTGCTTTAAAAGAAGCTCTTCATGAAAATGGGATTTTATATGCTTCCTTTAAATACGGAGACTTTCAGGGAATTCGCGAGGGAAGAAAGTACAGGGATCTGACAGAAATCACTCTTCAAAACCTGCTGGATCAAACCGGCGGGTTTGAAATGCTGGAACAATGGATCAGCCCGGA
>JABUSF010000002.1:28470-31247 GCA_021443945.1 Ileibacterium sp.
ACTACAACGATCACGCATGGAGCCGCTTTTATGTCTGTCAGGATACAGCGGTGATTTTGGATCATGATGTCTGCACCCGAAAAGACAATGATATTTTTTCCTACTCTTTGATTACGAACACACAAAACGAGTACATGCATCAATACAAAAAAGTGTTCCGGTTTCTGGAAGAAGATGCCGGACAGCTGGAAAGCTTTTTGCACGACGGACTGGAGGATGAAGAATCCGCCGCCCCTGTGCTGCTGCCCGCTGCAAACCGGCAGAACCTGGCCGATGCGTCCCCTCTGGAGCTTTACTTTGAAGACCATTTTTCTTCCGTGTACGGCCGGCAAAGCATTCGCTTTCTGCAAAAGGAGTATGGGGTTGTGGACCGAAAAGGATCCACAAAGTATTTTGACTACTTCCTCAGCACCAAAAACGGGGACATTGCGGTGGAGGAAAACGGCGTTCATTACCATCATCCCCAGATCATTGGCCTTCGTCGCTACCGCGCACAGCTGGAAAAACAGAATGCCTGCATGGCGCAGGGAATTAAAGTATTTCGTTTCTCCACGGAAGACTGCCGGTTTACCGACCGGTTTGAAGACGACATCAAAACGTATTTTGGACAGAATGCTTCTGATTTTCTGGAACTGGGCCATCCTGTCAGCCGCTCTTTTCAGCTGTACCCCCACCAGGAAAACCTGCTGGAAGCCATCGAAGAGGCCAGAAAAAAGGGGACGGTCAGCTTTCTGGTGGTCCTTCCCACCGGAAGCGGAAAATCCAAAGTGGTCGAGGAAGATCTGCTTCGCTGTCATGAAAACAACCCGGACCAGAAAGTTCTGATCCTGGTTCCTTCCAGTGCCATCAAACAAGACTGGCAAGAGCGAATAGACAGCACCCTGCAGCCCTTGAAAAACAACATTGATCTTTGTACTTACGCCTACATGCAGCGCCATTACAAGGAATTTGATCCTAAATATTATGACTGCATTGTGGTGGACGAAGCCCATCATGCGGTCGCTGCGGGAATGAAGCGGATGATCCAGCATTTCAATCCCGGTTTTTTGCTGGGGCTGACCGCCACCGATCAAAGACCGGACAAAAAGAAGCTGGAGGAAGTTTTCGGTTCCTATCGAAGCCATCTGACCTTAAAAGAGGCTATGGACCAGAAGATTATTGCTTCCTGCAGTGCATTTCGGATTGAAACCAACATCGACTTAAGCAAAGTGCGCATCAACGGCAAAGATTACCAGAATGCCGATCTGGAGCACTGCATCCGGGTCACTTCCCGAAATGAGCTCATTGCCGATGTACTCAAGGAATATTTCTGTCAAGGAGAAATGGCTCAAAAGCAGGGCGTCATCTTCTGCGTGAATGTCCGCCATGCCAAGGAAATGGAAAAAGTTTTAAACCAGGCCGGCATTTCGGCCAAAGCCTTTGTCAACGGATCCGGGAACCCGGAAAAGATTATGGAGGACTTTCGAAACAAAAAAATTCGTTTCCTGTGCTCCTGTCAGATGATCTCGGAGGGGTGGGACTATCCGGATCTTGGCATTCTGGTTATGGCCAGACCGACTCTTTCCAAAGTCCTGTATCTGCAGCAGCTGGGAAGAGGCTTGAGAAAGACCGACACCAAGGACAGCGTATTTGTTATTGATGTGGTGGACAGTTACGGCAGTATGGTCAAACCTTTTACGCTCCATGCCATTTTCAACAATCCCGATTACGTCCCCTTTGGCGATCCCAACCGGCATTACAAAGTGGGGGATATGATTGAAGTGGACGGTCTGGTGGAACGGGTGGAGCGCATTGAAAAGGTGGACATCGAATCCTTTGAAGACATGTATGGGAATTATCTCAGCCAGGAACAATTGGCCCGAGAGTTTTTTGTCAGCACGGGAACCATCACCAGCTGGATCAAAAAGAAAACGATCGTGCCTACGGTGACCTTCCAGTTCGGATCCAAAAAAATCCCCATGTTCAGCCCGGAAGATGCACAGGCCATCCGAAACAAGCTGGGAATTGAAGAGCACACCGATGAAACCATCAAAAAGGACTTTTTCGACTTTCTGGACGAGCGGGATTACTCCCTCTCCTATAAAATGCCTTTTTTGCTGAGTTTTATAAAGCATCTGGATGTGAACGGAGAGGCCAGCATTGACGCAGTGCTCGATGACTACATCGCTTTTTATCAAAACCGCATCCATCAGCATCTTCCGGTGGACAGAGCAACGTGCCCCTACAATTCCAAAACCCTCCAGGATCGAAAATTCATCAAGCGAAACATGCTGACCAATCCCTTTGAAAAGTTCGAGCGCAAACGGTTTATCTATTATTCCAAAGACCTCAACCTGATCGCGATGAACCGTGCTTTGTTTGGCCAGATGACAAAGGATGATTTTGAGGCGGTCAAAAAGCAGATGATGGAGGATCTGGAAAACTACTACCGGAAGCTGGAAACGAAAAAAGACAGTCCTGACCGAACTGTCCATTAGATCTTCTTCCATAAAATGAGATTTCATATTTTGACAGCAGAAGCTCCATCGAGAATCATTCAAAAAGGGCTTCTGCTTTTTGAATGCCTTTTTCAGCGGCCTATTTGTCTTCATCTGTTTCCCATTGAATATATTCCGCAAAGCGGGGCAGGGTAAAGGCCAGATGGCCATAGGAAGGGCTGACCAGAATCCCTTTGCGCAAAAGCCGTTTTCTAGGCGTGGAAAACAGACTGGAATTCAAAGAGGCCTGTTCCCGGATTTCCTTGACTTTCGTGCTGGAAATATCCGCCATGGCTTTGA
>JABUSF010000002.1:31321-40106 GCA_021443945.1 Ileibacterium sp.
AGGGATGATTTCAGAAAGCTCGGCGCCGGGATGCCGTTCACAAACATACCCCAAGGCCTGAAAGGCGTAGGGATAGCCTTTGGTCATTTCAGCCATGCTTCGGGCGATTTGCGCAGATACTCCCAGATTTTTCTCGTAATTTTCCTGAATCAAAGCCCGGTTTAAAGGCTGCAGATAAATTTTGGGTGCCCGGTTTAAAAAGGTGAGGTTGTCATCGTTGCTCAGATCATCCACGTTTTCGTACAGACCGGCCATGACCAGAAACACATTGTATTTTTTCCGGGCCCAGATTTGAAACTGGGCTGCAAACTCCTGCATGGAAGGGGTATTGGACACTTCATCAATGGTGAAGAGAACAGACTTGTTCTGCCTTTTCAGCCGGTCCAGCAGCAGTTCGATCTGATCGGCAATGTCGATGGGAGCGGCATTGGGATTCAAGGAGGCTGCCACCGGTCCAAGGCTTACATTCAGCTTCAAATCTTCCAGCAGGCTGGAGGACTTCATTTTGGTGTGCAGAGAGGAACAAAGAGTCATCAGCAGATTGCGCTGGGGATTCAAATCCACCGCCAGCCAGTCGGACTGTTTGGAAAAATAACTGGACAGCTGACTGAGGCAGACGGTTTTGCCGGACCCCCGCACCCCGGTGAGCATAAACACCCGGCACTGGGGTTCCGAGTCCAGAAAGGCCTGGTAAATTTCATCCATCTGCAAAGAGCGGGTAATGAGACTGGACGGCTCTTCTCCAAAAGAAATGGTATATTTGGCCATTGGAATCTCCTTTTCTATAACTTTCTATAACTGATTGTTATTGCTATAAGCTTCTATAACTTTATAAATTCACTATAACTTTTTAGAACTTGACGGTCTATGCTTTCAAAAGAAAACAGCACCCTGCAGGTGCTGCTAGAAATCGAGATTTAAATCGGCGGAGTCCAGAATGACGGCATCCAAATCGACCTGGCTTTCATGGAGGTTCTGCCCTCTTCGATACTGGAGAGGTGTTTGATCCATGACATCCTTAAAGGCTCTGGAAAACTTGCTTTGAGAGTCATAGCCTGCTTGAGCGGCAATTTCCGCAATCGATTTATTGGTCATGCTCAGCTGTAAAGCTGCTTTCTGCATGCGCTGCATACGCCGGTAGGCATGGACAGACGTTCCATAAACCTTTTTAAACAAATCCTGCAAAGAGGACTTGGAGATGGAAAACTGTTTTGCCAAATCGTCCAGCGTCCAGTGACTGTCCATGTTGGCAGCCATATAGGCAGAAATCTCCTTGGCTAAGGCAGACTGCGCAGCCGTAACGTAAACTCTCTCCTCCGTCCCCTGTGAATTTAAATGCGTGCCAATAAAAAACAGAATGTTTAAAATATTCAGCCGCCATAAGGAAAGGCGGTTTTCTTCAGGACTGTTGAACATGGACTTGAAACAGTGCACCAGAACGGCAGCGTCCTTAAATAAGAAAAATCCATTTTCTCCTTTCAGCAGGGAAGCCAGGGCCTGAGGGGAAAAGCGGTGTCGATCCAGCACAGAATCCATCCATTCCGAGGAAGTGTTCAGGTCCAGAATCAAAACCATCCCTTTATAGTGCTCTAAAGGAAAGTCATATACCGTTTGAGAGCCGGTACGGATAAAAGCGCAGCACTCTCCCGCATCCAAATAGGCAAAGGCACCATTGTATTCCTGTTCCATACGGCCCTGCTGGCAGAAGTGGATTTCCAAAGTAGGACCTTCAATATTTCTTGCCCAGTTCTGACTTTTGCGGTGCACGTCTAAAAAGGCGAGCTGCACTCCTTCTGTAGCAGAATACAATGACATTTTGGCATTGCCGAATTCATCCTGGATCTGATAATTCTGACAGCTGTTTTCCAAGGCTTCCTTTAGTGTTTTCATTATTTATAAGATTTATGATTCAGGTATTTTCCTCAATATATATGCTTGAAAAATATAGGCCTGAAAACAAGCTTCAAAAATCCAAAGCTCACTCACTTTCGTGCAGACTTCTTCCATTGGTTTCAATGACTTTCTGGTACCAGTAGAAACTGTCTTTTTTTGAGCGGTTCAGCGATCCGTTTCCAAAGTCGTCCTGATCCACATAAATAAACCCATATCGTTTGGACATTTGGTTGGTGGATACGGAAATCAGATCGATGGGCGCCCAGGAAGTATATCCCATCAGTTCTACGCCGGCATCAATGGCTTTTTCCATTTCCAGAAAGTGGCTTCTGAAATAGTCCACTCGATAAGGATCGTGAATCCTTCCGTCTTCTTCCACCATATCTTTGGCTCCCATTCCATTTTCCACCACAAACAAAGGCTTTTTATAGCGGTCATACAGCTCCACCAAAGAAGTTTTCAAACCGACCGGATCAATCTGCCATCCCCATTCGCTGCTGGCCAGATAGGGGTTTTTGACCGCCAGAATCGTATTGCCGGGGGTTCTTTCGGCGTTTGGATCTGTCGTTTCTGTCATGGACATGTAGTAGCTGAAGGAAACAAAATCCACCGTTCCTTTTTTCAGAAGTTCAGCATCCCCCTCTTCAAAGGGAACCTTCAGTCCCTGTGCTTTAAAGTCAGCCAGTTTCAGCCGGGGATATTCTCCGAAGACCATGACATCAGAAAAGAACAAGTTGTCCAGATTTTTTCGCAGAGCTTTGTATACGTCGTCGGGACGGCAGGTTAAAGGATAGGTCGTCAGCTTGGTGACCATGCATCCCATCAGAGCATCCGGCCGTACTTTTTTTAAATCCAGGGCAGCCTGCGCACTGGCCAGAGCCTGATGGTGGAAGGCACTTAAATAGGCCTGTTCATCGCCGGCTTTGCTTTGACCGGGAATGATGCCGGCGGTGGTAAAAGGATGACGGGAGATGCTGTCGATCTCGTTGAAGTTCAGCCAGTATTTGGCATAGGGAGAAAGTCTTTCAAAGCACACTCTTGCAAAACGGCCAAACTTTTCCACCATCCGCCGATCTTCCCACCCGTTGTATTCCAGGGCCAGATGAAGGGGCATTTCGTAATGGGACAGAGTGATTAAAGGCTCAATGCCAAGCCGGTTCATCTCTTTGAGCACCTCTTCATAAAACGCAATGCCTGCTTCGTTGACTTCCTCTTCTTCACCGGTGGGAAACAGCCTGCTCCAGGCAATGGAAAGGCGAAGGGTTTTAAATCCCAGCTCCTTAAACAAAGCCAGGTCTTCTTTATACCGATGGTAGAAATCAATCCCTCTGCGTTTTGGATAGTCTTCCGGATGCCGGGTTTCCATCGCCTGACGGATGGTGTCAGGGGTGACTTTGTTATGGGCTGCATAGTCGGATACATCTACGTTGGGCTTGAAAACGGCGCAGTCTGCTACAGACAGGCCTTTGCCGTCTTCGTTCCAGGCGCCCTCCACCTGGTTGGCGGCAATGGCTCCGCCCCAGAGAAAATATTCTGGAAATGCCATATAGGATTACCTCTTTCTTTCAACTTTCACTGGCTTCATTGTAGCAGTCTGTTTCGCAGATTCAGGGCTTCTTTTGAAAATGCAGAAAGAATGAAAACAAAAATGGAAAGGCAAACGGGTAACCACCTGTAAGCGCTATGCAGATAATAGGATATAAAGGATATATAAAGAAATAACAAAAATAATCAAATATACAGAAGGAAAATCCTGAAAACAGCACAATCATAACCGCCAAAATTATCTGAATCGGACGAAAATGTGCGCTTTCAGCCTCTATACAGGGGAAAATCAGGGCTGATAAAACGTTTTCATTCATTACGATGGCATAAAGACATCGGCTTTTGTATCCTTGCTCACAGGAGGAATCATTATGGATTTATGCAAAAAAATGCAGGACAGTGCAATGAGCCAGTTTCATAAAGAACTCGCTGCCTGCAGCAATGAAGAGCTGTACTGCATGCTGCTCGATCTTACAAAAGAGCTCATGAAGGACGCGCCTGAAATTACTGGAGACAGAAAGCTGTACTACATTTCCGCAGAGTTTCTGATCGGAAAACTGCTCTCCAACAATTTGATCAACCTGGGCATCTATAAAGATGTGAAGGAAATTCTGGCTGCCAATGGACACAGCCTGGCAGATGTAGAGGAAGCAGAACCGGAACCATCTCTTGGAAACGGCGGACTGGGCCGTCTGGCTGCATGCTTCCTGGATTCGATCGCCACACTGGAACTGCCTGGAAACGGTGTTGGAATCAATTATCATTTAGGTTTGTTCCATCAGCAGTTCAAAGATCATAAACAAAACGAACAGCCAGACCCATGGATGACCAACGAAAGCTGGCTGAACGACAAGGAAAAATACTATACCGTTCATTTTAAAGACTTTGATGTGCAGGCTCACCTGTATTCCATCGACGTCATCGGATACACCCATAAGAAAAATGAGCTGCTGCTCTTTGATCTGGATACAGCCGATGAAGGCATTGTGGAAAACGGAATCGACTTTGACAAAACACAAATTGAAAAGAACCTGCCTCTGTTCCTGTACCCGGACGACAGCGATGAAAACGGCCGGAAGCTGCGTGTTTACCAGCAGTATTTCTTAGTCAGCGCTGCGGCTCAGATGATTCTGGAAGATGTAAAAGCCAACGGATGGCCTCTGAGTGAACTGTCTGATCATGTGGTCATTCAGATTAATGACACCCATCCTTCTATGGTTATTCCGGAACTGATCCGCCTGCTGGTGGAAGAAGGCATGGACATCAAAGAAGCCATCGGACAGGTGGAAAAGGTCTGTGCTTACACCAATCACACGATTCTGGCGGAAGCTCTTGAAAAATGGCCGGAAAGCTATCTGCTTCAGGTCGCTCCGCAGCTGATGCCGATCATTGAAGAGCTGGACCGAATGGCCAAAGAGCGGGACAGCAATCCAAAAACCGCCATCATTGATGACAGCCGCACCGTTCATATGGCCCATATGGACATTCATTTTTCCAAGTCCACAAACGGGGTAGCTGCCATTCACACCGATATTTTGAAACACACCGAGCTGAATGACTTCTACAAGCTTTACCCGGAAAAATTCAACAACAAGACCAACGGAATTACCTTCCGCCGCTGGCTGGAAGCCTGCAATCCTCAGCTGACCGACTGGATCATTTCCAAAATCGGAGACGGTTTCCTGAAGGATGCGGAAGAACTGAATCTGCTGATGCCTTATGCCCAGGATGCCAAAGCTCAGCAGGAAGTTCTGGCCATTAAAGCCGAAAAGAAAAAAGAACTGGCAGAATTTTTGAAAAAACGTCAGGGTGTTGAAATCGACCCGGATTCCATTTTTGACATTCAGGTCAAACGTCTGCACGAATACAAACGGCAGCAGATGAATCTGCTTTCTGTGATCAACATGTACCAGGAAATTAAAAACGGCTACGTACCGCCAAAGAAAATCACTGTGATCTTTGGTGCCAAAGCCGCTCCGGCGTACATCATTGCCAAAGACATCATTCACGCCATTCTGGTCCTGTCTGACATCATTGCCAACGATCCGGTTGTGTCCAAATATCTGCAGCTGGTGATGGTGGAAAACTACGACGTAACCTGTGCGGAAAAGCTGATTCCGGCAGCGGATATCTCCGAGCAGATTTCTCTGGCTTCCAAAGAAGCGTCCGGAACCGGAAACATGAAATTCATGCTGAATGGAGCAGTGACTCTGGGAACAGACGATGGAGCCAATGTAGAAATCCATGAACTGGTCGGGGATGACAACATCTTCATCTTCGGAACAGACTCCGACACTGTCATTGACCATTATGCCAAGGCCGATTATTCTTCTGCCAAAATTATGGAAGAAGATTCCAAAGTCGCCGATCTGGTCAACTTCCTGGTCTCTGAAGAAATGATCGCTTTGGGAGACGAAGAAAACCTGAGACGTCTGCACCATGACATCACAACCAAAGACTGGTTCATGGCTCTGCTGGATCTGGAATCTTATATGAACGAGCGCAAAAAGGTTTATGCCGCTTACGAAGATTCGTCCAAATGGGCTTCTATGATGATCGTCAACATTGCAAAAGCCGGTTTCTTCTCCAGTGACCGCACCATTGCCCAGTACAACAACGACATCTGGAATCTGTAATCCCAAGTCATCCTGAAAAAGGGATGGTCCGAAAATCAATCAGCAATTCATCAAGCACTTCCTGTCTGCAGACCGGGGGTGCTTTTTTTGCGGGCACAAACTCCAGATCAAAATTTTGAACGTTGCGCCATGTCCCGCCTTTTGCCGGAAGAGTTTTGGAAGAACAAAAAAACAGTCCGTGAAGGACAGAAGAAAGTCTTTCATGGACTGTTTATGCGTTTGAGATTTTGGTTTTATTTACCGTCGTAGGATTTGCTCATATCGGTCATGGTACTGTCGACATCTTTTCGAACGGTGACATCGCTGACTTTTTTATCTTTGCCGACTTTGAAGGATACGGCAGAATCCTGAGTGACGTCACTGATGGAACCTTCTTTTGAGCCACTGGCATCCTGAACGGTTACCGTTGGATTGTCCAGAACGAATTCTGCTGCTTCATTTCCCATTTTCAGGGTGGAGCCGTCCACTTCGCCCAGCTGAACGGTCACATCGGATCCGTTTACGGATTTCACCTGACCTTCAACGGTTTTTCCGGTGAAATCTTTTGTGCTGACGGTTGCTGAGCAAGCGGCCAGAGACAGTGTCATCAGTGCGGTACATACAATTGCTGCGATTTTTTTCATTTCTAATTTTCTCCTTTTATAATCCATCTCTATGGATCACTCTTTTCTTTTTCTTGCTGTTATTTTTTACGCTTTTGATCTTATGCCTGGTTTCTTAAAGGAGGGTAAACCAATTCCAAACCTTTCAATATGGATTTCTTAAGAGGATGTTCAGAATGTTCGTTCTTCCTTTTGCATACAGAAGGAAATGAGGCAAAGAAAAACAATCCATAAAGGACAGAAGGAGGCCGTTTATGGATTGCACAGGGGGGCCGTTTTTATTTACCGTCGTAAGATTTATCAGGTTCCACCGCCGTCACTTTGATATCGCTGCGAACGGTCACATCACTGACTTTTTTATCGTTTCCAACTTTAAAGGAAACGACGGAATCTTTGGTGACATCGCTGATGGATCCATCTTTTGTGTTTTTATCTTCCTGAACTTTTACGGCGGCCTCTGACAGGTCAAAGTCAGCGGTCTCATTTCCGTATCCCAGGGCGTTGGGGCTGATCTCACCAAGACGGATGGTGACATCCGATCCTTTTACAGATTCAACCAGGCCTTCAACTGTTTTTCCGGAAAAGTCTTTGGTGCTTGGAACGGCTGTGCCGGCTTTTGGGGCACAAGCAGCCAGGGACAGTGTCATGAGTGCGGTACAAACGATTGCTGCGATTTTTTTCATTTCTAATTTTCTCCTTTTATAATCTATCTCTATGGGTAGCTCTTTTCTTTTTCTTGCAGTTATCTTTTACGCTTTTGATCTTATGCCTGGTTTCTTAAAGGGCAGTAAACCAATTCCAAACCTTTCAAAATGAATTTCTTAAGAGGATGTTCAGAATCACAGTCTGTCAGGAAGGATGCGGAACGGAGATTTTGTGCTTTCAAATCTTTTTTGAAGAAACAGGAAATAAATCAGAAATCGAAAGGGAAAATCGTGGTAAAATTTCCATCATATCGAAAAATGGACCAAAGGGTCATATGGGTGAACTATGAAAAACTGGTGGAAAGAAAAACCGTCCAAAGGGACATTGATTCTGTTTGGAATCGGACTTGCATTGATCATGGCATTTGGATGGGTTGTATGCCAGGACTGGGCGCAGTATCAGCTTTATTTTGAAAAGATCATGATTCGTGCCGGACTGGAAGATCCAAGAGAAATGGACGGAGCCTTTGGAGGAGTGGTTCTGTTACGGGGATGTCTTTATCTCATCCCGGCTTTTGTTTTGATGTTGGCCGCTTGTGCCATGCATTACAATGAAAACAAGAGGCCAAAATACAGAAAATAGAACCGGAAAGTGCATCGGCAGCCGCCGATGTTTTTATTTGGAAATAGTTTTGATTTTCATGTCGGATGCAAAGCAGATCGTGGTATTTTAGAGAACAGGAAAAGGAGAGGATGAAAGAATGAGCGCAGGCCGTTTCTTTGACAGAAACAAAAATCTGGCCATGATTCCGGCCATCTTTGCCCTGGCATGGCCGACCATGCTGGAACAGCTTCTGCAGACGGCTGTTCAGTACATCGACACGGCCATGGTGGGCAGTCTGGGCACTCATGCCACAGCTTCGGTGGGGGCAACCGGAACCTTGAACTGGCTGGTGACCGGGACCATTTCGGCTATGGGAATTGGCTTTCTGGCCAGAATCTCTCAGTCATTAGGAGCAGGGGATGTCCAACAGGCGAGAAAAATCAGTGCCCAGTCCGTTTTGACAGCGCTGATTTGCGGGATCGTTTTTACGGCGGCAGCTCTTGGCCTGGCTCCTCAAATTACGCAGTGGATGCAGATTGATCCGTCCATTGAACCGGAAGCCAGAATGTATTTCATGATTTTGAGCTCCTGCCTGCTGTTTCGAAGTGCCTGCATGATATTCGGTACGGTTTTAAGGGCGGCTGGAGATACCAAAACGCCCATGAAAGTGGGCCTGTTCATGAATGGCATCAATGTCCTTTTCAATGTTCTGCTGATTTATCCTTCCACCACGCTGCACCTGTTTGGAAGCACCATCACCATTCCTCAGGCCGGGTGGCAGACAGCCGGCGCTGCCGCAGCCAGTGCCATCGCGTTTTGCGCTGGCGGTGTTTTGATGACATGGAAGCTGTACCGTCATCC
>JABUSF010000002.1:41269-46139 GCA_021443945.1 Ileibacterium sp.
CCTCCAAGATCAAACACATCTCCTTCTTTTAAATCTTCAAATTCAAAATCGGGGTCAAACGGGATCACTTCTTCGGGGGAAACAGGGCGGCCCAGCATGCCGGAAAGCATGCCTGGATTGTCCATTCCTCTCATTTGGCGGTACATCTCCACATCGTCTTTGTGCAGATAAACCGGGACATCAAATTCCTGAATGCCCATGGCATGATCAGGATGCCCGTGACTGAGAATGATTTCAATCGGTTTGTCGGTCAGGGAGTCCACCAGCTTTTTTAACCCTCTCATACCGGAAGAGGTATCCTGGAGCAGCGCTTTGCTTTCCCCTTCGATGAAATACTGAATCTCACCGGTGCAGCTGTGAATCGCCCAGACATGATCGCTGACTTTTTGAGCGGTATAGTTTTCCATTTGATTTCCTTCTTCTTTCTTTTTAAATGTTTGAATCCAACCCATGCTTGATTTCTGAAAATGAAAGACAAGTTCAGATCCAGACATCTTTTGATAAATTCAGTTTCTTCGTTCCAGTATGACTTTTCAAGGGTGATTGACAGGGTTTTAAAGGTTTGTTTTGATGGATGGAATCTGAATGAATTGAGAAAGGTGAAGAATGTTTATGAAGCTGATTCTTCCATATGTAAAGAAGTACAAACTTCTGCTGACCATCGACTTGATCTCGATGATGATCGTCGCTCTGGCCGAACTTGGCATTCCATTTTTTATTGGAAAAATGATCGACAGCGGTGTTCAGATGCAGGATCCCGCTGTATTGTGGTCTATTTACAAAATCATGCTTGTGATGGCAGCAATAGGCCTGAGCAGCCTGATTGCCGGGTACTGGACATCCTCGAAAATAACCGCGTCAGTGGCTTACGATTTGAGAAAAGATCTGTTTGAACACGTCATGACGCTCTCTCATGAAGAAATCCGCCGTGTGGGAGTACCTTCCTTAATTACAAGAACGTCCTCGGATGCCTATCAAATCATGATGTTTCTGAACATGATGCTGCGCAATGGCATGTTTATGCTGGTGCTTTTTGCGGTCTCTGCAGCCCTGTCCATGCTGACCAGCATGAAAATGGCCCTGATCGTCCTGGCCGGAATTCCGCTCATTGCTGCCGGAGCCTGGATCGTCTATAAGGTCTCGGGCTCGCTTTCCCAGCGCCAGCAAACGTCCATTGACCGGATCAATGCCATTCTGAGAGACAACATCTACGGCATTCGGGTCATTCGTTCTTTGAACAACCAGCAGCAGGAAGAAAAACGGTTTGAAAAGGAAAATGGGGAATACAGAAATGTCAGCACAATTCTGTTCAAGCTGATGTCCATGACCAATCCCATGTTTTTCTTTCTGATGAACATTCTGACCATCCTTCTCTACTATGTCGCTGCCGGGATGATTCAAAACGGAATGGTTCAAATCGGAGAGTTGATCGCCTTCATGGAGTATTTGTTCAATCTGATGATGTCCATTCTGATGTTCTGCACCATTTTTACCATGTTTCCCAAAGCCAACGTATCGGCAGAAAGAATCCAGGAAGTGCTCCAGCTGAAATCCTCCATCCACCCCGAGCAAAAAGGAATGGAGATGGAACCGGTGACCTCACTGGAATTTGATCATGTGGATTTTGGCTATCCGGAGGGAAAAGAACTGATTTTAAAGGACATCAGCTTCCAGGCCAAAGCCGGTCAGAAAATCGCCATCGTAGGGTCTACCGGATCGGGAAAATCATCTCTTGGAAAACTGATTCCCCGATTTTATGACGTCACACACGGAGNNTCAAAATCAATGGCTGCCCCATTCAGGAGTACTCTTTGAAATCTTTGAGAGACGGGATTGGTTATATCTCTCAAAAGCCCCACATCTTCTCCGGAACCATTGAGGAAAACATTGCATTTTCCAAAGAAGATGCCTCCAGACAGGATCTTGAAAAAGCAGCTGCTCTGGCACAGGCACTCTCCTTTATTCAGGAGAGAAAAGAGGGCTTTGACGATTTGATTTCTGAAGAAGGAACCAATCTTTCCGGCGGGCAGAAGCAGCGGCTTTCCATCGCCCGGGCGCTGATGAAAGAGTCTGGTCTCTATATCTTTGATGACTCCTTTTCTGCCCTGGATTTTGCCACGGATGCCCGTCTGCGCAAAGCCCTGGCGCCTGTCATGAAGAAATCCATTTTCCTGATTGTGGCCCAGCGCATCTCCACCATTCGGGATGCAGATCTGATTGTGGTACTGGATCAGGGGAAAATGGCGGGAACAGGAACCCACCAGGAACTGTTTGAAGGATGCGAGGTGTACCGGGAAATTGTCCTTTCCCAGATGAGTGAAGAGGAGGCTGGATCTTATGTCTGACAAATTAACCGCCCGCCAGTGTCTGGCTCATTTGTGGACGTATCTGAAGCCTCACCAGCGAAAGCTTTGGATCGGTCTGTTCCTGAGCGTGATCCTGCAGGTGATTTATGCTTATATGGCTTTGCCGGAAGCAGAAATTACCAACCAGATTCAAAAGGATCTGACGGCCATGGCTCAGGGGGTGACAGGAGCCCATATTCAGATGGATATTATTGTCCGAATTCTTTGGGGGCTGCTTTTGACGTACCTGCTGAAGATTACCCTGCAGTTTGTCACCAACTTTCTGATGACCGACTCCATTCAGGCGGCGGTGTATGATGTGCGAAAGGCAGTGGAAAAAAAGATCAACCGTCTGCCGGTCTCTTATTTTGACAGCCATCCCGCTGGAGATCTTCTTTCGAGAATTACCAACGATGTGGATACGGTCTCCACTGCCCTCCAGCAGACCCTTTCCCAAATCATCTCGGCAGTCTGCACCTTCTGCTTCAGTATGTTTATCATGATTCAGATTTCTCTGCCCATGACCGGGATCGTCCTGATTGGCTTGCCCTGCCTTGCCATATCCGCCCTAACGGTCTATAAAAAGTCACAGCCTGTTTATGATGCTCAGCAGGAAGCTTTATCCGAGCTGAGCAGCACAGTCAATGAACTGTATACCGGCTGTCAGGAGATTCTGGCCTACAACTATCAGAAGCAGGCCAAAGAACGGTTTGAAAAAGCCAACCGAACCATGAAGGAAAACGGGTTTAAGGCGCAGTGGATGTCCACGTTTGTCAGTACGTCGGTCAGTGCAGTGAATTATGCCATTCTTTCCACCTGTGCCGTGTACGGATGCTTTCAGGTTTTAAACGGAGCCATGATGCTGGGAGATCTGCAGGCATTCATTCGCTATATTTGGATGGTGAATGATCCAGTGGCACAGATTGGCCAGCTTTCTTCAGCCATTCAATCTGCCTTTTCCGGAATGAACCGATTGTTTACTTTTTTAAGCCTTCCGGAAGAAGAGCGGACCATGACAAAACAGCCGGTGACGGAAATCGAGTCGGTGGCTTTTGAGCATGTGGAATTTTCGTATCATGAACAGCCTTTGATGAAGGATTTAAGCTTTCATGTCCGCTCTGGCCAGACGGCAGCCATTGTTGGTCCTACAGGAGCAGGAAAGACAACCATCACCAACCTGCTTCTGCGTTTTTACAAGCCGCAAAGCGGGAAAGTCAAAATCAATTCCACAGACATTCAGGATCTGTCTTTTGAAGATTTACGAAGTCTGTATGGTCTGGTGCTCCAGGATCCGTGGCTGTTTGAAGGCACGGTTGCCGACAATCTGCTGTATGGCTGTTCCGAAGCCAGCCGAGCAGACATGGTGGAAGCGGCCAGAAAAGTTGGCGTCCATGAATTGATTGAGCAGCTGCCGGATGGGTATGACACGATGATTTCGGAAGGAGCGGAAAACATTTCCCAGGGGCAGAAACAGTTGCTGACTATTGTCCGCTCTCTGATCCGGGATCCCAAAATTCTGATTCTTGATGAAGCGACCAGCAGCGTGGATACCCGCATCGAGCGCCGGCTTCAAAAGGCCATGGATGTTTTGATGGAGTCAAGAACCAGCTTTGTGATTGCTCACCGTCTGTCGACCATCGTCAACGCAGATTTGATTCTGGTTGTCGAAAACGGGGATATTGTTGAGCAGGGAACTCACCATCAGCTTTTGGAACGAAACGGCCGGTATGCCAGGCTGTATCATTCTCAGTTTTCAAAAACGGATTCAATGGAAGACGGGAGAATACAGTAATTTACAAAACATCGAGGAATTCAAAGGAAAGAGCGGATTCAGAAAGACAGCCAGTCCATCGGCTGAAATCTGAATCCGCTCTTTATGTGAAAGAGAAGCACAAAACCCAATTGTCATGAAAGGCATCTGCAAAGACTTTGCAGTCCAAGGCAGCTCACAATCTGAAGAACGCAAAAAAACGGCCGGGCGGCCGTTTTTTCATCCTGATAATGGAATCTGTTTTTCAGCTGTTATTCAGCTTTTGCTTTTTCTTCAGCAATTTTTCCTTCGTGCTCTGCGATTTTTTCCTGCTCTTTTTCAATTACTTCTGTTTTATGAGCAATCACTTTTTCGTCGTGATTAATTTCTGCGGCTTTCAGTTTTTCATCCATGTTGTGGAAGAATCCTGTTTTTCCTTCGAGTGCGGATTCATCAGCATCGTTGGCATGTTTGATGATTTTTTCTTCTTCTTTAGCGATGCCTTCCTGTTCTCTGGCGATGACTTTTTCGTCGTGTTTGATTTCGCATTCTTCGAAGCGTTCTTCCATCTTTTCGATGTCCTGTTTAATTGTCATGGGAAATATTCCTCACTTTCTTGATGACTATAGTTTGAAAGATTGACGAAAGACCTTCAATTAGATTGCCTGACTTCCTGGATCGATTGACCACAGTGCTGTTCCAAAAATGAACAAACGATCAAAACCGGTCATTCCTTCACTTTTGAGCGCAGGAAGAAGTAATCAGACCGCGTTCA
>JABUSF010000002.1:46214-48362 GCA_021443945.1 Ileibacterium sp.
GCCATTCTTTTTTGACGGCAGAAACTCTGATTGAAAATGAAGGAATGTGAATTGTCATGGTTGATTATGACAAATGTCACTTGAGAAATGTAAGGGCATACAGTAATTTATAGATACAAGTTACGAGTGAAATTGAGTGAAAGTGCACGAAATTGATCAAATGCTCAATGGATATCAGCACGTAATTGAGGTGATGAAAAATGCTGACAAGTGAACGTCACAGCCTGATTCTTCAGCGACTGGAAAGGGAGGGAAGCATCAGTGCTTCCAGTTTGATGGAGCCTCTTCAGGCTTCCGTTTCCACCATACGAAGGGATCTGGAAACGCTCGAAAGAAAGAACCTGCTCAAACGTGTTCACGGCGGAGCGGTCAAGATCAGCACGAGCGTCATTCTGACCGAGGACTTCGTGGAGAACCGCCGGAAGGTGAACTGGGAACAGAAAACGAGGATTGGAAAGAAAGCCGCATCCCTGATCGAACAGGACGATTTTGTTTACATCGATGCAGGAACGACAACCGAAGCCATGCTGGAATTCATTCCGGAGGGCGATGCGGTGTTTGTAACCAATGCGGTCAGCCATGCCAGAATTCTGGCGTCCAGAGGGTTTCAGGTTTCCATTCTGGGAGGAAGCTTCAAAGCGGTCACCGAAGCGATTGTGGGAACGGAAACGCTCAACAGTCTGGCTGCCTACAACTTTACAAAAGGGTTTTTCGGAACCAATGGAGTGGATGAGCAGGGCAGGCTGACCACCCCCGATCCTATGGAAGCGGCCACGAAAAAAGCTGCCATGCAGGCGTGCAGGAAAAAGTATATCCTTGCCGATTCAAGCAAGTTTCCAACGACCAGCAGGATTACCTTCGGCTGGTGCCGGGAGGGAGTTTTGATCACCTGTGCCAATAAGGAAAATGAGCCATACATTCCCAAAACGGCCACAGTGATTCTGGCTTAAAACAGCGTCCATCATCCAAAGGAGAGAGAAGAGAAAAATGATCTACACACTGACACTGAATCCCAGTCTGGATTACATAATGACTCTTGATGATTTGCAGATCGGCAAAACAAACCGTTCTGTCAGTGAGCTGATTTATCCAGGCGGAAAAGGGATCAACGTATCCATCGTTTTGAAAAATCTTGGGTTTGAAAACAAAGCTCTTGGTTTTGAAGCCGGATTTACTGGCATCGCCTTAAAATCCATGGTCAAGGAAATGGGGGTCGACGCTTCCTTTATCCGGATTGAGGAAGGAAATACCCGGATCAATGTGAAGCTTCGCGGAATTGATGAAACAGAAATCAATGGCCAGGGACCCAATATTACAAAAGAGAACATCGAGGAGCTGATGGCCAAACTGGAAGAATTGAACAAGGACGATTTCCTGATCATCTCCGGAGCCATCCCCAAACATTTGCCTCAGACCATTTACTCGGACATTTTAAATCGAATTGGAAACCGGATCGGCGGCTTTATTGTAGATGCGACAAACGAGCTGCTGCTCAACACGCTGCCCTATGGTCCGTTCATGATCAAACCAAACATTCATGAACTGGAAGAACTGGCGCAGATGGAACTGAATACAGTGGACGAAATTGAAAAAGCGGCTAAAGTCCTCCAGGACAAAGGAGCCAAAAACGTTCTTGTCTCCATGGGCAAAGACGGAGCCTTCCTGCTGGACGAAAACGGAACAAGCCATCATCATGCGGCTCCCAAAGGTGTTTTGAAAAATTCTGTAGGAGCCGGTGACAGCATGGTCGCCGGATTCCTGGCCGGTTATCTGGAAAATCATGATTACTCCAAAGCTTTTGCTTACGGAGTCTGCACCGGATCTGCTTCCGCATTTTCGGAAAATCTGGCCACCCGCCAGGAAGTAGAAGCCTTGTTAAACGATTTTTAAAACAGAGGAGAGAGAGAAAATGAAAATTCGTGAGCTTCTTGCAGTGGAAAGCATCGACCTAAACGCTGCACCCAAGACAAAACAGGAAACCATTGACCAGGCAGTGGATCTGATGGTCAAAAGCGGCAAAATCAGTGACAAAGCTGCTTACAAAAAAGAAGTTGAAAAGCGTGAAACCGAAGGAACCACAGGTGTGGGTGAAGGGATTGCCATCCCTCATGGCCGCAATGCAGCGGTTAAAAAGCCCGGTCTGGCGGC
>JABUSF010000002.1:48650-50291 GCA_021443945.1 Ileibacterium sp.
GGCATTGCCCATACCTACATGGCAGCAGAATCCATTGAAAACAAAGCCAAAGAACTTGGCTACCGGGTAAAAGTGGAAACCCGTGGTTCGGGCGGTGCTAAGAACGTGCTCACCGATCAGGAAATCGCAGAAGCAGCCGGTATTATTGTGGCGGCCGATACCAAAGTTCCAATGGGACGCTTCAATGGAAAAGTCGTAGTTCAGGTTCCTGTAAAAGACGGTATTTCCAAACCGGAAGAACTGATTAAAAAAGCAACCGATCCAAATGGTCCGCGCTTCTCCAGCAATGAAGCCGTGGAAAGCACCGGATCCAATGAGTCCGGCTGGCATCTGGTTTACAAAAACCTGATGAACGGTGTCTCTCACATGCTGCCATTTGTAGTCGGCGGCGGTATTATGATCGCCATTGCCTTCCTTCTGGATGGATTCTTTGTAAACATGGACGCGCTGGATATGGAAGCCCGCTCTGCATTCGGTACCATTACTCCAGCAGCAGCCTTCTTTAAAAACGTAGGCGGTGTCGCCTTTGGCTTCATGCTTCCTGTACTGGCAGGCTTCATTGCGGAAAGCATTGCCGACCGGCCCGGTCTGGCTGTCGGATTTGTGGGCGGTGCCATTGCCGCAAACGGAACTTCCGGCTTCCTTGGCGCTCTTGCAGCCGGCTTCCTTGGCGGCTATGTCGTAAAACTGCTGATGAAACTGTTTGCCAACCTGCCGGATTCTCTTGAAGGAATTAAACCTGTCCTGCTGTACCCATTCTTTGGAATTCTGATTACCGGTGCTCTGATGATCTTTGTTGTTGAACCTCCAGTTGGATGGCTGAACACAGCTCTGAACGATATGCTCAACTCCATGAGCGGCACTTCCAGCATTCTGCTTGGCGCCATTCTGGGCGGTATGATGGCTCTGGATATGGGCGGCCCCATCAACAAAGCGGCTTACGTATTTGGTACTGCTTCTCTGGCAACTGGAAACTACAACATCATGGCTGCTGTTATGATCGGCGGCATGGTTCCACCACTGGCCATTGCTCTTTCCACGATGCTGTTTAAAGACAAATTCACAGCAGACGAAAGAAAAACAGCTCCAACCAATATCGTTATGGGTATGTCCTTTATTACGGAAGGTGCCATCCCATTTGCAGCCAGCGATCCTCTGCACGTACTTCCAGCCTGTGCATTGGGTTCTGCTCTGGCAGGCGCTCTGTCCATGATGTTTGGATGCACACTGATGGCTCCTCATGGCGGTATCTTCGTACTGCTCACCATCGGAAATCCGATGATGTATCTTCTGGCTCTGGTGGTTGGAACGGTTGTTGGTGCTGTTGCTCTTGGACTGTTCAAAGGGAAAAAGACAGCTTAATTCAAACGCCCATCATTCTTTCATACGATTCAATCATAACCTGGCAAAAGCTCCGTCGTCTGCAGGCGGAGCTTTTGCCTTGTATCGAACCTGTTAAAAAAATCTGCATGCAGGACAGGTCTGGAAACTGTTTTTAGTACAGAAATCCTCCAGAAGCCGTCAACATGCAAAAAGGCCATCTGCACTCAGAAGGGATGATCATCCTTTCTGTGTTGCAGATGGCTGTTTTTGTTATGGAGTCATCGAGATGACGTTTTATTTGATGTCAGCTGAGGACGA
>JABUSF010000002.1:51891-54034 GCA_021443945.1 Ileibacterium sp.
TTCCAGTTAATATGATCCAAATAGGGTTTATCCCACGGGTAGTTCATACCTTTAGATGCACCTAAACCAAGATAACCTGCTATATTCATGAATGGACCTAAGAGCGGTGAACGCAACGGGTTCTTGGCAAATCTTCTGCCATAAAGTTTGGTAACTGCTTTGGATTTATCATAGGTATCGTCGCCGATATGATTCGGGGCGGTTCGGTCCTGCAGGTTGGACCAGGCTGTAGAATTGTCTGTTTGGCTTCCAATTTCTGTGAAGAAATTTCTGTGATAACAGCCGCCATCTTCAAAACTTGATCCTTGGTGCTCACCGCACATAGAGAAGACAGCCACTTTATAGGTAATGACAACGGGTTTACTGTAGCTTTCTGTAATCTTTTTTGTGGAGGTGTTGGTTTGAATTTCTGCCGCAGAATAAGCAGGAATTGGATAGTTGTTTGAATCGGTTTTTACTTCTGTATTTGCGGTCGTATAAGTATTGGTTTTTGTGTCGGTCTTGGTCTCTTCTTTAGTCAGTTTCATACCGGCGGTAAGCTCTCCGGTAAACAGATCACTGAAAAATTTTCCGCCAACTTTAGCGCCTGCACTGAATTCTTTTCCCTGTTTGTAAGTGGAAGCAGCGGTGTTGGTATCTGTTACGGTTGTAGAGGTTGTTTTTGCAAGGGAATGGGAGGCAGTCATCACAGAAGAAGAATCGTTGACTTCATACGTGTGGGAATTTACTGTCGGTTCTTTCCTGAAAGTAAATCCCTTCAGATCAACTGCTTTTCCGGTAGCTATTTTTTCCCGAATTTCCTGTACCTGCTCTGCGGTAAGAGGGGTGGTTTTCTTAAAGCCACTTTCATCTGGGGCTTCTTCGAGCTGGAAATCGTAGAAGGCGAGACCCAATGCATTATAGGTATAGTCGCTGAGAATACCATCTTTATCTCGGGTGGCTACCATGGAGTATAAAGCAGGTGTTCCTTTTTCTTTCGTCTCTGCCATTGCCGGAATAGAATGGTATTTTGCATAGCCGCTTGGATTGACATGTTCGCTGTCATCCAAATCCGCCAGAAGGCTGTGAGCTTTTTCCTGTACAGCATTCAGGTTTTGAGCGTATCGGAGTCCGGTGGAATATGTGTTGATGTCCTGATGGTATTTTGCATCGAAGTCGCTGTCCTCTGTGGACTGTTTTCTTTCTTGATCAGTGGAGAGAAGTTGATATAGATTACCGTAGTTTTTTGTTCCAGTACTTACGTCTTCGGTAAATCGTTTCCTGAATTCTTTCAAATCTTTCCCGGCTCCCATGTCTTTTTCTGCATCCTCAGAAGCATAACTGGATGGAGTAGAGGAGAAGATTCCGCAAGCCAGAGCTGCCCAGTGCTGCAAAACGGTTTTGCCGCTGCCATCCGGCTGGCTGAGCAGTGTGGATTTCATCAGTGAAGAAGGGTCGTTTATGTTGACTCCATTTTTCTGATTCTTGGCAATATCATAGAAATTGAGGCCTGATTTCTGAGCCAGCTGCGTCTGAAGGGTGGCAGGTTCGTTGGTCATGGCCATTACCGGGGCACCTGCGGCTGAGAAAATCATTGCGGCGGCCAGCATGCTGGCAGCAAGTTTATGATGTAAATGTTTTTTGTTCTTATAGTACATTGTTTAACTCCTTATTCTTTTCCTTGTTGATGGTTCCAGTATAGAAATAGGTTTCTAAGAACTGAGGAACAGTTCGGAAAATAACCGTGATTAATAAATGAACGTTTCTTTGAAAAAGAATTCAAAAAAAGAAGAAACAAAATTAATACCTGTCATTTGCGGGAGAGTATGAATGTTTTCGGACAAAAAAACATCCAATGAAGGAGATTTCTTTCGAAATAATTTCCTTCCTGCTGGAAGAAATATGCCAAAACACGATTCCGACCGAAGGTTCAGCGGATCAATTCACTTGGTTTTTCACTGCCAAGCAAAGAATTTCATTTTTCAGGTGCTGTTTTCAAACCGTTTTTTGAAGAAGGTCAGGAAAGAGGAAAGAAAGCGGCCTTAAAGTCGACGCCTCAGGTAAGCCTCAGCAATATAAAAAGCCATCTGCATTCAGAAGGAACGATTATCCTTTCTGCTTTGCAGATGGCTGTTTTTGTTATGAAGTCATCGAGATGACGGTT
>JABUSF010000002.1:54085-56343 GCA_021443945.1 Ileibacterium sp.
TATTTCAGTCCATCTTCTGGAGCAGCTTCCTGTTCAGTCTGTGGAGCGGCTTGTGCATGTACAGTCATCCAGTTAGAGAATACATCACCATGTTCTGCACGGATCATGTAGTCACCATCTTCTGTAATGTTCAGTTTGCCGTCTGTTAAAGTCATACCGTATTTCTTTTTGGCAGCCCATTCAACAGGTTTGTCAATCAGATGTCCTTTGCTATCGTAAATATTTACATCCAGGCCTCTCAGGCTGTTCAGGTCAATGGATTCACCTGGAGTATAAGTAACGTTGATTTCGTTAGGAATTTCGATCTGTCCTTCGAAGACTTCAACATTGCTCTTAACTGTTACAGCGATGACAGGGGTATTTACCTTCGAGGAATCTACATTATCCTGGCCGTAAACTCTGTAGACATTATCGTTAACGATATATTTCAGATAAGCTGTTCCTGTTTGGCCTGTGGCTGCTTTGAAGATTGGGTTTCCACTGGCGTCTTTTGTCACAGTTCCAAGATCGCAGTCTTCAATAAAGTTTCCGTATTCATCTGTAAGCACCCAAGTTCCAAGGTTAGGGTTGAATCCTACAAAGTCCGTGCCTTCAGTATTTGTTCCGATCAGTCGGATGGAATTTAATGGCAGAGTTGTACCCTCAGCAATGTCATAGGTACCCCGTGTATTGTCTGCCAGGGATACTGTTTCCAGCTGTTTGGTAGAGATAAAGCCCTTCAGTTTGATTTCTTCGGAAGCGGTTTTTGTAACAATAGTGCCGCTCGTCTGAGAAACAGGGAATTGTGTTGTCAGTGTTTTGACTGCTTTTTCACCAGTTGTGGCATCATTTCCGTCAATTCCCATCAAATTGGCTTTGTTAATGACTTCATCCCAACGAATAGAATCGATATATGGGCTATCCCAGTTGAAGTTTAACACTGTGTGTGCAGACCATGGCCAGAAGAAGTCGGATACATAACTCTTTCCAGTCAGTTTAGTCAATCCGTGCGCTTTACTGAATGTGTAGTCTTTGATCACAGAAGCATTTGTACGGTCTTTCAGATTTTTCCATGCTGCCGTTTGATCGGATCCAATTTCGGAGAAGAAGCTTCTCTGGGAATAAGTATCGAAATCAAATCTTGAGCCTTTTTGACCGCCGGCCATGGAGAAGACAGCAACTTTGTAGGTAATATACACAGGTCTGTTATAGGCTTCTTCGTATTGTTTGGAGTTGGTGTTCTGTTCGAGCTCTGCTGCACTGTAGGCAGGAATTTCATACTCATGGGAGCTGGTTGTTTCTTCTGAATTCTCTGTAGTAACATTATGATCCTTCGTAAATGATTGTGCCTCCTCGGTGGTCAACGAATAGCCTCCGCTGAGTTCTCCGCTGAACAGTGCGCTAAGGATTGTTTTTGAAGTGTCGACTGTATAGCTGCCATTCTTTTCACTTCCGCTTGTGAAAGAATGAGAAATTGAATTGGTGTCGCTTACAGATCTTGAGGTATGTTTTGTGAATGCATGAGAAGAAGACATAGGAGATGTAGAATTATTTACCGCATAAGTCGTTGAGGAGCCGGAATTCTTAGTGAGTTTGAATCCGGCTAAGTCTACATTACTTCCCGCAGCAATATTCTTCTTGATGGTCTCCTTTTGAGCATCTGTTAGTGGAACGGAGATCGAAAAACCACTGTTCGAAGGAGTTTCCTCAAGCTTAAAGTCATAGAAGGCGATACCCATTGCATTGTATTGATAGCAGCTGAGAATACCTTTTTTATCTCGGGTTGCAACAATGGAGTATAAAACGGGAGAGTCTTCCCCTTTGGTATCTGACATCGCTTTAATCTCATGCTGCTTTCTATAATCGTCAGCATGGCCATATTCTCTGTCATTCAGGTTGGCAAGCTGATTGAAGGCTTCGTCCTGTACATCATTCAGATTAGCAGCGTATTTCAGTCCGGTTGAGTAGGTGTTGATATCCTGATGGTATTTTTCACTGTAGATACTGTCATTTGTGGACTGCCATCTGCTGTCTTTTGAAGACAGAAGTTTATAAAGGTTTCCGTAATTATCTTTTCCTTCTTTTACGTCATCCGAGAAATGAGCCTTGAAATCAGACAGATGCTTAAGCTCCCCAAATCGGCCGTCTGCTTCTTCGATCGCATAGCTGGATGGAATATCCGCAAACATACCGCAGGCCAGGACAGCCCAGTTTTCGAGGATGGTTTTATCGCTGTCATCTGGTTGGCTCAGAAGGACCTTTGCCATCAAATCTTTAGG
>JABUSF010000002.1:58616-63554 GCA_021443945.1 Ileibacterium sp.
GTGGATTTGCCGTAAGTGTAATCGCTGATATGGGAAGGACTTGTACGGTTTTTCAGGTTGGACCAGGCTGCTGACTGGCTTAAATCACTTCCGATTTCAGCGAAGAAACTTCTCTGGGACCAACCGTCGCCTTCAAAATCGCGGCCTGAATGACCGCCGGTCATGGAGAAAACAGCGACTTTGTAAGTGATGCATACAGGCTTGTTGTATTTTTCGTCAAATTTTTTGGAAGTGGTGTTGATTTCCAGTTCCGATGCACTGTAGGCAGGAATTGTGTAGCCGTGGGTGTCGGTTTTCGTTTCTGTCTCTGTGTTGGTTACGGTATGGGTATCGGTAAAGGTGTCTGTCTGGTCTTTTGTCAGTTTATAGCCGCCTGCAAGTTCTCCGCTGAACATAAAGCTCAGGATTGTGTTCGGGCACTGAACTTTATAGCTTGCGGAGAGCTCATGTGCCTGTTTAAAAGCATGGGCAACTGTATTGGTGTCGGTCAGGGTTGTTGTGGTCGTTTTTGTGAGGGCATGTGTTGCAGACATGGGGGAGGAAGAATCGTTCACCTCATAATCGGCTTTGCTGGATTCAGGTGTTTTGGAGTAAGAGAATCCGTTCAGGTCGACGTTTTCTCCGGCCAGCATTTTCTCAGTGATGATCTTCTGCTGTTCGGGAGTTAATGGAATGGATGTGACAAATCCGCTGTCCTCTGGGACTTCCTCAACCTTGAAGTCGTAGAAGGCAATGCCCAGTGCCGTGTAGTGGTAGTTGCTGAGAATGCCGTATTTATCCCGTGTGGCTACAATGGAGTATAAAGCGGGTGAGTCTTTGCCTTTGGTATCGGACATAGCCTGGATTTCGTGCTGGTTTTTATAATCCTGGGCACTTAAATGTTCGCCGCCATCCAGGTCAGAAAGCTGTTGGAAAGCTGCGGTCTGAACATCGTTCAGGTTGGCGGCATATTTCAGACCAGTAGAAGAGGTGTTGATATCCTGATGGTATTTAGCACTGTAAATACTGTCGTTTGTGGACTGCCACTTGCCTTTAGTGGAAGTGAGAAGCTTGTACAGATTTCCGTAATAATCTTTACCGTTCTGGACGTCGTTTGTGAAACGGGCTTTGAAATCGGACAGATGTTTGTATTGTCCGAAATCGTCTTCCTGATCTTCAGAAGAATAGCTGGACGGAATATCCGCAAACATGCCGCAGGCCAGAACCGCCCAGTTTTCAAGGACGCTTTTTCCATTTTCGCTCGACTTGCCCAGCAGTGTTTTTTTCATCAGACATTCACGTTCTTTGAGGGTTGGGTCGCTTTGATCGAGATTGAGATCGGTACTGCCGTATTTGTCGATGTCATAGAAGCTGAAGCTTCCCTGTTTTGCCTGTTCGGCCTGAAGGGCGATTGGTTCAGAACCCATGGCGAAGGTGGGGGCGCCTACGGCTGAGAAGATCATAGTGGCTGCCAGCATACTGGCTGCAAGCTTGTGGTGTAAGTGTTTTTTGTTTTTGTTGTACATTTTTTAACTCCTTATTTCTTTGTTTTTCTTTTCCTTACTGATGGCTTTAGTATAGAAACCGTTTTCAAAGAACTAGGGAACGCTTTTGAAAATAAACAGAATTAATTTATTAAGGTTTAATAGGAAATTTTATCGAAATCGAAAGAAACAAATTAATGACTTGTTAAAATAAAGAAATTAATAGGAAAAAGAAAAGATAAATGCGTTTAAAAACCATTATATAAATTAAGATGTAGAATTAAGTGAATTGCTTTCGGAAATAAATGCGTAAAAAGTGCATAGTTGTTTTCGCTTTTCTGTTTAAAGCAATAATAAGAAAAAGGAAAAAAGAAGAATTCAACGAAAAAAAAGGTGCCGAAGCACCTTTTTTGTTCAGAAATTAGTCAACAATCACTTTTCCAGTCACTGGATCTACATCAACCAGAATATTCTTTTCCGTGGATTTGTCGAAAACGTGGATTTTGTTGTTGTCCAGAGCCAGCTTGATGGTGTCCCCAACGCGGGCGGGTGTATCTGGAGATACAGTAGCGGTCAGCTGGTTGCCGCCGAAGTCAACGTACAGGTTGGCAGTGGATCCAAGCATTTCGTAAACATCTACTTTACCGGTGGCGATGGAATCCGGGAATTTTGCGATGACTTCTTCTTCATCGTATAAATCTTCAGGACGGATACCGATCAGGACTTCATCTCCGTTTTTATAGCCTTTGGCTTTCAGTTTGGCTGCTTTCGCATCGGACAGGGCAATATCGTCACCGCAGGTGGAAACGTAGACTTTTCCGTTGGCTTCTTTAATAACAGCATCCAGGAAGTTCATCTGCGGAGCACCAATGAAGCCGGCAACGAATTTGTTGGCAGGAGAATCATACAGGTTCTGTGGAGAATCGATCTGCTGAACTTCACCGTCGCTCATAACAACGATCCGGTCGCCAAGAGTCATGGCTTCTGTCTGGTCGTGTGTTACATAAATGGTGGTAGCACCCAGTTTCTCGTGAAGACGGGAAATTTCGACACGCATCTGGCCTCTCAGTTTGGCATCCAGGTTGGACAGTGGCTCGTCCATGAGCAGAACTTTAGGATTACGCACAATGGCACGGCCCATGGCAACACGCTGTCTCTGACCGCCGGACAGAGCTTTTGGTTTGCGGTCCAGCAGGTTTTCCAAACCGAGTGTTTTGGCGGCTTCTGCCACGCGCTGATCAATTTCAGCCTGCGGCATTTTGGCAATCTTTAATGGGAATTCCATATTTTCCTTGACGCTCATATGAGGGTAAAGGGCATAGTTCTGGAACACCATAGCAATGTCTCTGTCTTTTGGCTCTACATCGTTCATCAAAGTGCCGCCGATAATCAGTTCGCCTCCGGAAATGTCTTCCAGACCGGCAACCATACGCAGCGTGGTGGATTTTCCGCATCCGGATGGTCCGACGAAAATGACGAATTCGCCGTCGGCGATGTCCAGGTTAAAATCTTTAACCGCTTCAAACCCGTTCGGGTACTTCTTATTAATGTGTTTCAATGATACTTCAGCCATAAAATCCTCCTTATTATTTAAATGTCTGACAGTTTTATTCGATGGGAAAGGTGATTTGCTCTGGAATCAGGCAAAAAATCCCCGGGGTTTCCTCTTTCAGAAAAGTGCAGCAGGACTGTTTTGTATACAAAATGAAGATTGAAACCGCCAAATGGATCGAAAAAATGCATAAATATTAAGCCGCAAACGTTTACACGGCTGTTACAATAAACATGATAGAGTAGAAAAGGACGAATGACAACGTTTACACTACTAAAACGTTTTCATTTGCAAGGAGGGAAAAATGGGAAGATATTTTGAATATACGGTCCCGGCGAAAGCGACCAAACAGGAAAGGCTGATCCAAATTGGCCTTTGGCTGCTTGTTCCTGTTTTTATAGGATTGGGCTTTTTCCGTATGGTGCTCTGGATTGGGGCTCTTGCTGCAGGGGCGGCGGCGTTCTGGTATGGCAGTCAGCTGACGTATGAATACGAATATATATTGAATGGAGATGAGCTGGAGGTGGCAAAAGTCATTAACCTGAGCCGCCGTAAAGAACTGGCTCAGCTTCCTTTGGGCGATATGGAGCTGTTCACCGACGATCCGGCTTTGATTCAGCCCTATTTAAAACGGCCGAATGTCAAAGTGATGAACTGGTCCGCTTTGAATCATCCGGTTTACACCATCGTCATCAACGACAGCGGCAGGATCAAAATCTATAATTTGAGCCTGAGCAAGGACATGGCCGACTGCATTTACAGATGGTTCCCCATGAAAGCAAAAATGAAAAAATAGAGTCTTCCAAAGGCATCTTCCAGGAAAAGGTGCCTTTTTTCGTTATTTTTTTCTAAAAACGGAAATATTTGCAGAACCGGTTCCATAATGTTGGTTGTCCAATAATGATAATGAAATCACCTTATAACAGCTGAAAACCTTCATTATTAACGGATAAATATGTAAAATCCAGAAAATGAAGGGTTAATAAAAGTGGGGGACAAATACAAAAATGGTATTTACATAGAACCGGTTCCATACTAAAATCTGATTATGAAACCGGTTCCGTAAACGACCGGGAGGAGAGAAAGTATGGATTACAACACGATTGCGAAAGAGGTAATCAAAAATGTGGGCGGTAAAGACAACATTATTTCCGCCATGCACTGTGCTACCCGGCTTCGGCTGCGCCTGAAAGATTATGACAAAGTGAATGAAGCGGCTTTAACCGATGTGGATCAGGTTAAGGGTGTATTTCTGGCGAATGATCAGTATCAGATCATCTTCGGAAGCGGAACGGTCAACCTGGTGACAGAACAGGTTTTAAAAGAAGCGGATCTTGGTTCTGCACCGGCTGAGCCTGTTCAGAAGGAAAAAGAGGGAAATGTGATTATGCGCTTTGTTAAAGTGCTCTCTGACATTTTCGTTCCCATTATTCCAGCCATTGTAGCCGGTGGTCTTTTGATGGGTTTGAACAACGTGCTGACAGCGCAGGGTCTGTTTGTCGCCGGCAAGTCATTGATTGAAGTCATGCCTCAGTTTGCAGGGCTGGCTTCCTTTATCAATACCTGTGCTGCAGCCCCCTTTACCTTCCTGCCTGTTTTGATTGGTATTTCGGCGACCAAAAAGTTTGGCGGAAACCCTTATCTTGGCGCTGCCATTGGAATGGTCATGGTCTCCCCGGATTTGCTGAATGCGTATTCGGTGGCAACGGCTGCTGAAATTCCTGTATGGAACTGGATGGGCCTGGAAGTTCAGGCCATCGGTTATCAGGGAACGGTTCTTCCTGTTCTGGCTGTCTCCTGGATTTTGGCCAATCTGGAAAAACGGCTGCATAAGATTACACCCAGCTGGCTGGATAACCTGACAACTCCGCTGCTTTCTGTACTGATTACCGCTGCTTTGACCTTCCTGTTTGTTGGTCCAAT
>JABUSF010000002.1:63593-65260 GCA_021443945.1 Ileibacterium sp.
TGGCTGTACAACACCTTAGGTGTCCTCGGCGGTGCCATCTTTGGTCTGCTTTATGCTCCCATTACCATTACAGGCATGCATCATTCCTTTACAGCCATTGAAACACAGCTGATTGCGGCTGCTGAAACCACTGGCGGATCCTTCATTTTCCCGATTGCTTCCATGAACAACGTGGCTCAGGGTGCTGCAGTACTGGCTGTTCTGTTCATGACAAAAAATGAAAAACTGAAATCTCTGTGCACCGCATCCGGTATTTCCGCTTTGCTTGGAATTACAGAACCGGCCATGTTTGGTGTAACGTTAAAACTGAAATATCCGTTCTATGCCGCATTGATTGGTTCTGCCTGCGGTTCGGCCTGGATGGCTGCCACCAGAACTCTGGCTCTTGCCATGGGAGCCGCCGGTCTGCCTGGATTTATTTCCATTGCCCCTCAGAGCTGGGTCAACTTCTTTATCGGGCTTGGCATTTCCATAGCGGTCTCCTTCATCATGACGGTGATTCTCATGAAGCGTCATCCAGAGGATGGAACTCCCGCCAAACAGAGTGCCGCTGCTGCAAAAGCGGCTGCTTCCAATGAACTGACAGCTCCCTTCAGCGGAACGGTAAAACCAGTGGATCAGGCTTCTGATTCTGTATTTGCCGGAAAGGCCATGGGAGACGGTATTGTGGTGATTCCTGCAGATGGCACACTCTACAGCCCGGTGAATGGATCGGTTGTCATGACATTCCCAACAAAACACGCCATTGGTCTTCAGGGAGAAAACGGGGAAGAGATCCTCATTCACATTGGAATGGATACGGTATCTCTGGAAGGAAAACCGTTTGAGCTTCTGGTCAGCGCTGGCGCAGAAGTTCAAAAAGGACAGCCTTTGATCAAGGTGGATTTAAAAGCAATCCAGGATGCTGGACTCTCGATTGAAACACCGATGGTGATCACCAACGGCAAGCCTTTTGAAATTGTTGCAAAAGGGGATGTAAAAGCCGGAGATCCGGTTTTGAAACTGAAATAAACAACTGAATTGGAAGGAGACTTTGATGAAAGAATTATTTCTCAAAGCGCAAAATCAGGCAGCCCGGGATCGGAGCGCATCCGATCCCAACCGCCTTGCCTATCATCTGATGCCTGTCACAGGATGGCTCAATGACCCGAATGGGCTTTGCCAGATTGGAGATACATATCATATTTTTTACCAGTACGCGCCCTGCAGCGCAGACGGAACTGGACCAAAAGGATGGGGCCATTATTCTACAAAAGACTTTCATACATATAAGGAAGAAGAAGTGCCTCTGCTTCCTGACAGTGAAATCGACCGCAATGGAGCCTACTCCGGATCTGCCTTCGAGCATGAGGGCATCACCCATTTTTTCTACACCGGCAACGGCAAACTGCCTGGAAACCATGATTACATCAACTCCGGGCGTCTGCACTGGACCAACCATTTTGAATCGAAAGATGGAAAGAACTTCACTCCGAAAGAAGTTTTAATGAAAAACGAGGACTACCCTGATAATCTTTCGTGCCATGTGCGGGATCCAAAAGTTCTTCGGGAAGGGAAGGATTTCTATATGGTTCTCGGGGCCAGAACAAAAGATTCTGTGGGACAGGTCAATGTGTTTAAGAGTGACGATCTGAAAAACTGGAAGCCGGTCTCTGTGATTTCCTCCA
>JABUSF010000002.1:67550-70502 GCA_021443945.1 Ileibacterium sp.
CAGCCGCAGTCTGCGTCATGGTGGTGATGCTCATGACTGTCACATCCCCCGCCGCATCCGGAACATCCGCCCGGTGTCGCGCTCATGACAACAAGTTCACCATTGGCGAAATCGATGATCATGTCTTCGATCATTTCCTGAGCTTCTTCAGGAACAACAAACTTCACGCCGTCAAAATCAACGGGGTGATCGTTTTCATCAAATACGGCAATCTGGAAAACAGGAGATTTGCCGCAGCAGGTTTCGTGTACTTCAACAAGCAGTCCATCGGCACTGTTGGCCTTAAAAACTTCGTTCAGGACAGCTCTTGCTTCATCTGTTACTTTCATGGAATGACTCCTCCGACACTATTGTATTGCATTTTATTAAAATGCAAACCTCTTCGCTTGTAAATTTCTTTATAAAAAATTTATGCTTTATAGCATATTAATGCTTATCTTAATGGCGCTGGAGTTAAAAAGTGTGCTATTTTAAGCGGTATTTGCTAGGTATAAAGATATTATTAAGGCATAAAGTCGGTATTTCTTTTTAATGTCCATTATATTGAGATTAAGAAAAGACAAAGAAAAAGCCAGAAAGGAGACGCTGTTATGACAAACACTGGTATCGAAAACTTGATCGTTAGAGCGAACAATGGAGACGGACAGGCCTGCTATGATTTATATAAGGAATATAAAAATGGAATCCATGTGGCAGAGAATGAACTGACAGCGATGGACTGGCTGGAAAAAGCTCTGGACTGCAACCACCCAATGGCACAGCTGATTATGGGACTTTCCCTGTTAAACGCCGGACAGCAGAAAGATGCGATTCAGTATCTTCAGCTGGCAAGCAGCAATGGAAATCCAGACGCCATGAACGTACTGGGTCAGCTGTATCTGGGAAATGTGGAAAATATGACCGATGAATATACCGATGAAGATAAAGGGCTTCAGCTTCTGTATCAGGCTGCCTTCTGCGGTTCCCCCAATGCACAGGTGATGCTGGGCAAATGCTACTACATTGGCAAATGGGTTCATCAGGACAAACTGATGGCAAAATACTGGCTGGAAAAAGCCATGAATGCCGGAAGCGAAGAAGCGGCTCATCTGTACGAAGAAGCACTTCGCGTCAATACATTATTAAACTAAGACTTCAAAGGACTGCAGTTTAAAGCGCTGCAGCCTTTTTTTCTTTCTGAAAACCGGCGGACGGATGCAAATCAAAATCCTCAGCCCCTTCTGATAAAAAAGTGTGCAGGTTCCCAAATGGAATCTGCTAAAATGACACTCATGGAACAAACATTTCAAAAAGGCCTCAAAGACGGGATTCCCATTGGCCTGGGGTACTTTGCGGTTTCCATGGCGTATGGAATGGCAGCCATTGTTCAGGGGATGACGGTCACGCAGATCATCATGATCTCTTTAACCAACCTGACGTCTGCCGGACAGTTTGCCGGAACCACGCTGCTGGCCGTATCGGCTTCACTGATTGAAATTGCCATTACGCTGATTGTCATCAACTCCCGCTATTTTTTGATGGGGCTTTCTCTCCTTCAGAAAATGCAGCCTGGAATTCCCCTTTATCGGAAAATGATGATGGCTTTTGGCATCACCGATGAGATTTATGCGGTGGCGATGGGCCAGAAAGGGGATGTTACTTTCTCCTACTTTATGGGACTGATGGTTTTGCCCATTGCCGGCTGGACGGCAGGAACAGCTCTGGGGGGAATTGCCAGTTCCTTGCTGCCCTCTCAAATCGTCAACGCGCTTGGAATTGCCATGTACGGGATGTTCATCGCGATTTTTGTGCCAGCGGCCAGGATGGAAAAGCCGGTCATGATCTGTGTTCTTTTATCCATTGCGGCTTCCTGCCTGTTTGCGTGGATTCCGGGACTGAACTCTCTGTCTCCAGGATACAGTGTGGTTCTGATTGCGGTGGCCGTTTGTGCGTTCTGCGCCTGGAAGTTTCCAAGAAAGGAGCCGGAAGATGACTGACGTTTGGATTGGAATTGCCTGTATGGCTCTTGTGACGTATCTGGTTCGGGTGCTTCCCATCCTGATCTTTCAAAAACCGATCCGGAATCCGTTTGTAAAATCCTTTCTTTACTATGTGCCTTATGCGGTTTTATCGGCCATGACGTTTCCGGCCATTTTCAGTGCGGATGTCCCATTGGCGGCCAGTGCTGCCGGGACTGCAGCCGCTGTGCTGGCTGCCTGGAAAGGGAAGTCTCTGCTTTTTGTGGCCTGCATTGCCGCTGCCGTTGTATATCTTGTTCAAACACTGCTTCTTTGTTTTTAGGAGGCAGTTTTCTTTTGATTTGAAAACGGGAAAAGTGTTCTATTTTAAATGCGGAACCGGTTTCATATTTTAGCTTCCTGGAGTAAAATGAAGACAGTCGAAGAGAGGAAAGAGGAACGGAAAAATGAAATATGACGTGGTTGCCTTTGGGGAAATCCTCATTGATTTTACATTCTGCGGAACCAACGAAAGGGGCGTCGCCTTGTTTGCCCAAAACCCGGGCGGAGCTCCTGGAAATGTATGTGTGGCAATAAACCGGCTGGGAGGCGCTTCATCTTTTATCGGGAAAGTGGGAGATGACATGCATGGCCAGCTGCTGATTGATACTTTGAAAAAGGAAGGCGTGGGAACAGAAGGACTGATCAGCGATGATTCTGTTTTTACCACTCTTGCCTTTGTAAACACCAATGAAAACGGGGAGCGCTTTTTCTCCTTCTCCAGAAAACCGGGGGCAGATACCCAGATGTCTTTTGAGGAAATGCCCGCTGAACTGTTTGAAAATGGACGGATTTTCCACTCCGGATCCCTTTCTCTGACCCACGAGCCCGCCAGAACGGCCACCATTCGCGCGGTGGAGAAAGCCAGGGAGCACGGAATGATCATTTCCTACGATCCAAACTACCGCGATTCCTTATGGCCGAATGAAGAGACGGCTGTGAAATGGATGCGTTC
>JABUSF010000002.1:74378-75472 GCA_021443945.1 Ileibacterium sp.
GAAAAGCTTCCATCGCTTAAACTGTCTTTTAAAAGCTGAGCCAGGCGCCGGGTCGGCTCGGGCAGATCTCTGGAGAAATGCAGCTCAAGCATGCCGTTGGAAAGACCCCACCAGTAGTTGATGGATTCAGAAGACAGGGAGAAAGCATCGCTTTTCCAGGTGTTGTTTAAAATGCTTTTTAAAATCTTGCGGTAGAACACATCCCAGCGAATGGTCTGTGAAGCAAGAGGGCAGAAGCGGTTGTTGCTCACATCAAAGAGACCGTATTTGCGGTTTTCCACAAAGTCGGTGCTGAAACGTTCTCCTTCAATATAGAGAATGTCGATGTCCAGCGGATAGTCATCGCTCAGAGAACTGGTGGTGGTGGACCAGTCCAGGTAAATGCCGGCATCCGGTTTGGTCATTTGCACCCCAATGGCAAAGGCATTGATGTTGGCCACACTGCCTAAAATGGGATAGCTGGCAATGTAGCCGATCTTTTTGGTTTCGCTCAGAATGCCGGCCAGCACCCCCATTAAAAACTGGGTTTCAAATTCCCGGGCGTAATAGGTTCTCAAAATGCCGGTATCCAGATTTAAAGAGCAGTTGAGAAACTTAATCTTCGGATACTTGGCGGCATATTTGTTGGCGGTTTTGAGCATGGCAGGATTGGTCAGAAAAATGACCTGACTGCCATCGGCAATGGCTTTTTCCAAAGCCTGCACCGTCTTTTGAGAATTGTCGGCATGTTCATACACCTTGATCTGGATCTCTTCACCCATTTCCTTTTTCAGAGCTTCTCTGGCTTTGGCATGTTCAGCCGTCCAGGAAGAGGACGCCGGATCTTTGACGTCGATAAAAGCCACTTTTAAAGGCTCTCTTGGAAGGAAGGAAGAAATCAGAGAGGTTTTATCCGAGGTTTCTGTGCTGCTGGTCAAATGGATTTTGTGTTTGCGGTCATCTAAAAGCAGATGATCCCAGATTTTTTCCAGTTCGTTGTGAACCACCGACTGGACCATCACCGCATCCGGATTCCATCCGTATTCGCTTAAGTAAATGAGATAGGCATCCCCTGGGGTGACTTTTAAATCCCGGCCTCCCATTTTCATCAACAC
>JABUSF010000002.1:75536-79991 GCA_021443945.1 Ileibacterium sp.
GTCGGGATTGATCAGTTTGAGAAGGCGTCCATAGTTTTTCGGCTTGCTCATTAAGATGGCGTGGACACCGGTCACCTCTGCAAAGTGATGGAATTCTGCATCCAGCCGGCCTGCTTTGGAATCTACCGGTTCCAGAAACAGCTCATGAACTTCTGCCAGAATGGAAGGGGAGCCGGCAAATTTTAAAACGCTGACCCGCTTGTTTCCTTCTTCCACAAAATAGCGGCCTGCCACTTCGTAGACTTTCACCGCATCCCGAATGCCTTCCTTTGTCTGGGCCTCGTACAGACGCAGCCATTTGTCCGCGAATTCCGTATGGTTTTCCAGCAGAGGCATAAAGTTGCTGGCAAAGGCATTGGTCCGGGCGGCGGTCTTGGTGCCCACCACCTGATCCAGCATAATTTCCTGCACTGGATGGCGTTTTTGACGGAGGATCTGCTCGCCGGAAATCAGATCGTCCAGCACCGGAAGATAGGGGTTTTTTCCCTCTACGCTTCTGGCGCGGTAGCAGTTCAGGCCTTTTTTGCGGGCTTTCTCGTACAGATCACTGGATACGGACATACAGATACCTCCATCAAAACCGGATTGAAACCTCCGGCTTTTTTATGCTTTTCTTCCCATTCAGTCTATCAAAGAGTCCGAAAGGGATTTCACACAGATGCACAATTGCAATTTGAAATTCAAGGTCCATAATAATCGCATGATTCAAAAGAAGCGCTTTAAACTGGAAAAAGGAGTCCTGACCGTCCTTGGAATCTGTGCTCTGATCGTTTTCAGCTTTCTGTATTATATCTACAACATTACCCCCTACCATATCGTGACCGAAACAGACACGATTGAACTGAACAGCTCCCCAAAAGACAGTCTGCGCGTGGTGCTGGTTTCCGACTTTCACTTGAAGCAGGGATTTCCTGCCCAAATGCTCGAAGGCATTGTAGACCAGATCAATGAAGCAAACCCCGATGTGGTGGTCTTTGCCGGTGACCTGTATGACAACTATGACAATTACCACGACGATGAAAAAGTCATTCAGGAACTGTCCCGCATCGATGCACCCTATGGAAAACTGGCCGTCTGGGGAAACAGGGACTACGGCGGCGGAGCCGAGAATCACTATCTGGACATTCTGGATGAGTCCGGCTTTACCCTGCTGCAGAATTCCAACTGGTACATTCCTCTGGACAATGGAAAAACGGTTCTGTTTACCGGAATGGATGATGCCCTGCTGGGTCATCCCGTCTTAAACCGGGATACCCAGATTTATGATGCCGACTGCAGCATTATGGTTCTCCATGAGCCGGATGAATACGAACAGTATGTGAAGGAAGAATACGATTTGGCGCTGGCCGGCCACAGCCACGGGGGGCAGATTCTGCTGACGCCGGACGGTCCGGCCATGGAAGGATTTGGAAGCCAATACCGAAAAGGGCTGTATGATTTTACCCTGTCCAAACTGTTTGTCACCAGCGGAATTGGGACCACGCATCTGTCTGCCCGGCTGAACGTGGATCCGGTGATTTCCGTACTCGACTTGAAATTCTAATCAAAATATTACTTAAAAATGACATCGATCAGATGGGATTTGAACATTAAGAATGTATAAGGATTATTTTTAGGAAATAAAGACAATATAAATTTGTTTGATGCATGAAACAGCACAAAAATCAAATGATGCGGTTTAGTACCATAATTCTGTCCAATTTGGACAAGTTGACCAGCCTTAGCGTTTGAAGGGATACAATAAAATTGCCCGAAGGCAGCGAAAGGAGGGTCTTTCAAATGGTTATACATGGCTATGAGTGGGGAATTCTCCGTGACCTGATCGGGAAGAAAGCGGAGGCAGTGATTGTCCCCACAGCAGCGAACAGTGTTTCCGATCCTGTAGAAGCGATTCTGGTCCTTTCGGACCACAAAGGAATCCTTTTTGATTCCTGTTCAAGGAAGCAGAAACCCACAGAAACAATGGTGAACTATCCACAAATGAGAGTACGAGTAATTGATGAAGTCCCGGAATACAAAATGGGACAGCGTATTGAACTGAATGAAAACGGCGAGATTATTAAAAGGGTCGAAATTGTCAACGAAGAAGTTTTATCCCCCAGTGATTTCGTTGACTACACAAAAGCAATCCACATTGAATTTTCCGGTGACAGAGATGTAACCATCACCCGGGAAACTTTCAGAAATCCGTCCCTGCAGATTTGCGAAAAACCGAACTGGAAAGATGAAGTTCAGGTCAGCAATCCATACGGAATTCTGCAGTTTATGAGCCTGTAAGGTATCGGATTCGAGCATATAATTCGCAAAATAAGACTAAAAAAAGTATAATCGTCGTTTGACTTTACTTTTTGCAGTCTTTATACTCTTCACTGTACTTAAGCTCAGTGTTGGGGGACGTTGATCTTGAGTATGGGAACTCAAATAAGGACAAGCATTCTATCATAATAATCCAGTAAATGTGCGATCAAGTGTTCAATTTTCAACTCTAATACCTTCTGATATGTTCATACTTTTACATTTTGTCCTTATTTCTATTTTGATTAGAAGTGAGCGTTAGGCCACTGAAATGATAAAGAATTCGCTTTTGCGGGTTCTTTTTTTTATGCCTGGAAAACACCTGATTTGTCCCATGAAATCTGACAGATCAGGTGTTTTTTTCATTTGCATCCCCAACCGCTGGAAACTGCCTTGAAATGCGGTCAAATGCTTTTACAATCTTATATATATGGATGCAAAAAGAATTCCTTTTGGATTCTGAAATCCTGCATCCCATGCAGACTAAAAAAGGATTTTTGTTATGAACAAAAAGCATTATAAACCCGCCTGCTGGACAGCGGCTCTGCTTCTCGTATTCAGTCTTGGCTTTTCAGCTCTTTTATGCCCTGGGGCGTATACGGAAATTCAGGCGCAGGACACGAGTGATGGACAGGAATTTGTAAAAGTCGGTTTTTTCCAGTTTGACGGATATCACGAGCAGAAGGATAACGGTGAAAAAAGCGGTTATGGATATGAGCTGCTTCAGTTCATCGGCGCCTATGCCGGCCTGAATTTTGAATACGTTGGTTATGAAAACAGTTGGGAAGAGATGCAGCAGATGCTGCTGGACGGACAGATCGATATGGTCACATCCGCTTCCAAATCGGATACCCGGGCAGAGCTGTTTGACTTTTCCGAACACAGTGTGGGGGAAACGGAAACCATCCTCACCTGCAAGGCCAGCAATACCAAATTTGAGGCTGGTGTGTATGTTACCTATAACGGAATGGTGGTGGGAGCTCTTCCAGGCAGCACCCGAAACGACCGCTTGAGTGAGTTTGCCCGGAATCACAATTTTGATTTCACGTTCCGTTATTACGACAGTCAGGCGGCACTGAATCAAGCCCTGGCGGAAGGCGAAATTGATGCCATCATCAGTTCCAACCTGCGCTATTTGAACAATGAAACGGTTCTGAACGTAATCGACACCTCACCGACGTATGTCATGGTGAAAAAAGGGAATACAGCCCTTTTGAAAAAAGTCGACATGGCTTTAGCCCGCCTGGATTCCTACAATCCCAGCTGGAAATCGCATCTGTATTCCAAGTATTACCAGTCCAGTTCGAAAACGGATTTCGCTTTTACAGCTGCGGAACACAATTATCTCAACATTTTGAATCTGGAAGGACAAAAACTGAAGGTTCTCTACAATCCGGCCCGTTCGCCCTATTGTTTTACGGAAAAGAATCAGGCCAAAGGCGCTTTGGTGGAATCTTTCATTCAGGCAGCAGAAGCGGCAGGTCTCCCCTATGAATTTATGAAATGTTCCACCCCTGCGGAGTATTTTGAGGCGGTGCAGAAGGGGGAGGCGGATATTGTCATCGACTCAGCCCTGGATTTGAGCCTGACGGAAAAATACGGCTATTATCCGACGGTTCCCATTGCTTCCACCACTTATGCCCGGATCCAGTTAAAAGGTCATCAGGGGGACATCAAAACGATTGCCCGTGTGGAAGGAAGCCGGGATGAAGCAGAGGTTATTCTGGAACACCATCCCTCAGCAACCGTGATGTATTATCCAACGTTAAACGACTGTCTCGATGCAGTGGTCAACGGGGAAGTGGACTGCGTATATACCTATGCGACCAAGGCGGTGAATTTTCCGGCGGTAGACAACCGGCTCGAGGTGATTACAGCCCAGGGAAGTTCGGCAGATCTGCGCTCTCTGGTCAACCGGAATGCAGGGTCTCCCCTGTATGGGATTGTATGCAAACTGGCCGGATCCGTCAGTGAAAGCGAGATCAATGATCTGGTCACCGAGTACGCTTCTCTGGTGTCCTGGAAGCCGAGTCTTTGGGAAACGCTGCGGCAGACACCTCATGTGCTGATTACTCTGGTCATCATCGCCTTCATCCTTCTTGGACTGGCTGTAGCCGGATTTGTCCTGTATATCCTCAATGAGAAAAAACACCAGCGCCG
>JABUSF010000002.1:80515-81711 GCA_021443945.1 Ileibacterium sp.
TCCCAGGAAGCGGCTGCTCTGCAGGGGTATACCCCGGAAGAATGGCTGGAAGCCTGCCATGGCCTGACCGTGGACAACATCCTGGAAGAAGACAGGGAAAGAGCTGAAGCGGAAGTCTGGGAGCAGTTTTCCAAAGGCAGCAGCCATTCTCTGGAATACCGGATCCGCCATAAAGACGGAACCATTATGTGGGTTCATGATTTCGGCCGCAAAACCGTCATGCCTGACGGCAGTGAGCTGGTCTATTCCCTGATTCAGGACATTACCATGGATAAAAAAGCCGCTATGGCACTGGAAGAAGCATCCGCGGCGAAGACGAACTTCCTGTCGGCCATGTCTCATGACATTCGAACGCCGATGAATGCGGTCATCGGGCTGGTGGACATTGCTCTGCGGCATCAGGATGAACCGGAACGGATGATCGACAGCCTGGTCAAAATCAGAGAAGCCGGAAATCAGCTGATTTCTCTTGTCAACGACGTTCTGGACATTGCCTCCATCGAAAGCGGCAAACTGGTGCTTCGAACCCAGGAGCACAACATTCCTGCTTCTTTTGACAACTATTACAGTTTGTTCCGGACGCAGCTGGAACGGAAAAACCAAAGCGGTGAATTCCGGCTGCATGAGATCAGCAGTCCGTGGGTCATTGCCGATGATGTCCGTCTGAAGCAGATTTTTACCAACCTGCTCAGCAATGCCATCAAATACACACCGGAAGGCGGACACATCCTGTTTGAGGCCTACCAGGAAACGGATGAAAACGGTGTTCTGCAGACGGTGGTGGCCGTGGAAGATGACGGCATCGGAATGACCGAAGAGTTTATGGAACGAATGTGGGAGTCTTTCACCCGGGCAACCGATACCCGAATCAACAAGATTCAGGGAGCCGGTCTGGGACTTTCCATTGTCCGGCAGCTGGTGGATCTTATGAACGGAACCATTGAAGTCAAAAGCCAGCTGAACAAAGGCACCCGTTTTAAGATCACTCTGCCTCTGCAGCCAGTGGAACATAAGAACCGGGAAGAAGCGCTGGATCTTGAAAATGCGGAAGGTCCGCTGAACATTTCTGTCCTGCTGGCAGAAGACAACGACATGAACTGGGAAATCGCCGAAGAACTTCTTGGCTTAAACGGCATTCAGGCCACACGGGCTGAAAACGGCAAAGCCGCCCTGGAAATGTTTAAAAACTCTGCTCC
>JABUSF010000002.1:81989-83667 GCA_021443945.1 Ileibacterium sp.
AAAGGCTCCGGCCGGATGAATGAAATCCGTGCCGGAGCCTTTTTGAATCCTTCAGGGGCATGAAAAAAAGCAGGACATGCCTGCTTAGTCGACTTTCATCATTCGGTAGCCAACACCGATGTGTGTCTGAATATATTGGGGAGATCCAGGTTTGGATTCCAGTTTTTTTCTTAACGTGGCCATGAATACCCGCAGGGAAGCAATGTCATTGTCCCAGCTGCTGCCCCAGATTTTCTGGGTAATGTAAGTGTGAGTCATGACTTTGCCTACATTTTTGCAAAGAAGGTTGAGCAGCTTGTATTCAATGGGTGTTAAATGGAGCTCTTCCCCCTTCAGATACGCGCAGCCTGCTGCATAATCCACTTTCAGATCCCCGTTGACGAAGACAGACTCGCTTGGAGCGGAAGCCTGATCGGAGTTGAGACGGCGCTGCACCACCCGCAGGCGGGCCAGCAGTTCTTCCACAGAGAACGGCTTGACCAGATAATCATCTGCTCCGGCATCCAGAGCTTCGATTTTGTCGTTGTCTTCTGTTCTGGCTGAAATGACGATGATGGGCAGGTTGGACCAGGAGCGGACACGTTTAATGATTTCGGTACCGTCCATATCCGGAAGGCCAAGATCCAGGAAAATCACATCTGGGTTGTGAGTGGATGCTTCATAGATGGCTGATTCGCCGTCGCTGGCTGTCAGGAATTTATAATTATGGGCTTTAAGCGTTGTTCCGATCAGGTTGCGGATGGACGCATCATCCTCGACAATCAAAACTAATGGGTTCATAAAATCCTCCTCCATTGAAAACGTTTCTTGAAAATCTTTTTAATCTCTTTATATTATATAAAATTTGTTTCATTTGAACCATATCAGGATGCTTATTCGTGCAGCATGGATAAATCGCTTAAAGGAATGGCAATGGAAAAACGGGATCCGCCCTGAGGCAGATTTTCATGGGTCAGGGTTCCGTTGTGAGATTCCACGATCTGCTGCGCCAGAAACAGTCCGAGTCCCAGATTCTTCTTGGAATCGGCAGACACTTTGTTTCCGGAATAAAACATTTGAAACATTTTTCCCCGGACTTCATCGTCAATGCCAGGACCCTGATCGCTCACATCCACAAAAGCTACTCCGTCTTTCGTCCAGGTATGAACATCGATGACGCTGCCCGGCGGGGAATACTGCTGAGCGTTGTCGAGCAGGTTGGCGATGGCCCGGATGAGCATGCCGGCATCAATATCGGCCAGAATAAAGTCTTCATCATGACGGATGTTGACCACATGGGACGGGTTGAGAGGAATGGAGGTTTTGACGGCTTCGTTGACCGCTTCTTCCAGGATATCCGGAGAAGTTTTGACCTGAATGCTTCCTTCTTCCATCCGGGAGGCAGAAAGCAGATTTTCAACCAGCTTGATCAGCCAGGTGGTGTTGCTGTAAATGTCTTTGTAAATATGGTCTTTGCTGGATTCGTCCAGCTGATTTTTGTCCAGCATCAAATTGGAGATGTTTCCAAGAATGGAGGTCAGAGGCGTTCTCAGGTCATGGGAGATCATCCGCAGAAGGTTGGAGCGGGTTTCCTCGTTCTTGGCCTGAATTCTGGCTTCTTCCATTTCGTGAGCCAGCAGCATGTTTTCCATGGTCAGGGCGGATTTGGTAATCATGGCCTGAAGAACATCGCTTTCCA
>JABUSF010000002.1:83885-87132 GCA_021443945.1 Ileibacterium sp.
AGGCTGACCCCATCCCAGGTGTAATAGACAATGCTTCGAAAACTCAGCAAACGGCTTTGCTGGCAGAGAATATCAATGATTTCTGAATCGCTGCCGGCCAGCTGCATCAGTTCGTTGGTATCAAACAGCAGTCTGGTTTTGTAGGCGTTTCGTCTGGCATTGGCAATATGGTTTTTCATGGAAGTGACCAGCAGGCCAATGGCAATGGATGTCACCAGCATGACCAGGTAAATGAACAGATTCTGGGCATTGGCCACCTGCAGGTTCATACGAGGCTGTGCAAACAGAAAGTTGTACAGGAAGATGGAAACTACAGAGGCGATGATGCCTGATTTCCAGCTGCTGCAGACCAGAGAAACGATCAGCACCGCCAAAGAGTAGACGGGGATCAGACTGACTTCGGAAAGGCCAAACTGTGCCATGAAAAAACCGAAAACGGTGGCAGCCGCCATTACAAACATCGAGGTCAGAAAATCCGTTACCAGAGAGGTGTCGTCGGAAGAATTCCCGGAGCTGATGGCGGGGGTATCATCGGATTCTGTGACAAGGGTAAAAGACTGATCCGGCAGTTCCTGCTGGAGCCTGCGGATCAAGCTGGCTTCAAATCTGGTAGAGGCAGCCCGCATGGCAGAAGAGCCCAGAACGATGTTGGATGCATGGTACAAAGAGGCAAATTCAGCGATGAGTTTGGCGGGATCATTTCCCTCTGTCACGCTGGTTCGTGCCCCAAACTGGCGGGCCTGGATCATTGCATCCTGGCGCATTTGCTTCTGAGCGGGGGTGGGAGATTTTGCCGGATTGACATAAATGGCAATCAGTCGGGTGCCGTTGGCGGCCGACATAGCCGCGCTTTTTTTCAGGATAGCCGCATAATCACAGCCATCGGACAAAACAGCCAGGGTGCAGCTGGAAACAGAGCCGGTATGATTCTTTTTGGCGGGTTCACTGTTTTGCATTCCGACTCCTTTCTCTGCCCCAAAAAGGCAGTGGGGATTGAAGTCCCTGTTATTTTTAAAGTATATGTCAGTTCAGACTAAAATTGTATTAATTCATTGTGGGCGGTGACTGCCAAGGATGATATTTCACAGGAAATGGGAAACACGTTTCCTTTCCTGGCAAAAAGAAAAGCGGAAGCTCAATTCCATAGGAAAAAGCAGAAAGGGAAAAGGAGAAGAGGGAACAGCAGAAAGAACGGCTGAAAAGGCAAAACAAAAACCCTCAGCGGCAGCTGAGGGTGCTGAATCATGCATGATGCTTCGGATTAAGAAGCTTTTTCGGCGGCTTTGATCTCCTGGACAGGTTTGCTTTTTGGAGACAGGACGATAATTTTGCGGGCCAGCAGTTCATCGATCACAATGTATGGATAGCACTGTTTGACTCTTAAGGCTGTGATATAAATCAGCAGCAGCTGTACACCCGCATACACATAGAGAACGCCCGGCAGCAGGCTCTTGAGCAGGGCAGATTCCATGGTTGGCAGGACTGGATGAAGCAGGCAAATGGCCAGTAAAGCCAGTGCAAAGTTCAGTGCGCACATGAAAAGCCGTCTGGGCATCAAAAGCATGTGCTGAACATGTCCAAAGTCCTGTGGGTGATTTGAAAAGCGGTACATCATTACGTCTTTGTAGACTTTTACTACAGTCTGGTTGCGTTTCCTTGTCAGCTCGTTAAGGGTCGCAACTAGATCTTCCTTCCTGACATAATACCTCATTGAATTTCAGTTCCTTTTTTCGTTCTTCCTAATTATTTACTCGAGTAAAAACATTTTACAAAAAGAATATGGTTCTTTGTAGTCCAATTTCTATTTTTGACGCTTTTGGTCAATTTTTACCATTTATGAAAAAAATTTCATTCATCCATCTTTGGGCGGTAGAAATGTACTGTAGAGATGCCATATGTTTTCTCTCTGTACTTTTCAAGTTTGCCATAAACGTCGTTCATTTTCTTATTTTTATGCGTCCGAAGAGCAATTATGCTCTCAGGATGGAACAGGTCACTGTTTCCAAGCGCTTCCATGACAGGATGGAAGATTTCATCCACCGTATAGGGCGGATCCAGATAGATAAAGTCAAACTTTTCTTTCTGATCCGACAGCTTGGGAATGGCTGTAAAGACATCCTGGTTCATGAGCCGGGCATCTTTGTCTTCGAAATGGCAGGCTTTAATGTTTCTGCGGATCACATTGCCCGCTTCCTTGCCTTTTTCCACCATCACCGCACAGTTCGCACCTCGGGACAGAGCTTCCAGTCCCATGGAGCCGCTGCCGGAAAACAAATCCAGAAAACGGGATCCGGGAATATCGAACTGCCAGATGTTGAAAAGAGACTGGCGTATTTTATCAGTCACGGGTCTGGTATCGAGCCCTTCAGGTGCTTCGATTTTTTTTCCCCGTGCACTTCCGGAAATAATTCTCATAGGGTTCACCACCACACTATTTCATTATGTGTTCAACTATACCAAAACCAAACAGGAGCGCTCAAGAATCTTGCAGGGGTCTGGTTTTTCCGGTCTGTTTCAGCTAAAAACTGGATTGAAACCGTCTTCTTTAACATCTTTATACTATATTTATATCAAAAAATCCAAATTAATATCAAATTTATACTCATGAAAATGTGTGGTTTATAGGGGCAATCAACTGGAAAAACACACAAAAAAAGGCAATTAATTAGAAAAACTTAATGATTGCGAAAAAATTCAAGATTGAACGTGATACTATTTTTGCACAGGGAGAACATAAAAATCTGCGGCTAAAAGCAGAGAGAAGGGAGGTTAGTACATTGAATACGCAGCAGCTTGAATTACATTTAGCGACATCATTGAATGGGCTTGCAAAAGCTTGTGACAGTTATCCAAAAACTGAAAATACCGACCGAATAATCCTCAGCGTTCTTAGTGATGACCGTTTGGATGGAGAGGTTCTTCTTCAGCACATCAGTGAAATCAAAAAAGAAACCGGGGAGATCATCTGTGACCTTTACGAACCGGTGGTCAATTTAAACCAGCTCTACAACAATGCAGAAGAACAGTGGGCCGTGAACCGCGGCAAGGTCATGAAGGGCCTGCGGCGGATCGCTTCCAATGTGACAGGCTTCCAGGATTCTGATCAGGAAACGTCCATTATCCAGTTCATTTACAGAACACTCGGATCTTTAAGCGATGAGCCGGAATGTTCCAAAGCTTTGGATGAGATGGGAATCATTGAAAATCTGTTCCAAATTTAATCGATGCGAAAGCCGTCTTCGGACGG
>JABUSF010000002.1:88669-90690 GCA_021443945.1 Ileibacterium sp.
TTCTCTCTCTCAAAAATCCTAACCTTTAAAATGGCCGAACATAATACTCGGCTTTTTTTGTGCAGGTGAATAATAATTATTTGCTTTTAAGAGTGAAGTATTGAATAGCTCTGGTGTAATACAGAGTTGGTTTGAAATTGAATTAACATAGGAATTCTAAGCCTGATTGCTCTACTGTTTACAGCTGAAAGAACCTATTTGTATACTAAATCCAAATTGAAAGGATAAGTTCGAAAGTGAAAAAGTTTAAAATTTTAACTGCAATAATCTTGTCAGCTTCAATTGCAAGCAGCCCAGTTCTAATCTATGCAGAAACAGATCCTGACAATAAAGAGGATGTTTCAAACTTAGGCATGGATACTTCAGATTTTGGAGAAACGGAACAACCTAAAGCGTCTGGAAAGAACTGGTATATTTCCCAAGATGGAGTATTGAATATCATAGCTGGAGAATGGGAGGGATATCGCCCATGGCAGATGTATGAATCTGAGATCCGAGAGATTAGGGTCGTTCCAACGGAAGACTGCGATAAAGTCATATTACCGCCCAACTCATCTGGAATGTTTGCTATGCTTTACAATCTAACGAGCTTTGATGCTTCAGACTTTGATACTAGCCACGTTACAGATATGTCATATATGTTTAGTCACTGTGAAAAGATTGAGGATCTTGACCTTTCTGACTTTGATACATCAAATGTGACGAATATGGAAGGCATGTTTAATGCATGCGAGAACCTTAAAAATTTGAATGTATCTTCGTTTGATACAAGTCATGTCACTAATTTCAGCAGCATGTTCTATGCTTGTTATTCGTTGCCTAGTTTGGATTTATCCAGTTTTAAAACAGATCAAGCAATTACAATGACATGGATGTTTTGTATGAATCACAAACTGGAAAGTTTAAATCTTTCCAATTTCAATACCAGCAATGTAACTGCAATGGCTGAAATGTATTATCGATGTGATTCCTTAGAAAAGATTAATCTTTCAGCAGAATACTTTAACTCTCCTGTGGCTGCCAAAAACTGTCCACAAACTGAAGATGCCAAATGGTATCCGGAAAAAGATCCTGAACGTCGGGAATCTTGGAAAGAAATGGCTGAATCTTGGTCTTCTGAACAGGCTGGATGGTGGAATCTGTCTAAGGAATGCTTTATTAAGTTTGAAACAAACCATGGATCTGACATTCCGGAGTTGAAAGCTGTATATGGAGAACCTGTGGACATCTCCAGCTATATACCAGTAAGAGCAGGTTATGACTTTACTGGATGGTATTCTAATCCGGACTTAACAGATTCTGTGATCAATATTCCTTTTGGACATGATATGACTCTCTATGCTGGATGGAAAATACAATCTAGAACTCTTAGCTTTGAATGTAACGGGGGATTAACGCTGTCCCCAGTTACGGTGAATTATGGTACCGATCTGGAACTTAAAAAATACGTAACTGTTCGGGATGGATATACCTTTACTGGCTGGTATCTTGATCCGGATTGTAAAAACAAGGCAGATGAAACAATAACCTTAAATGAGAACATGACTCTCTATGCTGGATGGCAGCCTAAAAACGGGACAGAGAATTCCGATAAGAAGCAGGATAATTCGGACAATAAATCCAGCGGAAATAACAAAGATACAACAAATAAATCTCAAAACAGCAATTCAGTAAATACGGCAACTCAGACGGGCATAACACCATTAATTATGATGAGCGTTATTGCCAGCGGAATGGCCGTAATTCTGAAACGTTCTATTAAAAGAGAAGATAATTAAACTTTACCTTTAGGATAAAATGGCTTGGATAATCGCAAATCTAAGCCATTTTTATCTTGGCTTGCAGCTGTATGATTTTTTTAAGAATCGGTTTACGAAAGCTTCAGAAACTGGTCTCAGAAACTTAACTTCGGCTTTCTATACTAAAACCATCAAATAAAGAAAAGAACCGGAGGTGAAAATTTAAGAACTGACCTGCATCGGGTTTCATGAGCAGGATGAAATCAGATGCCAAACACAGGA
>JABUSF010000002.1:92701-94748 GCA_021443945.1 Ileibacterium sp.
CAGCGTTCATGAGCATCTGTGTCATCGGAAAGCCAGATTTGCGGCGTGTAATACAGCATGCCGGCATCTAAACGGGCTCCGCCTCCGCCGCAGCCTTCAAACAGAACATTTGGGAACTCCTTACGAAGTCTGCCAAGCAGATTATACAGACCGAGAACATACCGGTGAGGCAGTTCCGTCTGACGTTCCGGAGGCAGAGTAGGGGAATACCAGTCATGAATGGATCGGTTGATGTCCCACTTCAGATAGGAGATATCGTTTTCCCGAAGAAGTTTGGACAGTTTTTCATACATGTAATCCACCACTTCCGGATTGCCGTAATCCAGACAGAGCTGCGAGCGGCTGAAGACCGGCTGATGGCCAGGATAGGTATACGCCCATTCGGGGTGCTTTTTATAAAGTTCGCTTTGCCGGGAAATCGATTCCGGCTCCACCCAAATGCCAAATTTCATTCCCAGATCCTTGATCTTGGAAATCATCTCCTGCAAAGGCATGCCCAATTTCTCTTCGTTCACATGCCAGTCGCCTAAACCTTCTGTGTCTTTATCCCGCTTTCCGAACCATCCGTCGTCGAGGACCATCATTTCAATGCCAAGATTGGAAGCCTTTTTGGCAATGTCCAGAATCTTCTGGCCATCGAAGGTAAAATAAGTGGCTTCCCAGTTGTTGATGAGAATGCTTCTGGGAACATTTCTGAACTGAGGTTCCGTAATGTGTCGGTTGATCAGGTTGTGCAGGTTGTGGGTCAGTTTGGTAAATCCCTGGCGGGACATGCTGAAAAGAGCCTGAGGAGTGGTGAACGTTTCTCCAGGTTTGAGCAGCCAGGAGAAATGGTTGGGGTTGATTCCAATGACCACCCGAATCTGGTTGAGCTGATCCCGTTCGGTGCGAATGGAGAAATTGCCCGAATACATAAACATAATGCCCCAGCAGTAGCCTCTGCCTTCTGAAGTATGTCTCTGGGCCACAATGACAGCGGGATTGTGCTGGGCAGAACTTTCGCCGCGAAGGCTGAACACATCGTGAACTCCATGCATAATGGGAACTCGTTCAAAGTTTCTTTCCTTGCAGTATCCGCCGTGGAAATGAATCAAATCCAGCTTTTCCGGATAGAAATCCAGACTGGCAGAGGCCGCACTTAAAAGAGTGATGTCTTCTTTGCCGATGTTGACAAACTCCGCCCAGCGAACGATGGCATCTTCTCTTGGCAAAACGGTGTAATAAAGGTTCACCTGGGTGGTCTTGGTGACGTCCTTCATAATGATCTTCAGAGTTTGGGCCTCATCACAGGGCCGTACATGGGGCAGGCCTTCCAGTTCTACGGTTCCATCGATCAGCTCATAGCTGTCATAGCGCAAATCGAGAACATCGGCACCGCTGGGTTCTCTGACGGAGGCAGCATAAATCCGGTAGTCTCCCACACCCCATCCCGGATACTCAAGAAGCTTCGTATCCATGGAATAGGTTCGGTCGCCTTCCGCATCAAAAATCTGCCCGGAAAATCCCACATCCGGATAGTCCTGCAGATAACTCATGTTTTCGTCGGTTACAGGTCCGTACCAGAGGTGGGACAGAATTCCAAATTTATCCGCCCGAAACTGGTACTGTGTTTCGTCTGTCGTTAATGTAAATACATTGTCTTGAATTTTGATACTCATAGACAGATCCCTTTCTTCACTTCAAATTTTGGTACTGCTGATCAAATTTTTATAAATTTATTGCCATTTGACAAGCACTCAAACGATAATATTTAACCATTTTTTGCACGTTTGAAAGCGGTTAGGCAAAGGATCGGGGACGGAGGTGTTTTTGGCGAAAACAGCTGAAATTGGAATGGAACCGTGGGACGGCCAGCCTTTAGAAGGGAACAGAAATCTTGAAAAGCTTTGAATGCAAAGGAGAATTCAACATCGACAAAGAGGCTCAAATTCAGGGGGTATGCAGATCAGATCTGGAACAGAAATCTGCAGGCAAGCGATTTGTCAAATCAACGAAACCGCCAGACAGGTTCGCGCCCGGAAGCAGAGAAGGCAGAAGGGATGCCTGC
>JABUSF010000002.1:95199-102097 GCA_021443945.1 Ileibacterium sp.
CGAGAATACAGCGGCGATCGACAAGGTCATTCTGAGAATTCAGGATGGCCTTTTTGTTTATTAACTTTTTATAAACGGAGAGCAGTTTTTGAAAAGAATCCTAAAGGTTTTATTTCGTCTTGTTTCTTAAAAGGTTTAGTAACTGATTCCAGAATCTTAACCTCGCTTCCCTATACTAAGCGCATAAGTTAAAGAAAGAACTGGAGGTGAAAGGTATAAGAAATGAATTCATCCGTTTTAATGGGCAAGATTAAATACGGATGCAAGCATTGGAATTGCTGAAATTCCATAAACTTCTCTCTCAAAAATCCTAACCTTGAAAAACAGCCGAACATAATCATCGGCTTTTTTTGTTTTCGGGCTGGATAAACATCATTTACAGCTTTTTTCGATTGAAAGCCGTTCGAAGAACCCGCAAATCATAAACGGTTGATATATTCAGACATTCCTGTTTTACGTAAAATAGAGTTAAATGGCCCCAATAAAGCAGGTATAAATCCATGAAGGCGCAGATCTACTCTGTATAAGGACTTCAAAGATTATAACTATATCGATAATTTGATATTTGTGCTTTTTAAGGATGATATGGGCTGACGATATGACAAATGTAATATATAAGGCCTGACATCAAAATGATAAACTGAATGAGTTAAGTGGGAGAAGAGTGTGATTGACAGAAAAAGAATTCCCAAACTGCTGGCTGCCCTGGCAGCTGTGCTGTTGATCGGAATGAGCACAATCTTTGCGGTAAACCGTACCATCAGCCGCAAACGGATTGTAGGTGCATGTTATATGACAATGAACAATCAGTTTTATGAAGTCATCAACAATGAGGTCCGAAAAGTTGTGGAATCCCATGGAGATGACTTGGTGGTTTATGACCCTCAGATGAATTTGGAAAAGCAGATTGAACAGATTGAATATTTGATTGATCAGGATGTGGCTGGAATTATTGTAAATCCAATTGATTCCAAAGCTCTTGCTCCATCGCTGTTAAAAGCTAAATCCATGGGGATCCCTGTCATTGTCGTTGATGCACCCATTACGGAAGACAACACTGCTTCCACAACGATTACCAGTGATAACTATCAGGCTGGTGTTTTATGTGCTCAGGACATTTTAAACAACTGGCAAAGTGGAAAGATTCTTCTTCTTGAGCACAGTCAGGTCTTGTCCGCCAGCGACCGCATTCGGGGATTTCTGGATACTTTGAAAGATCATCCTGAATTTCAAATTGCAGGGCGGGCAGAATGTGAAGGACAGCTGGAAATTGCGATGCCGCAAGTGATTGAGATGCTTCAAAAGACTCCGGATGCCGATTTGATCATGGCATTGAATGATCCAAGCGCGATGGGTGCCTTAGCCGCTTTAGAGGCAACTGGCAATGAGCATGTAAAGATTTATGGCGTAGATGGATCGCCGGATGTGAAAAAGCAGCTTCTGGCTGGAAATTCGATGTACGCTACAGCTGCACAAAGTCCGGAAACGATGGGCCGGCTGGCGGCTGAATCTTTATACAGCCATCTTGCCAAAGAAGATCCAGAGAAAGAAATCATTGTGGATGTAAATCTTCTGAAAAAGGAAGACTGCACTGCTGAGTCCGCAAAAAGGTGGCAGTGATGTCAGATTACAGAAAAATGCAGCTGATTCTCTGCTCTTTGGTGACGGTAAACTTTGCTGCGGTTCTTCTTCATGCCGGCAATATGGTCACTGCCTCTCATTATGTGGCAGCCAACAATCTAAGCCGTCAGTTTCTGCTCAATGCTCAGGTTGTTCCCCAAAACAGTTGGACCATGCTTTGGGTTGCTGTGGGGTCCTTTGCGGCTCTTGCAGCTGTCTTATTATGTGTAAACCGCAGCAGCAGGCCGAATTTGTACTATTTTCTTTCACTGGCAGCCTGCTTGATCTGTGTTCTTTGTATTTACGGATCTTATACCGGATTGTTTTTGCTGCTGATTTGTTTTCTGCTGCCAAGGGAAGGAACGTGGACAAAAGCCATGGTACATATTGTCCCATGTATTCTTCTCTACATTTTAATGCAGTACGGAATTATGACGGGAATTTTCAAAGTCCCCAATCCTGCTGCTTTTGTACAAGTATATCCTTGGGAAATACAGTCTTTGCTGAATGTTCTGATGACTTTTCTTCAAAATCTAAACATTCTTCTGTTTATCAGCTACATTATTGTGTTCCTTAAGGATCAGCACGAGAAAAATGTAGAAGTGGAACGGGAACTGGAAATGGTTTCCGCAGTCAATGCAGAATTGAAAAACTATGCTGCTATTACCGAAAAGATTGGTGAAGACAAAGAGAGAAAACGTCTGGCCAGAGAAATACACGATACGCTTGGCCACGCCTTAACTGGAATCGCTGCCGGGATTGATGCCTGCATAGCATTGAGTGACAGGCAGCCGCAGCAAGTGAAGAAGCAGCTGACCGTGCTCAGCCGTGTCGTCCGTCAGGGAATTGATGATGTGCGCAATTCTCTGAACAAGCTGCGGCCGGGAGCGTTGGAAACCGATAGTTTCCGTCATGCTCTGGAAAAAATGATCCAGGAATTTATGGATGTTTCCAGTCTGAAAATCAATTTTGATTACAGACTGTCCGATTATGATTTTGACATCACCAAAGAGGATTCCCTTTTCAGAATTATTCAGGAATCCATCACAAACGCACTGCGTCATGGGCATGCCAGTGAAATCTGGATTTCCATGTATTCCGATGAAGACCGCATTATCATTTCTATTCGAGATAATGGCTGTGGATGCGAAGAGGTTCATGTTGGATTCGGACTGCGGCAGATGCAGGAGAGAGTCAATATGATGGGAGGCGTTGTGTTCTTTGATGGAACACAGGGATTTATGACGATTATCAATCTTCCAGTTCAGCAGGGAGAGCAGACGTGAGGATAAAAAATCCCGCTTCGAAATCATATGCAGGGAGGTTTTATGATTCGAGTAATCATTGCAGACGACCAGGAATTAATCCGGGAGTCATTAAATATTGTTTTGAGTGTTCATGAGGACATATCCATTGTCGGATTGTGTGCAGATGGGTATGAAGTTCTCGATCAGCTGAAGCGGACGCCCGCCGATATCATTCTAATGGATATCCGGATGCCGAAAATGGATGGATCTTACTGCACCAAGCTCATAAAGGAGCAGTATCCCAATACGAAGGTTATTATTTTAACCACTTTCGATGATGATGATTTTGTGTTCAGCGCCTTAAAATATGGAGCGTCCGGTTATTTGCTCAAGGGCGTCAGCATGGATGAACTTTATCATGCCATTAAAACGGTCTACAACGGAGGCGGAATGATCAATCCGGATATTGCCACCAAAGTCTTCAGCATGTTTTCCAAAATCAGCAGTGGGGAAAATATGGCCATTCACGTGGACAAGGAACGGGAAAAGGAATTGTCCAAAAACGAATGGAGAGTTATACAGCAGGTCAGTTTTGGCCTGTCCAACAAAGAAATTTCCCAGAAGCTGTTTTTGTCAGAAGGAACCATTCGAAACTATCTCAGTTCCGTTTTGGCGAAACTCCACTTAAGAGACAGAACGCAGCTGGCGATTTGGGCTGTGCAGAACGGTATTACCACCCGAGATCTCGACGATGGAAACAATTAGAAATAAGCTGAAAGATGCATCCGTTCAGGGGCTGCTTTTAATCCTGGCATTTGTTACGGCTTTTGCAGCCATTCTCATTGTCAGTGCACAGCCAGTTGTACTGACCCTGGGCGTGTTTGCGGGAAGTGCCTGGGATGTGCCCAGTCCTGAAAGCCAGAAGCTGATCGATCAGGCAGTGCAGTACTTTGAAGAGCAGAATCCTGGAATCCGGGTAAAGTATCAGAGCGGCATTCAGGCTTCCGACTATTCTCTATGGCTGACAGATCAGGCCGCCTTGGGGAACTTACCGGATGTGTTTATGATTCTTCCGGATGACTTCTCCCTTTTAGCTTCGACCAATGCTCTGCTGAACCTGAATACCTGCCTTCAGGAAGATCAGGCTCTTTCCAAAGATGACTTTTATCCCATTGCCTTTCAGGCAGGGCAGTATGAGAAAAACTGCTATGCACTCCCTTTTGAAAGCAATCCGGAGCTGATGTTTGCCAATACGACGATTTTGGACGAACATCAGATTCCATTAAAAAAGGATGGCTGGAGTCTCGATGAGTTCTATGAAATCTGCCGGAAAGTCAGCAGTGATGATTCCGGCAGTCATGCCCCCATTGCCAATTATTCCTGGCTGGACGCAGTCAATGCCTGGCAGTGTCATGTGTTCAATGAAGGGAAAAAGTCTGTAAACCTGACTCAGGATCCTTTTCGGCAGGCATTTTCCTATGCACGAAGTATTAACAGCATGCTGGATGACTTCGCCCTGGAAGAACAGTCCTTTGATGATGGAAAAACTGCCTTTTCGACGATGACGGTTGCCCAGTACCGCACCTATAAGCCATATCCGTGGCGAATCAAAAGACTTTCTGCTTTTGACTGGGAAGCGGTTCCCATGCCTGGCAGTGCTCAGGGCGGCTATATCAGCTGTCAGTCCCTTTTGATGGGAATTTCGGCTCATACCCCCTATAAAGAAGCCAGCTGGAAACTTCTGAAATGTTTCTGCGCAGACAAGAAGATTCAGGAAAGCATTTATGACTACTCTCAGGGCGTCTCTGTTTTAAAGAATGCAGAAATCATGGAAGACGCTGATTCCGGCCTGGACAACGCTCTTCTTTCCAAAGTGATGCACTCCCAAAATGAGAACGCAGATCTTCAGCTTCAGAACACAGCCATGGAGCAGCTTTCTTCCCGTCTGGAAGCGATGATGCATTCAGAGGAAGATACGGATCTGGCTCTTATGAATGTTCAGGACCAGGTGAATCTTTATTTAAGCGGACAAATTCAATAACCTCTCAAGCCCTTGAAAAGGGGCTTTTTTTCTTGGCTTTGGGGAATGACTTTTGTCATAAAAAATTGTGAGAAATGCACAGATAAGTCATGACTTTTGACAGATGTTTCATCGTTTATACGGCGGTATTTTAAGAGTGTCAAAAGCAAAGGAGAGAGAAAAGATGAAATACATGATTCTGGTATCTCACGGAGACTTTGCCAACGGCCTGCACGATGCGCTGCAGATGCTGGCTGGAAAAAGAGATGATGTTCTGTCCATCGGTCTTGGCAAAGATTCCAATGTAGATGAACTGGCAGAAAACTTTGCCAAACTCATTGAACCGGTTACAGAAAACGATCAGATCCTGGTTCTTGCTGATCTGATCGGAGGCTCACCGCTGACCACTGTGCTGAACGTGCTCAATGAAAAAGGCTTTATGCCAAACACACAAATCATGGGCGGCATGAACCTGCCCCTGGCTCTGACTTCAGTATTGATGAAAGACACATTTGATGGGGATGTGCTTTCAGAGATGGTTCTCAAAGAGGCACATGAAGGCCTTCGGGAATATGTCATCGCTGCTGAAGAAGACGACGACATTTAGAAGAAAAGGAGAGAGAAAAAATGTCAGTATCATTTGTTAGAATCGACGACCGTATGATTCACGGTCAGACCTGCACACGCTGGGCAAAAGAATACCCATGCGATGGGCTTATTGCTGTCAATGACAAAGCGGCTGGAAACAGTGTTCTGAAATCTGCTTACAAAGCAGCCAGCGGAAAGAAAACATTCGTCTGGGATCTGGAGGCTTTCAATGCAAAGAGCCAGAAAGTTCTCGACTCTGACACCAACTACTTCCTGATCACAAAAAATCCAGTTGATATGAAAACCATTCTGGTGGATCAGGGATTTAAACCTGGCGTGGACACCATCATTGTCGGACCATGCAACGATCGTCCAAACGCAGTGAAACTGGGCAACAACCAGTCCATCACTCAGGAAGAAGCAGATGCCTTCCAGGCGATTTCGGATGCCGGCTACAAAGTGAAATTTGCCCTGCTTCCAGACGTAAGCATCGGAACCTGGGACGATTTCAAAGGCAAATTTGGATATTAGAAAGCAGGTGAATCCATCATGACTGTTTCTTGGCTTCAAGCTGCTATATTAGGCCTCTTTGCCTGCCTTTCCAGTATGCCTGGTCTTGGCGGCACATCCTTTGGAAACTACACATTAGGACGCCCTCTGGTCGGCGGTCTGGTGTGCGGACTTGTTCTTGGCGATCTTCAGTCGGGCATTCTGGTCGGTGTGGCCATGCAGATTGTATACATCGCCCTGGTTACTCCAGGAGGAACTGTTTCTGCAGACGTTCGTGCTGTCAGCTACATCGGTATTCCTTTGGCAATGATCGCATTAAAGAGCTATGGGCTGTCTCCTGAATCTGCAGACGGTCAGGCCTTGGCTACTTCCTTTGGTTCCATGGTTGGTACAGTGGGTACTGTTCTTTTCTACGGCACAGCAACAATGAACCTGCTCTGGCAGCACATTGGCTGGAAAGCGGTAGAAAACGGCAACTACAAGCAGCTGTATGCAGTAGACATGATTTATCCATGGATCTCTCATATTATCTTCTCCTTTTTGCCAACCATGATCATGGTTAAAATGGGAGCTCCAATGGTTGATATGATCAAAACGTATCTGCCAATGGACGGACTGGCAATGAAGACCCTGTTTACTGTCGGTTCTCTTCTGCCATGCGTTGGTATCGCCATTCTGCTGAAGCAGATCGTTACCAAAGCCATTGACTTCATTCCATTCTTCTTTGGTTTCACACTGGCTGCTTCCATGGGCATTAACCTGGTTGCTTCCACTGTTGTAGCTGCCATGTTTGCAATGCTGATCTACCGCTTAAAGATGCTGTCCTTTAAGCAGAGCGCTGCGGCTGAAGTTGACGTCATTATCGATGATGACGAGGAGGATATCTAAGATGGAAAAGAAAATCTCCAAGAAG
>JABUSF010000002.1:102108-119170 GCA_021443945.1 Ileibacterium sp.
GCGTTCCATAACTGGTATTACGGAAACCTGACCTGCTTCTCTCAGGAGCACATGCAGACATTTGGATATCTGGTATCCATGTTCCCGATCATTGACGAGCTCTACTCCACAAAAGAGGAAAAAGCCCGTTCCATGAACACCTATTCCGCTTTCTTCAACACAGAGCCACAGTTAGGAAGCGTAATCGTAGGGATCACCGCTGGTCTGGAAGAAGCCAGAGCCAACGGATCGGATGACATCGATGATGAAACAATCAACGGTCTTCGTGCTGGCTTAATGGGACCCATCGCTGGTATCGGTGATTCTCTGGTTGTCGGAACAGTCATTCCAATCCTGTTGGGTATCGCCATGGGTATGTCCACGGGCGGATCGCCATTAGGCGCCATCATGTACATTGTCGTCTGGAACCTGTTTGCCTACTTCGGAATGAAGTTCCTGTTCTTTAAAGGCTATGAACTGGGCGGAAAAGCCATCGACTTCTTAGTCGGTCCAACAGGAGAAGCACTTCGTGAATCCATTACCACCCTGGGCGGAATCGTTATCGGAGCCGTTGCAGCCAGCTGGGTAAGCGTTAAAACGGCTTTTACAATGACGGCTGCCGGTGCTGACAAACCATTCCTGGATCTTCAGTCCACTATTGATTCTGTTTATCCTGGACTTCTCACAGCTCTGTTCATCGTTGGCTGCTGGTGGCTGATGGCGAAGAAGAAAATGTCTCCCATTAAAGTGATGCTTCTTCTGGTTGTTGTCGCTTTCGTTGGTGTATTCATTGGATTCTTCAACCCAGGTCTGCAGTACTAAGATTTAAAACCTTACACAATCATTCGTTTTATCAAGCAAGGAGGAAGGAACATGCCTGCCGAAAACCGTGTACAAGAAATCAAAAGACAAATCGAACTCCATAATCATTTAAAAAGCTGGCTGAAAGCTTCCTTTGTCATCAGCACCATTGCTGCCACATTGTTCTGGTTCTCGCTGAAAGCATATTGGCTGGCAGCGGTTGGTGCAGGCCTTCTTCTTGCGGCAAGTCTTGCAGCCATGCTGATCATCGGGTATGCGCTGTACAAATCCTACACGCAAATACAAGGCAGAATTCAGACCTTGAGGGAAAGCAAAGTCTGAATTCCAATAAGCTCGTATAATATTCTCCAATCTCTTTCAAACAGAAAAAGCCGGCTTGGGAACCGGCTTTTTCTGTTTTTATTTCAAAAATACACTGCCTCCGATAAACTCCCGGACAAGAGAGTTTTTCGGCACAGATTCATTGTCCACATCCAGAAAGAAATCAAGAAAGCGAAGCAGGCGCTTGGCTTCGATGTATTCCGGATCTTCACTGTCGATTTGATGCAGCAGGGGTCTGGCAAATTTGCTCATGACAGCCAGTTCATAGACAAGACCGGAATTGAAAACTACATCGGCACTGTCCTGGTAAGGAAAGATGTTGACTTCTTCGCCTTTGCGCACGGAATTCCAGCCGGCAATGGTGTTTTTGGCATTGACCCCTCTTAAACGGTTGTCCCGGACAATTCTTCGAATGAGACGAATATCCGTGGCACTGATGGAATTGTGCTCATCCACATGAAACTGAGATAAGGCGCTGATGTAAATTTTAAATTTCTCGTCCTGGCTCAAAGAGCGGCTCAAAGCATCGTTAAGGCAGTGAATTCCTTCAATGATCAGGATGTCGCTGTCCTTCAGCTGCAGCCATTCTCCCTTCTGGGAAAGGCCTGCTGCAAAGTTGTAATAGGGAAGCTGAACTTTTTTGCCATGAAGCAAATCCTGCATATCTCTGTTGAATCCTTCCACATCCAGGCATTCCAGACTTTCAAAATTGTAGGAGCCGTCCTCATGACGGGGAGCCAGAATTCGGTCTTTAAAGTAGTTGTCCACTTCGATGGGATGCGGAGTCATTCCAAGAGCTTTGAGCTGAATGGCCAGCCGGTGAGAAAAGGATGTCTTTCCTGAAGAACTGGGGCCGGCGACCAGAATGATTCTTTTGCCGCTGGAGACAATCTGCTCTGCAATCTGTCCAATCTTTTTTTCCATCAGGGCTTCCTGAATAAGAATGAGCTCAAACGCTCCTTCATTTGTAATGCGGTCGTTGAGAGCGGAAACGCCATGGATCTGCAGCTTTCTGGCCCATTCCTCCGACTCTTTCAGACAGGCAAACAGTTTGGCTTTGCCCTGCTCTGTGTAGGGAGCCATTTTCAGAGGCCCCACTCCGGAGGGAAAGCGCAGCAGAAATCCATCTTCGTATTTGTTCAGAGCAAAGACTGGAATTCTGGAGGTGTCCAGGGCCATGTAGCCATAGAAATAGTCCGTGTAATTGTCCAGATGATATAAGTTTACTTTTGAACGCAGACGGTAGTGAAAGAGTCTGGACTTTTCTTCCAGTCCATACTCCTTAAAGATTTGCATCGCCTGAGTACGGGTAGTGCGGACTTTGGAAAAGGGGATTTTCTGCGCCACATACCCCATCATTCTCTGATATATGTTTTGGAGCAGTTCTTCTGTGAGCTCAAAGTCCCCCTGTGCTGTAATAAAAAGGCCGTCTCCCAAGGAAAAGCAGACGCTGAAGTTTTTGACTTTTTCCAGTCCGATGGTGTCATAAAAAGCTTTAATGAGCATCATGAGAGCGGAGCGCTTATAGGTGCTTTTTCCAATGGAGTCGTCATAAGTAACGAATTCGATCTCATCCCTGTCCTGAGCCTTGCCGAACAGTTCTTTCAGACTTCCGTTGACTAAAGCAAGCAGGATCGGACTTTCGTATTCGGGCTGAAAGAAGTCAGCAATTTGAACCAGGGGAGCATCGTTTTCAAATTCGTAAGTTTGATGTTTGTGTATGATTTTCATGATTCGGGTTCCTTAAATAAAAAAAGCGGGCTGGCGGCCCGCTTTTAGCTTTTAATTGTTTGTTTTCTGTTGCAGAAATTAGTCGCCTAATGTGATAGCACCAGTTGGGCAAGCGCCTGTGCAAGCACCACAGTCGATGCATACATCAGCATCTACTACAGCAACACCTTCTGGTAAAGAGATTGCGCCAGTTGGGCAAACACCTTCGCAAGCACCGCATCCGATGCACATTTCATCATTAACAACAGCAGCCATAATTGATAATCCTCCTTGCTGAAATATTGCAAAACTTTGCTGTGTCCATTATAGAAGAAATCGTTCGTATCGACTAACAGAATTAAAACGTTTTGGTAAGTCTCAATTAACTTGTAAAGCTTTACAGATGATAAATAAATGCATTAAAGGTTGAAATTTGAGCTGTCAGTTGATTCTTTGGATCAGAACCTCATTGGAGGCAATCTGGGGAAACGAAAAAAGACCCCTCGCTTTTGGAGGAGTCTTTGAGATTGTGATTAGCAGCAGCCCTGGGCTTTCATGGCTTCAGCAACTTTCAGGAAGCCTGCAATGTTGGCACCAATGACATATTCATCCGGATGGCCGAATTCTGCAGCAGTATCGCGGCAGTTTTCGAAAATTCCAACCATGATGTCTTTGAGCATTTTGTCAACTTCTTCAAATGTCCAGCTCAGGTGTTCCGCATTCTGGCTCATTTCCAGACCGGAGCATGCTACACCGCCGGCGTTGGAAGCTTTGCCTGGAGCGTAGTAAACACCGTTTGCCATCAGATAGTGGATTGCATCTGGTGTAGTTGGCATGTTGGCGCCTTCGCAAACACAGAATACCCCGTTGGCTACCAGTGCTTTGGCATCGTCAAGGCTCAGTTCGTTCTGAGTGGCGCATGGCAGAGCAATGTCGCATTTGATGGACCATGGACGTTTGCCTTCCATGTATTCAGCACCTGGATGACCTTCCAGATATTCTTTAATGCGTCCGCGGCGAACTTCTTTGATTTCTTTTACAGCATCCAGATCGATTCCGTTTGGATCGTAGATGGTGCCGTTGGAGTCGGACAGAGTCACAACTTTTGCGCCCAGCTGAGTAGCTTTCTGGCATGCGTAGATGGCTACGTTTCCAGAACCGGAAATGCAGACAGTTTTGCCTTCAAAGCTAGTGCCTTTATTTTCCAGCAGAGCCTGGGTGAAGTAGCAGAGACCGTAACCGGTAGCTTCTGTACGAACCAGAGATCCGCCAAAGGACAGGCCTTTGCCTGTGAGAACACCGGACCATTCGTTGGTGATTCTCTTGTACTGACCGAACATGTAGCCGATTTCGCGTCCGCCTACACCGATATCTCCGGCAGGAACGTCTGTGTTTGGTCCAATGTACTTGTAGAGTTCAGTCATGAAAGACTGGCAGAAGCGCATAACTTCAGCATCAGATTTTCCTTTTGGATCGAAATCAGATCCGCCTTTTCCGCCGCCCATTGGCAGAGTCGTCAGGGAGTTTTTGAAAATCTGTTCAAAACCAAGAAATTTAATGATCGAAATATTTACACTTGGGTGGAAACGCAGACCGCCTTTGTAAGGCCCGATTGCGTTGTTGAACTGAACACGGTATCCACGGTTGACTCTGGTAACACCATTGTCATCAACCCATGGTACGCGGAACATAATCTGACGGTCAGGTTCTACCATTCTTTCGAGAACGCCGTCATCGAGAAGTTCTGGTTTTACGTCAGCAATTACCTGCAGGGATTCGAATACTTCTTCGACAGCCTGGAGGAATTCAGCATCGTTAGGATTTCGTTTCACAACTGTTTCGTATAAAGCTTTTAAATCCATAATAGTGACCTCCTAAAAAAATACTTGCCCATTATAGCATCATGGAATTGCCTTTGCGTAAAATTTTCAGAAAAAATCTGAAAATAATTGTAAGCGCAGCGTAAATTAATACACGGATTGGTACAGAACTTTAGTTTTCAATCCTAATTTCCGGGTTTATAATTTTGGCGACGTAAAGAGGAATTGAGGAGGATTCAATGAAAATTGCAATTGCCAACGATCATGCCGCTGTCGCTTTAAAAAATGAAATCAAGCAGATGCTTGAAGAGCAGGGTATGGAAGTCATCAACTTTGGTACCGACACAAATGACAGCTGTGACTACCCGGATTTCGGAAGCAAATGTGCCAGAGCGGTCGCCAATCATGAAGCAGATTACGGAATTGTGATCTGCGGAACAGGAATCGGCATCAGTATTGCCTGCAACAAGATCAAAGGCATTCGCTGTGCCCTTTGCAAGGATGTGACGGATGCAAGACTGACCCGCGAGCACAATGATGCCAACATTCTGTCCATGGGTGCCAGAACGACTGGTCCGGAAACCGCAAAAGATATCGTCAATACCTTCTTGAATACACCATTCAGCGAAGGAGCCAACCACAAGCGCCGTATTGCCAAAATCAAGGATTTGGAAAGCTGAAAACAACAAAGCAGGATTCGAACCGCGAATCCTGCTTTTACTTATTCTGATACTCCTGGATGGCTTTTAAAAAAGCTTCTCCATACACTTTGAGCTTGACTTCACCCACGCCTGAAACGTGCAGCATCTGGTCTTTGTCTGCCGGTTTCAGGCGTGCCATTTCCCGAAGGGTTTTATCATTGAAAATATGATAGGGCGGAATGCCGGCAGCCCGGGCCATGGACCATCTGGTTTTGACCAGATGCTCGTACAGACCCTGATTGAGGGTTCTGGCCGTCTGCACAGGGGCAAAGACCACTTCCTCATCGGTGCGGATCATGATTTTTTCACCGGATTCCACAGCTTGAAACAAAGGGGAAGCCGGCTGAAGAACGGGATACTGATCTCCGGTTTTTTCCAGATAGCCGGCATCCAAAAGGCCGTCCAGCAGGGTTTCAATTTCCGCTTTGCTCATCTGCTCGAGATTTCCGTAGCCTTTCACCTGATTCAAACGGCTGCTGCGGATCTTTTCGGTGCGGCTGCCCTTGAGAAGATCAACCGTCATCTTTATGCCGTAAGAGCAGGGAAGACTGGTCATCAGAGTAAAGACATGCTTTGCTGCGGTGGTGACATCCAGTTCATCCCACTTGCGCAGACAGTTGGAACAGGAACCGCAGGAAGGCTGCGCCTTCTGGGCAAAGTAGTGGAGAATGGAGCTTCGCAGACAGCCTCTTGTGGTGCAGTACTCCACCATTCTGCGCAGTTTGGCCAGATCTCTCTGAATCGCTTCCATTCGCTCCGGGCTGTTTGCCGCTTCCAGATCGTCCTCACCAGAGTGCTCGATGATAAAGCGGGCGGTCATCACATCCGCCGGACTGTACAGCAGCAGGCAGTGACTGTCTTCGCCATCCCTTCCGGCCCGTCCGGCTTCCTGATAATAGTTTTCAATGGAGTGAGGAAGGGAGTAATGGACCACATAGCGGACGTTGGATTTGTCAATGCCCATGCCAAAGGCGTTGGTGGCACAGATGACCGAAATTCGGTCGTAAATAAAATCGTCCTGGGTTTTGGAGCGCTGCTCATCCGACAGTCCCGCGTGGTAAGGAGCGGACAGAAATTCCCTGGACTGGAGCAGATCGCTGACTTCTTCACATTCCTTGCGGGTCTGACAGTATATAATGCCGCATTCATCTTTACGGGTGCTTAAAAACTTGAGCAAAGCCTGCTTTTTGTCTTTGGGCTTCTGCACTTCAAAGAACAGATTGGGCCGGTCAAAGCCAGTGATCAGCCGGGCGGGATGATCCAGTTTCAGCCAGTTCATGATGTCTTTTAAAACCGCAACCGTGGCTGTCGCGGTATAGGCTCCATAGCGGGGCCTGACCGGCAGCTGGGCCAGAAACTCGGGAATATCCCGGTAGGCCGGGCGGAAGTTTTGCCCCCACTGGGAGACGCAGTGGGCTTCATCCACGGCTACAAAGGAAATGGAAACCGATTTGGCAAAATCGAGAAAAATGTCTGTCAAAAGCCTTTCCGGTGCCACGTAAATAATCTTGTAAGCGCCCTGTCTGGCCAGCTGAAGAGCTTTTCTGTACTGGGGCCAGCTCAGGCTGCTGTCAAAGTAAGCGGCAGGAATTCCCGCTTCTTTTAAAGAGGCCACCTGATCGTGCATCAGGGACATCAGCGGTGAGATGACAAGGGTAATTCCATCCATCATCAGCGCCGGGATCTGATAGCAGATCGATTTGCCAGCTCCTGTAGGCATGACAGCAACCACATCCCTTTTGCGGATGGCCAGGGCTTCAATTAAGGAAGCCTGTCCTTTGCGGAAAGAATCGTATCCGTAATATTTTTTCAACAGGCTTAAAGCCTGATCCATGCTTGGCGTCATGGCTGTATTTTAGCAAATGAAAGCACAAATTAAGGATTGCCGGGCAAATGAAAACCTTATATTTCAAATTTTGTGAAAATTGACTAAAATCCAATATGTGTATCAAAAATGGATGATGAAACGATCGAGAGGATTTATATGAAAGTTGGATTCAATAACGATTTATACCTGCAAATGCAGTCCGAACGAATCATGCAGAGAATCGATTCTTTTGGAGATAAACTTTACCTGGAATTTGGCGGCAAGCTGTTCGATGACTACCATGCATCGAGAGTGCTTCCGGGATTTAAACCGGATTCCAAGCTGCAGATGCTTCTGCAGCTGAAAGACCAGGCTGAAATTGTCATTGTAGTCAATGCAAGAGACATTGCCGAAAACAAAATCAGAGCCGACTTGGGCATTCCCTATGATGAAGACGTGCTGCGTCTGATCAGTGAATTTCAAAATGTAGGCTTGTATGTGTCCAGTGTGGTCATTACCCACTACAACGGACAGAAAGCCGTTGACCGTCTGAAAAGACGGCTGCAGAAGCGGAACATCAACGTTTACAAGCATTACTTCATTGATGGATATCCAACCAATACCCGAAAAATTCTGTCCGAGGAAGGCTTCGGGCGAAACGATTATGTCAAAACAACCCGTCCGCTGGTTGTAGTCACTGCTCCCGGTCCTGGAAGCGGAAAAATGGCAACCTGCCTTTCCCAGCTGTATCACGAACTGCAGCGCGGTGTTAAAGCCGGATATGCCAAGTATGAAACCTTCCCAATCTGGTCGATTCCGTTAAACCACCCGGTCAATCTGGCGTATGAAGCTGCGACAGCAGATTTGAACGACAAAAATATGATTGATCCGTATCATTTGGATGCTTATGGGGAAGTGACGGTCAACTACAACCGGGACATTGAAATTTTCCCAGTGCTCAAAAATATCTTCACGGAGATTTACGGCAGCTCCCCCTATCAGTCTCCAACGGATATGGGAGTCAACATGGCTGGTTTCGGCATTTGTGATGACGACGCTGTCCGGGAAGCCGCCAACCAGGAAATCATCCGCCGTTATTTCAATTCCAGAGTGCGCTATTACAAAGAACAGTGCGGTCCGGAAGAACTGCAGAAGCAGGAAATGCTTTTGGAACAGGCTGGCATCAATGTGGAAGACAGAGCCTGTGTGGAAGCGGCCAGAGTCAAGGACAAAGAAAGAAAAAACCGTTCCGGTGCCATTGAGCTGGAAGACGGAACACTCATCACAGCCACCACAACGGATTTCATGGGTCCTTGTGCTGGCCTGGTGGTCAATGCCATCAAGCATCTGGCCGGAATCCCGGATGATGAGCACATTATCTCTCCGGAATCCTTTGAACCCATTCAGGAGCTGAAAACCCACTACCAGGGGGCCAACAACCCAAGACTGCACACCACCGAAATGCTGATTGCCCTGGCCATGTCCGCCAGAATCAATCCATCCGCCCGCAAAGCGATGGAACAGCTGCCAAAACTGAAAGGACTTCAGGCGCATATTACAAGCGATCTTTCTGAAGTGGACTTGCAGGCTTATAATACTCTCGGTATACAATTTACTTACGAAGCTGATAAGAGATAACCGGCATCTGACATGCCGGTGTAAAGGAGAATTACATTATGGCTAAAACAGGCGCTGTAAGAAGCATTTTAAAAAACAAAGACAATTTCCAATTTGATCTGCGCTCCTCTGAAAAAGACGGATCCCGCACGACAAATGTTTATGATGTTTTTTACGAAAACAGCAACGGCACATTCACCATTGCCTTTGACGAAGAGAACATCTATGTGGCTGCATTGAATTTTTCCATGGGAAAAATTATGTCCCTGACAAACGATGCAAACATGAAAAAGCTGGCTCAGTATGTCCTTGACCACACCAATTAGCCTGAAAATGCAGGTGGTGGTCTCCACACTGAATGAAGAAGACTGTCTGACCGTTCAGAAGCAGCTGCTTGAATTTTGCCCTGAACTGTCCTTTTCGCCTGTGCGGGAACAGCCTTCTCTGGTAGACTGCCTGGAGTTTTATGGGACTGCATTTATCGATCAGGCCTGCAAAGACGTTCTGATTCAAAACCTGGACAACGACTGGGATGTGGAAGATGACGTCTATTCTGCGTACGGATTCAATACGAAAATGTTTAATCCATTGGTCTATTATCTTTTAATGGAGTTTTCCAGCTGAAATCTGTGATTTAAAATGATATTTGCCTGCAGGCTGTATCCTGCGGGCTTTTTATTATGCACAGATTCGCTTAATTCCTACTGACATGGAAGGTATAGGATGTAAACGTTTTTATACTTTTGAAATCGAAAATCGAAAATGAAAGGGTTTTCCTAAGTGTTTTCAGATTGTAAGATAGACAAGTATGGACGGTGTTGTTTCACAACCCGATTGAAATCGGGACTTTTCACCGTTCGCAGGGAAAGGGAGGAAAACCGATGGAAGTTAAAGAAAATGAAGTTTCCCAAGAGAAATTAAAGTCCGGCAAAACACAGGCAGGAACGTACAGTCATGAAGAAATGGTTCAGTCCACCCTGGAAAAGCCAAAATGGCTTCACTTTGAGCTGAGCTCTCTTTTGCAGTCCTTTCCAATCAAGGCCATGAGCGGACTGCTGCACAAAGGGCTGGCCAAGGAAGGCCTGATTGCTGTTAAAAACAGCAAAGATGAAGCTGGACCTGCAGACTGGTCCATTGACAAACTGTCTCTCGATGCGGATGGGGACAAAGAGATTCAGGCGGATGCTCAGGAAAGCATCGCTGACTGTTTTGTCTTTGATCCGGATCATGAATCCTGGCAGGATTTAAAAGAAGCTTTTGCAAACGATACTCTTCAGATGGTCAGCTTTTCCATTGAAGATAAGCTGTGGGAGCGCAGCGATACGACCCAGGCAGCCGTCATGATCGACTGCTACAACGGTCCTTATCAAACGGCTTCCATGCCGGGCAAGCTGGCATCCCTTCTGTTTTACCGCTTTAAAGTGTGCCGCAAACCACTGGCTCTGCTTTGCCTCAGTGAAGAAGGCGGAGCTGGTCAGCTTCTGAAAGAACAAATGGTCGCTTTTGGCAGGGAGTGGCTGAAGTACGGCTATGTGGACAGCGAGTTTGTCGGATGGCTGGAAAATGAAATCACGTATCCGGAAACCAGAGTGGTTGCTGCGGACCACATCTTTGTTCAGGATGATTTTCCAAACGGACGTCCTCAGCTGGAAGAAACCGGCGTGATTGTTCCCACGAAGGAATTCTAGGAAAAATTGTAGGAAATAAAAACGGCTTAGCCTGTGCTGAATGCGGGGCAAAGCCGTTTTTGTGTATGTCAGATCAACAATTCTTCAAAAGCGTCCTGCAAATGGGCCACGGTTTTTAAAGGTGTCCAGGTCCATGGACACCGGCTGCCCTGTCTGGCACTGGCGCTGGCCAGCCAGACTCCGAGGGCTGCTGCCTGCAGCGGCGGATAGTTCTGAGCAAGCAGGCCGGTAATGATGCCGCAAAGTACATCTCCGCTGCCGCCCTTGGCTAAAGCGGAATTGGGGCAGTCCAGAAAATAACCTTCCTGACTGGAAGCGATCAGTGTCCAGCTGGCCTTTAAGACCAGAATGACATGGGGGTGCTGCTTGAGAAATTTTTGGGCATATCCAAAGGGATCACTTAAAATTTCCTGGGTGTGAAAACCGCTGATCCGGGAAAACTCCTTGACGTGGGGAGTGAGAATCAAAGGCGCGTTTCTGTCTAAAAGAGCCGGATCCGAAGCAATATTGTTTAAACCGTCTGCATCCAGCACCAGAGGAAGAGGACTGTCTAAAAGGGTTTTGACCACCATGCCTGCCGCATCACTTTGTCCCATTCCATTTCCGCAGCTGGCGTGGGTATAGGAAGGAAGCAGATTTCGAAGCTGTTTCCAGGCGTCTGCCCCAAAGGTTCCGTCTTCGTTCTGATCGGCACAGATCATCATGGCCAGATCCTGCTTGGAAGCAATGGCTTTGGCTGCCTCTTTGGGGGCAAACAGAGTGACGGTGCCGGCTCCCGAGGCAAAACAAGCCTGAAATGCCATATCCAAAGCTCCCTGCATGGCCAGAGATCCACCGGCCATAAGCACTTTTCCAAAGGTGCCTTTATGGCTGTTTTTCGGACGGGACTGCAGCAGACCGGCCGCTTCCTGCCGGTCCAGAAGGCGGATGGGGTTTGGAGACTGCAGGTGAAGTGAATCGGGAATGGTAATGTCGAGAACCTGAACGGATTTGCAGACCTGGGGTCCCTGCTCAATCAGGCATCCTGTTTTGATGCAGTCCAGACAAAGGACGAGGTCGGCTGCAGCAGCGGTGTTCATGATTTGGCCAGTCGTTCCATTCAGACCGCTGGGTACATCGATGCTGACAGTGATGGCTTTTGAACGGTTGGCTCTTTCGATGACACGGGCCCATTTTCCTTCGATATTTCGGCTCAGTCCGCTTCCAAACAGAGCGTCCACCAGGACTTGCGCCTCTGAAAAATCATCTTCGAGAGAACGGATTTCTATGCCCAGATTTCTGCAGGCCTGCAGGTGGATGGCTTCTTCTTCGGAGAGGTGGGCCGTTTCGTCAATGAATACGATGGGCTTCTTATGGTGATGCTGGAGCAGTCTGGCCACAGCCAGTCCGTCTGCTCCGTTGTTTCCAGGGCCGGCCAGAACGGCAAACGATGCCATATGACCATATTCTTTCAGCAAAGCTTCAGTGATTTTTGAAGCCGCGTGTTCCATTAAAACCAGAGAAGGGATTCCAATTTCCTGAATCGCTTTCTGGTCAATGCGGCGCGCTTCGGCGCCTGAGTGGATCCATTTCGTCATTTTTCTCTTCTTTCTCCTTTGGACAATCCAGATCGATGGCTAAAATGCTATGGTATAATCATCGACTGAGGTATTTATGTCTGAACAATCATCTAAGGTTAAAAAATCAATTGTGGTGAGCGGACTGGTAGGATCCGGCGGCTTTTTTGTCGCAAAACTGATCGGTCTTTTCTACGCCATTCCGTTCTCTTATATTCTGGGATCCGATGCCTACAACGCCTATTACGGATCCGCATATCAGATCTATTCCTATCTGCTGAATATTTTTACAGCGGGCTTCCCGTTTGCCATTGCCACTCTGGTGGCCAAGTACATGGAACTGAAAAACTACAAAACCGTTCTGCAGGTCAAAAGAGTCTCTTTGCTCTTTCTGACTTTAACCGGTTTTTTAGGAATGGCTGTCATGATGGGACTGGCCGGAGTTCTTTCGCCTGTGCTGACCGACAGCCAGCAGGGTGTGCCGATTATGACCACCGTTTTGTGCATCCTGGGGATTGCCGTGTTCCTGGTTCCTATTTTAAGTGCCTATCGGGGATTTATACAGGGGTGCAAGGAAATGCAGGAATATGCATATTCCCAGGCCTTTGAACAGTTGTTCCGGGTCGGTTTCCTTTTATCTGTTTCCTGTCTGGCGGTTTATGTTCTCGGTATGGATCGGGTTTGGGCTCTGTACGCAGCCGTGCTTTCCACATCCATTGCCGCCATTGCAGGAATTGTCCAGATTTACGGCTTTTCCAAAAAGACAGAGCAGGCGATAGCCAAGGATGCGAAACACTCTTCTGTCAAGCCGATCCCGTCTAAAGAACTGTTTAAAGAATTTCTGCTGCTGTCTGTCCCGTATATGGTCTCGGCTGTTCTCGGATACAGTGACAGTATTTTCAATACCACTCTGCTGCCTCTTGGCTTAAAGGGATTCAATTATTCCTCAGAGCAGTTCAACACCATTATGTCTGCATTCAACTATTCCGGACTGAAGCTGAACTCCATTCCCATGATTCTGGCTCCGGGCTTTACCGCTGCCATCATTCCGCATATTTCAGCAGCTCTGGCGGTGGATGATAAAAAGACGATCCGCAAAAATGTCAAAGAATGCATGAACATCGTCATGTTTATTGGCATGTTCTTAAGCTTTGCCATTCTTCTTTACGCAAAGCCTCTGATCCGCTGCCTGTTTTTGACCCAGGATTTGGATTTGAGTGCTTCCGTCATCCGCTGGGTCACCATTGAAGGCTTTCTGGGAACCATCGTTCCGGTGGTGGCTTCTTTAATGATGGCTCTGCGTCTGCAGAAGTCATTGCTGAAGAGGCTGTTTGTAGGAACCATTTTAAAAGGCGTTCTGATCGTGCCTTTTACGTGGGTTCTTGGATTTAGGGGTACAATCATTGCAACTATTGTCAGTTATCTGTATATGTTCTTTTTGAACCTGAACGAGATTGGCAGACGTTATAAAATCAACTTTATGCCCACCGCTCAGGTGTTTGTAAAAACAGCAGCGGGACTGGCCGCCATGACCGTATCCTGCGGACTTTTCTCCATGCTCGGCCTGGGAAATACCGATGCCGGGCGGATCATGTGCTTTATGACAACAGTTGTGAATGGACTGCTGTCCACAATCGTTTTTGCAGCGGTGGTGCTGTATCTGCAGGTTCCGCAGTATCTGTTCCACTTTAAACTGCAGAACCCAAAAAGAAAGGCATAAGTCTGATGTTTGATGTTCTTGTTATAGGTGCTGGACATGCGGGCATTGAAGCTGCTATGGCAGCTGCCAGAATGAACATGAAAACGGCACTGATCACCTCCAGCCTGGATATGGCTGGCTCCATGCCGTGCAACCCCAGTGTGGGGGGGCCGGCCAAGGGAATTGTTGTCCGGGAAATCGATGCCCTGGGCGGACTGATGCCCATCGCAGCCGACCGGACAGCTCTTCAGTTTAAAATGCTCAATACCACCAAAGGACCGGGTGTCTGGTCCTTGAGGGTGCAGTCTGATAAAGAAGCGTACAAACGCTTTATGAAAGAAGCTTTGCAGGCACAGGAAAATCTGGAAATCATTGAAGGCCATGCCGTCAAAATTCTGACAGAAGACGGAAAAGCCGCCGGAGCGGAAATGGAAGACGGAACGATGGTGATGTCCAGAACAGTGGTTCTGACCGCCGGAACGTACATGTCCTCCACCGTGCTCAAAGGCCATACAGCCATCAGCAGCGGACCGGAAGGACAGGAAACGGTCAATACTCTGTCTCAGTCACTGCGGGATGCCGGCATTCGAACATTCCGTCTGAAAACGGGAACACCTCCGAGAATTGCCACAGAGACCATTGATTTTTCCAAAGGGGAGCCTCAGCCGGGTTCCGGATATTTTCTGTCGTTCTCAGAGACCACAAAACCCGAAGATGTCCGCTCTCCTGAAGAACAGGTACAGTGCCATCTGATCTATACCACGCCTGAAACCCATAAAATTATTAACGAGCATCTCCATGATTCGGCCATGTATTCCGGCCTGGTCAAAGGAGTAGGTCCGAGATACTGCCCCAGCATTGAAGACAAGCTGGTTCGTTTTGCAGATAAGCCAAGACACCAGCTGTTTCTGGAACCGGAGTCTCTGGACTATGACACCATTTATATTCAAGGGTTCTCCACCTCGATGCCGGAGGATGTACAGGAAATGATGGTTCACTCCCTGCCGGGACTGGAACATGCCAAAATTTTAAAATATGCCTACGCCATTGAATACGATGCCGTAGATCCGCTGCAGACAAAACCAAGTCTGGAAAACAAGATTGTGGAAAATCTGTTTACAGCCGGTCAGGTCAATGGCACATCCGGATATGAGGAAGCCGCCGGTCAGGGGTTAATGGCCGGAGCCAATGCAGCACTGAAAGTCCAGGGCAAAGAGCCTCTGGTGCTTGGCCGGGATGAAGCCTATATCGGGGTGATGATTGATGATCTCACTACCAAGGGAACGAAAGAACCCTACCGTCTTCTGACCAGCCGCGCCGAATACCGTCTGCTGCTGCGTCATGACAATGCTTGGGACCGTCTGATTGAAAAGGGGTATCAGACGGGACTTGTCAGCAAAGAACGGTATGAAGCCTGGAAGCAGGAAAAAGAGCTGACAGCCAAATGGAAGGAAGAACTTTCTCAAATGAAAGTTCACCCGAAGAGCTCTGTGAATGAGCTTTTGGAAGAAAAAGGCTATGAGCCTCTGGAACACGGAACCAATGTTCTGGATCTGCTGCGCCGTCCGGGAATCGATCTGGAAAGTCTGAAGCCATATATTGAAGGGCTGGACGTTCCGGAAAAGTGTGCCCGGTCCATTGAAATTGAAGTCCGTTATGCCGGCTATATTGAAAAGGCAAAACGGGATGTGGAAAGAATGAAAAAACTGGAAGACAGAAGGCTTCCGGAAGATCTGGATTATCTGCATATGGACAATCTGGCCCTGGAAGCCAGACAGAAACTGGACAGCATCCGCCCAAGAACACTGGGGCAGGCCAGCCGCATTTCAGGTATTAATCCATCTGACATTGCCATTCTTTCGGCTCTTTCCAACACAAAAAAATCAAAATAACAGTTGCTTTTTGAAACGCCATGTTATTTTGAAAACCTTTGCGGTACTATAGTCACTTGAAGGGGAGGTGAGCATAGTGGAATCCAAAGGGAAAAAGACCACAAAAAGAAACTTCCTAAAAGGAAGCGCCCGCTGGCTTATGATTGGAGCCTGCGGATATTTCTGCCTGGGCATTGGGCAGGATCTCCAGACGATGATCTCGCTCAAAAGCAGCATCAGCAAAAACGAGAAAGCTCTTGAAGAAGTACAGGAGCAGAAAGAAGAAATGCTCACCACCAGAAACAACCTGACCAACCCGGACTACATCGAGTATCTGGCCAGGGGTAAATATCTGGTTACAAAGGAAAATGAACAGATCTTCAAATTTCCGCCCATTAACAAAAAAAGTTCTGAAAGCCAAGCATCCGATTAACCGGATGCTTTTTTGTTTGGCTGACGATTTCTGCGTTATGAAGAGAACACGAAACCCGTCCGTTTCCTGCTGGGAAGGAAAAAAAGCCCTGTTTCATACACTTTCGAAAGGGATCGTTTTCTAAAGTCAATCGAATAAATTTATACTTCTTTCATCATTCATGGTTCCCGGTAATGTGAAAGGAAAGTTATCCAAAATTCTGACAAAATAGTCCCATCGATATGGAAAACTTATGAATTAAACACAATAGAGTGTGCAGATCAAGTTTTCCATCAGCTGAAAAATTGAATAGAAAAGGCAGGAACAATCATTAAAAAATCAACAACGCACTGCCTTGTAGATGAAAAAATGCCATTTGATCACAGCGTCCTGATCCATGGAAAGGGAGCAGTGGCTAAAGGCTGGAAAGGTTACCGCAATGGATAATAATGCAAAGAAACAGAATCACACAAATCAAGTTCAAACGATGGAAGCGAAGAAAAACTGGGCTTCTAAAAAGATCATTCTGGAGAACATGGCTGTTTCCATTTTGAAAGAGCCGAAGCCGGAATGGGACGAGGAAACGATTAAGCGAAATACCGTGTATGCTTCCGGAAGCGTCCTTGCGGATCCTTATGCAGGAATAGTCTATAAGAAAAGCAGACGGCAGCCTTATGGACCGGTGGAAAGAGAACTGCTGCAGACTTTGATCCTGAATCGGACCGTCTTTTGCCCGCGCGGATCACTGATCAAAGTCATCAACGATGTGCATGATCACCGAATCAACGATAATACCCTGAATAAGCACATCAACAATATTCGAAGGTCTCTTGAAGATGACGGAAGAACCTATATTGCTACCCAATACAGCTATGGTTATAAGTGGGATATGCCCGTGTATAAATTTTATCTGGATCGGGACGACTGAATAAGAAAACCGAAGCAAAGCGCAGCCAGCAGAGCCTATGACCTGCCGGCTGTTCTTTATTTTGCAGCCGGAAAAAAGCGGGTTTTGACCGTTTTGAAAACCGGATCATTTCAGCATTTATCCGGGGAATA
>JABUSF010000002.1:119203-120394 GCA_021443945.1 Ileibacterium sp.
GGAGAAGAATGGTTTCAAAAAGAACGCTCTGCGGATCAATCCTGCCATTAATACGTGAATCAGGATGAGAACCAATGTGAAAACAGATAATTTTAAAAATGGTTGTAAGCGGTTTTGAATTCACATGACAATCTTCCTGTTCGAAGCTCAGATCACAAAATTTTCTTGATTTTGCTTATTGTCTACCTATAATTTGTTAGACGGAGGAAAAGATATGAAGGAATTTTTCAGCTCTAAAGAGAAATTCATCCAGGAGTACAAAAATGTACTGACAAGTACTTTTGGACGCAATTTCGAAGAAAGCTATCCGGAAGAACGCTACCTGGCTCTCGGTCAGATGATCAAAGAGGCAGCCGGCGAAAACTGGATTGAAACAAAAGAAGCCGTAAAGCTGGGTCAAACCAAACAGCTTTACTATTTCTCCATGGAATTCTTAATGGGCCGCCTCATGGTAAACAATCTGATGAACCTGGGTGTTTACGATGTAGTAAAAGAAGGATTGGAAGAACTTGGATTTAACATCCATGATATAGAAATTATGGAAGCCGATGCCGGACTTGGAAACGGCGGACTTGGCCGTCTGGCTGCCTGCTTCCTGGATTCTCTGGCCAGCCTGGATCTGGCAGGAAACGGAAACTGCATCCGCTACCGTTACGGACTGTTCAAACAGGATATTGTCAACGGTGAGCAGGTGGAAAAACCGGACTGCTGGCTGCGCCTGGGAAATGTATGGGAAGTTTGGAAGCCATTCCACTCTGTGGATGTAAAATTTGGCGGGAAACTGAACGCCTATATGAACCAGGACGGTAAATTTGTATCTACCTATTCACCGGACTTTGTGGTGAAGGCTGTTCCGTATGATATGCCAATTATTGGCTACCATACAAAAACGACCAACACGCTTCGTCTGTGGGATGCTCAGGTGGATGAAAATTCTGTACGCGCCGGTCAGCTGCAGCAGTACATGAACGATGTATTGGCTTTAACCAGCAACGTATACCCGGACGACTCCACCAACGAAGGCAAGGAACTGCGCCTGAAACAGGAATACTTCTTTGTCTGCGCCGGTGTGGAACAGATTATTCAGACCCATCTGCGCGCCTATCCGTCTCTGGACAACCTGGGAGATAAAGTGGCTATTCAGCTTAACGATACTCATCCGGTTCTGGTGATCCCTGAACTGATGCGTGT
>JABUSF010000002.1:120419-121779 GCA_021443945.1 Ileibacterium sp.
AAGCCTGGTCCATTGTCAACAAGACCGTTGCCTATACCAACCACACCATTCTGGCAGAAGCTCTGGAAAAATGGCCTACAGGCATGATGCAGCGCCTGCTGCCAAGAATCTTCATGATTATTGAAGAAATCGACCGCCGTTTCCGTTACGAAGTGGAACACAGCGGCAGAGGCCGTGACTACTATGCGATGTCCATCGTCAAAGACGGACAGGTTTACATGGGCAACCTGGCCGTTGTAGGAAGCCATTCCGTAAACGGTGTGGCCAGACTGCATACAGAGATTTTGATTAACGATGAAATGGCGACTTTTGCCAGCTTCTATCCAAATAAATTCAACAACAAGACCAACGGTGTGACACACCGCCGCTGGCTGATGTATTCCAACCCTCAGCTGACCGATCTGCTGAAGAAATACATCGGAGACGGCTTTATTAAAAAGCCGGCGGAACTGGAAAAACTGATGGCCTATGTGGACGATCCAAAACTCCAGGAAGAATTCCGAGCCGTAAAACGCGCCCGCAAGGAAAAACTGGCTGAATATGTCCGTTCCACGATGGGAATTGAAGTCAATGTGGATTCCATTTTCGACTGCCAGTCCAAGCGCCTGCATGCCTACAAGCGGCAGCTGCTGAACATTTTCCATGTCATTTATCTGTACCTGGAAATGAAGCGCAACAAGAACTTCCGGATTTATCCGAGAACTTTCTTCTTCTCTGCCAAAGCGGCTCCAAGCTACACGCTGGCCAAGGAAATTATTAAGCTGATCAACCATGTAGCAGACAAAGTCAACAACGATCCTGAGATTTCTCAGTATATGAAAGTTGTCTTTATTCCAAACTACTCTGTTTCCATTGCTGAACTGCTTACCACAGCAGCCGATGTATCTGAACAGATCTCCACTGCCGGTAAGGAAGCGAGCGGAACTGGAAATATGAAGTACATGATGAACGGTGCTCTGACTCTGGGAACTCTGGACGGAGCCAACGTGGAAATCGTGGAACAGGTTGGATACGGAAATGCCAAAATCTTTGGTCTGAAAGTTGAGCAGATCAACCAGATGAAGAGAGAAAACCGTTACGACGTATGGCAGTACTACAATACCAACCCGAAAATCCGCATGGTCATTGAGTCTTTGCAGAATGGAACCTTCTCCAGCAATCCAAATGAATATCAGCTGATTTACAACGATCTGATGCTGCGCCGTGACGAATTCTTCGTTCTGGCTGACTTTGAAGCCTATCTGCAGGCTCAGCAGGATGTTGCCAACTGGTATCAGGATAAAACCGCATGGGCAAGAGCCATGCTGGTGAACATCGCCAAAGCAGGTTTCTTCTCCACAGACAGAACCATCCAGCAGTA
>JABUSF010000002.1:121797-124670 GCA_021443945.1 Ileibacterium sp.
CTGAAACCCATTGATTTCTCCCTGCTGGAAGAAAAAAATAAAAAGTAATTTTATGCCTGGCTGATTCAGCCGGGCTTTTTTGGCTTTCGGGGGCAATCCCCCTGTGAGGGGGTATAATGAAATTTAGAGGACGAAAAAATATGAGTAAAAAAAGAATTCTTTTGCTGGGGGCCACAGGCTCCATTGGAAGACAGACCTTAGACGTTCTGCGCCAGCATCCGGAAGATTTTGAACTGGTGGGCGTCAGTGCGGGATCAAGAATTAAAGATCTCGAAGACATCTGCAAAGAATTTGATACTGTCAAATACGCCGGCATTTCTCTGCCGGAAGGACCGGAACATCTCGCCCAGGCAGAACTGATCTGTGATGAAGATCAAATGGTCAAGCTGATCGAGAAAGCTGATTTTGATCTGCTGGTCAATGCGGCTGTTGGATTCCGCGGACTGAAGCCAACCCTGGCTGCTCTGAAAAAAGGCAAAGATGTGGCTTTGGCCAACAAGGAATCTCTGGTGTGCGGAGGGGAGCTGGTTCTGGCTGAACTGGAAAAAACAGGTACCAAGCTTTACCCGATAGACTCCGAGCACTCCGCCATTTATCAGTGCCTCCAGTCTGCCGATCCAAAAGAAGTCAGAAGACTGATCATTACCGCCAGCGGCGGAAGTTTCCGAAACAAAACCCGTGAAGAACTGAAGAATGTCACCGTGGCTCAGGCTCTGGCCCATCCCAACTGGAACATGGGAAAAAGAATTACCCTGGATTCGGCCACAATGGTCAACAAAGGCTTTGAAGTCATTGAAGCTCATTATTTGTTTGGATATGATTTTGACCAGATTGACACAGTCCTTCATGACGAAAGCATTATTCACTCTATGGTGGAATTTGAAGACAATGCCATCATGGCTCAGCTGGGAAGTGCGGATATGCGTCTGCCCATTCAATATGCCTTATATGCAGCAAAGCGTCCGGTGCTGAAGGAAGATCATCCTTTGGACATGACCAAAGCGCTGACGCTTCATTTCAGGCAAATGGATTTTGAGCGGTTCCCGATGCTGAAGCTGGCCTACCAGGCCGGACGGCAGAAAGGAAACCGGGGAGCGGTTTTCAATGCCGCTGATGAAGCGGCAGTCGAGCTGTTTCTGGATGAAAAGATCGGATTTCTGGACATTGAACAGGCAATTTCCAGAGCTTTGCAGGAAATTGAGAACGTAGAGCACCCGACCTATGAGCAATTGGAAGCGTGTGACCGCCAGACAAGAGAATTTGTGAAAAAACTGTACAGCTAGCCTGTCAGAGCCCATAAGGCTATAATGTGTATTTGAAACAATAGAGAAAAGTAAAGGAGTTTGATTATGGACAGAAAAGCTTTTGTGAGTATTGGTGCTGCACTGACTTTATGCTGCAGCGTATCCACCAGTGACCTGATGGCGAAAGCCGCACCCGCAGTCCCACAAAATCAGACGGCAGTTTCCATGAGCGCTCAGACCTTTGTGGAAACCTATGGGGGAAGCAAAACCCCTGAACAGCCGGGCAAGCCTTCTGAGTTTGTCTGGTTTCAGACTGCAGATTCTGTAAACACTCCTGTCATTCTTTTAGGATATTCCCAGTTCCTTCTTCTGCCGGAAACCACCCAGAAGGAAGTCCGTCAGTTTTATGCGGATGCCAAAATCAACTACGATCTTCTGGTGGCGCAGGCAAGAGCCATTCAGGCAGAAGCCGATTTGAAAAAACAGCAGCAGGAGGCACAGAAAGCAGAAGCAGAGAAGAGTTCTTCCAAAGAAAAGGAAGAATCTTTGAAGAAAACAGACGATTCCAGCCGCTCCAAAGAAGAGGAAACGGCCTCTTCCGCTCAAAAGCAGCCTCAGTCTGAACAGCAGCCCACACCGGCTGCTTCCCCTCAGGAAGTGCAGCCTTCTGCGGCCCCGCAGCAGGAAGCAAAAGCGGACCAGACCCCTGCCAGTGCAGCAGATGCGCCTTCACAGCCTGAAGCGTCTGTCCCGGCAGTCCAAGCGCAGCCCGAACAGACAGCACCGGCTCAAAGCGATCAAACCCCAGCCGTGCAGGAATCCCAGCCTGAACAGCCGGCAGAGCAGAATCCGCAGCCTGTTTTGCCGGATCCTGTGGAACTGTATCGGGATGCGATGGAACCCAACATCGCCCTTTCTTTAAGCGGCTTAAAAGGAGAAATTGCTCAGGATCAGGAGCAGCAGGCTTTGAATGCCTTTATGGAAAGTGAAGGCAAACCGGAGTTTGTCACCTACTTTAACACCTGCATTGCGGCAGCCAGTCCGGACTACGTTACCATGCGTCAGGATCTGAAAGCGGTTCAGACCCCGGATGAAGTGAAGCTTCTGACCATTGACCGTACCGATGACCAGACCCTGGTGGTTACGGAATACAACACCGCTGTCAAAAGCGTAGACTTTGCCGCCAATACCATCGATTTTGGCGTTAAGAAACAGTTTGCCTATACCGCTCCTGAACAGCAGGAACAGGCTCAGCCGGAAACGGCTTCCCAGGAAGAAACGGTTGTGGCCAAGGCAGAACCGGTGAAACAGGAAACAGCTCAAAAAGCCCAGCCGGAACAGACGGGACAGAAGATTTCCAGCAATGCCATGTACAGTCAGTCTGCCAACAGCTTTATTGCAGATTACTGCTCCAACAGCTATGGGGCTGTCTACACGGCTGCGGATTCCTTTAACTACAAGCAGATTCTGAATGGCTATTCCGCATGGAGTGCCATGTCACAGGAGGACAAAACTTCAGTCAACACGCTGCTTCAGAACAGCGGATCTGTTCGTTACCAGGATTTGTATATGCAGGCCAACCAGATCCGGATTGGTCTTTCCAATAATTCCATGGGAGGAAGCGGCGCT
>JABUSF010000002.1:124957-128624 GCA_021443945.1 Ileibacterium sp.
CAAGTGTGATAAAAGAAAAAGAGGAGGCGCGGTGAATGAAAAATACAAATGTGGACCGCCGCTCATTCAAGCGGGCGTCCATGCTGAAACGGACGCTTCTGTACAAAAAAGACGGCTGGAAAGAAGCCGTATATCTGAAACGAACCATGAGAGATTATCAGGACCATCTGTATGCGTACCTGATTGATTTGAATATATGTCTGCTGCCGGTGTATCTGTGGGCGGTGGAATTCATTCTTCTTTTGACAGGACTGATTTCGCCCATGTACTTTGACCTGCTGTTTTATATCATGTATGCGCTCCTGCTCATTTGTTCCTGTGTGGCGCTCCCTTTGTATACAGCCAACAGCAGCGGACAGTCCGTTGGATGCCAGTATTTGAATCTGCGCATTGTCAACAAAAACAAAAAGCTGGCTCCGCCCATGCAGCTGGTGCTGCGTCAGCTGGTGGGAATCGGCATCCCGGTGATGTTTTTCGGGTATTTCTTTGATGTGCGCGGACTTTTGCTGTGGTGGGCCGCCAATGGAATCTGCGTTTTGGCCTCCCCCAGACAGCAGACGGCCGCTGACTGGCTGTTTGGAACTGTTCTTGTTAAAGTTCCGCAGATCAACGTCATCAGTGCTCAGGATCTGCCTGAAGAGATGGAGGAAGAGGAAGAAGAAATTCAGCCTCAGGCGGCACCGGCTCCTGCAGCCGTTCTGCCCGTTCAAAAGGAAGAGCCTGCGGTTGAGTTTTCCCCCATTGACCTGCATCTGCGCTCCAGCTACAGCGATGATGCTTTGACGGATGTGGAAGAGATCATGAAGCTGGCCAGACAGAAAGATATGGAAGTGATTTCCATAACCGACCACAACTGCGCAAGAGCCAATGCTCAGGCGGTTCGGTTTGCCCCCATGTATGGCATTCAGTACATTCCCGGGGTGGAAATCGATGCGGTGTATCAAAACAGCCGAGTCCGCATTCTGGGGTATTACATCGACTGGAACCATCCTTTCTTTGATGAAGTGGAACGGATGTCCCTGGTTCGGGAAAAAGAAGTTTCCATTGCCAGAGTCCATGCGTTTGAAAAACTGATGGGCATCAAAATCGATGTGGAATCCATTTTGTCCAAGTCCCGCTTTCAGACCATTACCGGAGACGATCTGACGTATATGGTGTTTAAGAATGCCAAAACAAGGCAGAAACCCATGGTGCAGACCTACTTGCAAAAATCCGGCGGTGATGAAGAACGGGCAAAAAAACTGTTTGCCGGAGAAGTGTTTGGCGAAAACGGAACCTGCTCGGTTCAGGGAACCTATCCCCGGGCGGATGAAGTCATTAAAAATATTCATGAAGCCGGCGGACTGGCTGTTCTGGCCAGCTGGCATGCAGACAAGCTGTCCGACGAACAGCTGGAAGGACTGCTGAATGAAGGAATTGACGGTCTGGAATGCTTTATGCCGGATTTGTCCACCAAAACCGTCGCCTTCCTGCTTTCTGTGGCCAATCAGGAAAAACTGTTTGTCACCGGAGGCAGCGATTATCATGGAAGCCGGAAAAGAGGCCATGAAATCGGTCATACAGCCATCCCTGCAAAAGCACTGAATATGGTGCGTGTATTTACCAAGGCACTGGACAGCTGAAAGGTGCATGGGAAAATCGTTTCAAGGATGAATCACTTATACTGAGAGCAGAGAATGGAGTCTTTGCTCTTTTCATTTGAAAATAAGAAGGAGGTTCTTATGGAGTTTTATCAGGAAACTGACCAGACTGTTTTTGAACAGCTGAATACTTCCCAAGACGGTCTTAGTGAGCAGCAGGCAAAAGCCAATTTGGAAAAATACGGGCCCAACCAGCTGACACAGGCCAAAGAAAGCCCCTGGTATATCGTATTTCTGGATCAGTTTAAAGATTTGCTGGTCCTGGTGCTGATTGCAGCGGGCATCATTTCCGCCATTACCGGTGAGCTTGTTTCCACGATTGTTATTTTTGTGGTCATTACCATCAATGCGATTCTGGGAACGGTGCAGACCATGCAGGCCAGAAAGTCTCTGGATGCTTTGAAAAAACTTTCTCAAAGTCACGTCAAAGTCATTCGAAACGGCAAAATGACCGAAATCCCATCCAGTGAATTAACTGTGGGAGATGTGGTGTATGTGGAAGCCGGAGATGTCATTGAAGGAGATGGACGTTTGTTTGCGGTGAGCGCTCTGCAGGTCAACGAATCCGCTTTAACCGGTGAAGTTCTGCCTCAGGAAAAAACCACAGCTCCCATTACAGAGACGTGTCAGATCAATGACCAGACCAACATGGTCTTCTCCAGCGGCCAGGTCACCAATGGAACCGGACGCTATGTGGTTACGGCGGTCGGAATGAAAACCCAAATTGGAAAGATTGCTTCCTTAATCGACAGCGCAGATGAGCGCAAAACCCCTCTGCAGCTGTCTCTGGACGATTTCTCCAAAAAGCTGACTCTGTACATCTGTCTGCTGTGCGCCGCTTTGTTCGTGCTTCATGTCGTGATTGCCAAGGAAAGCATTGTGGATGCTCTGCTGATTTCTGTTGCCCTGGCAGTGGCTGCCATTCCAGAAGCGATGACCAGCATTGTCACCATTGTTCTTTCCATTGCCACCCGGAAAATGGTCAAAGAGCATGCCATCATGAAACAGCTGGATGCCACGGAATCTTTAGGCTGCGTCTCTGTCATCTGCTCCGATAAAACGGGAACTTTGACCCAGAACAAAATGAAGGTTGTGGAAATCTACACCAGCATGAATCCTCATTACCCGGATGAAATGTCTGTCGGTCAGGACTATGCCCAGAACATCCTGTTAAAGGCCTGCGCTCTGTGCAACAACGCAGTGGTGGATGATGCCGAAGGAAAATCCCTGGGAGATCCAACGGAAATTGCACTGCTGGAGCTGTACAACACCTATCGTCATAAAGATGAAGACTATGAAGTTTTCTCTCAGCGTCTGGATGAGCTGCCTTTTGATTCCGACAGAAAGATGATGTCGGTCAATTCCAAGAATCATCTGTACACCAAAGGTGCCGTTGACAATCTGCTCAACCACTGCACCATGATTCTGGATCATGATCAAAAACGCCCTATCACCCAGGAGGATAAAGATATTATTCTGGCCTGGAACGATTCCTGTGCCCGAAACGGTCTGCGTGTTTTAGGCTTTGCCTACAAACCCATGGAACCAAAGCCTTTGACTCTGGAAGATGAAAACGATCTGACCTTTGTCGGCATGGTTGCCGAACAGGATCCCCCTCGTCCGGAAAGTGCTGAAGCTGTGAAGATGTGTGAAACCGCCGGTATTAAACCGATTATGATTACCGGTGATCACGCTGTCACCGCCACTGCCATTGCCAAAAAGATCGGCATCTGGCATGACGGCGATTTGACCATCAACGGAAACGACCTGGCCAAAATGTCCAACGATGAGCTGAATTCCGTTCTGGACAAAGCCACCGTATATGCCCGTGTGGCTCCGGAACATAAAATCCGCATTGTCAAAGCCTGGCAGGATCGGGGGGCTGTCGTTGCCATGACGGGAGACGGCGTCAATGATGCGCCTGCTCTGAAACAGTCCGACATTGGGGTTGCCATGGGCATTACCGGTACCGAAGTGTCTAAGGAAGCTGCCAAAATGGTGCTCACCGATGACAACTTCCACACCAT
>JABUSF010000002.1:128766-131759 GCA_021443945.1 Ileibacterium sp.
CATCTGCTGTTTATCAACCTGGTCACTGACTCTCTGCCGGCCATTGCCATTGGCACCGAAGAAGGAAGCGATTCTGTCATTCACCAGAAACCAAGAGCCCTCAACGAATCCATCCTCAACAAGGATGTGGTCTGGGAAATCGGTTTGGAAGGATTCTTTATCTTCCTTGGCGTCTTAGGCGCTTATCTGTACGGCCTGCAGACCGATGCAGCCACTGCCTCGACCATGGCATTTGCCACCCTGTGCCTGGCCCGTCTGATTCACGGCTTTTCCAGCCGTCAGAATGTGCCAATCTGGAGAATGGGCATCAACTGGTTCTCTGTAGGAGCTTTCCTGGTTGGATTTGTTCTTCTGTTTGCCATTCTGCTGATTCCTGGACTGCACTCTCTGTTCCAGGTGACTGCTTTAAGCCAGATGGACTATTTGGTTATCGCCGGATGTGCTTTGGGTACATTCGTTCTGGTGCAGATTTACAAATGGGCTTCAACGGTCAATAAAGCAAAATAACCATTACATCCCTGCGGATGGATCCCGGTCAGCCGGATCTGTCCGCTTTTTTGAAACGTCAGCCGGTGAGGGTTGACAATTTGTGTTAAACTTTTGAAAGTACACAAACCTTTTGAGGAGATTTATATGGAAGAGAAAAAACCATTTTATTTAACCACCGCCATTGCCTATACTTCGGGACGTCCCCATATCGGCAATACCTATGAAATCATTTTGTCCGATGCCATTGCCCGCTTTAAAAGAGCCCAGGGGTATGATGTCTATTTCCAGACGGGCACAGACGAACACGGGATTAAAATCGAAGAAAAAGCCGCTGCTGCCGGAGTCACTCCACAGCAGTTTGTAGACGATGTGGCGGGCAAAATCCGCAAAAACTGGGATTTGATGAATACGTCTTATGACTACTTCATCCGTACCACTGACGAACAGCACATGGCCACTGTTCAGAAAATCTTCCGCAAGCTGTATGAGCAGGGAGATATTTACAAAGGGGAATACACTGGATGGTACTGTACTCCATGTGAATCCTTCTGGACAGAATCTCAGCTGGTGGACGGAAACTGTCCGGACTGCGGCCGCCCTGTGCAGAAAGCCAAAGAAGAAGCTTACTTCTTCAATATGCAGAAATATGCGGACCGTCTGATGAAGTACATTGAAGATCATCCTGACTTCATCCAGCCGGAAAGCCGCAAAAATGAAATGATCAACAACTTCCTGAAACCAGGCCTTCAGGATCTTTGCGTATCCCGTTCCTCCTTCAAATGGGGAATTCCTGTCGATTTTGATGACAAGCACGTGGTGTATGTATGGCTGGACGCTCTGACAAACTACATCACCTCTTTAGGCTACGATCCGGATCTGGAAGAACAGCCTGAAAAATTCAAAAAGTACTGGCCTGCCACTCACATCATCGGCAAGGACATCCTGCGCTTCCATACCATTTACTGGCCGATTTTCCTGATGGCTTTAGGTGTGGAACTGCCGGAAAAAGTCTTCGGTCATCCATGGCTGCTGGTAGGAGAGGGCAAAATGTCCAAATCCAAAGGCAACGTAATTTATGCCGAAGATCTGGTGGACAAATTCGGTGTAGACGCTGTGCGCTACTACTGCCTGCATGAGATTCCGTTTGGAAGCGATGGAACCATTACCTGGGATCTGATCGTGGAAAGAATCAACTCCGATCTGGCCAACATTCTTGGAAACCTGGTTTCCAGAACCATTGCCATGACCAACAAATACTTTGACGGCGTCATCGCTAATCCGAAAAAGGCCAATCCGGGAGTGGAAGAAGCTCTGGATGCGGATCTGAAAGCTGTCGCTGCAGCCGCTGTGGCCGGCACAGAAGCCAAGATGGAAGAGCTGAAAGTCAAAGACGCACTGGATGAAATCTTTACCCTGCTGCGCCGCACAAACAAATACATTGACGAGACCATGCCATGGGCTCTGGCCAAAGACGAAAGCCAGAAGGAAAGACTGCAGACCGTTCTGTACAACCTGATGGAAAGCCTGCGCATCTCTGCCATTCTGCTGGAAAGCTTCATGCCGGAAACCGGTCAGAAGATTCTGGATCTGCTGAACACAGACCAGAGATCTCTGGAAAGCGCCAAAACATGGGGTCTTCTGGAAGAAGGACGCACCGTGGCGAAAAAAGCACCGGCTCTTTTTGCCCGCATTGATGCTGAAGCTTTGAAAAAAGAGCTGGAAGCTGAAAAAGAAGCGGATGAAAAAGCCAAAGCCAAGGAAGAAAAGAAAGCGGCCAAAGAAGCCAAAAAAGCTGAAAAGAAAGAGGAAGCTGCACCTGCTGCTGCGACCATTCAGGACTTTGGAAAGCTCTCTTTTAAAGCCGGTCTTGTAAAAGAAGCCCGCAAGCATCCAAAAGCAGACAAGCTGCTGGTGGAAATGGTGGATCTTGGAAATGGAGATGTCCGCCAGATTGTATCCGGCATCGCCTCCAAATACGCTCCGGAAGATCTCATCGGCAAGAAGGTCATTGTTGTGGCCAACCTGCAGCCGGCAAAACTGCGCGGTGAAATGAGCGAAGGCATGATTCTGTGCGCTGAAAACGGAGATGACTTCGAAGTTGTCTTCCTGCCCGATTCCGTCGAACCAGGCAGCACCATCCGTTAATGGATCCCAAGCAGAAAATCCTCTTTACCCAGCTGCAGATTGCCGGGGCAGGAGTCATTATTGCGGTTTTCGGATGGCTGGCCAATCAGACAGTGTTAATGGTTTTAGGAGGAGGCGTGATCCTTTTGGGCCTTGTACGCGCTTTCCTGTTTGGAAAGTTTCTCAATCTGGAAGAAATAACACCGGAAGATATTGCACAATACAACGAAAGCCTTCAAAATGATGAGGATGAAGACGACGACTGGTAATCTGCCGGTCAGAATCATCAGCATCAAAAGCAAAATCTGAAATAATAAATCAAGAAAGTATTTATCAAGAGTCAGGGGAGAGAGTCAGCTCGATGATCCTGCGCCAACCGT
>JABUSF010000002.1:132026-138623 GCA_021443945.1 Ileibacterium sp.
ACTATGAAAAAATTGCCAAGGATGTTCTGAAGGAAATTGGATATCCTGAAGATTACAAAGTTACTGTCGTTGTGAATGAGCAGTCCCCTGAAATTCACAACGCTGTCAACAAAAACGAGAACGGGGAGCTGGAAATTGCAGCCGGTGACCAGGGCATTATGTTTGGTTTTGCCGCCGATGAAAGTGATGAATACATGCCATCGCCGATCTATCTGGCTCACAAACTGTCCCGTCAGCTGTCCAAAGTCCGCCGCACCATGCCGGATGTCTTGAAACCAGATGGAAAAACACAGGTCTCTGTGGAATATGAAAACGGCAAGCCAAAACGCATTGACACCATCGTCGTTTCTACACAGCACGGCAAAGATGTATCTCAGGAAGAAGTGCGCAAAATTGTCAGAGAACAGGTTATTGATGCCGTCATCGACCCTGAACTGCTGGATGAAAACACCAAATACATCATCAACCCAAGCGGATCTTTTGTTGTAGGAGGATCCTTTGGTGATTCCGGAACCACTGGCCGTAAAATCGTCTGCGATACCTACGGAGGAATGGGCCACATTGGAGGCGGATGCTTTTCTTCCAAAGACCCAACCAAAGTTGACCGTTCTGCTGCTTACTATGCCCGCTGGGTTGCCAAAAACCTGGTTGCCAACGGACTGGCTGACAAGGCAGAAGTGGAAGTGGCGTATGCCATCGGTAAAAAAGAACCTGTATCCATCATGGTGGATACCTTCGGAACCGGAAAAGTCAGTGATGAAAAGATGCTGGAGATCGTAAACAAAAACTTCAACTTTGAAGTGGGCAATATCCTCAGCGAACTGGATCTGCGCCGTCCGATCTACCGCAGAACCACAAACTATGGCCATTTCGGAGATCCGGATCTGCCATGGGAAAAAGTGATCAAACTGGAAATGTAGCCTATTGAAATCCCGGAACCTCACCGGGATTTTTCTTTGGCGAAAAGAACTGAAAACGGCAGGAATGCATAGAGAACAAAGCGCGAAGCGGTTACAATTTAAATAAAGTGAGGTATTTAGATTATGGCAAATCGTTTTGTCCTGAATGAAACCAGCTATCATGGAGCTGGTGCCATTCAAGAAATCCCCAATGAAGTCAAAGCCCGCGGCTTTCACAAGGCACTGATCGTCACCGACAAAGATCTGGTGAAATTTGGAGTCGTCAAAAAAGTCACGGATCTGCTGGATGCCCAGGGCATGCCTTATGAAATTTTTGACGAAGTGCAGGCCAACCCAACTGTGGCGCAGGTGAAAGCCGGCGTAGAAGCCTTTAAACAGGCAGGCGCTGATTATCTGATCGCCATTGGCGGCGGATCCCCNNNNACCGGCAAAGGCATTGGAATCATCATCAACAACCCTGAATTTGCGGACGTGGTTTCTCTCGAAGGCGTTGCTCCTACCAAAAACAAAGCCGTTCCGATGATTGCTGTGGCAACCACAGCCGGAACAGCCGCCGAAACCACCATCAACTACGTTATTACCGACACAGACAAGAAGAGAAAGTTTGTCTGTGTAGATGTTCATGACATTCCAGTGGTGGCAGTGGTCGATCCGGATATGATGTCTTCCATGCCTTATGGGCTGACCGCTTCCACCGGTATGGATGCTTTAACCCATGCCATTGAAGGCTATACCACTTTAGGCGCCTGGGAACTGGCAGATACGCTGAACCTGAAGGCCATTGAAATCATCGCCCGCTCTTTAAGAGATGCCGTTAATAACGATCCAAAGGGCAGAGAAGACATGGCTTTAGGTCAGTACATGACCGGGATGGCTTTCTCCAACGTAGGTCTTGGTGTTGTTCATGGCATGGCTCATCCATTGGGCGCTTTCTATGGAACTCCTCATGGCGTGGCCAATGCGGTGCTGCTTCCCTACGTGATGGAATACAACAAAGATTTCACCGGAGACAAATTCCGTGAAATCGCCCGCGTAATGGGCGTCAAGGGCGTGGATGACATGTCCGAAGACGAATTCCGCAAAGCAGCCATTAATGCTGTCAAACAACTGAGCGCAGATGTCAAGATTCCGGCCACTCTCAAGGAGATTGGTGTCAAAGAAGAAGATCTGGAAGCTTTGACAGATGCAGCCATGGCCGACGTATGCACCGGCGGCAACCCCCGTCCATGCAAATGGGAAGAAATTCTGGAAGTTTACAAAACTGCATACAACGGATAATACGAACAAAGCTCTGGTTCCATCGGGTTCCAGAGCTTTTTTGGTCAGATACGGATTTGGTCCATTAAATCCTGGCCATTGCAGCTTGCTTCGATCAGCTGATCCTGCAGATAGGTCAGGTTCATGTAAAACAAAGGCTCGTCCGGGTTTCTCAGCTTATTCAGAAACAGGAAATCCCCCTGCCATAAAGGCAGCTGGAAGACTTGGTCAATGGGCACCCATTCCAGAACACCTTCTCTGCACTCCTTCAGGCTTCCCTGCGCATGTCCTCCGGAATACAGAAACATCAGCTCGGTATACACCGGGCAGTCTTTTTCCTCATAAAAATTAAAGGTGATGATTCCCTTCAGCTCAGGATCTTTCCAGACCAGCCCTGTTTCTTCCAGTGTTTCTCTCTGCATGCACTCCAGAACGGTTTCCCCAAATTCCATCTTGCCCCCGATGCCCAGCCATTTGTCGCGGCTGATGTCGTTTTCCTTTTTGGTTCGGTGCAGCATCAGCCAGCAGCCGTCTTTTTCAATGTATCCAAGTGTCGTATTTTTCATGATGTTATCCTCTGTCTGTCTTTCAGTGTAGCAGATGGCTGGCCGCAGGCTGGCAGCTGAAAAACGCATTGTCTTTTTGAGCGTGAAGTTTAGAATACCTTTTATGAAAAAGGGGAGAAGGTTATGGAACTGTCGTGGATTTTATTCCAGAAGATTTTCAGCATGATGATCATGCTGCTGATTGGATACATTCTGGTCAAAACAAAAAAGCTGAAAGCGGAAAATGCCGGGGTGCTTTCTGTCATTCTGCTTTGGACGGTCACTCCCTGCACCAGACTGACAGGCCTTCAGCAGGCTTATGAACCCGGCAAGCTGATCCTTCTGCTCTGGACACTGGCCGCCGCCGCAGTGATTCATGGCGTGTATATCGGCCTGGCGGGTCTGCTTCGAAAGCTGTACAAACTGGATGCGGTGGACCGCAGCTGCCTGGTGTACACCAATGCAGGCAATCTTCTGGTTCCTTTGATCATTGCCCTGCTGGGGAAAGAATATATGTTGTATATTGTCCCCTATCTGATTGTGGAAACCCCCTTGTTCTGGACGGATCTGATCCGGCAGTTCAATCCCAAATACCCTCTGGTTTTAAAGAAAATCATTCTCAACCCAAACATTGTGGCCATTCTCGTGGGATTGGTTCTGTTTTTTGCACAGATCACTCTGCCCAAGCCCGCATTGGACTTATGTGAGTCGATGACGTCGCTTGCCGGTCCTGTTTCCATGATCATGATCGGTATGATTGCAGCGGAACTGGAGATCAAATCGGTCCTGCTGAATGCAAAAATATGGGCTGTCTCTTTAGGAAGACTTGTTTTGTTTCCTTTGGTCTGTATTGTTTTGCTGGCGCTGACGGGCATCAGCCGTCAGTCTGCCCTGATTCATGATGCCTTCCTGGTGATCATGCTGGCTGCATCCGCTCCGGTTGCAGCGACCGTGGTGCAGATGGCGGATACCTACGGAAGTTTGGAAAAAGCGGAAAAAGCAAGTGCCATTAATGTCCTGAGCACGCTGCTTTGCGTAGTGACTATGCCGATGATCACTATTTTGTATCAAATGTTTTGCTAGAAGGAGAGTGCAATGGAACTTTCGTGGATTCTGTTTCAGAAAATACTGAGCATGGTTTTGATGCTGGCGATTGGATATGTCCTGGTCAAAACCAAAAAGATGAGTACGGATCAGTCCGCCGCTTTGTCCGCTATCATGCTCTGGGTGGTGACCCCCTGCATTATGCTGACGTCTTTGCAGCAGACCTTTGAAATGGAAAAGCTGAAAGCTTTGCTGTATTTGTTTGGAGCGGTTATTCTCATTCACATTCTTTTTATTGCTCTGGCTTCCTTTTTAAAGAAGGCGCTGAAGCTGGATACCGTGGAACAGATCTGTCTGGTGTACTCCAACGGGGGCAACTTGATTGTTCCTCTGGTCACAGCGCTGCTTGGCAAGGAGTTTATTTTGTTTGGGATTCCGTTTCTGGTGGTGCAGACCACTTTGTTCTGGACCCATGTGATCCGGCTTTACGATCCCAACACCCCTGTAAACCTGAAAAAGATTTTGCTGAACCCAAACATTCTGGCCATTGCCGCCGGTCTGATCCTGTTCTTTTTGAACATTCGGCTGCCTAAGCCGGCTCTGGACTTGTGCGATGCTATGACTGGAATGGCCGGCCCTTTGTCCATGCTGATGATTGGTATGCTGTCTGCAGGTCTGGACTGGAAGAAAACTTTGACAGACAGAAGGGTCTGGCTGGTCTGCTTTGGAAGGCTGATGGCTTTTCCTCTGCTGTTTCTGCTGCTGCTGGCAGCCTCCAGGATCAGTGCCCAGTCCGTCCTGCTGCATCAGGCTTTTCTGGTGACTTCTCTGGCCATCTGCGCTCCGGTGGCTGCCACGGTGGTGCAGATGGCGGACAGTTTTGGCAGTCTGAAACAGGCCGAACTGGCCAGTGCGGTCAATGTTTTAAGCACGATTCTGTGCGTAGTGACCATGCCATTGCTCATTGGAGTTTATCAGCTGCTTTGCTGATGAGTGACGGTTTGACAAGGCGGCCTGATATCCATTAATATTTTTTTATGATGAAACAGGATACTGGATTAAGTGAATCCATCGAAGACTACCTCGAATCAATTCTTGTCCTTTCCACCCAGCTGAAAAATGTGCGCTCGGTGGATGTGGCCAGCTATCTTGGCTATTCGAAGCCTTCTGTATCCCATGCTGTGAAGCTGCTTGTGGAAGACGGACTTGTGGAGCTGTCTCCCAATAAATATCTGCTGCTGACAGAGGAAGGGAAAAAGGCTGCCGAAGAAACCTATCAGCGTCATGTTTTCTTTTCCGACATGCTGGAAGCCATTGGCGTTCCCAAAGACATTGCGGCCGAAGATGCCTGCCGCATTGAGCATGTGATTTCCCAGGAAACCTTTGAAGCCATTCGGCGCTATTACGAAAGCCGGCAGAAATAAGGTGATTCGGTCAGCGGATTCAATCCAACCATTGCAGATGCCTCAGGCATCTTTTTTTCTGCTTTGAACCCTGGAGCAGTCCATCCTGCAAATAAAGATTTTGCCGTTAAAATAAAAAGAATAAGGAGGGCTTTGTATGAAAGCTGAAGTACTGGCACCTGCCGGCAATCAGGAAGCGCTGGATGCAGCCATTGCTGCTGGTGCAGATGCGGTTTATTTTGGACTTCCCATGTTTGGAGCCCGGGCGTTTGCCAAAAACTTCTCCCTGAAGCAGACCAGAGACATCATTCGTCAGGCTCATCTGCAGGGAGTCAAAATATATATCACAATGAACACCATTCTGGAAGAAGATCAGATGGAAATGGCTTTTGACTGGGCCAGACAGCTGTATGAAATGGGAGTGGATGCACTGATCATTCAGGATCTCGGCTTCCTTCATCTGCTTCATGAACGTCTTCCTGAGCTGGAGCTTCATGCTTCCACTCAGATTTCCGTCTCCAAGCCCTGGCAGATCGAACAGCTGAAAAAGCTGGGGGTCAAGCGGGTGGTGCTCGCCAGAGAAGCCAGTCTGGATGAAATCAAAGCGTGTGCTCAAACCGGTATGGAACTGGAAGTGTTTGTCCATGGCGCCATTTGTATTTCCTGGTCGGGTCAATGTCAGTTTTCCAGAATTCGCTACGGACGATCGGGCAACAAAGGAGCCTGTGCCCAGCCCTGCCGCATGGAATACACACTGCTCGAAGACGGCAAGCCGGTCAAAACGGAAGGCAGTTTTCTGCTTTCTCCAAAAGACTTGAGCGTGCTGCAGAACATTCCGGAACTGGAGAAGGCAGGTGTGGCCTCTTTGAAAATCGAAGGGCGCATGAAATCGCCGTCGTATGTATTTGAGGCCGTCTCCAAAGCGAAAAAAGCGCAGGAAGGCAAAAAGCTTTCGGAACAGGATGAAAAGGATTTGAAGGTGACCTTCAACCGGGAATACACCAAAGGCCATGCCTACAACAAACGGGGAAGTGATTTCATGAATCCGATTGCCCCCAACCATCAGGGCATTACCGTTGGAAAAGTTTTGAAAACGGTTCGGGACAAAGTGCAGATCCGTCTGTTCGACGATCTCCATCAAAACGATGGCCTTCGCTTCGAGTGCGGCAAAAACAGCCCTGGCATGCGGGTCAATTTCCTCTATGACGAAAAAGGAAAACTCATCCGCCAGGCTAAGGCCGGGGATGTGGTTCAGGTCTCTCTGGATGCAAGGGTGTCTGCCGGCACCATTGTCAAAAAGACAGTGGACTTCCAGCTGGAACAGAATACGGAACATGCCGTAAAGCAGACCAGGAGACAGTCCGATGTGTTTATGAAGCTGACCTGCCTAAAAGCAGGAGATCCGTTAACGCTGACCATTGGAGATGG
>JABUSF010000002.1:139108-146707 GCA_021443945.1 Ileibacterium sp.
GTGCTCTTAAGCGATGAGCTGTCTGAAAAGGCCCGCAAAGAGATGCTCAAAGCATTTAAAGACCGGTATGGATTTGATGCACCGGTGATGATGAATGCCTATGAGCATCCGAGGCTGATGGTCATGAATCACTGCCCGGTCAACACAGCTTTAAAGGACGGACAGAGAAAGAACTGCTCTTTATGCCGCCAGAAACAATATGCCCTGGAAGGAAAAGACGGGCAGAAGACGCTTCTATACGGAACGCCCGACTGCAAAATGGAGCTCTTTGATGAAAAACCTTTGGATCGGATGGCAGAACTGGATGAACTGACCGAAGAAGGAGTCAAAGCCTTCCGGATCGGGCTGCTCAATGAAACGCCGGAAGAATCCCAAAAACTGGTCTCTGAATTCCAAAAGGCTTATGAACAGGCTTTAAAGCAGAAATAGTACTCAAACAGAAGCGAAACAGCTTCTGTTTTTTGAATCAAATGCAGGTATGATTCGAGTATCTTCTTTTGTTTGGCTTGCAGGGATGATTGGGCTGAAAAAGCAGGTGAAGTTTTCTTTTCAGAAACTAAGGGTTTTGGAAATGAATTGTAACCTCTGTGATATAATTGCTTTGTATTTGAGGCAAAGGAGGAAATTTTTAATATGCCTATTATTACGGATATTTACGCCCGCGAAGTCCTCGACTCCCGTGGAAATCCTACAGTAGAATGTGAAGTTACTACTGAATCCGGCGCTTACGGCTCCGCTATGGTACCAAGTGGTGCTTCCACTGGTGAAAGAGAAGCTCTGGAACTGCGTGACGGTGACAAAGCTCGTTACCTGGGAAAAGGTACTACAAAAGCTGTTGCTAATGTTAACGAAAAAATCGCTCCTGCTTTAATCGGTATGGATGTTACTGATCAGATCCTGCTGGACAAAACTATGCTGGAACTGGACGGAACAGATTTCAAATCCAACCTTGGTGCGAACGCTACATTGGCAGTTTCCATGGCTTGCGCTAAAGCTGCTGCTGATTACTATGGAATTCCATTATTCAACTACGTTGGCGGAACAAACGCTCATATCATGCCAGTTCCAATGTGCAACGTAATCAACGGTGGTTCTCATGCTGACTCCACAGTTGACTTCCAGGAATACATGATTATGCCAGTTGGTGCAGATTCCATGAAAGAAGCTGTACGCATGGCTGCTGAAGTATTCCACAACCTGAAATCCGTTCTGAAGGCTAAAGGTTACAACACTAACGTTGGTGACGAAGGTGGATTCGCTCCTTCCTGCGTAAACGGAAACGAAGAACCTCTTGAACTGCTCGTTGAAGCTACTAAAAAAGCTGGATACGTTCCTGGCAAAGACATCATGATCGCTATGGACGTTGCTGCTTCCGAATTCCACAACCACGAAACTGGTCTGTATGAACTGAACAAATCCGGCGGCGGAAACAAGACTTCCGATGAAATGATCGCTATGTACAGCGAATGGGTAGAAAAATATCCAATTATCTCCATCGAAGACGGTCTTGGAGAACGTGACTGGGACGGCTGGAAGAAACTGACAGACGCTCTGGGCAAACGCATTCAGCTGGTTGGTGACGACCTGTTCGTTACAAACCCAAAAATCCTGGCAGAAGGTATTGCTAAAGGCATCGCCAACTCCATCCTGATCAAAGTTAACCAGATCGGTACTCTGACTGAAACATTCGATGCTATCGAAATGGCTCAGAAACACAACTACACTACAGTTGTTTCCCACCGTTCCGGTGAAACCGAAGATTCTACCATCGCTGACATCGCTGTTGGTATGAACTCCGGTCAGATCAAAACTGGTTCCCTGTCCAGAACAGACCGTATCGCTAAGTACAACCGTCTGATGAAGATCGAAGACGAACTGAACAAACGCGGAACTGTATCTGTTGCTGAATACCCAGGTGCTGACACATTCTATCAGCTGGACATGGCTGCTGTAGAAGCAGACATGGCTAAACAGTAATCTGTAAACCTATAATAGAACTGCAGGAAGAGCTTGCTCTTCCTGCTTTTTTTCTGCCGCGCATCAAAAGGCTTCCTGGAATCTGCGTGTTAAAATGCTCCTATGAAGATCATAAAATGGATTTTTCGGCTGGTTCTTGCTGCCGCATTTGCAGGAGTGGCCTGTCTGGGCGCCGTGGCTTTGTACAGACTTTCAGCTGAAACCGGAGAGGTTTCCGGAACTAGAAGCCAGAATCTGACAGAGATCATCTCTGAAGGCATTCACAAGCTGACAGAGAATGATCCCAAGGCGGCTCAGCTCGCGGATCGTGTAAAGACAAAAATTGAAGAACAGTCTCCGTACGGAAATGACTGGAATATGACCATTCGAAAGCTGGCTCATTTTTCAATCTATTTCTTTTTTGGAGTCATCGCTTATGTTATTCTGAGCATCCTGCATTTTCCCTTCAGCCTTCGCTGGCTGCTTTGCCTGCTTGCCTGCGGGGGACTGGCTCTCTTTGATGAACTGCATCAGGGGCAGACAGCAGGACGGGTGATGTCGGGCATGGATGTGCTGATCGATTTTGCCGGCGCGTTTTGTTCTGTTACTTTTCTTTGCATGAATGGAAAAATATCGAAATGGCTGCGTTCCTGAAAAGGAGCGCTTTTTTTACGGGCTGATGCCATACGGATTGCATGATTTTGTCAAATTTAGCTCATATTGGCACAATCTTTCAGGATTTATTGAGGCAAAATAAGGAAATTGTTAGAATGAACTGTAATATCCGGAACTTTACCCTTGTAAAGATTCGGCGAAGGAAAGGAAGGGTACAGAGATGAAGTTTAATTTGTGGACCGCTCTGGGAATGACGGCAGCATTGCTCTGCGCAGGCTGTACCGCCAAGGCGGCTGAAAATGAAGAATCTCAGGAAACTGCACCTGCAACGATTCTTCAGGATCTGAATGTAGAAATCATGTTCAATCAGGACACCTACGCCAAATCAAGCGATGAAATGGACGCTCAGATTGATCACTTTATAAAGAAATATACAAAAGGCACTTTGCTGCAGTACACCATCAGCGGTCTGGCAAAAGTCCAGGTCAACGATGTCCTTTTATATGTCATGCCGGAAAGTTTTGATTCCGGTGAAGAGGCCATTGCTCAGCTGACCCAGAGAAAATCGGATGAGCGCAAAATGTCCTACCAGCAGCTTAAAGAAAAGGAAGAAGAGGAAAAGCAGGCGAAAAAAGAGGCCGCCCGGCAAAAAGAGCGGGAAGAACATATGACGGAGGAAGTGAAGGTCAATGATGTGAAAATCAATGATGTCAAAGCCAGTGAAGTTCTGGAAGCCTCTCAGCCATGGGACGGCAAGCCTTTAAACAAAGTGGAAGGCGTGAAATATGGACCTTCCGGCAAGGAAACCTACTACAATCTTCCAATGGGCGGTGTCATTTCGATTATGCGGGCTATGGGCAATACAGACCGATACTGGGTTCGTGAGGATGGCGTGAAAATGCTGGGCGACTACGTTATGGTAGCTGCGCAGCTGGATCTTCGCCCCCGTGGTTCTCTGGTTCCCACATCTCTTGGCATGGGCATTGTCTGTGATACAGGAACCTTTGCCCTGAAAAATCCAACCCAGCTGGACATTGCCGTGGATTGGTAAAATAAGAATTGTTTTTAAAGACCTGAAAGGCAGTGGATCAAACGGCTTCAGGTCTTTTCTTATGAAAAAGGCAGAAATTGAAACCATTGGTGCAAAGGTGTATCGGCTTTCATAATTTTCTTCCTCTGCCTTTTAGGCATGATTCGGTTTAAAAGACATGAAAGAAGAAATGATTTGGTTGTAGCGGGAAAGCTGTATTGCTAGAATCTAAAAAGTTTACACAAACTTTACTTCAGTAAAGTTATGATAAAAAAGAGGGTTTAGAGATGAAGTTTAAGATTTTAGCATGGGCGCTGATGGCGGTGATGACAGCCGGCAGTGTCACTTTTGTTCGTGCTGCACAGAATGAAGATACCGCAGACAGTCCTGCGGCTTCCATTCTTCAGAATTTGAAAATTGACATTATGTTCTCCCAGGATACGGCTGCAAAAACCAGCGATGGACTGGATGATCATATTCACCATGATATTAAAAAATACACCAAAGGAACTCTGCTGCAGGTGACTGTGACAGGTCTGTCGAAAGTCCGAATCGGTGATGAAATTGTCTATGTCAATTCCTCCTCCTATGTCTCCGGCGGCGATGCCGTCCAAAAACTGGAACAGAAGCGGGCGGAAGAGGAAAAGAAGGCTCAGCAGCAGAAAGTGAAAGCCGAAGAGGAAAAGAAGGCGGCTGCGGCGAAAGCGAAATGGGATGGTCCTGTTTTGAGTATGTCAGCCGGAACCATTGAAGGGCCTTCCGGCAAGGAAACCTATTACAACCTTCCCATGGACGGTGTTGTCGAAAACATGCGTCAGATGGGCAATCAGGATGAATACTGGGTCCGTGAGGACGGCGTGAAAATGCTTGGTGAATACGTGATGGTCGCTGCCAATTACAGCATTCGTCCAAAGGGATCGAAGATTGAGACCTCTCTGGGAACTGGAATTGTGGTGGATACTGGTGGATTTGCTGCATATAATCCAACACAGCTGGATATTGCTGTGGAGTGGTAGACTTAAAAAAGATACGAATAAAAACGGAGCCTTGAATCTTATCAAGCTCCGTTTTTTATGTATGGATTAAATAGCAGGGGAAGCTTCCACGGCGAAGGAGAAAGCTTCACCAGGCTGGTTTCTTTCTTCCTCTTCAATGTACTGGGCGATCAGTTCGGCATGATCGGCAATCCGCTCGTAGTTGGAAATGGCATCCAGAAACAGAAGGCCGGTCTGTACCTGACAGCTGCCTTCAGCCATTCTCTGAATACAGCTTTCCCGCATGGAATGTTCCATAGCATCCACTTTGGTTTCATGCTTCAGGACCTTGTCCATGATGTTGAGGTCTTTTGTATCTCTTAAACGCAGGGTGTATTTCAATGTCTTGTAGCACTGGGAAGAAATGGTTTCCAGATCTACGACGGCCAAATGGGACAATTCCGTTCCGTGCTGCACATTCTGGGCTTCCCAGGCGATGCTGAAGCAGTGATCGGAGATCCGCTCCAGATCGGAGATAATCATTAAAGCATGCTTCAGCTGCATTTGTTCTCTTTCTGTCAGTGCAGAGGCATCCAGTTCGGTTAAGAAGTCGGTCAGTTCTTTCTGGTACGTGTTGATCATACGTTCGTTATCTTCCAGTTCCAGAATGTTTTCATGATTGACCAGGGCATCTCGGGAGTAGGCAATGTTGTCCAGGCAGAGTTCGCCCATTTTGGTGACTTCCTGTTTTACAGCAGCCAGGGCAAAGCCGGGGGACTGCAGCAGCCGGTCATCCAGCTTAACGAGGCGGGTATCTTCTTCGTCGTCTTCTGGAATGATTTGTTCAGACAGCTTCACCATCCAGTTGGCAAATGGGAACAGCAGAATGGTGGTAATGACGTTGAAGGATGTATGGAAAATGGCCAGCTGTGTTCCGGTCACCTGAGAAGAAGCCACAGCAGGATTCATCATGAAATAAATATAAACAACCGTTCCAACGATCACAGAGCCCAGGATGTTGAACATCAAGTGGAGCACCGCCGCCCGCTTAGCATTTTTGGATGCTCCAATGCAGGAAAGAAGAGCTGTAGCGCAGGTTCCGATGTTCTGCCCAAGAGCGATAAAGGCAGCGGCGCCCCAGTTGACAACCCCTGCAAAAGCCAGAGTCTGCAAAATACCCATGGAAGCAGAAGAGGACTGAATGACCGCAGTCACCACTGTACCGACCAGAAGGCCGTACAGAGGATTGGATCCGATGATTGTAAATGCATCATAGAAAATTGGTTCCTCAGAGTAAGGTTCAATGGCTCCGGACATAATGCTCAGACCGACAAAGAGAATTCCAAATCCAACCAGTACGGTACTGATCTGTTTTACTCTTTCTTTTTTGGTAAAAAGCATGATGGCTGTTCCGGTGAAAATGAGAACAGGTGCGATCATTTCAGGTTTGAAAAGTTTCCCCCATTCGGACATGGAAACAATCCACCCAGTCATGGTGGTTCCGATGTTGGCTCCCATAATGACGCCAATAGCCTGGCCGAGGTTCATGATCTGAGCATTTACAAAACCCACGACCATGACGGTGGTGGCAGAGGAGGACTGAATGATTGCGGTAATCAGTGCGCCGATTAAAACACCTACAAGCCGGTTGTTGGTGAGCATGGCGAGCAGCTTTCGGGTTTTGGATCCAGCGGACTGCTGAAGACCGTCAGCCATCAGGTTCATGCCGTAAATAAACATGCCCAGACCGCCTAAGAAGCTGAGGATGCTTGTTAAGATCTCGAAACTCATAATGATGAACTTACAGGCAGGGAAACAGCAGCCAATCTGCTGCAGGAACTGCCTTTCTCCTTTCGTGCCTTTATGCCAAATGGCTTCCCAGTGCTGTTGGGGCATCTGTTCCTGATTATGAATTTCATTCTAAAGACGCAGTTTTTGAGTTTTGTAAGGGGATTGTAAAGTCTATGTAAAATGGAGAAGAAGGACAGACGAAAAATTAGGAGTGGAAGAAAATGGTCAAAAGCCAATCTTTTTTCATGATGAAGATAAAAATCTTCCTGCTTTGACGTGATTTACCAAAAATGATTCAACAATGGTACCATGATAGTGCGAAAAGGAGGAATGAGAAGATGCTTGAAGAAGACAAACAGATCATCATTTCCATTTCCAGAGAATTTGGAAGCGGGGGAAAGGAAATCGCCGAACTGCTGGCAGATCATTACCAGATCCCTGTTTATGAAAAAAATATACTAGAGGAAACAGATGCTGCCAGAGCCAACTTGGATGGTGAGGATCTGTATGTAACCCGCAGTGAGCCCAGGATTCTTTCCAAATCCAGAATGGTCAGAGGACTCACCAATAAAAACGAAGAAGTTCTTGCTTTGATGGAGTTCGACTTTTTGAAGGAACAGGCGGATCAGGGGAAATCCTTCGTCGTTCTTGGCCATTGTGCTGAAGAAGTATTAAAAGGAAACCCCAACTTAACGACTTTCTTTATTTCAGCCGATCCGAGATTTAAAATTCCGAGGATTATGAAAGAGCATGGGCTGAATGAAGTGGAAGCTGCGAAGATGATGAAAAAACATAATAAGAAGCGCAAATCCTATCACAACTATTACTGCAGCCACAGCTGGGGAGATTCCCGCTATTATGAAATGTGTCTGCGCTCTGATAAGCTTGGCACCGTACGGACGGCCGCTCTGATGTCTTCTTACCTGGATGCGAAACTGGAGGGACCTGAACTTCCCCTTCTTGCAGAGGGCGCCCTTTTCGAGGAGGAGTAAGAGGCCTGTTACAATTGAGACAGTTCTGAAAGGAGCTGATCGCATTGTACAAAGAAATCTCTGTTCACCTTCCTTTTTTGTCGATTGACAACTGCCGTGATTTAGGCGGTATTGAAACGATGGATGGAAAAGTCATTAAACCCGGTCTGCTGCTCCGTTCCGCCAGTCTTCATCAAGCCAGCGAAAAGGATTTGCTGACGCTGCAGAATATGGGGTTAAAGCATGTAATTGATCTGCGGAC
>JABUSF010000002.1:148112-149581 GCA_021443945.1 Ileibacterium sp.
AGCCACAGCCCTCTCAAGGCTGCATTCACGGGTTCAAATCCCGTACGCGCTGCCATTTTTGATTTGAAACAGAAGCGGATTATCGCTTCTGTTTTTCTTTTTGCCGATTTGCTGATGAAAATCAACAGGAATCGGATAATTCCTCATGAAAGTCCGGATTGTGGGAAAATTTGTTATATTTTCCTAAGAAAACGCTTTTATTTTTGTTAACTGTGGTATTATTGAGTGGATTTTAGTAGAGAAAGGAAAAAGGATATGAACAACTTTAATCAGGAAACCATTTTGATTGCGGTGATCTGTATTGCCGTCCTGGCTTTGTTCTATGCAGCTTCTCTGTTCTCCAGCGTTAAAAAGGAAAACTCTGGTAACAAAAGAATGCGGGATCTGTCCTCCTACATCCACGAAGGTGCATTGGCATTCCTGAAACGCGAATACAAAATCATTGTAGTATTCGTCATTGTCATTGCCTGTCTTCTGACAGGACTTGGATTCTTCCCGTCCCTCCAGGGAATTGACGGCGTCGGTATTAATGGTGCTGTTTGCTTTATAATCGGAGCTCTGTTCTCCGGTCTGGCCGGTTTTATCGGCATGCAGGCTGCTACGATTGCCAATGCCAAAACAGCACAGGCTGCCAGAGAAGGAGGCATGCCTGCTGCTTTGCACGTAGCTTTTAACGGCGGTTCCGTTCTTGGAATTTCCGTTGTTGGATTCGGTCTGCTGGGCCTGGCCGGTCTGTATCTCATTTTCACCTTTATTTTCAAGGATCCAGTCCAGGCAGTTCCTGTTGTCAGCGGATATTCCCTTGGATGCTCCATGATCGCTCTGTTTGCCCGTGTGGGCGGCGGAATTTACACCAAAGCCGCAGACGTAGGTGCGGACCTTGTTGGTAAAGTAGAAGCCGGAATTCCAGAAGATGACCCCCGAAATCCTGCTGTAATCGCCGACAACGTAGGTGACAACGTAGGTGACATCGCCGGTATGGGTTCCGACTTGAACGAATCTTATGTAGGTGCACTTGTATCCGCTCTTTCTTTAGGTCTGACAGTGACCATCGGCGGCCAGTCCTATGCCGCCCAGGCAACGATGTTCCCGTTCCTGATTGCAGGTGCCGGCATCATCGCTGCAGTAGCTGGTCAGCTGTTTGTCCGCATCAAGAGATGGGACAACCCCCAGTTTGCGCTGAATGTAGCGACGTATGTAGCCACAGGCGTTGAAATTGTTGTAGCCTTCCTGTGCTCTGCATGGCTGTTTGGCTCTTATATGCCTTTCCTGTCCGTGACCACTGGTCTTCTGGTTGGTATGGCTCTTGGAAAAATTGCTGAAATTTACACCTCGGATGCCTATGCCAAAGTAAAAGAAATTGCTTCTGAATCGGAAACAGGTCATGCAACCAATATTATTGCCGGGTTCTCTGTAGGTATGGAATCCTGCATGCTGACCGTTCTTATTCTGGCTGTCGGCATCATCTG
>JABUSF010000002.1:149686-155711 GCA_021443945.1 Ileibacterium sp.
GCCGGCGGTATTGCCGAAATGGCTGAATTGGAACCTCAGGTTCGCGAAATTACAGACCATTTGGATTCCGTTGGAAATACGACGGCTGCAATTGGTAAAGGATTCTGCATTGGATCCGCTGCCTTTACAGCTTTGGCAATGATCGTAGCCTTTGCAGAAGCTGCTGGTCTGGATGCGATCTCTCTGCTGCAGCCGGGTGTTCTGGTGGCTCTGCTGATTGGTGCGATGCTTCCTTATTACTTCACCGCGCTGACCATTCGCTCTGTTGGACGTGCTGCCAATAAGATGATTGAACATGTCCGCGAACAGTTCAAAAACGATCCGGGAATTCTGGCCGGAACTTCCAAGCCAAACTACACCGAATGTGTAGACATTTCCACAAGGGCTGCTCTGAAGGAAATGATCGCTCCTGGCTGCATCGCCATTGCAAGCCCGATTGTTACAGGTCTGCTGCTTGGAACAGAAGGCCTTGGCGGTATGCTGCTTGGCGGTCTGGTTTCCTCCATCATGCTGGCTGTTTTCATGGCCAATGCCGGTGGAGCCTGGGATAATGCCAAGAAATACATTGAATCCGGTGAACACGGCGGAAAAGGATCCGATGCCCACAAAGCTGCTGTGACTGGGGACACGGTTGGTGACCCATTCAAGGACACAGCCGGTCCTGCCATGGATATTCTGATCAAACTGATGTCTGTTATCTCTTTGATTCTGGCACCTGTTCTCGCTCAGATGACTCCGCTGTTAAGCTTCCTGTTCAAATAGAACATTCAGCCCTGCACTCGCTGCAGGGCTTTTTAAATAAAAAAACGCCCGTTCAGGCGTTTGCGGCTTATTTGCCGGAAGAGTGTTCTTTTGCAAATGGGGCTTTAATTTTAGCGGCCATTGCTTTTCCTTTAGACAGTTCTGAAAGGGGGGAGGATGAATCCTCGGTTGTTCCTTTCAGCTCCCAGTCAATCAGAAGAACCATGAAGGCTTTAATGACAATTAGAAGAAGGACTTCCCAAATGTCGTCGATGTTTCTGGCTGTAACGGTTCTTAGGATTTCAGATCCCAGCTTGAAGGAAAGACCCAGAGATTGGCCATGCAGCAGATAGACTCTGGCAATGGGATCTTTGCGGATCAGTTTGTAAAAAGCCACAATGGTGGTAAAGACGATAATTAACACAGACAGAAATTCCAAAGAATACATGGAAATTCTTGCGACGTTGGTTACGAACTCATGAAGATGCTCAGCGATAAAATCCAGAACAGAGGAAGCGGATTCATCTAATAAAAGGGTAGGGGTAATGAACTGCAAAATACGAACTCCTTATTTGCCAAGGCAGAAATTGGAAAACAGGGTATCCAGAAGATCGTCTCTGTGAACTTCTCCCAGGATTTCCTTGAGGTGGTTATGGGCTTCCAGAAGATCGATTTCAATCAGATCGGGTTCCGTGCCTTCTTCCATCGCCTTGATCGCTCTCAACATATCACTGCGTGCATTTTTCAGTAAACCTATTTGCCTTTCGTTGGACAGAACACCGGCATTGTGCATCAGGGGCTGGTCAAAGCGTTCCAAAAGGGCGTTGGCCAAAGGCTGGATCTGCCCGGTTGAGGCGGTAATTTCAACCCCGGGAAGATTATGGTCAACGGTTTCCAAATCGTTTTTGTTCCAGATGATGATTCTTTCCTTATTTTCAGACAGATCCAGCAGCTGCAGATCCTGGTCATCCAACGGTTTGGAGGCGTCCAGCACCAGCAAAACCAGTTCAGCTTTTTCCAGCATCTGCCGGGACTTTTCAATGCCAATTTGTTCAATGACATCGGCACTTTCCCGGATTCCCGCTGTATCAATCAGGTTCAGCTGAACCTGACCAATATGAATCTGGCCTTCCACAATATCTCTGGTGGTACCGGCAATATCAGTCACAATGGCTTTGTCTTCTTCGAGAAGAGCATTGAGCAGGGAGCTTTTTCCTACATTTGGTTTTCCGATGATGACCGTATCGATGCCTTTTTTAAACAGCTGGCTCCGGCTGGAGCGTTCAAGGATATCGTCCAGATCGGCCAGAAGCTTTTTGGCAGCAGGCAGAAGATTGTCTGCGGTCATTTCTTCCACGTCATCGTATTCCGGGTAATCGATGTTGACTTCAATGGCGGCAATGAGATCCATGAGGGAATCGATCAAAGGCTGCAGCAGTTTTCGAATGCTTCCCTTGATCTGCCGCACGGCCATGCCGGCTGCCTGGTCGTTGGACGCTTCCACCATATCCTGTACGGCCTCTGCCTGAGAAAGGTCAATGCGTCCGTTCAAAAAGGCTCGTTCTGTGAATTCGCCGGCTCTTGCCAAGCGTGCTCCGTTTTCGAGAAGCATTCTCAAAATCTTGCGGGTGACGAACTGACCGCCGTGGCAGTTGATCTCCACCACATCTTCTCGTGTATAGGTTTTGGGCGCTCTGAAAAGAGAGACCAGAACTTCGTCAACAGGTGCGCCGTCCTGCTGTATAAATCCGTACGTGATAGAATGGCTTTGTTTATGAGTCAGATCTTTGCTGAAAATGGAATTTACGATTTCGACCGCCTGCTCACCGGAAACCCGGATGATGGAGATGGCTCCGTCTGCCAGGGGAGTGGCAATGGCGGCAATAGTATCATCAAACATAAATGGCTCCTTCTATAAGTCTTCCATATTATAACTGCATTTGGCAGTAGAGAGGTTCACGATGAAAAACTACACACAAAAGCAGCTTGACCAGGCCGCCCAGGCTTTAAACAATCATGAAATTCTTTTGATTCCTACCGATACGGTCTATGGGGTCGGCGTTTTGTTTGGCAGCCTTCAGGATCTGGACCGGCTGAAAAACATTAAGCACCGCCCGGAGACCAAACCAATTCCATTAATGGCCTCTTCGGTTGAAATGCTTTCAACGGTTGTTGAATTCGATGAACGGGCAGCGAAAGCAGCTCAAAAGCTTCTTCCAGGGGCTCTGACCATGATTCTTCCTTTAAGAAAAGACGTCGATTCGGCTCTGTTTAACCATCTGAGCACCGCTGCGGTTCGGATTCCGGATGAGCCGGCCGTTTTGGAGCTGATCGAAAAAACAGGATGCCCTTTATTTGTCTCCTCCGCGAATGTGTCCGGGGAACCTGCGGCTTTGAATGCGCAGGAGGCCAAAAAGGCTCTTCCTGCGGCCGATGGCATAGTGGAAGGAAGCTGTGCCAATCAGCAGGCGAGCACAATTGCAGATTTCACACAAAAAGAAATAAAAATTCTCCGTCCGGGACCAATTCAGTATGAAGAGATTCTGGATGCTGTGAAAATGTCATAACATACTGCAAAGTCTGGTGTAATTTTTCCTGATTTGCCGATTTCTTTCATTGGAATGTAAAAATTTACACTCTATTATTGACAATGACCCCCTCACTTTTAGAATGTAGGAATGGGGGATTTCCTTATGAGTGAGAGAGATATAACAGAACTGTTTGATACGCTGGAAAAAATATACTTGAAGAATCTGGTTCAGGATGATTTGACCATTGCAGAGTCCATTGCTTTGCATGTTGTGTTTCAGCTGAAGAGTCCTACGATCATTGAACTGGCAAAAGCTCTGAAAATTTCTCAAAGCAATGCAACCTATCTGATTCAGAAACTGATCGGCAGAGGTTACCTGAAAAGAATCCGTTCTGAAGAGGACCGCAGAGAATATCATTTGGAAGTTACGGAGAAATTTGACCAGACTTTGAACACCAGCCGGGCTTTGCTCAAAGAGTCTCTGAAGGAGCAGCTGAACAAGTATAAAGTGTCAGATCAGCAGGTTATTCAGGATTTTTACCGTGAAGTGATTAATAATGTAAAAACGGAATGTGACAGCATTTGACAGGCCGAATGGGATACATTATCCTGTTTCCATAAGCAAAGATCAGGACGAAAAAATCTGCCAGGGCGCATAGAGAGTTTCTGGATGGTGTAAAGAAACGGTACAGCAGATGCAATAAAAACCTGGGAGCTTCCTGTATTTCCTGCATTAAAGGATGGCCTGATAACGGCGCAAAAGGGCAGAAGATTTTTCTTTTGCCGAATTAGGGTGGTACCACGAGCCTTTCGTCCCTGAAAGAGCTCTTTTTTTATGCCCTTGGAAGCTTGCTGGAATTCGTCCGGAAAGGAACACTTATGTCTGAAAACAAAAAGAACAAGCAGCCTAAGCTGAGCGAGCAGGAGAAAGTCCGCCGCCAGAAAATGCAGGATCTGATTGATATGGGAGTTGATCCTTTCGGTTCTGCATTTAAAAGAACACACCGCTCTGACCAGATCATCCCTGTATATATGGATAAAACAAAAGAAGAACTGGAAGAAAATCCAATTCCTGTTACTGTTGCCGGCCGTATTATGACCAAACGCAGAATGGGCAAAGCTGGATTTATGCACATCCAGGATCTTGGCGGAAGAATCCAGATTTATGTCCGCAAGGATGTAGTTGGAGATGACGCCTACGAAATCTTCAAGAAAAACGACCTGGGTGACATCGTTGGAATCTCCGGTATTCTGATGAAAACCGACCACGGAGATCTGGCCGTCCGGGCACAGGAATATACCCATCTGTCCAAGTCTTTAAGACCTCTGCCGGAAAAATTCCATGGTTTGACAGATACTGAAGAAAGATTCCGCCGCAGATACGTAGACCTGATTATGAACGATGAGGCCAGAAAAATTGCGGTGACACGTCCAAGAATCGTCCGTGCCATTCAGGAATATCTGGATGGTCAGGGGCTGATCGAAGTGGAAACTCCAGTCCTGAACACCATTCTTGGCGGTGCAGCAGCAAGACCATTTGAAACTCACCACAATACGCTGGATATTCCTTTATACCTGCGCATTGCGACAGAACTTCCGTTAAAACGCTTAATTGTCGGCGGTCTGGAAGGTGTGTACGAAATTGGCCGTCTGTTCCGAAACGAAGGAATGGATGCCACTCATAACCCTGAATTCACCACAGTAGAAGCATATGTGGCTTACTCTGATCTGCATGGCATGATGGATCTGATCGAAGGTCTGTTCCGTTTTGTTTCCAACAAAGTCCTGGGAACGACCGTCATTGATTATCAGGGAACGGAACTGGATCTTGGAAAACCATTCCGCCGGGTAAAAATGACAGAAGCCATCCAGGAAAAAACAGGCATCAACTTCGAAGAAGAAATGACTTTCGAACAGGCCGCTGCCCTGGCTGCCGAACACGGCATTGAACTGGAGAAAAAACACAACTCCGTTGGCCATATCATTGCTTTGTTCTTCGATAAATATGTAGAAGAAACACTGAAAGAGCCAACATTCGTTTACCATTACCCAATTGAAATTTCTCCGCTGGCGAAGAAAAATGCAGAAGATCCACGGTTCACTGACCGTTATGAGCTGTTTATCATGGGTCATGAATATGCCAATGCCTTCTCTGAGCTGAACGATCCAATTGACCAGAGAGAACGTTTTGAAAAACAGCTGGAGCTGAGAGATCTTGGTGATGATGAAGCCAATGAAATGGACGTAGACTACGTAGAAGCACTTGAATATGGTATGCCTCCAACCGGTGGTGTAGGTCTGGGTATCGACCGCTTTGTAATGCTGCTGACAAACCAGACAACCATCCGGGAAGTCCTCCTCTTTCCAACAATGAAACCTTTGGATTAGGAACAATAAATTGATTTTGCAAAGACAGTTTTGAGTGTGGAAAAGACACAGAAAACTGTCTTTTTTCTTGTGTTTTAGCAGGGCTAAATCGATTTGAAAGGCGGATCTGGATTATGATGGAGAAGAAAATAAAAAGGTGATCAAAATGCAGGAATTGAAAATAAAAGGAATTTACCGCCATTTTAAAGGCGATTATTATCTGGTGGAAGATGTGGCTTTGAACTCGGAAACCCAGGAGGAATACGTCGTCTACCGAAAGCTGTATGGAGACTGCGGCTTATGGATTCGGCCCATGGAAATGTTTTTAGAAGAAGTAGATCACGATAAGTATCCGGAAGCAAAACAGAAATACCGCTTTGAGCTCAT
>JABUSF010000002.1:156387-158017 GCA_021443945.1 Ileibacterium sp.
GATGCTGATGGTGCCGGGCCACATAATTCCAACCGCCCCGCCACATAACACACAGCCGGCCAGCCCAAATGTCGGACTGGAAGACAGGGAAGCCAGCAAATAGCAGGCTGCGGCAAGGAGTCCGGAAAAGAGCATGTAATGTTTCAGGTTTAAGCGATCGCCAAATTTGCCGTAAACCGTACGGCTGAGAGCCATGGTCAAAGCAAACAGGCACGGTCCGGCCAGATCACCGATGGATTTTGAAAGGCCTAAAGCAGATTCTGCATAAGCAGAAGCCCATTGAGCCATCGTGATCTCAGAAGCCCCCGCACAGATCATTAAGATCAAAGCAACCCAAAATACAGGAATTTTCAAAAGCTGACCAATCGACAGCCCTTTCCCCCCTTCCACAATGGGTTCGATGGGACAGGTAAGAAATCCATAGATATTGAAAAGGGGCAGAAGAGCCCACAGGCAGGCTAGAATTCTCCAGTTTCCAATGCCGAAGAAGGTGAAAAACAGGGAAGAAATCAGGATCACGCCTAACGATCCCCAGCAGTAGAACGAATGAAGCATGCTCATGACGGCATCTTTGTTTGGAAAGGGACATGCTTCTACAATGGGGCTTCCAAGGACTTCCACCAGCCCGCTTCCCACAGCATAGAGCATAACGCTGATTAAAATGCCTGTATAAGGGGTTGTCAGAATTTCAGGGAGAAAGGCCAGCCCGAACAGTCCTGCAGCAGAAAAGACTTCTGCAGCAGCAATGCACTTTCGGTACCCAATCGCATCTACGAACCTGGCACAGAACAAATCCGTTACAAGCTGAGTAAAGAAAAAGACGGCGGAGATGAAAGAGATGTCCCCCAAAGGAATGCCGTAGTCAGTGTGAAACTTCAAAAACAGAAGAGGGGCAAAGTTTGCGGTAATGGCCTGAACAATGAACCCAATACAGCAGGCCTGAAGAGTTTTGTTGTAGTTTTTCATATTTGAATTCCGATTCTATTGTTCATTTTCAGATCCTCATGGAAAATCGAATTTACACTTCAATTTTAATCGAAAGCTCAGATAAAGACAGATGTATTTTAAGAATGAAAAATAGGATGGCCTGATGAAAAAATACTTCAAAAATAAGTATAAATATGGAAACAGGCAAGGAAAACGCAGGTACAATAAGGGAAGAATGACAGCGGTCTTTCAGAATAAATAGACTGCATGAGGATATGAGAATTATGAAGAAGAATGCAACAAATCCAAAAGATGATTTCTCCGTGGCTCTGGGACTGACGGATTATGGCAATCCGATTTGTTACACCATCACGTCCGTGGTGATTGCGATGAATCTTAATAAGATTATGCCTGCTCCCTACAGCTGGATTTATCTTCTTGGAGTCATCGTCTCTCTGGTATTTGGGTTTGCGATTCCGACGGTAAAAATTTTAGTCGGAATGGGGAAAATGAAATTCAGTCTGCCCACAGGCCTGGTCTTTTATGTGAATGCGGGACTGATGGTCTCCGGATTGATGCTGTTTAAAAACATGATTCCTGTCAGTCTCCCCGTTCTTGCTTGTGTGACAGCAGCTTCGGTCCTGTTCCTTTATGCCATGTATAAGAAGGTGGGAAAATTCAATCCCATTGCCATTATGACGGG
>JABUSF010000002.1:158636-161953 GCA_021443945.1 Ileibacterium sp.
AGGCTCATCCGGAATGGATGAGCGATGCAGGGTCTATGAAGTGGGATTTGATGGTGAATAAAATCATTCCCTTTAATGTTGGATACGGAGCGGATGAAGCCATGAGAAATCTGCAGCTGTTTGAAATGTTCTGGCATGCAGAAGGGATGAAAACCGAATATACCGGCTATGTCATTCTGGATGGAAAACGGTACAGTGTTCATCCGCGGACTTGTTATGGGTATGCAGATAAAAACTGGGGAAAAGACTTCACCACACCTTGGCTGTGGCTGTCTTCCAATGATCTGGTCAGCGAAATTACTGGCAAACGCCTGTACAACAGCGTGTTTGATATCGGAGGCGGACGACCGAAAATTGGACCGGTCACTCTGGAAGGAAAGCTTCTTTCGGCTTTCTGGTATGAGGGAACCGGATATGAGTTTAATTTCTCCAAAGTCTGGACGAATACCCGGACCAAGTTTTGGTGTTATGAAACCGATGATCAGGTGATCTGGCATGTGGAACAGGAAAATATTCATGACAAAATGATCACAGATGTCCGATGCAAGAAGGAAGATATGCTTTTGATTAAGTACGAAGCACCCAACGGCACGATGAAGCATAACCGTTTATGGAACGGCGGAAATGGGACAGGAACCATTCAGCTCTATCATGAAGGAAAACTGGTGGATCGAATCCATGCGGAACATATTGGCTGTGAATATGGGGAGTACGATGCCAAAGGTCCATACCAAAAGAAAGAATACAATTGATGTTTGGGAAAAAGAAAAAGCAGGGTTCGCAAAGGGTGAATCCTGCTTTTCATGCTAAATGGGTTTGCAGTTTTTCTCGATATAATCCCGAGCGATGGTTCTGGGGCCGGCCACCCGGAAGTTAATGAGATAAGTGTCTTTTGTTCTTTTGATGACTTCGCCTTTTCCAATTCCCGGGTGTTCCAGCCAATCGCCCGGTTTAAAGGTTTTTCTTCGAACCGTCTGATTAAAGTCTGAAATCTGCGGAGTCATCTGTGCGGGTTTGTACTGATCTTCGATGGCGGTAATATCCTGGTGAAGCATGAGATTTTTAAAAGATTCAAAGTCAGCAGCTTCATCGAGCAGTCCGTTTCGGGCCAGAGCGGTATAGATCGCGCAGGCTCGAGCCTGGTTGTTTGAGCCATTTTCCGGATTGAACTCCACATCCGTAAAAGCGTTGTGCTTCAGCACCTCTCTGGCTAAAGCCGGATGTTCTCTTAAAGCATTGATATAGAGCCAGTTGTAAAACAAAATGTCAGGATCCGCCGGATACTTGCTGCCCATCACGTCAAAGTGAAGCAGGTCGGATGAATTTGTCAGGCGAGGGTCTCTTTTGGCCTGCAGTGGGGTTCCCCCCAGCAAATCCACATAAGGGCCGCCTTTTTTAAATACCTTGGAGGCATGGTAGATATTTTCCACTGGAAATTCTTTTTTCAGCACAGGAATCTGCTTTTTCAAATTAAAAGGAGAGAGGGATTGCCCAAGCAAAGAATCAGACTTTGTGGAAACTTCCAAAATATCGGCGTCTGGGTATTTTTTCACGTATCCATCATGGATCGCCTGAAAGTTTTTTTGCTTTTGAGCGGGGGCTTGTCCCGGATTCCATTCAAATTCTATAAAGTCCCGTTTGTAAAAAGGTCTTTTATCAATCGGGGAATAAACAGGTCGTTTTGTCATACTTTCAGTCTACATAAATCTATTTCATCTGGCATGTATTCTGCTGAACAGTCAGTGCAGGCCTTCAGCATCAAGGCTGCTGCTGTTTAAAACGGTTTCCAGAACACTTCCGGGATGACGGAGGGTAAATTCATCAGCGATGGAAAGAAGCTGTTCGAAACCTTGCGGATCAAGATTCTTCACACTCTCAAGAAGGTCATAAATCTTTTCGGCTTCCTGGCCTTCTCTCTTTCTGTCTTTCTTTTCTGTCATGTACAGACTCATCAAATTTAATAAAGCGATGAGCAGGGATTGGCTGGAGAAAAGTTCGTTGGGACACTGATCATGGAGGTCCTGATAAACCTGGCAGGCCAGCTTTAAATATTCTTCAGCCTGGCTGGGATTCCTTTCCATTTCCATTCTGCCGAGATCGTTGTATATCTGAGCGATGCTGTCCAGGTAAAAAACAGGTTCTTTTTGGCACAGTTTTTTAAAAACAGGAAGAGCGTAATGATAGAGTTCATTTTTATATGGATCCTGATCGGGCAGACTGTAAGCATAATAGTAAGCAGATTTGGCTGCATGTTCTTGTTTGTCCAAGCCTTTTTTCACGAGATCTTTCTGAATATCAAATGCCTTCTTCAGATAATGAGAGGCTTGTTTTCTGTCCTCAGCATCCTGCTGACGGTACAAATGAAAAAGACCGAGAAAATAGGAATAACGTGCTGTAAAGTAGGGAAGCTGCATTGGCGGGTTGTTTTGAAGAATATCATGAGCTTTTTCCATTTCTTTCATGGCCTCATCGTAAAGATCCATATTGGCCAGAACGTTGGCATAGGAAAAGAGAATCTCCAGTTTGTAACTGGAAAGATCGCTGATTTGATCGTCGTCCAGTTTCATCAGCTGCTCTTTTGCTTTTTTGTAACATTCAAGGGCATTGGGCCAGTCCTCTTCCTGTTCATATAAGTCGGCCAGGTTATTTTCCAAAAGAGCGAAGCGCAGTGGCTGCCAGTTTTTGGGGATACAGTCGGGAATGGACTGCAGTCCGTTTTCATACCAGAACTTTGCTTTGCGGAATTCATTTTTAAATGTGTAGAGATCGCCCAGCAGAGTACATAGTTCAGTGTAAGCAGAAGTTTCCTGATGGCTGCTGCCGAAGTATTCAATGACTGGATCGAGCTCCTCTAAAGCTTGATCCACCATGCCTTCCTGCGCGTACAGGGAAGCAAGGGCCAACGGAAGTTCCGGCGTAAAAGGAAGGGACAGATTACTGACTGCGTTTTGAAGCGTGGTCTGAGCTTCTGCCACTTTTCCCATGGAGAAGAGAAGTTTTCCTTTTTCAGTTTCCAGCAAGCTGATTTGCATTGGGGTATCAGAAGACATCCTTTCCAGTGTCTTCAGGGCTTTGTTGTATTGATAGAGTCCTCTGAGGGCTTTTGCTCGGATCAGCCAATACCAAAAGGGATTCTCTTTTTCGGCTTCAGAATTCTGAGCTGTTAATTCTAAGACTTGCTCAAAGTGAAGAGATTCTAAAGCTTTAAGAGCAGAGGTTAAAGGACTGTGATGGTCGGTTTTATCTAATTTCATACTATGTTTCACCATTTATGTTTTTGGGATGATCCTATTATAGGCTTTGACTGAGCGCTGGAG
>JABUSF010000030.1 GCA_021443945.1 Ileibacterium sp.
ACTGTTTTACGCCAGCGAGCTCTGCTGCTGTGATTCCTGCTGCTGCAGGCTTATTCGTTACGGTCATGCAAAACGAACAGTCCGGTTTGGAGAATTTACCTTTACAATCACTATTAGAATCTATCGCTGCCCCAAATGTCATCATGTTCACCGCTTCCTGGTGGCTGAAATCTTTGTTCCGGGTTCTACCATTTCTGCTCCTGATGCAGATCTTATTGCAGAATCAGCTGTTCATCATTCAGTACTTGACACTTCTCTGCTCTCCACTTCCATCACCGCTTCTTCTGCCTACAGACTTCGACAAAGGTTTGGCAGAATCTTTTCTTCTGTTCTTTCCCAGTTTTCGGGATCAGTCTTGTCTCTCATCGAAGCCCTCCTCAAAATCAATAACCATACGAATATTCTTCCTTATTCTCTTTTCACCCATCGACATCTCAAAGACTGAGAGATGAGTTCGTGAGATGATCTTTCTGCAAGCACGAAAAGCTTAATCAGGAGGAAAAATGGCTAACAATATCCCTGAAAATTCGGCTCAAGGTGCGGTTATTGACCTTTTTGGACTCGACAGCCGATCTGTTCAGTCCATCAGTTCTGAGTTTCACAACAATACTCACTACGTTCACATCACCCTTGTGCCTGATTATCCGCCGTGTCCCGAATGTCATTCCGAAAACCCGATCGTCAAAAGCTATATTCCCAAAAGGATAAAACATTCGGTGATTACAGAGGCTGGCTGTGTTCTGCTCTATAATGCCAGGCGTTATAAATGCCCGATTTGCGGAAGAACCTATTACGAACCCAATCCCTTTGCCTTTAAGTTCAAGCGGATCAGTCACCGAACCATTCTCAACGTTCTGGAACTGCTCCGGTCCCCATCGGTTACCTTCAAAATGGCAGCAGATCAGAATGGGATTTCACCCACCACAGCCCAAAGTATCTTTGATCAGTATATCGATTATCCCAAGCCTGAACACCTCCCCAAAATTCTGCTGGTGGATGAGGTCTACGCCTTTAAAAGTGAAGATTCAAAATATGTCTGTGTTCTGCTGGATTACGAGAAAATGGAACCCCTGGATCTTCTCCCAAACCGGCGAAAGGAAACCCTGCTTGATTATTTTTACTCTTTCCCACGAGAGGAGAGGAAAAAGGTCAGATATTTTGCTTCCGACATGTATGAAACCTACCGTTCGGTTGCCCGTGAGTGTTTTCCAAACGCCGTAATTGGCTGTGACCGCTTCCACGTTCTTCAGGAATTCACCAGAAGAATGACAGAAGTCCGTATTCGAGTCATGAAAGGATATGACAAAAAGTCAGAAGGGTATTACCTTCTGAAACACCAGTATGAACTGCTGAATATCCGTCCGGATGCCACCTTCAGAAAGAAGAGTGAAGGCAAAGAAAGCCCGAAAGAGTTGGTTTTCGATCCATGCGGAAAAAGGCAGTACAACAATTTTTATAAGAGAAAAATGAACAAGTTTGAGCTGCTCAGAAATCTGCGGAGTTTAAGCTGGGAGATCGAGAAAGCTTACGATTTCAAAAACGAGCTGTCCGATTTCTACAGAAACGAAACACTGGAAACAGCAGAGAAGAAGCTGAACGAAATCATTAGAGAACTGGAAAAATCCCGTATTCCAGAAATGGAAAAATTCGCAGGAACTCTGAGATCATGGTCACGGGAGATCATCAACTCATTTCACATCGTGAAAAAAGACTACAGGGTCAATGGTAAGACCGGTGAAGTGTATGAGGTGGAACACCATTTGACGAGTTCCCTTGCAGAGAATAGGAATAAGATTTTGAAACAGCTCAAAATCTGTGCCAACGGATACGCCAACTGGGAGCGCATGAGAAATCGTGGACTCTATGTAATGGATAAGAATCCCGTAATCCGGGCTGAACCCAAAAAAGAAAAGAGGCGGAAATAAGTAAATCTTTGGCCTCTCATTAATTTAGCGTAAATATTCTAAATGACTATTTCGACAATGAAAAAGAGGTTTTGATCCACAAAACTTTAGAGCATTGTGAATCAAAACCTCATAAATTTTTAGAGCACCTTTTTATTTTTCTTCCTTTTTTTCAGGAAGCCGGATCATGACTTCCTCAATTCTGTTTC
>JABUSF010000031.1 GCA_021443945.1 Ileibacterium sp.
AGCCTTTGAACGTCGACGATAGCCGAAAGGCAAAAATAGAAAGCTGCTGGATTTACAAAAGCCTCAGTTCCAAAAAATGGAGCTGAGGCTTTTTTTGTAGTTATTCGGCTGGCTCTTAAAACTCCAGTCTGCCGTTATTTAAAAGGAAATATCTCACTCCCGTAGCCAAAAAATCCTCATCCTGTGTAACAGGGAAATAGAGCCCCGGATTTAAGAATCTGGAGCTCTTTTTTAAAATCAGAGTATCAAAAAGTGATTGAGAGAAATTGACAGCTTTCAAGAGTCTCTCGAAAACTCTCAAAGTATCTCGCCATCACTTTTGGGACTGGAGGATTTTTGAAAATTGAATAATGAAATAACGGAAACCAGAAAAATGGTCGTTCTCAAAGAGTGGATGAGTATAATCCAGGAATGCAAATCATCTGGTATGACCAATAAGGACTGGTGCAGGATGAACGGCATCAGCTTAACAAAATTCTATCGACGCCAAACTCAGGTTCGGGAATATCTCTTATCCCTTAAAGAAGATAAGGAGCAGCCGGATCTGGTACAGATTCCAAATCCTTGTAAATACAACCAGCCCGAACCTCAGTCTGCCGGGACACCGGCTATGGTGATTAGGAAGGATGATTTGGTTATTGAGGTTTATGATTCCCTGAACCCAGACTTCTTTCAGGCTTTGGTAAGCGTGCTATGAAGCTGCTGGATTATGCAAAAATAGATGCCATCTATATTGCACCTGGATACACAGATTTAAGGAAAGGAATTGACGGTCTGGCTATGATTGTTCAAAACCAGCTCAAACTCAATCCTTTTTCCAGTACTTTGTTTCTGTTCTGCGGACGCCGCACTTCCAAAATCAAGGGGTTATTATGGGAGGGAGACGGATTTCTCCTGTTAAACAAAGCCCTGGTGGACGGTAAGTTTCAATGGCCCAGAACAGAATCGGAGGCTCTTAAGCTGTCAGACCAGCAGATTCGCTGGCTTCTGGAAGGATTGTCAATCTTCCAGAAGCAGTCGATTCACACTGTAAGGCCGAAAACGGTGGTTTAAAATATCATGATCACACTTTACATAAAGCAGATTTAAGTGAAAATCTGCTCTTTTTTGTGTTATAATTGTAATAGATAAAGAGAGGGAAATATGGCTGATAAGATTGATGAATTGTTCAACCAGCTTAATGAACTGAAGAAGATCGTAAATAATACATCACTCCAGGTTAAGGAGCTTCAGGCTGAAAACCAGAAACTGGAAGAAGAGCTGGCTTACTATAAAAAGAAATTCTATGGCCGCAGGACTGAGAAACTCAATTCCCTCCTTCCGGATCCTGAGCAGGGAACTCTTTTTGATCTGGAGTATCCCGAACAAGATCCAGCCGATGCCCAGCCTCCTGCAGAAAGCCAGGACTCAAATAAGACTTCAAGGCAAAAACGCCGGAAGGGCCGTCGGCAGGATATTCTTGCCAATCTTCCCCATGAAGAGAAAATCATTGAACCCGCTGACGATGAGAAGAAATGTCCTTACTGCAGCAGCGAAATGTCAAAGATTGGAAAGAAGTATTTAGGGTCCAAAGTTGAAATCATCCCTGCTCAAATCATTGTAAATGATTACTTCACCCCTGTTTATAAATGCCCTCAGTGTGAGGAAAGCGGTGAATCTACGATCGTCGCAGCGAAAGCCAATTCCAACGTTGACGGCGGAATTCCGCAATCTGTTGCGACTCCAAGCCTGCT
>JABUSF010000032.1 GCA_021443945.1 Ileibacterium sp.
TGTTTTGAAGGACGAACCAGATACAGGGCAACTGCGACAGCTGTGACAAACAGAACGGCATTGAAAATAATATCAGTCAGCGTAAATCCACCGCTGAGAGATGTCTTCAGATTTTCAGCTACATCACTTCCTCCTGTACCCAAAAAGGCAACAAAGTCGACAAGAGTATGCATAATAATGCATCCCCAGATATTTTTTGTTCTGAAGTACATCGCAGCGAAAACAAGTCCTAAAGCAAAAGCATAAGCGGCTTGCCATACCACATGCAGGGTCATTCCGACGAACAACGCATTTGACAAATGGATCACTCCAAAGACGGCTGCGGAAGCGAACGTTGCTGTATAGATTCCATTCTTTTTATTGAGCCAGGCAGTCATCATGGTGTTGGCAACAATAGATCTGAGGACGATTTCTTCAAAAAAGCCTGCAGCTGCTGCCAAAAACAGAGCCGTCAGCACACCAGTGAAAGTCACATGGCTCAGTGCGGGCAGTGGAGCTTTACCAATCATTATTTCCGTAATAATCATTGCTGGAAACACCCAGCCAAACTTCAGGCATTCCAGCAGATTTTTGCCGGTAAAGCCCAACGTAAATCCGTTCTTTAACGCATTTTTCACCATCAGTGCCATTACAAAGGCAATTCCTGCTTCGGCTGCAAATTGGACGGCAGCGTTAATGAGTGGGTCCTGAGTGATAAATGTCACTGGGCCTGCAATTAAAGTGCAAATAAGGTTATGCAGAAACAGAATTCCAATTCCTGAGAGAATGGGATGTTTCAGCAAAAAGTGTGTTTTTGATTTGTTTTCTTTTTTCATCGTAAATCCTTTCTTGTTCAATTGATCTCTTTACCGCATATCCGAAAACATCAGAATTCGTTCTGCGTGTTTATAGAATAGATTTTGAATTCAAAGAAAGGAGAAAAATCTTATTTGTTTTTTATAAATATATTCCTAATTCTTTCAGAAGCAGGCTGTGATTTTCTTTCCTTTGAATTTTGATTTCGTTCTATTCATGATCCGTTTTTGATCTGCAGCAAATGATTAATCCTCCATGGTCAATCTGTTTTGTTCTCCAAAAACGGACAGCGTTTTTCAGGCGGTTCTTTCTGTAAAGAGACGTCTTCAAAGCCTTGCCATTATGCCTTCCGTCTCTAAACCTTCATAGGACTTTACAGTCAATGAGCAGGATAATTTTAAGTGATTACAGGATCAAAATCAGAAATCAAATGATAGCTTTCATTTTGAAACTTTTTATTTTATTGATGATGGAGGACAAGATAGATTTGCGGGGGTAAAAAAAGGCTGCTGCAATCTAGCGATGGTCTGGTTGGGATAATTTGATGGAAGCTTGAGTGGAGCTGCCTCGACTGCTGAAATTACATTTATAAATGGAGAAAATGTATCCTGCAGTACGCATGGCTTTGCAGACTGGTGCTGAAATCAGGAAGTTTTCCTTTCTTCCGTGAAGGGACAATGAGCCCAAAGCAGAGAAAAAGCGATCTGCTCTGACATCCCATTGGATGTTCAGGACAGACCGCCAATAAATTTTTAATCGCATGATCTGGCAGAATCAGCTGTCAGCAGATGGTTTCTGTTCCAATCCAATTTGCTGTTCCACCCATTCCTTTAAAACAACGGCATTGTTATGCTCCTGATCTTTGGAACCATAAATCAGGGTCACATTTCCCTTGCCTAAAAGCGTCTTAATCTCCTGAGCAAGCTTTTGAGCTTCCGGGTTTTGATTCAGCTCATTCAGATAGTCCTTTTTAAACGTTTCGAAGTCTTCCAATCCATCATGAAAAGCTTTGCGTTCTTCGTTGGTGGGTGCGGCTTCTTTGTCCCATTGGTACAGATCCATTTTGACTTTGGACATTCCTCTTGGCCACAGACGGTCCACCAGAATTCTGTATCCGTCTGTCTCTTCTTCTGGAAGATAGGCTCTCTTTAATTTCAGCTCAAACAATTTGAACACCTCTTTTTCTATATCCTTCTTCTATGTTCCTCTTCCAACATCATACGGCGAAGCCATGAGCAGATTTGGTTTCATGACTTTTCAAAGTCAAAAAAAGGATGATCCTTTTGGTTTGGATCATCCTGAATTGATCAAGCTTGTTAGGCTGCCAGCATTTGTGCACTGGAAGCCATGCTGGTTTGTTTTGGTTCCAGCTTCCTTTTCAAAAAGCGCCAGAAAAATACAGTATTGGTCAACGTAGTCAAAAAATCGGAGATCGGTTCTGCCAGAATGACCAGCATGACTTTGGACAGCGGAAAAAAGGAGCAGGCAGGCAAAATATAAATCAAAGGGATCAGCAGAATGATTTTTCGCAAAAAGGCGAAGGCAAAGGCCATTCCCCCAAACCCCAAAGAGTTGTAACTCTGCTGGTACGTAGCATTCGCTCCCATGACCATGCAGCCCAGGATGTAGATTCGAAGCAGAGGAGCTGTGAAGGAAACCAGCTGTGCATCTTTCGTAAACCAGCTGATAAAGAACTGAGGGAATGCAAGAATGCCTAACGTTCCGGCAACAGACCAGATTAAATTCACTGTAATTGTCAGTTTGATGGTTTTCTTTACCCGCTCAAAATTTCCGGCTCCAAAGTTAAAGGACTGAATCGGCTGTGCTCCCTGAGCTACGCCTTCCATGGGAAGAAGCAGCAGCTGGAACATGCTGGCCAAAATGGTCATGGCACTGACGGCCTCCACTCCTCCAAAACGCAGAAGCTGCTGGTTGAAGCTTAAGGTCAGAATCCCTTCTGTAGAGGTCATAAAGAAGGGAGAAGCACCGAGGGTGACAATCTTTTTTGTAATTTCAAAGGTTGGCAGAATGTTGCTGAGCTTAATTTTCAGAAGTGTCTTTTTGGAGGCAAAAAAGCTTAACACCCAAATGCAGGAAGC
>JABUSF010000033.1 GCA_021443945.1 Ileibacterium sp.
CGAGACTGTAAAATATTTTGTGTAAACTAAAGATGTAATGTTATGTCCTCTTGGATTGGTGTTAAAATAAAACTAATCCAGGAGGATATTATTATGGCAAGACAGAGAAAACTTTCACCAGAACGAAAAGCATTTATCAACAGTCTGTTGGAACACTATCAGCCAACAGATGCGCAGGATGTGCAGGACATGCTCAAAGATCTGCTTGGAGACACCTTACAGGGTATGCTTGAAGCAGAAATGGATCAGAAGCTTGGTTATTCTAAGTATGATTATCAAAACAAACAGACAGACGACAGCCGGAACGGCTACAGCAAAAAAACGGTCACTTCTTCAATGGGTCCCATTGAACTGGATATCCCTCGTGACCGCAAAGGTGAATTCGAACCCCAGATTGTAAGAAAGAACCAAACAGACATTTCAAATATCGAAGATCAGGTTCTGTCCATGTATGCCAAAGGCATGACCACCCGTGATATCTCGACACATCTTAGGGATGTTTATGGCGTAGATGCCTCTGCAGAAATGATCTCTCATATGACGGATCGTATCCTGCCAATTGCAAAAGAATGGCAAAATCGGCCTCTGGAACGTAAGTATGCGATTGTTTTCATGGATGCAGTGCACTTTCATGTTCGAGAAGACAACCGTACAGTTAAGAAGGCAGTTTATATCGCAATCGGTGTCAAGCTGAACGGTCAAAAAGAGGTTCTTGGCATGTGGATTGGTGGTAATGAAAGCGCCAAGTACTGGTTGAGCGTGTTGAATGAAATCCGGAATCGTGGCGTGGAGGATATCATGATCGTATCAGTGGATGGTCTTACTGGTTTTGGAGATGCGATCCATGCTGCATTTCCGAAAGCAGAAGTACAGCGCTGCATCGTCCATCAGATTCGATATTCAACGAAATTTATCTCATACAAAGACTTAAAAGCATTCATGGCGGATCTGAAGCTGGTCTATAAAGCTGATACGGAGGATCTTGCTCTTTCAGCATTAGATGATTTGGAAGAGAAATGGGGTTCTAAATATCCGGCTTCCATTGCGTCCTGGCGAAACAACTGGACGCAGCTGGCAACCTATTATAAGTATCCGACAGAAATCCGTAAATTAATTTATACAACCAATAGCATAGAAAATTTCAACCGCCAGCTTAGAAAAGTAACAAAATCCAGAACAATCTTTCCAACCGATGATGCATTGTTCAAGATTCTGTATCTGGCAATGATGGATGCCACCAAGAAATGGACTGGAAAATCCTGGGATTGGGGACAGACGCTTGATCAGATCTGTATCTACTTTGGGGATAGAATCAGTCCAGAAGATATCGAATAGCACAAAACAGGTCACATATCAAGGGTAAATACACGCCCGTCTATGCCGGGCGCCCTTGACATGCAACCTGCTTTATGCTAATAAGTAATCAACGGCCGAACAGCTCAGTGAGCTATTCAGCCGCCAACCATTTTTTATTCAATTCAAAAAATCTAAGATTTTTAAGCCAATCCAAGAGCTTTACACAAAATAATTTACACTACCTATTCTGCACCCCCAAGATCCCGAAATCTGCCGTATATGAATATATCCGCATGGCCAGCAGACTTTCCTGATGTTGCAGGG
>JABUSF010000034.1 GCA_021443945.1 Ileibacterium sp.
TATCCGTCCTGCAGGTGATTGCAAATAAAGATATTTAAACGGAAAAACTGTCCGAAGCAGAAAAACGGTCACAGTCCTTCTGCTCAAAAGCGTCAAAGATTCCCGCCCATTCCTTTCTGGCCTGGTCGGCATTGAAACGGCTGAAACTGCGGGAAGCGTTCTGCTTCATTTTGGACAGCAGAGCCGGGTTGTTCATCAGATTCAAAGTCCGGCTGACCAGCTGGTCTTCTCCATCAGCGATAAAGCCGTCTTCCCCCTGACTGATCACTTCTTTGACCCCTTCTCCCCACCGGGTGGAGATGGAAGGAATTCCAAAGGCTTTGGCTTCGATGATGGCCATTCCAAAGCCTTCCACATCCGAAGTGCACCACATCACATCGTGACCGGCATAAAAGTTCTGATCGTTCACATATCCCTTAAAAGTCACTTCTTCTTCCAGATGGTTCTCCTTTACAAACTTTTCCATCTCGTGGCGAAGGCTTCCGTCTCCGTAGAGATCCAGATGAAATCCAGCTCCGATGTTTTTCAGCTGCAGGGCGCAGCGAAGAGCCCGCATGGGATTTTTCAAAGGATCGAAGCGGCCGGCATAAAAGATGGAAAACGGTTTGTGAACCTCCAAGTCTGCCTTTTTGGGAGTCAGGGAAGAAAAGTTGTACACATACCAGGGATGCAGTTCCTTTTCCGCTTTTTGAAAATCCGCTTTGGTTCGAAACAGCGTCAAAGCCGGACGCTGCATCATTCGAGTCTGCACTTTTCCAAGAGCAGAGGACTGAAAGAAATAGTCATAAGAAGAGTGAATCTCCAAAATGAAAGGCACATTTTCCGGCACAAAGGTGGCCGCAGCTGGTGAGACAGCGATCAGGATTTTGTCCTGAATCATGGATGCCAGCTTTTGGGCAGCGGTTTTGCGCTTGGTCAAATAGGACCAGATGGAGACCGGCACCTTCATGGCCTGGGCAATGTTTCCCGCCATCAGATTTTCCTTCGCTTTGCGTAGGTCAATATCGCTTTGGTAAGAGATCAGGTGTTTGATGGGCACACCGAAAAATTCATCCACTCCCGGATCAAAAACACTGACAATTTCCACCTCGTAATCCTGCTGCCATAAAGGGACCAGCTGCGAGTAAACGCTGTTGACGCCTCCCCCCTGATGAACCACGATCTGATCAAACAGTACCAGTATTTTTTTCTTCATTTCCGGCTCCCTTTTTCCGCATGCTTTGGCGGGTGTACTTAATGATGACCCAGGCACTTCCCAGGCAGAGAATGAGAGAGGACATGCCGTACAGCAGGGCCGCTCCCAGAATGGTCCAGTTGGCAACCATCCAGTTTCCCAGCAGCAGGGTGGCTGCAAAGGAGATCAAAGACAGAATCATGCTCTTGTTCTGCTGGCGGATAATCACCAGGATCTGGGCAAGAAACTGAGCATAGGTATTGAGACCGCCGCCCAGAAGCAGGATGACAAACGCAGCCGAATGTTCCATCAAATCCATGTGGTAAATCAGTCCCAGCATCCATAATCCCAGAACATATCCAAACAGGGTGATCCCAAGAGTCAGCACCAGAATGACGGCGCACAT
>JABUSF010000035.1:0-1542 GCA_021443945.1 Ileibacterium sp.
CCAAGCGGACTGGTTGCCATTCCTTTGATGCAGACCACTGCCGGCATGCTCAACTACTTCATTGGACTATTGATTGCCTATGCGGCTGGATTTATCATCACCATGATCATGATCAAGCCGGCGGATGTGAAAAATGCCCGCTAAGCTGGGTCAGTCCTGGTATTTATCACAGTATGCAAAAGAAGGTTTTCCTTCCTCAGTTTCAGAAGGAGGCCTTCTTTTTACATCTGCTCATATCCAGGAGGAAAAAGACCTCTATTCTCTGCTGCCAAATTTATTAAAAGAAGCCCGGCAAAAAGGCGTACGGACCGTGGTGGACATCGACCTTGGAACCATACAGGATTACGGCTGCTCCTCGCTGCAGGAGTTTCAGCAAAAGATGCAGGCAGATCTTCTGCGTCTGGATGATGGATTTTCCCTGGAAGAAATTTTAAGTATTTCCAGGACCATTCCAGTGGCTTTAAATGCCTCCACCCTCAGTTCCCTGGAAAAGAAACAAATCCTGCAAAACGCTCCAAAGACTTTGTTTATTCATAACTTTTATCCCCGTCCGGAAACCGGTCTGGACTGGCAGACCTTCGCCCAGCTCAACGAAGGCATTCCGGCTGAAAATACCGCAGTCTTCATCTGCGGAGACATTCGAAAACGCGGTCCTCTGTTTATGGGGCTGCCCACTCTGGAAGAACACCGCAGTCTTCCTCCTTATGCCGCTTATGTCCAGCTGCGCAAATTGGGATTGGAAAATATCCTGTTAGGAGATCCCGGACTTTCTGACGTTCAGAAAAAGATGATGGATGATTTCGAAGATGGTATCCTAACTCTGCCGGTTTCTGATTTGGATGATCAATACTGCTCCCAAGTGTTTGCTTTGCGCCCGGATTCCCCTGCTGGATTAAAACGGCTTTCCGGCACCCGGCGCTATGGCAAAATTGGCAGGGAAATTGTCCCAAGCCATACCTGTGAGCGGCTGAGTGGAAGCATTACCCAGGACAATGTAAAATACGGACGATATTCTGGAGAGATCATGATGATGATTCATGATTATGACGCGGATGAAAAAGTCAATGTCATTGGTCATGTCCAGCCCGCTTACCTGCCGCTGCTTAAAGTTATCGATAATTCAGATCAAATACGATATGTTCAAGGAGAAAAAATATGAGTTTCTTTAAAAACCTGTTTGGGTCAACGGAAGCAAAAGACCTGACCGCATTCGCCAACGGAACCATCGTTCCAATTGAAAACGTGCCTGACCCTGTCTTTGCGGAAAAGACAATGGGAGAAGGATTTGCCATTCTTCCAGAAGACGGAAAGATCTATTCCCCCGCAGACGGAACCATTTTTTCCGTCTACCCCACTGGTCACGCCATTTGCATGGAAGACAATGAAGGCCGTCAGCTGCTGCTGCACATGGGACTGGAAACAGCTGCTTTGAACGGAGACGGTTTCAGACTGTCCGTTCAGGAAGGCAGCAAGGTCAAAGCAGGAGATTTGCTGGTGGAAATGGATCAGGACTTTATTAAAAGCAAAGGCCTGAATGACATC
>JABUSF010000035.1:2335-3519 GCA_021443945.1 Ileibacterium sp.
ATTATTTTTTGACTTTTACGGCATTGGATACGGCTCTGGCAGCGATCACAAAGACAAAGAAATTGCAGCCCCACTCCATCAGAAGTCCAGGCAGCTGCATCAGCCCCGTCGCAAAACTTCCATAAATCAGCATTCCTGTAAGGGTATACCCCACCACAGGAACCAGAAGAGCCAAAGCACAGGACACAGCCGGACAAAGGGAGTCTTTGACTTTGGCCGTTTTCATCAGCCGATAAAATACGAAAGCCATCAGCCCTTTGATCAAAAGGGTTGGAAAGGCATAGACCGGCCAGCTGATCAGATCCGCCAGCGCCGATCCGGCTGCCGCTGCAATGATCCCGCAGGGGCTGGGAATCAAAAGACATCCCATCAGAGCGGTAAAGTTTCCAAAATTCAAATAGCCAAGGGGAATGGGCACCTGAATAAAGGCGGTGACGGCAAAAACAAGAGCACTCAGCATCGCTGTCTGCACCATTTCTTTGATGCCCATATGTTTGAGAAGGCTTTTTCCTGCAGAATTCATCTTCACTCTCCTCCAGACCGGATTGACTGTCTGTTTTTCAACACTCCTTATTAAACCACAAGACGCTTCATCCGTGGGATTTGTTTTGGGCCTGCCAATCCTCTCTTGTCATGCAGGTGACAAAAGAGTCTCTGATTTCATCAAGCAGCTTGACTTCCACCTTCCGGCTTTCGTGATGGAATGAAAAGCCGCACTTTTCCTGAACCCGCTTTGATTTTTCATTTCCGGCATAATACCCGCACCAGACGGTTTCCATGTTCAAATCTTCAAAAGCATGGCGAAGCGCTTCCTGCACCGCTTCGGGGATGTATCCCTTTCCCCAGTGCTCCATGGACAGCCAGTATCCGATTTCACATTCCATTGCACTGCTTGCCTTATTGGAACGTTCATGGGAAATGATTTCAATGCATCCCACAGGTTCCGGATGATTTTTCAGACAAACGGCGTAACATTCCGGACTGGCAAAGACATTCTGGATGATCTCCAGACTGTTCTCAACGGACGTATGAGCCGGCCATCCGCAGGGACTTCCAATACGGGGATCTTTTGCAATCTCGTATAATGCGGCAGCATCCTGTGGTGTCCAGGCTCTGAGCCTCAGCCTTTTTGTTTCCAGCATAAGGTACGTCCTCTCTTTCTTGTCTCATGGATATAAAAGTTA
>JABUSF010000036.1 GCA_021443945.1 Ileibacterium sp.
CAACCAATTCTTACGAACTGATTCAGGTTGTGGACGTATTTGAAGACTATACCTGGTTCTTTGAATTATGGAGCCATAGAAAAGCTCATGTGAAACGATGCATTTCAGGCAATATAGATCGAATCTGTTGTGATGATTATACGTTCTACCTGTACCAATAAGGCAAAACAAAGGTCTCAGATCTGTGAGTCTGCCGGATTTGAAAAGCATCTGCCTGCAAAATGATGCCTGAAGGGAGACGTGAGTATGAGACTGCAGATGAAATTTATGAGCTGATCGATAATGGTAAAAACAAGCCCATCATCCGGGCGATAGTATCCAGATGATGGGCTTTGTTGTATTCAGCTAAAAGTGCCCCAGGGCTCAACATTGGCACCAGCAGCATTGGCTCTGCCACAGGCCATCCAGCGTCTGGTGCCAGACTGGCCAATCCACAAGATCCAGACATAGCCTTCCCGAGCAGCATAACCATCGTAATTGACGGACGTACCGGATTCGTAAACATATCCTGTATCTTTGCCGGCCAGAGATGGATCTTCTCTGATTTTGATTTCGTCTACACCAACGGTAAAAGTGGCGTTCTCATAGCGGAAGTCCTCCGGTTCATCGTTAACAACCTCCACCGGATCAGCAATTTTTCGGATAACAAATACATTCTGACCTCCAGATCTGTGTCTTCGTTCATGCATTTGAACGAGTTTACTGTCTGCCATCTCTGCCCGCTTACCAGAGAGAAGGTCATCAACCTTGTAAAACGCCTGCAGGATCTGTCTGACGATTTCGTAATGAAAGAGTCGCTTCTGGAGCAACTGCAGAACGGGCAATTGTTTTCAAGCCAGGAAGACTTTATTGGAAACCCATTGCTGCTGACAATTCTTCTTGTTTCCTACATGCATTTCTCAGAAATCCCGTCCACCATGAGCCGGTTCTACCAGAACGCCTATGATGCTCTGTTATGGCAGCATGATCGGACCAAAGGAAAGCAGTTTTTGAATGACTCAACCAACTCTCTGTGTCTGATGGTAAGGGACGGTCATAAGATCCGTTTCTCCCATTGATCATTCCAGGAATACTTCAAAGCTTTATATATTGTTGAACAGACAGAGCCCAATGAGTGGTACGGCAAAATCACTGAAATGATCACTTATGGAAACAGAGAGATCTTCACTCTGCTTGAGTTCATGTTTGATATTAAGAAAACCAAATTCGAGGACTGGGTGATTCGGCCTTATCTCAACAAAATCCTTTCCGGCACAGACTATGACGAAGGGTATGAAAAGTTTTTGCTGACATTGTTTCCAACCATCGGCTGCGAGGTAGGAGATGTTGGCTGTCTGCTGGCGGATCGTGATCACTTCCCGAGTTTATATGTATGGATCCGGTATAAGAGAGGATTTAACTGGGAATACAAGATTGCTGAGTCGGAACTGCCTTTTTTTTTCAACGCGCTTGATAAAAACCCAAAAACTGCATCCGTTGAAGTAAAGGCATTTAAGGCGGTTGTGGCGTTTATTGGAAAAAATGAATAAAGATTTGT
>JABUSF010000037.1 GCA_021443945.1 Ileibacterium sp.
CTTGCATCTTATTCATCCTCATAAACCCTTTAAATAAAGCATTTTCAGCCTGTTGTAATCTGCTTTTGACCATTTTATAGTGTTCCTGTATTCAGCAGGAGGTCATGTTTATGAGTGAAGATTTAAACAAATTAAGTAAAGAAGAACTTATCCAGAAGGTCATCGCTCTTCAAAATGAGTCTGCTGAAAAAGACGTAAAGATTGCAGACCTCACCCTGACAGTCGCATCTCTCAGTGAAGCTTTAAAAGCTGGAAAGAGCCGGCTCTTTAATCCTAAGAGCGAAAAGAATACTGAGAAGATCTTCGGAATCACAATAAATGAGGCCGAAGTAATTGTATCCACCGCCAAAACTGAGGAACTGAAGGATCCTGCAGCAGAAGATATCCTTGGAAAGGCTGTTGCCAAAATGAAGGCGAAGGGAAAAGGAAAAGCATCCAAGAAAGGTATTTCAAAAACAAAGAGGCTCAAAAATCTTCCGGTTTCCCGCGAAACCATCCATCACAGATTTGAAGATGGATTCTTAAAGAACCACCCGGAATACACCGAAACAATGCCTTCCTCTTATGAAGAAGCGTTCTATATCCCGGAACATATTCTGATCATTAAACACCTGATTCATCAGGCCGCTGTCAAAGATCAGTTCACTGATGAAGGAAAACCTGTCGTCATTCAGCCTCAGAATGCTCCGCAGCCGCTCCATCCCAAATCTCTGGTTTCCCCTTCCATCATTGCCAAACTGGTGACTGCCAAATATGAAGACTGCATTCCTCTCTACCGGCTTTCCAAACACTTTCAAAGCCTGGGGGCTGAGATCAGCCAGCAGGTTATGGCAAAGTGGATGACTGATATCTGGAACGGTTATGGAGAAGCAATTCTTAACAGAATGAAAAAAGATCTCAAGGATGCTCAGTACCTTCACTGCGACGAAACTACGTTTCCATGTCTGGAAGAAAAGAGGCTTGAAGGACGGAAAAACTGCTATGTATGGCAGGTGTCAACAGGAAAATGGGAAGGTCGGCAGATGGTTGTATACCGCTATACGGGAAATCGTAAAAGAGAAAACATCCAGGAACTGCTCGGAATTGATATGGAGGGAAAAGTTGTTCACTCCGATGGTTATGCTGCCTATTTCGGACAGAATTTCATCAACGTCCCCTGCTGGGACCATATCCGGAGGAAATTTAAAACTGCGTACGATGTCAATGGGGATACGGCTGAGTTCTTAAAGCTGAGAAAGGAATCTGAAGAAAAGGCTGTAGAATTCCTGAATAACCCAGCCCATTCCATGCTCAAAAGACTGGTAACCATCATAGAACTGATGAGCCGTCTGTATGAGAATGAAAAGGCCTTCGATGAAAAAGACCTTCCACCGAAACAGATAGCAGCAGAGAGAAAAAAACTGGATGAACCGATTTTCAGAAAGCTGGATGAGCTGATTGAACCCTTGCGTTCTGGTGGTAAAAAGAAGAATGCCAATACAGTATCCAAAATGGCTGGGGTTACGAAATCCATTG
>JABUSF010000038.1:0-1115 GCA_021443945.1 Ileibacterium sp.
ACTGTTTCCTCTTCTCGACATGGACTGCACCACCTGTTCATTGAACAGCTCTTTATAACCGGCTGACTGGTACTGGCTGCCCTGATCAGAATGGATATATACCTGGCTGTCTTTTGGAAATTCATCTCCATGTTTGTCCATCATACTGTTCCATGCTTTTTTCACCAGCTCGGTTGTCATGGTGTCTTCAAGAGAATATCCAAGGACCTGATGGGTATAAGGATCCAGGAAGGTACAGAGATAAGCGCATTTGTCTTCAAGTCCGTAGTAAATATAGGTGATGTCTGTCAGAATGATGCTCCGACATCCCGCATAGAATTCCTGATTGACATAATTCTGAACTGCACAGCAGGGATGGAACTGCTCGACCTGTCCTTTATAAGCATCTGAGCGGCGGCTTCTTGTTGGGGCAAGCCCCATCCTTTTCATGATCTTTCCAATACGGGCTTTTCCGGTCCCTATTCCATACCGGCGCCTGATTTCTTTCAACAGCTGCCTTGCTCCCGGAACATAAGTTCTCTGGTGAACGATATTCATAATCATCAATTCCAGAGCTCTGTTCTCTTTTTGAGATGAGGTCATCGGCTTTTCCGTTTTCCTTGCCTTCTTCCATTTATAATAGGCATTTCTGGTCACCGAAAATAACCTGCAGACAGCTCGTACGGTCAGACGGGATCCCATTTCCTTCATTTTCTGCTCAAACAAATCAATACAGAGAAACTGGCTGATTTCTACCTCTTCTGATTCGAAGCAGTAATTGACTCCAGAAATTCGGGTAAAATTTTTTTTTGGACTTCGTTAATGGTTTCCAGAACCTTGACTCTCGCCTGAAGCTGAGCTGCCAGTATTTTAGGATCCGTCACCTGGGCCGGATCAGGAGTTTCTGTACCGCTGTAGCTTCTCCAGTCGTACTTCCTGCTGTCCTTTTCAAACTCAATGGCCTGCCTGGCTGCCTTATGAGCTCTTGCTCCTCCCAGTTTTTGAGGATCATATCCACAGGCTTCATAAGCCTCAAGATCAGTCTTTCCTTCATCCAGATATTTTTTCATCTGAACAAAGAATTCGCCGGTATAGAGAATTCTCGTTTCATCCTTACTAATGTCTTTTGTATAAGG
>JABUSF010000038.1:1322-2711 GCA_021443945.1 Ileibacterium sp.
TTTTCCAGCCATTTTTCCCAATCCTGATCATTCAAAGAAAGAAGATAGGATTCATACTCGGCGGGTGTCATTTTATTCCTTGAAGCCTGAGGTCTCTCGAAGTTGTAGTAATTCACATACCCTGAGATCTGCTGCTGCAGTTCCTCCAGACTGGAACAGTCTGAATAATTACATTCATCCTTAAAATGTCCAAAGAAGGATTCCTGAGAGGCATTATCCCAGCAGTTTCCTCTTCGGGACATGGAGAGGATGACGTTCATGGAAGCAGCTTTGTTTTGAAATTCTTCGTTTAGATACAAGGCTCCCTGATCAGAATGAAGCATGCAGGAGCCATAGGGAACCAGTCCATCAAGAGTCTGTTTCCCAAGCTCCAAATCCTGGCTGCTGGAAACAAGTGCTGTAATGATTTTTCCGGAAACTGGATCTTTGATGGCGGAGAGATAGGCTCGCTGACCATCTGAATAATCCAGATAGGAAACATCCGTTAAAAATACCTGAAGGGGTTTGTATAGTCTGAACTTTCTTTTGAGACGGTTTGGCTGGGTTCTGAGTTTGAGGCTTTCCCGCAGCTGAATTTTAGCTGGCGACTTTTTCCGGACTTCAGACAGAAGTTTGTATTTTTTCATGAGCCGATAGACTTTCTTGTGATTCATTGGAGGATATCCAAGCCTTGTCAGCTGCATGGTCACCTGACGGTACCCTTTTGGAACGGATTTATAGGCGAGCACAGATTCAATGGCTTCCTTATCCTGCAGATCCTGTTTCTCCTTCTTCAAAGAGAACTGCCCATAATCCGGATTATTGAGGGCCCTGTAATAAGTTGTAGTGGAAATGCCGCATTTCTGAGCCCGTGTCTTGATGGACATGCCATACTCTCCGCCAGGAATCTTTTGGAGATGGAGACAAAGGTTCCTTTTCTGAGCAGGAGAAGAATTCGATACACAGTCTTTGATCTGTTCAAATCTGGCATCTGTCATTTTTCCAAGTGCATCAATATAACGTCCCAGGAAAGAAAGATATTCTATGGAATTTCTGTCCATTTTTGCCTGTCCAAGGGAAACCGGCTCAGCCTTCAGGATTTTATATCGAATTCGAAGCAGTACACTGCCTGTGAAACTGATGGAACCAAGATCAAAAACTTTCAGAATATCTTCGATGGAAAAGAAATCTGCCAATACAGCAGCTATACGGTAAAAGTCGGGTTTGAAATGGATCTGTTTAGAAGTGGCAGAGGAAACAAACAGATTTTTATTCAACATCTCCAGATCAGTCTGCGAATACAATTCATCTCTGGCGGAAAGGGACTGCTTGCCCTGATGAAGAAGAATCAGTGTTCTCAGACGCTGATAACCCATATGAGCCGTATCAATTCCGGCTGCTTCAAGTGCC
>JABUSF010000039.1 GCA_021443945.1 Ileibacterium sp.
AAAAAGAAAAAAGCACCCCTTTGCAGGGGGTGCTTAATCGTTGTCGATAACGAAAATACGATTCTGGTTATCGGAAACTTGATAATCGAGCATACCTAAAACTCTGGTTTTTTCCTGAAGAAGATTGATCTCAATCTGCAGATCATCGATTTCGGTCTGCGTCTTGCTGATCTCCTGGGTCAGTTCCTGATTCTGTTTGGTTAATGTGCCGTTGTATGAATTCAGTCCCAGACGGGAAGCAAGAAATAAACCGCCAAGAATGAAGAACGCAGCAAAGATCACGGTCGTCGTACGGCTATTATGTTTTTTCTTTTTTGGTTGTGTCTGACGAATTTCCTTCAGGTTGCCTTTAGTTTTCATTTCGCTCAATTCCCCTTAATTTTGCGCTGTGCGCACGATTGTTGTCGTCGAGCTCCTTTGCAGAAGCCAGGACCGGTTTTTTGTTAATCAGCTGATATTTCAGTTTTTCTATCCCTAATTGAGGCAGTCGTTTGTCCGCTTTTTTCGGCACCGCTACATTGTTGAACGCCTTTTTTACAATTCGGTCTTCCAGGGAATGGAATGTAATGACAGCCATTCGGCCATGCGGCTTCAGCCGGTCCAGCCCCTCTTGCAGGACAGTCTGAAGCTGTTCAAGCTCCTGGTTGACTTCAAGGCGCAGCGCCTGAAAAGTTTGTTTTGCCGGGTGTCCTTTTTTCTTCAGGACAGCAGCGGGTAATGCAGATTTAATGACATCCACCAGTTGGAAGGTTGTGTCAATCGGTTTTTCTTCCCGGGCTTTTACAATCGCCTGGGCAATTCTCCTTGCATGAGGTTCTTCTCCGTATTCCCTTAAAATACGGGTCAGTTCATCCAGATCGTAGGTGTTTACGACCTTCCAGGCATCCAGTTCCTGATCCTGGTTCATGCGCATATCCAGCCGGGCATCCATACGGTAGGAAAATCCTCGCTGCGCATCATCAAACTGCGGTGAGGAGACTCCTAAATCCATAAAGATTCCGTCGACTTTGTCCACGCCGTATTCATCCAGTACTTTTGAAAGATCTTCAAAAGGAGCATGAATCAGAGTGAAATTGGAGCCGATTTCTTCCAGACGGCTTCTGCTTTCTTCTATTGCATTCTTATCGAGGTCGAATGCATACAGATGACCATGGGGGCATCTTTTTAAGATTTCACTGCTGTG
>JABUSF010000003.1:0-1602 GCA_021443945.1 Ileibacterium sp.
TCCGTAAAGGACTGGGATTTCTGCAAAACAGAAAACCGGTTGACCAGGTTGTCCATCACCCACTGAGTGCGCCTGCTCCAGTCTATGACCTGCTTTCCGTGATCGATATGGATGGGGCGGGGTCTGCCATCCAGTCCAAGACGACCCCAATCCCACAGCTTAAAGGTAAAGATGTAGGGGGTGGCACTGATCTCCAGCACCATGCATCCCCTTCCGGAGCAATGGACCGTGCCGGCAGGAATTAAAAAATGATCATGTCTGCGGGCTGGTATTTTGTTGACGTATTCCTCTGCATTAAAAGTCCCTTCTGCTCTCTGGGCTTTTTTCAGATCTTCTATCATCTGTTCAGGATCTGTCTGATCTCGAATCCCCAGATAAACACAGGCATTTTCCTGGGCATCCAGAATGTAGTAGCTTTCGTCCTGGGTATAGCTCATACCAAAATTCTGGTAAATGTAATCCATGGATGGATGAACCTGCAGGCTCAAATTCTGCCCTTCCATCGTATCCAGAAAATCAAAGCGGATGGGAAACTCCGCTCCAAAGCGTGCATAGGTTTCAGGCCCCAGCAATTCTCTGGGCCGATATAAAACCAGATCCATCGCCGGTACTTCCACCAGCAAATCCTCCACCTGAAAATACAGACTGTTTTCTTCTGGAACACCGTCAAAAGCCCAAGCAAAATTGGATTTTTTTGGATCCAGTCCACAGACTTTTTTCATCCACTGTCCGCCCCACACCCCTGGATCAAAATAAGGCACGGTTCGAAAGGGTTTTATACAAAGTTCTTTTAACCCTGTTCGAAAACAGTCTCCTGTGATCATCACTGGATGCCTCTTCCGATTGGTATCCAGTAAATAATCAATCTTTTCAAACAGCTTCCTTTTATGACGATCCGCCATCCGCCACTCGAGAAAATACCCCTGCTTGTATTTTCTCAGGATATCCTCTTCAGAATTATCCGTGTGATAATTTCCGGCACCCTGGCGCATGCGCTGCTGGATTTCCCATCTGGCCAGATCTGCATACACCAGCAAATCGGCCTCCATCAAAGAAGCGGCTCCAAATCCAAAAACCACCACAAGACCGTTTGCATGTTCTGCCCGCTTTTGCACTGCCTCCCGTTTTTTTCGATCCCAAAAATCTTCCAGTCCTCCAAAATACATCCGGCCAAAGACTCTGTCATCGGTCATAAACAAAGCAATGCGCTGCTGATATTCCTCTTTTGAGCAGAAGACATCTTCCATGCAGATCCAAAGAGCCGGTTTCAGACTTTCCAGGCCAGCCTTCAGTTCCTGTTCATCCACCCCCGGATAGGTATCGACTGCCATCACGCAGGCTGAATGATTCTGCAGATGCTTCTTCGCTTTTTCTGACAATTCTTCGCAAATGGCAGCATAGCCGTTCCATGCACTTTTTTGCTCTGTCTGAATGAAGTGGACAGGATTTTTGCAGTAGTTCATAGACTCTCCTTCCCCGTTCTGCAGTCAGCTGCTTTCTTTCCATTATATGAACAAGCCAAAGGCTGACCAGTGACTATTGTCATAAAGAAAAGCTGTGATCATTTTTGCCTTTGCAAAAACGATCACAGCTGGATCTGCA
>JABUSF010000003.1:2167-4982 GCA_021443945.1 Ileibacterium sp.
ACGAAGGCAATACAGGTCAAGCGTTTGATCATCCGTTAATTCTCTCTTTCATTTTGTTGTAGGCTGCCTTAGCAGGAGCATACAAAATTTTATTGACAGGAATATCAAATTCACCAATGAACTCATTGATGGTTGGTGCAAAGTTATCTTTGAACTTCGTCAAGCCATCGTCCAAAGTCCCTTCGACACCGCCCATGCTGGCCATGGTGCATCCTTTTTCAAAGGCCCATTTGAAGTTTTCCACATACTCCTTGTACTGAGGCATAAACTGCTTGAAGCGCTCATCCATTCCGGCATACAGCATTTCACAGGTTTTGCCATAATTGACAGAGAGAATGCCTGCAATGGCATTCTGGCCTTCCTCAATTCCCTGATCGGCCATTTCCTGGAATTCCTTTACGCTTTTCGCCGTGGAATTGATCTGATCCTCAATTCGGCGCAGTTTCTTTTTGGCATTTTCCGGTGTGGCTGCTTTTTCCGCTTCCAGTTGTGTCATTTTTGCTTTGGCATCCTTCAGCAGCTGATGAACATCGCAGACAGCCAGGAAAATGACAGCATCTTCTCCATAGGTATCCAGCAGCAGCTCAAAGTAGTCCCGGTTGCGCAGGGCCACGCCTTTTCTTTCTTCGGTCAGCTGAACAAGACGGGAGAAATCATCCAGAAGCTCTTTATGGCCGTGAATGATCTGTACATTTCTCTTATCAGCATCCTTGATCAGACGCTTTGTATGCTTTGGAAGGGTATCGTCAAAGTTTTCCTGATCGTAAACCACTGACTGAAAGCGGGGCTGAATGCTCTCTTCAATCATCACCGTATATCCCTGATGAATGCATCCGGCTTTTTCCAGATTGGAAATGACTTCTTTGGCTTCCGGGTACCAGTTTTGGTTATAGTCTGCAGAAGCGTAATCGTTCAAATGGACTGGAGGATCCATTTTAATGAACAGAGCTTTGTGTTTTTTTGCTTCTTTTTTCAGCTCATCCATGTAGAACTTCACAAGTTCCTGGTTGTGATAATCCATGATGGGTCCCCGGGGGATATAACACATGGAAAATCCTCCAGGCAGCCGCTTAATCAGCATTAAAGCAGCACCCGCCATATTTCCCTGCTCATCCAGAACAGCGGTATGAACAGAACCCCAGTTCTGTTTAATATTGGACCACTTGTAACTCTGCAGCAAAGTGCTTAAAGGATGGGTGGAAACGAAAGCATCATAACTTTTCGAATCTGCATCGGCAGTAAACTGATATTTCATAGCAACCTCCAAACGACAATAAAGCTATTTTAATCCAGGAAACATCGAAAAGGATAAAACCCACGGGGATCACACCGTTGTTTCCTGAAGACGGTTGCAATCCTTCCGGATTACGCCTGAACATCATACCACCATCCCAGTGAAAATCCGCACTTTGCCTTGGGTACTTTTCCCCCAGGAATCTGCAGTGCTCTTAGATGATTCAGGCTGTTTTGATGCCTAAAGATTACAACTATTTGTTTTATAGTGATAAAAACAATTTATTAAGGCAATTTTAAGAAACTTTTAACACAAAAAACACACAAAACATGTTAAATTTTTCATCACAAAGCAGAAAGATCAAAACTTTCTTCCTGCCCATTAGATTGAGGAATTATTATGAAGACTATGACGAAAGATGATTTCATGGAAACAGCTGGCATCCGCACCAAACAGGCTGTCCGTGATTTTATTGCACCTTATTTTGAGCGGGAGATTTTTCATCCCGTTGACGTCTACTGCGCTAGACTGGAAGCCTGGTTTGCCGACAATGGGTGGACCATTAATGCCCTGGACGAAAAGCACAGCCGCTCCAAGCAGTGCGTCAATCATAAAGAAAAAACCATCTACCTGGCACACCGTCTGCGCCACCGGGAAAATTTTTCCCTTCTGAAAGCCTGGTTTGCCATTCAGTGGCCTTACGGCAAATTTCCCCAGGATGTATCTGGAATTAAATACAGCCTTCTGGAAGCGTCCTTTGCCATGGTGGGCATCTATGTGTTTTTGAAAGCCAATTCCCTGTCCTACTGCAATTTTGAACACATGGTTTTAAACGCCCTGGATACGGAAATGAACGATCTGCAGACCGTAGGCTTTGAAATACCCGTTTACTCTCAGAAGGAACGGGAAGATATTCTTTCTTTGACCATCCGTTCTGTAACGGCTTTAAACGATGTCTGCGAAATTCCCTTCCCCGCCGACTTTATTGAAAAAATCAAAGCAGCCTTGCTGGAGATTGACGAATTCGTCTTCCAGCATCCGCTGGCCACAGCCAGTGTCATTGAACAGCGCCGCCGGATTTCTTCAAGACTGTATTCCAACATTAAAAAAGCGGTGAAAGTCGATGATACAAAGGCACCGGACGGCACCAAGGGAATTTACTACCCCGCTTTGAAAACTATTGCTCTCAAGGAAGGCGAACAGACGTCTCCTTCTGTTCTGGTTCATGAATACATTCATTATCTCCAGTACGAAAAGAACAGTGAAAAGATCAGCCCAAAACGAAGTCTCGGCAATCTGACAAACGAGGCAGAAGCCATTCTGTTCAGCTATGTATTTCTGCTCAGTGCTTCCGACGCCTTTTGCGAGTCTTCCTTCGATACCGGCTATCTGTACGATCTGATCGGGGAAATTGAACTGCTCTCCGGTCAGAAAATGGATATAGATTTCATTGCTGAAAAAATCGATGATTCCAAGCCATGGATCTTAGACGATCTCTACAACACTCTTCTGGCCTGACAGGCCGCCCTTAGCTTTCGAAACTTGTCTTCGGAAGCTTTTTTCTGTCTTCTTTCTCTAAAC
>JABUSF010000003.1:5697-10698 GCA_021443945.1 Ileibacterium sp.
GGTGAGCTGATCATGGATGCCAATCTTCAGAAGGAACTGCTTTTTGAACTGTTGGAAAGAAATAAAGAATCCTAGGATGCCTCTGCATCCTTTTTTCTTTTTCAAAAACAAAAAGCAGGGACAGTCCCTGCTTTCCGTATTTCAATGAAAAATTAGTCGAATTTCTTGCCGCTGACGTCAAGACGGTTGATTGCACGGTGGAGCGCACGTTCCGCCTTTTTCATTTCCAGATCAACATCCTGATGATCCAGACGTTCGCGGGCACGCTTGTAGGCTGCTTTGGCGCGGTCGATATCAATTTCATCACTGCGTTCGATGGCATCTGTCATCAAGGAAGCCTTGTTGTCATCGAAGTGAAGAAATCCGCCGGCCAGAGCGTACTCCTGCTTTTGATCTTTGTCGGTTGTCAGCACCAGTCTGCAGGGTACCATGGCCATCACCACAGGCATATGGTTGGGAAGAAGAGTAAACTCCCCTCCTACACTTTTCGCATGCAGGCTTTTAATTTCCTCCTGCAGATAGATTCCCCTGGGTGTGACAATCTTCAGGGAGATCACGCAGCCTCCTGTTCAATCTGTTTAGCTTTTTCCACAGCTTCTTCGATGGTTCCCACAAACATAAAGGCCTGTTCTGGAAGATCGTCGTATTTTCCAGAAAGGATCTTTTCGAAGGAATCAATGGTCTGTTCCAGAGGAACGTATTCACCTTTAATACCGGAGAACACTTCCGCTACGTGGAACGGCTGAGACAGGAAGTTGCGGACACGGCGGGCGCGGTTAACGATTTTCTTATCTTCTTCAGACAGTTCGTCCATACCCAGAATGGCAATGATATCCTGCAGTTCGTTGTATTTCTGCAGAATTTCCTGTACCCCGCGGGCTACCTGATAATGACGCTGGCCAATGATTTCAGGATCCAGCATTCTGGAGCTGGATTCCAATGGAGATACAGCTGGGAAGATACCCAGGGCCGCAATGTTTCGGTCCAGTACAGTTCTTGCGTCCAAATGGGAGAAGGTTGTGGCTGGAGCCGGGTCAGTTAAGTCATCGGCAGGCACATAAACAGCCTGGATGGAGGTAATGGATCCGTCTTTTGTAGAAGTGATGCGTTCCTGCAGCTGACCCATTTCAGTTGCCAGAGTAGGCTGATAACCTACCGCAGAAGGCACACGTCCAAGCAGGGCGGATACTTCAGATCCAGCCTGTGTAAAACGGAAGATGTTGTCAATAAAGAGCAGTACGTCCTGATGTTCTACATCTCGGAAGTATTCTGCCATGGTCAGACCGGTCAGTCCGACACGCATACGGGCACCAGGAGATTCATTCATCTGTCCATAAACCAGAACGGTTTTGTCCAGAACTCCAGACTCCTTCATTTCCCAGTACATGTCGTTTCCTTCACGGGTCCGTTCACCAACACCTACAACGACAGACTTACCGCCGTGTTCGCTGGCAATGTTGTGAATCAGCTCCTGAATCAGTACGGTTTTGCCCACACCGGCACCACCAAACAGACCGATTTTACCGCCTCGGGCATAAGGAATCAGAAGGTCAATAACCTTAATGCCGGTTTCGAGAATTTCGGAGCTTGTAGACTGCTCATCAAATTTTGGAGCAGATCTGTGAATTGGTTTGAATTCTTCTACGTTCACGTCGCCCAGACTGTCAATCGGCTCACCGAGCACGTTGAACATTCTTCCAAGAATTCCGTCCCCTACTGGAGCCTGAATTGGCTTGCCGGTATCGATGGCTTCCATACCGCGGACCAGACCGTCTGTACTTCCCATGGCGATGCAGCGAACAATATCGCTTCCAATGCCCTGGGCTACTTCAACAGTAAGGGATTTATTGTCTTTTAAAGGGATTTTAATAGCTGTCAGAAGATCCGGCAGCTTTCCGCTGTCGAATTTAACGTCAACAACAGGTCCTACGACCTGAGCGACAGTTCCAATATTCTGTTCTGCCATTCACATGCATCCTTTCTACTTCAAAGCGTTGGCGCCGCTGACAATTTCGGTAATTTCCTGGGTAATTGCACCCTGACGGATCCGGTTGTATTCCAGATTGAGCTTTTCGATGAGCTCTTCCGCATTGTCGGTTGCACTTTCCATTGCCATGCGCCGGCTGGCCTGCTCACTTGTCTTGGATTCCATAAATTTGGCATACAGAACAGATTTCGTAATCATCGGAATCAGCTGTTCCAGCATCTCCTGCTTGTTAGGTTCGAAGATGGTTTCCCTGCGTACACGTTTTTCCAGAGTTGTTTCCTGGGGTGTAGGCGGAAGGAGGTTTTCCACAGTGGGTTCAAAGGTCAGCGTATTTTTGTAATGGGTGAAAAGAACCTTTACAGATCCGATTTCCCCTTTTTTATACATTTCAATGGCCTTATCCATCTCACGGGCCAATTCTTCATAAGCGTTGTCCTCATTGAGATCGATCAGAACTTCATGAATATTTTTATTGCGGGCTTTAGCCCAGGAAGCTCCGCGGCTTCCCACCATCACCAGAATGTCATTGTCTTTCAGCTGGTGCTGGATCGTTTTAAATACATTGGCGTTGTAACCGCCGCAAAGGCCCATGTCTGAAGTAATGACAAATACAAAGCTTGGCTTGGTTTCATCTTCCTTCAAAAGGCTGTGGCCCGCATCGGTTCTGGACAGAACCATAGACAGAAGCTCCTGAAGGGAATCGGAATATTCCCTGTTGGAGTCCATATGGGAACGGGCTTTGTTCAGCTTTGCACTGGCCACCATCTGCATGGCGTTAGTAATTTTCTTGGTGGAATCGACAGAGGCAATGCGGCTTTTAATGGCCTGCTGGCTGCCGGCCATCTTACAGACCTTCCTTCAGTTTGTAATCGCTGGTAAAGGCTGTCATGGCGTCTTTGATCTTTTCGATCAAATCATTGCTCAATGCTTTTTCCTCTTCGATTTCCTTGAGGATTTCAGGGTGACTGGACTTGAAGAACAGAATCATTTTGTGTTCATAGTCCTGAACTTTATCCACTGGAATGTCCTTGAGGAATTTGTATTTTCCGGAGAACAGAGCCAGAACTTCTTCCGGCATTGCCATTGGAGCATACTGTTTCTGAATCAGCAGCTGAGTCAGACGGTTACCGTGGTTGAGAACTTCCGCAGTGGCAGCGTCCAAATCACTTCCGAATTTGGAGAAAGCTTCCATTTCTCTGAACTGTGCCAGTTCAAGTTTCAGGGATCCGGAAACCTGCTTCATGGCTTTCACCTGCGCAGCGGATCCTACACGGGATACAGAAAGACCGGAGTCAACGGCTGGACGTTCACCGGCATTGAACATGTCGGTCTTTAAGAAGATCTGACCATCTGTGATGGAAATTACATTTGTTGGGATATAAGCGGAAATGTCTCCAGCCTGGGTTTCAATGATTGGAAGGGCTGTAAGAGATCCTCCGCCATAGTCTTCATTCAGACGGGCTGCCCGTTCGAGCAGTCTGGAATGCAGATAGAAGACGTCGCCAGGATATGCTTCACGTCCTGGTGGTCTGCGGAGCAGCAGGGCCATTGCACGGTAAGCGACGGCATGCTTGGACAGATCATCGTAAACGATCAGGACATCTTTGCCCTTTTCCATCCATTCTTCACCAATTGCGCATCCGGCATATGGAGCAATGTACTGCAGAGGTGCAGATTCAGAAGCCGTGGAAACAACAACAGTGGTATAGTCCATAGCTCCGTACTGTTTCAGTTTTTCAACGATCTGAGCAACGGTGGAAGCTTTCTGACCAATAGCGACATAAATGCACAATACGTCCTGATCCTTCTGGTTCAGAATGGTATCAATTGCAATGGTTGTTTTACCGGTCTGGCGGTCACCGATGATCAGCTCACGCTGACCCCGTCCAATAGGGATCATGGAGTCGATAATTTTTTCACCTGTCTGCAGAGGTACACTGACAGATTTACGGGTCATTACTCCAGGAGCAACCCGTTCTACCGGACGCAGAGTGGTTCCTTCAATAGGACCTTTTCCGTCGATTGGCTGACCAAGGGCGTTGACTACACGTCCGATCATTCCGTCGCCAACCGGTACTTCAACAATGTGTCCAGTCCGTTTTACGACATCCCCTTCCTTAATATCAGGGTTGTCGCCCATCAGCACAACACCCACCTGATCTTCCTCAAGGTTCATGACCATTCCATAAACATCATGAGGGAACAGGACGAGTTCGGACATCATGGCATTGTTCAGACCATATACGTTGGCAATACCGTCACCTACGGTGAGTACAGTACCGCTTTCATTCATTTCGATGTCCTGGCCGATGTTTTTAATCTGAGCTTTAATCAGTTTTGAGATTTCAGCAGGATTTAAACTCATTCCTTATACACCTTTCCTAGTGCCTGTGCAGGGCTTCATTCATAACAGCAAGACGGCTGGCAACGGAGTTGTCCATGGTCAGGCCATCTGCCTGGATTCGCAGTCCGGCAATCAAAGCCGGATCGACTTCGACACTCATGCGGACCGGGCCGTTCAGCTTCTTTTCCAGCATATCTTTCAATGCTTGGCGCTGTTCGGCATCCAGTTCGCAGGCACTGGTTACATTTACAGATTTAATATTCTGGCTTTCGTCGTACAGTCTCTGGTAATCGTCTGCCATCATTTCCAGCATTCCTGCGGCATGATTGCTGCAGACCACCTGCAGAAAGTGCATCACAACCGGATCCACTTCTGCACTGAAAATGCTTTCCAGCAAATCAATCTTTTCCTTTGGATCGATTTTTGGATGCTTCAGCAGCAGCTGAAGCTCCGGCTGGCCGGCCACTACTTCTTTAATGCGAAGCAGCTGATCGCCAAACAGTTTTTCTGTTTTGGCTTCCTGTGCGATTTCAAGCAGAGCTAAAGCATAGGGTGCAGACTCATGCTTCATAAGACTGACCCGCTTTGGAAATAAAATCGTTTACGATTTGTCTTTGTTTTTCTTCATCAATTTCACTGGCAAGAATAGAAGAAGCTGCTGCAATGGCAA
>JABUSF010000003.1:10776-20788 GCA_021443945.1 Ileibacterium sp.
TGAGCTGCCTGCTGTTTGGCAGCGTTAATGATTTCCGTTCTCTCGAGACTGGCCTGCTTCTTGGCGCTGCTGATGATGTCATTTGCCTCGGCACCAATATTGGCAAGTTTTTCATGATATTCTTCCTTCAAATCATCTGCCTGCTGGCGAATTTTTACGGAAGCATCAATGTTGTCCTGAATCAGCTTCTGTCTTTGATCTACAAACTTCAAAAGCTTGTCCCAGAAAAACTTCTTGCATACCAGAACAATGATTGTTGTGGAAATGCAGACCAGAAGGACGTCCTGCCATGAAATCCGCAAATAGTTATCAATGTTAAATTCTACCATTGGATTTCACCTGCTTATTAACCTTTAACGAAAACCAGCAGAATGGCGATGATCAGAGCGTAGATACCTGTTGTTTCAGCAAGAGCGATACCAAGTACCATGATGGACTGGATTTTTCCGGAAGCTTCAGGATTGCGTCCTACAGCTTCAGCACCTTTACCAGCTGCAAAACCCTGACCCATACCAGGACCGATACCGGCGATCATTGCAATACCAGCACCGAGCAGTGCCATACCTTTTACAAAAAATTCATTAAATTCCATAAAAAATTTACTCTCTTTCTATATCTCCTCATTGGAGACCTGCTCACCAAGGAAGTATGTACCTAAAGTGAAGAAAATATATGTTTGAATAACACCAGAGAAAACGTCGAAATATACATGGATAAACGGAGTCAGGGTCAGACCCAGGTAACCCCATGGAGCCAGGCTCTTAATCAAGGTATAAATGAGCAGTGAAATAATGGTTCCAGCCAGGATATTTCCGAACAGACGCATGGTCAGAGACAATGGTACAGCCAGTTCTCCAATAATATTCAAGGGAGTCAGAAACCACATTGGCTCTGTCAGTCCTTTTAAGCGAGCCATCAGACCGCCTTTTTTAATGGCGTTGTACTGAATCATCAAAAAGAACATCACAGCCAGAGTGGCATTGAAGGAAACGTTTGAAGTCGGGTTCTGGAATCCAACCAGACCAGTCAGGTTGCTGATGAGCATACCGACCATAATCGTACCGAAAATCGGCATATAACGGCCGGTTGTTTCACGCAGGTTTCCTTTCACAACATAAAGGCATAAGTTGTAGAGCTCTTCAGACCAGTATGCCAGACCGGTCGGAGCTTTTGAGGGATCCGCTTTGTCGATTGCCCTTCCGGCAAACCAGGCCAGTATGCAGATCAGCACACAGACCACAAGCCAGACGAGAATCGACTGCTGAATCACCAATTCGAAGGATCCAAAATGGATAGTAATGGAACTAACTTCGTTCATTCATCGTCCTTTCTATGCAGCAAAGCGTAGATCACAAGGCTTGCTTTGGAGCAGAGAATTCCTGCAAGCATAGCCAGAGGACTGAATCCCCGCCACGTCAGAAAAAAGAGACAGACCGCATAGAACAGATACCGTCCCGTGTAGCCGATAAACCCTTTTCTCTTGTTGGCAGCTTCATCGCCGGTCAGTGCTTTTGTCATAGCAATGATCATCCAAAGGCCGCAAAGGCCAATAGCAGCTCCCAACATTGTGGAAACAGCATAGTTGATCCGATGATCCGGCCAGATCAAAGCTGCCAGGGCAGCGCAGATCAGGCTGAGGATGACAGTCCAGAGACAGGCGGTTTTCCAGATTGGTTTTATTGCAGAATTCATTTTTTCATTTTCTTGAACAGCAGAACAAAGCTTCCGATCACGGCATATAGTGTCAGGACAATCAGAAAGACAGGACTTAGTCCTGTCCAACTGTCCAGAAGCCAGCCGATCCAGATACAGAACAGCAGATTGACCAGAAGAAATCCTGAGAATTTCAAAGGATCCATTTACTTTGTTCCAAAGATTCTGTCGCCTGCGTCCCCAAGGCCCGGAACGATATATCCATTCTCGTTCAGACAGTCGTCCAATGCAGCCAGATAAATGTCTACATCCGGATGATGTTTTTCGACATTTTTAATGCCATCTTCAGCACCAACAAGGCAAACCAGCTTGATGTTCTTGGCGCCCTGCTTTTTGACCATATCCAAAGCTGCAACGCTGCTTCCGCCAGTTGCCAGCATAGGGTCAACTACGATGGTCACTGCGTCAGCAATATTTTTGGGATACTTCTCAAAATACGTATGAGGTTCCAGTGTTTCTTCGTCACGGAACACACCTACGTGAGCTACCTTGGCAGTCGGAACAAGTCTGGTAATACCGGAAACCATTCCCAGACCAGCTCTCAGAATTGGTACAACAACCACATCTTTGGCCAGACGGGAAGCAGTCATTGGGCACATGGGAGTTTCAATATCTACATCTTTTAAAGGCAGGTCTCTGGTGATTTCATAAACCATCAAAGAGCCGATCTCATCAAGATTTTCTCTGAAGTCCTTTGTGCTGGTATTCTTGTCCCTCATAATGGACAGCTTATGTTTGATTAACGGATGATCAAACACCGTCAGCATAAAAATCCACCTCCTCAATAATGAAAGTATAACAAAAATACTCAAGGTGCATCTTTTATCCCCTTGAGTATTTTCTTTTATTTTGTGTACTTTCCGAATGACACGACAGCCTTTTGTTCGGCAGCGCATACATTTATGTCTTTTAAAGAAATTCCTTTATGAGCGAATGCATCCATCAAAGCTTCCATGGCCAGAGCCGGTGTGTTGGCCTCATCTGAAAGGTGGGCTAAAACAATATTTTTTGTATTGTCTGTCACCAGTTCGCTGAGCAGCCGGGCACTGTCCTGATTGCAAAGGTGTCCGGTATCCGAAACAATTCTCTGTTTCAGCCAGGCCGGGCGGTTGGTGGAAAGCAGCATTTCCATATCATGATTGCTTTCAAAAATGTAATAATCCGCCCCTTTCAGAAAAGGCATGTTTTCGTTTTTTACATATCCGGTATCGGTGACATAGACCAGTCTGGACACAGCATCTTCCACCACAAATCCCGTGGTCGGACCCGAATCATGGCTTAAAACAACCGGGGTAATTTTCAAATCCTTGATGAACACAGGATCCATGGGCCGAATGTGATGCGCATCTAAAGGAACCGGCTGATGCTTGGGGTCCTTCAGTTCAATTTCACAGTAGGAATATACCGGCAGAGCGGAAAAATGCCGCAGCTGGCCGATATGATCTTTGTGAGTGTGTGTAATAAAAATCCCGTCGATGTCTTCCTTTGACTGACCCGCCTCTTCCAGAGCTTTCATCAGATAGGATTTTGCGGGCGCACCGCAGTCGATCAGAATGCTGGCGGCAGCGGTTCGGATCAGACAGCAGTTTCCCTTGGAGCCGGAGCATAAAAGATCAACCTGCATATGGATCCTCTACATCGGTCCGGCAGTTGGCAAACCGGGAGATGTTCTTTTCGAACGCCAGATTGATTTTTCCAATGGATCCGTTTCGATGCTTGGCCAAAGACAGATCGACGATCTCAGCCGGTTTGTCCGGATCCGATTCCTTGTTGTAGTAATCTTCCCGGTACAGGAACATGACAATATCCGCATCCTGCTCGATGGATCCGGATTCACGCAGGTCAGACAGCTGGGGTTCGTGGTCGGTTCTTTCCTCTACTTTACGGGAGAGCTGAGACAGAGCAATGACAGGACATTCCATTTCCTTGGCCAGAATTTTCAGGTTACGGGAAATTTCGGAAACTTCCTGCTGACGGGAATCCGAGCGGCCATTTCCGCTGATCAGCTGCAGGTAGTCAATAACAACCAGAGAGATGGAATTGTATTCGCTTTTAAGCTTGCGGCATTTGGAAAAGATCTGGGAAACCCGGATCGAGGACGTATCATCAATAAAGATATTCCGCTCCGCCAGGCGGTTGCCCGCTTCATACAGCCGGCTCATTTCATCGTTGGTCACTTTTCCGCTTCGCAGCTTGTCTGCAAACACCTGAGACTCACAGCTCATCAAACGTTTGATCAGGGAGTCCGAGGGCATTTCCAGAGAGAAGATGGCGACGCACCCATCGTTTCGCTTGGCAACCTGGTTGGCAAAGTTCAAAGCCAGGGCGGATTTTCCCATGGCAGGACGGGCAGCCAGAATGATCAAATCCCCCCGCTGAAATCCGTTGGTCATGGCATCCAGAGCAGCAAACCCGGTCTTGATGCCTGTGACGCCTTTTTGCGTCTGAAGAAACTTCAGCTCTTCAAGAACTCTGGACACTACGGTGGAGGAGCTTTCAAATTCAGAGCCTCGGCGCTGCCGGGTCACGTCCATAATGGTCCGTTCTGCAGCATCGAGAACGTCATCCATTTCCGATGTGGTCTCCATGGCATCGCTGCTGATTTTTTCAGCGGCTTCAATCAGATTCCGCAGCTGGGATTTGTTTTTGATGTTTTCCGCATAGTACTGAACGTTGGCGCTGGAAACAGCACCATCCATCAAGGACATGATGTAGTCCAGACCGCCTGCAGCCTCCAGTTCATCCTTGTCGCTTAAGCGCTGAATGACATTTTCCAGTTCCAGGGGTTTTCCGCTGCGGGCCAGCTCATCCATGGCCTGATAAATCTTCTGATGGCTGGGGACAAAAAACTCTGCTGCGCTCAGATCGTAATCCTGGCAGACAGAGTAAACATCCGGATAAACCATTAAAGACCCAAGCAGGGACTGCTCGAGTCTTTTTGAATTGGGCAATTCTCTGGGCATTTTAAGAATCCTTAGCGCTGATGTGGACGTTGATTGTCGCAATGACCTGACCTTTGTACAGGTCGGCTTTGACTTTTGTAGTTCCTAAGGAATCTGCCGGAACATCCATCATGATTTTTCGTTTATCCACCTGCAGGCCTTTAGCCGCCAGTGCCTGAGCAATCTGCTTCGAAGAAATCTGACCAAATGTCTGACCGTTTTTGGATGTGTTCAAAGTGAACTCAAGAACCAGATCATCCAAAACCTTTTTCGTTTCTTCCGCCTGGGCTTTCAAGGCAGCTTCATGTTCTGCTTTTTCCTGACGCCGTTCATCCAGCGCTCTTGTATTTTCCTTATTGCAAGGTTCTGCTTTTCCTGTCTTAATCAGAAAGTTTTTGGCATATCCGTCAGCCACTTCGATGACTTCGTCTTTTTTGCCGACTTTCTTTACATCTTCAAGCAAAATTACTTTCATTTTTCTTCCTCCTGTACTTGATCAAGCAGAGATTCAAGCAGTTTTTTGGCTTCTTCCACAGTCAGATCCTCCCGTTCTGCGGCAGCAGCTGCAAAATGACCGCCTCCCTGCATTTTTTCCATAATGGTCTGCACGTTGAAGGTTCCATCCGAACGGGCAGAGATGGCTGTTTTGCCGTTTTCCACATTGGTTCCAATGGTGAAGCTGGCCTGACAGCCTTTGATCTGCAGCAGTGTGTCACTCACCTGTGAAAGCATCGTCCGGCTCACAGGCTGTTCAGCAGCTGCTATCATAAAGTGCTTTTTGTACGGAACCGCTCTGGAAACCAGATCCGTTCTCTGAATGTACTGATCATAGTCCTCCTGAAGAGCCTTCTCCGCATAATTGCCATTTGAGCCCCAGGAGCGCAGTGTCGCCGCTGCCTGGAAGGTTCTTTCAGAAGTATGAGATTTAAAGCGTCCGGTATCCACCAGAATACCCAAATACATAATGGTGGCCTCTCCTTCGAAGATCGGAATGGAGACGCTGGAGTTCTGAAGCAGTTCTGTTACCAGCTCACAAGTCGAGGAAGCGGTGCTTTCCACATAGGCCATGAGAGGAGAATCCACAAAGTTTTCAGAACGTCTGTGATGGTCGATCACAACTACCCGCCGGCAGTGTTCCAGCAAAGCTCGTCCGCTGGAAATCGCCGGGATGCCGTGATCCACCATGATCACCAGATCTCTGTCCGGATCGATCAGACGGGCTGCATCATCCGGGGTAATCAGATTGTGCCGGTCAATGGTCTGCTTGTAAAAGTCCATGGTCTGCTGCAGCTGCTTGTCTCTTGGAACGTCTTTGAGAACAATGTAAGGTTCTCTGCCAAGAGCTTTCACCCAGTTGCTGACACCAAGAGCCGCACCCATGCAGTCATAATCGGTATTGGTATGACCGAGAACAAAGACTTTTGGGCTTTCCTCAATCAAATCTTCAATGGTCGCCCCCACTATATTGACCCGGACAGTGGAGCGCTGGGAGCTCTTTTCAGAGTTTCCTCCGATAAAGACAACCTTACCCCCAAACTTTTTAATGGCCACCTGATCTCCTCCCCTGGACTGAACCAGTTCAAGCAGATCGTTGATCATATTATCCAAAGCCATATAATTATGGGTTCCATAAGCAAAAACCATGCTCAGAGTAATGGAAACATCCACTTCATCGGCCTGGTCTTTAATGGTCTGCAGAATAGTAAAGTTTCTGGACTTTACCTTTTCCAGGATCCCCGTATCCAAAATGACCAGAAAACGGTCGGACCGCAGGCGCCGCAGAAACATACCGTTGTCTTTGGCCCATGTAATTAAGGAAGAGCGCATCCTGGTATTGATCACATTGAGGATTTCATCGTTTTCATAGCTTTGATACTCGTTGTAGTTGTCCAGAGTCATCAGTCCTACAACAATCTCCTCCGTATCCAGCTTGTCCTTCAGTTCTGTAATTTCGGTGATGTTCTTCACAAACAGAACCTGGGCTCCTTCTTTTCTCATCACTTCGTAAACCTGATCTCCTACCCGGCCGGTGACCGTATCCAGATCTTCTTCAAATAAATCTCTGGTATTTTCCATCCAGACGGTGACTTTCTCATTGAGCAGGTTCATTTGATGAAGCTTGAAATAATCGCTCTGCCAGGTCACCCGGTATTCGTCGTTGTAAATCAGAATTCCAACTTCTCCGAAGGCAAGAGCTTCCTTGGCGTCTTTTCCCAGAAAACGGGAGATTTCCATTTCTGTCTGGTAACCTTTTTTCTTCATCGTCTTCCACATAATGGAAAACAGGGCGCTGAACGCCAGAAGAATGACACTCACAAAGATTGCCGTCAGATACTGCTGCCTGACAAAAGCAAACAGAACGGCGATCCATGCAAGCAGATTCACCAAGATATAGATCACACGCCATTTAAATAATATCTTCATCTCAATATCCTCGTTTTAAAAAGCTTCGCCAGACCGCACCAGAATCCTGCACATACATACACCAGATTCAGCGGCGGAATCACCCAGATCATGATCAGAACGAACATCATCCAAAAAGACGGGCGCGTTTTGCGAAGGCCAAGTAAAAACCAAATCCCATTATAGTCTAAAATCAAATAATTCAAAAACAGCAGTGACGCCAGCAATGCCTGAAAAGCAGCGTTCGTCTCAAATGCCTTCCAGAACACTCCGGCAGCAGCCGACAGAACCAGCATGCTCACCGAAAACCATTCCGGCCGGACGGGCTGAAGAGCCATCACCGGTTTTCTTTTCCGCTTAAACCAGCGGATCAGGATGATCTGGGACAGACACAAAGCCAGAAACGACTCCATCAGCCCGGATAAAACCGCATAGCAGGCTGCCAGAGTTTTCAGATTCAGCCAGCTGGCTGCATAGGCATACAGAGGATCGCCGGCCAGCTCTCCCAGTCCGGCTGCCTGAAAGAAAACAGCTGTGGATAAATATTCTGCAGCTGCACAAACGGCAAATCCTGTACAGAAGCAGAAGGACAAGCTTTTGTCTTTTTCCAGACCCCACCCATAAACGGCTCCTGCCGCCAGATTGGCCATCTGTCTTGGCCACGAAGTTAAAGGAGCAAATATCATGGTGATCAGCAGCATGGCTCCCAGCGCCAGGCCTGTTCCCTGCCCTTTATTTTTAAAACTTCCAATTAAAACCGGCAGAGCGAACAGGATGGAAAAGTACAGATCGAAAAAAGCGGCCGTCTGGGTATTGATCAAAACCAGAACCCCATACAAAGCACACATCATCGCCCAGCGGCTGATTTCTTTAACATTCATTGCATTCATTTTATCTCACAGTCTCTTAACAAAAAACAAAAGGATTTTTCTGCTCCTCACAGAAAAAGGAGCAGGCTGATATCCCGCTCCCGAAAATACTTTCCAGTTTAATAATTTGGTCCCTGGTATTCGCTGCTGTCAAATCCAAGAATAATGATGAAGAGTGGTGTCAGGAAGTAAAGTCCCAGGAAATATCCAATTCCATGCCCAAAAGATAAGGACAGATTGTAATACATCAAAGCACGAATGACGGCATCTACGATACCCAGCGCCACCATAATATAGAACCAGATTCCATCTGCACCAACAGCAAACAGCAGAGAATAGAACAAGCTGACAATGACCATCGTCCAGAACATCTGCTTATCCCAGCAAATTTTATAAATAACGTAGATGTTGTAAACCGGGATCAGGGATTTCCATCCGGCTTCACCGGCTTTTTCAAACATTTTCCATCCCCCGACAGCGACGAGAATATACCAGGCCATCAGACAGATCAAATACATAGTAAACATATAAATCTCCTCCTGCAAATCATTATAATTTCCCACCGACTTTATATTCCATTAATGTGACTTCATCCAATTTTTAACTTGGAAAACCGAACCTGCTTTTGACTCCCGAAAAAATCCAGTTCATATTCCGGGAACCATTTTAAGCGGCTGACTATAATAAAATAAACTCGATAGGAGGAGATTTACATGAAATATTTTAAACTGCTTGCCGCCGCTGCTATGGCACTTTCTCTGTACGGCTGCACTTCCGGCACTCCAGCTCAGAATGAAGAAGTAAAGGAAGTTGAAACTGAAGTTACAGAAAAAGACGGCAAAGACGTAGATAAAGCTCTTAAAGAAGATGCTGCTGCGGATGAAAACGGCGGTGCTGATGCCGATTACGGAACTCCAGAAAACAAAGACTAATTCAAAATTTCCTATATTTACAAAGATGCTGCGGCATCTTTTTTTACGCCTGCAGAAAGTCTCCGGTTTCATCTGTTTCAGAGCCGTTTTCTTTTGAAAGACAATCCGGCATAAAAAAAACGGAGGTTCTTTGCGAACTTCCGTTGATCTGTCTGTTTTTGACTGAATTAGTCAACTACGTATGGCAGCAGAGCCATCTGACGAGCACGTTTGATAGCAGTAGCGAGCTGTCTCTGGTATTTTGCACGAGTGCCAGTTACACGTCTAGGAATGATTTTTCCGTTGGCGTTGATGAATCTCTTTAAGAGTTCAGTATCTTTGTAGTCGATTTCTTTGATTTTGTTTTTAGTGAAATAGCAGACTTTTTTACGTCCCATGCGCTGTTTTTTGAATGCCATGTTGGATCTCCTTTCTAGAATGGTAAGTCGTCGCTGGCGATGTCCAGACTGTCATCGTTAAATGCGTTGTCAAAGCCGCTGCTGGCTGACGCTGCAAATGGATCATTGCCGGCGGAATGGTTGTTGTAGGATGAACCGCTGCTCTGATAGCTGTTGAACGCTGGCTGCGGTGCATTCTGATAAGAAGGCTGCTGATTGTAGCCGCTGTTGCTGCGGTTCCAGTCTGAGTTGTTTGCCGTGTTTTTGGATTCCAAAAACTGAACACTTTCAGCAGTCACTTCAGTACGGTAAACCCGCTGTCCCTGATTGTTGTCAAAAGAAGAGGTTGTAATTCTTCCTTCTACACCAATCAATGCGCCTTTCCGAAGATACTGGCACATGATTTCTGCGGTGCGCTGCCAGGCCACGCAGCTGATAAAATCAGCGTCCGGCTGTCCGTTTTGAGAACGAACGCGGCGGTTGCACGCAACAGTAAACCGGCAGAAGCTGGTTCCGCTCTGGGTTTTGTTAAGTTCCGGATCTCTTGTGATGCGTCCGACTAATACGACATTATTAATCACAATGATGTTCCCCGATTACTTTTCTTCTTCTTTTTTGATAACCATGACACGAATTACACTGTTGGAGATTCGGCACAGACGCTGGAATTCTTCGATTCCTGCGTTGTCAGCAGTGCAGTACATAACCACGTAGTGGCCTTTTTTCATGTGATCGATTTCGTAAGCGAATTCTTTTACACCCCAGTTGTCCACTTT
>JABUSF010000003.1:21360-28911 GCA_021443945.1 Ileibacterium sp.
AAAAACTGCAAGAAAAAAGTCTTTGCTCTTTGTGCTTTTGCCGGGGCGGCTTTGCTGTTCTGCTTCTGGATTCCAAAAACCTGGCTTGCCTTTCTGGCTCTGTTTGTACTGGCCAAAATCGCCTTCTCGGTTTCCCTGGTGGTTTACGATTCCATGCTGGTGGATGTGACCAGTGAAGAGGAAATGGATATGGTTTCCTCCAAAGGCTATGCCTATGGATATATTGGAAGCTGCATTCCCTTTGTCATTTCCCTGGGCATTATTTTAATGTATGAGAAAATCGGCCTGACGTTCCCAACGGCCATGTTCATTGCTTTTGCCCTAAATGCACTATGGTGGATTGGCTGTACGCTTCCATTAATAAAGGCCTATAAGCAAAAGTACTCCATTGAACCGGAAACCCATGTGGTGAAGCATACGTTTTCCAGACTGGCTTCCACACTGACAAGCATTTCCAAGCATAAGAAGGCATTTCTGTTTCTGCTGTCCTTTTTCTTCTATATAGATGGAGTTTATACCATTATTGATATGGCGACGGCTTACGGGACTTCCCTTGGCCTGAACCAGACCAGCCTGCTGCTGGCTTTGCTGATGACGCAGATCATTGCCTTTCCTGCCGCCATCGGTTTTGGAATCCTGTCCAAGAAGTATTCCGCCGGCACGCTGATCAAAGCTGGCATTCTGGCGTATCTGTGCATTGCGGTTTACGCTCTGTTTCTGGTGAATACCACTCAGTTCTGGATTCTTGCAGCGGCCGTCGGACTCTTCCAGGGAGGCATTCAGGCTCTTTCCAGATCCTACTTTGCCAAGCTGATTCCTGAGAATTCATCTGGAGAATACTTTGGGATTTTCGACATTTGCGGCAAGGGGGCCAGCTTCCTCGGCACGATGATCATCGGAGTGGTCACCCAGGTTACAGGGATGCAGAATCTGGCTGTAGGCTGCCTGGCTGTCCTGTTTCTGATCGGCCTTTTCCTCTTTTCCAAAGTGGAAAAAATGCCCGATGACGAATTCGAATAAAAACAGGAAAACCATATTAATTTTCGCTAAAGATGCGCGGTTTATCACCGCGTTTTTTGTTTGAGGTTTATACTGAATTTGCAATTCAATAAGGGGAAAATCAAATGAATTCGATGAAGGGGAAACTGCGGCTGCGGACAGGCCGGGCGGCTGCAGTGGCAGCCGGTGTGTCTGCCGTTTTTTTTGTTGGATGGGTGGTCTACCGAACCATCAATCCAATCCGGTTTAAGAGCATGCACCCGAAAGTGGAACTGTCCGGAGACTACGATCCAAGAGACAACATTCAGTATGTGTTTGGCGGCGACAAGAACGAAGTGCAGATCTTCGGAACGGTCAACACACTGCTGTGCGGCGAGTATGAAATCGACTATATTTATCAATCCAAGACCTATCCTGTCACCGTGACGGTGGTGGACACCAAAGGGCCGGAACTGGTGCTCAAGGATGTCAGTGCCGGACGCAGCGAGGAAGTGGACGCAGAATCCTTTGTTGTTTCCTGCAGCGATCCAAGCAGAGTATCTATTTCTATTACTAATCCATCCGTATTAGATAGCAAAGCGGATTCTGTGAATGTTGAAATTACAGCAATGGATGAATACGGGAACAAAACCGTGAAAACAGCCAAGCTGACACGAACCCTGAGCCCAAAAGCACCTCAAGCCGGACCGGTTCTGCAGGAAAGAACCGTCCAGGCAGGCAGTCCCTTTGAGCCTTTGGATCTGAGCACTCTGGACGCTTTTAAAGAGTACGAATCCTTCCAGTGCGATTCCTCGCAGGTGGATGCGAATACCCCTGGAACGTACACGGCTGTCTATACCATGACGGACAGCCGAGGCCAAACTTTTCAAAGTACCGAAACCATTGTGGTGCAGGATTCTGCACAAGCTGTTCCGGAAGAAGCCGAACCTTCTCAAGAGGAATAAAATCAACCCTGCCATGTCAGAAAAGCCGGAGTTTTCCCCCGGCTTTTCTTTAGTTTTCCCCATTGAATGGGGAAAACTAAAGGGGATTTCCCCCTCTGGAAAATCCCCTTGTTTTACATATACAATTTTAATTTCTCTCTTTAGCGGTAACTTAAGACTTCTTTATTCAAAGGGTTGAATACCTGCACCGCCAGACATCCAATTCCTGTATGGATTCCTACCGCACTGACCAAATCAATAATCCGGACAGAAACTCCGTCAAAAGCTTCAGAAATGCGCTGGGCATACTCTTTGGCTGGCTCTGGTGCGGCGACATGAGCCACTGTAAAATCGTAATCTTTGGTCACACCGATTTCCTTCATTCGGTCGATGACACGGCTTTGAGCTTTGGTCATGGTTCTGACTTTATCAAGAACATCCACACGGCCGTCTGTTTCGATGTTGTCGTGGAGGATCGGTTTGATTTTCAGAAGACCTCCCAGAGCAGCTGCCATGGGGGTCAGCCTTCCGCCGCGTTTCATATGATGCAAATCATCCACCAAAAGAATGGTATCGCAGCTGGCAGCCATCTTTTCCAGTTCTTCCAGAATCTCTTCGGGAGAGCTTCCCTGCTCATACATGGCTTTTGCCCTCAGAATGCATTCAGACTGAATCACAGCTGTGGAATAGCAGTCAAAGCCGTAGAAGGTCAGACCGACCTGCATGGCAGCCGATTCCATGGCATCCAGAGTCCCGGAAAGTCCTTTGCAGATGGGGACACAGAACACCCCGTCATAACCTTCTTCTTTCAAGTGTTCAAACAGCTCCAGAATTTTTCCCAGAGCCGGCATGGAGGTCTTCATGATCTCCTTGTTTTTCATGCGCTCAATCACCTGTTTTTGAGTAATTGTTTCATTTTCTTCAAATGTTTCGGTTTCACCAGTGATCTGCAGCGGAAGAGAGTAAATGCCTTTTTCCTTCCAGTACTGCATATCAAAACCGGTTCCGCTGTCCGTTACAAATGCTAGTTTCATAGTTCAACTCCATCAATCTTTGGTACGTACTGTATGCCAAGGGATCCAAGGCCGGTATGTACAGCAATTACAGCATACAAAGGATCGATGTGAATGGAAACTGTTTCCGGCAGAGTTTCCTGAACAGCTGCCACAGCAGCCTCCACTCCCTGATCGCAGCGGCAGCTGGTAATCAGGATTTCATATTCCCGGTTTGGATCCATATCTTCTTTGATCTGTTCCACTGCCTTTTTGACCGCTTTGGAAAAAGTTCTGACTTTCTGGTATACATCTACTTTTCCCTGAGTTTTCGGAGAAACTTCCAGAACCGGTTTAATTTTCAGCATGCCGCCAAGTTTGGCAGCCATAGGAGTCAGCCGTCCGCCGGCTGCAAGATGGTCCAGATCATCCGGAATCAGATATCCGGCAGAATGGTCAGCAGCATCCTGGAGCACTGCAATGATTTCTTCCGGCTCTTTTCCTTCTTCCAGCATTTTTGCAGCGGCCAGAGCCAGATATTTCTGCACAAACAGAGTGGTGCAGATATCCAGGGTATGAACCTTCATGCCCAGGCGTTTTGCCGTGGCCTGCAGAGTGGCATTTGTGCCGGAAAGACCGGTAGACAAATTCACCAGAATCAGATCGGTCACCCCATCCTTCTGCAGAGATTCGAAAAGGTCTTCCTGCATCAGCAAAGGAGGCTGGGAGGTTGTCGGCATTTTGCCTTCTTCCATATACTGGTACAGTTCTTCAGGATCCAGATTATATCCGTCTAAAAACAGTTCACCGTCTACAGTAATCTGCAGGGGCAGAAATCCAATGTTGTGGTCATTGGCCTCTTTCAATGTCAGTCCGCTTCCGGAGTCTGTAATCACTTTTGCTTTCATATATTTAAATAAATTTCCTTCCTATTTTTTTATTAATAATCAGTATCGGTGATTAAAATCATGTTATCATTGCATATTTTTGCAGTCGAACGCTCTGCCGGACAGATTGGCGAAAGCCTTTTACATCCCCATCAATCGGATGTATTTTCCGTTCAAGCGCCCCGAAAGTATAAGGAAGAACGTCCGCACAATTTTGGCCTGAGCATGTGTTTCTTTTTAGACGGGCTGTTTGTCAAACTTTCTGGGAATATTGACGGACAGCCAAGTTTTGAAAGAGGTTCATTTGTTATAATTTGTGGTGTACTTCAACGAAAGGAAAGATCTAAATGAGTTTCATTTCATTTAAGGATGTCCGCAAAGTGTACAGCATGGGAGAGGTTTCCATAACCGCTCTGGATGGGGTGGACTTTGAAATAAATGAAGGCGAATTTGTGATTATTGCCGGCGCATCAGGCGCCGGAAAATCCACAATTCTCAACCTGTTGGGAGGAATGGACACAGTCAGCAGCGGAGAAATTCTGGTGGATGGAAAAGAGATCAGCAGCTATTCAGACAGACAGCTGACCCAATACCGCCGGGATGACGTTGGATTTGTGTTTCAGTTTTACAACCTGATTCAAAACCTGACCTTAAAGGAAAATGTGGAGCTGGCCACTCAAATCAGCAGCGATCCCCTGGACATTGACCAGGTCATCGCCGCCGTTGGACTGACCGACCGCACCTCCAATTTTCCAAGTCAGCTGTCCGGAGGAGAACAGCAGCGGGTGGCCATTGCAAGAGCTGTGGCCAAAAACCCGAAGCTGCTTCTGTGCGACGAGCCTACGGGAGCTCTGGACTACAAGACAGGCAAACAGGTGCTGAAGGTTCTTCAGGACATCTGCCGAAAAGAAAAAACAACTGTCATTGTGATTACTCACAACCTGGCGCTTACCCCTATGGGAGATAAGGTCATCAAGGTGCGCAACGGCAAAATTGAAAGCATTGCCGTCAATGAGAACCCAATGGATGTAGATCGGATCGAATACTGATGCCGAAAGTCTTTTTACAGGATATCTTTGCTGAGATCCGCCATTCCAAAGGACGCTTTGTCTCCATCATGCTCATTGTGGCTCTGGGGGTTGCTTTCTTTGCCGGAATCAAAGCCAGTGCACCGGATATGAAAAACTCCGCGGACTCCTATTTTGATTCCTACAATGTGCAGGACATTCAAGTATATTCCACCCTTGGCCTTACTCAGGACGATCTGGACGCCATGAAAAAAATCAAAGGAGTGGAAAATGTGCAGGGTCAGTTCTCCAAGGATTTCCTGACCCGCAAAGGATCTTCTGAAATGGTGGTGAAAGTCATCAGCTATCAGAATGATCAGGACATCAACAAGCCCCGCCTGAAGGAAGGCCGGATGCCCGAAGCTCCGGATGAATGCCTGATTGAAGCGGAAAGCGCCACCAACAAACTGTTTGGAAGCTATCATCTGGGAGACAGAATCCGGCTGTATTCATCGGATGACTCCCCTGTTTCCGACAGCCTGAAATATTCAACTTATATTATCGTGGGCAAAGCGTACAGCCCCAATTACATCTCTTACGAAAAAGGAACCTCCACAGCCGGAAGCGGAAAGGTGGACACCTTTATTTACGTGGAACAGGCAGCTGTCAAAGCCGATTACTTTACAGAAGCCGATGTGACCGTGGCCGGGGCCAGAGACTTGAATGCCTACAGCGATGCCTATTTCGATCTGACCGATCCGGTGGTGGATGGTCTGGAGGCCATCTCGGAACGTCAGGTTTCCAACCGGATCGCATCCCAGCAGAAAAAAGTGGACGATGCCAGAAAAGAGATGAATACCCAGCTGGCCGACGCTCATCTGTCACTGGAGTCCGGCCAGAAAGACTTGAATGCAGCGGCCGACGAAATTGCTTCCGGCGCCAAAAAGATTCAGGACAGCGAAGCCCTGCTGGCCTCCTCGAAATCCCAGCTGGAGGCCGGCTGGTCCGAGTATTATGCCAAAAAAGCCGAGCTGGATGCAGGAAGAACCCAGGTCGAAGACGGCATTGCCCAAATCCAGCAGGCGCAAAGCCAGCTTGCCTTGCTCGAATCCCAGAAAAGCCAGCTGGAAACAACCCTGCGGCTGCTGCCGGTTTTAACCAATGGTCTGAATACCATTCAGGAACTGCAGGCCCGCTATGAAGATCTTCTTGCCCAGCTCAAACAGGCCCAGGAAGAAGATCCGGAAAACCCGGTGATCAACGAAATTCTTGAAAGGCTTGCTCAGGTAGAAGCTCAAATCAACGCCACCATCGCCGAGGTCACCGGAGATCCGTCCATGACCTATGAAGCTGCCATCGCCTATATCACCTCAGCCAGAGATGAAATTCTTGCCCAGATTGGCTCTGCCGAAAACGGACAGGCACTGCTCGATCAGCTCAACGACGGAATTGCTCAAATTCAGGAAGCGGCCGCCAAACTGCCGGAACTGGAAGCAGCCAAAGCCAAACTGGACGAAGGACAGGTTCAGCTGAATGCAGCTCTGGCCACCCTCAACAGCGCGCAGGCGCAGTACGATTCCGGAAACGCCCAGCTTTCCCAGGCTAAAAACGAACTGGAAAGCGGGCGCCAGAAATACGACGAAGGAAAAGCCAAACTGGATGAAGGCCAGAAGGAATACGACAGCAAAAAAGCGGACGGCCAAAAGAAAATTGACGAAGCGCAGAAAAAAATAGACGGGCTGAATGGAGAATGGATTATTCTGGACCGGAATTCCCACTACTCCTACCGGGACTACCAGTCCTGCGCAGACCGGATGGATGGAATTTCTTCCGTCTTCCCCGTCTTCTTCTATCTGGTAGCTGCCTTAGTCTGCATGACCACCATGACCCGCATGGTGGCAGAACAGCGTTCTGAAATTGGAACCTTAAAAGCCCTTGGCTATTCCAAAGTTCAGATCGCCATGAAGTATCTGATCTATGCAGGTCTGGCTTCTGTGGCCGGCTGCATCATTGGCTGTGCTTCCGGGATGGTGATCTTTCCATGGATCATTTTTACCGCCTGGAACACCCTTTACAATCTGGAGTCCATCCGATTTGTCTGGCAGCCTGGTCTGATTCTGATCGCCTCCTTATCGGTGACGCTGATTGTTCTGGCCGCCACCCTGTTTTCCATTTACCGGGAACTGATGGAGCAGCCAAGTCAGCTTATGCGGCCAAAAGCAGCCAAAGCCGGCAAAAAAATCCTGCTCGAGCGGATTCCCTGGATCTGGAACCGGGTTGGTTTTATGGGGAAAGTCACCCTCCGCAACCTTTTCCGCTATAAGAAGCGTTTCTTAATGACCGTCATCGGAATTGCCGGATGCTCCGCTTTGCTTCTGTCTGGATTTGGTCTGAACGATTCCATCAGTGACATTGTCAACGCCCAGTTCAACCGGATTTATCACTACAATGCTACGGTAGCCGCGGACCGTCAGACCGACGGCAGACTCAAAGAGAAGCTGGAAAAAGTCAGCGGTGTGGACAGCGTTCTCCAGCAGGAGATTCTCAGTGTTGTCATCAACTTCAACAACAAGGATGTCACCGCCTATTTGAACATTCTGGAAAACCCAAAAGATCTGGAGCCATACATGACTTTCCTTCCCATGATGGGAAGTGATCCGGCTATGCAGCTTGGTGATGACGGAGTCTTTATCTCCATTAAGACCGCTGAAAAGCTGGGGCTGAATCCAGGGGATGAAATGAC
>JABUSF010000003.1:29617-40344 GCA_021443945.1 Ileibacterium sp.
TTGATTGACTAAGATGGAACCATGAAAAAACTGTTTGAGAGAAAAGAGATGAAATACAGACTGACCAAAGCTCAGGCCGTTCTGCTCCAGGATGTGCTCAGTGCCTGGCTCGTTCCCGATGCCTATCCGGAATACGATATCCGGTCGGTCTACTTCGATAACGACAACTGGGATTTGTTCCGCAAATCCGCAAACAAACCCTTCTTTAAGGAAAAACTGCGCCTTCGTTCTTATGGCTGTGCCGTAAACGGCAGCGATCCAGTATTTCTGGAAATCAAAAAGAAATTCAATGGGGTGGTCTATAAGCGCCGGGTGGATCTTTTGTTAAAGGAAGCCATGGCCTTCATGGATCAGGAAGGGGTTCATTCCATTACAGGAATGGAGATTCAGTGGCTGATGAAACACGATCATCTTCGTCCGAAACTGTCCGTGGCCTACCACCGAAAAGCATGGACCTGGGTGGACGATCCGGATCTGCGCATTACCATCGACGACCAGTTTTCCTGGCGTCATTCCCACCTGTCTTTAGATGCCGATGAAAGGGATGAAAAGCTTTTTGACGACGATACCTGCATTCTGGAAATCAAGTCCTCCAAAAACTTCCCTATTCTATTAATCCGCACCCTAAAAGAACTGGATATTCAAAAAACATCCATTTCCAAAGCCGGCAGAGCTTATCAACTGTTTAGAGAGAGAGATTTAATTCATTATGGAATTGCTTAGTCATTCAATCACCGATCCTGTTTTCCTGGTGATTCTGTCATTTATCTGCGGCCTGTTTGCCGCTTTTCTGGCCTGGAAGTTTCTGCAGACGTCCAGCACAATGGTTATGACCGTTATGGTTCTGCCTGCAGTGGTTTGTGCAGCCCTTCTGGTCATTAACGGTTCTTTAGGAACCAGCGTGGCGATTCTTGGTGTCTTTGGTCTGGTGCGCTTTCGCTCCATGCCAGGTTCCGGAACCGATCTGATTGCCATTTTCTACGCCATGGTCATTGGTCTGATCATGAGCACCACTTATTATGTCAGCGGACTGATTTTAAGCCTGCTGCTGGGTCTTTTCATTATCATTGCTGTAAAAGTGATGGAAAAAGCCCCCATCGTCCATTCCCTGCACATTCTGGTTCCGGAAGACTGCGAGAACCTGGATTTGTTTGAAGAAATCTTAAACAAGTATGCGCGAAACGTTCGTCTGGAACGAATCCGGACCACCAATATGGGAAGCATGTATGAACTTGTCTACACCCTGATTCCCAACAAAGGCGCAGCGACAAAAATGCTGGATGACATTCGTGTTCACAACCATAACCTCAATGTGGCACTGACGGCCGCAAAACAGGATGGCAGCCTTTAGTCCCCAACACAATAAAACGCCTCAGGTCTGCATTTTTGCAGAGCCTGAGGCGTTTTTATAATTCTGGTTTGATTCTTAAACAGTGACAATTTTCATCATGTTTGTAGATCCGGAACCTACTGGGTAACCAGCTACAACCAGGATGTTGTCTCCACGGTGCAGACCGTTTTTCAGAGCGATGTTTCTGGCCAGCTGAACGTCGTTCTGCTGAGTGTTCTGAACGTCTGTCACAACTGGGAATACACCAAATGTTGTGAGCAGAGAACGCTGAACTTTACCGTCGAAGCATACCGCAATAATTGGCACGCATGGACGGAATTTAGCCAGACGTTTTGCGGAATCACCGGACTGCGTGAAGGCAATGATGGCTTTAATATCCATAGCCAGTGCTGTTTCAGCAGCAGAAATGGCGATGGAGTCACTCATATTTCTGTGGCTGTAGGAAATGCCTTCCTGCAGACGGCCTTTGTAGTCGATCATTGGTTCAATTGCATTGGCAATTTTTGTGAATGTATGAACAGCTTCTGCAGGGTAAGCACCAGCGGCTGTTTCAGCAGATGTCATAACAGCATCTGTTCCATCCATAATGGCGTTGGCAACGTCGGAAGCTTCCGCACGTGTTGGACGTGGGTTGCCCTGCATGCTTTCCAGCATATGAGTTGCTGTGATGACTGGTTTACCCATTTCGTTGGCGATGCGGATCATCTGTTTCTGGTAAATTGGAACATATTCCAGAGATACGTTTACACCCAGATCACCACGGGCAACCATGATGCCGTCAGCCACTTCCAGGATGTCTCTCAGATTGTCGAAACCTTCCTGGTTTTCGATTTTGGCAATGATCTGAATGTCGTCTTTGCCTTCAGAAATCAGAATGTCGCGCACAGCAAGAACGTCTTCTTTACGGCGTACGAAACTCAGGGCGATGAAGTCCACATCATTGCGGGCACCGAAGCGCAGGTCTTTTTCGTCCTTTTCAGAGATGAAAGGCATGGAAAGAATGATTCCTGGCAGGTTGCATCCTTTTTTGGATTTCAGGAAATGAGGGTTTGCAACAATACCTTTGATTTCCTTGCCTGGAATCACTTCTGTGAAGTCAATGCGCAGCTTACCGTCATCGCACAGGATGAAATCGCCTTTTTTTACGTCGTTGAAGACTTCAGGAACGCTGATGGCAAATCTTTCTTTTGTACCGATCAGAGTTGGATCGTTGACGATGGTTACTTCGTCACCTTTCTGCAGCTGAACGCCGCCGTTTTCGAATTCGCCAAGGCGAATTTCTGGACCTTTTGTATCCAGCAGAATACCGATTGGCTTTTTCAGTTCTTTGGAAACTTCACGAATCAGTTTGATTCGGTTTCCGTGTTCTTCATAGTCTCCGTGAGAGAAGTTCAGACGTGCAACGTTCATTCCTTCTTCCACAAGTTTCGTCATCATTTCTTTGTTTTCACTGACAGGGCCAATAGTACAAACAACTTTTGTCTTTTTATCCATATCTTTATTCCTTCACTATTACGTTAAAGCCAAATAAAAGCCATGGAACAGGGCCTCAGTCCATGGCATGGCCTTTATTTTTCCTTACATATCATACTCAAAAACGTATAAATGTTTAGTCTAAACGCTCAAATAAGTTTGTAAGGGGTTTTTTGTTTTCGGACGGCATCACGAGGGCTTTTTCAATCGGGAATGCCGTAATTTTGTTCTTTCGGATGGCTACACACTGACCGCCGATTCCCTGCATGAGCAGATCAACAGCCTTTTCTCCCATCTGGCTTGCAAGCATACGGTCAAACGGACATGGGGATCCGCCTCGCTGAATATGACCCAAAACGGTGGCTCGTCCGGAGAATCCAGTATTCAGAGTGACTTTCTTGGCAAACTGATGAACGTCTGTAATTTTTTCGGAGATGATTACAATTGCATGTTTTTTCTTGCGGATTAAGTCCAGGTCGCGCAGGCGGTCCAGAATTTCCTGTTCATCAAATCCGGTTTCACTGGTTACCACAATATCCGCACCGCAGGCAACGCCAGCCCAAAGAGCCAAATCGCCGCAGCGGTTTCCCATAACTTCAACAATGGAGCATCTGTGGTGGGAATTGGATGTATCCCTAAGTTTATCCACCGCATCAACGATGGTTTCCAGCGCAGTCTGGAATCCAATGGTGTAATCGGTGCAGGTAATATCATTGTCAATGGTTCCAGGCAGCCCGATACAGTTGATGCCCATATGTGTCAGCTCAAGAGCACCACGGTAGGATCCGTCACCGCCAATAACAACAACAGCCTCAATACCACGTTTTTTCAGCTGTTTAATGGCTTTTTCACGAACTTCCTTTTCCTTGAATTCAGGAAGACGTGCAGAACCGAGAACAGTTCCCCCGCGGGTTACGATTTCGCCGACGAACTCGCGTGTGAGAGGCTCAATGTATCCTTCCACCATTCCTTTGTATCCGTTGTAAATACCGAATACTTCCAGTCCGCTGTTCAGTCCAACTTTGGTAATCGCCCGGATGGCAGCATTCATACCTGGGGAGTCACCGCCGGAGGTCAGAATCCCTATTCTTTTAATCATTGTATTTTCCTCCAAATTTGTTGTTTGATATTACTCAAATTTTAACATAGCTTTCATGTTCATTAAACAGCCAACGGCAGTTCAGAACGACTATCAAACCACTTCTTTACCATATGATTTGGAAGCCTTTTTGGCATGTGAAAAGCTTATCAATCTGAAGCTGCGTCTCTGAGAAGAATGGCCGGATCTTCTTCCGGTTTGACCTTTTCGTACGCTTTTTTGATGATTCCGTTTTCATCAATCAGATAGGTGGACCGAACAGTTCCCATCACTTTCCTGCCGTACATAGTCTTCTCTTTCAGCACCCCATACTCTTCGAGAACCTTTTTGTCCGGGTCTGAAAGAAGGGTAAAAGGAAGTGAATACTTTTCGGCAAAATTTTTGTGGGATTTTACGGAATCCTTGCTGATGCCGATGATGGCAGCCCCCTCTTTTTCAAAATCGTCATTTGCGGCTGCATAGGCGCAGGCCTGTTTGGTGCAGCCAGCGGTATTGTCTTTGGGATAAAAATATAAAACGACTTTTCGGCCTCTGAAATCCGCCAGGGATACCTCCTGGCCATCCTGATTCTTCAGTGTAAATTCAGGGGCTTTCTGTCCTGGTTCAAGCATATGCTGATCTCCTTTGCATGTCTGCTTCTATTTTAGTCTTTTTCAGGTCAGGCAAGAAAAAAAACCGAAACTTTCGCTTCGGTTGATTCGGTCTCTTTTACTCTTCAGATTCCTGCAGGCTGATGAAAGTCTGCAGTCTTTCTCTTTCGTTTTCCTGCAGCAGAGTAAACATGTCAGCCATTGCTCTGTAGTTGTTGGTTTCCAGCATCTTAATGTAATCATTCCGGTTTTCCAGAGGAATGATAATTGGCACTTCGTGACCGCTGATCAGCATGGAGTTGATCAGCAGACGTCCAGTACGTCCATTTCCATCAGAGAACGGATGAATGTTTTCAAAATGGATGTGCATTTCAGCAACATCTTTCATATCAAATCCGTTTTCCACCATTTCATTGTAACGGTTAATAAATTCGTTCAGGAAATCTTCGATTTCATCCGGGCTTGGGAATTCCTTGTTGGATCCGGATACTTTTGCCGGATCTTCACGGTAAGCACCGCCAAACAGAATGTTTTCGTTAATAATTTCGTTGATGCCAATGAGATAGTCATGGGTCAGCGGTTCGCCGGCAGCCAGACGTTCGATCATCTTCAGCATAGCCTTTTTATGATTGACAGCCTGGTGAATTTCCTTGGCATTGGCGTTGATTGCGCAGTGATTGGAATCGAATGTCAGCGCATACGTTTCATTTTTAGTCAGGTTGCTTCCTTCCAGAGCGTTGGAATGATAGGTGCTCCGGGTTACGAAATCTTCAAGGTAAGCCTGATTGTTCTGTAATGTATTTAAAACAGTCATTAATTGCTCCTTCTTCTAAACTGTTACTATTATAATCCTAAATTCGAAGTTTAGAAAAGAGATTCTCGGTCTTTCTCCATCCGAAATCCCATAAACCTCCCATAATATCTTTGCGTAACAGCAAGCGTGTCCGCTTTTGAAAGTCAAAAAGATTCGAAATCCTTTTTGAAAAAGGCCCCTCCGCCTGCTGAAAAGAATTTAAACCTTTTCACTATACTTGGAAGGGATATCATATTTATAAATACGAATCATTTTTATTTAAAGAAGCAACTGGATTTAATTTATCGAGATTAAAAAATCTACTTTCGAAAAAATATTTTGACGGTCAAACATTGTTTACTCAGGTAAATAAAATTCAAAATTAGTATTATAATCGACACTTTTTCGATTGTAAACTAAAAAATACTAAATGTTATTGCTATTTTACTCCGGTTCACCATACTATTGAAACATAATCAACAGATCACATACAACGCAAATAGTAAGGAGGTTGCTTATGGTCTTATTCTATACCTCTCCTGGCTGTGCAAGCTGCCGCAAGGCAAAACGGTGGCTCGAAGACAATCATATTGATTTTCTGGAAAAGAACATCTTTTCAAACCTGTTAAGCGAAAATGAAATTAAATATTTAATGTCGCGCTGTGAAAACGGAACCGAGGATATCATTTCTACCCGGTCGAAAGCTTTCTCGAATTTGAAGGAAAACCTGGATGATCTGTCCACCAAACAGCTTACCCGGTTTATCCAGCAGAATCCTTCCGTTTTAAAACGTCCAATCCTCCTCTCCAAAAGAAGCATGGTCATTGGATACGATGACGATGAAATCACATCCATGATCCCCCACGAGCGAAGAAAAGAAGACGAAGCCTCAACGGTTGCTGAGCGCAAAATCGCGTCTCTTTCGATCACTCTGTAAGGCTGCACTGAACTGAGCCTCCCGCAGCAACCCGCTCAGTTCAGTACCGCCTTTTTTTCTTGCCTTCCGGATCGATTGTACGCTTTTTATTCACTGCTCTCTTGCTTTTATAAATCTTATCTTTATAATAGAAATACTATTTCAAACGGGGATGTTTCTGGCATTCGATGAGTAATAGTTTGGAATAAACTGCAGCCGAGTGGTTACGTAATAACCAACCAAAAATAAACGCTAAAAACTTTTTTAACAGCCGCCCAATGGCCGCTGCTTTCGCTGCTTAATTAGACCAACGTTGTGTCTTGCAGCTTTCCTGAATGAGTTCGCTTTCTTCCAGTTCAGGACGATGAAGCAAAGAAGCTAGACTGCTGCTATGACTGTGTGCAGCATTCGAAACAACTTACAGTCACCCTGCAGGAAATTGTGTCCGTCCAAATCCTGCTTGTATTTGACTGACTAAGCTGTAGAAGTTTATTCGTGGGACTTTGCTTAGACGCGGGTTCGACTCCCGCCATCTCCACCACGGGGTCTTAGCTCAGCTGGGAGAGCGCTACGCTGGCAGCGTAGAGGTCAGGGGTTCGATCCCCCTAGGCTCCACCATTTTGAACCAGTGCAGATTCTTTTCAGAATCTGCTTTTTTATGTTCAGGCCTTCATTTGGCCGCAAAAAAAGCCGGGACAATCCGGCTTTTTTTCAATAAACGATCAGTCAAATTCAATGATTTCAGGGGCGTGGGCAAAAGAGGAAATGACAGCCCTGGCATTCTTGAAGTAAAGCACCTGGGTGTTGCCGTCTCCTGCCTGATACATGCCCTGCAGCGACGGATAGGCATCCAGCATGGATTTCTGAGCCTCGATGCGGTCATCTTCTTCCAGCTGTCCGGAAATACGAATCCATTCGCCGTCTTTAAATGCACAGATTTCCACTTTCGGGTTGGCTGCAATCTGCCGGGATACATCCTTTGACTTTCCCGTCTGGATGTAGAGTTTTCCATCAAAGATGTTTACCGTACCAAAAGGACGCACTCTTGGCTGATCCTCTTCCACTGTGGCCAGATAATACGTTCCGGCATCTTTTAAAAACTGACAAACTTTTTCCTTGCTCATCTTCTTACCTCTTTTCTTTAAAAAAGCCTGCAGTCTCTTCAGGCTGCAGGCAGACTGCCATTAATCCAGATCTTCGCCGTTGGATGCAATGACTTTCTTATACCAGTCGAAAGAATCTTTCTTGGAACGGGCCATGTCTCCGGATCCGTCATCGTGTTTATCAACATAAATGAATCCGTAACGCTTTGCCAGCTGTCCAGTTCCCGCAGATACGATATCAATAGGACCCCAAGTCGTATATCCAAGCAGATTGACACCATCATCAATGGCTTCGCCCATGGCTTTAATATGCGGCCGGAAGTAATCGATTCGATAAGTGTCGTGAATGGATCCGTCTTCTTCCACCGTATCAAAAGCTCCAAATCCGTTTTCAACGATGAAAATTGGCGTATGAGGATACCGTCCTGTCAGACGGTTCAGTTCCCAGCGCATGCCGTCCGGATCAATGAGCCAGCCCCAGTCGGAAGCTTTCAGATACGGATTCTTGGCGCCTGTGGACATGTTTCCATCTGTTTTTTCAGCATCAGGATTGGTGGTAACACAGTCAGAAGAATAGTAGGAGAAGGTATACATATCAACCGGTCCTTCTTTCAGGATCTGTTTGTCTTCTTCTGTGATAAAGGATGGATCGATTCCTTTTTTCTTCAGGAATGCCAGATGCTGAGGAGAGTATTCACCGCGAACCATCACATCACCACAGTAATCGAAGCCTTCAAAAACACCTTCCTGAGCTGCCAGAATGTCTTTTGGATGGCAGGTCAGAGGATATTTGGCTCCACCGGCGATCATATTACCGATCATAAAATCCGGGTTGATTTCGTGAGCGGCTTTTACAGCCAGAGCAGATGCGACAAATTCGTTGTGCAGACCTTCAAAAACCTTCTGCATATCATATTTGAATTCATCAAACCGGACAGGTCTGTCGCTTTCAAGAGCTTCTTTAGGAATCATGCCCAGTCCGTACAGAGGTCCAATACCGATTTCTGCAAAGAGAGCGATGTTGATTTCATTGAATGTCAGCCAGTATTTCACTTTGTCTTTGTAGCGTTTGAAGCAAGTGGTTGCATATTTGACAAATTCATCGATGGCCTCACGGCTTTCAAAGCCGTTGTGACGGACAACCATATCCCATGGCATTTCATAGTGAGATAAAGTGACCATTGGTTCAATGCCGTATTTTCTGCATTCATCAAATACATTGTCATAAAACTGAAGTCCAGCTTCATTGGGTTCTTCTTCATTTCCCTTTGGGTAAATGCGTGCCCAGTTAATGGAAATGCGCAGCATTTTGAAGCCCATTTCAGCTAAAAGTTTAATGTCCTCTTTGTAATTATGATAAAAGTCAACCGCTTCATGGGATGGATAGAATGCTGTTTCCACCGTCTGCGGGCAGAATGTTCTTGGAGTGTTTACATCTCCTCCCAGCAGCATGTCTGGCACAGACAGCTCTTTTCCATCTTCCAGATAAGCACCTTCGCACTGGTTTGCGGCTAATGCTCCGCCCCAGTAAAATCCTTCAGGAAAGCTCATTACAATTCCTCCTTCAATAGTAAGTCTATTATAATGCCCATAAAGCAAACGCTACCAGACTATTTTTTTAAAAATGCGAACAAACGCATAAAAGAAAAAACCGCAGAGTGCGTCCTCCGTCTGATCCAGACGAAAGGAGACTTCTCTGCGGTTTTAAGCAATTTTAATTGAAAGACAAACCGGTCAGTCGATCTGTTCTCCATTGGATTTGCAGACGTTCTGATACCAGTAGAAGGAGTCCTTCACACCACGGCTCATATCTCCGGAGCCGTCATCGTGTTTGTCTACATATACAAAGCCATAGCGCTTTTTCAGCTGCCCCGTGCCAGCAGATACGATATCAATTGGGCCCCATGTGGTGTAGCCGATTAAATTGACATTGTCTTCTTCCACAGCCTGTTTCATGGCTTTAATGTGCTCACGGAAATAAGAAATCCGATAATCGTCATGAATCTTGCCGTCTTCTCCAATTTCATCCACAGCGCCAAAGCCATTTTCCACCACCATGAGCGGCAGGTTGGGATAGCGGTTGGCCAGTTTATTCAATGTGTAGCGCAGACCATCCGGGTCAATTTGCCAGCCCCAGTCGGAAGCTTTCAGATATGGATTCTTCACTCCGCCCATAATGTTGCCGCCGATGGATTCTGCGTTTTCATCGGCGCTGACACAGTTGGACATGTAGTAAGAGAATGTATACATATCGACGGTGCCGGCTTTCAGAATCACCTTATCCGACTCTGTAATAAAGGACGTATCCACACCCAGCTCTTCCATATAGCGGTAATAGAATGACGGATATTCACCCCGCACCTGGACATCACCGCAGATGTTGTTCATGAAGTTGTCCTGTCTCTGGCATTTGAGAATGTCTTTCGGATGACAGGTCAGCGGATAGAAGCTCATGTGGGCGATCATGTTTCCAATCATGAAATCCGGGTTGATTTCATGTCCGGCCAGAACCGTCAGAGCAGAAGCTACAAATTCATTGTTCAAAGCTTCAAAGCGTCCCTGAGGATCGTCTTTCAGTTTGTCAAACGTCACCGGATCTTCACTCTTCAAAGCATCACGGTCAATCATGCCAAGACCGTACAGAGCTCCGGTTCCTTCATCCATCATACCGGCATTGATTTCATTGAAAGTCAGCCAGTATTTCACTTTGTTTTTGTAGCGTTTGAAACAGGTAACAGCGTAGCGGACAAAGAAGTCGATGACTCTTCTGTCCTGGAAACCGTTGTATTTCACAACCAGATTCCAGGGAATCTCGTAATGACAAAGAGTCACCAGAGGCTCAATCCCGTATTTTTTGCATTCGTCGAATACGGCATCATAAAATGCAAGTCCGGCTTCATTTGGTTCTTCATCGTCTCCATTCGGGAAAATTCTGGCCCAGTTGATGGACAGACGCAGTGTGGTGAATCCCATTTCCGCAAAGAGTTTAATGTCTTCTTTGTAATGATGATAAAAGTCGATGGCTTCATGGGACGGATAGAAAGCACCTTCTACCGTATTGGGGCAGAATGTTCTGGGGGTATTCACATCTCCGCCCAGCAGCATATCTGGTACGGAAAGGCCTTTTCCATCTTCCAGATAGGCTCCTTCGCACTGGTTGGCAGCGAGTGCACCGCCCCATAAAAATCCTTTGGGAAAGCTCATTTCATTTTCCTCCTTATAAGTTGTAATCACTTTCATTATAGAGAATTCAACATGAAGAAGATACCTGTATTTTGCATTGAATATAAGATCCGGAAGATTCAGGCTTGCGCTTCCATCTAAAATAAGTTAGTATATCTAGGCACTTGGGGTCTTAGCTCAGCTGGGAGAGCGCTACGCTGGCAGCGTAGAGGTCAGGGG
>JABUSF010000003.1:41245-42528 GCA_021443945.1 Ileibacterium sp.
GATGTTTCAAGATCTTTCCAAAATTCTTCCACTGTCTGTGCCATGGTTTTGGTGGCGATATAGATTTCATCCCGATTCATTTCCTGAATAGCTTCCCCCAACTTTTCTTCTGAATCCGAATAAGCTCTCGCCGTATCAAAAAAACGCATGCCGCCTTTGTAGGCGTTTCGCAGCAATTCGACCGCTTCTTCTTTGGTCACCCGCTGCACCGGCAGAGCTCCAAAACCGTTTTGAGGAACTGTAATTCCCGTTTTTCCCAGTGTAACTTCTCTCATATTCCGCTCCTTTTTCCTGTGGTTTCAGCATACTCTGCCCTTAGACACTTTTTAAAGACAGCAGGACGAAATTGTGAAAGATTCTGTTTTTTAACATCGGTTTATTTCTAAAAAAAACATTTCACCCCCTCCTTTTGACGGCTACAATATGAGTAAAAAGAAGGGAAATTGAATTATGAATCAAATTCATCTGCTTGATAACCTGATCAGTTTTTTAAACGATCCAAACCCCAGTTCTCAGGCGGTATTTCTGACAGGAGAATGGGGATGCGGAAAAACACATTTTGTAAAGGATGAGCTTCTGGCCGGCCACGCCTGGTCCCAATCCACCAGCAGCCGTTCTGTTACACCGGAGGTCATCTGGATTTCTCTGGCTGGAATCTCGACCCCTCAGGCTTTGGTCAGTGCCGTCCTGCTGGGACGGTTGTTTACCGCCAAAAACGAAGAGGAAGCCGAAGAACTTCGGGAAATCCTGAAGCTGAAAGTGGAATCTTTAAACTGCCTGTCCCTGGCCCCGGCCATCTATGTCTTTGACGATCTCGACCGCTGCCCCCTTGGCGCTGCTGCTGTCTTTGGTCTGCTGAGTCCTCTGATTGAAAGCGGAGATAATAAAGTGCTTTTTATTGGGGATGAAAACAAGCTCGCGGCAGCCTCTGCAGGAATCGGCTGGCCCTATATCAAAGAAAAGACCATTTCGGAAACCTTCCCGTTCCAGCCGGATCTGGCTGCAGTGTTTGAGCAGATCATCACCAGTCTCAAAACAAGTTCCCCTCAGGAGCAGCTGTTTGTCCTTTACCGTGATACCCTGGCATCAAGCGCCCAGAATTTCGCCGACATCATGAATGAAGCCCGTCACCGCAGCATCCGGACCTTCAAGTTCTTCTTAACAAAGATGCAGCGAATCATTGAAACCTACTTATCTATTCATCCCGACGAGAATCTTCTGTCCTGCCTTGGAAAAATCAGCGAAGATCTGCTTCGTCTTTCCATCCTTCAGCGGGAAGGCCG
>JABUSF010000003.1:43571-48030 GCA_021443945.1 Ileibacterium sp.
TTTCCGCCCAGACTTCCCGGGTGTTTCTTTGTTCAAACGCATAATCCACTAAGGCCTGGCAGCTTTCCCGTTCATATCCCCGCCTCCAGAAGTCCGGATGAAAAATCCAACCCATTTCTAAACGGCATGACTCATTTTCCTTCAGCAAAAGATGACCAATCAGTTTGCCTGCGGGCTTCTAAACAGCCCCGTAAACAGCCTGTTTTTGGATGCAGAAGGAAATCAGAAAGTCTTCTGTTTTCTTTCGGCCATAGACGGCTTCCAGCTGCTCCATAGCTTTTTCATTGCCTAATATTTCCTGCAGATTCTGGACATCCTGTGCTTCAAGCTGCGGATGACCAATCGTTCCGCTTCTATTCTCATTTTCAATCTCTCCTTTCCAATCATAAAAAACACCAGCCGAAATTCCAGTTCGGCTGGTGTCATCTATTATTCCAGAGCTTTTACTGTGCTGCTCAAAAAGCTCAAATATCCAAAGAAATAGTATATGCAGAGTGCCAGCACCGACAGCCCGATAAATCCAAGAATGGGTCCCCGGTGGATTCCAACAACACCTAAGACGGTGACTGCATTTTCGCAGAAAAACAGAATGAGATAAACCGTAATCAAAGGTTTTCCCTTTTCTGCCAGCTGATCATACCCTGCCCTGTTCAGATTCTCACAGATCCAAAGAATCGAACCGGCACCAATTACCAGCTCCATCAAAGAGCAGACAACTTTTGCCGCCAGTCCCGGGCCGCCTCCAATGTGGGCACCCAGCAGAGCAAACAGTTCGATCAGAGAGGCTCCCAGCAAAGATTTGAACCGGCCATCGTCCCGGGCACAGAAATGAAGCCCCCAGACAGCCAGAATAAAGCCGGCCATTCCCATCACGACTCCCCAGATCATAATAAAGATGCCAGGCCCTAAAGTTCCCGTCATTCCAGACAGAGGATTTTTAAAAATGACCTCCGCGATCTCGATGCGTTTCATGGCGCTTCCAATAATCACCGCAGACATATAAGCCAGAAACATCACCTGGCTGACAAACAGAATTCGGATGCCTTTTGATAAATTCTTGAACATGCTGTCACCTCCCTTTCTTCTTGCTTTGTTTCGTCAGTTCTTGCATTCAGAAATTATATAATTTGGTCTTTTAAACTAACTCACGTTATTTTCTAATACGATAGTATCAAAGACCAATACGAGTTGAAACCGCCCGGAAACGGTTTAACGAAAACGTAATTCTTTGGTAAGAATCTCTTCTGCAATGGCTTCTTTCTGTGCTGCGATCTTTTGCTGTTCTTTCGTTCTGATCTTTCAGGCACGAAAAAAGTCCAGCAGGCTGGACTTAATATCTTTCTTTTAAAGCTTTTTGAATTTCTCTTTGCGCATCCCGTTTCTTGGCTGTTTCCCGCTTATCGTGCAGGTTTTTGCCTCGGGCGACAGCAATTTCCAGCTTCGCCAGTCCATGATTGAGATACAGCCGAACGGGTACAAGGGTATATCCTTTCAGCCGCACCGACTGATCCAGTTTCAGAATCTCCTTCTTGTGAAGAAGAAGTTTTCTGTCCCGAACCTCCTCATGGTTGAACCGATTTCCAAATTCATAGGGAGAAATATGCATACCCTTAATCACAGCCTCTCCATCCCGGATCGAGATGTAGGAGTCCTTGAGCTGCACTTTTCCTTTGCGGACACTTTTAATCTCAGTGCCCTTTAGCTGAATCCCAGCCTCATACCGGTCAAAAAGCTCATATTCATGTCTTACTTTTCGATTGTCTGCAATGGTCTTTGTTTTTGCATCACTCATACACAACCTCAATATTCACCGGGTCCTGCATAACTTCTCTGACATAATTCTGAACAGCTTCCTTAGACATATCCTGTCCATAAGCGACCTGGAGATAGTGGTCTGCAGCCCAGTCATTATTATACTCGTGAATGGTAGAAGTTTTATAGCGGCGAATATCGGGAGAGATATATGTGATGGTTGGAATGAATTTTACATTAGAGAAGGTTGTTTTCTTTGTATTGAAGTCATAGTTCAGATCAAAGTCAGCCATCCCCCCGATCATTCGGGCAAATTCATCCTGAGAGGACAGGAAGTTGCCCAGAGAGTAATACACCAGCGTTTCCTGCTCAGGTCCACTGATAAACTCAGCAGGCTGAATCACGTGCGGATGGGTTCCGATGATCACTTCCACACCCTGCTCGTTCAAATAACGGGCAGCTTCCTGCTGCAGCTCATTGGGAGTATTCTGATACTCTTCGCCCCAGTGCATGGTTACAATCTGCACATCGCTGACAGCTTTTAAAGCATCCAGCTTCTGTTTGATTAAGTCGTAATTGATCCCGCCATCTGCAGTGGTGAACTGATTAACCAGCCACTCCTGTCCTTCTGGAAGCACATATCCATTCAGTCCGTAAGTAAAACTTTCCAGACCCACTTTCACTCCGTTGACATCCACAACCTTTGGCGTGCTGGAAGCTTCCTGCGAAAGATTGGATCCGGTGTAAGCCACGTCTGGCATGTTGTCCTGAATGTAATTCATTTCCGCCATCAGTCCGTCAGCACCTCTGTCAAAAGAATGATTGGAACAAATGGAAAACCAGTTGAACCCAGCATTCTTCAGCGTATCCATCATTTCCTTAGGGCCATTGAAGTTTGGATAGCCGCTCAGGCCAAATTCATCCCCGGCACACAGCGTTTCGAAGTTGATATAGGACAAATCTGCATTCTGGGTATACGGCAGGGTTGCCTCATAAATTGGAAGGTAATCCCTGCTCTGGTTGTCCTCTTCGTAATAGACAAAGATTGGATCGTGAAGCAGATTGTCTCCTACCCCTGTAAAGTGAAAGGAAGCGGTCTTGGATTCCGACGGTTTTGTCTCTGCTTCCGTTTCCGTTTTTTTCTCTTCCGCCGCTTTTTCTGTTTTGGCAGTCTTCATCATTCCGTTCTGGCTCAAGTACCAGTACAGACAGCCTGCAATCCCACAGACGGTTGCAAGCAGGAGGCATAAGATGCCAATCAGCAAACCTTTTCTGCTTTTTCTTTTATGTTTGACCTTTTTCATATTTAAACTCCTCTAAATCATTTTCTTTATATCTAGTCCTTATAATTTAATACAGGAGCTACTATTTGAGAACACGAAAAAAAGGGAGAAACTCCCTTTTTTTCACGAATTAGTTCACACTTTCCTGACGGGGGGCATATACCAGTTCGATATCGTAGCCTAAAGCTTCCATCATCTGGATAAATGTTTTGTTGAGCAGCCCATCTTTTTTCTTGATGATTCTGTTTACGTATTGAGATGTGGTGCCGATTTTACTTCCTAAACGTTCCTGGGTGTATCCTCCTTCAAGGAGCTTAACTTTGATATCCACCTCAATGTTGTTCTTAACCATCTTTCTCCTCCTGTTATCGTTTCTTCCTTTCTTTACCATAAATACATCACAAGCAGTTTATAAAAGCAATATGAACATGGATTATTCTTATCTTTTTATGTATTTTTTTCCGATTAAGATTAGGAATTCCACATTTTTATTCACTTTTCTTATATACTGTATGATTTTTATGTTATCCCGATTTGTATATTAACAGCGTTTTCCGAATTTTAAAAGAAAATTCAGGTTCATTCTTTACCAAAGTAAAGAAAGCAGCGCTTTCACGCTGCTTTCTGTTCTATTCGCATTATTTTGTTAAGTTTTCGGCTTCTTTTTTCACTTTTTCAGCATCAGCTTCTGCGTCTTTTTTGATTGCTTCAGCATCCTTTTCTGCATCTGCCTTTACTGCATCCGCTTTAGCCTTTACATCATCAGCAGCTTTGTCCAGATCAGCTTTTGCTTTAGCTTCATCCGCTTTAGCATCATCACCGATTTTTCCAGCTTCTGCATTTAAATCAGACTGAACTTTTCCCAGCTCGGATTTCATGGAATCCATGTCTTTGCTGCAGTCCTGTTTCACTTTGTTGAATTCGCCTTCTGCTTCACCTTTCAGCTTATCAGCTTCAGTTTTGACTTTGTCACCGGCTTTGTCCATATCAGCTTTTGCTTTGTCAGCATCGGCTTTTACATCTGCTTTCACAGAATCAAATTTTTCAGAAGCTTCCTTTTTAAATGCATCCGCTTTGGAATCAGCTTTTTCCTTGAATTCATTGAAATCAGCTTTTAATTTGTCAGCTTCCTTATCAAAACCAGTCTTCATTTCTTCCAGACCTTTATCCAGTTTCTGTCCTAAATCTTTAAAAAAGTCACTCATATTCATACTCCTCCTGAGTTTTCTCACTTAAAGTCTACTTTTTGGATTGTTATTTTCCATTGGTTTGACCATAGGAACAAAGAATGCTTACATTTTGTTACCTTTAACGTACAAATGTAAAATTCGCAAGAAAACAGCAGACGATTTCAATATGATTAGGACTATATTTTGTCCGAATAAGGGTGTAACATTTTATACACATTATTATTCCATATTTAT
>JABUSF010000003.1:48184-58195 GCA_021443945.1 Ileibacterium sp.
TTTTGTTCATCCGTCGCATACATCTGCGTGTTTGAGCCATACATTTTCCTATGAAAATCAGTTTCACAGATTGAAAAACGTTACACTGTGTGTTAAACAATTAGTTATTGTACGAAAGGAAAGGGTGGGAAAACCACCAGGGTGATTAAATGAGCCAAAAAATTTATAACTTCTCGGCCGGTCCGGCATGCCTGCCGGAGTGGGTGCTGAAAAAAGCCGCTGACGAAATGCTTGATGCCAATCAGTCTGGCATGTCTGTAATGGAGATGTCCCACCGATCTTCAGACTTCGAAAATATCCTGAAAGATACCAAGGACCGTCTGAGACGTTTGATGAACATTCCTGAAGATTACGAAATTCTGTTCCTGCAGGGAGGAGGGAACCTGCAGTTTACGATGGTTCCAATGAACTTCAATATTCATGGAGCAGACATCATCAACACCGGCCAGTGGACAAAGAAAGCACTGGCTGAACACAAAAAGCTTGCCGGAAAAACAACCGAAGTCGCTTCTTCTGCAGCAGACAACTTTACTTATATTCCAAAGATTAAACAGGAAGATCTCAGTGAAGATTCCGACTACGTATACATCTGCGAAAACAACACCATTTACGGGACAAAATATAAGGAACTGCCGCCTCATGCGGGCAAGCGTCTGATTGCTGATCTGTCCAGCTGCATCTGCACAGAACCTGTGGATGTGAGTCAGTACGATATGATTTTTGCCGGAGCTCAGAAAAACCTGGGTCCAGCCGGTGTGACCATTGTCATTCTGAAAAAGGACATGCTGGAACAGCAGAGAGATGATATTCCTTCCGCTATGCTTGACTACAAAATCTACGCAGACAACGATTCCATGTACAACACACCTCCAACCTACGGCATCTATATGGTAGGCCTGACGCTTCAATGGATCGAAGAAATCGTTGGCGGACTTGAAAATATGGAAAAGATCAACAAAGAAAAAGCTGCGCTGCTGTATGACTACATCGATTCTTCCAAGCTGTATTCCAATCCTGTCAATCCGGAAGACAGATCTCTGGTGAACATTCCATTTGTCACCGGAAACGCTGATCTGGATAAGGAATTTGTAAAAGAAGCGAAAGAAGCCGGTCTGGTCAACATTAAAGGACACAGAAGCGTAGGCGGAATGAGAGCCAGCATTTACAATGCGATGCCTCTTGAAGGGGTACAGACTCTCGTTGATTTCATGAAAGATTTTGAGAAGAGGCATGCCAATGTATAAAGTTAAGCTTTACAACAATATCGCCCAGAAAGGTCTGGACACATTTACCGATAACTATAAAGTTGCTGATGACATCGATAACGAAGATGCCATCATCGTTCGAAGCGCGAAGCTTCACAATCTGAACTACCCTGTCAGTCTGAAGGCCATTGCCCGTGCTGGCGCCGGAGTCAACAACATCGACCTGGATGCCTGCACCGACAGAGGAATTGTGGTCTTCAATACCCCAGGTGCCAATGCCAATGCGGTGAAGGAACTTGTCATTGCCGGACTGCTTTTAGGCAGCCGCGATATCTACCACGGGATCGAATGGACAAAAACACAGACAGAGAACGAAAACCTTCCAAAAGACGTTGAAACACAGAAGAAGAAATACGCTGGTCATGAACTGGCCGGAAAAACGCTTGGTGTTGTAGGTCTTGGTGCCATTGGCAACAAAGTTGCCAACATCGCTCTTCGCCTGGATATGAAAGTTCTGGGATATGACCCATATATGTCTGTTGATGCAGCTTGGGCTCTTTCCCGCTGGGTTCAGCATAAAACAGATCTGAAAGCGCTGTTTGCAGAATCCGACTTTATTTCCCTGCATCTTCCAGAACTGGAAACAACAAGAGGAATGATTAACAAAGAATCCATCGCGTCCATGAAAGATGGGGTAAAAATTATTAACTATGCCCGCGGCGGTCTGGTCAACGAAGATGACATGCTGGAAGCTCTTGATTCCGGCAAAGTCGCTCTGTATATCACAGACTTCCCAACAGCCAAGCTGGCAGCTCATCCCCATGTCATTGGAACACCGCATCTGGGAGCTTCTACAGAAGAATCCGAAGAGAACTGTGCTGTGAAAGCCGCACAGGAAGTGATGGATTTCCTTGAAGCCGGAAACATCACCAACTCCGTGAATATGCCTAACCTGTCCATGGAAATGATGTTCCCGTACCGGGTCGGCGTCATTCATACCAACACGCCAAAAATGCTGTCCAAAATCGCCGACATTCTCAGCCGCGACGACGCCAACATTGAAAACATGCTGAACAAGTCCAAAAAAGACATTGCTTATACCCTTCTGGATCTGACGGAAAAGCCGTCTGAAGAAGCAATCGACTTCATTCGCAATATGCCTGGCGTATCCCGCGTTTCTGTTTACTGTAAGTAATAATAGGAGGCCGCCTATGAAGCCCGTTGTTTTTTCAGCTGCAAATATTCTCCTTCCCAAAAAGGAATATATGACTGACTGGGCCGTTGTTGCCTGTGATCAGTTCTCTTCTGCTCCGGAATACTGGAACAGAATCGAAGAGAAAGTAGCCGGCAAGCCTTCCATGCTTCATATGATTGTTCCGGAAGCCTGGCTTCACACCGATAAAGGCACCGCTCACCAGAGCCGCATTCCATTGATCATGGAAAAATACCTGGAAGAAGAAATCTTTGAAGAATATCTCGACTCCTACATTTATGTGGAACGAACCTTAAATTCCGGCTTAATCCGCCGGGGACTGATTGGAATGCTGGATTTGGAAGCCTATGACTTTCATAAGGGCTCCCAAGCTGCTGTCAGAGCAACCGAAGCTACGATTGAATCCAGAATTCCAGCCCGTGTTGAAGTCCGCTCTCAGGCAGCCCTGGAATTCCCGCATGTTCTTCTTCTTGCAGATGACGATCAGGATGAACTGCTGGATGCCTTTAATGATTCCAAAAGTGCCATGCCTCTTCTGTACAGTTTTGATCTGATGGAAGACGGCGGTCATATTTCCGGCTGGCTGGTCAATGACACCCATGCCTTGGCTTTGGAAGACCGTTTAAATTCCTACATTGCCAATGTGCCTTTCAAATACGAAGATCTGAACGAGAAAAGCCTGGTCTTTGCGGTAGGAGATGGAAATCATTCTCTGGCTGCAGCGAAAGCTCTCTGGGAACAAGTCAAAACAGATCTTTCGGAAAGCGAATGGACTTCATGCCCTGCAAGATATGCTCTTGTCGAAATCGTAAACATTCATGATGCTTCGCTTCAGTTTGAACCGATTCACAGAATCCTTTTCGATACCGATGTAGACAAAATTCTTAAGGAACTTGAATCTGTCTGCACGCAGGATGAAGGTTATCCCATTGAGTGGAAAACCAAAGATAAAAATGGAACCATCAAACTGGATCCTCAAAAAGGTGAACTGGCCTGTGCCATTCTGCAGTCCTTCCTGGATGAATGGCTGACAGTCAACAATGGAAAGATTGATTATATTCATGGAGATGCTGAAGTGAAGGCTTTGGCTGAGAGGGAAAATTCAATTGGATTCCTTCTGCCTTCCATGGATAAAAAGTCTCTGTTCAGAGGCGTGATCGCAGATGGTTCGCTGCCGCGCAAAACCTTCTCTATGGGTCATGCCAATGAAAAGCGGTATTATATCGAAGGAAAAAGAATACGATAAGCTGCCAATTGCAAAAGGAGATGCCGCTGCATCTCCTTTTTTCTTTCTCTTTATTTATCGCACTGTTCTTCTTTTTCAAGAAGTTCCAGATATTCCATTTCCATTTCAGAAAGCTGCTGCTCCAGCACATCCCGCTGCGAGCTGAGCTCATCAATCTGATGGAAATCTGTTGTGTTGTTCATTTCATCGTTCAGATCAGCAATCTGAGCTTCCAGTTTTTCCATCTGTTCCGGAAGTTCTTTCAATTTTCTTTTTTCCTTGGAGTTCAGACGGTTGGCCGGCTGTACTTTCCAGCTTCCCTTCTGCACTTTTTCTTTAGAGGCTTGAGTGTTTTTCGCATGTTCCCGATAGACCAGAAGGTCGGAATAGCCCCCAATGTACTGTTTCCAGGTTCCATCCTCCTGAGCAACAAACAAAAAGTCACAGATTCGGTCGAGAAAATAACGGTCATGGCTGACAGTCACGACAATTCCTGCAAAGTCGTCCAGATAGTCTTCCAGAATCTCGAGAGTAATCAAATCCAGATCGTTTGTAGGCTCGTCAAGGATGAGAACGTTTGGAGCCTGAATTAAAACCTTCAGTAAATACAATCGTCTTCTCTCGCCGCCGGAAAGGCGTTCAATGGGAAGATAATGCTGACCTTTATCAAACATGAAGCGCTCCAGCATGGAAGAAGCGGTTTCTACACCCCTGCTGCTTCGAATGACAGCCGCATCCTCCTCCAGATAGTCGATGACACGGGTGTTTAAATCTTCAAAGCTGTAATCCTGACGGAAATAACCGATTTTTACGGTATCTCCAATTTCAAAGACACCCTGATCCGGCTGCATTTCCTGACTGAGCAGTTTTAAAAACGTTGTTTTCCCGCATCCGTTTGGACCGATCAGACCAAGACGGTCATTTCGTTTTAAATGGTAGGAAAAGTCATGGAACAAAGGAGTGTCTCCGTAACCAAAGGCAATGTTTTTCCATTCAATGGTTTTCGATCCTAAACGGGAAGCCTGGAGACTTAAATCCAGATTCTTCTCCTGTTCCTTTTTTCTGGCACTGCGGAGTTCCTCAAAACGATCGAGGCGGGATTTGGATTTTGTCGATCTTGCCTGCACACCGGCACGAACCCATTCCAGTTCTTTGCGGTAAATATTTTCCAATTTTCTTCTGGCGGCCGCTTCCTGATCCAGCCGAGTCTGCTTTGCTTCAAGATACTGGTCGTAATTGCCCAGATGTTCATACAGATGCCCGCGGTCCAGTTCAAAAATGCGGCTGCAGACATTTTCGAGAAAGTACCGGTCATGGGTGATCATGAGAATGGTGCGAGTTGTTCTGGACAACTCTCCTTCAAGCCATTGAATCATATCGTTGTCCAGATGGTTGGTGGGCTCATCAAGGAAGAGAATTTCAGCATCACTGATCAGAGCACAGGCCAAAGACAGTCTTCTTTTTTGACCACCGGAAAGATTGGCAATCTTCTGAGTGGAATCAGCCAGTTCCAGTCTGCTCAGGACAGACTGCAGCTCATAGTCCTCACAAGGAATACGATTCTGTGCACTGCGGAACTGAATTTCTTCCAGAATCGTTTCTTTCTCAAATTCCGGTTCCTGTGTCATGAGATGAATGCGGGTATCTTTCTTCTGCATTTTGGACACCGGATCATCCTTCCCTGCCAGCATTTTCAGCAGAGTGGATTTCCCGCAGCCATTTACCCCGATCAGAGCCGCTTTATCCCCTTCTTCCAGAATGAGTCTTTCATCATCCAGTATCAGTTTATCCCCATAGACTTTGTGCAGTCCGGATGCTTCAAGCATCATTGCCTGTCCCTCCTTACAAAAAGAAAAAACTGCCCAAAAGCAGTTTTTCAGGTGTTTCAATTGTACGATATACTTTTTAAAAGCTCTACACTTTCACAGTTAACTTCCTGACTGCCTCCAGACAGATCAAGATCCATTGCAGCCGTAAAAAATTATATTCAGAACAAATCTGTTTTGATGGCTGCAAAAACGGTCAGAGGCTTTCTAAAAATCAAATCTACTTTTAAAACAAATTCAAAATGAACAATTTTAAGCTTCAGTGTTGGCGGCCATGTTCCAGATACCGTCTGTTTTGATTAAATTCAGACGCTGATCACATACCATTACTTTTGCATCGGTACCGTCAATATTCAGGATATCAATTGTATAACTCAGATTATCGTCAAAATCTTCATTATTTTCCAGATATTCTAATATTGTATTCGTAATTTCTTTACAGTCCTTAAAATAATCCTTAGCCATACGATCCACTCCCTTCTGTTATTAAAATTGTCTTTACAAGTATTTTACTATGAAAACTCTTATTCTCTTAGATTTGAAAGAAAATTATCTTGAAAACGAATGTAAAATATACAAGTAACTTACATATTTAATAATACTGAATTATTTTAACTCGTTCCCACTGATTTTCCTTTCAGGATGAATAAATTCTTTTCACCAAAAAAGCACCCGAAAGGGTGCTTAGGAATTTTTTAAACCAGTTCTACAATAGCCATTGGAGCTGCATCACCGCGGCGGATACGGGTTTTAGTAACACGAGTGTATCCTCCAGTACGGTCTGCATATTTAGGTCCAATTTCATTGAACAGTTTCTGAAGAGCAGTAGTGCCCTCTTCGTCCACCTCAATATTGCGAACATAAGCTGCAGCCTGACGTCTAGCGTGTAAATCACCACGTTTTGCCAGAGTGATCAGGCGATCCATTACGGAGCTCAGTTCTTTGGCTTTCATTTCAGTTGTTTCCAAAGAACCATGTTCGATTAAAGAGGTTGCCATATTTCTTAACAGGGCTTTGCGGTGGTCTGCAGTACGCCCCAGTTTACGGTTTTGCATGGGTATCTCCTTATTCGTAGGACTTGAAGAACAGACCTAACTGGTACATTTTGTCCTTCACTTCCTTCAATGACTTTTTTCCTAAGTTCTTAACATGCATCATTTCATCTTCTGTCTTCTGAGTCAGTTCATCCACAGTTTGGATGCCAGCTCTCTTCAGACAGTTGTAAGAACGAACAGATAAATCCAGATCTTCAATCATCATAGTGTTGTTTTTCTGTACATCCTCTGGAACAGGCTGCTGAACTGTAAATGTTTCTTCCAGTTTCAGGTCTGCCAGTGGAACAATGATATCCAGGGCACTCACCAAAATGTCAGCAGCCTGGCTAATAGCTGCCAACGGCGAAAGGTTACCATTGGTTGTCACATCAATATGAACTTTATCGTATTTCTTATCCTGACCCAATCTGGCAGGCTCGGATAAGTATTCTGCTTTACGAATTGGTGTGAAGATTGTATCCACTGCAACTGCTTCTGCAGGCAGATTAAATTCCTTCACATTATCTGAAGCGGATTTGTAACCAATGCTATTGGCTACATATAAATCCATCTCCAGAGACTGACCCTCTTTCAGATGACAAATCACCTGTTCAGGATCCATAACCTCTACATCTTCCGGGCAGACAAGATCTGCTGCGGTTACAGTGCAGGGGCCATTCTGTTTGGAGATATGCAGCGTCTGCAGCTCATCTGAATCACTGTTGAGCTTTAAAGCTTTTGCTTTGAGCGTCAGGCCGGTGACATCCTCTTCAACCTTGTCGAAAACAGGGCTGGCAGGATCAAGTCCTTCCGCTTTGTAGCCCACTACTCCTGTGCCAGGCAATTCTGACAAAAGAATCTGACAAATCGCATTCCCGATGGTTGTTCCGAAACCTCTTTCCAGTGGTTCGAAAACAAAACTCGCCTGATTTTTCTCTTCATCCACAGTTTCCTGATGGAATGATGCTCTCTCAAATTCGTGCATCGGCTGTCCTCCTTATTATCCGCGTGGTCTTTTTGGTGGACGGCACCCATTGTGAGGAATAGGTGTTACGTCATTGATCATTGTAATATCAAGACCTGCAACCTGCAGCGCTCTTACTGCAGCTTCACGTCCAGGACCTGGACCTTTTACTTCAACTGCAACGGATTTCATGCCGTGATCCATAGCTGCTTTTCCAGCTGCTTCTGCTGCCATCTGAGCAGCATATGGAGTGCTTTTACGGCTTCCTTTGAATCCCAGAGCACCAGCGGAGCTCCAGGAAATTGCGTTACCTGCTTCATCGGTAATAGTCACGATCGTGTTGTTAAATGTAGAGTGGATGTGAGCCATACCTCTGGCAATATTCTTTTTAACGCGGCGTTTTCTAGTCTGCTGTCTTTTTGCCATACTTTACTCCCTCCTCTACTTCTTCTTGTTAGCCACTGTTTTGGCTTTTCCTTTTCTGGTTCTGGCGTTGGTTTTTGTACGCTGACCACGAACCGGCAGTCCTTTACGGTGACGGATACCACGGTAGCAGCCAATTTCCATAAGCCGTTTGATGTTCAGCTGAGTTTCTCTTCTCAGATCACCCTCAACTTTGTATTTGTCTACTTCTTTACGAAGTGCGTTTAACTGTTCTTCGCTGAGATCTTTAATGCGGATATCTTCGCTGATTCCTGTATCTGCCAGAATCTTCTCAGCTGTGGGTCTGCCTATTCCATAGATGTAGGTCAAGGCAATGACAGACCGTTTATTGTTTGGAATATCTACTCCTGCAATACGAGCCATTCTTTTCTCCTACTTCCTATTAACCCTGTCTCTGTTTGTGTTTAGGGTTTTCACAAATCACCATGACTCTGCCTTTACGGCGGATCACACGGCATTTATCACAGATGGGTTTGACGGATGGTCTTACTTTCATGTGAATTCTCCTTATTTACGTCTAAAGGTAATGCGCCCACGTGTTAAGTCGTATGGTGAGATTTCGACTGTGACACGGTCGCCTGGTAAAATGCGAATGTGATGCATACGGATTTTACCAGAAACGTGAGCTAAAATTTCGTGTCCGTTCTCCAATTTCACTTTAAAAGCGGCATTGGGGAGTGTGTCAATTACGATACCATCGAGTTCGATCATATCTTGTTTAGCCATTAATTCTGTGTGCCTCCTTACATGAAATGATGCCGGCATAAAATGCCATTAACCAATATACAGTTTGAATCAAACTTTTGCAAACAAAAATATCTCAATTCGGATAAAAAGTTCAATCGGCTTTCACAGTCATGAGCAAAGAAAAACCAGGACTGCCTGGTTCTTTGCGTTTCTATGATACAAGAAAAAGCAGGCAATCCAATGCAGATTGCCTGAACGATTCACTTTTATGATTTTTTACGGCCTTCCGCCGTTCGGGACATCAGGATCTCCAATCCCTGCACCACCGTATTGGCCGGGTTGTCGGTAATATGAACGGGCACCCCAACCATCGTGGTCAGGCTCCTTCCCAGTCCTTTTATTTTCATGGAACCGCCGCTGCTGACAATGCCCCTCTCATATATATCCCGCTTATACTGCTGAGGAACCGAATTAATAAAGCTTTGAATCCACATGGCCAGCTGTCTGGAAAAAGGAGCCAGAATCACGGCCATCTGGTTTTCATCCACCACCACCGACTTTAAGGTTTTCAAAGTTCTGTCCAATCCGTTGACATTCATGGCCAAAGGCTGGGTATTCATCCGCACATTTCCAAGGTTCCGCTTTAAAGCATCAATTGCAGAAGGAGACACAATCATATTGTGTTCTGCAGCAAACCACTGTTCGAGAAGCTGTGCAATATACTTTCCATTCAGATTACAGGATTCCTTCAGAATCATTTTCCCATTATAAAAAAGGGCGATATCGCTGTTGGAATGTCCGATGTTCATGACACAGCTTGCCACTGGCAGCAGCAGATCCAGCTGAGCCCCGATGGCACTCATCCAGATTTCCTCGTCAAAATAAACCTGGGAAGCTCCCAGCTGGCAAAGATGGTCCTTTAAATCCTCTGCAACAGGGTCCGGAAGAGATGTTGGATATGAGATAAACAAAACTGTTTTCTGAAACATCCGAAATACTCGGCATTCGTAGCACACCTCTTCCAAAAGCGCATCCAGAGCTTTCAAATCAATCTGCTCCTGCGCCAGCGGGTAAACAATCCTGACATCCTCATTGGCCACATTCATCTCCAAGGCTTTTTCCCCAGCCGCCAGAGCCCGTCCCTTTGAATCAAGAGCCACTGCACTCGGTTCATCAAAAACGACTCCTTTTCCATGGATGGTCAGCCGGATCGAGTCTGATCCAATATCAATTCCTGCAGTAATCATGTGATCCCTCCCCGTTCTTTTACAAGTATACCATTTGAGGCATAACTTCTATTTCTGCATTTAAATAAGGCATGCAGTTTTGTCAGAGTGCACAACTTCATCATGAATCATTCTCATTTGTTGACATATGATGATGGTTCATGTATTCTTTCGAGAGTAATTCATT
>JABUSF010000003.1:58407-60851 GCA_021443945.1 Ileibacterium sp.
CTTCATCAAGGATCAGCCATAAAAAAAGCCGAAGCTTCAAGCTTCGGTCAGAATTTCTTTCACCCGGACATAAAAAGACAGAAACATTCCAGCCGTGTTCAAAGCATCGATGGCAAGCAAAACCGTTTGGGACATACCCGTCTGTACTGGAGAGAAGATCTGTCCGGTGCGGCCATAATACCAGCAGGTATACAGATTGATTGCCAAAGAACCGAATGTCACAAAAGGAACCATTGTTTTCGATAAAGCATAAATCTGCTGGAGTTCCTGATCATCCAGTTTTGCCATCTGTTCTTTTGCCTTGGCACTTGCCTTTTTCATCACACCTCTGGCTTTCTCAATTCTCTTTACCCGTTCGGCGGCCAGATGCAGAACATATGCGCAGGCGCCCATGGCTGCTGCATTCGTAATCGCAAACCAGCCAATATAGCGCACCAGAAAAGCACTTAAAACAGATGCCAGTCCAAACAGCCACCAGCATTTTCCAAAAATATTTGTTGATTTCATGCCGGTTATTCTACCATATCTTCATCAGGGATTTGGAGAACCTCATGAATTTTGGCACGAATTTCCGGCAAACGTTTCTTCGCAAATTCAGGATGATCCCGAAACCAGTTCATATTCAAAGGAGAGGGATGAGGAAGCACGTAACAAGGCTTTCCGTTCAGAGTATGATCCTTAAACACCAGATCCAGCAGCTTTTCCTTTGGAAAAATGCGGGAAGCAGCTTCCCCGCCTACAATTAAATACAGCTGGCAGGAGTCCATCAGCTCAATTTCATGTCGGGTCCACATGTCATAACAGCATTTTGGCGGTTTCTTATCATAGTTGTTCTTCCCTTTTCCTGGAAAGCAGTGCCCTACCGTGGTGAAGTAAATGTTGTCAGGATTGTAAAACTGCTCCTCTGTTAGATGGTACCAGTCGTTTCGCAGTCTCTTTCCGGATAGATCTGAGAAAGGCCGCCCAATTTCATGAACCTTTTTGCTGGGAGCCTGAGAAATGTGCATAATTTTTGCGGTCGGATGTCCCCACTGAACCGGATGGGGCTCGTATCCAAACTTCTCCTGGCAGTGCCGGCATTTTTTCATCTCTTTGATCAGCTGTTCCAGCTTTTTCTGGTTTTCAGTTTTTTCTTTTTCCATGATTCTCTGTCTCCTTTCCCTTTTACTTTCTCCGTACTTTTATTTCATCATTTGGATCAATATGCCCCACCAGCAAAGAACTGTCAGGATCATGATCTCTAAAATTGTCCATAACTTTCTTTTCATCAAAGTTTGCATAGCAGTACCGGCAGCCGTGCAGACAGGTGTTGTAAACCCCAATATCTGCCATCTGAACGCACCCGCAGTCTCTGGCTTTCCATTTCTGCAGGGCTTTGCCGGTCATTTCATACGCTTTTTTCTGGGAGAAACACGCCCCCGAGGATATTCCATAAGGCTCCAGAAGATTCCCTTCGTGGCAGGTAAAGACATGAATGCCATGGGCATTGGCAGAAGCCAGAAACCCTTCAGCCAGTCTTTTGCAGTCTTCCTGAGTGATGGGAAGATACCCGATCTCATCCTGATTGCGCAAAACATTTTTATATTCATCGAGAAAGGAAATCACAATTTCTTCCACGTATCCGTCCAGAAGATTGCACAGCTTGTCAAATGCCCGCAGGTGATAGTCCACGGTATATCTCTTGCTGATGAAAATGGGATCATAGCGGACCGATACATATTTTTTGCCCAGTTTTTCTGACAGCTGCCGCACCGCATCAAGAATCAGCCCTTTGTCGGGAACATTGGGTTCAAGTTCCTTATGATAGCCGGTGATGGTGACATCCATCAGAACAGGCTTATCAATCTGGTCCAAATACGGAAGCATGGGAATCGGGTTTTTGGTGCAGAACATAAAGGCATCGATGTCTTCTGCGTAGATCCTTGAGATTTTAGCCGGGGCGAAAGGATTGCGGCAGTCAAACCATCCCTCCTTTAACCGGTTCATAAACCAGTCAAAATAGAAAGCCGGGATGTCTGTTCTGCCGGATGCATTTACAATCATCCTTCTCCTCCTTTCTTTCAAACGACTTCCAAATCCATTGTCCGCAGGCATTTTCTTTGGAATGGGGCTCTTTTGGCATAATGATACATTCAGAAAGCAGACATCAATGATATGACCAAAAATAAAAACCACGGGCCATTGATCGCCCGCCACTCCAGAGAGCTGTCCTCAAAAGGCAGGCTCGATCAAACAAAATACTTTGTTCAGCACGGAAATACGACCGTTTACCAGCACGTTCACTCCGTCGCTGACATCGCTGTCAAGCTGAATCGGATGTTTCGCCTGCAGGCAGATGAAGACCAGCTGATCCGGGCCGCCCTGCTCCACGATTATTTCCTTTACGACTGGCATGACAGAGACCATCTTCATAAGCGTCCTCATGGATTTCATCATCCCTATAC
>JABUSF010000003.1:60941-64517 GCA_021443945.1 Ileibacterium sp.
CCTGCTCACCGAATTGGCTGGCTGGTGACGCTGGCCGATAAAATCAGCACAGCCAAAGAATTGAAGCAGTACTGGAAAAGCAGACTGCTCACCAGAAACTGATCAAAATGTCCATTAATATAATGAGAGGAAATATGACTTTATACACTCAATCTTTCAGCACCTGTCATGCCCGCCTGCTGACAAGTTCCACTCCATCCGCACCCTTAGTATGGATGAATGCTCATTTCGAAGACCCTGAGGCATTTATCCTGTTCTGCAGACAGAACGGCTGCCCGGATTTTCACCTGCTGCTGGTGGACGATCTGGATTGGAACAGCGATCTGACCCCATGGCCTGCCAAAGCTCTGTTTAAAGGTCAGCCTGATTTTGGCGGCCAGGCAGATGCCTATTTGGCATTCGCTCAAAGCACTCTGATTCCATGGGCTTTCACCCATGTCCCTCACTCCTCCGGGACCATTGCTGCCGGCTATTCTCTTGGCGGCCTGTTTTCCCTTTATGCCATCACCCAAACCAGTCTGTTCACCGGAGCAGCAGCGGTTTCCCCTTCTGCCTGGTATCCGGGACTGATCCCCTATCTGAAAGAGCATCCAGTCTCGAAGGGAGTGAAGGCTGTATACCTCTCTTTAGGAGACCAGGAGGAGAAAACCCGCAATCCTCTGATGAAAACGGTTCGAACCAGTTTGGAGTCCGTTGAGCAGATTTTAAAAGAAGAGAAAGTGGAATGCATTTTCCAGATGAACCCGGGAAATCACTTCCAGGAATCTTTCCAACGGTGCGCCAAAGGACTGGAATGGCTTCTTCCTCTGTGCATACAATAAGCCAAAGACCTGAAAAGGTCTTTTTTAATTTACAAAAACAAATCTATATTGTGATTTGCGCAACAGTATTGGTGTTGACTTGCCTATATGATAGGAACATAAAACATGAGGAGGTTATGAACATGTTGCCTGAAAACAAAATTTTTAAACTCACCGATATGATCGATTACGAAGCTGGTCAGGCTGTTGTAAAAAAAGCAGTAGACCATGAAAATACTAAAATGTTTCTGATTGCCATCGATAACGGCACCCTTCCTGAACACGCTGCCCCCCTGAATGCAGTGGTTTATGCCATGGAAGGAAATGCCGTGATTACATGCAGCGGAAAAGACTATCCAATCAGTGCAGGAGAAAGCTTTACTTTTAAAAAAGGAGAACTCCACTCTGTCCACAGCGATGGCCAGTATAAAATGGTTCTCTTCCTGTCTGCTGATGAACTCTAAGAATTAGAAGGAGCTGATGCATTTGAAAAATAAAGAACTGAAAACATTTATTGATCGTTTGAATAATAAAGAAGATCTGGAAACTGTACGAAACGACTTCAAAAAAGAATTTGAATCCGTTACCACAGACGAAATCATTGAAGCAGAACAGGCTTTAATGGATGACGGTATGGAAGCGGAAGAAATCCAGCAGCTGTGCGATCTCCATTCTGCTCTCATGCATGGCATGACCCCGATGGAAATTCACGGGCTTCCCAAAAGAGTCAAACCATGGCTGGTAGAAGTTCTCGAACAGGAGAACAAAGCCCTCGAGCACATTCTTACAGATTTGTATTTGAATCTGAATTACGAGCACGCCAAAGAGGTTCTCCCAAAACTGGCAGCTTTAAAGAAGCATTACCAGAAAAAAGAAGAACTCATTATGCCAATTCTGTACGATTATGGCATTACCGGCCCTGCCACTGTGATGTGGGGTGTAGATGATGAAATCTTAAGAGATCTCTCCCGCCTCAGCAAAACCCTCACCCCTGAAAACTTTGAAGCCAACCGAAGCTTTCTCTCTGCTCTTCTGCAGCGGATGCAGGAAATGATTTATAAAGAAAACAACATCCTGTACGACATGGCCATGAACTACTTTTCCAAAGAGGACTGGCTGAAAACATACAAGGATGCTGAAGAATTTGGCTATGCCTGGATTGATACACCAGAACCATGGCAGGAAGGCGAGGACTGGGCAAAAGAACATGCCTGGGTTCCGGAAGACCTCACCATTCAGCTGCCAACCGGTGCGGTGGATGTGAAGCAGCTGGAAAAAATCCTGATGATGCTCCCTATCGATCTGACCTTCATTGACAAAGATGACAACCTGAAATTCTTTACAAATGAAGGACACGTTTTTGCCCGGCCGAAAAGTGCACTGGGCCGGAAAGTCTACGGATGCCATCCGCCAAGAATCATTGCCGTCGTGGAAAAAATGCTGGCTGATTTCAAAGCCAAAAGAAACGACCGTGTGGAACGCTGGGTACCGATTCCCGGCAAGCCTGTAAAAGTTGTTTACCAGGCTCTGTACGATGAAAACGGTGAATATGCCGGAACACTGGAGATGGTGCAGTCCTTTGAAGAGGAAAAGGATATTCTGGCCTCTCTGGCAAACCCTAAAAAATCTGCGTAACCCCTTTAAATCCCAGACTGAAGTCAGCCTGGGATTTTTTCTTTTGCCCTGACAGAGGAAAACGACTCATCCGCTAAGCGAAAGCTGCCGATTTTGGACTGCATCACTGTATTCCACGCGTCTTCAATTTCATCCGGAATCTTTACAGCAGCAATAAATCCCTTTCCATTTGGCCCATAGCCGTTTTCATCATTTCGCAGCCGGGGGATTTCGCCGCAAAGCAGCTGGGCGTACTTTTCAAGACTCCACTGTCCCAAAGTCTGCTCTTTAAAGCGGATGGAGCCTTCTGAGACTTCAAATTCCGGGCGGATCGCCGGAACGGAGATCAGTTCCATCCCAGGTGCTTCTTTCGCAAAGACCGCCTTCATCCGCCGCTGCATGGAGGGATCCTGAATAATGGCCAGTCTGCACGCCTGAGGCAGATGTCTTTTCAGAAGTTCCAGCAGATAGGTCACATTGTTTCCGCAGTTGGTGGAGCAGCATTCCAGAAAATCAGCCTTCAGCCCAAACTGCTCCTGAATATATTGATCAAAGAGAACCGCTTCGCGGATGTCTGTATCCGGCCATTTTTTCAAAATCTGCTTCATCTGTTCTTCCAGAAAGCAGGTGGTATGGCCATATCCGCCCACCAGGATAATTTTGGCGTCTTTAAAATGATCCTTCAGTGCTTTTAAAGTCCATGCTCCCTGCAGGCTGCTTCCGCCAAACAGAACCAGGGCATCCGGCGCTTTCCCTTTGTCCCATTCCCCATCGTCCGCAGCCGCCAGATAATCGCTGAGCTTCTGCAGAGCTGCGCATTCTTTTTCCAGTTGATTCATTCCTATCTCCCGTGGCTTTTTCTTATTTATAAAGGATAAGACAGATTATTCCTCGTTATTTTTATGATAAGGCTTCCCTTTTGAATCCTGTGATGTAATCTAAACAAATCTGACATAGATTTCCTATAAGCTGATGACAGAAAACGAGGCACGCATATGAGCATTAAATTATTAGCATTTGATCTGGATGGAACCCTGCTTAAAACAGACCGTACAGTGGATCCAGCGGTCAACGAATCCATTCAAAAAGCCATGGACGCTGGAATTCATGTCGCTCTGGCATCCGGGCGGGATAAGAACGGCTGTCAGTTTGTCATTGACAC
>JABUSF010000003.1:64541-66988 GCA_021443945.1 Ileibacterium sp.
GGGCAGATCATTTATGACTTTCAAAAGAAAGAGTATGACCTGGACGATGTCCTGGATGCCAATGACGGACTGCGCATTCAGGCGGTTTGCGCAAAATACAATGTGGAAGGCATTTTCTGCTGCGGGTATGATTTTTACTCTTACCTGTCCAGAACGAGCCGAATGATCAAAAACGTCCGGCAGGCCCTCAAAGGAAAACCGGCGGATTATGGCCTTGCCACAAACAGTGACAAGCGAAACTTCATCGATTTGGATTTAAAACCCTATATTTTTTCCCAGGACATTAATAAGGTATGTCTGGTCAAATCCGGCAGTTTCTTCAAGGACAACATTGAAGAGATGCGCAAAGATCTCTCCGATTACCAGCTGCTGCTGGTGGGACCGGAATGGATGGAAATCATGCCAAAAGGCGTATCCAAAGCATCCGCTCTGGAAAAGATCGCTGCTAAAATCGGCTGCACCATGGATGAGGTGATGGCTTTTGGAGATGCTGAAAACGATTTGGAAATGATCCAAAAAGCCGGAATCGGAGTTGCTATGGGAAATGCCATGGACAATTTGAAAGAACAAGCCAATCTGGTCACTGACACCAATATGAACAACGGAATTGGAAAAGTGATCGATGCGCTTTTGGACGGCAAAGAAGACCAGCTTCGTAAGGGCATTCTTTAAGGCGGAATGAAAAGCACCTTCGGGTGTTTTTTTGTGGTTTCTGCAGACAGATGGCTTTCATGATCCCAAATCGCGATTTGTCAGGAATCTGCTTCCACAATCCCAAACAAAGCTTGCTATAATACATGAAGTCATGCGGGCTCGACCCGCTTGGATTCAAACAACGGAGGAAGATTCATGAATTATCAGATTCCAAGAGGAACTCAGGATATATTTGGTGAAGAAAGCTGGAAATGGCAGCAGCTGGAAAAACTGCTTCGCCACTTCTGCTATCTTTACAACTTTGAAGAAATCAGAACCCCGATCTTTGAACACACCAATGTATTCAAACGGGAAAACGATTCCAGCGATATGGTGAATAAGGAGATGTATACCTTCACTCCAGCCAATTCATCCACATCCATCACTCTGCGTCCGGAAGGAACCGCCGGAGTTGTCCGTTCCTATGTGGAAAACAAAATGTATGCCAACCCGGATCTGCCGGTGAAGCTTTACTATATGGGACCAATGCACCGTCACGAACGTCCTCAGAAAGGACGTCTGCGCATTTTCAACCAGTTCGGTGTGGAATCCCTGGGACTGAAGAGTCCTTATGCCGATGCGGAAGTTATGGTCATGGCTTATTCCATTCTCAAAGCACTGGGTCTGGAAAACGTGACGATTCTGCTGAACACACTGGGCGATGATGAATCCAGAGCAGCTTACAGAACAGCTCTGAAAGAATACTTTGCCCCTTATGTGGACGATCTTTGTTCCGACTGCAAGCGCCGCTATGAACAGAATCCGCTGCGCCTGCTGGACTGCAAAGTCGACCATGACAAAGAGTGCATGAAGAATGCTCCGAAAATGAAAGACTACCTCAATGAGGAAAGCCGTGAATACTACCAGACGGTAAAAGATCTGCTGGACGCCATGGAAATCCCTTACCGGGAAGATGACAATCTGGTCCGCGGTCTGGATTACTACACCCATACTGTTTTTGAAATCGTATCTGAAAGCAAGAACATGGGCTCCCAGGCAACTCTTTTGGCTGGTGGACGCTACGACAATCTGATCCCCTACTTTGGCGGACCGGAACAGTCGGGTATTGGCTGGGCTTTAGGAGAAGAACGTCTGCTGCTTGCTCTGGAAGCTGAAGGAATTGAACTGGAAGGAAAACCGGAACTGGATGCCTATGTTATGGTGCTTAATCCGGAAGCAAGAGAATACGCCTTCTCTTTGCTGACTGCTTTGAGAGCCAACGGTTTCAGAGCCGATATGGATCTGCAGGGAAAATCCTTCAAAGGTCAGTTCAAAGCTGCTGACAGGGCCAAAGCCAAACTGGTTCTGCTCATCGGTGAAGATGAAATGAAGGAACAGAAAGCAACCATTAAAAATACAGCTGCCAAAACACAGATCACTGTTGCTGCGGAAGAACTCATTGAAGCTCTGGACAGCATGCTGGCAGAAGAAGAACACGAACATCATCACTAAGGAGGCATAACCGATATGAACCGTTCCCATCACAATGGTGAACTTCGTCTGAAAGACGAAAACCAGTCCGTTGAGCTCGTGGGCTGGGTATCTAAAAAAAGAAACTTTGGAGCGATGAACTTCATCGACCTGCGCGACCGCTCCGGTATCGTGCAGCTGGTTTTCTCTGAAGATTTCAACGATCGCTTAAAAGACGTCCGTCAGGAATATGTTCTGTCTGTAAAAGGGACTGTGAAAGAACGCAAAGACAAAAACCCGGCTCTTCCTACCGGCGACATCGAAATCATTGTAGAAGACTTCGA
>JABUSF010000003.1:68612-76122 GCA_021443945.1 Ileibacterium sp.
TGAACGGCTCATAAACAATAGCCAAAGCGATCGTTTTGATTTTGCAATGGAAAAAACTGCAGAAATCATTCCCAGTTCAAAGGAAAAAAAATTGAGGCGGCCTTCTCTATGAAGGATTCGCCCCATTTTTCTAACCGATTTAACTTTCCCATTTCTTGATCCAAAACAGACAGATCGAAATGTATTTTGCTTTAATGCTTGTGATGCTTGTAATAGTGATCCAGGAAATCCTTTTTGTATTCGGCAAATCGGCCTTCTACAATGGCCTGTCTTGCCTCTTCTGTCAGCCGGATAATATAGCGCAGATTGTGCTGGCTGGCCAGACTGAAGTATTTCATGCGGTCTTCCGGATTATCAGATTTTAAAAGATCGCGAAGCTGGCCTCTTGTCCATCCCTCCTGACAGGTTGGGCAGTCGCAGCCTTCTTCCAGCAGTTCATTGGAATCTTTGCATTTTTTGATGTTCACATACCCATTGCGGGTATAAATCCGTCCATGCCGGGCTTCTCTGGTCGGAGCCACACAATCAAACGTATCTGCTCCTTTTTCAATTCCGATCAGAATATCATCTGGCCGGGACAGACCGAGAAGATGTCTTGGCTTGTTTTCCGGCAGCTCTTCGTCGCACCACTGCAAAATTTCTCCCAGCTGGCTCTTTAAAAACGCTCCTCCAAGGCCATAGCCATCAAAGTCCATTTGACCAAGTTTTTTAGCTGTGGATCGGCGCAAATCTTCCCAGCGGCCGCCCTGCAGAACACCGTACAGCGCTTGATAGTAGCCAAGGTCCATACAGTGTTCTTTGTGAACATCCAGAGAAACCTGGGCCCATCGTTCTGTTCGCTCCAAAGCCTCCACATTGTAGTCATAATCATCTGCCAGAGAGGTCAGCTCATCAAAAGCCATATGAATATCAGCTCCAATACGGCACTGAATTTCCATGGATTCCTTAGGACCAATAAATTCTTCCTGTCCGGTAAATGGGTCTGTAAATTCAATGCCTGTTTCGGTTACAGTTGCAAGACGTTCTTTGGGATCAGAGTTGACCACTTCATTTTCTCTGTCCATGCTGACAACTTTCCCCATACCGGACCCCAGAGACATAACCTGGAATCCGCCGGAATCGGTCAAAGTGGGTCCGTTCCAGTCAGACCATTCCGCCAGACCGCCTTCCGCCGCAATTTCATACGATTTATTTCTCAAGTGATATCCGTTTGACAGCATTGCCTGTGCGTTGATGGAGCGCAGTTCATCCATAGACATGAATTTAATATGACCATGGGTCCCTACACACATAAAAGCCGGAGTTTTAATGTCCCCATGAGGGGTATGAATCACTCCAGCACGCCCCAGTTCTCCAGGGATTCTTTCTACAATTTCAAAACTAAATTTGTTTCCGTTTTTATACTCAGTTTTCGACATAGCGTTTCAGTCCTTTTTCAATCAATACTTCCAATGGAGAGATGATGATTTCCAGTCCCATTCCAAGCAGATACGCAAACACGGCCTGCTTAATAAACTCATTTAAGGGCAGCACACCAAAAAATGCAATAATTTCGAAAGAGCCGGAGTCCAGAACTCGTGCTACAGCAGAAGAACCAAGAGCACGGGCAATAAAGCTGCGGCCCATGATGCCATCGGAGTTTCTCATTTTTTCAAAGACATAGTTGTTGAACAGGTTGCTCAGTACAAATCCCACCAGAGAACCGAAGATGATTCGCGGGGAGAATCCAAGAACCATGGCATATTCGTTCTGCATTTCCCATCCCGGGAAGGCAGGCAGTCCAATGACCACATAAAAGACAGCCACCGCAATCAAGTTGATTAAAAATCCTGCATAGACCACGGTCTGGGCATTTTTCTTTCCGAAAAATTCAACGATCAGATCCCCAAGAATATATGTCAAAGGGAACAAAACCAAGCCGCCGTCGACAGCGATGCCGGCAAGGTTCCAGAGCTTGATAGCAGCCAGGTTGCTGATGAGCAGCGTACCTGCTGACAAAGCGGTCATATAGACCAGCATTTTTATTTTTTTCTCATTCATTGCTCCATTATATCACCAGTTTATCAGCCAGGCTCTTCTCTTTTCTTATGAACAAAACAAACCGTATTCATTTCTTTTTTCAGCTGAATAATTTCATTTATCAACGTATCCAAATCGTGATTCAATGCGGCTGCTGCGCAGAATATGGTACTTCCAAATAAGAATAGAGACGCAGGAAGAGCCTGGAAAACCGATCCTGAAGGCATACAGCATCCCTTAAACCACTATTCATAAGTTCCCGCTATTGAAGTTGAAAACAGCCTTGATCCCCACGGCAAAGCCGAAGAATACGGTCCGTTTTTTCTGCCATCAAAAAGATTCCTTTGATCGGTACAAAAATATCATTTCGACCTGAGACGATGAGCTGTACAGAAAATCCTCCAACTGAAACAAAAGATCCCATCCGGAATTCAGGATGGGATCTGTTTTTGTTATCCTCTTGGTTCAGCGATTTTATTATCGATGTCTTCAATTTCGTTTTCGAGACGTTCAATGAAATCTTCTTTTTCGGCAATCAGGCCTTCGATTTCTTCTGCGCGTCCCTGAGAGATCAGACCTCTGGATTCATCTTCCAGACGGCGAATTCTGCGCTTTTGTTCAGCAATCAGTTCCAACTTTCTGTCCTTGGCATCTTCCATACGGTAAACCCAGTCCTGATGTCTCTGCTCTCGGTTGTCCTTTAAAGCATCAAAGAAAGCATCCGCATGAGAACGGAATTCTTTCCATACAGCATCGTCGCTTTCTTTTCCGCAGTAACCGATCTTCTTCCATTCCTGGGACAGTTCTTTCATGCGGTCGATGTTTTCTCTGGAGAAATCTGCTGCTTCGGCAAGAGATTTTGCTTCTGCAACGATTTCACGTTTGGCTTCCAGATTTGCTTTCTGCTGCTTGCGGATTCCTTCAAAGTAAGAAGATCTCTGAGCATAGAAATTTTTGCGGACAGCGGAGAAGTCGTCCCATAATGCAGGTTCGTTTTCACGGCCAGCAGATCCGGCTTCTTTCCAGCGGTTCATAATATCATCCATCTGATTGGTGGCTTTGTTCCAGTTTGCAGGTTCAAGCAGGCCTTTTGCTTCTTCAATCAAAGCAGCTTTCAGTTCTTTTACCTGTCCATAATGAGCAGCCATGTCTTTCTGGTTCTGTCTTCTGCGTTCATAGAACACTTCTCTGGCAGCCTGGAATTCATGCCACAGCTTGTCATTGGTTTCACGGTCAGCTACACCAGCAGCTTTCCATGCATCCATCAGCTCATTCATTTCATTGGTTCCCTTGCGGAAATCAGTGGTCTGAGCAACTTTTTTTGCTTCTTCAATCAGGGCTTCTTTTTTCTCAATTACAGCCTTCCAAACTGTTGTTCTGGAAGCATAAATCTGATCAGCGTAGCTATTGAACTGAGACTCCAGCTCATCTTCAAAGCTGGACTCCCAATAATGGATACTGCGCCATCTTCTTTTCAGGCCGTTCACCTGGCGGACAGCATCTTCACCATGCTCTCCTTCTGCAAGAGCTTTGATTTCTTCAATCAGCTCTTCTTTCAGACGAATGTCTTCGTCCATGTCATCGTGGGTCCACTCTTCGTTGTATTGGTCTGTCATGTTCTTCAATCCTATCTACGTACACTCTATCAAAGTTGGGTAATTGGCTTACTGCTCCAACTCTTTTCCTATTTAGTTATACACCCAAAACAGTGAAAGAGCTTTTGTTTTTTTCCAATTCCCATTTAACCGTGCTTTCATTATAAAAAATTTTAGTAGGACATGAAATAGACACGGCTAAGAAACGCGAAAAGAATTTCTCTCCTTTTTCCGGTTATATGTCTGAATTCCGCCCCTTATGCGCTTTGTTCACCAGCGTCTGCTCCCGTTTCCGGCACAGAGAAATGTTTCCGCAAATTTTCAGTCCATCGATCACATATACGGGCATGAACAAAGAGACACGAAAAGCGGAATGGTACTCTAATACCGTATAAAAGGAGCAAAAATATGTGCACATCTATTAGTTATACAAATCAGGTTCACTTTTTTGGAAGAAACCTGGATCTTGAAATTGACTACCCAATCAGTGTTGTAATCACTCCAAGAAACTACGAATTTAAATTTCGTGACACCGATGATCTGAAAAGCCACTACGCTATGATCGGTGTGGGCATCGTCGAAGCCAACTATCCTCTGTACTTTGACGGCTGCAACGAAAAAGGCCTCGGCATGGCCGGGCTGGCTTTCTTCGGAATGGCTCAGTACAACGATGTTAAAGAAGGAAAAACAAATCTGGCTTCCTTCGAATTCATGCCTTACATTCTTGGCAAATGCGCAAGTGTAGAAGAAGCCAAGAAGGAACTGGAAAACATCAACATTACAAAAGAAAACTTCGCTCCACAGATGCCAGCCAGTGAACTTCATTGGATCATCGCAGATAAAACTTCTGCCATCACAGTAGAAATCACTGCTGAAAAAGGCATGGTTGTTTACGATAACCCTTATGGTGTCATGACGAACTGTCCGGACTTTGAATACCAGTCCACTAACCTTTCCTATTATGTAAATCTGAGCGGCGGCCTTGTGCCAATCCGTTTTGCACCGGACCCAGTGGGACTGAAAGAATACTCCAGAGGAACTGGAACCATCGGCCTGCCAGGCGGTACAGACTCTGTCAGCCGTTTTGTCAGAACAGCTTTCACTAAGATGAACTCTACTCTGAAAAAAGGCATTGAAAACGAAACAGATTACTACAACAACGTTTCCGAATTCTTCCATATCCTGAGCAACGTTCAGCAGGTTTCCGGAGAATCCGAAGTAAAACCAGGCGAATATGAACTGACTCAGTATACAGACTGCATTGATACAGATCATGGCATTCTGTATTACAACACTTATTTCAACCCATCCATTAACGCGGTGGATATGAATAAGGAAAACCTGGACGGAAGCGAGATCATTGCTTACAAAGGCGTAAAAACTTTCCAGACCAACTGGCAGAACTAATTCCCCAAAATGCCCAAAAACCGGAGATCCTGATCACAGGACTTCCGGTTTTTTTTATGCTGACTTTGCAGCAGAATTTTCCAGTTTCATTTTCCAGCAGAATTCGGTCCATCCATCTTTTGAATCCGCCCAGATTTTGCTCTGATGATTGACAGCAATATTTTTGGCAATCGCCAGTCCCAGCCCGTATCGGCCGCTTTTTCTGGCTCTTGATTTATCCGCTCTGTAGAAGCGTTCAAAGATATGCTCCCGATCTTCCGGTGCAATTGGATCCCCGTCGTTCATGACTTTCAGAAGTGCATTCTTACCTTCTTTTTTCAAAGAAACACGAATCGTGGAATTTGCATGCTTTTGAGCATTGTCCAAAAGAATGGTGATCAGCTGGGCCGCTTTTGTTTTATCCGCTTTTACCCAGAGATCTTCTTCAATTTCTGTTTCCAGCATTAAATTTTTCTCATAGAAAACCGCTTCCTGCATGAGGCATTCTTTTTCTGTCAGCATGGACAAATTTACCCTTTCAAGCATCAGCGTTTCTTCTTCACTTCGGGCCAGATCCAGCATGCTGACTACCAGATGATTCATCTTTTCGGATTCAGCAACGATGTTCTTCATCCATTTTGGATCCGGGTTCTGCTCCATCGCCTCTGAATTGGCGATGATGACGGCCAAAGGAGTTTTCAGTTCATGAGAAGCATCCGCAATAAACTGTTTCTGTCTTTTTAAGGTTTCTTCAATTGGCTTCACCAGCCAGGAAACAACTACACGGCTGAACAAAGCAGTGACCACCAGGTACCCAGCATAAAGCAGCACGCCTGCAATCAATGACTGGCAGAGATCTTTGGACAGGCTGCGGATATCCACCATAGAAAAAGCACCAGGAGCAGTATAATCCCAGGCCCATTGATCAAAATACAAATTCCCGATGTGAGACTCTCCCGGCCGAACATTCTGCAAAAGGCTGGATGCATACTGCCAGGTTTCCGCTGCCGTTTTCTGATCCGAATTTTGGAATACAAAAGCTGGCTGTCCACTGGACATTTGCAGGGTATAGATCGGAAGTTCGGACAAAACAGTGTATTGGTTGATTGGATCAGAGCCGTTCTTATACCCTTCCCTTTCATTTCCAGGTGTATACCAGATCGTATTGGCAGAAGCCTGTTTCAGAATTTCCCGAACCTCCCGTTTCACATCCATATAATCACGGTAAACAGAGAGGATGGTCACAACTCCGCTGAACAGGGCAAGAAGGCCGAAAAGGATCCAGAAAATCCGTTTCCGAAGCTCTGCAACTGATTTAGAGCTTTCCAGAATACTTTTTTTCTTTCTCTTGATCACTTTTTCTCCTCCAGACGGTATCCCATACCCCGGACGGCTTTAATCACAGCTCCTGTTCCAATCAGCTTCATCTTTTTGCGCAGAAAGGAAAGGTAAGCCTCCAGATTGTTGGACTCCAGATCGTTGTCCCATCCCCAGACGCGGTTGTACAGCTGTTCTCTGGATAAAATCTGTCCTGGAGGCTGGCGGAGAATGTATTCAGCCAATTCGTACTCTTTTCCTTTCAGAGGAATGGATTCTCCAGTGCTCTTGCAGGAGAGTTCCCCATTTTTCAGATTCAGTTCCAAATCAAAAGCAGACAGTTTCTGCTCTTCAAAAGCACTGACGGCTTTCAGCTGGACATCGGCTCTGGCCAAAAGTTCTTCAATATGAAACGGTTTGGTCATATAGTCATTGGCTCCGTTTTTCAATCCTTTCAGCTTGTCATCCAGTTCTCCTCTTGCAGTCAGCATGATGACTTTTACATCCGGCTGCAGCGCACGTATCTCTGCAAGAATATCGAATCCATCCATTCCGGGCAGCATAACATCCAGAATCACCAGATCATATTTTCCGCTTGCCGCTTCCTGAGCCCCATCTATTCCGTTTTGACAGATCTTTGTCTGATAATGATTTCGTTCAAAAGCAGAGGCAACTGCATCTGCCAGGGCATATTCATCTTCAACAATTAAAACTTTCATACAGTTTCCTTCTATTTCTTTTCATAATACTCTGTCAGTTTACAAAAACTTTATTAAAAAGAACTGAAAGCCGCCAAACCACATTCATTTTTTGCATTCTTTTAAGAATCCATATCTTTCCTGACGGTCTGCCGCAGCGGCTCCTTCAAATTTCAGTTCCCCGCTCAGTCTGTTTAAATACGGCCTGTCACGATTCCAATGATTCAGCTGGACAGATTCGACTGATGAGTCCCCTGCCAAAATGATGCATTTTATCTGCAGATCGAAATGGCTGGTTAAATCCCTGCCTCCGTTTTCACAAGTCTGGTAATCTAATCGTGTCAAACAGAGAGATGGCATTCAAAATCCTCTCCATGCAATCGAAAGTTTTTTAAACAAATCTCTTGCGTTTGGCAGATATGTTTAGTACTATATCAAAGCGTTAAGCGATGGAGGCTTAGCTCAGTTGGGAGAGCGTCTGCCTTACAAGCAGAG
>JABUSF010000003.1:77565-79301 GCA_021443945.1 Ileibacterium sp.
ATCTATGGAATTGTCATGACAGGATTTGTGTGCGGTGTGGCGGGATCCTACTTATTTGAGAAAATGAGACTTTCAAGAAACGAATCCTATACGGATTTGTTATGGAAACTGGAACACCTGGATTCTTTGAACGATGATCAGATTCAGCAGCTGCAGAAAAAAGCGGCCGCTCATAAAATGCAAAAAGAAAACCAGATCCCCAAACAGGACCAGCGCCATTAAGATCATGAACATCCCTGCCTTCTCCTTTGGAGAGGGCTTTTCTAAATTCCGTTCCTGATCCAGTCCCCTGTAATGAAAAATATGTAAGCGGGCTTATGTTATAATGATTTCGACTTTTAATCGTTAGTTAATTGGAAAGAGGAGAAGAAATAACATGATTGAAAATGTAACTGATTCTGTCATTTATGTCGGCTGTGATGATACCACCGATCCATTATTTGAATCCCAGTATGCTGTTCCAAATGGAATGTGCTACAACTCTTACGTGGTAAAAGGGGATAAAACCGCTGTCATGGATACAGTGGATAAAAAGGTCATTGATCAGTGGCTGAACAATGTTGCTGAAGCTTTGAATGGAAATCCTGTGGATTACCTGGTTGTTCAGCATCTTGAACCGGACCATTCTGCTGCCATCGCCAACTTCATGGATGCTTACCCAGAAGCCACTCTGGTTACATCCGTAAAAGCTGCTTCCATGCTTCCAAACTTTGCTGTTGGAAAAGACTATTCTGACCGCATCATCACTGTTAAAGAAGGCGATGTACTGGATCTTGGCGGCCGCAAGCTTCACTTTGTAACCGCGCCAATGGTTCACTGGCCGGAAGTTATCATGACTTATGATGACAAAGACAAAATTTTGTTCTGCGCAGATGCCTTTGGTAAATTTGGAACCCGCAAATGTGAAGAAGAGTGGGATGATGAAGCTGCCCGCTACTTCCTGAACATTGTTGGAAAATATGGTGTACAGGTTCAAAATGTTCTGAAGAAAGCTGCTGGGCTGGAAATTGCTGCTTTCTGCCCTCTTCACGGACCATACCTGACAGAAGATCTTGGCCATTACATTCATCTGTATGACATCTGGTCTTCCTACAAACCAGATCTGGAAGGCATCTTTATTCCAGTGGCCTCCATCCATGGACATACCAATGAAGTGGCTGCTAAATTAAAGGAAATTCTGGAAGCCAAAGGGCAGACCGTTAAATTAATGGATCTGACCAGAGAAGATGTTCATGAAGCGGCTGCCAACTGCTACCGTTATCCAAAGATCATTCTGGTAGCCTGCTCCTATGATGCCGGTGTATTTCCTCCAATGGAAAGAATGCTCAACATTCTGGCTCATAAAAACTTCCAGAACCGTACCATCGGTTTTGTTGAAAACGGCTCATGGGCTCCATCCGCTGCCAAAACAATGGTGGAACTTCTTTCCAAGTGCAAAAACCTGGATCTCATTGAACCAGTTGTTACCATCCGCACCAGCCTGAAAGATTCCGACATTCCGGCTCTTGAAAAACTGGCTGACGACATTATTAACGCATAAATTTCAGCTCCTGCAGTTCTGCAGGAGTTTTTTTGATTTCCGGCTCCGTTGGAAAAGCGGAGGAAAAGTTTTAAAATCCGAGGTTAAAAAAACTGTGAAGAAACTAGTGATCCTATCTTCACAGGAGAAATTAGCTGAGAATATCTATTCTGGATTTGAAGCTTACAAAGTGCTGCGCTTAGCTTGGCAATTTAAG
>JABUSF010000003.1:79448-80964 GCA_021443945.1 Ileibacterium sp.
GCAATTGAATATCATTACTCTTGATCGAGGAAAGGAATTCAGCAAGCATGCAGATCTCTCAGGGGATCTGGATAAAGCAGCTTTCTGTTTTCTGCATGGGATCGGGGAAGCAATGAAAATATGAATGGATTGGTAAGAGAATGCTTCCCAAAAGGGGAGGATAGAACAGATCTTTCGGATGAGCAGATTCCATCGAAGGCGGATAAAATCAACAAACAGCCCGGAAATGTTTAGGCTGCCGAACGCTCTGTGAAGCGTAGGATTCAGAAGTGCTGTACTTCATTTGAAAATTGAAGTGTTAAAAATATGAGAAGTGGAAAGATGAGCTTTTGCTGATCGAGCAAGAAGGAGAAGGGGAAGTAATATGAATGAGAATTCATTGACCAGAGGACCGGTGCTGCAGACGCTGCTGCGCTTTTCAGGACCGTATTTAATCGTATGTTTTCTGCAGCAGCTCTATGGAATGGCAGATTTATTTGTGGCTGGCCAGTATTATCAGGCCGATATCGTCACAGCGGTGTCGGTGGGCTCTCAGTTTATGCATATGGTCACTGCGGTCATTATTGGCCTGACCATGGGCAGTACGGTTATGATTTCCCGTTCTGTGGGAGAACAGAACCGTAAAAAAACATCTTTGGCACTGGGGAATACAGTGACATTGTTTTTAGGGCTTTCTATTGTTTTGACGATTGTTATGCTCCTCTTAAAAGACAGCATTCTGGTTTGGATGTCCGTGCCGCCTGAAGCTCTGCAGGAATGCGGTATGTATTTAACGATTTGCTTTTTGGGAATTCCTGTCATTACGTCTTACAACATCATTACCTGCATGTATCGGGGGATTGGGGATTCTGTCACCCCGGCATGGTTTGTCTTCGCTGCCTGTCTGATCAACATCGCTTTGGATTTCTTTTTTATGGGAGTTCTGAACTGGCATGCACAGGGAGCGGCAGCGGCAACAGTCATTGCTCAGTTTGGAAGCGTAGTTTTCGCTTTGATCTGGCTGAAACTGCACCCTCTGGACTTTGAAGTGAGCCGGGAAACTCTCAAACCGAATAAGAAAATGTGTTCTTCTTTAATCGGTATTGGTCTGCCCATTGCCTGTCAGGATGGTTTTATTCAGATTGCTTTCCTGATCATAACGGCCATTGGAAATTCACGGGGACTGACAGATGCAGCCGCCATCGGAATTACGGAAAAACTGGTCTCTTTCTTCTTCCTTGTCCCATCGGCCCTGTCTCAGTCTTTATCGGCTCTTGCCGGACAGAATGTTGGTGCCGCCCGATATGACCGGGCGTATGAAGCTTTAAAGGATTCCGTTTCCATTTGCCTTGGCTATTCATTCTTTTTCATTGCGGTCTCTCTGCTTTTTGGAAAATGGATGGTGTCCCTGTTTATTGATGATTCGGCAGTGGTTCAGCAGGGGGCTGTATATTTGTCCAGCTACTGCTTTGATATGTTGGGAGTCAGCTTCCATTTCAATATGTCCAGTTACTTCTGTGCCTTTAAGAAATCGATG
>JABUSF010000003.1:81673-82715 GCA_021443945.1 Ileibacterium sp.
GGGAAAAGAAAAAGGAATCCGCAGATTCCTATAATGTCTTATGTCGAATGGAATAGACCAGCCCCCAGATCAAAAGAACAATGGCAGCAGGGCAAATGAACGAAAGAACGGGAGCAGAAATGGCCAGAATCCAGTCCAGCCCCTGAACGGAAACCAGAATACCGGAGGCCGTAAAGAGGATCAGCCAGTTTCTGTAGCTGATTTTAGGAGCAAGGGTGTGGAAGTACTCGGAACAGCAGCTGAGCAGGCCGGAGCACACATTAAAGCAGGCGGCCAGAAAGATCATTGAGATGAACACCGCTCCAAATTTGCCGAACGTCAGACTGGCCAGCCAGGAAAGAACCTGGGCTCCGTTGGATGCATCCGGGATTTGTCCGGAAAACTTCATCCCGCAGGCTGCAAGAAGGCCATAAAGACAGGTCAGCAGGAAACCGGCCACGAAGGCAGCTTTCAGCAAAATTTGCCTCTGCTTTTTTTTAGATGGTATTTCCAGACTTTGAATGTTCAGGCTGATCACGATGGTAAAGCAGAAAGCAGCCAGAATATCCATTGTCTGATATCCATCTTTTAAACCATGGATGAGCGGGCTGGTATAAGCGCAAGTGCCAATGGGGTCGGATGGAGACAGTAAAGCAGAAATGCATAAAATCAAAACCATTGCGACCAAAATGGGGCCCATGACTTTTCCAAGAATATCTTTCAGTTTGTTTGGATGCAGTGCGGCTGCAAAACAGGCTCCAAAAAACAGGCACGAGTACAGAAGCTGAAAGGGGAATGCGGAGGGCAGCAGCCATCCAAACATGGCAAAGCTGGTGCTTGCTGTTCTTGGTATGGCAATGCAGGGGCCAATCAGCAGGTAGACAATCGTCATAAACGCATTGGCTAAAACAGGATGGATCGTGGATATCATCTGACTGGCATTTTTATAGCGGGAGATGATGATTACGGAAGCGATGGGGAAAACCACGGCACTGATGCAGAATCCAAGGATCGCCGGAAGCGTCTGCCCGGCAGCCTGATAGCCAAGAAAGGGAGCAAAGAT
>JABUSF010000003.1:83077-98484 GCA_021443945.1 Ileibacterium sp.
TCCTGTACCCAGTGGGACTCCTTAAACTGCTTCAGCAGCTGAGCCACAATGCAGATCACAATGACACTTGGAGCAACCAATGCCAGAGTGGCCAGAACACCGCCCCACCACTGGCCTCCGGAAGCGCTGTATCCAACATAGGTGGCCATGTTCACACCCATTGGACCTGGAGTGGATTCGGATATGGCGATCATATTCATCAGATCCGACTGCGTAAACCAGTGGTATTTTTCCATCATCTGATACAGGAATGGAATGGTGGCCAGACCACCCCCCAAAGCAAACAGACCTGTCAGGAAAAACTCATACATGATAGCAATCATAATATAAATATTACTCATGAGCGGCCTCCTTTTTGGCTTTCCTCAAAGAAATCAGAATACCGGTGCTGGCAGCGATAATCACGATGATCACAGTGTTGAGCAGGTTGAAGTAAGTGCAGGCCAGAGCTGCAGCAAACAAGAGAATGCCCCAGATATCTTTAATACCGGATTTGCAAAGCTTCAGAACGGCTTTCAGAATAAGAACACATACGGCAACGCGAATGCCGGACAGTGCATGCTGAACGATTGGAAGATCCGCAAAATTTGTCATTAAAGTAGCAATGAGCAGGATGATCACGATGGATGGGCAGACGACACCTAAAGTAGCGACGATCGCACCGGGGACCTTCTTCTGGTAATAACCAATAAAAGTGGCTGTATTGACTGCAATGACACCAGGAGTGCATTGGCCAACCGCAAAATAATCCATCAATTCGTCATAGGTGGCCCACTTCTTTTTGTTGACCACTTCACTTTCCAGCATGGGCAGCATGGCGTAGCCGCCGCCAAAAGTGAACAGCCCTATTTTGAAAAACGTAGTAAATAAATCCAGATATATGTTCATAATTTGGAATAGAACTCCCTTCTGCGCCATATTATAGCAGTCCATGAATTGTCACTTCGCGGCTGATAACCTGCAGGCAGCGCCCAAAAATGGCATTGTTGTGATTTTTGAGATAAATTCTATAATTGTGTTCAGGAGGAATTATGAAATTTGCAAAATTCTATGTCTGTGCGGCAGCCGGCATGACGATGCTCAGTGGATGCGTTGGTTCTGCAGGCAGCACAAGCGGCAATTGGCCGGTGGAAGAAGAAAAAGTGTATGAACTGGGTACAAAAGTAATTTTGAGTCCCGAGGCTTTTCTTAAGTCCGGTGCAGATTCTGAATCTCTCAAAGACGTCACCATCGAATCAGATCTGAAAACGGATCCGGCTTATGATTTCATTGGATTCACCAACGAAGTCAAAACAGCCGGAAAAGATTATCTGATGCCTGGAGAATACACCATTACTCTGAAGCAGGATAATAAAACACAGCCAGTAAAAATTATTGTCCGTGATACGGTAGCTCCGGCATTTGTAACTGCGCCCCGTAAAATGATTGTCCGGCAAGGAGATTCCGGATTTGATCTGGCCTCCAAGTTTAAAGCAGACGACTACGATGAAGTGACCATCTCTGAAAAAGGGGAATATGACATTAATACCCCGGGAGAATATTCCATAACCATTACAGCTGCAGATGCATCCGGAAATACAAATGAGCTTCCGATTGTTCTGAAAGTGACTGGACAGAATGAAATTATTGATACCACTGTAGCTCCGGAAGATCTGCTTATTCTCGACTCTTCCACAAAACAGGATGACAGCGGGACAGCAGATAAAACGGATAAAACAGAGCAGACAGATCCAGTTCAAACCGATCCTGCAGATCAGCCGCAGGACACCCCGAAAAAAGAAGAAACGGCCTGCACCATTGGCGGCATTCCCGCTTCCGACAATGTGTACACGTCTTTTGAAGCGATGATTGCAGCTGGAACAAGCTGGAATGCGCAAAGCCCCAACAATTATTTCTTCTATACGGCCGGTGCTGATGACTGCGGCAATACAGTCTATATTTTGACCACCGCTGCTTCCGATGAAGTGCCGCATCCGGGAACCCAGACTTCTCCGGATTCAAGCACATCTTCCCGCACCGTCCAATCCACTGCTGGTCAGTAAAACGAAAGATCATTCAGCAGCTGCATAAATCTCGCAGCTGCTTTTTTAGCAGAAAAATGCAGCCCGTCTGGGCTGCATGAAGTTATCCATAATAATAGTAGGCACAGGCGGAAAGAATCTGATCCTGAATGGAATCCGGATTGACGGCTTTTGGATCTCCAGGAACAGAGGGATCATAAACATTCCAGGTTCCATCTTCATTTATAGAAGGCACGACCACAAATTTGCTGCCTTCTCCATCCTGAAGCTGAAGAACAGCTACAGTTCCCTGGCTGATGGCCTGGCTGATGGGGGTGGGGTATTTGGAAAGAGGAATCATGTTGATTCCATATCCATAGGCGGCCCCGGCGAAAATCGTATCGTTATCTTTTATGGGCTCGAATTCATAACCGTAGTCTTTGGCAAACTGAGCCAGCAGCGCTGGTGTAAAGGCGGGGTTATCGGTCAGATAGGCAAAGGTCATGGCGATGGCGGTGGGGGCAGATCCACTGTTGGCAAACAGGGTGCCGGCATAGGGGATATATCCCCAGGAGGGGTCAAATGTCTTCAGGTTGGGCACAACGGAAAAATCAGTAATCGATAAAGCTTCTGCCTGCGAGGGGGACTGGCTCTGGCTGGTGTAGGCAGCCACGAAGTCCAGATACTCTGGATTGGAAGCGGCCAGCTTGATCAAATCTTCTGGATAGGATTTCAGGGAACTGAAAATGGTCCGGTATTTTTCCACCGAGGCAGGCTGGGTGGAACTGGTCACATTTTCCAGTTCTTTGGCAGCGGATGCATCACCGTTGAAAGCTTTGTCGACTTTATCAATCAGGGAAGTATCGTAGGCTGCCAAAGCGGCGCTTTGAAGGGTACTTAAAGTTTCTGCAGACCACCCCTCCGGCAAAACGGCAGACTGAATGATCTCTTCGTACTCCTTATGCTTCTTTGTTTCACTGACCTTCAGCTGATCCAGTTTGCCCTGACTGCCCTGATAGAGCAGCAGGAAGCCTGCAAAGACAATTCCAATCATCACAATAAAGCTGATAATGACAGCCACGATGATTTTTCGCTTTTTATGTCGGCGTTTTGGTTTGGGGGATTCTTTCATAATCACATATTAACACACGAAAATACGGGATTATACGCTGTGCCCGAAACCTGAATGAAAAAAGAATGGGGCCTTGATTCAGCAGCTGGAAGGTGACAGGACAAAGATTTCAAAAGTTATTTTTTATCTGATTGGAAGCAGGAACCTGCCTTGAAAATTTTCATGATTTTATTACAATCAAAGCATGACAAAAAGGCTGAAACCTTGGGTAAGAAGAGCAATCAACAGAACCAGGAAGGGAGCTTCACAATCAGCTGCCTTTCTGGTTTTTAGCATGCTTGTTTTTACCCATCGCGTGCCAGGGCTGCAGGCTGTCAGCAGTGAAGCGGCTGACGTAACCGATCCTGCAGAATTTGCCCAGAAGGCATGGAACAACTTTGAAAAAGCACAGCCGGAACTGCCGGCATACGCCCACCGGGGCTATTCGTCCCAATATGTGGAAAATACACCGGAAGCATTTGCCCAGGCGACGATCAGCGGGTGTCCGCAGCTGGAGCTGGATGTATGGCCGTCAAAGGATGGAATTCTATATGTCAGCCACGATGACAGTTTGGAGCGGATCTACAAAAAGAAGCTGGAAATCACCAAAAGCAGTTCATCTCAGCTGGAGCCTGCTTTCGCATCCAATGGTCAGCCGATCATGACTCTTCAGCAAATTCTGGATCTGTTTTCAGACGGGGCGGTTTACCTGGTAGAACTGAAAGACTGGGAAAAATGTCTTCCGGCTTTCAGGCAAGTGCTGAAAGACAATCCCGAACTGGTAAACAACATTCAGGTCCAGGCCTGGGAAAAAGAACCTCTGGAAAAACTGGAAGATGAATATCCTTATATGTATAAGCAGCTGCTGGTGCCGGAGCTTTCCAAGCTGCAGCCGGGGCTCGACAGCGAGGCTGTCAACGGAATTGGCATTAATGCGGAGGTTGTCAATTCGGGAGTGATTGCGTCCATCCATGAAGCAGGCAAAAAGGCAGTCTGCTACACAGTCAACGACGGACAAATGATGGACTATCTGATCGCCATCGGCGCAGACGGCATCATCAGCGACAATCCTCAAAAGGTTCTGCACAAATACGAAACCAAGTCCGACTGAAAGGGATACCATTCCCGGATCCCTTCTGCGCAGGCTTGCAGAAAATGTTAAGACGTGTATAAAATCAGAAGGATTACGTTATAATGATTTCGAATAATTAAGGAGCAGTACGCCATGGCAAAGAAAAAAGTCTATGCAGCCATTGAAATTTCAGACCAGGAAGTAAGACTGGTTGTCAGTGAAGTGTTTGATGGCCGCAGCAACATCCTGCGGGTGGAAAAAGCCGTATGTGATGGGGTAAAAGACTTCAGGATAACGGATGAAGGGGCTGTCGTAAAAGCCATCCAGCAGGTGGTAAAACAGGCACAGAACGCTTTGGGTTACAAAATCGAAAGAGTTCTGTTGGCTATTCCTCCAAAGGATGTGCGCCGCAGTTCTCAGAAGGTCCACATTGCGATTGAAGACGGTACCAACAATATCCGCCGCTTTCACGTTCAGACCGGCCTGAAGCAGGCTATGCAGAAAAAACTGGATGATCAGCATGAACTGGTGAGCATCGACAAAATTCTGTATACCGTAAACCAGAATTCATCAACAAAAATTCCTGTTTCTCAGGAAGCCAACTCCTTTGATATGGAAGTTGATCTGCTGTATGCAGATAAAGAAATATTGTATTCCTATGCCAAAGCGGTGGAACAGGCAAATCTTGAAATACTGGATATCTGCCTGGATACATTCGCTCAGGCCCATGAGACAGCTGCATTGGCGATGTCAGAAGACAGACCGATTATTCTGCTTTCTCTGGAAAGAGATCATACAACTCTGAGCCTGCTGATGCAGTCACGCATTATGGCCGTCAGCGTTCTTGATCAGGGCTTTGGTTCTTTTGTTGAGGAACTGAAGGAAAAATACGGATTCAGCGATGAGACAGCTTACCGTCTGCTGCAGAACGTATTTGAAACAAAAGACGAAAATATTACCGATTCAATTATTTATATAGAACAGCAGGAAGATGAACGTGTTGAAATTACGGCCAGAGAGCTTGCCGACATCGTACTGCCGAAAATCAGGGGCTGGATTGCAGAAATCAATGCAGCCAGCGAGCCAATTGTCAAAGACGGCAAAGCCCGCTACATGATTACCGGGCAGGGAAGCAATCTTCCGGTTCTGGAAAAATTTGAAGATGCATTCAATGCTCCCGCATCTGTCTATAAAGTGACCGCAATCGGAGCAAGAGACGGAAGTTACGTATCCGATCTGGGCATGGTCTATGCCTGGCAGGAAATCAACCGGATCCACAACGATGACAGAACCTCTGTAAACAACAACGAGCTGGAAGCCAGCATTGAATCAATTAACCGATATACAAAAGATGAAGAAGGCGGCTTCACACAGAAGCTGAAACGGGCTGTACTCTCAGCCGGTAACTGATATGGATCAAAAATAGACGCAGGAGGAAAACGAACATGCCAGAATTCAATCAAGTAGCAGATATAAAAGTCATTGGTGTCGGCGGCGGCGGAAGCAACGCTGTAAACCGCATGGTATCCGATGGGGTGAAAGGCGTTGATTTCTTTATCGCCAACACAGACGTACAGGTGATGAAAAACAGCCCTGTTGAAAGCAAAATCGTTCTGGGCACCGATACGACAAAAGGTCTTGGTGCCGGCGGAAATCCTGAAGTAGGACGCAAAGCCGCTGAAGAAAGCGAAAATGAAATCCGTGCTGCCATTGACGGCGCTGACATGGTGTTCATTACAGCTGGAATGGGTGGAGGAACCGGAACCGGGGCTGCCCCAATGGTTGCCAAACTGGCAAAAGAAGAAGGTGCACTGACCATTGCGGTTGTGACAAAACCATTCACATTTGAAGGCAAAAGACGTGCCAACAATGCCCGTGAAGGAATTGAAGAACTGAAAAAATACGTTGACTCCCTGATCGTTGTTTCCAACGACAACCTGCTGGAAGTCATCGGAAGAAAACCAATCGAAGAAGCCTTCCAGGCTGCTGATAATGTACTGCGTCAGGGTGTTCAGACCATTTCTGACCTGATCGCTGTTCCTGCTCTGGTAAACCTTGACTTTGCAGACGTACGTTCCGTTATGCAGAACCAGGGTCGTGCTCTGATCGGGATCGGAATGGCTGACGGAGAAGACAAAGCAATTGCTGCTGCTGAAAAAGCCATTCAGTCTCCACTGCTGGAAGCAAACATTGCAGGAGCCAAATCTGCCATCATCAATATCACTGGCGGTGACAAAGTGTCTCTGTACGATGCACAGAACGCAGTCGCTGTGATTCAGGATGCTGCCGGAGGAGATGTGGACTGCATCTTCGGTATTGCAATTAACGAACAGCTTGGTGATGCCATTATCGTCACTGTGATCGCAACTGGTTTTGAAGACAGCGATGACAAGAAAGCCCGCCGTGCCAAAGCCGCTGACAAAACAGCTGCTTCCGGACAGGCTCTGTTCACTCAGCCAAAAGTGGCTGCTCCAAAACCAAGCGGAGTGACAACTTCTGTGACAGAAACTTCATCTGACGATTCCATTCCAAACTTTTTCTTCAACCGCTAAACGGATCATAATCAACTGAAATTTAAAGAGGCACTCCCTAAGGGTTCATCCCCGGAGGAAGGCCTCTTTTCTGCTTTTCGGGTATAAAAGACGGTTCATTCAGGCAAAAACTGAAAACTGCTTTCTTTTTGGATGGACTGCTGGGGTAAAATAAACTTAAAATCAGAGAATTGTAGAGAGGATTTCAGAAAATATGTGAGCGTTCCTGCTCAGACGGGCCGATATTGCTTTATTTTTGTGAAATGCGTAATATAGAACACGATTTACTGAAAAATTGAAAGGAAAACAGGCTATGAAGCAAACACCTTTAAAAGCAGCTCCGGTAAAAAAAAGACGCCGCAAAGCGGGACCTCTGTGCTGGGTCATTGCCCTTGGGGTGATTGCAGCATTCGGCTTTTTCTTATATGAACTGATCGCACTGGATATCCTTCCGCTGATGTATCTGGTGCTGATTTTGATGGGCACCATGCTGCTGACCTTCTTTATATTGTTTTTCTGGCTGCTGAAAACCAGAAGACCCATTACCAGATGGATTTTTGGAATTCTGGCTGTTGCCATGGGCGTTGTCTATGGTGTTGGCGGATCCTATCTCGGAGATACCGCTGAGATGCTTGCCGATGTTACCAACCTGACAGATAAAATGGGAAATGTCGTTTCTGTGTATGGTCTGATCAGCAACAAGGTGGAAAAACCGAAAGATCTGGACGGTGGTGTCCTGGGCGTTGTCTCGGCACTGGATCCGGAAGGAACAGAAGGCATTGTCAACCAGCTGAAAAGCCAGGGCGTCAAATTCACAACCAAAGAGTATGATGATCCTTATACACTGGTGTATGACTGCATCAATGGAAAAGTGGACGGAATTGCTCTTCCTGAACAGCTCCATGACGCAGTCTATGAAGCTGCAAATGATGAAAACCGCCTGAATATGCTCACGACGGTCACCAATATTGTGGATCAGTATGTATATTACACTGACCGCCCGGAATTGATGGACAACAAAGCGGATGCCGTGGGAAATGTAATGACCCAGCCGTTCACGGTTCTGATCTCCGGAAATGACAGTTACGGAACGCTTGGAAATGTTTCCCGATCCGATGTCAACATGCTGGCGGTGGTCAATCCAAAAACTGCGGAGGTTTTGCTGCTCTCTCTGCCTCGTGATACTTATCTGCCCATTACATGCAAGAAGAATCCTTCTGCCTGTGAGGCTGGTCAGGGAATGGAGGACAAACTGACGCATTCAGGTCTGTATGGAGTTGCCACGACAGAATCCAGTATTGAAGACTTCATGGACATTGACATCAACTATACCGTCCGCATCAACTTCTCCTCTTTGATCAACATTGTCGATGCAATGGGAGGAGTTACGGTTACCGTAGATAAAGATCATGAAGTGGAAACCTTCTACTCCAACGGGACAGAAGGAGTGAAGGAAGGACCGAACCTTCTGAATGGGGAGCGTGCCCTGGCTTTTGCCAGAGAACGTTATGCCTATGCAGACGGAGACAATCAGCGGGTCCGCAACCAGCAGATTTTGCTGAAGGCATTGATTCAGCAAATGATGAATCCTGCCATGGTTGTGAAGTATCCGGCCGTGATGAAAGCTTTATCCACTGCATTTGAAACAAATATGAGCACCCGTGAGCTGAAATCTCTGCTCACGCTGGAAATCTCCAAGTTCCCAAAATGGAACATTCAGACATTTGCTCTGGATAATGAACCGGATAACCGCTACTCGCCGGCTGCCGGTGCCAATGCAGCGGTCACGATTGCTGATCCGCAGCAGGTTTCCTATGCAAGAAGCCTGATCCAGACCGTTCTGGAAGGCGGAACTCCAAACTTATCCAGCGAAGCCCAGGAACAGGCCGCTTCACAGTCGGAAACTTCCACCTCCACTGAGTCTGAAAACGAAGACAGCAGCTACGGTGATTCCTATTCACATCAGGAATATACCGATCCAAATACAGACGAATCCTATACAACGGATACGTATGAAGACAGATCCTCCGGCACATCGATTGAGTCCGGAACCTACTCCAGACCTTCTGAGTCTGAAGAAGAGGAAGACAGCACTGTCTGGTATTAGAATCCACATTGAAAATCAACCGGACCATGAAGGCCCGGTTTTTTCATACAGGCAGGTTTTGAAATTGGATTTCGAATCCTTATAATGGTTTAGTATGAATCAGAAAGCCGTTCGCTCAAAACTCATCTATTTTGCCTGGCTTCTTGCCTTTATTGGAATCTGCCTGTTCGCCGGAGTCATTTTGTACATCCAGACAGCGCAGATCTCTTTGACATCCAGCCTGCAGATTACCCTGGAAGGGCGGGATGGAAATGCTCAGATTACAGAAATCAAGAATCCGGATGTAAATGATCCGGAAAATTCCGGATTCTACGCCTCGGTGGTTTACCAGGCGTATCCTGCCAGCCACTTGTCCAATGGCCAGCAGGTGACCATCACAGCGCACTCCGAAGTGGAACTCAGCCGCCGGTTCCGGATTGCTGCCAGCAGCAAGTCGGTCCAGGTGACCATTGAGGGTTTGAATGGAGAAGACAAGACAACTGTGATGAATATTGGACAGTAATGGATTGGATTTATGACAAAAACCGCAATCCTCTGCATCAGCGACCCTTATTTAAAAAGGGGCCAGCTGCTCAGAGACTACTATAAAAAAAGAGGAGATGAAGTTCTCATCCTCACGCCGGACTATTCCCACCGCCATAAGTGCCGAATGGAAAAGCCTGATCAGGATGTAGAGCTCATCCACCATATTCCCTATCAGAAAAATCTTTCATGGCAGAGAATTTACGGCCATTTCGATTTTTCCAAGGGATGCTGGAAAAGGCTCCAGGAGTGGAAACCGGACCGGATTCACTGCCTGGTTCCTGCCAATTCTTTGGCTTATTTTATGGCCCGCTACAAACAGGATCATCCGGATACAGAACTGTATCTGGATATCAATGATTTGTGGCCGGAATCGCTGCCCCTTGGTTTTCTTCAGAAAATGCCCGGCATGAATATCTGGCGCCGTCTGAGAAACAACGCCCTTGAAAGCGCCGATCAGGTCTTTGTGGAATGTGATCTTTTTAAAGATGTTCTTCAAAAGCAGACATCTGTCAGCCTGAAGCCTTTATACTGGGCAAGACAGGAGCCGGTACTGGATTCTCATCCCGTCTGGGATGAAGATCACATTCATCTGGCGTATCTTGGCAGCATCAACAACATTATTGACCTGGACGCCATTGAGCTTTTCTTCCAGAAAATGAATCAAATCAAACCCTGCATTCTGCACATCGTGGGAGATGGGGAGAAGAAGGAAGAAATGATGGAGCGGGTCTTTAAATCCGGCGCTTCCATCATCGATCACGGCATCGTGTTTGATCCGGCCGCTAAACAGAAAATCTTTGATCAGTGCCGTTTTGGCATCAATATGATGAAGGAAAGCGTTTTGGCCGGTCTGCCCATGAAAAGTCTGGATTATCTGGCAGCCGGACTTCCTTTGCTGAATACCGCAAAAGGAGATCTGCTGGAGATCTGCCGGAAAGATCAGGCCGGAATTGATCTGGACAGGGACAATATGGACGAAGGAGCGGCAAGAATTGCAGCTCAAACCTGTCAGGAGAATGAGCAGATGCGCAAAAACGCCCGTCAGGTCTTTATAAATAAATTCACACTGGAATCGTTTGAAAGAAGTCTGGATGAGACCATCGGTTCCAGTTCCAAATAGAAAGAGGCATCCATGGTTTCATTTAACATACCGGTTTCCACAGGAAAAGAACTGGACTATCTGGCCCAGGTCATTGAAAGCCGCAAGCTCTGCGGTGATGGTCCTTTGACAAAAGAATGCTCGAAATGGATGGAGGAAAAATTCGGAGCGGATAAAGTTCTGCTGACCACATCCGGAACATCCGCTTTGGACATGGCTTTTCTGCTTTGCGACCTAACGCCGGAAGATGAAGTGATTCTGCCGAGCTTTACTTTTTCCTCAACCGCCACCGCCCCTCTGCTGGCCAATGCCCAGCTGGTGTTCACCGATATTGACCCCAAGACCATGAACATCGATCCGGATCGGATTGAACAGGCCATTACCGACAAAACCAAAGTCATCCTGGTCATGCACTATGCAGGAGTTGCCTGCGATATGGACCGGATTATGGAAATTGCCAGAAAGCATAATCTGATCGTGGTGGAAGATGCAGCCCAGGGGGTTATGTCTTCCTATAAAGGAAAAGCTTTGGGAACCATTGGGGATTTTGGCTGCTACTCCTTCCATGAAACGAAAAACTACTCCATGGGAGAAGGAGGCGCCATCCTGATCAACAACCCGGACTACTTCGAACGGGCTGAAATTCTTCGGGAAAAAGGCACGGACCGTTCCAAGTTTAACCGGGGACAGGTGGATAAATACACCTGGATCGACAAAGGCGATTCTTACCTGCCAAGTGAACTGAACGCCGCTTATCTGTATCCTCAGCTGCTCATGGCAGATGAAATCAACAATGACCGTCTGGACAGCTGGAAGTATTACTATGAAAAACTCAAGCCTCTGGCCGAGGCCGGGCTGATTGAACTGGGCGCCATTCCCGAAGGAGCTGTTCATAATGCCCACATGTTCTATATCAAAGCCAAAGACATCGAAGAGCGCACAGAGCTGATCTCCTATGCCAAGAATCATCCGGAACACCCCGCTCAGATGGTCTTTCACTACATTCCTCTCCACTCTGCCCCAGCCGGTCTGAAATACGGACGGTTTGACGGCCAGGATGTATACACAACCAAAGAAAGCGAACGTCTGGTCCGCCTGCCCATGTATTATGGATTAAGCAGGGAAGAGCAGGATCAGGTCATTGCCAATATCATGGAGTTTTACGGGTGGAAACAGAATTAAGCGCCAAAGAGCTGGCACAGAATACCGCCTGGAACACCTTTGGCACCTTCTTCTATTTTTTGTGCCAGTGGCTGCTGACCGTTGCGGTGGTCCGGCTTTCGGGATATAAAGATGCAGGCATCTTTTCCATTGTATTGTCTGTCACCAATGTGTTTTACTGCATATCCATGTATGGAATCCGGAATTTTCAGGTCACGGACATTGATGAGCAGTATTCCGACCGGGATTATCTTCAGGCAAGGCACTACAGTACCCTGGCGGCTCTGATCCTGTTTGGGGCAAGCCTGTTCTTTTTGAATCTGGAGCCCTATACACTGGCCTGCTGCTGGATTTATTTGATCTATAAATTTGAAGAGAGCTATACAGATGTGATTTTTGGAATGTTCCAGAAATACAATCATTACAAATCCATCGCTGTTTCCTATGTATGGAAAGGCGTCCTCTCTCTGGCAACTTTCTGCCTGTTTCTGGTGCTGTGCAAATCTTTGTTCTGGGCCCTTTTCGCCAATGTGATTTTCATGGCCGCTGTCATTTTGTTTTACGACAGACGCTGGATGCCTAAAATGAAAAGGGAAGCCTTTAAAGGCTGGCCTTTGTTTGTGTCCTGCTTTCCGCTGATGCTGTACTCGATGCTGGTGCCCTATTTGAACTTTGTCACCCGCTATGCCATTGAGCGCTCTTTTGGACAGGAGCAGCTGGGCTATTATTCTTCCATCACCATGGTGCTTTCCGTCTTAATGGTGATGATGAATTCCGTCTTTGTCACCATTATCCCCAAGATTGCTGCAGACTATGAAAACAGAAACTTCAAAGCCATTGTCAAACTGCTGCTGGCAGCCATGGCAGGATTTGTCCTGATGGATCTTGCCGGGCAGGCAGGAGGAATGCTGCTGGGAGATTTCTGCTTCGGTCTGGTGTTTGGGGATGAAATACTGCCCTATATGTATTTATTGCCGGGCACCATTCACTGTGCTGTCATTTTGACAGCGGTAACCTTTGCATCTTCCGTACTCACCAGCCTGCGCAAAACCGGGCAGGTTTTGATCGGAAATGCCGTCAGCCCTGTGTTATGCACCCTGATGCTGCCGGATCTGATCCGGTCCATGCAGATGGAAGGGGCTTTAAATTCCATGACTCTTTCACTGGCCGTCTCTTTTGCAGTGCTGGCAGTGATGCTGGCATGGGATCTGTTCGCATCATTTAAAAAGAAAAACGGCTGAATCGAAAGGAGGACTTTGATGCTGGAAGAAAATGCTATTGAAATACGCGGAATGTCAAAATCCTTTAAGGTTCATAAAGACAAACCCAAAACTCTCAAGGAAATGATCACCCGCCGCCGGGGAGAAGCGGTGGAAAACGAGGTTTTGAAAAATATATCTCTGGACATTAAAAAAGGAGAAACTGTGGTGCTGATCGGAACCAATGGTGCCGGAAAATCCACTCTTCTCAAATTAATGACCAAAATTCTGTATCCCACCAGCGGAACTGTCACCACCGATGGAAAGCTGACCAGTCTTCTGGAATTGGGAGCCGGATTCCATCCTGACTTTACCGGCCGGGAAAACATCTACTTCAATGCGGCTGTGTTTGGCATGACCCGAAAGGAAATCGAATCCAGAATTGATCAGATTATTGAATTCTCCGAACTGGGCTCCTTTATCGATGAGCCGGTTCGTACCTATTCTTCCGGAATGTATATGCGTCTGGCTTTTTCCATTGCCATCAATGTGGATGCCGATATTCTGCTCATTGATGAAATTCTGGCGGTCGGCGACCAGCATTTCCAGAACAAGTGCTTTGAAAAGCTGGAAGAATTGAGAGACTCCAACACCACCGTGGTCATCGTGTCTCACTCTCTGGAAAGCGTAAAACATCTGTGCACCCGGGCAGTATGGCTGTACAAAGGCCATCTGCAGCTGGATGGAGCACCCGCGTATGTGATTTCGGAATATCTGAAGCAAAGCGCCATCGACAACAAGGAAAAAGCCAAAGAGCTGCACAGCTCCGGCACGATGAAAACGTCCGGTCAGATCTTTTCCGACCATCCAAGATCTTTTTCCGATCTGTCGAAAAAGAAAACTCTGGAATGCAGAGGATGGAGCGTTTGCAATGGGGAAGATTCCGTGGTGGAAATTTGGCTGGACGGAAAGAAACTGGACAAACCTTTTTCCATTCCGCGGGAGGATGTATTCGAAATTTACAAGGAAGAATATGCCGGCATGATTGAGCCGGAAACCATCGGATGGGGACTGGATGTGGATCTTTCCAACCTGGAAGAAGGAGAGCATGTGCTGGAAACCGTTCTGCGCTGTGACGATCAGACCGTAGACCGAAAGAAAGTAAGGATTAATGTCCATGATTAAACTGTTCAAGGAAATTTATCAGTACAGAGAACTGCTGTACACCACGATCAAAAAAGATATCCGGGGAAAGTACAAAGGAAGCGTACTGGGCATTTTATGGTCCTTTTTAAACCCTCTGCTCCAGGTGTTTGTTTACTATCTGGTGTTCCCGTATCTGATGGGAAATGTCATTGACAACTATCTCATTTACCTGATTACCGGGCTGATCCCATGGACGTTTTTTTTGACCACTGTGCAGGGAGGAACCAGAGCCATCAAGGACAATGCCGGAATTATTAAAAAAGTGTATTTCCCCAGAGAGATTCTGCTGATCAGCCAGGTTTGCTCCGGCCTGATCAATTTCTTTATCTCCTGTGTAATTATTCTCATTTTCTGCATCGGCGCCGGTGTGGGCATCAGCATTCATCTTCTTGCTCTTCCGGTTGTAGCATTGGTTCAGGCCATTTTGATCCTGGGGCTGATTCTGATCCTGTCCGCTGTGGAAGTGTACATTCAGGATTTGGAATACATTGTGCAGTTTGTTCTGCAGATGGGTTTTTATGCCACACCGGTCATCTACCCTTTAAAGGTCTTCAGCAAAGCCGGCCTTTTGCTGACTTTGATCAACCTGAATCCTTTAACCACTCTTATGAATGCCTATCGAGGCTGTTTCCTGTATCACACCTGGCCAAACTGGGGTGCACTGGGAGCGGTACTCCTGCTCAGTCTTGTCATTTTAATGATCGGCTTTTGGGTATTCGGCCGGCTGCAGAGAAATTTTGCAGAAGAACTATAGGCCTTTTCGGGCCTTTTTTTGCCATTGGGCATAAAAGGAGAGGTGTATGAAAATTTCCGTAGCACTGGCACTCTACAACTCCAACGAATATCTCATGGAACAGCTGGACTCCCTGAAAAATCAGTCCCGTCCAGCCGATGAGGTTATTCTTGTGGATGATGCCTCCACCAACGATACTGTAGAAACTGTCCGGAAATATATTGAAGAAAACGGCCTGGATCACTGGAAGCTGATCTGTCAGCCAAAAAACAGAGGCTTTATTGAAACATTCCGCCATGCACTCAAAGAATGCAGCGGCGACGTGATTTTCCTTTGTGACCACGATGATATCTGGATGCCCCAGAAAATTCAGGTCATGACGGATGTTTTTGAAAAATCCAATGGGAAGGTACAGGCTTTAGCGGCTTCCTTTATTCCCGTGGATAAAAACAACAGTCCCATCGAAACAAAAGCCCAGAAGGGGAAATCCAACAACAACCTTCTGCGCAAAAGCGTTCCTGCCGGAAGCCTGACTCCCATTGCGTTTCAGGATCTGGCTGCCTACAATGTATCGCCTGGCTGTACAGCAGCCATCACCAGAGAACTTGCACAGGCCTACATGCCGTTTGAGGAAAAGCTTCCTCACGACTGGGCTTTGTTCGC
>JABUSF010000003.1:99874-101347 GCA_021443945.1 Ileibacterium sp.
CTCTGCTCTTCCTTTACGTTTATGGATGCCAAATCCCGCACGTACCAGACAGAACCCAAGCCAGGCTGGTCCAACAACAATCTGTATCCTCATGAAGTCTCTTCAGAACAGCTGGTCAGCGTGGATTTTGAAGAACTGGTGTTTCACAACTTCTTTCAGGGATGCTCCATGATGATTTCCCGGGACATCAAAGACAAAGTCCTGGACCACTGGGATGACAGAATTGCCCATGACTGGCTCATCGCCCTGTTTGCTGCCTGGGAAAAAGGGCTCTATTTTTACAACAAGCCTTTGTTCTGCTATCGGATTCATTCTTCGAATACCACAGGAATGATTCAGGGAGAAAAAACAGGCTTGTTGAAAAAGCTGTCCAACATCAATTCCTATCATTACCGGACCATTGTCAAAAAGGATTCCCTGAATGTTCTGGATGTCATTGAAAAGCAGCTTCCCGAAGCATGGAACGAAAAGCGTCAGCAGGAAAAAGACTTCTTTGCCGCCACTCTCAAAGGAGTGGAAACAGGAAGCCCGGCTTTAATCTGGAAGCAGAAAAACAGTCCCCTGTACGTGCAGAGCTCCGGCCGTTTTGGCTGGGCGGCGGATTTCTTCTATGCCCTGAGCCATTCTTCTTTGCAAAAATAAAGGAGCAGCCATGTCTGAAACGTATACCACCGGTCAGTTTGCCGCTCTGGCAAGAACCACATCCAGAACCCTGCGCTTTTACGATCAAAAAGGCCTGCTTAAGCCCTCGGCCGTGCAGCCCAACGGATACCGGCGCTATGAAAAAAAAGATCTGGTCAAACTCCAGAAAATTCTGCTCTTTCGAACCCTGGGGTTTTCCCTGGACGAAATATCCTACCTTCTTCTGGAAGAAGGAGAAGATCTGGCGGCTTCCTTTTTGATGCAGTCCAGAATGCTCAAGGAGCGCATTGACCATCTCAATTCCATTCGGGAGGCCATCAACACCTACATCCGGCTGCTGGAAAACGGACAGCAGGAAGAAGCCAGAATTCTGGATTTGCTGAACCTTCTGGCAGAGGACAGCCAGCTGCTGGAGCAGTACCGCTCGGCCAAAAACCTGGAAATCCGCATCAACCTGCATTCCAAGTATTCCGAAAAAGGGAAGGACTGGTTTGCCTGGCTGTTTGACAACATTGACTTTTCCAAAGTCAACCGGTTTCTGGAAGTCGGTGCCGGATCCGGCCAGTTGTGGAAAAACCGGACCCTGGATCTGCGGCATCGGGAGATTTTCCTGTCCGACATTTCGGAGGGGATGATGGAGGATGCCCGAAACTCTCTGCCTGAGGATCTGTACTCTTTTATGACCTTTCCTTTGCAGAAGATTCCATTCCGATCCAGCTACTTTGATGCTGCAGCAGCCAACCATGTCCTCTTTTATTTAAACGATGTGGATGAAGGACTGACAGAACTGGCCAGAGTTCTCAAACCGAAAGGCATCCTGTATGCCTCCGC
>JABUSF010000003.1:101355-111829 GCA_021443945.1 Ileibacterium sp.
AACCATATGAAGGAAATCACTCAGCTGGTACAGGAATTTGATCCCACCATCACCCTGTCTTCCGTTCCTTTATACGAGCGCTTTGGCATCGAAAACGGCCGTTCTCATCTGGAAGGCCATTTTGAAGACATCGAATTTCTTCCCTATCAGGACAGCCTGAAGGTGACAGACCCCCATGATCTGGCAGATTACATTCTGTCCTGCCATGGAAACCAGGCGGAAAAGCTGGTGGGATGCTACAACGAATTTCTGGATTTTCTCAAAACCCGGATGGCCGAGCAGGGCTGCATTGTGATTACGAAGGAAGTGGGCCTGTTTAAAGCCCGCCGGAAAATGGAACAATAACATCCAAATCGGCTGATTTTTCACCTCAGGCCTGGAGCATGTGCTTCAGGTCTTTTTGATTGGGGTTTCAAAAACAATGCAAATCAGACGGATGGAGAAGGAATCCGGACTTTTTGCTTTACATTAACCTTACGTCAAGGTATACCATGAAGCCATCAAGGAGGACTTAGTCCATGAAAGGTATTATTCTCGCCGGAGGAAGCGGAACCCGTCTGTATCCTCTGACAAAAGTAACCAGCAAACAGCTGCTGCCTGTCTTTGACAAGCCTATGATTTACTACCCAATGTCCATTCTCATGGAAGCAGGGATCAAGGAGATTTTGATCATTTCAACTCCTGAAGACACACCAAGATTTGAAGAACTGCTTGGCGACGGACACCAGTTCGGCGTTGAGCTCTCCTATAAAGTTCAGCCATCCCCGGACGGGCTGGCCCAGGCCTTCATCCTGGGAGAAGAATTCATCGGCGATGATTCTGTTGCCATGATTCTGGGGGACAACATTTTCCATGGCCATGGTCTGGCCAAACGCTTGAAAGCAGCGGCTTCCAAAGAAGAAGGAGCCACCGTCTTCGGCTACTATGTCGAGGATCCGGAGCGTTTTGGCGTGGTGGAATTCGATGAAGAAGGAAACGCCATCTCTCTGGAAGAAAAACCGGAAAATCCAAAATCCAACTATGCTGTCACAGGGCTGTATTTCTACGATAACGATGTGGTGAAATACGCCAAAAACCTGAAGCCATCTGCCCGCGGTGAGCTGGAAATCACCGACCTGAACCGGATTTATCTGGACAATGGCAAACTGGGCGTTACCCTTCTGGGAGACGGGTTTACCTGGCTGGATACCGGAACCCATGAGTCTCTGGTGGATGCCACCAACTTTGTAAAAACAGTGGAAGAACACCAGCACCGCAAAATTGCATGTCTGGAAGAAATTGCCTTCCGCAACGGATGGATCGGCATGGATGAAATGAAGGACATTTACGAAATTTACAAAAAGAATCAGTACGGCGCTTACCTGAAAAAACTGATGGACCGCCGTTATGTAGATAAGGACCAAGCATGAAAGTAATTGAAACTGAAATTCCCGGCGTTCTGATTGTGGAAACCGATGTATTCGGGGATCACCGGGGCTACTTTACGGAAACCTATTCCAAACCAAAATATGAAAAAATGGGAATCGGCGTGGAATTCGTCCAGGACAACATGTCTTTTTCTGCCCAGCCGGGAACCATCCGCGGCCTGCACTGGCAGAACCCGCCTTATGCCCAGTCCAAACTGGTCAGCTGTACCAAAGGCCGTGTCATTGACGTAGCAGTAGACATCCGCAAAGGAAGCCCAACCTATGGAAAATGGGTGGCTGTGGAACTGTCTGCAGAAAACCACCGTCAGTTCTTCATTCCTCAGGGATTTGCCCACGGCTTTTTAACGCTGAGCCCGGATGTGGAATTCCGCTACAAAGTGGACAACGTCTATGACAAAGCCTCTGAAGGCGCCATCCGCTACAATGACCCCACCGTCAATGTAGACTGGGGAACTCTGCTGGAAGGCATTGAACCGGTTCTGTCTGAAAAAGATGAAATTGCACCGGTTCTGGAAGAATCCAACAACCAGTTCATTTACAACGAAAACTGCTAGAGACAGCAGTCGTCTATAAAAGGAGATTTTATGAAAATTCTAGTAACCGGAGGAGCCGGATTTATCGGCGGAAACTTCGTACAGTACATGGTGAACAAATATCCTGAAGACACCATTATCAACCTGGACAACCTGACCTATGCAGGAAATCTGGAAACGTTAAAAGATGTGGAAGACAAGCCAAACTACAAATTCTACAAAGGGGACATTGCCGACCGTGAATTTGTCTACGGCCTGTTTGAAAAAGAACGGCCTGACATCGTTGTCAACTTCGCAGCAGAAAGCCATGTGGACCGTTCCATTGAAGATCCTGAAATCTTTGTCAGAACCAACGTTCTGGGAACCACCACTCTGCTGGATGCCGCTGTAAAATATGGCGTGAAACGCTACCATCAGGTGAGCACCGATGAAGTATATGGGGATCTGCCGCTGGACCGTCCGGATCTGTTCTTCACGGAAGAAACACCGCTGCACACCTCCAGCCCATACTCTTCCTCCAAAGCAGCAGCAGACCTGTTTGTTCAGGCGTATCACAGAACATATGGCCTGCCCACAACCATTTCCCGCTGCTCCAACAACTACGGCCCATACCATTTCCCGGAAAAACTGATTCCTCTGATGATCTCCAGGGCACTGGACGATCAGCCGCTTCCCGTGTATGGAAACGGCGCCAACGTCCGTGACTGGCTGCATGTTCTGGATCACTGCAAAGCCATCGACCTGATCATCCGCAATGGCAAAGAAGGCGAAGTCTACAACGTCGGCGGACACAACGAAAGAACCAACCTGGAAGTTGTAAAAACCATTCTGAAAGCTTTGAACAAACCAGAATCTCTGATCACATACGTCGAAGACCGCAAAGGCCACGATATGCGTTATGCCATTGACCCTGCCAAACTGGAAGGCGAACTGGGCTGGGAACCGGAATACAACTTTGACACCGGCATCGCTCAGACCATTCAGTGGTATCTGGACAACAAAGACTGGTGGCAGCACATTCTTTCCGGAGAATATCAGGACTACTTCAATTCCATGTACGTGGAAAAAGGCCGCCTGGATAAGTAAACAGACTCAAAAAATAGGAACGAGGAGTACAGAACATGAAGATTCTTGTAACTGGATATAAAGGACAGCTTGGATATGACGTAGTCAACGAAGCTGAAAAAAGAGGAATCGAAGCCGTTGGTGTGGACATTGATGAAATGGACATTACCAATGCTGCTCAGGTAGAAGAAGTCATTAAAGCAGGAAACTACGATGCTGTTGTTCACTGCGCCGCCTGGACAGCGGTTGACAAAGCCGAAGAGCCGGAACTTCTGGATGTGGTGCGCAAAGTCAATGCAGAAGGAACCAAAAACATTGTGGATGTCTGCCGTGAGCTGGACATTCCTGTGATGTATTTCTCCACAGACTATGTCTTTGACGGACAGGGAGATCAGCCCTGGATGGAAGATGCACCAAGAGATCCTCTGAATGTGTATGGTCTGACCAAAGCGGAAGGAGAAGAGTTTGTGGAAGCCTATCCGAAACACTTCATCATCCGGATTTCCTGGGTGTTTGGAAACAACGGAAACAACTTCATTAAAACGATGCTGAAGCTGGGATCCACAAGAAAAGATCTGACGGTTGTCAATGACCAGATCGGCTCTCCAACCTACACCTATGATCTGGCCCGCCTGGTTGTGGATATGATCCAGACCGACAAATACGGCAAATACCATGCCACCAATCAGGGCATCTGCTCCTGGTATGATTTCGCCAAGGAAATTTTCCGTCAGGCCGGTATGGATGTAAATGTCGCTCCTGTGTCTTCTGACGCTTACCCTGCCAAAGCCAAACGTCCTTCCAATTCCCGCATGAACCAGACTCGTCTGGATGAAAATGGATTTGAAAGACTGCCAAGCTGGCAGGATGCCTTAAGCCGTTATCTGGTGGAAATCGGCCAGAACAAATAACCAAACGCAAAACAGGCCCATGCTTCTGAAAAGGGAAGATGGGCCTTTGTGCGTTGAATGAAACTTGAAATGATAATATATTAAAGCTTGTGTCATGACTGATTGGGTCTGCCAAAGCAGAATCAAGATCAGTCTGCCGTTCTTTCCTGCCGGCTGTCCTCTTCCCGTAAACATCTTTGCCTCGGGCTTTCATTCCCCGCGGCACAGGGCATTTTGATAATGGGAGGTTTTGGTTGGTTGGCAATGCAGGGTGAACTGTATACTATACCCGAAGGAAAAACTCGATGGCGAAATCTGTATTCGCCCGATTTGTGGATGGGGGTTCTATATGGATATAAAACTAATCATTGCAGCACATAAAAAATATCAAATGCCCTCAGACAAGATGTATCTTCCTGTTCAGGTGGGTGCAAAGGGCAAAGATTCGATTGGATATCAGCGGGATGATGAAAACGACAACATCTCCAGCAAGAATCCAAACTACTGTGAGCTGACGGGGCTGTACTGGGCCTGGAAAAATCTGGACTGCAGTCATCTCGGGCTGGCCCATTACCGCCGGCACTTCAAAGGAAGCGCAGCTCCTTTTGGAATTCTTTCCGGCCCGGAAGCGCAGAAGCTTCTGGAAAAATCGGATGTCATCCTGCCGAAAAAGCAGCATTATGTCATTGAGACGATTTACTCTCACTATCAGCATACCCATTATGAACAGGACATTAAAAAGACAAGAAGAATCATTCAGAAGCTGTATCCGGATTATCTGCCGGCTTTTGACAAGCACATGAAAGAGCGCAGCTCTCATATGTTCAACATGTTCATTATGAAAAAAGAGCTGGCGGATCAGTACTGCGAATTCCTGTTTGGAGTGCTCAAAGCCCTGGAAAAAGAGATCGACGTCTCTCAGTACGATGGCTTTCAGGCAAGAGTGTTTGGCCGCATTGGAGAAATTCTTCTGGATGTATGGCTGGACAAAAACAACATCTCCTATACGGAAGTGCCTTTGATTTATACGGAAAAAATCAACTGGGGCAAAAAAGCCGCCGCTTTCTTAAAGGCCAAATTTTTCCACCAGCGCTATAAGGGAAGCTTTTAGAAGAGGAATTTCCATGGTAAAGAAACTGATTCATTTCCTTTATGAAAAATACAGTGTTCTGGCAGAAACCGGCATTGTGGCCTATATGCTCTGCTCGTTTATGACCGTCACGGTCCTGGATTCCATCGGACCGCTGTCTTTGATGGTCAAGCTGATTCGCTATGGCCTGTATGCCTTTTTGAGCCTCATGTGTCTGGCTTATTATTTTGGAAGCCACCCGGCTGACAGCCTGAAAGAAGCGCTTTTCAGTCTGTTTGCCTGGCTCAAAGATCACCTGCTGCTGTGCACCGCGCTGATCACCTCTATTTTGAACTTTGTGCTGTCCGGATCCCTGATCCCCTTTGCCATTGTTTTGCTGCTGATAGCGGCCAGACCGCTGAATCTGCAGCATCTGCTTAAGATGATCTTCATCACCCAGCTGGCTGCGGCCGTTCTTGTGGTGGCGCTCAGCCAGACGGGTCTGCTAACCGATTTGATTTACTCCTCCACAAGAGGAAGATACCGTCACTCCCTTGGATACATTTATCCTCTGGAGATGCATTCTCATTTCTTCTTCCTGTTTTTGCTGGGGGCTTACCTGTTCCAGAAAAAATATGGCTTCATCGCATTTGCGGTTATTTCTGCGGTCAATTACGGGGTGTTCTACATGACCCTGGCCCGGACCAATTTTGTGCTCATTGAAGCCTGCGCTCTGCTGCTTTTGATTGCGGTTAAAGTGCCAAGGGAAGTCTGGGAAAAAGTCTTTGGCTGGAAATACTGGAAACCGCTGCTGTTTGCAGGAACCATTCTCATGTTCACAGCTCCCATTGCCGCGTGCCTGATGTACACTCCAAATTCCAGGTTCTGGGATTTTGCGGATGATTTAATGACCGGCCGTCTGAGCCTGTGCCGGGAGGCCCTGGAAACCTATCCCCTGACTCTGTTTGGCCAGAGCATTGAATGGCTGGGATCCGGAGGACCGAACCCCACCTACATCTGGCAGGATGAATACAACTTTGCCGATATTTCCTATGTAAAAGACCTGCTGGACTACGGGGTGATCCTGTATGGCCTGGTGGCAGCAGGATATTACTGGATGATGCAGAACTTTTCCAAAAAGGCCAATGCCGCGGGAATTGTCTGCTGCATTTCTGTTCTGCTTTGCTCCATTATGGAGCCAAGACTGCTGTCCATCTCCCTGAACTCCTTTTTGCTGTTCCTTTGCATCCCGCTGCTGTATACCAACCGGCGGCTGATTCAGTGGATGAAGGAAGATGTGCCTGTGTATGGACCATGGAGCAGGCTGCCCAAAGCCGGCCGCATCGCCGCTGTCGGTGCTGTCCTTGCTCTTTGCGCAGGATTTGTTCTGTATATGAACAGCCTGCATGGATTCGGAGAACGCCGCCAGGCCATCCGGGCTCTGGAAAATGAGCGCAAAGACTGGCAGGCAGAAATCATGAGCTTTGAAAAGCCGGAAGACATGGATCCCTATCTGTACAGCCGGTACATGGCCCATGCCCTGAAAGACAGCTCTGCTGCCTATGAAGAAATGGTGAAGAAAGTCCCCATTGGCCGTCTTCGCTCCTACTACATTAACAAAGAAGACTTTAACAGCATTCAGGCAAAGGATGCCAAAGAAGAGGAATACAAACAGAAGTTTGAAGAAATCGGATCCCTGACCAGTCAGGAGATTCAAAAACAGCTGTCTCCTGCTCAAAACTGACAGCAAACGAAAAAGAGGATGAAACATGCTGAGTTCCAATATTGATTTAAACAACAGCACCGTCCTGATTACCGGTGCAGCCGGATTCATCGGCTCCAATCTGGCAGCAAGACTGCTCAAAGACTTTGAAGGAATCAAAATCATCGGAATCGATTCCATGAACGATTATTACGATCCTGCGATTAAAGAATATCGTCTCAAACCTTTGATGGAAGATGACCGTTTCGTTTTCGTGAAGGGAAACATCGCGGATAAAGAAATGCTGTTCGGGCTGTTCGAAGAATACAAACCTGACGTGGCGGTCAATCTGGCTGCACAGGCCGGGGTGCGTTATTCCATTACCAATCCGGATGTTTATATGGAAAGCAATATGATGGGTTTCTACAACATTCTGGAAGCCTGCCGCGCCTTCCCTGTGAAGCATTTGGTATTCGCCTCCAGCTCCTCCGTTTACGGCTCCAACAAAAAGATTCCATACAGTACCAAAGACCAGGTGGATTCTCCGGTGTCTTTGTATGCAGCGACGAAAAAGTCCAATGAGCTTCTGGCTCACGCCTATTCCAAGCTGTACCAGATCCCGTCAACCGGGCTGCGCTTTTTTACCGTGTATGGTCCAGCCGGAAGACCGGATATGGCTTACTTTGGCTTTACCGATAAACTGCGGGACGGTCAGACCATCCAGATTTTTAACTATGGAAACTGCCGCCGGGACTTCACCTATATTGACGACATTGTAGAAGGTGTCATTCGGGTGATGCAGACGGCACCGGCTGCCAACGAAAATGGTGTGCAGTACAAAATTTACAACATTGGAAACAACGAACCGGAAAATCTTCTGGAATTCGTAGATATCCTGCAGCAGGAACTGATCGATGCCAAAGTTCTGGATGCAGATTATGATTTTGAAGCCCACAAAAAACTGGTTGGCATGCAGCCTGGAGATGTAGAGGTGACCTATGCGGATGTGACGGATCTCATTGAAGATTTCGGCTTCAAGCCGCAGACTTCACTGCGCGAAGGGCTTAGAAGCTTTGCCCGCTGGTATCACGATTTTTACATGGGTGAAGAATAAGAAAAAAAAGACATCCTGACAGGGATGAGCGACAGAGAGGGAATTTGAACTGCCTTGAGCAAGAAAGGGGTAAGTATGGCGTCTGCAGATTTAAGTATTGGAATTGTTTCCTATCATAATTCAAAAGATATCAGCCGGTTGGTGGAATCCATTGAGCATTACACCAGTCCGCAGCTGAAAAAAAGAATCTATATCGTGGACAATGCAGATGATCAGGCTTTGTTTGAACCCCTTACTGCCCGTTATGACGATGTGGAATATGTGCATGCCGGAGGCAATATCGGTTTTGGCGCAGGCCATAACCTGCTGCTGAACAAAATTGACTCCAAATACCATGCGATCGTCAACCCGGACGTTCTGCTTACGGAAGACTCTTTTTCCATTCTTTTAAAATTCCTTGATGAACACAACTGTGCCATGGCCGTACCAAAGCTGGTGGGAGAGGACGGGAACCGCCTGAGTGTTTACCGCCAGCATCCCACGCTGATCGATATGATGGCCCGCATGAGTCCGGCTGACCTGTTTAAGGAACGAAATGCCAAGCATGAGCTGGCCCATGCCGATTATACGAAGCCCTTTAATGTGCCTTTTGCCCAGGGCAGCTTTCTGGTGTGTGAGACCGGCATGCTTAAAAAGCTGAAAGGTTTTGATGAACGGTTTTTTATGTATCTCGAGGATGCGGATTTATGCCGCCGCGTGAACCAGGTATCATCTGTGATGTACTGTCCCGATACCACTGTGATTCACAAATGGGAAAAAGGCTCCCACAAAAGCCTGAAGCTGTTCAGTATTCACATGTCCAGCTGGTTTAAATACTTCAGTAAATGGGGCTGGTTTGCTCCGGGAAAGTCATATAAGGAGCAGAGATGAAAAACTATCAAATCGATTCACTTGTTTACAACGAAACCGGCACGGAAAATGCACTATACATTCAGGGATGGTATTTCAACGGAAAGCAAGAGCCCATTGAGTGGGCTTCTTTTTCTAATGATCAGCCTGTAAAAGACATCGTTATCAGAAACTTTGCCCGGCCTGACCTGCAGATTTTGTTTCCCAATGAAAAAATCCCGTACAACGCCGGTTTTACCATGAAAATACAGCTCCCGGAAAGCTGCCCGAATTTCGTCTTAAAAGCAGACGATCAGGAACTGGTCAATTTCAGTTCCAAAACGATGAAGAGCATTCGCTGCCGGGACAACATCCAGTTTGATGCCATGGTGCACTGCCTGACGCCAAAGTTTTATCAGGTCTCCGGATGGGCGGTGTCTCTTCCAGGGGAAGAAGTTTCCATTTATATCGAAGACAGTCATGGCAGAAAAGTCGAACAGGAAATGGCCCGCAACAAAGTGCTGCCCCCCAATCTGATTCTTGAAGAGGGCAAAAGCTACGGGTTCAGCATTAATGTGTTCGCGGATTTAAAGAATGCGGATTACTGGCTGGTGATGCAGTCCGGTCATGCGCAGCGACGGGTGCTCATCCGGCCCAATATGTCCAAAGTCAGAAAAGCCATCGAAGGATGGCGGCTGCTCGCGGACGAAAGAACCGCGATTGCTCACATCAAAGGGCTGCCAAGACTGGTGCGCCTGGCGGTGATGCGCAGAGGGTTCAAATACCGTGAAATGGCCAATGACAAAACCTGGCTGAAAGAAAACAAACTGACAAAAGAAACGCTTGAAAAGCAAAGAAAGACCGTTTTTGAAAAAATGCCGCTGATCTCCATTCTGGTTCCGGCTTACAAACCGCCTATGGATTTCTTTGACAAAATGGTGGAATCCGTTCTGAACCAGAGCTATGAAAACTGGCAGCTGGTCATTGCAGACGGCTCTCCGGACGATGTTTTAAAAGAACATATGGCCAAATATGCGGATGAGAAACGAATCGTCTATGTCAGCCGTCAGGACGAAGAGGACCGGGGCATTTCCGCAAACACCAATGAAGCCGCCCGTCATGCCGATGGGGAATACTTCGGCTTTATGGATCATGATGATCTGCTGTCTCTGGATGCTTTGTATGAAATGGTCAAAGCCATCAACGAAAAAGACTATGATCTTTTGTATTCTGATGAAGACAAGGTGCGCTGGGTGGAAACCAGTCAGAATACGGCAGGAGGATTTGAAGAGTTTGACGATTTGACCTTCAAACCGGATTTCTCCATCGACTATCTGCGCACCTGCAATTACATCAACCACTTTACCGTCGCAAAAAAGGAACTGTTCGAAAGTCTTGGAGGGCTTCGTTCCGACTTTGACGGATCCCAGGATTATGACTTCCTGTTAAGAGCGGTTGAGAAAGTGGATTGGAACAAAATTAAGCACATTCCAAAGATTCTCTATCACTGGCGCCGCCATGAAGGATCCACCGCCGGAGAAGCCGGTCAGAAAAACTGGGCCGTGATCGCCGGTCAAAGAGCGTTGATGGATCATTTCCAGAGAGAAGGCCTCAAAGCCCGTTTAAGTGAAACTCCGTTTTTGGGCCGGTATGATGTGGAATACCTTTTGGATGAAGAGCCTCTGGTCTCCATCATCATTCCAAACAAAGACCATATCGAAGATCTTGAGCGGCTGCTGGAAGGATTGGAACACCGCAACACCTACTCCAATTACGAAGTGCTCATTGTGGAAAACAATTCTGAAAAAAGCAGCACCTTCGAGTTTTATAAAAAAGCCGAGAAGGA
>JABUSF010000003.1:111858-113746 GCA_021443945.1 Ileibacterium sp.
ATGATAAATTCAACTACTCTGCCATCAACAACTTTGCCGCCAAGCAGGCCAAAGGAGAACTTCTTCTTCTTCTCAACAACGATACTGACATCATTGATGAAAACTTCCTGAAAGCAATGGCTTCCAATGCCATCCGAAAGGAAGTGGGAGCGGTCGGCATCAAACTGCTCTATGCCAACGATACCATTCAGCATGGCGGGGTTATCCTTGGTCCCAACGGTCCGTTCCATGCCTATCTCAACGAAAATCCGGACATCCCTGAATTTGATGCCATGAAGCTGCTGCAGCACAATGTTTCTGCCGTCACAGCGGCCTGTCTGATGGTTTCGGCCGACAAATACAGAGAAGTGGGCGGTCTGGATGAGGATTTTGAAGTAGCCTACAACGACATTGACTTCTGCCTGCGTCTGCTGGAAGCCGGGTATTACAACGTCATGCTGGAAGGAATCAAGATGTATCATCTTGAATCTGTCAGCCGGGGGCTGGATACAGAGCCTTCCAAGGCCAAACGGTTCAGAAGAGAGCAGTACCGTATTTTATCCACCCACAGAGATCTCTTTGAAAAAGGCGATCCATACTACAATCCAAACCTGTCCTTAATGAAAGCCACTGGTTCGATCCGGGTCAACTCCGAAAAAGAAGCCATCCGCAAGCTTTGGGAAGTGAGTATTGATGACAGCGACGTGGAGTGATCAGGACAAAAAAGTTCTGGCTGGGATTGTTCTGTTCAATCCGGATATCAGACAGCTGGAAAAAAACATTCAGGCTCTGGCTCCTCAGACCCACGAGATCCTTCTGGTGGACAACTCCCCCAATGAAATGGAGGAAGTGGTTCAGCTGCAGAACAAGTATGGACTCAAGCGCATTGCCAACCAGGCCAATCTGGGTATTGCCAAAGCTCTCAACCAGATTTTGAATTACGCCAAAGAGAATGGCTACCAGTGGTATCTGACCATGGATCAGGACTCTTTGGTGGCTGACAATCTGACTGCTTCTTTGCTGGAGGCTGTTGATGAAAAAACGGGGATTGTCTGTCCCTTTCTTCTCAACAATCAGAAAATTACCATGGAAGAATACCAGGCGATGGATCTTCCATTCCGTCAGCAGATTACCGATCCGATTTTGTGCATCACGTCCGCTTCCCTGAACAGAACAGAAGCGGCCATTGAAGCCGGCGGATATCGGGAAGATTTGTTTATTGACTGTGTGGATGTGGAATTCAACATCCGCATGATGGAGGCCGGCTGGCAGATTATCCGCTGCCCGAAAACATGGCTTGTTCAGGAAATGGGGCAGGGAAAGCCCGTCAAGCTTATGGCCGCTCTGTACAAAATGACAGGAAAAAAAGCGTTTCAGAGACTTTCTGTGACTCCTGTATATTCGCCCTTCCGACTGTATTACATTGCCCGCAATTCCCGGTATGTTCATCATCTGTACCCCACTCAGAGCGGCAGGCAGATGACCCCGGGATGGATGATGATGCAGTTTGCCTATTACACCTTAAGCTACCCGCTGTCCAGCAGCCGTATTGAGATGTGGAAAGCTATTCTCAAAGGCTGGAAGGATGCCAAAAAGATGGAGGAAAACTGAGTATGTTTGCAGTACCCTATTTTGCTCTTCTGATTTTTGGCGTTTGCGGCCAGAAACCGTTTCAAAAGCTCGGCTGCTGGTTTGATGAGAAAGCAGCGGCCAGCAGCGGCTTTTCAAAAAAAGCGTTGAGCTTGCTGAACCCGTATAAAAACTTTGATCTGTATGTCATTGTTCTGCTCACATGGATGGTCTACAGCCATATCAGCGTGCCTGACTATGACAACTATGCAGAAGTCTACCGAATTGTCGGACTTGGAAAACTGTACAGATCCCTCGGCATGGGCTGGTATGGAGTGAT
>JABUSF010000003.1:114008-120477 GCA_021443945.1 Ileibacterium sp.
GCTGCCTGCCTGATGCATACCACTTCTCCGATTTTCTTCGGACTGCTGGTGGTCTATATTCTGAACAAATGGCCGAAAACCGGCACGGCACTGATTGCTGTGGTGGCTGTTGGGCTGTTTCTGCTCATTCCCCAGGTGGGAAGAATTATGGAATCCTATGCCTATCTCACCCGAATTCGGGTGTATATCCAGGAAGGCAATCCCATGGGACTTCCGGGGATTGCCGTGACCATTGTCATGCAGGCGGGCTTATATTTGATTTGCCGCCTGATGTATACCAAATGGAGCGGGGATGAAAGAGTCAAACACTATTTCCGGCTCTGCATGAATATGTCTCTGGCTGCTTTTGTCATTGTGCCTCTGTGCCTGTTTGATACCAACTTCATCCGGCTGCTGCGCTTTTTGTGGATTTTCTGCTTCACTGCGGCCGGGATCTGGATTTATCAGGCTCCGGAGACGGACAAGCCTTTGCTGCTGTATGGATTTCCGGTACGGCTGTATATGATCGGGCTGGCGGTTCTTGCCAACCTGTATTTGATCAGCCTGTTTACCTTTGAAATCATCCCTGCGTTTTTGTCATAAATTATGAAAAAGAAATTAGCCATTATAGGGGCGAGCTATCTGCAGCTCCCCCTTATTTTAAAAGCCAAAGAAAAAGGACTCGAAACCCACGTCTTTGCCTGGAAAGCCAATGATCCGGGGGAGTATGAAGCTGACTTTTTCTATCCTGTTTCCATTGTGGAAAAAGAAGAGATCGAACAAATGTGCCGAGAAATTGGCATTGACGGGATCTGCTCCATCGCATCCGATTTGGCAATGGAAACCGTCAATTATGTAGCCGACAGGCTGAACCTTCCCGCTAACTCCCTTGAGTGCACAAAGCTTTCCACCAACAAGCATGAAATGCGGCAGGCTTTTGAAAAAGCCGGCTGTTCGTCCTGCAAAAGCGTGGAAATCACAACCGGGCAGCTGGACTTGCTGGATGACTTTCAGTGGCCGCTGATCATTAAACCGGCAGACCGCTCCGGCAGCCGGGGAATTGCTCTGGTTTTCTCGAAAGAAGAAGCTGCCAAAGCCATTGAACATGCCTCAGCAGAAAGTTTTGGCCATCAGGTTCTGGCAGAAAACTTTATCCAAGGAGAAGAGTTCTCCATTGAATGCATCTCTCAGAATGGAAAACATGTTTTTCTGCAGGCCACCAGAAAGATGACCACCGGAGCTCCCCACTTTATAGAAACCGGCCATGTTGAGCCGTCCGGTCTGGATGATGAGCTTCTGGCCAGAATCAAAGAGGAAGTCTTCAAAGGCCTGGATGCTCTGCAGATTACGACAGGTGCGTCCCATTCAGAAATCAAAGTGGATGAAAGCGGAAACATCGGCCTGATTGAAATTGGCGGCCGCATGGGAGGAGACTGCATTGGCAGTCATCTGGTTCCATGCTCCACCGGGCTGGATTTTACGGAAATGGTCATTGACTGTGCTTTGGGGAATCCCCTGAACTTTGAGATGAAAAGCGAACCCGTCACGGCTCAAAGCCATTTTATTTTGAGTGAAGAAGACAACCAGGAATTCCTGAAGCTTCAAAAGAAACATCCGGAACGGATTCTGGAAGTGGTGGATTACCATCCCGAAAAAATTGGATCTACAACCGACAGCTCCAACAGAGCCGGCTGCTACATTACCATTGAACCCAACAGACAGTAATTTCTGTCTGCTTTTTTTTCATGAAGATCCATCTGTTTTCCAAAATGAAAACCTGTCAGAATTCTTGTAAGAGAAACCAACACACCACTGAGTTTCAGGCAGGGGAAAAGAAATGAAGAGAAAAGCAATGGCTGCACTCTTTTTTGCCGGCATGAGTGTCTTTTTCATAAGCGGATGCTGGAGAAAAGAACAAAAAGAAATGGAAAGAATGGAAAAAGAAGCCCAGACCTACTACCGGATCAAATATAAATCGAATGCAAGGGTGGAAAAGGCAGAAATGAATGGAAGAGATACCGGTCTGTTTGGATGGGTTCCCAACAAAGATTATTCCTATTTTATGAGTGACGGCAGTGTAGTTACCTATCTTTGCAGCCGGGACTTGATGATTGATGACCGGCAGTACGATGAAATCCAGAATGCCATTCTGGATCAGATCTGGAAACCGGCAGTCCAGGAAATCACGCAGACAAACGGAGTGGAGATCCTGCAGGAGGGAGAACTTCAAATCGGTCAGTACGAGGATGGAGCAAAAGGGTTCAGCAATCTGTACGAAGGAGATCTTCAGGAGTTTTTGCAAAAGGAAGATACCAACCTAAAAGCTTATGACATGTTCCTGGTCAGCTCAGATTCAAATCCGGATGAAAAAACGGTGGAACAGCTGCTTCATTCTGCCAAAACGTTTTGTCAGAAAATGGCTGATGCGTTTCCAAAGTCTTGTACGATTCACATGACTGGATCCACGATTGATGCAGATTTCAATTCAGGATTTCTGTCGATGGATGAACCAGGCTATTTATGGGAAGTGAGAGCAGACGAATACGGGGTTCGTTCCAAAATTCCAGTCTATATACAGGCGGCACAGGGAATTGAAATTGCATCCGACTGGTGGGATCTGGAATATCTGCCCTCAGACATCCTTTTGAAAGAAGTTTCTCTCAGGGAAGTTCAGGATCAAATTGATCAAAACTATAAAGCTCACCTTGAACAGGCTGCCGATGTCAAAAATGCAGCGGTTCCGGATAAAGACGTTTTAATCAGCGGGAAGGCGTATCAGGTTCAGCTGTCTGAGGGGCTTAAGGATTCAGAAGACCAAAGGCGCAGCTGCATCCGAGTCAGCCAGGATTTGCTTTCTGAAAATGAGGCTCTTTATTATTTCCCGTTTGGCAGTGTGAAAAAGTATTCTGTTGGATTCAGCCTCTGCACACCCAATTCGCGGACTGGAACCCATACTTTTAAAGAAGGAGATGTTTTGTTTGCGGGAAAAACAGAGCGAACCCGTACAGAAGAACACAAACAGGAGGACCAGACATCAGACAGGAACGCGGATGTTCATTGAACCTCCTGACTTCAGGCAGCCCATCAGGCTGCCTTTTTTACAGATTCCAGTCCAGGAAACTGCCGTCTGCTAAATTGAAAACGGATCCATGTGGAAGGGGTGGCGGGAAGCCCTGTCCCCGAAGATCAGATCTTCTGTTTCTGTTGATTGAACCAATTCAATGCTTTTTTTAGCCACAATCCGAGGATGAAAATCTCAAAAAAGATGACGGACTGCATTTCCATGTTATTCTGTAGTGACGACAACCCGGCTTTAAAGGGGAACGAAAAAGAAACAAGCAGTCACAGAGGTGATGTTATGAACTATAAAGCAGTGGAACAGCTGGAAAAAGAAAAGCAGGAGATCCTGAATTCGCCTGCCTACCGGAAAGGTGCCGCGCTGCTCCGTTATAAAAAAATGATTCGGGAGCGGGATTTTAAAAAGCTGAAAAAAGAACTCAGCGATTACAAAGCCGCGAAAGTGATTCGAAAAAACTATTTAAACCACAAAGACCGTCCGCAGACAGACTGCAATCGGGTGGACTACACAAAACCGAGAATTGCGGTTTATACCTGCGTTCTGGGGGGGTATGACAAAATTGCCAGACCTCTTTGTCATTTTGACAATGTAGATTTTCTTTTGTTTACAGATCATCCTCAGGACTATCAGGAATATGCAGATGATTATCAAATCATCGGTCTGGAGGCAGACTTGTTAAGCAAGGGAAACATTCTGGCCAACCGGTATTTGAAGTTTCATCCTGCTGAATTTATGAAGGATTATGACTATGCCATTTATATGGATGGAAATGTTCGAAGTGTAGGGGAGATTCGCTCGATGATTAATCGAATTCCTGATCAGACGGGCATCGCCATGCACAACCATCGGGAGCGGGATGATATTTACAGTGAAGCGCAGGCGTGCCGGCTGCTTCGAAGGGGAGATCCGGAAAAGATAGCCGCTCAGATGGAACGCTACCGCCAGGCGGGATTTCCAGAGCATTATGGAATGAATGAAGCCACTGTGATTTGTTCTGATTTGAAAAACAAAACGTCCATCGAATTGCTGGACGCCTGGTGGGATGAATTCATTCAGTCCGAAAGTTATCGGGATCAGCTGGCCTGGCCGTTTGTGCTGTATCAAAACGGCATTCCCGTAGAAGCCGTTGGAAATCTGGGAAACAATATCTATGAAAATCCAAAAGTAGAAATGATGCGTCATGCTTAGCGGAGTTTCTGGAAGATGGTAAGAATAAAATTAAGAAAAAAAGGGCTGTTGTTCCTGCTGAGCGCGGCGATTCTTTCTGGCTGCTCCATGGCAAAAGAGCCAATCAACCGCCAATGGGACGGAAATCAAAATCCCATTGAAGTGCTGACAATGGCAGACAAAAATGCTCAGGCTTTAAAAAACTGGCACAGTGTCCGAGTCGGCGACTATGCCTCAAAAGCAGTCACGGAAGAGACGGGGCGGGTGGAAAGCTGGTTTACCATGGATGGGAACGGCACCTTGTATGAGTATTCCGAATATGAAGATCATTCTGCAAGGCTGGCCCGCTATACGTTAATGGGATTTGAAGATCAGTATCGGCATGGCAGCCGGCTGCAGGCTCAAAAGGCGATGGAAGTGTTTGTGGACGAAGATGGCTTTGTCACCATGATCCAGAAAGAAGATCAGCCGGCCACTCCGGCTCTTCCTTTGATCTCGCCGGATTTGATCAGTGATTCCAATACTTATACCGTTCTGGACAACACGCCAAGCGTATATTCCCTGACGATTGAAAGCCCGGTATTCAAACTGCTTGAACCGGAAGATTCCAATCCGTTTGTGCAGCTGGTGATCAATAAAAACGGGCTTCTGTCTGATTTGATTTTGCGGGAGTCTTCCAGCTTCAGCACCTCCCAAATGCGGATGGTTTTTGATAAGTTTAATATTCCTGCACTGGATGTGCAGAAAATGGCCGGTATACTGGACGAAGCAGAAGGAGGGGATCTGCTCATTCAGCAGAAAATCGGCAGAAACTTCTTTTTGAAATAAAGATGACAATCTATTTTTGAGAACTGGAAAGGAACCATCAAAAGTATGAAAGATCATTATGATTATTTAATTGTCGGCGCCGGACTGTATGGCGCAGTGATGGCCAGGGAGCTGATGGATGCCGGACACTCTGTTTTGGTTATGGACAAACGGCCTCACATTGCCGGAAATGTGTTCACAAGACTGGATCACGATATCCATGTCCATCAGTACGGAGCTCACATTTTCCACACAAACAGTGATGCTGCCTGGAATTATGTAAATCGTTTTGCCAGGTTCAACCGTTTCACCAACTCACCTGTGGCCAACTATCACGGAAAGCTGTATTCACTTCCGTTCAATATGTATACCTACAATCAGCTGTGGGGAGTCACCACTCCGGCTGAAGCTCAGAAGATCATTGATGAGCAGAGAGCCGATGCGCCCAAAGAACCAAAAAACCTGGAAGAGCAGGCGATTTCTCTGGTCGGAAAAGATATTTACGAAATTCTCATCAAAGGATACACTCAGAAACAATGGGGCCGTCCCTGCAGTGAGCTGCCGGCCTTTATCATTCGCCGCCTGCCTGTGCGCATGACCTTTGACAACAACTATTTCAATGCCATGCATCAGGGCATTCCAATGGGCGGCTACACGCAGATGGTCGCCAATATGCTGGAAGGGGCAGACATCGTTCTGGAGGAAGATTTCTTTGACGACCGCCAGAAATGGGCTTCCAAAGCAGATCAAATCATTTACACCGGACCTATTGATGCCTGGTTTGACTACAAACTTGGCAATTTGGAATACAGAACTGTCCGTTTTGAAGAAGAACTGCTCGATCAGGAAAACTTCCAGGGCAATGCAGCCGTCAATTATACGGATTCAGAAACTCCATGGACCAGAATTATCGAACATAAGTGGTTTGAAGACCTCCACTCCAACAAAACCATTATCTCCAGAGAGTATTCGGATGAGTGGAAACCAGGCATGGAACCTTATTATCCATTAAACGATGACCGCAACAACGATCTGTATAAACAGTACAAAGCTCTGGCGGATCAGGAAGAAAATGTTATTTTCGGAGGACGCCTTGGAGAATACAAATACTACGATATGGACCAGGTCATCCTGGCCGCCCTTAAAAAGGTCAAAGAGATTCTTTAAAACGGGTAAATTTGGGAAGATCTTTGCAAAAAGATCTTTTTTTATGGGAATGCTTTAATTTCATAAGCACTCCCGATATGATTCAGAAATTGAATAGAAGGAGTATTTCATGAAGCAGAGATCCGTACAGTATAACTTCATCATGAATTTTATTCTGACGTCCTCTTCCATTTTATTTCCTCTTATTACTTTTCCTTATGTGTCCCGAATCCTTCTGGTAGACGGGACCGGCAGTGTGGCCTTTGCCACAAGCGTTGTCAGCTATTTCAC
>JABUSF010000003.1:120486-134033 GCA_021443945.1 Ileibacterium sp.
ATGCTGGGGGTTCCCACCTATGGCGTTCGGGCAGTGGCACAGGTCCGTCAGGATCCTGTAAAGCTGAAGACAACTGTCTGTGAACTGCTGACCATCAATGTGATTATGGGAGCTGCAGCGTATGCCTCCTTTTTCCTGGCCCTGTTTCTGGTGCCGGATCTGGCTGCGCAGAAAACACTGATGCTGATCTGCTCTTCAGCCATTTTGCTGAATGTCATCGGAGTCAGCTGGTTTTATCAGGGAATGGAACAGTATACGTATATCACGTGGGTATCCATTTCCTTTAAAATTCTCTCTGTCATCACCATGTTTCTGTTTATTCACAGTCCTGCCGACTATTTATGGTATGGCGTGATGACGGTGGTTTCTTCCTTTGGCAGCGGTGTGGTCAACTTTGCCATGCTGTTTAAAGCTCTCAAAGGTGTGAAGCGGGAAAAACTGGATCTGAAAAGGCATTTCAAACCGATATCCACTTTTTTTGCGATGACTGTGGCAACAACCATTTATACCAATCTGGATACGGTGATGCTGGGATTTATGAAGGGAAGCTATGAGGTAGGGCTGTACAATGCAGCCATCAAAGTCAAAGGGCTTCTGGTTTCTCTGGTGACCTCTTTGGGAACCGTACTTCTGCCCCGGCTTTCGTTCTATATCGAAACCGGACAGGAGAGTGAATTTGGCCGGCTGATTTCCAAGGCGTTTTCCTTTGTACTGCTCTTTGCCGTTCCGGTGTGTCTGTTTGGAGCCGTCTATTCGGGACAGATTATTCAGATTCTGAGCGGACAGGACTTCCTGCCGGCACAGCCAGCCATGATCCTTTTGATGCCGACCATTGTTCTCATCGGACTGTCGAATGTAAGCGGCATACAGGTTCTGGTCCCTTTGGGACAGGAAAAACAAGTGCTGTATTCTGTCAGTGCCGGGGCTGTTCTTGATCTTTTGCTCAACAGCATTTTGATCCCCGTTTACGGCGCTGCAGGAGCTGCTTTTGGTACTTTGGCTGCAGAAATCCTGGTATTAATCTGGCAGATCGTGTCTTTACGGGGCAGAATTGGTCAGCTTTCCGCAGGGATTGAATGGAAGCAGTTGTTGGTTTGTATGGCTTTTTCTGTGCCTGTTCTGTTACTATGTTCACTATACTCTTTAAAAAGTCCGCTTTTTACGCTGGCTGTGGGAGGAGTTTTATTTTTTGCTGCCTATGGAATTGGCCTTATCGTGTCAAAAGAGGAAATTGCCGCCGGTTTTCTCGGACGATTCATCCATCGATAAAGAAGCCGGTTTACGAATGAAAACGAAAAATGCTTTAATGATAGAAAAGTGAGGATTTCTTAATGTCTAAAAGCTCAAGTAAGTCTTTTACAGCAGTCAAGCTACTGCTGAGTGTTCTCATTGTTCTGCTGTCCGTATTGTTAGGATTCCAGATCATGCGCCTGAACGTGCTGCCGACACCTGTTTTAATTCCTGTTCTTGCAGGACTTGGACTGGTGGATCTGCTGGTGATTGTTCTGCTTCTTTTCTTTACGAAGAAGACAACCTCCAGAGTTCTCTGCAGCATTTTGGCTGTTGTTCTGGCTCTGGTTTACGGAGGCGGGTCTTTCTACCTGTTCAGAACACAGAATGCACTGGGTGCTTTAACCGCTGACAACGCCAAAGTTAAAAACGTTGTCCGTGTTTATGCCCTCAACGACAGCGGAATTGATGATGAAAAAGGACTGGAAGGAAAGAAAGTTGGAATTCTGAAATCCATCAACAAAGCCGGTTCTGAAAAAACGCTGAACGCCCTGTCCGAGGCAGGTGTCAAAGTAGAGTCTGAAGAGTTCAACAACTTCGGTCCTCTTGCAGACGCTTTGTATACCGATAAAGTGGATGCTATTGTGGTCAACGATGTTTACCTGTCCAACATTACTGAACTTTCCAAGTTCACAGATTTCACTTCCAAAACAAAAGTTGTATTTACTTATGAATACACGACGGAAATGAGTTCTGCTTCCAGCAAAGTTACCAACATTACCACGGAACCATTTACAGTCATGATCAATGGTTCTGACAGCCGCGAAGGTCTTGGAAACACCGACCGTTCCGATGTCAACATGCTGGCAACCATCAACCCAAAAACAGGCGTCGTTCTTCTGGTGAGCATTCCACGTGATGCCTATGTGGAAACAGCCTGTGATCCGGAATATGAATGTCTGAACGGACAGTACGATAAACTGACACATACTGGCATTCATACGTACAACACAACAAAAGCGACCATCGAAAAACTGATGGATGTAAAAATCAACTATACCTTCCGCGCAAACTTTGCTGCCGTGGTGGATATTGTAGATGCTCTGGGCGGAATTGATGTCAACGTGAAGCCCGGCTATGCCGTAGAAAGCTTCTGGACCAATGACATGTTCGGTACCGATTACGGTGTAACAGAAGGGGTCAACCATCTGAATGGTCAGGCAGCTCTGTGCTATGCCCGTGAACGGTACGCGTATGCCGAAGGAGACTTCCAGCGAATCCGCAACCAGCAGGAAGTTCTGACTCAGATTGCCAAGAAAGTGACCAGTCCGGAAGTGATTACCCGTTATGCCGGACTCCTGGATACCATTGCAGGAAATTTCTGGACGGATATTTCCCAGGCTCAGATCTCCGAGCTCATTCAGTACCAGATCAACAAAGCACCGAAATGGGATTTCATTTCCTATTCTCTGTCTGGCCAGCCGGATTCCCTGTACTGTGCAGAAGCCTACAACAATGCATCCGTTGTTGTTCTGGATCAGAATACCGTGAAGTTTGCCAAAGAGCTGATTCAGGCTGTTCTGGATGGAAAATCTGCTGAGGAAATCAACAAACTGATTAAGGAAAAAGTACCGGAAGCTGCTGACTATTCTCTGGATGCTTCTGTACAGAACCACGATCCAGTTTATGATGAAGGCATCGATGAGTATCAGATGGTGGAAGAACCGGCTCCCATCTACACGCCGTACTATCCAACTTACGAAGAGCCATACACACCAACACCAACTCCGGAACCTTCTGTGGATCCAACACCGATCACACCGGAACCAGTCAATCCGGAACCCGTGAATCCGGAGCCTGTAAATCCGGAACCAGTCAATCCAGACCCCGTGAATCCGGAACCGGTAAACCCAGATCCCGTGAATCCGGAACCGGTAAACCCGGAACCAGTGAATCCGGATCCCGGAAGCGCTCAGTCTGTTTCAGACAAGGCTTAATCCGGACAAAAAGCGGAAATCAAACAAAAATAAAGAACAAAAAGACTGCCTGGATGTCCTCAGCAATCGATGCTTTTGACAAACGGCAGTCTTTTTTTGAAAATAATGCTTGGACAATTTGTTCATTGTTTTAGAATTGGAGAACATCAATGAAGACAACTGCCGTAGTTGTTACTTATAACCGAAAAAAACTTCTGCTGGAATGCCTTGAAGCGCTGCAGAAGATACAGGAAAACTTAAATATTCTGGTGGTGGACAATGCCAGTACAGATGGAACGGAAGAAGTCCTTCAGCCGCTGATTGCCTCCGGCGTCATTGAATACATCAATACCGGATCCAATCTGGGAGGAGCCGGCGGATTCAACTTCGCAATCAAAGAAGCCATGAAGGGGCATCCGGATTTTGTCTGGCTGATGGATGATGACACCATCCCAGAGCCGAATGCGCTGAAAGAACTTCTGATTGAAGCCAGAAAACATCCGGAAGGGGGTTATTTCAGCTCCAAAGCCATCTGGACCGATGGAAGTGAAAACGTGATGAATGCTCATGTCAGAGCCGAGGAAGACCGGGGGCAGGGCGCTTTGCTCTGTCCGGAAGCCACATTTGTCAGCCTGCTGCTGCCGGCAAAAACCATTCTGGAGATGGGACTGCCTATTAAAGAGTTTTTTATCTGGGGAGATGACATCGAATACACCAGAAGAATCAGTGCGGTTCACCCTGGTTATTACGTGCCCAAAAGCGTAGTTCTGCACAAAACCGCAAACAATGTAGGAAGCAACATCGCTTTGGACAGTATGGAACGGCTGGGCCGTTACCGTTTTGCCTACCGCAACGAAGTGTATACCGCCCGCAAGGAAGGGCTTTACCGTTCTTTGCGGCAGGTGGCTAAAATTGTGTACCACTCCGGCCGGGTTCTGATCAAATCCAGAGAAGCGAAAGGCAAAAAAATTCGTTTGATCTGGTCTGCATCCATCGAAGGGCTTTCGTTTCATCCGGAGATTGAGTATATTCAGAAGAGCCAAAAGCTTTAAAAAGGAGTTGCTTTTATATGCGAATTCGCAAAATTGATATGATCCGGATGGTGCTGGAACTGTCGGTGACGCTGATTCTGCTGTTTATTTTCCCTTTCAACATAGAACGAAAACTGAAGCTGTTTATGCTTTTTACCTTTAACCAGCTGATCTGCGGAAAGTATCAGAATTCCACCCTGCTCATTTATGATGAGCTGCACCAGAGCATCAAGGCCTATGCAGGGTTTTTGTTTACAGCGATCCTGACAGTGGCTTTCCGGTCTCCCACCGCTCTGGCGGAAATTGGATACATCGTTATTTTCACGGTGCTTGATTTTCTGATCACCCTGTTTATCATCCGTTATGCGCATATCCTTTTTTATAGGGAATGCCGTAAGCCGGTTCTTGTTATTGGGGCCGGAAAAACAGCCAAACGGCTGGATAACGTGACCCTGACAAACCGTTTTTCCTTAATGGACATTCAGGGGTTTGTAAATCTGAACGATTCCAAAGAATATCCCAATGTTCATCAGAACATCATTGAACAAAGAGCGCCGATCATCCAGGCCGATGAAATGGAAGACTTCATTCGGGAACACAACATTCAGGATGTGCTGGTTGCCATCCCTGAAATGGATCCTCAGGATTTAAAGCGCCTGACCAAACGTCTTGCCGAACAGGTGGAAAGCGTCGGATTCCTGCCGAATGCAGAAGAAACCATCAACTATGCTTCTCACATCGTAGACTTTGACGGTCTGCTGATGATCTCCACCACCCAGGGACGTATGCACTTTTGGGATCACTTTGCCAAACGAGCCATTGACATTGCCGGAGGCCTTGCAGGATGCGCCATTCTGCTTCCTCTGATTGGGTATGTCTATTTCTTCAATCGGAAATCCGGGGACAAGGATCCGATCTTTTTTACCCAGAACCGCATTGGCAAAAATGGAAAGGAATTTAAAGTGTATAAATTCAGAACCATGGTGCCCAATGCAGAACGGATCCTGGAAGAGATGATGCAGAAGGATCCCAAAATTCGGGAAGAGTACGAAGTCAACAAAAAGCTGCAAAACGATCCCCGTATTACGAAAGCCGGAAAGTTCCTGCGGGAAAAGTCACTGGACGAGTTCCCTCAGTTCATTAATGTGCTGAAAGGGGAAATGTCTTTGATTGGCCCAAGACCGTATCTTCCGCGAGAAGTGAAGGACATGGGAACGTATTACGATGACATTGTTTCTGTTGCTCCTGGTGTCACAGGAATGTGGCAGACTCACGGCCGTTCGGCGGTGGACTTTGAACAGCGCCTGGAACTGGATGAATGGTATTACCGAAACTGGTCTTTATGGCTGGATTTAACCATCCTGATCAAGACCATCCAGTCTATGATTCTTGGAGACGATACAGCGGTATAAAAAGAAAAAGACTGCCATGCAGAAATCCATAAGTTTAAAGCTTACGAGGATTTCTGCTTTTTTTTGGCAGTCTTTTTGCGTGCGGAAGGATTGATCAGCTGATTGGCAATGGATAACAAAGGCCGGTAGGACGGGGAAATCATTCCGGTCTTTTCGATGAAAATGTCAATCGCCAAAAGCAGAACCGCCATAGCGGTCAGTCCCAGCATCCGGTTGTAGATATAGGCAAAGGCACTCATTCCAAACAGGAAGGTAATGGCGCACATGATAATGACGGTTTTCTGCTGTCCAAAGCGGAACATCAGCTGATGGTGCATATGCTGTTTGTCCGCATCGGAGAAGGAATGGCCTTTTAGCTTGCGGCGGAGAATGGCCGAAAAAGTGTCGATGATGGGCAGCAGCAGGATCAGAATCGGCAAAGCCAGGGTCATGATGGTGCTTGACTTGAATCCCATCAAAGAGATCGAGGCCACGATGGTGCCAAGAAACAGCGATCCGCAGTCTCCCATAAAAATGCTGGCCGGGTGTGCGTTGTAAACCAGAAATCCCAGAAGGGCTCCGATCAGAATGACAGACACAGGAATAATGTCCGTGCGCCGGTCCACAATGCAGATGGCCGTAATGACGGAAAAGATAACCACACACATGCCTCCCGCCAGACCATCCAGTCCGTCGGACAGGTTGATGGCATTTACAATCCCCACCACCCATGCCATGGTAAAGATGCAGGAAACAAACCAGTTGTTGACAACAATGCCAAAGGGCAGATGCAGGGAGTTGACTCCAACCCCTGAACCAATCAGAAGCAGGCTGGCAGCCATCTGCCAGAACAGCTTGGTCTTCGGTTTTATTTCGTAAAAGTCATCATACAGACCGGTAAAAAACATAATGGAAGCAGAAGCAAACATCCCGATGAGAGCCAGATCTGTATCCAGGAACAGGCCGATGCAGACGCAGAAGGCAATATAAATGCCGACTCCGCCGATCCGGGAGATTTTGCCGTGATGAACTGTCCTTTCGTTTTCCTTTGCATACGCATTCGCACGAAGGGAGAGCCATTTAATCAAAGGGGTCAGACAGACGGTAATGAAAAAGGCACAAAGAGCCATCATAAGATACTTCAACGATTTCCACCCCTTTCTGCATATGCCGGCCTGACTGGCAGACATTGCTTCAAATACTGTATCATATTGGGCTTAAAGCATTGAATGATATCCCGCAAAAGGCCGTAAAGACAGCTGGTTAAAAAGCGTTTTTTGCAGGATTCTTTTGGGTTATAATGGCAACCATGAAACGATTGCTATTATTGTATAATCCCAATTCCGGCGATGGACGAATTCGGGCCCATCTGGCAGAGATTGTAGAAATCATCAGCCTGGAGGGGTTTGAAGTGACCGTCTATCCCACCAAAAGTGCCGGTGACGGGCAGAGATATATCAGTGAGCATGGACAGGAATTCAATCAGATTGTGAGTGCCGGCGGCGATGGAATGCTTCATGAAACGGTCAATGGCCTGGGAGCCATCGGTTTCTCCAGAAGACTGGGCTACATTCCGGCAGGAACCGTGAATGATTTCGCCAATACCCATGAGATCCCCCTGAAAATGGAAAAAGCGGCAAAAAGCGCCGTCTCCTCCAACATTCGCCAAATTGATCTTGGCGTTTTCAATGGCCGGTATTTTGCCTATGTGGCTGCCTGCGGCATTATGACACATGCCTCCTACGATACCAGCCAAATTGATAAAAAGCGTTTTGGTTCCATGGCTTACGTAGTCAATGGTCTTGTTTCCGTGGACTACACCCATTGGGAAAACAACTCCTGCAATATGCATGTGAGATGGGAATCCGGAAGCGTAAGAGGTTCTTTCGTTTTCTGCTCCATTTCCAACTCCGAATATATTGGCGGGTTCCGTCAGTTTGCCGACGATAATTTTTCCTGGAACGACGGGGTGCTGGAAGGCTTTTTCATTCGCACCCCGAGAAGCATTCCGGATTTGAACACCATACTCGGGGGCATCTTGCTGAAAGATTATTCTTCCGACTGTTTCGTGAAAATACAGTCTCCCTGGTTTGAAATTGAAAGTGATCCGGTCAACTGGACTCTGGACGGGGAATATGGCGGCGAACACAGCCATGTTTATATCCGGGCAGCGGAAGAAGCACTGATGTTAAGTTCTGAAATTGAGGAGTAATCATGGAATCTCTGGATTGGATGGATCAACTGAATGCCGCTCAGCAGGAAGCGGTGGAAGCCACAGAAGGCTACGTCCGGGTAATTGCCGGAGCCGGCAGCGGCAAGACAAGAGCTTTGAGCAGCCGATTTGCCTATCTGGTCAATGAACTGGGCATTCTGCCCTCTTCCATTTTGTGCGTGACGTTTACCAACAAGTCTGCCGCAGAAATGAAAGCCAGAATTCGGCATATGATCGGTGATCAGGATGCCGGACTGGTATGCACTTTTCACAGCTTCTGCTCTACCGTCCTGATGGAAGACAGCCATGCCATTGGATATCCAAAATCCTTTATGGTTCTCGACAATACGGATATTGATGCGATCCTTGGCCGGATTTACGAGGAAAGGGGACTGTCCCTGAAGGATATGACCTTCTCTGCGGCCAGAGATAAAATTGAGGTTCTCAAACTCTTTGAAATCCCGGATTATTATAAGGATCTCATCAGCCTGTCCCAGCAGGAGCTTTTGAAAAAATATCAGAATGCCAAAACGAGCATGGATATCATTTTTTACGGGTATTTGTATTACCAGAAAAAAAGCTTTGCTCTGGACTACAACGATCTGATCATTTTAAGTCTTCACATCTTCCGAACCCGTGAAGACATTCGTCATAAATGGCAGCAGCGGCTGGAGTACATTATGATCGATGAATTCCAGGATATTGACGGACTTCAGTATGAGCTCATGGAAGTTCTTTGCGGGTGGCATAAAAATCTGTTTATCGTAGGGGATCCGGATCAGACCATTTATACATGGAGAGGGGCCAAAGTGCGGTATCTCATGGATTTTGATCAGGATTTTCCGGGAACGCAGACCATCTTTTTAAATGAAAACTACCGAAGTACCCCGCAGATTCTGCAGGTGTCCAACAGTCTGATTGCAGCCAACTCCAATCGAATCAAAAAAGACCTTTATACCCAGAAGCCGGATGGCCCGATCGTACAGGCCATGCATTTTGACAGCATGGAAGCGCAGGGAAACGGGATTGCTCAGGTGGTCGAGTCCCTCATTAAAAAAGGATATGAATATAAAGACATTGCGATCCTGTACAGAGCCCACTATCTTTCCAGAAATCTGGAAGAAGCCTTTATGAAGAAGGAAATTCCCTACACCATTTATTCCGGAGTGCAGTTTTACCAGCGGGCTGAGATCAAAGACGCTTTGTCCTACCTGCGGATGCTGGTGTATAAAGACGATCTGGATTTTCTGCGGACCGTCAATACACCCAAACGCAACATTGGCCGCTCAAGAATTCAGTTTCTGACCGACTATGCGCAAAACAATCAGATCAGTTTATGGCAGGCTCTTAAGGACAATCTGAGCTCTCCTTTGATTGCAGGCTCCAAAGCAAAAGAATATGTGGATTTGATCGAAAATATCGATCTGCAGAACAAAGCGGTTCACGAAATCCTTTCAGAAATCCTGGACCGATCCGGGTATGAAAAAATGCGGCGAACGGAAGGAGCTCAGGAAAGGCTGGACAATCTGGCCGAACTGAAGCAGGCGGTTCTGGAATATGAACAGAGTGCCGGAGAAGATGTCACACTGGATGATTATCTCCGCCATGCTGCTTTAGCCAGTGCTGTTGACAGAGGCCTTGAGTCAGACCGGGTAAAAATGATGACCGTCCATACCGCAAAAGGCCTTGAGTTTCCCATTGTCATTGTGGCGGGTTTAAGCGAAGGAATCTTTCCAAGCCGCAAGACAAAAAACCTGGAAGGCATGGAGGAAGAACGCCGGCTGGCGTTTGTGGCCATGACCCGTGCCAAAGAAAGACTGTTTCTGTCGGAAGCGAAAGGCGTAAATGCGCAGGGAGTTTTATGGCTTCCCTCCAGGTTTCTGCTGGATATTTCTCCTGACGCCCTTGCCTGGAATCCAGAATGTCCAAAAGATTTAATGGATCAGACCCGAAAAGCCGTGGATGCCAATCCAAGGCTGAAAGCAAATTCTGGGTTTGAAGCACTCGTGCCCGGCGACCGGGTGAAACACAAAGCCTTTGGAGAAGGAACCATTCTGGAGTGTGATGAGCAGGAAATGACCTACCTGGTGGAATTTGACCGCCTGAAGACGCAAAGAAGATTATCTTTCAGAGCGAAACTTGAAAAAACAGGGCATAAAGCCTTTAATGAGATAATGAACTAACCAACTGAATGAATTTCCATTCAGAACCTGAAAAGGGGACCCGTATGAATAAAGATGAAAAGTCTAAAGAAGAAGTTCGTGAAGAAGAAGTCCTGAACGAAGAAGAAGCTTCTTCTGAAGATGCACAACAGGATTCTCACTCCGGGGAAGAGAAGACAGGCAGCCAAGAGCAGGAAGCTGAAGAAATCCCAGAACAGACAGAACCTGAAGCCCAGGAGAAAAATCCTGAGGCCCAGACAGAACCGGAAAGTCAGGAAGAAGAGTCTGAGACAGAGGCAGAATCTGAAAATCAGGAAGAAGAGTCCGGTCAACAGGCAGAATCTGAAAGCCGGGAAGAGCCTGACCAGCAGGAAAAGCAGGCCAAACCGGAAGCTGCACACTCTGGGGAAGAAAAAACCGTTCGAGTGAAAGTCAACCGCAAAGTGTCTGTGGAACTTCCGGAATCCTTGAAAAATATTAAGCTGGAACTTCCTAAAAAGAGGATCAACTGGAAAAAGCTTTTGCGCAAACCGGGATTTTACATTTTTCTTCCTGGAGCGTTTGGCCTGATCTGGTTTTTAGCCGATCAGATTCGGCTGTCCATGCTGCCTGCAGGAGACATTGGCTTCTGGTTTGGAATCGGCGCTTTGTTGATGGCGCTTGCCTGGATGCTTTTGTTAAAAATGAGAAACCGCAGGCTCAAAGTCATTGGCGCCCTTCTGTCCATGCTTGTGTTTGCCTGCGCATATCTGTGTTCTGAAGTGTTTAATCCGATCAGTGACTGCTTGAAAGTCATGGCCTATCATTCGGAAGAAATTACCCAGAATCCGGGCATTTATGCAGCCAAGGCTGTACCGGTTAAAGATCTCAAGCAGCTGAACAAAGCGACTGTGGGAGTTCTCAAAGACCGAAGCCAGAACCTGAACAGCTATGTGATTCAACAGCTGGAAGATCAGGATATTCATGTCAAAGTAAAAGAGTACAGCTCGCTGCAGGCTTTGATCCGCGGTCTGAAAGGACAGGCGGTCCGGGCAGCCGTGCTTAATGATGCCGACCTGGCAGCTGCTGATCAGTTCAGTGATTTGAAGGAATCTGTCAAAGATCTTTCTTTGGTGAAGCAGTTTCCGGTGGATACAGGCATTCGCCGGACAGAACTGAAAGCGGATTTATACCAGCAGCCCTTTACTTTCCTGGTGGCTGCCTCCGATACAGACCTGTCTGAAAAATCCTTTGTGGCCGATGCCATTGGAGTGATCAGCGTCAACCCTCAGACCCGTCAGGTTCTGAATATTCAAATTCCGAGAAACTATCAGGTTCAAACGGCCTGCCCTCAGGGCATTGACTGTCCGGCAGGGGCAATGGATAAAGTTTCTCTGACCAGCCTGTATACCATTGAAAGTCTGCGGGCCTCCCTGGAACAGTTTTTGGGAACGGATATTCAGTTTCTTGTAAGGATAGATACCTCAAAGCTGAGTCAGCTGGCAGATTTATACAGTCCCGTCATGGTGACAGGATCGTATGGCTACTCCTCCGGTTCCTATACTTTTAAAGAGGGAGAGCAGGAAATGAACGGAGCCATGATGCGGCGTTTTATCAGCGACCGCAATGACTTTACCAGCGACGACCAGTATATGCAGCCAAATACCGTCAGCGCCATTGATGCTCTGCGCCAGGCGGTGAAGCCAAAATCAATCCTGGACTACAAGCCGACCATGAAAGTTCTGGCTTCCAGTGTGGCAACCAGCTTTACCTACAATGAACTGCTTGATCTTTTGAAAATGTTTGAATTCGAAGATTTCCACTGGAACATACAGGACGTGGTGCTGCAGGTTCAGGATGGATGGGAATACTCTCCCTCCCTGACAACCCCAGCCTACACCGCTCTTGGTACAGACGAGAACGCCAATCAGGTCCGCGCCTGCATCAAACAGCTGCTGGACGGACAAGTTCCTCAGGTTCCCGCTGTTCAGACACAGGTCCCAGCGCAGGATCAGGCTGAGGAAGGAAGCAAGCAGGAGCAGAGTGAAGCCGAAACTTCCGCGGAAGACGCCGGATCGGGACAGGACAGTCAAAACGAGCAGTACTATGCCGAACAGCCATCCTATTCTGAAACCTATACAGAACCGTATGGCAGTGATTCCGGCTACCAAAACGGCGGTATTCAGGATTCATCCGGCCAGAACACGGATCCCGGCAGCGATCAAAACTCTGACCAATATACAGACCAAAGCTCTGAACAGAGCAGCGATTCGAATGCGCAGCAGACAGAGCAGGAAGACGGACAGCAGTAAGCTGTCTGCAGAAAGGAAGGAATCATGTCCGATCAGATTCGCATCAAAGATTTATATGACTTAAATCATACCCAGGCTAAAGAGTATCTGGAACAGTATGAATTTCCCTGGCAGGCCTTAAAAGGCATCGGTGATTTAATTGTGTCCCTGGGAGAAAAACTGGGAGAAGATTACACAGAAGTGAAGGAACATGTTTGGGTTCATAAGACTGCCAAAGTGTTTGACAGTGCTTATCTTGGAGCTCCGTGCATCATTGGACCGGAAACGGAAGTTCGTCAGTGTGCTTTTATTCGCTCCAACGCTCTGGTGGGCTCAGGATGTGTCGTGGGCAACTCCACGGAGCTGAAAAACGTGATCCTGTTCGATAAAGTGCAGGTTCCTCACTACAACTATGTAGGAGATTCCATTCTGGGGTTCAAATCCCATATGGGAGCCGGATCGATTACCTCCAATGTGAAGAGTGACAAAACACTTGTCGTTGTAAAAGGTGAAGAACATTACGCAACAGGTTTGAAAAAAATGGGAGCCATGCTCGGAGATGAAGTGGAAGTTGGCTGCAACAGCGTTCTGAATCCGGGCACGGTGATTGGATCTCATTCCAACGTTTACCCATTGTCCAGAGTGCGCGGTGTCATTCCGGCCAATCACATTTTTAAGGATCAGGAACATATCGTCGAAAAGAAAAACTAACAGCCGTCTGCAGGCTTCCCTCGGGAAGCCTTTTTAATTTGGAAAGAAATGCCTGAAGCATAAAAAACGACTGGGTTTATGAAAGTGAAACGTGATTAATGCATTAAAAGCCTTTTCAAATTGTTACATTTATTGGTAAACGTTTAAAAAGATTAAGGAAACATACATTTTTATTGGTAAGAGTGTGTAAAAAAAAAGCGATGAAAAGATCCTTATTGTTTAGCAGTATTTTTAGGAAAAAGAAGAGAAAAGCAGAAAATATAATCTTGATAAGATGATATTTTTGGAAAATCAACAAGGAAATGCGGGGGCTGAAAACGATTATATTCACATATTTTGTAAATAATAACGTTCAAATTGCTAAACAAGAATGTAAAACAGGGGTAAAATTACTAGGAAATAGCCGAGCCGCTTCATTTGTTGCAGAAACGGCCGGTGCTGCAGAAATAACTTTGCCGGTGATTGCGTGACCGGCAAATATACTGCTTGAAAGAATGAGGAGGAAACTCAAAACAATGGTAGGAATTATTCTTGCTAGCCATGGTGAGTTCGCCAAAGGGATCA
>JABUSF010000003.1:134817-137055 GCA_021443945.1 Ileibacterium sp.
AAAGACGACATCGACACTTTTGAAAAACTGAAACAAAAAGGTGTTACATTCGACGTCCGCAAAGTACCTGCTGACTCCAAAGACAACATGGACAATCTGATCAGCAAGGCCAAAGCGGAACTGAAATAATTTCCAGGAGGATATATGAATATTATTCAGGTTATTTTAATCGTACTGGTAGCCTTCCTGGCTGGCTGCGAAGGTATTCTTGATGAATTCCAGTTCCATCAGCCTCTGGTTGCCTGCACACTGGTCGGCCTTGTAGCCGGCGGTGACAACCTGCCAGCTTGCGTAATGCTTGGCGGTTCCCTGCAGATGATTGCATTAGGCTGGGCCAACATCGGTGCTGCCGTTGCTCCTGATGCTGCTCTTGCTTCTGTTGCTTCTGCAATTATTCTTGTTCAGTCCGGTGAAGGCGTGAACGGCATTCCAGTAGCTATTACTGTTGCTGTACCTCTGGCTATTGCTGGTCTGTTCCTGACAATGATCGTTCGTACTCTGTCTGTACCAATCGTTCACATCATGGACGGTGCTGCTGCAAAAGGCGATTTCAAGAAAATCGAACTGTGGCAGATCCTGGCCATCTGCATGCAGGGTATTCGTATTGCCATCCCAGCTGCATGTCTGCTGTTTATCCCAGCGGAAGCTGTACAGGCTGCACTGGCAATGATGCCAGCTTGGCTGACTGACGGTATGGCAATTGGCGGCGGCATGGTTGTTGCTGTTGGTTATGCAATGGTTATCAACATGATGGCTACCAACGAAGTATGGCCATTCTTCGCTTTAGGTTTCGCAATTGCTGCTCTGTCTCAGCTGACACTGATCGCTCTTGGTGTTATCGCTGTTGCCATGGCTCTGATTTATCTGAAGCTTTCTGAAGGTGCCGGTTCAGGTGCTGTTGCCGGTGTGTCTGGTGACCCATTAGGGGACATCCTGAACGACTACGAATAGTTTGATGGAGGAAAGTGTAATGTCTGAAAACGTGAATACAGCAAATAAAGTCACACTTGACAAGAAAACCCGTCAAGCCGTAATGTGGCGTTCTACGTTCCTCCAGGGTTCCTGGAACTATGAACGTATGCAGAATGGTGGCTGGTGCTATGCCATGATTCCTGCAATCAAAAAACTCTATACAAATAAAGATGACCAGATTGCCGCTTTGAAGCGTCATATGGAATTCTTCAATACTCAGCCATATGTTGCCAGCCCAATTCTTGGTGTAACTTTGGCTCTGGAAGAAGAAAGAGCAGCTGGTGCTCCAGTAGATGATGCTGCGATCCAGGGTGTAAAAGTTGGTATGATGGGACCTCTGGCCGGTGTCGGTGACCCAGTATTCTGGTTTACTGTAAGACCATTGCTGGCTGCTATGGGTGCTTCCCTGGCTATGTCCGGAAACATCCTTGGCCCAATTCTGTTCTTCGTTCTGTGGAACGTCATCCGTGTAGCCTTCCTGTGGTACACTCAGGAATTTGGTTACAAAGCTGGTATGTCCATTGCTGAAGATATGTCCGGCGGTCTGCTCCAGAAAGTTACAAAAGGATCCGCCATCCTTGGTATGTTCGTTCTGGGTGCTTTGATCGAGCGCTGGGTAAACATCAACTTCACACCAGTTGTTTCTTCTGTTCAGCTGTCTGAAGGTGCTTATATTGACTGGGCTAACCTGCCTGCTGGTTCTGAAGGTATCCGTCAGGCTCTGGAAGAACAGGCTGCCGGTCTGTCTCTGTCTCCAGTGAAAGTAACAACTCTGCAGCAGAACCTGAACGATCTGATCCCAGGTCTGGTACCACTGCTGCTGACTCTGTTCTGCTGCTGGCTGCTGAAGAAAAAAGTATCTCCAATCGTTATCATCATCGCTCTGTTCGCTGTTGGTATCATTGGACACGTCATTGGAATTCTCTAAGCCTGAAAGAAAGGGGAGCTGTTTTTGGCACAGTCAATTAACCATACGGCGGAATTCACGGGAAAAGGAACTGCCTTTACCGGATTCAACGAGTATGGTCAGATTATGACAGGAGACGTTGGTTTCGAATTTTTCTCAGACCGAAACGTGGAACGAAATATCCAAATTCCATGGTCAGAAGTCGATGCTGTGGTGGCATCGGTTCTGTTCAAGGGAAAATACATTCCACGCATTGGCTTGAAGACAAAAGAAAATGGAACATTTATGTTTTCGTGCCGGGAACCAAAAAAGCTTCTGCATTTTATCAGTCTTCACATTCCAAAGGAGAGGATGTTCCG
>JABUSF010000003.1:139234-144992 GCA_021443945.1 Ileibacterium sp.
AAGCCGTCGCTGGCGTTTCAGCTGTATCGCTTTCAGCAGGATTGATTCTGCAGCCGGTTTTGCAGGAATCACTGATGACAAAGGTACATGCGGCTGAAGAAAAAGCACAGGATTTCCAGCTTGAAGAAGGAACGTATGTCGAAGGAGAAGTTCTTGCTTATGTAGTGGATGAGGATACAAAGACTTATCAGGCAAAAGGCGGGGATCTCCTTTCAAATTCAGAAGAGCTGATGGAAGTTGAATCTGGAATGACGGATCCAAATGAATCAGATTCACAGAATCAGAAACCGGTGAAAGGATCCATTGAGCTGATTAAAAGTGATTCTAAGAGCACGAGAGAGCTGCTTAAAGAGTTGGAAAATGATCCGCGCGTTCTTTATGCAGAACCTAACTATATTGTGACTGCATCGGAGGATGATTCGAAGGAATTGAATTCTGAAGCCAATGCAGAGCAGGACAATATTTCTGATCAGGAACAAACGGAAAAGAACAGGGATGATCAGAGCAGCGCGGTCAAGGAGCTGAGGGATCCTGAACCTGCAGATGAACTTGATCAGCAAAAGGGAGAAGAAGAAAAACAGGATGAAAGCTCTGTAATAAATGAACAGGAAAGCTCAAAACCGGAAAGTGAATCTGTCAGTGAACAGTCTGGTCAGACAAACTGGGGTCCTGATGGTTTTGACGAGAACCAAATCCCGGATATGACCGCCTGGCAGTGGGCCAATTACAACAATGGTTATATGAGCGGTTCCTATCAGCATGAAGGATCAGTGGATACCCAATACAATTCCTGGAAGTCACAGGAAAAAGAAGACTTAAAAGAATATGTTGTCGGGGTTATGGATACAGGAATAGATGAAAATAACCCGGATCTTGCTGGTGTGCTGTGGACAGGTGAGTCTTTTGGAGAAGGCGGAGACAGCCATGGTTTCTACAGCAATGCAGCGCCGGGGCAAACATCGACTACCGGGCTGAATTCTAATCATGGATCTCATGTCGCCGGGATTATTGCTTCTGAATGGAATGGACAGGGAACGTCGGGAACGGCTTCCAATGTAAAGCTGATGTCCCTTCGCTTTGCGGACAGCTATGCTACCGCAATTCAAGCGCTGCAGTATGCTAAGCTCGCTGTAGAGAACGGTGTAAACCTGATTGCGATCAATTGTTCCTGGGGAATGGGATTAAGTGCTTCTAATCTTATAAATACAGCCGTCACAGAACTTGGAGAGCTTGGAGTTGTAACTGTGTTTGCAGCAGGAAATTCGGCTTCTAATTTAGATCGATGGATGGACACAGGCACGACCCTTGCAAATAACCCATATGCAATCAATGTGAATTCATCAGGACCGGATGGAAACAAGTCCATTTTTACAAATTACGGAATCGCAACAACAGATGTCTTTGCACCAGGTTCAGCCATTTTATCGACTACGATCAATCATCCGAGGCTCCTGCAGTTTTTGGGGGAGGTAAATGCTCATGCTCCCCAGGGGAGCGAAGCCCGCAGAAATCTTGTAAGTTATACAAGTTTTGATGAGGAGTCCATCAACCCCTTTGACACATTCGCTGTCTATACGGATGAGGATGGAACGCAGCTGGGCTCTGACTGTGAATATCCTGTAGACAAGCCGGCAGAGGGTTCTTTTGATGGAACCGGAGTTCTTTCCGTTCAGACCAATGAAAGCGGTCAGGCAGGCATCACCAGCAGTACAATGGATTTGTCTGATCTTGAACAGAAGCCAAGATATGTCAGCTTCAGGGCAAAAGATAAGGACAATGAATCCATCACCTACGCCGCCCAGGTGGGAGTGCCTGTTGTTGCTGCCTTTGGAGAAGGCGATTCAAGAACAATAGAAGTACCGCTCGGAATGACAAGCGACAATTACTTAAGAGGTCCCAATGGTTCGTATGGCTGTATTTATGTCAGTTTAGAAGATGCGGAACAGCTTTCTGAAGCAGATATAAAGGCAGGCATCACTGAAAAGAAAATCGACTGGGAGAATTTCCGTCTGAGCTTATTTGCACTAAGCAGTTCCGGAAAGTCAGGAACGATCTATTTTGACAGCATTGCTCTTGGTTCCGGACGATATCCTTATGTCTATATGAATGGAACATCTATGGCAGCCCCTGCTGCGGTTGGTGTTCTGTCTGTCATTGCAGGTCAATATGAAGATCAGCTGGGGACTCCGGGGACTGCTGAATTTGCAGAAAAACTGGCGTCTCTTGTAAAGGGGGCGTCTGTTCCTGACCCACAGCTGGAACAGCTTTGTGCAACAAGCGGATATGTCAGCGTGGAAGGTGCCAAAAACCCAGGCCCAGTGATGATCTCTGTGGCAGATGGAAAGAATGAGTTTACAGTGACTGGTTATTTCATGAATAATGTTGTGATCTCTCTGGATGGAGAAGAATGTACCTTTAAAAAGAAGTCACTGGGCAATGATAAATACGAATTGACCGTGGAAAAACCAGCTGGTTATCAGGGCGGCAGTCCCGTCATCACAGCTGCAGCTTCGAATGGCAAGATGGACAGAATTATCGTTTCAGTCAGCTCGGCTTCCGGTGAAGCGGGTTCCGAATTGTTTGATCATCCCAATATTCCCGTTCCGGAAGAGATGTCGAAATGGCATGATTTTGATTTGGTAGGCTTCAATGGTCTCATTTATGTTCTTCCCAGGGCATATGCAGAATATACTTACGGAAATCCTGATTCTATTTTCGCTTATGATCCTGAGTCGGGGGAATGGAGCAAAATTATCATCCCTATTGAGTCTTTGACAATTAATGGTGAACAGCTTTTGTCGAATGTAGAATCTGTAACCGGCTGTGTGAAAGACGGAAAGCTGTTCCTGCTGATTTGCGGAGACAATAAAGCTGCTCCAGATGGCCTGGAAGTGCTGGCAGCCTTGGATTCCAATGGAAATTGGGAAACTCTCGCCTATGGATATTCGGCCTGGAGTATCCCCAAACTGGGCACACTTTCTACGGATGGAGAGAATCTCTATCTGTTTGGAGGGAACGTAAAGATAACGGATGAATCCGGGGTAATTCATGCACTAGGCTGTCAGACTGTTTATCAGCTGGAATCAAATGAGATCCAACAGATAGTACCAAAGCAGGTGGCGAAAATGGCAGAACCAAGATCTTCCTGTCATGTCAGCTATTCAAATGGTAAGTTTCTAGTATCCGGGGGCAACCTTGGAAACGACAAGACGACCTACGGTGTCCCTGGGGCTGAAACGATTGTTATTGGCGGTACAGGAAAGCCAGTCGATGTAGAATCCATGTTAAATCATGAGAAGAATCTGTCCTTTGCCTCCGGTGGCCTGGCAGACGGAAGTTTTCTTCTGACAGGGCCAGTCAGCAAAAATGGAACTGCAGATACCTACATTCTCGATCAAGAGGGCAATCTGAGTGAATTTGAGAAGCGGGCCTATTCGGGAAATATGATGATGCCGGCTGCTCTTGCCTACAATGGAAACTTCTATGTACTGGCAGCCATCGCCCCATCCGGACTGGGTAATCCCACACTGACGTTCAGCTCTACAGCGGTCAATGCCGATGTTCCTAAAGGGGATGCCCTGATTCGAACCATTGAAACCGAACAGGCAAAAACTTCCGAAGGAATGCCTTCTTTTGAAAACAAGGAAATTTTAGTCAGCCAGAAAGACCTCTACAGCAATTTAGGAAACGAAGCCACTGAAGCCATCTTTAACATCAACAATGCCAAAGAGAATTCAACGGTCTATCTGGAAGTGAATAAAAAGGCGGAAGCAGAAGTGCCTGAACCAGACCGCAGTGCGGTTAAAGCGGAGGCTGCTGCACAAAAGCTGAAAGATGAACTGTTCTGGATGGATGCAGCCATGTATCTTCAGATTCCCGGACAGGAAAGAATCCAGCTTCACACCAACGAAGCAGGGGTGCAGATTACGGTTGGAATTCCGGAATTTGCGAAAGCTCAAAAAGAAGCAAGCCGTTCCTATAAAATATTTGCTTACCATGCCGATGCGGCCAAAGGGGAACAGCTTGAAGTGATTGATCCGGAATATGATGAAAAAAACCAAACTCTGACATTCAATATTCACAGATGCTCCACCTATGCCATTGGGTATGCAGAGGAACCGAATCCAACTCCGGAACCCACACCAGATCCAGCGCCGACACCCACTCCAACGCCAGGAAACAATGATGCGTCCAATAACGGAACATCCAGCAATGGAACTTCCAATACAACCACATCTGTACCGTCTTCCTCGACTTTAGCAGCTTCGTCCACAACGGCAGCCACAAAGACAAGTGTTGGAACCAATGCGGCTGTATGGATGGTTGTGCTGAGTGCAGGATGTGCTCTGCTGATTCTTCCAGTGGTTTTGAAAAAGAAAAGAAAATAGAATTCAAAAACGGCTTAAACAAAAGAAATGTTTAGTGCTCTGAATTTTTTGAAAGGCTTGCCAAAAGGCAGGCCTTTTTTTGCGAAGGAAAGAAAATTGAAGAAAACGAACAGAAATCGGATTGAAAATATCTCTATCTTTTACAAAAAACGGAAAATCTTTCATAAAATGGTGGTACCCTTACACAAAAGGAGAGAAAAGAGAGTGAAAAAATATATATCCCTGGAAAACGGACCATACCTCCTGCAGGCAACTTTGCAGGTTCCGGAAACAGGAAGCCAGCCTTACCCATTTGTTGTGTTTCTTCATGGATATTGTGATGACCGCAATGAAATTAACTATGTTCATACGGAACTGTCCGAAAAGCTTGAAAAAGCAGGGATCGCCAGTGTCCGTTTTGATTTTGCCGGATGTGCAGAGAGCAGCGGATGTTTTGAGGAGATGACGATATCTCAATGGATTTCAGATGCTAAAGCCTGGGTGAAATGGGCACAGGACGAGCCGTGGATCGATTCGAACCGAATTGCACTGCATGGCCTGTCCCTTGGCGGGTGCATTGCTGCAATGACAGCAGGCGAACTGAAGGGGCAAATCTGCGCTCTGTCTTTATGGTGTCCGGCTACGGATTTGATTACCAATCTGCAGGAGCACAAGCTTCTGGTCGGAATCGATCTTTCGGATATCGAAGAAAAAGGATATGCAGATGTGGAAGGGCTGAAAGCAGGGTTGAGTTTTTATGAGGATGCAATGCATCTGCATCCCTATGAAACGGCTGCTTTCTACAAAGGGCCTGTCAATCTGGTGCATGGAACGGCCGATCAGACAGCCAGCTGTCAAAACTCAGTTTTGCTGAAAGAAGTTTACGGCAGCAATGCCCAGCTGCTTTTGGTCGATGGAGCCGATCACCGGTTCTTGAGCACAGAATGGCGGCAGGCCCGCATGAACAGTGCATTTGGGTTTTTAACAAGTCAACTTTTAGATTTGGAGTGAGGAAGAACAATGAATACAAAAACAAAACCATCTGCCGGGATGGCTGCAGGGTCATTTCTGCTGATCATTACGGTCCTGGTTGTACTGATCAACATGGGTGTCAACACATCGGTGTCTCTGTTTCTTGGTGCTGTCAGTGCCTGTATTTTAGCCATGGCTATGGGGGTGAAATGGCCAGAGATTGAAAAACAGATCAAGTCGACGATGGCAGATGCTGCCCCAACGTTTCTGATTGTGATTCTGGTGGGAATGCTGGTGGGAATCTGGATGGCCGGGGGAACCGTACCGGCTTTGATGTATTACGGAATGAAGCTGATCAGCCCAAAGATTCTTGTGCCTCTTGCCTTTGTGCTCTGCTCTGTGACTTCCATTTTTACCGG
>JABUSF010000003.1:145060-169127 GCA_021443945.1 Ileibacterium sp.
GTTCCCCTGGTGGTGGGAGCCTGCGTGTGCGGAGCCTGGCTGGGGGACAAAATGAGTCCTCTTTCCGACACGACCAATTTGGCCAGCGGCGTTTCCAAAGTTGAGCTTTACGATCATATTGGATCGATGATGTATACCACTCTTCCTGCAGCCATTATTGCTCTGGTATTGTTCACGGCTGCTGGGCTGTTCTGTTCCGCAGGAGGGATGAATGCTGCTCAGGCGAATCTGATCTGCGATACCCTGAAGGCGAACTTTCATATTAACGGGCTGCTGATTCTGCCCTGCATTCTGGTACTGGCGGTCTCAGTCTTTAAAATTCCGTCCATTCTCGGCCTTGGATTGACGGTTCTGGTGTCAATTGGCTTTGCCATGGTGTTCCAGCACATCCCATTCGTGGATTTAATGAATTTTGCATTTCACGGGTTTTCCATTGAAACGGGTGTTTCCGTTGTAGATCCCATGCTCAACCGGGGAGGAATCACCTCAATGACAGAACTGCTGGTGATCTTTATGCTTGCCAGTGTGCTCGGGGCCATCATCACTTCTTCTGGCATTTTGGAAATTCTGGCTGAAAAAGTGCTTCTTCGGTTTATTAAAAATCGAACGATGCTTGTTCTGATGACTCTGATTTACTGCTATATCGTCAACTTTTTGACCGCTGGCGGACAAATTGTGGCGATTATTGTGACAGAGCAAACATTCCAGGATGCCTTCAGGCAGATGAACATCAGCCGTAAAGTTCTTTCCAGAACGCTGGAAGATGCCGGCACTCTGTCGGCTCCTATTGTGCCTTGGGGCGTGGCAACCATTTATGTGATGTCTGTGCTGGGGGTTGGAACAGAATATATTGGATACTGCTGGTTTATTTTTCTGGTTCCTGTTTTCTCCCTTCTTTGTGCAGCCACGGGCCGGGGAATGTGGAATGCTGAGGATGAACCTCTGTTTCAAAGCAAAAAGAAACTGCAGTCCTGAGGGGGAAGAAAAAAACCTGCTGAAATTTTATTCGGCAGGTTTTTTTGCTGGTTCTGTCTGCTGGCTGCCGCAGTTGGGCAGGTCTGATTTTGAAGGCTTTTCAAAGCTGTAATGGCCGCTGAGCATCATGGCATTGAGATGATAGGCAACCCCATCCTGAGGCCCAGCATATTTGGTACGGTCCTGTGCAGCCAGGATGACAGGATCAATCGCATTTTTCATGGCAATGCCGAAGGTTTGGGAAACCAGTTCAATATCGTTGTAATCATCTCCGAAGGAAAGAATATCTTCCGGACAAAGCGGGAAGTCTTCCAGAACCCGTTTCAATCCTTCGTACTTGCTGACAGACGCAGAGACAATCTCTGCGGAATATTTGCCAACCGGGATCATTTTCAGCCCTTCAAAATGAAACGTATCAATGGCTTTCGTGACTTTGGAAGGAGAACCGAGCAGAACGATTTTGCTGATTTCAATTCCTTTCAGGTGATGGAAGCCGCCATAGGAAGCTTTCAGTCCGTCCATGACGGATCCGGCAAAAGAGAAAGGGGTGAAGTGATTCCAGAACATATGGCCGTCTTCTTTGACACCCCAGACGAGGCCAGAGGCTTTCAGCCAGTCCTTCAGATCACTTAGTACCTGGGTGCTCATAAATCCCTGGCGCACATAACGGCCAGTATCCAGATTCTTATATTCACAGCCATTGCTGCCTATGATAAAGGAAATCTTATCGTCCAGACCCCAGCGTTCCAGATTGTCCTCAATTTGAGAAATATCCCGGCCGGAAGCCAGTCCGATCACCACTCCTTTGCCATCCAGAGCTGACAGCGTATTGTGATTGACTTTCGTTACATCTTTGAAGCTGTTCAGCAGTGTGCCGTCCAGATCGCAGATTACACTTGTAATTTTCTTCATATCCCCAATCATAACAATCCTGTTAGTTTTTCTCAATACGCGTAAAAATGGGCAGAGATTTCCAATTTAAATTAAAAAAAAGTTGTCTATTGTTAATGTTTCGTTAACAATTCTGTGGGAATATACAGACAACACTTCACACCGATGAATTGAGATTCCCAACATGACCATGTGACAGAGGAATCAGGAGGTTATATACAGGAGGTTATATATATGAAATGTAAAAACTGTGGATTTGAAAATGTGGAAACCGCAAATTTCTGCATTCACTGCGGATCCCCGCTTAAAGAAGAACAGCAGGATGCTGTACAGGAAAAGGAAGAAGCGGTACTTGAACAACCGGCTGAAGAGACGGTGACTGTAATGGAAGAAGCTGAGACAGAACCGGCAGCAATGGAAGAAGCTGAGACAGAACCTGAAGCGGAACTGGAAACAATAGAAGAAGCTCAGGAAACCGCTGCAGAGCCGGAAACTGAGGATGTTCAGGAAGAAATCATCGAAACCGAAGCTGTCGAGTCTGAAGAAGATGAAGGGCAGAAGTGGTATTACGTGGAAAATGGAGCTTCCCAAGGACCTGTGGACCAGTATGAAATTGAAGGCATGCTGGCTGACGGACGCCTGACTCCTGCCAGCTATATCTGGACAGAAGGGCTGACCGACTGGGTAAAGGTGGAACAGTCTCCTTTTGCAGAACTGATCAGTGCACCGGAAGATGCGGCACCTCTGGAAACCATCGAGACCGGACCGGCACCGGATCGCAATAAAGCTGTGGAAAGTGAAGAATGGTTCTATGTGCAGAACAACCACACATCGGGCCCATTCAATCAGGAAGTGATGAAGCAGCTGATTCTGAACGGAACCATCAATGGAGATACATATGTCTGGAAAGAAGGCATGACCGACTGGGATCATTTGAGAAACACCCCCTTTGGTGCTTCCATGCCTAAAACTGAAACCGCCGCTCCAAGTGGTGCGCAGCCAGCTCCTTCTGCCTATGCCCAGGGCACGGTAAAGGAAAAATCAATTGTTCTGAACATTCTGCTGTGCTTTTTAACATGTGGAATTTGGTATTTCGTATGGCTGTATCAGCTGGCCTGCGATGTAGATACTCTGGCGGCGGAACAGAATAAACCCAAAGGAACCGATCCAGTTCTGACGGTCATTCTTTCCATTCTCTCCTGCACCATTTACCAGTTGTACTTCTTCTGGAAAGATGGAACAGTGCTGGGCAGTCTGGACTACCCAGGATATAAACCTGAAAATCAGGCAGCTCTGCTGACCATTCTTGGATTGCTTGTGCCGGTCGTTTCCTTTGCTATCATGCAGGATCAGATCAACACAATCGTAAAATATGGCAGATAAAATAAAACGGGCTCTGCTGCCCGTTTTCTTGCTTCTGGCAGTCTGGTTTGCTGTGGATTTCTGGTGCTGTCCCATTAAATTTATATTCGGCATCAACTGCCCAGGCTGCGGTATGACCCGGTCCATGATGGCTCTTCTTCGTCTGGATCTTGGCGCTTCTTTTTATTGGCATCCCATGCTGCTGCCAACGGGAGCTGCACTGATCTTTTACGCAGGGTTCACCCTGGCGAAAAAGGAAAAGGCAGCCATGTATGTTGTCTGGGCCTGGGCTGTTTTGATGATGGGCTGCTGGGTTGTCCGCATGTATTTGTATTTCCCGAATGCTCCAATGGATTTTGATTCTTCCAGTCTTCTTGGAAAAGTTCTGTCCATGATCCATATTCTTTAGGACCAAGTCCATTCTTTAGGACCAAGTCCGCGTAAGAGCGGAGGGTCCTTTTTTGTTGGGGCAAATAGGGACGGAGAAGGAATAGAACTAATCTGAATCGGTTTGTGTTTACAACCTGAATGATAAAGTTATTGACATCGATTCTTAAGATCTTATAATTTCAATAGATTGAATAAAACAATAAAGATAGAGGCAGCGATGCAGATGAGTAGTTTTTGGAGAAGGCATTCAGAGAAAGAAACGAAAGGCAATCATCGCCGAAAGATTTTATGCGGCAGCATAATTTCTTGGGCTGCCGGGGAATACCCGTCAGACTCCTTCGGTCGAAGTGGTGTTATCTTTCATTTCACTGACTAGACTGTGGGAACACAGTTTTTTTATTGTTTTGTCACAAGGAGAGATTAAAGTTATGAAGAAGTTTTTATTCACAGCTGCAGCGGCTGCCCTCGTTTTTGCCGGCTGCTCTTCTGGAAGCAAAGATTCCGAAAACACATTTACTGTAGGTATGGAATGTGACTACGCCCCCTTCAACTGGCAGACAACCGAAGCGGGAGAATCCGGTGTATCCCTTGGAAGCGGTGCTGGATACTGTGACGGATATGATGTCGTTGTTTCCAAAGCGATTGCTGATGAGATGGGCAAAGAACTGGTTGTGAAAAAAATCAACTGGGACGGACTGCAGCCTGCTCTTGAATCCGGAGAAATCGATGCCATTATTGCGGGTATGACCGCCAACGAAGAACGTGAAGAAGGAATTGATTTCACAACTCCTTATTACGGATCTGAAATGGCTATGATTGTGAAAAAAGGTTCTGAAGCTGAAAAATTCACAGACATTCAGCAGTTCTCCGGCTGGAAAGTGATCGGTCAGAAAAACACCAACTATGATGATGTCATCGATCAGATTCAGGGCGTAAACCACGTCACACCAAAAGCCAAATATCCGGAACTGATTCTTGCTGTTCAGGCAGGAGAAGCAGATGCCATCACAGCAGAACTTCCAGTTGCAAAAGGAATCTGCGATGCCAACCCGGATCTGACTTACATTACATTTGATGAAGGAAAAGGCTTTGATGTAGATACAACCGTTTCCATCGGTATGAAAAACAACAGCCGTGACAGCGAACTGTTCAAATCTGTACAGTCTGCTCTGGACAAAATATCTGAAGACCAGAGAGCAGACTGGATGCTGAAAGCTGTTGACCGTGCACCAACTGCTGAATAAAAGATTTAAAGGAGAAGTTTTGAATGACAATTGATCTAGGATATGCCTGGGACACCCTGATAAATTCGTGGCCAATGTTCTGGTACGGTATCAAGTTAACAGTGGCCTTTGCGGTGGTAGGTACTGTCTTTGGATTCCTGATTGGACTGATTATTGGGGCTATCCGCGGAATGCCGGCGGATCCTCTTGATTCCCCGTTTACCAAATTCATGAAGAAATTTGGCAAGGCTCTGACTGGTCTGTACATTTGGGTGTTCCGGGGAACTCCAATGATGATTCAGGCGTGCTTTATTTACTACCTGCTCAGGCCAGTCATCAACTGGGGTCCTGTCACAGCCGGTTTTGTAATTATTTCCATTAACACCGGCGCCTATATGGCGGAAATTCTGCGTTCTGGAATCCAGTCCGTGGATCCAGGGCAGACAGAAGCTGCCAAATCCCTTGGCATGACCAACCTGCAGACAATGATTTTCGTCATTTTCCCGCAGGCTATTAAGAATACCTTCCCAGCAATCGGCAACCAGCTGGTTGTCAACCTGAAGGATTCCTGTATGATGAATGCCATTTCCGTAACCGAACTGTTCTTCCAGTCCAGCTCTATTGCGGGAAGCAAAATGCGCTTTGTTGAGGTTTACCTGGACACAGCCATCATTTATCTTGTTCTGACAACCGCTGCCACATGGCTGCTGAATGTCATTGAACGGAAAATGACAAATAAGAAAACTGTAGCTTTAAAGGAGATGTCCTGCTAATGGAAAATCCAATTATCAAAGTCGATCACCTGCAGAAACATTTTGGGGATCTGAAAGTTCTCAACGATATTGATTTTTCTGTAAACAAAGGAGAAGTCATCTCTATTATTGGATCATCCGGATCCGGTAAAAGTACACTGCTGCGCTGCATCAACCTGCTGGAAATTCCAGACGGAGGAAGCATTTCCTTCCACGGAAAAGACATCATGGACCGCAGCCAGTCTTTGACAGACTACCGTTCCAAAGTGGGAATGGTATTCCAGTCTTTCAACCTGTTCAACAATAAGAATGTTCTGGACAACTGCATCATCGGTCAGAGAAAAGTTCTGAAAAGAAATAAGGATGAAGCCAAAGCTATTGCTCAGGAAAACCTGAAAAAGGTTGGGATGAGTGCCTTTGAACATGCCGATTCCACCAAGCTGTCCGGCGGGCAGAAACAGCGTGTGGCCATTGCCCGTGCTCTTTCCATGAATCCGGAAGTCCTTCTGTTTGATGAGCCCACTTCCGCACTGGATCCTGAAATGGTTGGAGAAGTTCTGGAAGTGATGAAGGATCTGGCAGCTCAGGGGCTGACCATGGTTGTGGTCACTCACGAAATGCAGTTTGCCAAAGACGTTTCCGACAGAGTCATCTTCATGGACAAAGGCGTCATTGCCGAAGAGGGAACTCCTGAAGAGATTTTCGAAAATCCGAAAAATCCGAGAACCCAGCAGTTCTTATCCAGATACTCTGCCAGATAAAGAAAAATCTGTTTTTGCCTTCTAGCGGCGCTTTGTTTTGACAGAGCGCTGCTTTTTCTCGTTTTGGGACATGGCTTGGAGGGGTTGAGAAGGCAAAGACATGGAAACGGGGAAGTCAAGTCAAAATGCAGGCTGCCGCTAGGAATGAATAACGTATTTTGGATCAATGAGATATAATAAGGACGTATCTAAATTTGTACGAATAGGAGGAAAATATTATGGACAAGAGACCTGTCGTTCTGGTCGTTATGGACGGCGTTGGTGTATCCGACAACGAACTGGGCAATGCTGTAAAAATGGCATACAAACCACACCTGGATGAACTCTGGAATACATGCCCGCACACTGTATTAAGAGCTCATGGACTGGCTGTAGGTCTGCCAAGTGACGGAGATATGGGTAACTCCGAAGTAGGACACAATGCGATTGGCTGCGGCCAGATTTATTCTCAGGGTGCCAAACTGGTAAACGAAAACATTGAATCCGGTGCCATGTTCGATTCTGCCACTTGGAAAGATCTGGTAGAAAACGTTAAAGCCAATGGTTCAACTCTCCATTTCCTTGGACTGCTCTCCGATGGAAATGTACATTCTCACATCAACCATCTGAAAGCCTTGATTAAAGAAGCAAAAGCAGAAGGTGTTAAAAAAGTACGCCTGCACGCTCTGCTGGACGGACGTGATGTACCTGAAACAAGTGCTCTGCAGTACATCGATGAAATCGAAAACTTCATGAACGATCTCAACGACGATACATTTGATGCTCAGATTGCTTCCGGCGGCGGACGCATGCAGATCACAATGGACCGTTATGAAGCCAACTGGCCAATGGTTGAAGAAGGCTGGAAGATTCATGTTCTGGGCGATGGAAGAAAATTCCCATCCGCTACAGATGCGATTGAAACTTACCGCAAAGAACTGGGCGTTGTAGACCAGGATCTGCCAGGGTTCGTAATCGTTGATGCCGAAGGCAATCCAAAAGGAACCATCGAAGACAACGATTCCGTTATTCTGTTCAACTTCCGCGGCGACCGCGCACAGGAAATCTCTCTTGCTTTTGACGGCGATGAAACATTCGACAAATTCGACCGCGTGAAAGTGCCAAATGTAAAATTCGCCGGTATGCTTCAGTATGACGCTGACCTGCAGATTCCAAAGCACTACCTGACAGAGCCGCCAAAAATTCATTACACTCTGACAGAACAGCTGGTTGCAGACGGAATCAGCGAATATGCCATTTCTGAAACACAGAAATATGGTCATGTCACTTATTTCTGGAACGGAAACCGCTCCGGTAAGTTTGACGAAGATCTGGAAGTTTACGAAGAAATTGAATCTGATGTTATCCCATTTGAACAGCGTCCATGGATGAAATCCGCAGAGATCACTGACAAACTGTGCGATGCCATCCGTTCCGGCAAATATGACTTCCTGAGAACCAACTACCCGAACGGTGACATGGTTGGCCATACTGGAAACCTGGAAGCCACCATCATCGGTGTTGAATCTGTTGACCTGGCTTTAGGCCGTGTCATGAAAGCTGTAAAAGACGTGAATGGTATCCTGATGGTAACTGCTGACCACGGTAATGCAGATGAAATGTATGAAAAGCCTAAAAAAGAAGGTGCTCCTCTCAAGGCTAAAACATCTCATACCCTCAACCGCGTTCCATTCATCATCTACAACTATGACTGTGAACTGAAACAGGATGACGATCTTGGTCTGTCCAACATCGCTTCTACTGTATGCGAAGTGCTCGGTGTGAAACCAAACGAACACTGGAGAGCTTCCATCATCAAAGAAGCTGAATAATATCTTCTGATTTGTAAGCAGAGTCTTTTTGAGGCTCTGCTTTTGTTTGTATAAACGGAAGCGGCACACTAAGATAGTTGGATGTGAAAGGAGAAACCGTTATGGAAATCAAAAAAATCAGTCCGGAAGAATACGCAGCTTTCGGAAAACAGTTTGAAAACTGGAATTTCCTGAACAGCACAGAAATGGGCACTCATTTTCAAAATGAACCCGGATGGATTGTTCAGTATTACGGCGGTTTCGAAAACGGAAAGCTGGAAGCTGCTTCCATGGCCGTTTTGAGACCATTGGCCAGAATACGAAAATATGCCCGTATTCCCAGAGGATTTCTGACCGATTACTCCAATTTGGAAAGAGTAAAAAGTTTTACCCGTGAATTCAGGAAAACTCTCCGCTCTGAAGGAATCATGTTTGCTGAAATGGATCCTTACATTGGTCTGCGTCAAAGAGATCAAGACGGTCATCTGATCGAAGGTGGCTGGAATCATATGGACATCGTGCAGAATCTTCAGGACGCCGGATTTGAATATCAGCCTCCTGTTCCGGGCAGCCAGCCTGGAGAACCGGCTTTTGTTTCTGAGCTGGACATTCAGGGAAAATCAATGGATCAGCTGATGAAGGAAATGGATCAGCAGACCAGATGGTCGATCAACCGCTCCCGCAAAATGAATCTGACATTGGAGCCCGCATCCACAAAAGAACAGCTGGCGGATTTCTGCAAAATGATGGAACATACTGGAAAGAGAAATGGATTTGACTCTCCGAATGCAGCCTATTACGAAAGCTTTTTAATCTCCCATCCCGGCAAGGCAGAACTGATCCTTGCCTATTTGGAGCCGGTCAAACTGGCTGCTTCCCAGGATGTCCTGTATCAGGAAGCGGCAAAGGAGATGGAGCAGGTGGAGGCAAAACTGAAGGAACTGCCTTCCAGCAAAAAGATGATCAAACGCAGAAAAGTCCTTCAGGAAGCTATGGACCTGGCTCTTTCGAAAAAAGAAGAAGCTTCAAAACTGAAAGACGAATACGGAGACAAGATTTTACTGGCAGGGTCATTGTTTGTGTGGAACGAAAGGGAAATGGTTTATCTTTTTTCCGGAGCGTATGATCAGTTCTTTAAAATGCATGCTCCCTACGCCATTCATGACCGCATGATTCAGAAAGCCATTGAGATGAATCTGAAGGTGTATAATTTCTACGGAATTGCGGGCCGTTTTGAGAAAGAGGAAGAGGGCTATTCTCTTTTTGATTTCAAAAGAGGGTTTGGCTGCGTTCCCAAAGAGCTTTTAGGAACGTTCCGGCTGCCTGTCAATGATTTGGAATACAGCCTCTATAAAAAGTGGAAGAAGATGTAAAAAAGGACACGGAATCCGGCAGCGCCGGAATCTGTGTCCTTTTCGATTTGGAAAAATATAAGGGATTGATTATTCCTCATCCTCATCGCTGTCCTCTCTAAAAGGAAAGGAAAAACTGCTGTCATATTCATCCGGCTTGGGAACCGGCACTTTAAAGACAGGCGAAGCAGCCCACAGCAGGATGCCGAGTCTGACCAGATCCAGAACGGCAAAGATGGCATAGACATACCAGCTGTAAATGACGTCGATGGACTGGGTGTAGCTGTAGAGCTTGAGAACCGTCCACACCGCGGTCATGGCTTCTACTCCCATGCAGATTCCAACCACAGCTCTGGAAGACGGCTGCCGAAGATACAGAAAGAACACGGCAATGGTCCAGACGATGGCTGAAATAATGCACAGGCTGAACATCACCTGAGTGGCGAAACTGTAATTCTTGTCTGTTGTAACCAGCCACGGATGCAGAAATTCACAAAGGATGGGCAGTAAAATCAGTTCTGAATATACACAGACCGCAATATGGATGGCCAGCTGCGGATAGGAGAAGACTGTTTTTTCCAAAACAGGATCTTCCTGCAGCATTTCATACTCATCTTCTTCATAAACCGGCTGCTGGTAAACCGGCTGCGGCTGCTGTCTGAACTGAGGCGCCGGCTGAGGATTCTGGACCTCGGGAGTGCCGTAGGTCTTTACAACCTGCTGGTAAGACATTTCCGGCTGATAGGGTCTGCCGGCTGACTGATCCACAGGCTGACCGTTCAAATCCTGCAGGTATGGACCCTCAGACTGGACGGATGGGTTCTTTCTCGATGGAGCGGGAAACACTCTTGACCGGGGTGCGGCTGTTTGCTGGACGGAGGCAGCCGGCTGAACTTGAGGCTGCCGGTATGACGTGGAATCTTCCTGCTGATAAACCCGGAGCGTTTTGTCAAAGAAAATTCTGGGCCAATAGGAAGACTGCAGCCAGCTTCCATAAGAGAACAGGCCCCAGACTTTGATCAAAGAGCAAATGCCCCAGATCCACCAGACAAGCTTGCCGTCCGGCTGCATAACACCCTGATAGGCCAGCCAGCCGGTAAAGATGGCCTGAGCCAGAGTATAGAGGTGCCATCCAAGGCGGGAGACAGGCTTTTCAGAAGCCAGTCCAAGCATCGCCAGCATGAGAAACAGAATCTGTACGGCAATGCTGGCCACCAGGACGGTGTTCATTTCGGCCGGCATATTCAGCCATGGCTGGCTCAGCAGCCAGCTGAGGCCGGCATAGTAGGCCGTCAGGGCGCAGAACATCAAAAACATAGATCCATATACTCGGATTCTTGCTTTTTTTAGTATTTTTAAATCTTTGGATTTGTTCGTTTTCATCTTGTCAGTATACCATGTAACCAACTTGAAAAGGAGAGCTGAGAATGACGATGGAATGTGAAATGATCCGTACAGTGGAAACGGAAAACCTGGCGGTCAATGTAAAGAGCGGATCTCTGGAAGTTTTAGCCACTCCGGCGATGATTGCCTGGATGGAAGAAGCTTCCTGCCTGTGTCTGGATTTGGAAGAAGGCTTCAGCAGTGTAGGTATTGAAATCAATGCACATCATGATGCCCCAAGTCCCCTTGGAGCCCAAATCCGCATTACCTCAAAAGTGACAGAGCAGAAAGGAAAAATCATTTCCTTTTATACAGAAGCCTGGATGAACCAGACCCGCATTGGGTGGGCAGAACATAAAAGAGCTGTCATTCATATTCAAAAATTCATGAACCGGCTCAACGGATAGTCTTGTATCCGTCAGCCTGCAGAAAGCTTCCCAATCTGGAAGCTTTTTTTGCAGGGGCTCTCTTAATAATTTTAGGGATGTGAGCTACCATACAAGTATGAATACCACAGGTTCCATTCTTTCCATGCTCATCGCTTACGTCAATCATCATGAGGAAAGATCAAACTATACCGAAACGGCCAGAGGACTGGTGAATTACTTTGAACGGATTCCAGAAGCCTCCCTCCATGAAATGGCAGGACTGTGTCTGGTCAGCGGTGCCACGCTGAACCGCTTTGTCAAAAGTCTTGGATACAGCTCCTATGCCGATTTCAAACAGGCCTGCAAGAATTCAGAAGGCAGTACAGTGACTTATTCCTTCCAGGAAATTCAGGGCAACATTGAAGGCATTGACCCGGTTTTTGACCGGTTTAAAACAGCGGTGGTGGAAAACATTGAATTCATCAACGAGAATGTCAACTATGAACAGCTCCATGCCATCTGCTCCAAGATTCATCAGGCCAAAGCCGTTGGCTTTTTTGGACTGGAGTTTGCCTCTTTAATCGGCCAGCATTTTCAGACCAAAATGGCAGAGTGCTCCAAACCGGTTAAAATCGGCAGCGGCTTTGACAGACAGCTGGAAATCGCCAAAGAACTGCCCGAGCGTTCCGTGGCCATTATCGCTTCTCTGGAAGGCGGATATTTCCGCTACAGAAAGCCGGTGGTCGATGAACTGATCCGCCGGAAGATTCCGATCATTACGCTGACCATGGACAATGCAGCTACGGGAAATCCGGCTTTTAACGAGGTGATGATGGCCGCCAAAACCAATCTGGATACAGAGGGAAGAATTGCCCTTTTGTACCTGGTGGAACTGATCATCATGTATTACTTTATTTTTTACAAGCAAAGCTGATTCGAGATCCAGGCGGTTTGTTTTTGAAACAGACTGCTTTTTTGATGGGTGAAAAAAGGCCCCCGGCAGTTGCCGGAGGCACAGAGTGGTGGACTTTTGAAAGATGGGATTTATGCAGCGGCGCCTTCTTCATGCTTTTCGAAATGATCGAGAAGCATTTTTTCTGCTTTGGCAGACCACAGACCTTTGTTGGCTTTGCAGACTTCATCCAGCTGGGCGAAGAATGGATCGGATTCAGCCAGTTTGCTGAAGTCTTCAATGGCTGTCATCGGCATATCGATGTGGGTGTAGACCAGCTTCTTGCCGCCCGGGACATTGGGCAGATTGCAGGTGGTGTCCACAACAGAGTCCAGACCGCCCACATGGGTGATCATAACGGCAGAATTGATTAGGCCTTTGGCATCTTTGTCAATGGCTTCCTTCATATCATCGATGGTTCCGCCAGTGGAACCGATGATTTTGGAGCGGGAATAGTGGGAATCGTACAGATTGACCATGGCAGAGAATTTTGGATCCGTTGGACCTGCAAACAGGTTCATGCATCCGTCATACGCCAGCAGCTCATTGCCCATTTCACAGACCGCTCGGTTGGGAATGTACACAAAGACATCGTCATAGCCTTTGCCGCCGGTGATGGCTCTCAGCTCTTCGGCTGGATTTTCCATTTTGGCGGTATTCACGTACATCAGTTCCACACCATTTGCTGCCGCTTCTTCTTCTGAAATGACTTCTCTTGCCCGGGCAATACGGTCATCGCTGATTTCTGTCACCACAATGCGCTTGGGTTTGTTTTCAAAGGTCAGGCCGTAGGAAACAGCGCCCAGTCCCATCGGACCGCAGCCGCCCATAATCAGAATGTCGCCGCCTTCTTTGGTTCCCATGATGTGTTCGTATTTTCCAGGAACGGTATGGTAGTTGGTATGGTATCCACCGATGCAGCAGGACACCGGCTCTGCAACAGAACTTGCAAAATAGGAGTCGCCGTCAAAGGTCCACAGGCATCCGGCTTCAATGATATCGTTGGGGAAGATGCAGTATGTTGTATCCCCGCCGCACCACTGGTAGGAATAGCCAGGGGATTCCATCTGCCCTGGAATGGCCGGCTGCTGGGCGAATTTCTGGCCGGGCTGGAATTTGTCCTGCCATTTTTTGCCGACTTTGACAATGTCTCCGGCAAATTCATGACCAATGATGATGGGATTGTCATACACATCGTTTGGCACCCGTTTGTGTTTGGCTCCCTGTTTGACTGTTTTCCACGTGGACATGCAGATGGAGTCGGAGACAACTTTCACCAGAATTTCATCGTCTTTGATTTCCGGCAGTTCGAATGTTTCCAGACGGATATCGTTTTCCCCGTACAAGCGGACAGCTCTAGTTTTCATACGCTTTTTCCTTCTTCACTTTCTTCTTTAACTCTTCAACAACTTTAAGATCAGCTGGCTGTGTTCCTTTCGTCATGCAGGCCCCTGCAGACAAAGCCACGGCCAGGTCGATGGTCTGTTCCAAATTCATTTCTTCTGCCAGGGCCCGGGCCAGACCCGTGACCATGGCATCCCCGGCACCAACCGCAGAATGGAACTCGATTTTCAAAGCATCGACCACAAAGCCTTCTTTTTCCGTAACAAACAAAGATCCTTTGGATCCGCGGCTGACAACAACCAGACGGGTATCTTCGTTGAGCAGCTTTCTGGCCAGGGCAATCGCCTCCTGGACATCCGGTTCTGTTTCCAGGCCGAAATACTGACCCAGTTCGTAAGCGTTTGGCTTAATGACATCCGGTCTTGCGCTCAGACCCTGGGCAAACAGATCGCCATCTGCATCCAGAATTACCTGACCTTTGGCTGCATGCACTTGTTCGATGATCCGCCTGTAAATGTCTTTTGATACCCCAGGAGATACATTTCCCGACAGAACAACCACATCTTTGGGCTGTATATTTTCGTTCAAAAAGCCAAGCAGTTTTAAGATCGCGTTTTCATGGACTTCTGGTCCCGGTTCGTTCAGTTCTGTCAGCTCCATTTGGGCATTGAGCACTTTCAGATTGGTGCGGGTCTGCCCGTCCACCCAGAAAAAACGGGTTTCAATGCCCATCTTCTGAATGGCACTTTCAATCCACTGGCCGGTATCTCCGGCCAAAAAGCCGGTGCAGATGCTGGAAATGCCCATGGATTTCAGGGTTTTGGAGACGTTGATTCCTTTCCCGGCGGCATCCTGACGGATGTTGGCCAGACGGTTCAGCCCACCAACAATCAGCTGATCCACTTCAGCGGTTTTATCAATGGCAGGGTTGAAGGTGACTGTATAAATCATGGATTTTATTCCCCTGTCAAAACCTGATGAATGTAGGCTGCATCAGCGGCAACGACCTGATCCACCACATCCATATCGGAAAGTTTTTCAGCAATGTTCTGCAGGATCTTGACGTGTTCATCGGTTGTGGCTGCAATCCCGATCACCAGTCGGACGTTTCCGCCGCCCCATTCGATCCCGTCCGGATACACCTGAACGGCCAAACCTGTTTTTTTCACGCAGTCTTTTACTTCGTATTCGCCGTGAGGAATGGCGATGTCGTTTCCGATGTAGGTAGTGATGTCATGGTCTCGGTTGAGCATGCCCTCAATGTAGCCTTCTGTAATAAGACCTGCGTCTAAAAGCATTTTTCCGACGGATACGATTGCTTCATCGCTGTTGGCTGCTTTGCAGCCGGTCTGGATGTTGGAAATGTCCAGAATGGTGTTTTTTTCGACTTTTTTCTTTCTGAAGAATGCCATGGTTGTACTCCTTTATAGAGCCGGATGCTGCAGCCGGCTGATTACATTTGTCTTTGAACGTAGTCTTGAGAAATATTCATGAGATAGGTTTGGATGGTCTGCAGCTGCCGGCTTTTCAGTGCCCAAATGTAAGCAGGATTGTCGATCATTGTTACATTCAGCAGGGCAAGCAGTTCCTGCTGGGCTTTGGTGTACCCGGATGGCAGAAGGCAGACCACTGCAAATTCGATGCCTTCATAGGGACCATCGAACGTCTTGTTTTTTGGGTAGAGAAGATAGTACTGAAGCTGCAGAGAGCCGCTGGTGATGGTATGAAACAGGACAAATCCGTCTTCTTTGGACATCACAGCACCAAGTTCTTCACGCTTCATGAGGTCTTCATAAATTTGATCGGTCTTTCCGCCGGCTGCTTTAGCGGCTTCGTAAACAAGGTTTGATTCACTGGAAAGAGGGACTTCACAGATTTTGAATCCGGCCAGCAGCTGGCTGGCGGCCTGAGAGGCCTGCTGTACATCTTCCATCTGTTTTTGGAAATCCTTCTTCTGAGCTTGTTCCTGTTTTTGACCCCAGGGAATGGCTTCGATGGCTGTGCGGATGGCCAGTTCATCTTTTTCATCGAGAAGGGCAGAAACTTCCAGAACCGGGATGGACGGATGGGTCAGCGGCAGAGTGGAAATGATCAGCTCATAGCCGTATGCGGCGCCTGCTTCTTCCAGGGCCAGTGTCTGCGTCGCCAGCAGCCCTGGAAAGTTTTTTTCCAGACGGGCCGAAAGAAGAGAACTGACACCGATGCCGGAAGCACACACCACAGCCGTTTTGACAGGAGGCCGCTTGATGCGCTGGATTCTTTCCAGACTGGCTCCCACATGCATGGTCAGAAATCCAAGCTCAGCATCCGATACGGGCTTGTGCACCTGCTTTTCAATGCAGGCTGCGGCCTGGCGGGTTTTCACAAATAAATCTGAGTACTGGGATTTGAGCTGCTCCAGCATGGGGTTGTAGATGGGCAGATCCGATCGGATGCGGGTCAGCGCCGGCTCCAGGTGGGTGATCAGACCCTGCAGAAACTGGTGATCGGCCATTAAATGGCTTGCCAGTTCCGGACCGTATCCGGCAGCAAACTGCTCCACGAGTTTTTTCAGGGAAGCATCTGCAGCCTTTTTTTGATTCTGCATTTGAGGCAGATAGGAAATTTTAGCCCCCTGCAGATGGAGAGCAATATAGTCAATTTCTGCCTGCGGGAAGGTCAGATCGAATTCCTTTTCCAGCACGGCAGTCAGTTTCTGGGCTTCTTTAAGAGCTTCCGGCTGAAGCATCAGTTCCGGCAGTGGGGCAGTGAGGGTTTCACTGTTTTGAATCCGGTCAATGGCAATGACAAGATGAATGACCAGACCAATGTAGCTGGATTGGGCATAACGGTCCAGGTTCAGTTCGTGACTGTACTCCTCAAAAAGGGTGAGAATCTGTTTTAAAAGCTGCTGGTTGAGCAGGTGCATGATGGAATCGTCGTTTCCAATTTGAAAGACCTGCTCTTCCAGCTCGGTTTTATTCAGGTAATTGACAGGCCTTGGACTGAGGCTGTTTTGAAGAATGGTGCCCATTAGACGGCGCCTGTCGTTTTCACTTCCTTCTACCATGCCTTTTTTGCCCACCCGCAGATGGAAGGGACGGACAAATTCGTCCAGAGCGGCCAGATCGTTTGAAATGGTCGCTTCAGAGACCTGAAACCGGTTGGCGTAGTAGATCAGCTTTTCCGAAGACGGATGCTGCAGGAGTTCATACAGCAGCAGCATGAGCCGTTCTTCCTTATTGGTGTAGGAGACTTTTTCTGTTCGCAAAGCCTCCATCAGGTTCCGCTTTCCTTCCGGACTTCCTTCCAGAACAAGCCCTTTTTGAGGCCGGGAGACCAGCTTAAGCCCCATTTTGGCAAGACTGCTGTCTACGCCTTCCAGTTCCCGGAAGATGGTGCGCCGGCTTGTGTTCAGACGGTGTGCCAGATCATTGATTTTTATGCCCTCATCATCGGGCTGCTGAAGCAGTATTTTGAGAATGCGGACAAGCCTGGAGGAGAAAAGCATTCAGAAATCCTTTCTAGCCTGCAAAGTCAGTGACGATCGCGTCGTACTCTTTACCGCCCATGAAATTGGTGATGGGGTAGATTTTTGCCTGCGGGCAGCGGGCTGCTGCGCGTTCTGCCAGCGACTGATGGGTTACAACAACACTGCAGTCTGTCGGCAGATCGTTGATTGCAGAGTGTTTGACTTCAATGCTGCTTCCGGCCGCGTTCAGTTTTTTGGAAAGAGCAGCGGCGCCCATAGCGGAGCTTCCCATTCCGGCATCACATGCGAAATAAATAATGTTGATGGCTTTGGCAGCAGGAGCTGTTCCTTTTGCCTGGGCTTTGGAAGCAGACACAGCGGATTTGGCTTCTTCCATGTCGCTTTCCTTGCCGAAAACTTTCAGCAAGACCATATTGCATCCGAAGGAAACGCCTGCAGAAGCAGCGACAGAAAGGAGTACGGGAACAAAACAGCCAGGAGCTGTCATGCCCAGAATGGCAATGATGGATCCAGGTGAAGCTGCGGAAACAAGACCGCCGCCCATGGTGGAATTGATGACAACACCGGTAATGCCGCCGGCAATGAGACCAAGGATGGTGACTGGGTTCATCAGGACGTAAGGGAAGTAGATTTCATGAATACCGCCGAAGAAGTGAATGATGGCCGCTCCGGGAGCAGATTCTTTTGCGGATCCTTTGCCGAACATCCAGTAGGCGAGCAGCAGGCCAAGACCTGGACCTGGGTTGGCTTCGATCAGGAAGAAAATGGATTTGCCCATTTCTGTTACCTGAGCCATGCCCATTGGAGTGAAGACACCATGGTTGATGGCATTGTTCAGGAAGAGGACTTTGGCAGGTTCAACAAGAATGCTGGTCAGCCAGAGCATGCCGTTGGAAACCAGGAAGTTTACACCGGCTTCCAGAACGTTGTTGAGTGCCAGGCATACAGGGCCGATGATCAGACATCCGGCAATGGCCAGCAGAGCACCGAGAATTCCGGCAGAGAAGTTGCGCACGAGCATTTCAAAGCCGTTTGGAATAATGGGTTCAACAACTTGATCGACTTTTTTCATGCACCAGCCGCCCAGCGGTCCAGCGGCCATGGCGCCAATGAACATTGGCGTTTCCGTGCCGGCCAGAATCCCCATGGCTGCTGTGGCGCCGATAATGCCGCCCCGTTCGCCGTACACCATTTTTCCGCCGGAGTAGGCGATTAAGGTTGGCAGCAGGAAGCGCTGCATGGGGGAAACGATGGCGTTGAGGGTTTCATTGGGCATCCAGCCTGTTGGAATGAACAGGGCTGTAATAATACCCCAGGCAATAAAGACCGCGATGTTTGGCATCACCATTCCAGACAGGAACCGGCCGAAAGTTTGAAGTTTTTGTTTCATGATCTCTCTCCTTCTTATTTCTGATTTCATTCTAAAAGGGTGTGCAGGGCGCTTCAATGCAAGCCTTTTCAGCTTTGTCACATGGAAAGAATGCCACCCTTTTTGAAAAAGATGACACAGAAGGTGTGACAGTTTTTGAACAGGAAAACAAAAAGCGTCCGGACAGGCCGAACGCAGAAAATCAGCTCAGCTCAGCGAGAATATGATCGAATTCTTCTGTGCCGATAAAATTGGTAATGGTAAAAATCCGGGCCTGAGGACACTGTCTGGCCGTTTGCTCTTCTTTGGATTTGTGGGTGATGACAAAGCGGGATTCGGCCGGCAGTTTAGAGATGGAAGAGTGAAGCACTTTGAGAGGGCATCCTTTTTCACGGATTCGTGCCTGTAAGGAACCGGCGGCAATGACAGATGCAGCCGTGCCTTCACTGCAGGCGATGTATATGATTTTTTCCTCTTCGCCAGCCTTTTGCTGGGGCTGCATATATTCCCAGAAACGCTGGATTTCCGCAGCAATGGGCTCAAAACCGGCTTCTTCCTCCAGATGATCTTCCACCAGAATGACAGCCCGGCAGCATTTGCTTCGGACTTCCTGACGGTCCTCACTGCAGGTAATGATGACATTGGCGGCTGGTGAACAGTCTTCCAGGCTGCAGGCAGAGACCTGAAGGGGAACGGAAGCTTCCTGAAGTTTGGAATTCAGAATCGATGCAGCCGTTCGTGCACTTTTTGGATGACGGCTGCAGGTGCAGACAATGGAGAAAGCCGGATCCTGAGGCTGTATGGTGCTTTGGGGAATATTCAATGCTTGCTCTGGCTGTGAGCACACTAAAACAGGGAATTCTTCTTCCTGCTCTTCCTTCAGAACTTCCAGCAGATCTTTAGCCTCCTGTTTGGCCGCGTTTTCTCTTCTGAGTTTGGTGGCGGTCTGCATCAGTGAGCAGGCTGCTCCAAAGGAAACGAGAGCAGAAACGGTCAGACTGACGGCAGCCGCCGCCTTCGTTTCAGGACCAGCGGCCTGAAACAGGGCAAAGACGGAAGCGGAGCCTGGAATCGTGCTTAAGCCTCCCTGCATGATGGAACAGATGGCTGTGCCGGCTGTACCGGCTAAAATCAGGGCTCCCAGAGTGCATGGATTCAGAAAAACGTATGGGAAGCAGACCCCGGGGATGCCGCAGAAAAAGTGAATGAGAGCAGCGAACCAGGCGCTGGAGCGGCAGCTTTTCCGGCCGGACAGCCAGCAGGCCATCAGGATGCCAAGACCGGGACCTGGATTGAGAACCATGAAATACAGAACAGATTTCCCAAAGAGAACTGCATCCTGAGCACCCATCTGGGTAAAAGGCTCAAGGGCGGCCGGACTGTCAAACAGAAGCAGTTTGGCAGGCTCAGCCAGAATGGCCTGCATACAGTCTGCCCCTCCTTTTGCAGCGGTTTTGGCCAGTTCGCTGATTCCATTCAAAGTCATGACATAAACAGGACGTCCCAGGGTATAGAAAGCGGCCCACAGCAGAGCCAGGCTCAGAGCCAGAACGATCGCTTTGAGCGGTTTGTGACTGTCCCTTTCAAACCGGAAGGAAAACAGCTGCTGAATTTTCTGGATGTACCATCCGGCGATGCTGCCGGCAAGGATCACCAGAGGAAGAAAGGAAGAATGGCAGGAAGCGGCGATGGCAGAGGCACTGAAAGCCCCTGCGATTCCTCCTTCCGGACCTGCCTGCAGGCAGCCGCAGCTCCATCCCAGCAAAACAGGAAGGCCAAAGTTCAAAATCGGCTTCAGAACAGAATTCATCTGCAGCTGTCCGGTACAGGCCAGGCCGACGGACAGGGCGCACAGCAGACCCCAGGCCAGAAAGGCGGTCAAATTCTGTTCAATGGCATATACAGTCAGATGCCAAAACGATTGCAGCTTCTCTTTCATCTTGATTTACTCTCCTTCAAATGAGCCTGAATTCTTCTGTTCCAGGCCGTGGAAGAACCAGTCGGCGGGCTCAGTGATGCAGGCGGTGCAATGGCCTAAAAAGGCCAGACGTTCTTCAATTGTCGTATGCAATTCTTAGGAAAAGTAAAAGAAAAACGAACGAATATCGAACGAAAAACAGCATGGGGGTCCATGCTGTTTGATCGGTTTAATGATTTTGAGGTTTGGATTCGATGATGCCTTCTTTTAAATAATCCAGAGTCGCCATGTCACCCCGGTCCGTCCAGAGCAGATATCCGGACTGGCCGGCATCCATAATTCCCTGAATCTCCTGAGCAATCCGCTCAGGCGTGGTGTCGTTGTAGCCCTGCAGCCAGAGCCGCATGGCCGCGGGATTGGCCACCGTATTGACTTCTTCTTCCGCATTCTGAGTAAAGGCATTCAGAATTTCTCTGGATTGGGTCGCCGCATCGGTAAATCCGTAGGCGGAGGTATCAAACGTATCCAGATAAATCATTGGACAGACAATGTCGGAGGCCGCCGCCATAGCCGGGACGAAGTGACCAATGTCGTAGTCATACAGGTCGATCACCGGACCGCCGTAAATGTCGGAAGCGGTATAAACATGATAAGGGTCCAGTTCCTCCTGTATATAGAAGAGAAAGCCCTGAATGGCAGCGGCTTTGGATTCGCTGTAGTTGTTGTGAAGATCCACCAGGCCCAAGGTTTCATCGACGGTCATCCCATCTGGAAAGCGGCAGAAGTCGAACTGAACTTCGTTGACTCCCATCTCCGCGGCTTCCTTGGCCAGCCATCCGTTGTATTCCCAGGCTTCTCTTGAATAGGGGGAGACCCAGTAGTCTTCTGAATAATAGGCGGGATTGCCGTAAAGATCGGAAATGGCCAGGTTTGGATGGTCGAAGGCATAGGCAGAGTCTTTGAATGTTTCCAGACGGCCGATGATATAGAAGCCTGCATTTTTCAGTTCCTGAATCAGTTTTTTCAGCTCTTCTTTGGAGATGAGCGACTGGTCCAGAGCGCTGTTTGGATTGTTGAAAAATTTTGGAATGATTTCTTTGCCGTTCTCGTCTTTTTTTCCGCCGGGAACTTCTGAGCTGTAAGCCAGTTTTCCATTGGTTCCTTTCAGCGCAATGACCAGAGCGTTCAGCCCTGTTTCGTTTTTCAGTTTGATCAGTTCATCCTTATGGGCAATGAGGTTTTCGAGTGTAATATGAATGCCCTGAATATCATCCCGCAGAGGGTTTCCGTTCCAGCTGACCTTTGTTTTTCCTTTCAGGTCGGTTTGCTGGACATAGGCATCATAGGAATGGCCGCCCCCATACACTTCGTCATACACCGGGTTGAACATCATATTGGAAGAATAGTCTTTCACGGCGTTTTCATAAGTGGTTTCCAGGTTGGTTCCGGCAAGCCAGTAGTTTTTCCCATCCTTTTCCACTTCAAACCAGGAGATTTCACCGGTGGCAGGATCCAAATCACTTGGCAGGACGGAAACAACTTTCAATTTTTCGCCTTTGGCAGCCACCACATCGGAGAGCTTGCCCTGCCGGCTGGTCCGCAGATTGACCAGTTTGCGGGGATAGACCGATTCGATCTCGACGCAGTCTTTCCGGCTGGGCACCAGATTTTCATTGGGAATGGTCAGTCGGTGTCCATCGTAGGTGATTTGGGAGTCTGTTTCTCCCCGCCGGTCAATCACCACCTGGGCTCCTCTTGGAATCTGGAACACATCTTCATCCACTTCACCGTTTGCCAGGAAGGATTTTTTAACTTCCAGCATGTTTGATTCTGAGCGAATATAACGAACCGGATGGAGATAGGCATAAATCCCCATAAGGATGCCTGCAATAGCTATCAGGCATGAGACGCCAATAAATCCGAGCAATACGTATCGCTGCTGCTGTTTTGTCAGAGTTAGTCTTTTCATAAATAATCTCTTTCAATTTATCATATGCCTATGAAAAAACCAAATTTCGTTCGAATTGAGCCGTTGGGGAAGGGGATGCAAACAAAAATGCTCAGAAATTCCCCCTCAAAATAAACAGAGATGCAAAAGAATACTCAAAAGATGCAGGAAAAACAAAGGAAAGATGGAAGAAGAAAATTTATAGATCTGGAAGAAAGAGAGGGAGAGGGGACAAAAAAACCAGCTTTCAAACGGGTAAAAAGCTGGAGAATGGTTTTCGGTCAGTTCTTTTTCAGGATGGCTGGCAGACTGGAAAGCAGGCAGCCGGTCAGGGCTCCGGCGGAATCGATCAGAACATCTGTCAGACTTCCGGCTCTGCCGGCAGTGAACAGCTGATGAAATTCATCGCTGCAGGCGTAAAGAACACAAAGTCCCAAGGCAGACAGGATTTGAAGAATCACGGTTTTGGGAACAGACCAGGCCTGCAGAGACTGCAGCATGCAGACCCCCAGAACGAGATAAATGGTGAAATGAGCGGTCTTGCGCACATAAAAGCCGGCATGCTCCGGACCGACAAACTGGGCGAGCAGAAGGCTCAGAAATCTGGACTGGGAACTGCTTTTCTCACCGTTCTGGGCGGAAAACCAGAAAATCAGGAGCATGACAGTCAAAGTGGCTGCCGGCCAAAGGTATTTGCTTAATTTATTTGACACAGAAGGGCATACCTCGCTTTCTCGTAATGTCTTTTTTCAAAGCCCGAAGGCGTATGGACAAAACGATAACCGAAAGCGTTCGTTAAATCCATATCATCTATGACGATATAGGTACGAATGCGGTTTTGCCGAATGTACTGCCTGATTATATCCCGGCGTATGGTTCCGGAAGGACAAACCCCGCAGACATGTTCAATTCCTGTCAGTTTCAGGAGAGCCTGCAGTTCTTCCAGGGTATGAAAAATCCGCCAGGAAGAGGAAATGACAATGGAAGCCTGAAACTCGCTGCAGAGCTGATCGATCAGCCTGCACGCTTCTTTGTCGAATGTGTACAGAATTTGAGAACAGAGGGCATCGCCCAGCTGCCTGTAGATCGGATCGGAATATTTAACCGCCAGCTGCTCGGCCAAATGGGGGGTGTATTCGACGGGATTGATTTGGGACGGCCGGGCAGCCCGGATGACCCCGTCAATATCAAGAAAAACGACTGGTTGGCACATAATGGACTCCTGTCTTTGTCAAAGCCTGCCTCAGTTTTGGGAAAGAGTATTGGAAATCAAATCTGAAGCGGTTTAAAATGATGATATTACACACTATTTAATAGTTTACAGGTTGAAATATGATTGGAAAACAAGTTTCGCAGTTCGTGGACAAAGGATTTGACCGCACACTGGAGCGTTTTATCAAGACGCCTACGTCTCATATCCTTGTCATTGGCTTTGCTGCAGTGATTTTAATTGGAGGCCTTTTGCTGTGGCTTCCCATTTCCCACAACCCGGGGGAGAACATCTCCTTTCTGGATGCAGTCTTTGAAGCGGGAAGTGCGGTCTGTGTGACCGGACTGACCACAGTCGGGGTAGGAAATACGTTTAACTTTTTCGGCCGCCTTGTGATGGCCGTTTTAATTCAGATCGGCGGTATGGGAATTGTTCTGCTGGGAATCTTCATGATTCTTCTGACAGGCGGAAAGCTGAATATGAAGGCCCGCTCTCTGTTTGTGGCGGCCCAGAACCTCTTTGGCTTTTCTCAGGTGGCCGATCTGGCCAAGAAAATTATCAAACTGATGTTTGGCATTGAATTTGCAGGCGCTTTGGTCTCCTGGCC
>JABUSF010000003.1:169267-170848 GCA_021443945.1 Ileibacterium sp.
TGGTGACCACCCTGCTGGTCATTCTGGGAAGTTTTGGCTTTATTGCCATGATTGACGTCTGGTACAACAAGTTCAAGTGGAAGCCTTTGCTGCTGTCCACCAAGATTTCGATTGTCATGACGGCTTCTCTGCTCTTTGGCGGAACACTGCTGTTAAAACTGACCAGCGACATGACATGGCTGCAGGCCTGGTTTCAGTCCGTCATTGCCAGAACGGCGGGATTCTCCACCATCAGTCTGGCAGACGTGCGGACACCGGCTTTGCTGGTCTTTACCATTCTGATGTTTATTGGGGCCAACCCCAACTCCACAGGCGGCGGTGTGAAAACAACCACTGTCTTTGCAGCGGGGCTGAAGGCGATTTCTTCTTCTGTAGGGCATGATGAGGACGCTGTTTTCCACCGCAGAATTCCAAACCGGATCTTTACCCAGGCCAACGTGGTGATTTTCTTTATGCTCAATGTGGTTGTGGGGGCAACGTTTCTGATTTTATGCCTGGAGCCGAATGTGGATTTGATGGCTGCTGTGATTGAAGTCACCAGCGCAGCGGCGACTGTAGGATCGACCATGGGGATTACCCAAAGCCTGTGTGCCTGGAGCAAGATCATTATTATTCTGGTGATGTTCATCGGCCGTGTCGGTCCGGTGACGATGGCCAACCTGCTCCAGCTGGATGATGAAAAACGGGCTCGCTTTACAGACGAGGATATTTTAATAGGATAAGGAGTTTATCATGGGATTTTTTGCAAACAACCGTCATGTCGATACATACGCTGTCATCGGTCTGGGCCGCTTTGGAACCGCTGTAGCCGAAACGCTGGCTGAATACGGACTGGATCTGATCGTTGTGGATAAAGATGAGGACCGGGTTCGGGATATGCGCCGTCTCACGGAAAATGCTTATGTGGTCAACACCATTGATCAGAAAGTTCTGGAAGAAATTGGAGTGGCTGACTGTACTGTGGCCATTGTATGTATTGGAAGCGCCATGGACGTAAACATTCTGACGACTCTGTACTGCATCAATATGAAAGTGCCAAGAGTGATTGCCAAAGCCAATTCTCTGGACCAGGGACAGATTCTTGAAAAGCTTGGAGCGGAAGTGGTGTATCCGGAAAGAGATATGGGATTCCGTCTGGGAAACCAGCTGGCCAATAAAAAAGTGGTGGATTACTTCTCCGTAGCCGGCAACATTGATGTGGCCCAGCTTCACATTCCGAAAAGCTTCGTCGGTCAGAAGCTGATCGATCTGCAGCTGCGTCAGAAGTATGGGATTTCCATCATCGCCATCATGACAGAGGGAACAACCATCGAAGACATCGATCCAAACTATGTCTTTAAAGAAGGGGACAACATTATCATCATCGGGTCTGCAGACAACATTCTGCGCTTCGAAGATGAAACGATGGATGAATAAGGGCAGCATGCCCTTTTTTCTTCGGCTGGGCCCAATGCTATTCACTTAAGGTTCACAAATGAATGGTCCTTTTTCATCCAACCACGACAAAAAGGGCGCATTTGCACCTGTTTTTTAAAAATTTGAAGGGTTGGAGACAGAAGACAGACTGGCAGTTTGAAGGTT
>JABUSF010000003.1:171926-174290 GCA_021443945.1 Ileibacterium sp.
AAAACAGAACAATACAAAAAAGAGCCATTTTTAGGCTCTTGATTTGGAGAATTTAGTTAAAGCTGGTTTGACAGCTTGTGAATCTTAAGTGAATAGCATTGGGCTGGGCAAAAGAAAAGAACCTGCTTTATTTGTGCAGGTCCTGCCAGGTTTTGAAAGAAAGCAGCAGCCCGACCGCTCCCAGGATCAGGATTTCCGTCAAGGTGCTGTCTTTTAAACCGATGATTCCAGTGCAGATGATCAGAAAGATCACCAGTCTGGATAGGACGACCGTAAAGTTTGTGCAGTTTTTCACATCCACGTTTTGAGGATGTTTTGAAAAACAGGCGGCAGAAACCAAACCGTAGATCCAAAAGAAAAGACAGATAAAGACATAAAACAGCTTTCTGCTGCTCACCTTGACAAACAGCAGGGCACAGATGATCAGCAGGGCATAAACAGGGGACAGGATCCAGGCAATATTCTGGTTTTTCTGGGGATTTTGGGAGTGAATCAGAAGAAATGAGCATTTTTTTGAGGCTTCCATCATTCAGGTCTTCCTTTTCTGCTGCTTGAGATGATTTCATTTTATCAGGTCAAGGAATGAAATACTTACCATACGGTTTGAGGAGGGTTCTGTTTCATCTTGAAAGCCGTTTGATTTGTGAATCGGTTTTGCGGTTCTATTCAGACCGTTTTGGACAGATACAAATGCTAAAATAAAACAAAAGGGGGACGATTCCATGGAAGACAAGCAAATCGTTCTGGTGACCGGCATGTCCGGGGCAGGCAAGACATCTGCAATGAACGCCCTGGAAGATCTGGGATATTACTGTATCGACAGCTTTCCGGTGGAACTGCTGGAGCAGCTGTCTGAATTGATCGAAAAAGACGAATCAAAATTCTCCAAACTGGCCATGGCTGTCAGTGCGCAGGATTATGTTAAATTTATGAATTATTTTGACGGGGAAGGCAGACCGCTTCGCCTGGTGTTTGTAGACGCCAGTGATGATGAACTTCTGCTGCGCTACCGTTTTACCAGAAGGCTTCATCCGCTGATCGCCAAAAAAGAAGCCAGCACGCTGGAAGAGGCGATTGAAATGGAACGGGACTATTTTGAACATCTGAAACAGAACAACCGCCAGACCATTCATATCGACACGACAAAAATGACCAACCAGGCTTTGGCAAATCAGATCCGGTCTTATTTCATCGGCAATACAAAGGAAGACTTTGCGGTGACATTCCAGTCTTTTGGATTTAAGAATGGAATGCCCATGGATGCCGATGAAGTCATTGATGTCCGCTTTCTGCCAAACCCGTTTTATGAACCGGCTTTAAGGAACAAAACCGGAAATGATGAAAATGTCTACAATTACGTGATGGGAGCAGAAGAGACCAAAAACTTCACCGAGCATTTAAAGGGATACATGGATTTTGTGCTGCAGGCTTATAAAGAGCAGCATAAGAACCATTTGATTGTAGCTGTAGGCTGTACCGGCGGGCAGCACCGCTCGGTTTCCATTGCCAACTGGCTGTATTCTGTTTACAAAGATGAGTATGAGTGCTTTAAAAGCCACAGAGATATACAGGAAAACGTATGAAGAAAGTAGTTGTTATTGGAGGGGGAACCGGCCTTTCGTCCATGATGGAAGGTCTCAAATCGTTAAAGAACGTGGATTTAACCGCCATCATCACCGTTGCCGATGACGGAGGCTCCACAGGACGAATCCGAGATGTATATGACATTCCTGCCATGGGAGATATTCGTCATGTACTGACTGCCATGTCCAATGAAGAACATGGAACCTTGTTTAAAAAACTGATGGAATTCCGCTTTTCCGGACAGGAAGATGTGGGCGGTCATCAGCTTGGAAATCTGATCTTTCTGGCTTTGATGGAAATCACGGGGTCCTTTATGGGAGCCATTCAGGCGATTTCCAAGGTTTTGAATGTGAAAGGCACCATTCTGCCTTCCACGCTGGACAGTGCCATTTTATATGCGCTGATGGAAGACGGAACGCTGGTCCGGGGAGAAAAAAATATCCCCAATCTGAACAACTCCATTTCCAAAGTGTTTTACCAGCAGAACATTAAGCCTTATTCAGCAGCCATTGAAGCCATTGAGCAGGCAGATCTGATTATTTACGGAATTGGATCCTTATATACGTCGATTCTTCCGAATCTGATTATTAAGGAAATTTCAAACGCTATTTACAACAGCACCGCTCCAAGGGTATACTTCTGCAACACCATGACCCAGCCAGGAGAAACCGATGGGTATTTTATGGAGGATCATGTGCGGGCTCTGGAAACCCATACCTTTAAGAATGCAGTGGATGCGGTTGTCGTCAATAACCGGCATCTTCCCAAGGATGTGGAGGA
>JABUSF010000003.1:174299-179825 GCA_021443945.1 Ileibacterium sp.
AAATCCAGCTCCTATCCAGTCACCATGCGGGATGAAACCCACCCCTACAGGATCTATGCCAGACCTCTGGTGACTGTGGACGAGACTGGACGTGTCCGCCATGATCCGGCAGCCGTTCGGGAAGCCGTTGAGGAAATATTGACCGATTTAGTTGAATGAGAAGGAGGGCCTATGTCGTTTTCAAGTGATGTCAAAGTTGAAATCTGCAAAAGTCCTCTGAAAGAAGGGGCCGCCAAAGCACAGCTTTGCGCCCTTTTTTTAATGAGAGCCAGTTTGAACCGTTCCCGAATGTCCAGCTACCTGTCCTTTCAGACAGAGAACGCGGCCATTGCAAAGCATGTTTTTTCGCTGGTGAAGCAGGAGTTTGGAGTCAATCCGCAGCTTTCCGTCATCAAAAAGATGACGCTGAAGAAAAACAACATCTACCAGGTGCGCATTTATGAGAATGTGACGGATATTCTGGAAGCTCTGACCATATTAAGGGAAAGCGGACTGTATACCGTTCCTTCTTTTAAGCTGACCCGTTCGGAGAAAAATGCCCGGGCTTTTCTGCAGGGAGCTTTTTTGGCAGGCGGATCCATTAACAATCCAAAAACGACGAATTATCATATGGAAATCAGCACGAGCCGCGAAGAACTTGCCCTGTATCTGCAAAAGCTGATGACTCGTTTTTTTATGCCGGCCAAAATCATTGAGCGCAAAGGAAATTGGGTGGTGTATTTAAAAGCGGGAGAAAAAATCGGAGATTTTCTGCGTCTGGCGGATGCATCGGAAGCTCTTTTTGAATTTGAGGATGCAAGAATTCAGCGGGACTTTTACAATCAAATGAAGCGGCTGGACAACTGCGAAGTAGCCAATGAAATGAAATCCATCAAAGCGGCGCAAAAGCAGCTGGAAGCCATTCGCCGTCTGGAAGAAAGCCGAATCGCTGTTCCGGAAAAAATTGCCAGAGTGATGGAGATTCGCAAAAAGAATCCGGAAGCCAGCATGATCGAAATGTGCGATGCCGTATATTTGGAATATGGGGAAACCATTACCAAATCAGGGATGAAGCACCGTCTGGCTAAAATTCGGGAAATGGCAGCCGCGCTGGATGATGGAGACAGCTGATGAGAAAAAAAATATGGCGGGCAGGCGCCGCTTTGCTTCTTTGCGGATGCGTGCGCGTACCTGAACCTTTAAAACAGACATTTACTCTGGAGCTTGGAGCGGATGTTTACGGCAATCCAAGACTGTATGTGGAAGACAAAGAAGCAGATCTCAGCGAGATCGACGTGGTCGTCCATACCCCTGGAGTAACGAAAAAAAACAACCGGTTTGTAACCACCGGTTCTGACTTTCTGGCCGTGGGAGAATATGATTTTGCCCTGGCTCACAACAATACGCAAGTGCCTTTTAAAGTCAAAATAAAGGACACTCTGGCTCCTGTTCCCACAAAAAATGTGGACCGTCTGGAAGTGGCGATGGGAGCTCCCTTGAACTGGGCGGAAATCTTTGAGGCCACCGATCTGTCAGGGGTGTATTACGAGGGACCGGAAGCTGCAAATTTTGACCGGGGTGAAACACCTGTCAAAGTCAGAATTTACGACCGGTTTGGAAACAGCGTATATAAAGATGTAGTTATTGAGGTTTCATGAAAAAAGCAGACTATTTACTGATCTGTGCACTGATGGTATTTTCCGCCGGAGCTTTAATTCCTTTGGCTTTTTCCCGAAAAGAGGCCAGCCGGGCCGTTGTTCAGGTAAGAAATAAAGAAATTATGGCCATTGACCTGCTCAAGGATGCCAATTACACCGTGCAGGGAACCAACGGGCCTGTCAACATTGAAGTCAAGGACGGAGCCATCCGGGTGACACAGGAAAATTCACCTCATCATTACTGCAGCAAACAGGGGTTTGTTGACTCTGTCAACACGCCCATTGTCTGCCTGCCCAATGAAACGGTGATCACGATTGAAGGGGAAGATGAATCAGAGGATACGGTGATCTCATGAAGACGAGTTCTACAAAAAAAGCAGTGGTTCTGGCTTTCCTGGTGGCTGCGGGAATTCTCATGCAGCTGATTGAAAGCTTTTTTCCTGTTGTGATGATCGTTCCTGGCTACAAAATTGGCCTGGCCAACATTACCGGCCTGTTTGCCCTGTATGCCTATGGGATCAAAGAGATGTGGATTGTAACTTTGCTGAGGATTTTTCTGTCGGCTCTTGCACAGGGAAGCATTTTTTCTGTTTCTTTTGCTTTGTCCATGACGGGAGGACTTATGGGCCTTGCTGCCATGAGTCTGGCATACAAATGCGGCTGGTTTTCCATTTATGGCGTCAGCACCGCAGGGGCCGCTGCTCACAGTTTTGGGCAGGTACTGGCCATTTCCTGGATCTACCAGCAGTTCTTTATGCAGCTTTTTCTTCCTGTTTTAACCGCATTGTCCATTGTATCGGGTCTTGCCATCGCCATGCTGACCAGCATGCTGCTGACCAGACTGCGCTTTAGCAGGGCTCTGGAAAGGGGATAAGATGGAAGACCGATATCTGAAAGCTTTGAACTTTATCGAAAATCAGCAGAAAAACACCATTGCAGGGTTTGGAGTGGAGTCAGATGATTTTGAAGCTATGGTCAAAGATATGACCGGTGAAAAAATCTCGGGGAATGCTTATGCCAAGGTTCTGGAGGTGTACTGCCGGCGATATGCCAAAAAAGACGACCGGCAGATGGCGGTCAATTACTGTATCATGCAGATGAACCGGCTGCACAAAGCAAGACTGGACAAAAATATTCAGGGGATGTATCCCAAAAACAGTTTTAAAAACCCGGAGGAAGAGTTTGCGCAGATGTTTTTAAAGGAACATCCTGATCTGTATCGGGAAATGGAAGAGACCATCCTGAAGAAACTGGTTTTGGCTTTAAGTGCCCTGACCGTTGTGATGATGGCTTTTTCGGTTCTGGTGATTCATTTGCCCTTCTTTTTCTGCCTGATTCTGCAGGCTGGAATTGCTGCGGTTCTGTATTTTGCAGGAAAACAGTACCTTTGCCCCATGCTGATTGAAGACAGAATGAGCCGCATGATCCGATTTCTGGATCCAATCCATCAAAATTTTGAAAAAAGAATGGGGATTGCCGCACCGAAACCCTTTGCATTTTAACCGGAAATCATAAAACTCATTTTCTTTGTTTATTTTTCGAGAAAATTCACAAATGGCAGGAATCATGTTATGATGTCTTCGGTGATTGAAATATGAAGAATGCAAATCCTGTTCCAAAGGCAACCCTTCAGCGATACCCTGTGTATTTGAAGGCCTTGCGCAAACTTCAAAAAAACGGTGTATCTAAAATCATGTCCAAGGAACTTTCTCAGTTTGTGGACATTGAGCCTACAACCATCCGCCGTGACTTCTCCTTTTTAGGAAGTCTGGGCAAGCAGGGATATGGATACGATGTAAATAAACTGATTGAGATTTTTAATTCTGAGCTTGGGGTAGACTTCGATGAAAAGATTATCCTTGTGGGCGCAGGAAACCTGGGCAAAGCCCTGCTCAACTACAACAAGTGGGATTATGTCGTCGGAGAAATTACCTGTGCTTTTGACTCGGATCCTGCAAAAGTAGGCAGTATTTTTGGAATTGAAGTCTACAGTATGGACAGCCTGGAGGAAAAAATGCCGGAAGGCTGCCGGATTGCGATTCTGACAATTTCAGAAAATGTGCAGAAAACCGTTGACAGACTCATTGAAAACGGTATAACAGGTATTGTGGATTTTACACATCAGCATTTCCAGGTTCCCAGAGGAGTCGTTGTGAAAGTCGTTGATGTGGTCAGCTCGATTCAGGAGCTGGTATTCACCACCAATTCTATGGATACAAATACAACCGCTGAGAAATAGGACCTTTATCCAGATTCAGGCAAAGAGAGCCGGCATACAGGTGAAAGCCGGAGCTGAACGGGCTAAAAGCAACGCCTATGGAGCTGGACTGGAGAATGAAGTAGACAGTCCCGGAAAGCCGCCGTTATGGCTTCAAGCGCTCGTCAAGAGAATCAGGATGGCACCGCGGTCATTAATCGTTCCTGCTTTGCAGGGGCGTTTTTTTTATTAATAAGGAGGACATTATGCTGATTAAGAAACTCAAGGAAACAGCTCTGGAAATGGATGGACAGCCCATCGAGCTTCAGGGATGGGTCCGCACCAACCGTAAATCCAAAAACGTAGCTTTCATTGAGCTCAACGATGGATCCACTTTCTCCAATGTACAGGTCGTATACGGCAATGATATGGAAGGATTTGAAGAAGCTTCCAAAATTACAACCGGCTCTGCGATTCAGGTCAATGGAACCGTGAAAGTGACTCCAGATGGAAAACAGCCTTTTGAAATTGCAGCAGACTCCATCGAAGTTCTGGGAATGGCAGACCATGAATATCCGCTGCAGAAAAAGCGCCACAGCTTTGAGTATCTGCGTGAGATTCCTCATATCCGTCCAAGAGCCAACACTTACTATGCTGTATTCCGCCTGCGCTCCGTTCTGTCCATGGCCATTCATACATTCTTCCAGGACAGAGGATTCGTTTACATTCATACACCTGAAATCACAGGAAACGATGCAGAAGGAGCCGGTGAGTGCTTTACAGTTACAACCATTAAAGATCAGGACTATACAAAAGACTTCTTTGGCAAACATGCCCAGCTGACTGTTTCCGGACAGCTGCATGTAGAACCTTTTGCCCTGACTTACCGCAACGTTTATACATTCGGCCCCACGTTCCGTGCCGAAAACTCCAACACAACCCGACATGCATCTGAGTTCTGGATGATTGAACCGGAAATGGCGTTTGCCGATCTGTCTGATGATATGGATGTCATCGAAGATATGATTAAATACTGCATCAACTACTGCCTGGAGCACGCTCCGGAAGAAATGGCTTTCTTCGAAAAGATGATCGACAAAGAATGCATCAAGCGCATTACAGAAGTCGCCAACAGCGACTTCAAGCGCATGACGTATACAGAAGCCATTGAGCACCTGGAAAAGGCAAAAGGCCGTTTTGAGAACAACGATATCTTCTGGGGCATGGATTTGCAGTCTGAACATGAACGTTACATCTGTGAACAGGTTGTCAACGGCCCTGTCTTCCTGACGGACTATCCAAAAGACATTAAAGCTTTCTATATGAGAGAAAACGAAGACGGCAAAACAGTTGCTGCATGTGATCTGCTGGTTCCATATGTTGGAGAGCTGGTTGGCGGATCCCAGAGGGAAGAACGCTACGATGTTTTGGAGCAGAGAATGAAAGAACTGGGCATGGAACAGGAAACGCTTCAGTGGTATCTGGATCTGCGCCGCTTTGGCGGATGCAAGCACTCTGGTTTCGGTCTTGGATTTGACCGCATGCTCATGTATATGACAGGTATTCAGAACATTCGTGATGTGCAGCCATATCCACGTACGCCAAGAAACCTGGTCTTCTAGAAAAGCCAAAAATTTTAAAACTTGACAAAATAAAAATACAGCCGTTTGCAAAGAAGCGGCTGTATTTTTT
>JABUSF010000003.1:181094-182426 GCA_021443945.1 Ileibacterium sp.
CGAACCGGCAGATAAGCCTGACCCATCAGTTCTACGATTTTGCAGCCGAATCCCTTTTTGAAGGCAAACAGGGAATAGCCGGGTTCATCTTTGTGGAAGTAACCGGATATCCCGTAGAAATTGTAGAAGTCCAGTCCCCGCTCAATGGCTTTCCGGATCTGGTGCATATGAATCAGATACGGTGCATTGTACTGCATGAAGTCTCCATACGCGCCGGAAGTCAGATAGGTCATCTCATTGCCTGCGCTTAAGAACAGGGAGCCTGCCAGAAGGATCCGGCTGCCATGCTTGGCTTCCAGATCTTTGGCTTCCTGAATTTTCTTTTCAGCCAGCTCCATGGCTTCTAAGCTGACTTTCTTCTTTTTGACAAACTTTTTGGAGTTTGGCATTTCTGCCAGTTTTTCTTCACAGACTTCCAGATCCGCTTTGGCCTGGTCATACAGTTTCTGCTGAGAAGAGATGAATCTTGGAGCATCAAACCAGCATAGAACCAGCTCCGCCTGATCCTGAAACGCGTCCAGGATTTTTTTATAGTAGTCCGCATCATCGGTGTGGAAACCATTGCGTTCTCCAGTATGCTTCATCATTTTGGCGAAAGCTTCCAGATTTTCCCAGGAATCGGTCTTTTCCACAATCAGATCAAACTTGCCAGCTCGGTTGATAGACCAGCGGGTCTGCTGATCCATTTCCTTCAGAAGCTGATCTGCTGTTTTGCCCCTCAGATCGAGCACAGACATCCAGCTGGCATCCTGGGTTTCGTCGTAGCCCTGTTTGGCCCGTACAACGGTCCAGCCAGCCTTTCTCAAATAGTCAGCAGCGGCTTCATCATTCATCACGCCTTCTACTAAGTCTCCGTTTTCGTCCCGTTCCTGCATGGCCAGATAGGGGCTCATGGAGATGTACAGAACTTTTTCGGATGCCAGGTAGGATTTTAAAGCATTGGAGAACTCCTGAATGAGTTCCTCATTGTTCCAGTCCAGCAGAAATCCTCTTGGAATAAAAGCTTCCCGAAAGATTCTGGCTGCACTCTGCAGCAAAACCATGGCGGCAGCTTTCATTTCTCCGTTTTCAAAACCGCCCAGCAGAAGAACGCTGCGGTTGTCGTTGAGAAAACGCTGATACTGTTTTTCACAGTTTAAAAAGTTCCAGTTTTTTATATTCTTCCCAAATGCAGAATACTGCTCGGGAGTTATCGGTTGGATTTGAATCATTTCATAACCTCACAAATCAAGGACTGCGCAGCTTTCAAAAAAGCTGCTCTTCAAATTTAATATACAGTTTGTGCAGGATCAAGAAAGGAAGATACATTTCGAAATTGTTCCTGACTCCTCC
>JABUSF010000040.1:0-1166 GCA_021443945.1 Ileibacterium sp.
ATCAGAACATCCTGTGCCAGATGGGGATCATCCATGTAAATCAGGCAGCTGGCCATTAAAGCCTGGCTGGTGAGTTTATAGTGTCCGTTTCTTCCCTCGCAGAAATAGATCAGAGCTGACATGCATGCCTGGGGATCACACTTCTGGTAGAGCAGATCAGAGATCGGCTTGAAGGAAGCGGCTCTTGCTCTTTGCAGATACTGAAAGGCAAACATATACAGGAAGATGGCAATCAGCGTGATGGTCAGATTGTCGATGAAGAACATCACACAGATGATGGCCACAATTCCCAGAGCGTAGACCCAGTTGATTTTGCGGATGGTTTTGCGAATCTCCACGGCCATGGGTTTGTACTTCTCTTCCAGGGTATGGTGAAGCTTGTAAATGCGGATGATTTCATCTGCATTGGCAATGTCATTTTGAGCCAGCTGCTTTTTCTTGGACATATTTAAGGAAATCCATCCGTAAATGGAAATGGCCAGTGTCACTGGAACCGAATAGGCTCCCAAAGTAATAGCAATTTCCGGAAAGAACATCACCGGAAGCATGAACAGAATCGGAGATGTATTGAACTGGCTGGAAAGCATATTGGTAATCAGGAAAATATTGCAGATTCCTGAAATAAAAAGCCCTCCGCTCAAATATAAAATGTATGGATGCTGAGTCAGCATCATAATCATGTCTTCCGGGAGAAGTCCGGTGAGCATGGCCTGCAGGGAGTTACCGTTGATGTTTATAGCTGCAACCAACACACCTGCCAGAAAGGACAGCACTAAACTGATGACCTGCGATTTGCAGCGGTATTTCCACATATATTTATATCCTCTTTCGATTTCTAAAAATATCAGGAGCTGCTTTACTCCTGTAAACCAGCATATTATACGGGATTCTTAGCATAAGAGTTTCATAAAATTATGTGAAACATCTTAGAAAAATCAACACAGGAATTCCTCCATTTTGCGTGGTTCTTTATACAGGACATTTCGAATCCAAATCTGTTTGCCAGGGTCGTCTGGCTTCACAAAAGATCTTCCTCTGATCACCATGAAACACAGAGCGGATTTTACGCTTTCCGTTCTTAAAAAATCGTTTTCATTTCATTAGGAATTCTTTTACAAAGAAACAATAGTTTTTTTAGACGGGTTCCTTATACTGAAATCACAGAA
>JABUSF010000040.1:6785-7929 GCA_021443945.1 Ileibacterium sp.
TTCTGCACCACCACCTGGGTCTGATGATGGAACAAAAGAGGCTGCATGCTGTCGCCGGACGTCCGGATCAGAACGGGTTTTCCGGATTCAATTTCCTGACAGAGAACGTTCTCTCTGTTATTCATCCAAAAATCCTGCTTCCTGAACGGAAGCCAGAAACTGCCGGACATCTGCCGCAGCTGCTGCTTCATCGACTTCATACTGGCAGCAGACGTTTTTGACAATCTGCTCTTCCGTGATGTCTTCCATCAGCAGATTCAATATAAAGCTTGCCGTTTTGTTTTGACGGACCAGTCCGTTAAAGGAGGCGGCCGCTTTTCCCGTAGCCACCATCATTTCTTCTCCCTGAACGGAATGAACAATAAATCCTTCTTTTAATTTCATTTCTGTTTTCCTCACTTCGTTTCTAAATTTGATCTTCCTGCAGCGCCTGCAGCAGTACTTTTACTGCATCCAGGCTCAGATTGCATTCCAGCCGGTAAATGGGCACTTGAGAAAGAGTCTGCACCAGATTCAGGGTTTTGACAACGGCTGCAGAATCCACCGGCTTGAAGGTCTGCGACAGCAAAACAGGGAAAGCTTCTTTGGAGCTTAACCGCACCACTTTGTTCTCCTTGGCTTGCTTTAAAATCACAATGCAGCGAACCGGAGCGCTTGCATTGGTCTGATAGCCTTCCTTGCCCGCATAGGGAGTTCCAAAAACCGTCACGGCGTCCGGTTCCACCTTCACCAATGGTTTATCCCCATTGAGAATGCGGACCTGATCGTGGAATACTTTTTTCCAGTTTCTGGTCTGGGTGGTTTTCCCTGTTCCGCTTGGACCCGTAAACAAAATTGCTTTCTTCTCAAATTCAATGGCAGAGCTGTGAAAGAGAAGAACATTTTCCGAAACGAGTTGTTCACAGATTTTTCGGTAGATGGCCAGAGATTCCAGATATCCCATGGGCCAGTCTTGTTCGGGTGTTCTTTCCCGTTCAATCTCCTCGCGGCTGACACGAATTTTGGCGCCCCGCTCCTCGGTTTTATACCCTTCGAACAGCTTTTCTGTGTAGGGGTACTGCGGATCAATGGTAAAGCCTGTTCCTGCTAAAGTGGTATGAAACATCTGTTTTCCTCCTTTGCCTCTATAAAAAAAAGGGTGAGA
>JABUSF010000041.1 GCA_021443945.1 Ileibacterium sp.
GGCTTAACTCCAAGGTTCGCAAGGAGATGCGGACCATAGAGAAAGGAAAAGCATTCAAAGGGCGTTTTTCCCTGTAAAGACTTAACCGGATAACTGTTAATGTGATTCACAGCCAGATCAAGAGATTCCTGACAGTCCAGCCCAAGGTCGGAAAAATCCGCTTCTTTTGGAACGATTCGCCGAAGAAGCAGATGCTTGTTTTCGATCTTGGGTTTTTGTGTGGACTGCATGGGATCACAGAAGAAGATTTTGCATCCAAGAGTCTCCATCTTTTCTGCTGCAGAGAATTCTGATCCCCGGTCTGTAAGGATGACAGGAAAGAGATGCCTAAAGGTTTCTTCTCCTAATTTGCCATGAATTCGTTTCAGCCCCTGATACATAGCCTCAGCTGTTTTCTCTTCGTGATAAAGGGCCAGAAAAAGAGAAGGATAACCGTCCATAATAAATGTTTGGATATAAGGTCCATTCTGCCGGTTATAGACAGTATCCATTTGCCATGGAATGACTTCGGGGTGGGCTTCCAGGTATTCCAGATACTGGTCATAGGTTCTTCCCTTGAGGAAGGAGTTGTCTTTTCTCTTTTTGGTTTTCATTTTGTCCTTCACTTTCCATCTCTTTCTGGCTCTGCGTCTGGTTTTTTGAGGAAGATCGATATCCAGTACCTCATCCTCAGCGAATTTGCGCTCAGTAATGTAGTTGTAGATGGTACGGCTGCAGACTGGGCACTCAGGATGATTCATGAGGACCACAGAGGGAGACTGGCCGTTTTTAATGCAGGGAGCCAGATACTCGGAAAGATCTTTAAGTTCCTCCTCAGTTAAGTTGATGCCGGATCTGGAAGTGGAAAGAGTTCTCTCGTATTCCAGCTGGGCGTCTTTGGCGCAATAGACTTTTCTGGTGAGTTTACAGTGGGAAGGGTGAGTATCAGGACAGCCATTGCAGAACCCATGAGAATCCCGGTAGGTGCAGGGAGATGGAGTATGTTTGGGACATGACTGATAATCACGGCAGAAAGTTTTATGAGTTCCGCATTCCTCGAGAAAAGCGCAGTCATAGGTTCCAAAATGGGTTTGTGTTTTTCGTCTGGCGGCAGGGAGAGTTTGTACGTGTTTATGGATTTCACGGGTGATCGAGCTGCGGCTCATGC
>JABUSF010000042.1 GCA_021443945.1 Ileibacterium sp.
CCGGAGAGCTGATGCAGTGTTTTGGAATCGTAGTTTCCAACACCCAGAGAGAAGAATTTCAGCTTTCCCTGATCTTCCAGCTGCTGAATCTCTGAAGCGATGCCGGAAATATCATCCATGGGAAGTCCGTCGGAAATCAGAACAATCCAGGGCTTATAAGGCTGGGAGCCGGACCGGTGATAAAATCTGGACCGTTCTGTGACCATATCAATGGCTTCTTTTAATGCCGGAACAATATAGGTCTGGCCTCTGGCCGTCAGGGCGGTGGGTTCCATAAATTCAACCGGAACAAAGTCCTGCACCACCTGGTGGCTGGAATTGAATTCCACAATGGCGACATCCAGAATGCTTCTGGTCATTTTGTCTTCGCAAACCTGGGACTTGAACTGATTGATTCCGGCATTCAGTTCATCGATGGGTGTACCGCCCATGGACCCTGAAGTATCCAGAAGCAGAAGACAGGCCATATGCGGTTCGTTGGCATTTACGATAGCTGGGACTTCTTCAAGGAATCCTCTCTGCATTAAATCTGACATAATTCTCTCCTCCTTGTATGATGTCAATTTTTATGACGACCGGCCGGCTGGCTGCATATGTCTTACAGGACAGGGACAAATGACAGTTCACCGGTCCGTTTATCGAAGATATAAACTTCACTTTCCGACATGTTCTGGATCTCTTCTTCTTGAATAATGTTTTCTCTTTTCACAGCGATGCTGGTTGTCTGCGTTGTGCCCGGCTGAGCAAACCGACCGTAACCGGTGGTTCTGGACAGGGAAGCTGTGATCTCCTGTTTTTCATAAAAGCCGATGGCCTCGGACAGCTTGCGGGCACTGCAGGCAGAAACATGCCTGGAAATCAGAATCTTGGATGTCCTTCCTGCAAAGGCAGAAAAATCACTGTCAGATCCGCCCAGAGAAGCAAACACGTCTGTGGAAGAAACAGTCAGGCTGCAGCTGCCCGCAGCGGTTTTGATGAAATTCATCAGGGCATCGCTGGAGGACAGGCTGACTTCATCAAATACGACAAGAAGCCGGTGCCCCTGGGAAATAAGAGTTTCCATTTCCTGGATCAGAAGATTCGTCAGAATGGTATTTGCACTTGTCTGGAT
>JABUSF010000043.1 GCA_021443945.1 Ileibacterium sp.
GAACATTCCGCAGTAAGGTAATTACGGATGGAAGTTATGTTAGAAAATAAAAAAGTGAATGTGAACAGCCTTCTGATGAAGCTTCTCATACTGATGATGCTTTTATTCGGACTGCACATAGTCCCAGGAATCGTATCCAATGGGATTAAGGCTGTTTTTGTGGCTGTCGTTTTTCTGGGAGTCATTAGCGGAGCGTTAAAACTCAAATTTTCTCCTTTTAATACGTTGATTTACATCTATTGCGGTTTGCTCTTAGTTTCCTTGCTTACAGGGGGCTATTTTGGCTTCAGTACGATACTGTCAACGCTGCAGTTTATTATTTTTACCGTGGTGATCGTCAACTTCAATAAAGAGAATGTTGAAAGCGGACTCATGCTGTATTTCAAATATATAAAACCATTGGTTTATTTTTCGATTGGGTACGCTCTTGTTCTCAAAACGTTTGGTTCTTTGATGATGCAAAATGGGAAGAGAATCAGTTATCTGTTTTCACCTGTTATTCACCAGAAAGTGTATGGGATGGCAGGACAGCAGTTTGGATATTCAGGGATCTATACCAATTCCAATATTTTTGCCTTTTTCTGCCTGGTCGTTCTCATCATTTTGCTGAACAAGCAGAACAAAACAAACCCCGCAGGCAAAGCCTTTGGCTGCATCTGGCTGATGATTGGGATGTGGCTTGCGGATTCACGGGCAGTCAGTGTTTGTGCGATTCTCGTATTTATGTTTGCTATGCTGAGCAAGATCCGCAGAAAATTATCTGCAAAGAGTTTCACCGCTCTTGTTGTTTTATTAGGAATGGCCACTGTATTTTTACTGTTCCTTTCCTGGCGGACGATTCTCTCCTATCTTGGCGGAGTCGATCTGGCTGGACGTGCCAATTACTGGATCACGATGTTCCAAAGCATTAAGGAGCATCCTGTTTTCGGAATTGGGTTTGCCAACAGTTCAAAGTATCTTTTAGGGGATTTAAGCATTGGATTTACCGTTGGATCCCACAATTCTTATTTGAATATTTTATGCGAAAACGGAATTTTAGGGTTCGGGATCTT
>JABUSF010000004.1:0-1956 GCA_021443945.1 Ileibacterium sp.
CAAGCCGAAACCAAAAGGTTTCGGTTTTTTATTTATCCTCCTGACCATCCCTGTGCTAAAATGATCGTAATTTTGGAGGATTCTATGAAGCGATCAAATCTGGAATGGATCATTTCCATTCTGTACTTCATTTCTGCCGGCTGCTTTCTGGCCACATTCTTTTCTAAAGGAATGTTTTGGATTTATGTGGCCATCGCTCTGTTGATCGCAGCCAGCATTCTGAAGTTTTTCAATTCAGGAAAGAAACAATAGAACATAAAAAGAACCAGATTCGAAAGGAAAATTCTTTCTCTGACCATCTGGTTCTTTTCTTTTTTGATTAGTCGCCGAAGCTGATTCCCATCATACGGGCTTCTTTAATAATGGAAGAGTTTGGATCCACCAGTTTCAGTTTGCCTGCAACTTCAGCAAGAGGCTGTTTGATAATCTCACGGTTTTTGTAAGCCACGAGATATCCGTATTCGCCATGACAGATCATGCGGCCAGCTTCGCTGCCCAAACGGCTGGCAAAGACTCGGTCATAAGCATCCGGCATACCGCCCCGCTGGGTGTGGCCTGGAACCGTCACGCGAACCTCTTTTCCGGTTCTTTCTTCAATTTCAGATGCCAGTTTATAGCTGACGGATGGGAAAATATAGCTTTCCAGTTTTTTGCGGTATTCCTTTTTGGAGAGCTTCGCATCTTCCTGGGAAATGGCCCCCTCAGCAACCGCCAGAATCATAAAGCGTCCGTTGGTGTTTGTTGTCTGTTTTCGATCGATGACTTCGCAGATCTTGTCAATGCTGTAGGGGATTTCCGGAAGAAGGATAATATCAGCTCCTCCCGCAATACCTGCATTTAATGGCAGCCATCCGGTCTTATGACCCATGATTTCAACAATGAAAACACGTCCATGGCTGGATGCCGTGGTATGGATCTCATCGATGGCTCTGGTGGCGATATCTACAGCCGACTGGAAGCCGAATGTCATGTCGGTTCCCCACAAATCGTTGTCAATCGTTTTTGGCATGGCGACCACATTCAAGCCTTCCTGAGAAAGCAGATTGGCCGTTTTAACGGAGCCGTTTCCTCCCAGAACAACCAGGCAGTTCAGTTTCAGAGCGTTATAGGTTCTTTTCATGAGCTCGACTTTGTCGTTTCCATGTTCATCCGGTTTACGGATCGTTTTAAACGGGGTCCGGCTGGTTCCCAGAATGGTTCCGCCGATTGTCAGAATTCCATTGAAGTCGGTCTGAGTCAGCATTCTGTACTTTTTGTACATCAATCCTCTGTAGCCGTCTTCAAAGCCGTAAAATTCCACTGGTTCTTTTGCATTGTACATGACGGATTTGTAGATGGCTCTCATTGTAGCGTTAAGAGCCTGGCAGTCACCGCCGCTTGTAAGCATTCCAATACGCAGCATGTTCCTCCTCCTTTAAATACCTCAGATACTCTTATTATGAAAGCATCCAGGGCGTTTGACCACCCTTAGAACCATCCTGGTGCAGAATCAATCACTCATAAAAAAAAGAGACCCTGCCGGATCTCTTGATTCTACTGACTGTTTGGTTCGTTATGCCCACCGAGAATGACATTTTCATACAGATTTGAACGGCATGTGATCTGATCATTTAAAGCTGTAAATCCCATTTCTTCCACCAGAGTCGGCACATCAGAATACAAATTGGTTCCAAGGCCAAGGCGGTCCCCTTCGATCTGCGCTCCCAGAGAAGCTGCGATCGTCGGGAAAATATCCATCGTCGTATAGGTTCGGTCCTGATCGAAAGCATATTCCGGTCCATTCAAAATGCAGAAATAAGATTTGCGGCTTGTTCCTTCCGCAACAATTTCCGGGATCAGCCCATCCATATTCAAATGGTCACCGGCAATGACCACTACCGTATCTTCATAAAAGGGCTGCTCCTGAATCCATTTCACAAATTCTCCAATTCTCTTGTCTGAACAGTGAATGACATT
>JABUSF010000004.1:1972-5569 GCA_021443945.1 Ileibacterium sp.
TCCCGGCAGTCCTCACATTTATATCCCTTCTGGAAATGAGTGTCCACCGTCAGCATGGTAAAGTTGAACGGTTCCTCCTGCTCGGCCAGCATTGTAATTTTTTCCTTGGCGTAATCGACAAGCTTGGCATCTTCATAGCCCCACCAGACTTTATAGTCCTGAGGAATTTTGCCTTCGTCTCTGGCGGACTGCAGATCAAAGATTTCATAATTTCCGTGCTGCTGGAAATAGTTGGCCCGCCCTGCATACGCACTTTCAGAACCGCACATGAAATAATTGTGGTATCCATTGTCCAGAAGCAAATCTCCAAGAGTCTTTACATTGGGCAAAAATGCCATTTCCCCTTCGAAGTTATGAGTAAACTCTTTGTTTTCAATGCACAAAGGTATACCGGCGCTTTGGGCTACAATTCCAGCAATGGTCCAGGAAGCGTTGTTGGTCACAAGGCCGCCATTGACATTGGCATTGTCAGATGAATTAAAGTCATTGTTTTCCACCGCCAGCCTTGTCAGATTTGGAATCAGATTCTGATCCATTCCTCCGCCAAGCGCAGTGCTCGCATAACTTTGTTCCATGCTTTCCAGCATGATATAAATCAAATTCTTTTTCTTCTCAGGAAAAACAACGTTTGTTTCAGAAGCCGACTGGTAATAGTCTTCAAAAAGGGTGGAATAGGTATTCTGCTGTTCCAGATAGGCAGGGACACCCAGAACAATCCATCCTTCCCGAATTTGAGCGGCACACATCACAGCCGTCAGGATGCAGCACAGAGCAGAGGCCAGTTTCTGTTTTGGTGAAATTCTCCATTTCAGGAAGTTTCGTTTGTACTTTTGGTTTTTGGAAACATTGTGCAGAAAGAGCAGATACAGAGCAGTAAAGAGAACAAACCAGATAAAATAGTTCACCAAAAATCCCTGTAAAATTTGAAGAATTGTATTTTCGGCACCGCCTTCATTGAACTTTAATGTATACAGCAGCTGTCCAAAGGACTGTACTTGTACATCTTTGCTCAAGTAGCTGACTGCGTAGGCGGCGATGCAGCCGAACACAGAAAGCAGATAGGCAATTGTTCCCACAATGATCCACATAACATTTCCTTTCAATAATTGAATATTTTATTCTGTCGCATGAAAAAATCAATATATGACAGAAAGGTGAATGATCTTCTTTTAACATCTGCTTCCAATTGGCTTTCTACCTTCGAAAAAAGCTCTTCCTGCCACTTGCAGGTGGAGGAAAAGCTTTAAACGTGCCAAAAAAAGACGCCAACGCGCCTTTTAATGGTTTAATTTTTGGACAGTGCGATGACTTCCACTTCCAGAGCAGCCCCTTTGGGGAGATCTTTTACCGCAAAGCAGCTGCGCGCCGGCTGATGACAGATATAAGCAGCATACACTTCGTTAAAGGCTGCAAAATCTGCAATGTCCGCCAGCAGGCATGTGGTTTTGATGATGTAATCCATGCCGGATCCGGAAGCTTCCAGAATGGCTTTCAGGTTTTCCATCACCTGTTTTGTCTGTTCTTTGATGTCACCGGTACACAGTTCCCCGGTTGCAGGAACAATTGGAATCTGGCCGGAGGTATAAACCATTCCGCCAGTGCAGACGGCCTGAGAATAAGGACCGATGGCTGCAGGAGCATTGGGGGTATAAACTTTTTCCATAATCTTTCCTTCCCTGTTTAAACCAGCTTGAATCCGTGATCTGCCAGAGTTTTATGAACCTGGGCAATGTGTTCAAAGTTCTTTGTTTCAATATTCAGACGGATCACACAATCAGTGATGTTGGATCCTTCGCTGGCTTTTTCATAATAGACAGATGTGACGTTGGCATTGAGCTTGGCAAGAATAGAAGACACTTTCTGCAGCTGACCCGGTCTGTCTTCCAGCTGAATCGCCAGAAGATCTGTCCGTCCGGATTTGAGCAAACCGCGCTCAATGACCTTGGACAAAATCGTAACGTCAATGTTTCCTCCCGACAGAAGGCAGACGATATTTTTATGTTCTTTGGGAACTTTGTCAAACATAACCGCCGCAACCGAGACAGCACCGGCTCCTTCCGTAATCAGCTTATGCTGCTCAATCAGAGTCAGAATGGCAGTGGCAACCTCATCATCACTCACCGTCAGAATTTCATCCACATAATCCCGGCATAAGGCAAACGTATTGTCTCCAGGTTCTTTCACTTTAATTCCGTCAGCAATGGTGCTGACTTTTTCCAGGCAGACAATTTCATCTTCCCTTAAGGAAGCCGCCATGCTGGCTGCTCCTTCTGCCTGTACCCCGTAAACTTTAATATCGGGTTTCAGGGATTTTACCGCAAAGGCGATCCCGCTTGCCAGGCCGCCTCCGCCAATGGGAACAACGATGGCATCGACCTCTTCAATCTGGTCCAAAATTTCCAGGCCAATGGTCCCCTGCCCGGCGATGACCAGTTCGTCATCGAAAGGATGAATGAAGGTATAGCCCTTTTCATCTCTTAACTGCAGCGCTTTGGCATAGGCGTCGTCATAGACTCCTGGAACCAGGCAAACCTCTGCCCCATAGCTTTTCGTTGCCTCCACTTTGGAAATCGGCGCTCCTTCCGGCAGGCAGATCACCGCCGGAATACCGTTTTTCGCTGCTGCTAATGCCACACCCTGTGCATGATTTCCAGCAGAGCAGGCGATCACGCCATGGGCTTTTTCCTCCTCGGAGAGCTGAGAAATTTTGTAATAAGCTCCTCTCAGCTTGAAGGAGCCGGTGTTTTGAAGATTTTCAGTTTTTAAATAGACATTTGTACCCGGTTTGATCTTGGGAGCAAAGAGCAAGTCAGTCACTCGCGCTGCGTCCCTTAAGACATAACGGGCATGATAGATTTTATCCAGTGTCAGCATTCCAATTTCCTGCCTTCCTGTGAGGCCAGCTGTTCGGCCAGCTGTCTGGCTGCTCTGGCAGAACGTCCGCTTTTGCGCAGAGCAAACTGCTCTGCTTTCCGTTTCAATTCCGCTTCAGAAAGGGTCACCCCCATCTGATCAGCCAATACTCTCACGATTTCAAAATAAGTATCCGCATTCGGCTTTTCAAAAAGCAGCTTGATTCCAAACCGTTCCGACAAAGAAACGGTTTCCTGCATGGTATCGTTGCGGTGAATATCGTCGTTTCCTCTTGCAGAGAATGTCTCCCGGACAATGTGTCTGCGGTTGGTGGTGGCGTAAATAACCGTATTGATGCTTCTGGCAGAAACAGATCCTTCCAGAACGGCTTTTAAAGCCGCAAAATCATCGTCATTATCCTGGAAGGACAGATCGTCAATAAAAATAATAAACTTCAGCGGGTTGGCTGTGAGCTCATCCAAAAGCCTTGGAAGCCAGTGCAGCTGATTCTTTGTCACTTCGATCAGCCGCAGGCCGTTTCCGGACAGTTCATTTACGGCCGCTTTCACAGTGGCAGATTTCCCTGTCCCTGCATCACCATACAGCAGAATGTTGCTGGCAATTCGTCCTTCCAGCAGAAGTCTGGTGTTGTCCAGAACAGTTTCATGCTGCATCTGATAACCGATCAGATCCTCCATGCGCACTGGATCCGGATTATTCACCGGCAGAATTTTATATCCGCCC
>JABUSF010000004.1:5624-15673 GCA_021443945.1 Ileibacterium sp.
CCAATGTGCATCAGCCGGTTTAAATATTCCGCCTGCAGATCCACTTCATGCCCAATCCACTGGGCAAGGCCTTCAGAAGCCTCAAAATCAGAGGACTGAACCATTCCGGCCTGAGACAAAACAGCCAGCTCGTTCATGGCCGCATCCAGCATCAGTCTCGGGATTTCATGTTCACGGCCTGCATACCAGGCACAGCAGGTTTCACAGGCCAGAACTTTCTTTTCCAAATAGTCTGCCCAGTCCTGAGTATTGGTTTTGTACAGAGCAGCTGCAAATCTGGCCAGCTGCGCCCGAAGAGCTTCCGTGGAAGCATTCTTGGACTGAAGGTCAATTAATTCAACAAAGCATTGGAAAAGATCATCTTTATACAGATCACAAAACACAGACAGCTCATGAAGCTTCTGAGCTTTTAAGATCATGGCAGGATGGCTCCTTTATCCGCAGAGGAAACCATCTGCGAATAGCGTTTGAGATAACCGCTGATGTTTTCCTTTTTCTTAATGGGCATTTCTTTTTTCCGGCGTTCAATTTCTTCATCACTCACATTGAGTTTGATGGAGTAGTTCGGAATATCAATGGAGATTTCATCCCCATCTTTTACATAAGCAATTAAACCACCGGCAACAGCTTCCGGAGAAATGTGTCCAATGGAAGCTCCGCGGGTCGCACCGGAGAATCGGCCGTCTGTAATCAGGGCCACATCTTTATCAAGACCCATGCCTGCAATGGCAGAAGTGGGAGAAAGCATTTCTCTCATGCCGGGTCCGCCGGCTGGTCCTTCGTAGCGAATAACAACTACATCCCCTTTTTTCACTTTTCCGCCGAAGATGCCTTCGATGCATTCTTCTTCGGATTCAAAGACAACGGCAGGTCCGGTATGCACCAGCATTTCAGGAGCCACAGCCGAACGTTTGACCACACAGCCGTTTTCAGCAATGTTTCCTTTTAATACGGCCAAACCACCGGTTGGAGAATATGGATTATCCAGTGTACGGATGACATCTTCATCACGGTTTACTGCATCGGCAATGTTTTCATGAAGAGTTTTGCCAGTTACGGTCATCACATCACCATTGATCAGACCGGCTTCTTCCAGCTGCTTCAAAACTGCGTAAACGCCGCCTGCTTCATTCAAATCTTCCATATAGGTCGGTCCGGCAGGAGCCAAATGGCACAGGTTTGGAGTCCGTTCAGAGATTTCATTGACATGATCCAAATCAATTTCCACTCCGCACTCGTGGGCAATCGCCGGCAGATGGAGCATGGAGTTTGTAGAGCATCCTAAAGCCATATCCGCTGTCAGTGCATTTTCAAAAGCTTCTGCAGTCATGATGTCTCTTGGACGGATGTTCTTTTCCAGAAGATCCATAATCTGCATGCCTGCATGTTTGGCCAGCTCAATACGGCTGGAATAAACAGCTGGAATGGTTCCGTTGCCTTTGAGGCCCATTCCCAGAACTTCTGTCAGACAGTTATGGGAATTGGCTGTATACATGCCGGAACAGGAGCCGCAGGATGGGCAGGTATTCAGTTCATAGTCCTTCAGTTTTTTCAGATCAATCTTTCCTGCTTTGTAGGCTCCAACAGCCTCAAACATACTGGAAAGAGAAGTTTTATGCTTATCAATGCGGCCCGCAAGCATCGGTCCGCCGGATACAAAAATGGTTGGAATGTTGACCCGGGCTGCAGCCATCAGAAGGCCGGGCACGTTTTTATCACAGTTTGGAACCATGACCAGCCCGTCAAAAGCATGAGCCAGCGCCATCGATTCCGTGGAGTCTGCAATCAGGTCACGGGTTACCAGGGAATAGCGCATACCGTTGTGTCCCATAGCAATTCCGTCACACACAGCAATGGCCGGGAAAACAATTGGAGTTCCTCCTGCCATGGCCACACCTGTTTTAACCGCTTCTGTGATTTTATCCAGATTCATATGTCCAGGAACAATTTCGTTGTAGCTGGAAACAATTCCGATTAAGGGTCTGTTGATTTCTTCTTCTGTTAATCCCAGAGCATGGAGCAGAGAGCGCTGGGGGGCTTTATCAAAGCCTTTCTTCATTACATCACTAGACATTTGTATTAATTATCCTTTCAGTGTTATTCCATAGATAAAGCAAAAACCCGCATTGCGGGTCATGCTGTATTAGTTGTTTACAAGTTTGTCTTCGTCAGCCCAGCTGTACAGAGCACGGATTTCTTCTCCGACTTTGGAAGAGGAATGTTCTTTGCCAAGTTTTCTCATTGCTTTGAAGTGTGCCTGGCCGCCTGCTTCGGACATATCCAGCAGGAAGTCTTTTGCGAATGTACCATCCTGAATGTCGGAAAGGATTTTCTTCATGGCTTTCTTAGTATCTTCAGTGATGATTTTTGGTCCAGTGATGTAATCACCGTATTCAGCAGTATTGGAAATGGAATAACGCATGCCTTCGAAACCGGACTGGTAGATTAAATCTACGATCAGCTTCATTTCGTGAATGCATTCAAAGTATGCATTTCTTGGATCATAACCGGCTTCTACCAAAGTTTCGAAACCAGCCTGCATCAGGGCAACAACACCGCCGCACAGAACAGCCTGTTCACCGAACAGGTCGGTTTCAGTTTCCGTACGGAAAGTTGTTTCCAGAACACCGGCACGGGCAGCACCGATTCCGGCTGCGTAAGCAAGACCAAGATCCAGAGCATCTCCAGTTGCATCCTGTTCAATCGCGATCAGTGCAGGCACACCTTTGTTTTCCTGGTATTCAGAACGTACAGTATGTCCTGGACCCTTTGGAGCGATCATGATGATGTTGACATCAGCTGGAGGTACGATCTGGCCAAAGTGAATGTTGAAGCCATGGGCAAAGGCAAGAGTTTTTCCGGCTGTCAGGTTTGGTTTGATTTCGGATTCGTATACAGCTTTCTGTTTTTCATCCGGAATCAGAACCATGATCAGGTCAGCAGCTTTTACAGCTTCTGCAACTGGAAGAACTTCCAGTCCCTGTTCTTTGGCTTTGGCAGCAGATTTGCTGCCTTCATACAGGCCGACAACAACGTCTACACCAGATTCTTTCAGGTTCAGAGCATGAGCGTGCCCCTGAGAGCCGTAACCAATGATGGCTACTTTTTTCCCATTCAATTTGTTTAAATCGCAGTCCTGCTGATAAAAAATTCTGTTTTCCATTTTCATATCCTTCTTTCAATACTTATTTTTACTGAGGCTCATCATCACTTAAGTAATGGCATCCTCTCTGCAGCGCCACAATACCGGTTCGGCACATTTCAAGAATTCCGTATGGCTTCACAACAGTAATAAAGGCGTCAATTTTTTCAGAATCACCGGTAATTTCCACACACAGCGTGTTGGGTGAAAAATCGATGATTTTGCAGCGGAAGATGTCCACCGCACTGACAATTTCAGGTCTTGTTTCCGGGGTGTTTTTCAGCTTGATCAATGCCAGTTCCCTGCTGACTCTTTCAGAGGGAACCATTTCCTTCACCAGCTTTACGTTGTACAGCTTTCTGAGCTGTTTAATGCACTGGGAGCGAATGGCTTCATCCCCGTTGACAGAAATCGTAATTCTGGAATACCCCGGATGTTCTGTTTCACCAACAGTCAGAGAATTGATGTTGAATCCTCTGCGGGTAAACATACTGGAAACACGTGTTAATACGCCTGAATGGTTTTCCACCAGGCATGCAATTTCAAAGCGTTCCATTTATGCTTCCCCCTTTGTGGTAATGATCTGATCCATGCTTCCTCCAGGAGGCAGCATTGGAAGTACAAATTCATCTCGGTCAATCGCCGCTTCAATCAGGACAGGTCCGGATACGGCCATCGCCTGTGCCATCACGGCCGGCATCTCTTCAAGAGATCGGATGTGATACCCGGGAACACCGAAGGCTTCGGCAATTTTTACAAAATCTGTCTGACGTTCATCCAGGTTTGTGTTGGAGAAGTGCTGGTTGTAGAACAAGTTCTGCCACTGGCGCACCATTCCAAGGACTTTGTTGTTCATTACAACAATCACCACAGGAATCTGGTGAGCAAAAACAGTTGCCAGTTCGTTCAGGTTCATGCCGAAGCTTCCGTCACCGGTAAACAGGATGGTTCTCTTTCCGGTGGCAAAGGCTGCCCCCACAGCTGCTCCAAGACCGAATCCCATCGTTCCAAGTCCGCCGGAAGTGATGAAAGTCCTGGGTTCCTGGAATGGGAAATACTGGGCAGCCCACATCTGGTGCTGTCCGACATCCGTAACGATCGGAGTGGATGGGTCTGCAAATTTGGAAACTTCTGTCACCAGTGCAAAAGGTGTCAAAAGATTCTTCGGATTTGCCTTTTCAAAAAGAGCTTCTTCTTTTGCCCTTAAATCGGCAATGTGGTTCATCCATGCCTCTTTTTGAACAGGCTCAAGATGGGCATTGATCCGCGTCAGGGCTTCTTTTACGTCCCCGCAGACGGTCAGATCCACCTGAACGTTTTTGTTCATTTCAGCAGAATCCACATCCAGGTGAATAATCTTTGTTTTCTTTGCAAATTTGGCTACGTTTCCGGTGGCACGGTCGGAGAACCTGGCTCCGACGGCAATGATCAGATCAGAATCTGCCATTCCGCGGCTGGAAGCGAAGTGACCATGCATTCCCTGCATGCCCAGAAAGCGGGGATGCGTGGAAGGCACGGTGGAAAGTCCCATCAGCGTGCTGCCGATTGGGGCATCGATCAAATCTGCCATGGCAATGATTTCATTGGTCGCATTGGCTGCGTTTGCACCGCCGCCAATGTAAATGAACGGCTTTTTGGCTTCTTTGATCATTTCAATGGCTTTGTCAATTTTTGCTGCGCTGACCAGCCGGTCCCGGGCGGGCTGAACCATTTTGGATCCGTTGAATTCCCATTTTCCGTTCTGGACGTCTTTGGGAATATCAATCAAAACAGGGCCCGGTCTTCCGGATTTTGCAATCTCAAAAGCCTTTTCTATTGTGTCCTGAAGATCTTCGATGTTTTTCACGAAGAAATTATGTTTTGTAATCGGAAGGGTAATCCCGGTTATATCACACTCCTGAAAAGAATCTCTTCCAATCAGAGCATTTGATACGTTGCCTGTAATTGCAACCAGTGGAACGGAGTCCAGATAGGCAGTTGCGATTCCCGTCACCAGATTGGTAGCTCCAGGTCCGGAGGTAGCAATGACAACTCCGGTCTGTCCGGTTGCACGGGCGTAACCGTCAGCTGCATGGCAGGCATGCTGTTCATGGGAGCTCAGGATGTGAGTGAGACGGTCCTGGGCTTTGTAGAGTGCATCGTAAAGATCGATCACCTGACCGCCCGGATATCCAAAAACAATTTTTGTTCCCTGGGCAATCAATGTTTCGACAACGATGTCTGCTCCTGTCATCAACATATTCGATTTCCTTTCTAAGCCGCCAGTGTGGAACTGACGGAAGCATAAAGTATGTTTTTTATAGCACATGATTTTCCCAAAATCAATACGAATTGAAATGCGTTACATTTTGTTTCATTTTCTTTCAAAGCATAATTCTGGCTTTTTTTGTTTCCCTTTGATTCAGCAGCCTCCTTTCAGACAAAAAAAAGACCGCTTAAAAAGCGGTCATGCATTTCTTGGTTTACAGAGACTGTGAAACTTCAACTTTCACAACATGTTCTGAAGGTTCTACATCATATGTAATTTTTGAGAAGGACTCCAGGTTGTCAGTCAGAATATTGCGGACAAGATCAAAGACTTTTTCTTCCTGATCCTCGTTCTTGCAGTTATATTCGATGGAGGTTTTCACCTTCTTGCTTACTTTAATAGAGTTCAGTTCGTCGAGTATTTTCATGTTCGTTACCTCTAGGCAAAAGAATACACTTATCAACAGCTAAAATCAAATATCGTAGAAATCAATCAGGTCTTTCACTTGCAGTTTTTCCTTCTCCTCTTTGGAAAAATCCTTCACGATTTTTCCATCGTGGAAAATTAAAAGCCGATCTCCATATTCCAGAGCGTCTTTCATATTATGAGTAATCATCAGAGCCGTGATCTTTTCGTCTTTAATCAGCTGGCTGGTGATCTGCAGAATCATTTGCGCGGACTTCGGATCCAGAGCCGCTGTGTGTTCATCCAGCAGAAGCAGCTTGGGAGGGTTGAGCACAGACATCATTAAGGCAACCGCCTGACGCTGTCCTCCGGAGAGCAGCCCAATGGGAGTTTTCAAGCGTTCTTCCAGCCCCATGTCCAGGCGCTTCAAATTCTTTTTGAAAAACTCCTGATCGGATTTCTGCACCGCCATGGAAAAAGGACCGCGGCTTCTGGAATAGGCCAGAGCCAGGTTTTCCTCCACTGTCAGATGGGGAGCCGTTCCCTGGGAAGGATCCTGATACAGACGGCCGATATTTTTGGAGCGCTGATGCTCTTTTAAATCCGTAATGTCTTTTCCATCCAGGAATACCTGCCCTTTGCTGAGTTTGGCCGCACCGGTGACTACATTGAAAAAAGTCGACTTTCCGGCGCCATTGCTTCCCAGAATGGTGACGAATTCACCAGGCTGAATATGAACGCTCACATCATTCAGAGCGGTTTTTTCCAGGGTAGTTCCTTCATTGAAGACGACGCCCGCATTTTTAAGTTCAAGCATTCTTCTTCCTCTTTTCTTTCATTTTGCGCTGCAGAACTGGAATGGAAATGGTAATGGCAACCAGAACCGCAGAAACAAGGTTCATGTCAGTGGCGGCAAAGCCCAGCTGCAGAGCCACTGTGTACAGCAGCCGGTACAGAACAGCACCCACAACCGCAGCACTTAACCCCACACCAATGGTTTTCGGGCGGAGAACGGCTTCACCGATAATAATTCCGGCCAGGCCGAGAACCAGCATTCCCGTTCCCCCGGTCACATCTGCAAAGTTTTGAAACTGTGCAAGCAGAGCGCCGGACAAAGCCACCAGTCCGTTGGAAAGTCCCAGGCCAAGAAATTTCATGTTGTCTACATTAATAGAAGAGGACTTGACCATATTTTCATTGTCCCCGCAGGCTCTCAGCATCAGACCAAGGTTGGTCTTGAAAAACAGATACAGCAGCAGCCCGATCAGCCCAGCTGCTCCCAGAAGAACAATCAACTGGGTGTCCGGATTGGACAGCAGCGTCGGAACCGGAGCAGCAAACAGGGAGACGTTGGGAGCTCCGCCCATGACCCGCAGGTTAATGGAATACAGTCCGGTCATGGTCAGTATTCCTGCCAGCAAAGGCTGTATTTTCATTTTTGTTTCGAGAAAAGCTGTCATGCATCCGCACACAACCCCAGCCGCAAAGGCCGCTGCCAAACCAATGTTGGGCATCCCAGCCAAAGTCAGCATGGCGCAGACACATCCTCCGGTGACAAAGGATCCATCCACGGTCAGGTCCGGGGAGTCCATAACTTTTACCGTAATATATTCACCAAGGGACAGAATGGCAAAAATCAAACCGAGTTCAACCGCTCTTAAAATGACTTCCATTGACATAGTTTTATTTCACCATAACCAGCTTATCGCTGTTCTTTACAGAATCAGGAATCTGAACCGGAACTTTGGAGCTTTTGGACAGCTGGTCAAAGTCATTCTGATTTATATACACGTTCAGATCATCCTTGAACACTTTGACAGGCATTTCTGCCGGATCGTTTCCGTTGAGCACATTCACAGCCATCAAAGCTGTTTCTCTGCCCAAAGCTTCATAGTCGATGCCCACTGTGGCAAATCCACCGTCTTTGACCATGGAATCTGCTCCCACGTAGTAAGGAACTTTGGCTTTTAAAGCAATCTGGCTTAAAGCCGCCATACCAGAGGCAACGGTATTGTCATTCGGGGAGAACAGTACATCAACATCCTGACACAGTACACTGGCGGCCTGCTGCAGAGTGGTCAGGTCCGTTCCGGTTTTTTCCACCACTTTCAGACCTTTGGAAGCAGCGTATTCTTTGAACTTTTTCACATTGGAAACAGAGTTGGCTTCTCCTGCATTGTACAGAACACCCACCGTTTTAGCAGACGGTGTCAGTTCACCGATCAGATCACAAATCTGATCCACCTGCACTTCATCGCTGGTCCCCGTCACATTTCCGCCTGGCTTATTCAGGGATTTCACCAGTCCGGCACCCACAGGATCGGACACAGCCGAGAAGATTACAGGCACTTTATCGGAAAAGTTTTGAGCACTCTGCGCTGTTGGGGTAGCAATGGCAATGATGATATCCGCCTTGTCAGAAGCATAGCCGGACATAATGGTATCCAGATTGGAAATCTGGTTGGCTGCATTCTGGTATTTAATCACGGCGGTTTCCCCGTCTTTGTATCCCTGTACTTCCAATTCATCGATAATGGCATCCCGAATGGTATTCAGGGAAGGATGATCCACGATCTGAGCCACACCAATCGTGACTTTTTCCTTGGGTGCAGATTCCTGGGCAGCCTGGTTCGAGCTGGCAGGGGCGGAAGAACATCCAGCCAGAAGAGTTCCGGCCATCATCAGAGATGTCAGTTTTTTCATTGTGTTTTTCATAAATTTCTCCTTTGTCATTTTGCGTTTTGTGACAAAAGTGCAGCGGGTCAAAAAAAAGTCCTGTCTCCTGAAATAGGAAACAGGACAGAACTTTCAGTCAAAATTCTGCGGTACCACCTGTATTGGCGTTTTGCCCACTCACCGAATGCCATCACATTCTTCTTTCTGTAACGGGAAAGCCCCGGCTTCGCTACTGCAAGGTTCACGTCGCCCTTGGAAGTCCATTTGCGAAACTGCCATCATCCGGCTTGCACCATCCCGGACTCGCTTTGGATACATCTTTTCGTTTGATCTCTTCCTCATCGGTTTATTAGAAACATCTTAGCTTTTGTAAAAAATGTTGTAAAGATGATTGCCGAAGTTATTTTCGCAGCTCTTTATTTTACTTCTCTGGTCCAGCCGTACTTGTCTTCCAGATCACCCCACTGAATGCCTGTCAGGGTATCATAGACTTTCTGCGTCAAAGGGCCGGTTTCAAAATTGTTGATGACGGCTTTTTCTCCTTTGTAGCAAAGTTCGCCCACTGGAGAAACAACAGCAGCCGTTCCTGTTCCAAACGCTTCCTGCAGTCTTCCTTCGCGGGCGGCCTGCATTAAATCCTCAATGGCCAGGTGTTCTTCATGAATTTCATAACCCCAGTCTTTGAGAATGTGCAGAATGGAATCTCTGGTCACGCCTGGAAGAACCGTGCCTTCGATTGGAGCCGTATAGATTTTATTATCGATCACAAACATAACGTTCATGGAACCAACTTCTTCTACGTATTTGCGGTTTACACCGTCCAGCCAGAGAACCTGGGTATAGCCATGAGCTTCCGCTTTTTCCTGTGCTTTTAAAGATCCGGCATAGTTTCCGCCGCATTTGGTAAAGCCAGTTCCTCCTGGTGCTGCGCGGACATACTCGTCTTCGACCCAGATTTTTACCGGTGCCACACCTTCCGGATAGTAGGCGCCGACTGGAGAGCAGATGACCATAAATTTATAGGATTTGGCAGGGTGAACACCAACCTGAGCTTCTGTAGCAAACATGTATGGACGGATATAAAGAGATTCCCCTTCCCCTGTCGGGATCCAGTCTTTTTCCAGTTTTACCAGCTCTTCAATGGCACCAATAAACATTTCTTCGGATACCTTTGGCATGCTCAAGCGGTCGTTGGAGTTGGCAAAACGGGCTGCGTTTTTCTCCGGACGGAACAGCAGAATGCGGCCGTCTTTTGTTTTATAGGCTTTCAGACCTTCAAATGTTTCCTGTGCATAGTGAAGAACCATGCTGGCTGGGTTCAGTTCGATCGGACCGAAAGGAACGATGCGGGCATCGTGGAATCCTCCCTGGTCTTCATCGTAGTCTACAACAGCCATATAATCCGTATAGTATTTTCCAAACCCCAGCGCTCCCTGTGGTTTTTCTTTTAAGTCACTGCGGGCTTCAAATTTCATTTCCATCTTTTTTTCCTCGATTCTTGATTTATGAAAAAAAGATACACCCCCTATGAAAAATTTTCAATTATTTTCAGGTTCTCAGAACAGGAAAATCCGGCTG
>JABUSF010000004.1:15939-17058 GCA_021443945.1 Ileibacterium sp.
AGCAGGAAATAGAACAGAGCATTGGTTCTTGCCCGGGTCACTCCAAAGGCAATGACAGACGGATCGGAAACAAAAAGTCCAATCAGCTGCGGCGCAAAGATAAAGAACAGAATTCCCACCACTTCGGCTGTGCCCATGGCACAAAGAATGCCGAAACGGCCTCCTTTTCGGGTCCGCTCCCATTCTCTGGCGCCGATATTCTGTCCCACGAAGGTGGAAGTCGCCATATTGAAGGACATAATGGGCAGAAAGACAAAGCCCTCAATTTTGGAATAAGATCCGCTTCCTGCCATGGCACTGGATCCAAATGCATTGATATTGGACTGCACAAAGACATTGGCCACAGAAATGATGCAGTTCTGCATGGCTGTTGGAAAACCAAAACGAATGACTTCCCATAAAGGTCCCGGATACACCTTCAGCTTGGACAAACTCACTTTGTGAGGTCCACTGCAGCGCATCAGAACGACTGCCTCCAGGACAGCACTGATCATCATGCAGATGACCGTCGCCGTGGCTGCCCCCTGTACGCCCCATCCAAACACAGCAACAAACACTGTATCCAGCACACAGTTGAGAATGGATGTAAAAATCAAAAAGTACAAAGGGGTTTTGGAATCTCCCACCGCTCTCATGATTCCCGCAAACAGGTTGTACATCACCAGGCCGCTCATGCCGCCAAAGAAAATTCTCAGATAGGCCACGGACAGGCTGAACACATCATCCGGCGTTCCCATCCACCGCAGAATCTGCGGGCTGGCGGCTACGCCAAAAATGGTCAGGCAAAAGGAAATTACCAGTCCCAGCAGCACCGTGGAGTGAATGGCCTGGCTCATTTTTTCCAGGTTTTTGGCTCCAAAAGACTGCGAGATGACAACGGATGCCCCCATGGCCATTCCGTTGAAAAACCCCACCAACAGCTGGATCAGGGATTCAGAAGAAGCCACAGCCGCCAAAGACTGGGGTCCTGCAAAATTTCCAACGATAAAGGAATCCGCTGTATTGTACAGCTGCTGAAACAGCTGCCCTAAAAATATGGGAATCGCAAAGACAATCATCTGTCTGGCAATGCTGCCTTTGGTCATTGATACTTCACCAGCCATGGTTTACTCCTTTGTG
>JABUSF010000004.1:17403-22438 GCA_021443945.1 Ileibacterium sp.
CGGCCGCTTTCGGTCATGTTCGAATGTATGATTTGGCCATGGCAGCCATGCCATAAAGGCCATTGCAGGTGAAAGAAACAGTTCTGCACTTCCATTTGATGGGACTCCTTCAGGGCAGATTCATCATCCGCCTTCCCGTCAAACCGGCTTGAGCACACAAGGGCATTGTGCAGACCGTAAAGAGCTCTTCCTTCATACAGAGTCTGGTTCTCAATGATTTGCATTCCTTCTCCTTCCTGAGAATGCTTTTTCAGCACCGTTTTCTGGCTCATATTGGTGCTTTTCTCTCTCATTTTCTGCTTGGGCCGCCCCCAGTCAGGAGATGGTCCGTTTCCCTATTCTATTCCTTTCTGAAATTATTGCGACTCGTTTCCTTTCATCTGTTCAAATCCCGGATAAAAATGTATAAAAGTTTAAATTTTTGAACCTGTTCGCTGATTTTTGCCTTTTTCAATTTCATCGCTTGCCCAGACAGCCTGCTTTTACGAAGTTTTTGGCATGAAAGACTGTAAATTTCTGAAAGTAATTTGTCTGTTTTCATTCTTTTCTGCTATATTCTTCCGTATAGAAATTGAGGAACCTTTATGAAACTAATCATTCCAGAAAACTACGATCCTGTTCTGTCCGTCCGTCAGACACAGGAAGCTATTAAATATATCCGGGATACCTTCCAGCATGAATTCGGAAAGAAAATGAATCTGACCCGTATTTCTGCCCCGCTGTTCGTGGAAAAATCTTCCGGACTGAACGACGATCTCAACGGAACCGAAAAAGCCGTTGGGTTCACCATGCAGGAGTTGGGAGAAGAACCCATCGAAATCGTTCATTCCCTGGCCAAATGGAAACGTCAGGCTCTGGCAGACTATGGCTTTTTAATGCATGAAGGTCTGTACACCAACATGAACGCCATCCGCAAGGATGAAGAAACAGACAACCTGCACTCTGTGTACGTTGACCAGTGGGACTGGGAAAAAATCATCGACAAAAGCGAACGAAATGTTCCTGTGCTCAAAGCGCACGTGGAACAGATCTTCAAGATCATCAAGCATATGGAACATGAAGTCTGGTACAAGTATCCTCAGGCCGTCAACCACCTGCCAGATAAGATTCATTTCATTACAACGCAGGAACTGGCCACCCAGTATCCGGATCTGACTCCCAGAGAAAGAGAAAACATGGCCTGTAAAGAATTCGGAGCCATCTTCCTGATGCAGATCGGAGATGTTTTAAGCGACGGAAAAAAACACGATGGCCGTGCTCCGGATTATGATGACTGGTCGCTCAATGGAGACATTCTCTTCTGGTACGAGCCTCTTCAGTGTGCTCTGGAAATTTCCAGCATGGGAATCCGCGTCGATGAAGAGGCACTGCTCAGCCAGCTGGAAAAAGAAGATGCCATGGAACGCAAAGATTTGCCATTCCATCAGCGCATCCTCAACCAGACCGTTCCATACACCATTGGCGGCGGTATCGGTCAGTCCCGTCTTTGCATGCTGCTTTTGAAAAAAGCCCACATTGGTGAAGTTCAAGCCAGTCTGTGGCCTCAGGAAATGAAAGACGCCTGCTCCAAAGCAAACATTCAGCTCTTATAATTTGAACAGCACAGCACGGATTCTTTCCGTGCTTTTTTGCAGTCATGTTACAATCTTTTCCTGTTTCAGCCGCCCTAAAATAGGTTCACAAGGGGGAAAACAGACATGAAAAAGAATTTAATGAAAGGTGCTGCAGCTTTGCTGTTTTGCTGCTCCCTGTTCTCCGGCTGCTCTGACAGCAGCAAACAGGTGAAGGAAACCACCACAGAAATTACAGAAACAGCTGACCAGGATGTAAAACAGGATTTCAAAGAGCTGGATAAAGAAACAGCTCAGTCCATTAAAAAGGACAGCACTCTGAACGAGGAAAGCATCAGCAACCCTTCATCCATCACTTCTGAAAAATCTGCCAAATCCAAATAACCTCGGGACTGCTTCAGTCCCTTTTTGTTTCAGTCCCTTTTGATGGAGGTACAAAAAAACTTCCCTTTCGGGAAGTTCAGGTGAGATTGATGCTGTAACAATTAGCGGTTGGATTTTGCTCTGGCTTCAATTTCCTGTTTAGCCTTTGCAGCTTCTTCGTTGATTTTCGCAGCGTTTTTCTGAGCTTTTTCTTTGAATTCTGTGCCGTCCTGTTTAGCGGCGCTTTCCAGTTTTTTCAGATCATCACTGGAAAGGTTGTAATTATAAGCATTGGAATGTCTGGATTCACTCAGGTCATCGTTCAGACGGATTTCGATGTCGTTCAGATCGTTCTGAATGGTGTTGTTGAAACGGTTCATATCCCGTTTTACACCGTTGATTGCCTGATGATAAGCTGTGTCAATGATGATATCACGAGTGCCAATTCCTAACAGGTTGTAACCGGCGATAATGGCAGGCATAGCAGTTAAGCACATAGCCAGAGCTGCTTTTTTGTTGAACTCAGTTGTCTTATAAGCGGATCTCAGCCCGATCAGAGCGAGAATCAGAGCAACAATATAGCAGAAGACTGTTCCAAAAATCAGTTTTGTACCAGCCAGGAATACGATGGCAACAATACCAAATACAATGGCATGTTTAATTTTCTTCTCATCTTCTGTTTCAGGTGCTTTTACAGCTTTTACAGTTTCAACGGTTTTAGCTGGTTCTTCAGCTTTTGCAGTTTCAGCAGTTTTGGCTGGTTCTTCAGCTTTTGCAGTTTCAGCAGTTTTTACAGATTCTTCAGCTTTTGCAGCTTCAGATGCATTCTCTGTTTCTGCAGCTGTATTTTTATTGTTTTCTTCCACGATGTTGTCTCCTTTGAACGGCCACATCATACGCTTGGAATGACAACTTATCTTTTTGTTTGACTGTTCAAACGGAGATTTTTGTGTAAAAGCTTTCAAATTTTTGCATGGATTCATTCATCCAGAAAGACCTGAAAAAAGCGGAAAACCATTGCTGTTTTCCGCTTTTCAGTGCTTGTTAAATCAGTTGTTGATAAACTCTTCCATCTGGGTTAAATCCAGGGACGGATACTGGGACAGGAACTCATAAAGCTCTTTTGCCATGACTTTCGCCCCTTCAGGATTGTTGGATTCAATGTTGATGGGCAGCAGATTCTCATGCAAAGACATGCGCATCAGCAGCCAGCCATTACCGTGATCGGTATCAAAATTGATTCGGCATCCTTCATAGTTTGGCTCTACGAGAGTGATGTAATCGGACTCTCTGGCAAAGTTTTTCAAATCCTCGATCACTTGGGTGCCATATTCCCGGAAGGCGTCTTCGTTAATTTCAAGACGAAGTTCTTTTTCTTCCAGAGGATGCTTCAAATCCCGGATCAGATCTGAGATGGAATTGGATGCAGCTTCCACTACAATTTGAGTGGCCAGAAAGGCACCGTCATCCAGGAAATAATTGTCTTTAAAGGCGGCATGTCCGCTGGTTTCGATGGCCAGAGCCGCATCCACACCTTCTTCGTTGAGCCGTTTGGCTTCATTGATGACATTTTTGTAGCCTCTTTTAAACCGCATATGATGAATTCCCTTTTCCTCCAGGAATTCTGTCAGTTCATCAGAGGTGACGGAATCCGTTACGACGGTCAGATCCTTATGGTTTTTCTGCGCCAGCAAAGAAGCCAGGGCTATCAGATCGTTTCGTCCGATCGGATTTCCATTGGAATCGACGGCAGAAGAGCGGTCAACGTCGGTATCAAAGATAATGCCAAGATCCGCTTTGCTGTTTTTCACAGCTTTGACAAGGCTGGCCATGGCTTCGTCGTTTTCTGGGTTTGGAATATGATTTGGAAAGTTTCCATCCGGTTCCAGAAACTGACTGCCCTCTGTTTTGGCGCCCAGGGGTTCCAGAACCTGGCTGACAAAGAATCCTCCGGCTCCGTTGCCGGCATCTACAACCACGTGAAGACCTTCCAGTGGCTTTTCAGGATGTCCGCTGTTTACCTTTTCGGCAATGATGTTTCTTAAATGTTCTGCATAGACTTTCATCAAGTCAAAAGAAGTGACAGAGCCTCCATCCAGATGACGGAAATTTTCTTTTTCGGCGATTTCAATCACCTGCCGAATTTGAGCAGAATCAAGTCCTCCCCCTTTGTAGAAAAACTTCATTCCATTTCGGTTAGCCGGCATATGGCTGGCCGTCAGCATAATGGCTCCATCCGCATCCACATCGTCAAAGATCGTTGCCATAAACATGGCCGGAGTGGTAGACAGTCCTGTTTCAATGACATCCACGCCGTCAAAAAGCAGTCCATCCGTCACTGCCTGCAGCAGTTCCGGTCCGGAAAGGCGGGAGTCTCTTCCCACGGCAATGGTCAAATCATCTTTTTTTAAAAGTTTGCGCAGCCATGCGGCAAATCCCCGTGCCAGAGCATACGCATCTTCCTTTGTAAAATTAACAGTTTCCCCTGTTTTTAAATCCAGTGCAATTCCTCGAATATCGCTGCCATTCTGCAAATGCTTTAATTCCATAATGACCTCTTTTCTTGTTGTGTCTTCATTATAGCGTACACAGTCAGCACTCCCCTGTTTGAACAAACTCCATTTTGGCGTGAAGGTTTATAAGCGTTTTCACCCTTTTTATGAAAGCTTCTGTCTGTCTTTTCTTGAAACTTCTTTCAATCTGTGGGAAAACAATCTTCAACTAATGATTGAGAGGTTTATTTATATGATCAAGCAGAATCTGCATACTCACACCTGCCTGGATCACGGACAGGATACGGTTGAAGAAATGATTGAAACAGCCATGGAAAAAGGCTTTACCCGTCTTGGATTTTCCGGACACAGTTACAACCGTCCGCTCAGCTCAACCTCTATGACCCATGAAAACACCCAGCTCTATCTGCAGCAGGTTGCACAGGCTAAAGAAGCCCATAAAGAGGATCTTCAGATCTTTTTAGGCATTGAGCAGGATTCCATGCACCGCATCGACTGCTCCCCTTTTGACTATGTAATTGGAAGTGTTCACTGGCTCAAAGAAAACGGAACCACATGGGCCATTGACTATTCCACTGAAGAGTTTGC
>JABUSF010000004.1:24133-36646 GCA_021443945.1 Ileibacterium sp.
GGAGAACGAATCAGCATGCCTTTGACGCCGGCATCCACAATTTCTTTCGCTTTTTCTTCTGTGATGTACTGGTCGGATTCAATGATCAGTTCATTTGTTTCAGGATGGAAGACATCCTGTTTGGAATAACGTCCTACCAGACGGTCATACAGAGGTTCGATGATGGTATCCGTTTTGCGGTCTACCAGATCTTCAACGTAGTAACCTTTGTCAGTTCCGCAGTCGTCCTCTTTAACGATGACATCCTGGGCAACATCGACCAGACGGCGTGTCAGGTATCCAGATTCAGCAGTCTTCAGGGCGGTATCGGTCAGACCTTTTCGCACACCGTGAGTGGAGATAAAGAACTCGGACACGTTCAGACCTTCACGGAAGCAGGAGTAGATAGGTACCTCGATGATGGATGGTACATATTCACCGGCACGGGATTTACCTTTGGCAGGACGGGCCATCAGACCACGCATACCAGCCAGCTGTGTAAAGTTGGAAGTATTACCACGGGCACCGGAGGTGGCCATCATGTTGATTGGGTTCTTACGAGGCAGGTTGGCCATCAGCTCATCTACGATATCGTCTTTGACATCGGCCCAGAGCTTGTTCAGATGGCGTTCCCATTCTTCCATGGTCAGCATGCCTTTCTGCTGGAGTTTCTTCAGCTGGTCGGCTTTTTCACGACCGAATTCTACGTGTTCTTCTTTGTTAGGAGCCACTTCGATATCGGACAGAGCAACGGTAATACCAGCCACTGTGGAATATTTGAATCCAAGAGACTTGATAGAGTCAAGGATTTCAGCGGTATCGTCTACAGGGTAGCGTTTGAAGACTTCGGCAATTACTTTACCAAGGTCTTTTTTCTTAACAGCTTCTGTAATTGGCAGATCAGCAATGAAGGTTTTCACGTCCTGACCTGGCTTAATGAAGTATTTATCAGGTGTTTTTTCAAAGTTTTCTTTGGAAACTTCGTTGATGAATGGGAAGTCTGCAGGGAACATTCCATTGAAGATGATTTTTCCGACAGTTGTGGACAGATAATCGTTTTCATGTTCCGGAGCAAAGGAAGTTTTTCCCAGACCTTTTGTCGGAACGGCAATTCTGGAATGCAGATGAACACGGCCGGTTTTGTAAGCCAGCATGACTTCATCAATATCTGCATAAACAGTACCTTCTGCGTTGGCATAGCCTTCCCAGACGGCTGCTTCCTGCTCTTCGCCGGCATCTCTGTAGCGCTGAGCTTCCTCCAGCAGTTCCTGTTTGGTTTCTTCCATTGTCAGGTAGAAGTTACCCATGACCATGTCCTGACCAGGAGTAACGATAGGCTTACCGTCTTTTGGACCAAGGATGTTGTGGCTTCCGAGCATCATAACGAGAGCTTCGGCACGGGCTTCTTCTCCTAATGGTACGTGAATAGCCATCTGGTCACCGTCAAAGTCGGCGTTGAAGGCTGTACATACCAGTGGATGCAGACGCATGGCTCTTCCTTCTACCAGTTTTGGCAGGAAGGCCTGGATACCCAGACGGTGCAGGGTCGGCGCACGGTTCATCAGAACAGGGTATCCTTCAATAACTTTTTCAACGACGTCCCAAATTTTTGGGTCGCGGCGTTCAATCATCTTTTCCGCATTTTTAGGATTGGAAACGATGTGCTGTGCAACGATTTCGTTAATAACGAATGGCTTAAACAGGTTGATGGCCATTTCACGTGGAATACCGCACTGATACATCTTCAGATCCGGTCCTACGGCAATTACAGAACGTCCGGAGAAGTCTACACGTTTACCGAGCAGGTTCTGACGGAAACGTCCCTGTTTACCTTTCAGGGAGTGAGACAGAGATTTCAGTGCACGTCCGCCGGCACCGGTAATTGGTTTGGAACGGCGGCCATTATCGATCAGAGCATCGACTGCTTCCTGCAGCATACGTTTTTCGTTCTGAACGATGATGTTTGGTGTTCCAAGATCCAGCAGTTTGCGCAGACGGTTGTTACGAGTGATGACACGACGGTATAAGTCGTTCAGATCACTGGTGGCAAAACGTCCGCCGTCCAGCTGCAGCATAGGACGCAGATCTGGTGGTATTACTGGAATGTTGGTGAGGATCATCCATTCCGGTTTGTTGTCGGAATGACGGAACGCATTGATGGTATCCAGACGCTTGATCAGTTTCTTGCGCTTTTCACCGGTTGCCTTCACGAGAGCTTCCTGCACTTTTTCATATTCTTCGTCCAGGTTGATGTCCTGAAGCAGTTTCAGAATGGCTTCGGCACCTGTCTGGGCAGTGAAGCCGTTTGGACCATATATAGCCTGGGCTTCACGATATTCTTTTTCAGACAGAATCTGCTTGTACTGCAGATCGGAATCTTTGGCATCTGTCACGATGTAGCTTACGAAGTAAACCACTTCTTCCAGCTGCTTTGGAGTAATGTCCAGAAGCAGAGCCATACGGCTTGGAATTCCTCTCAGATACCAGATGTGAGCCACTGGAGCTGCCAGAGAGATATGTCCCATGCGCTCACGGCGAACGCTGGATTTTGTAATTTCAACACCGCAGCGGTCACATTTCACACCTTTAAAGCGGATTTTTTTGTATTTTCCGCAGGAACATTCCCAGTCTTTGGTCGGTCCAAAAATTCTTTCGCAGAACAGACCGTCTTTTTCCGCTTTCTGGGAACGGTAGTTAATCGTTTCTGGTTTGGTTACTTCCCCATGAGACCAGTTTTCAATGGTTTCAGGAGAAGCAAGGCTTACCTGGATTGAGGCAAAATTGTTAATTGACATTTGTTACCCCTCTATCTCTTCGTTTTCTTCGATGGAGAAACCTTCCAGATCATCTTCAAGATCATTTTCCAGATCGTTTTCCAGCATCTGATCGGCTGGTTCTCCTTCTTCTTCTTCAACATGTTCGACAGCATCTACAGTGATGACAGAATCGTCATCATCGTCATCTTCATCGCTGAGAGATACTTCGTTGTTGTTTTCATCAAGCAGTTTGACATCGATGGCCAGACCCTGCAGTTCGTGCATGAGTACTCGGAAAGACTCAGGTACGCCTGGTTCTGGGATGTCTTTGCCCTTGATAATGGCTTCATATGTTTTGATACGTCCCTGAATATCGTCAGATTTGATGGTCAGGATTTCCTGCAGAGTATGAGAAGCACCATAAGCTTCCAGAGCCCAAACTTCCATTTCACCAAATCTCTGACCACCATTCTGAGCTTTACCACCCAGAGGCTGCTGAGTAATCATGGAGTATGGACCAGTTGCACGGGCATGCAGTTTATCGTCAACCATGTGAGCCAGCTTGATCATGTACATGACACCAACGGAAATACGTTCATCGAACGGCAGACCTGTCTGACCGTCGTACAGAACCTGTTTACCATCGCTTGTCATTTGAGCTTCTCTCATGACATCGGCCAGATCTTCGTTGGACAGACCGTCGAATACTGGAGTGGCAAATTTCTGACCCAGCTTCTTGGCTGCATAACCAAGGTGGATTTCCAGAATTTGTCCAATGTTCATACGGGATGGCACACCAAATGGGTTCAGGATGATATCGATTGGAGTTCCGTCAGACATGAACGGCATGTCTTCAACCGGCAGGATTTTGGAGATAACACCTTTGTTTCCGTGACGGCCGGACATTTTGTCACCTTCAGAAATTTTACGTTTCTGAGCGATGTAGACTTTGACTCTTTTGCGTACTCCTGGCGGCAGGTCGCTTCCATCGCCTCTTTCGAAGACACGGATGGAATGAACAATACCGGCACCGCCGTGAGGTACTTTCAGGGAATTGTCGCGGACTTCTCTGGATTTTTCACCAAAGATTGCCAGCAGCAGTTTTTCTTCCGGAGAAACTTCACTCTGGCCTTTTGGTGTGACTTTACCAACCAGAATGTCGCCTTCGCGCACTTCGGCACCGACCATAATGATACCGTTCTGGTCAAGCTTGCGGGTTGCGTTTTCACCTACGTTTGGAATATCGCGGGTAATTTCTTCAGGCCCAAGCTTCGTTTCACGGCAGTCGATGTCGTATTCCTCCAGATGGATGGATGTATAGACATCATCGCTGACCATACGTTCAGACATGATGATGGCATCTTCGTAGTTGTAACCGTACCAGGTCATGTAGGCAATGGTCACGTTCTGACCTAAAGCCAGCTCACCATTTTCCATGGACGGTCCGTCGGCGAGGATATCGCCTTTTTCAACTTTTTCACCAACTTTTACAATTGGACGCTGGTTGATGCAGGTAGATGCATTGGAGCGGTCGAATTTGCGCAGCTGGTATGTATGTTCAACTCCTTTGGAGTCTGTGTTGATAATGCGCAGGGAATCCACATAAGTGATTTCACCGTCTTCTTTGGCCACAACACCGACACCAGAGTCTTTTGCGATTTTGTATTCAATACCGGTTCCTACATAAGGGGAATGCGGTACAAGCAGTGGTACAGCCTGACGCTGCATGTTGGCACCCATCAGGGCACGGGAAGCATCGTCATTTTCCAGGAATGGAACGCAGGCTGTGGCTACGGATACGATCTGTTTTGGAGATACGTCGGCCAGTTCTACGTCTTCTCGGGCAGCGATGATGGTATCACCGTTTTTACGGGCAACGACACGTTCGTTGATCAGACGTCCGTCTTTAACTTCGTTGGCCTGTGCAATCACGTAATCGGCTTCTTCATCTGCAGACAGATAAATTGCATCTTCGGATACAGTTCCATCCGGATTTACCTTACGGTATGGAGTCTGGATGAATCCGTATTCATTGATTTTTGCATAAGTTGTCAGGTTGGAGATCAAACCGATGTTTGGTCCTTCAGGTGTTTCAATAGGACAGATTCTTCCATAGTGGCTGGAGTGTACGTCACGAACTTCGAATCCGGCTCTTTCTCTGGACAGACCGCCAGGTCCAAGAGCAGAAATACGGCGTTTGTTGGTCAGCTCGGCCAGTGGGTTCTGCTGGTCCATGAACTGGGACAGCTGAGAAGAAGAGAAGAACTCTTTAATAGCAGCTGTCAGAGGACGGATGTTTGTCAGTTTTCTAGGAGTAATGTTGTCCTTTTCCTGAATGGACATTCTTTCCTTTACAACTCTTTCCATACGGGAAAGACCGATTCTGAACTGGTTCTGAATCAGTTCACCAACCGAACGGATACGACGGTTGCCCAGCATATCGATATCGTCGGTTTCGCCAATTCCGTCCATAACGTTCAGATCGTAGGAGAAGAAGGCATAGATATCCGGAATGGTAACGGTCTGTTTTTTGGCAAACGGATCGTTTCCGATGATGTGAACCGGATTGCCATCCTGATCGATGACATCAACTTCCTGCACAGCGGCACCAATGAGCCATGCCTGCAGTTCTTCTTCATTGGCTTTCTGCTTAATGTCAAAGACGACGCCTTCGTCCAGACGTTCGGGAGCGACACCAACTTCATAGCGCGGAACGATCAGTTCCAGATCGCTGTCTTTTACATCCTGTCCGTTGGCTTTTGTCAGACGTCCAAGAGCAAACAGACGCTGACCAAAGTTGAGAACAGAATCGATGTTTTCTTCTGTCAGAGTGACTGGCTTGGCAGTCAGGCCGGCAAAGATTTTTACGTCTTTGTCGAATTTGTGGATCAGGGCAGCATCATCTGGAGTAATGACCATGCCTTTTTCCAGTTCCACACCGTCGATGTTTACATCTTCAGCCAGAATACGGCCGATCAGACCAGCGTTGTAGGAAGCTGGAATGGTTACGATGTCTTCTTCATGGAATTCGGAACGGAATGGGAACGGGTTCATATAACGGCCTTTAGCCAGCTCGGTGCGCAGTTTGTTTCTGTCGTCACGTCCAATGTGAGTGCCTTTAGCCATAAATACATTGCCGTCTGCATCCAGAATGTCTTCTGCCAGAGTGGTATTCATCATTCTGGAAACTGCATTCAGCTTCTTGCCCAGTTTGTAACGGCCGGCTTTTGTCAGGTCGTAACGGCGTGGGTCAAAGAATTTTGCCTGCATCAGTGTGATGGAACCATCGAGTGTTGGAATTTCATCACTGCGCTGGTTTTCATAGAAGGACAGCAGGGCTTCTTCAGTGGTTTTAACTTTATCGTTAAGAAGTGTATTTTCGATTTCTTCATATTTTCCGAAGAAAGAGTTGTACAGGGCCAGATACATGTCCATGTATTCTCTGCCTTCTTCGTCTACAGCGGCATCAACAACTTCCTTGCCCATGGCTTTAAGGAACTGTTCCAGTGGTTTTGTATCATAGGCGTCTTCACCTTTTTCAATACCAAAAGACATGCCCAGAGCTTTGAAGAAAATGGAGAAAAGAACTTTTCTGCGGCGGTCGATGGATACGTTGATTACCCGTCCGCTCATGTTTTTCTTCTGTTCGGTCATGAGTTCCAGCCATGTTCCACGGCTTGGAATGAGTTCACTGCTGTAATTCTGTTTGCCGGTTTTGTTATCGAAGCTTTCGGCAAAATATGCTCCTGGGGAACGAACGATCTGAGATACAATGACACGTTCTGCTCCATTAATAATGAATGTTCCTGTTTCAGTCATTAAAGGGAAATCCCCTAAAAAGACGTTTTCGGGTTTTGTAATGACTTCACCGTTTTCGTTGGTGATTTCAAGTTCCATGTCTGCATACAGAGGTGCTGCATAGTTGCATTCTCTGTACATGGATTCTTCGGCGTTAAACTTTGGCTCTTCGAAGTGGTATCCTTTGAATTTCAGTTTGATGTCCTTGCCATAGTTTTCAATCGGGAAGATTTCATCAAAGACTTCTTTGATACCTGATTTTTTGAACCAGTTGAACGAATTGGTCTGAATTTCAACCAGGTTTGGAAGCTCAAGATTTCCGGATACTTTGGAATAGTCCCGTCTTTGAGCTTTTTTTCCTTCAGGGACAATTTTGTATGCTTGTTTGCTGTCCATGCACGCCATCCTTTCCTGTGTAGAGCAAAATTGGGCTAAAATCAGCCTATTATGCAATTTAATATAATATGATTCGTTGTCCAATGCGTCAACCGTAAAATCTTAAAATTTTTTAGTTGAATGATTTTTTCGCTCTAGACGATACAGGCAGAATCTGCCTGCACGCGACATATCACATTCTCATTTTGACGAAGTTCAGAGCAACTGAAAAACAGGATGCCTGAACATCCTGCTTTTGTCCAAATCCTTGATTTGAAACCGCCAATCATGTCAAAAATAATCCTTTTTAAAACCACCGGCAAAGCAATGGCCATCCCGGAATCCAGAAAAAAAGACAGGATCTCATCCTTTGAGATTCTGTCTTGGTTTTCGGCTGACTTTCCACATGGAAGGAATCAGCAGCATGATAATTGGGAGCAGCTCCAGACGTCCTGCAAGCATATCAAAGCTGAGAACCAGCTTAGAGAAATAGGACAGTTCGGAGAAATTGCTCATAGGCCCCACGCCTGCAAGACCAGGACCGATATTGTTCAGTGTGGCTGCCACCGCAGTAAAGGTGGTGACCAAATCTTTGCCGTTCAAAGAGACCAGGATAACGGAGCCCACAAAGATCAGAAGGTAAAGAGCAATGAAGACGTTGGTGGACCGAACCACATCGTGAGCAATAGGACGCCCGTCCATGCGGACTTTCTTAACGGATCTTGGGTGGAACAGTGTATAAAACTCTTTGACGATTCCTTTGACCATGATGTTGATGCGTCCAACTTTGATGCCGCCGCCAGTGGATCCGGCGCAGGCACCGATGAACATAATCGTTACCAGCAGCACCAATGCAATGGAAGGCCACAAATTGAAGTCTACTGTGGCATACCCTGTTGTTGTAATCAGTGAAGACACTGTAAAGAACACATGATGAATGGCGTAGAACAGGTTATTGAACATCGGGTAGACGGAAATCACAATGACCGCCGTAACAGCTACGATAATTCCCAAATAGGTCAAAACCTCTTCCATTTTAAAAGCGTCCTTCAGCTTTCCTTTGATTAAAAGGAAGTAGAAGTTGAAGTTGATTCCAAACAGCATCATAAACACAGCGATGATTCCCTGCTGCAGAATGGTGTAGTCTTCAAAGCCGGAGGATCGGACGGCAAAGCCTCCCGTTCCGGCCGTTCCAAAGGTCAGGGTGACCGCATCAAAGACCTGCATTCCGGCCAGAAGCAGAAGAATCAGCTGAATGGCGGTCATGCCAATATAGATCCAGTACAGATACTTGGCCGTATCTCTGACTTTCGGCACCAGTTTGCTGACATCCGGCCCCGGGCTTTCCGCCATCATCAAATTCATGAAGCTGCCGTTTTTGCTGGGCAGCAAAGCCAGCAGAAAGACGAGCACGCCCATTCCCCCAACCCAGTGGGTGAAGGAACGCCACATGCGGCTGCCGTAGGACATGGCATCCACATCCGTTAATATGGTAGATCCGGTGGTTGTAAATCCGGATACCGTTTCAAAAAAGGCATCAATGTAGTGTGGAATCTCCCCGGACAGAAAGAACGGCAAAGCGCCCAGCAAAGAAAGCACCAGCCAGGACAGACCGACAATGGCCACTCCTTCTTTTGGTTTCATATCCGCTCTGTTTTTCCGGGTGGTCATGACCAGAATCAGGCCAATCACCATACAGATGACAATACAGATTCCATACACCTGAACGATGTTGTATTCCTGGTAAAGAAAAGCTGTAAACAAGGGCAGAAGCAGAAATCCCGCTTCAAACATACAGACCATTCCCAGGACATAAAGAATAATTCCCAGGTTCATATCCAGCTTCTTTCCTTCAGAGCATCCTGCAAAGAGGAGAAGCCCTTCTGCGTTGTGATCAGAATAATCCGGTCTCCCATTTTCAGGCAGTCATTGCCTCGGGGCAGAATGGATTTGTTGTCCCGGACAATCAAAGCGACTAGGGTACCGTTTTTCAAAGCCAGATCCTTGAGTGGAATATCGATGGGCAGCTTTGGATCGTTGATTAAAAACTCCAGAGCTTCGACCTGATCTTTGGCCATTTTATGAACTGTCTCCACACAGGAGTTGATCCCTCCTGCCTGTGCACGGACATAGCGGATGATGGCATCTGCACACAGATGCTTTGGGTTGATGACCGTATCAAGATCCAGGGAATCCAGAAGTTCATCAAACTCGATCCGGTTCACTTTTGTAATGGTTTTGATATGGGCTTTTTGAGAAGCGTACAGGGACAGAATGATGTTTTCCTCATCCATACCGGTTAAGGAAATGAAAGCATCCATTTCTTCCAGTCCTTCTTCCTGCAGCAGACGCTCATCGGCTCCATTGCCCTGAATGACAGTGACATGAGGCTGTTCCTGAGCTGCTTTTTCGCAAACCTTCGGGTTGTTGTCAATGAGAATCAAGGACTGCCGGGTGTTTCGAATCATGGCACAGAAATAATGGGCCACTTTTCCGGCTCCAACCGCCATAATCCGACGGATTTTGGTTGGTTTGAGATGGATTTTGGAAAAGAAGTTTCTCACTTCTGCTGAGTTGCCGGTAATGGAAACAATATCTTTTGGCTTCAGCACAAAATCACCGTCCGGAATATACGCCTTGTCATTGCGCTCTACAATACAGGCCAGAATGTTGGAATGCAGCTTGGCCGGAATATCCTTCACCGGCAGATTTTCCAGCACAGATCCTGTGGTTACCCGGACTTTAAAAATCTCTGCTTTTCCGGAGCAGAAAGCTTCAGAGCTTACGGACTGCGGAAGGGCAAGGGATCTAAAAATTTCCTTGGCTGCTTCCTGTTCCGGATTGATGATCATGGAAATGCCAAGATCTCTTGCCAGATCATGAACTTCATCGCCATACTCCGGTTCTCTGACCCGGACAATGGTCTGCTCTACACCGCACCGTTTGGCCAAAAGGGCGGACAGCAAGTTCAGTTCGTCGTTTCCGGTCAGCCCAATAAATAGATTGGCCTCTTTGCATCCTGCTTCTATCAAAGTTTCCCGGTTGATTGCACTGCCTTCAATGACCATGACATCAATTTCCTTGGCCAGATTGTGCAGTCGTTCGGGATTGTTATCGATTACGGTTACGTCATGATTTTCGGTACAAAGCTGTTCCGCGATGGAACGGCCGACTTTGCCGCAGCCTGCAATCACGATTTTCATAGTTTTTTGTCCTTTCCGTTTGACGGCTGATTCTGAAACCTGTTCAGCATCAATTACATCAGTGCCTGACTCTCTGCTCGTTTTTATGGATTAAGTTTATTTCAGAGAAGCAGCAGCCTGCAAGGCCATGTCCAGAATCTCCTCTTCCAGCTGAGGAGCTTTCAGCATTTCATAAAAGGTCAGCATCAGCTTTCCGTACTGCTCATCCTTCATAATTCGATCGGGGTCGGCGCTTGAAACTACATTAGCCAGAACCTCTCTTTTTTTAAAGTATTCAGCTTCTCGATTGATTTCTTTGTATAAATCTTTGAATTTCCAGTCTTTATTTGTATCGGTCAGTATGGCCGTGCGGGTGGTATCCAATCCCTGCTGTTCCAGGGCCGTCATCAGGCTTCCAAGTTTTTTGGGGTCTTCTTTCACAAAAAAGAGAAAAGGCTCTCTTTTTCCCTCAAAGCGCTGATTATCCTTTGAGGCCTGGGCAATAATGTCTGCCATTGTTTTCTCTTCCAGCTCGTCTCCAAAGAACGCCAGCTCATAATCCTGCAGTACTTTTTGATACTCATCGAGCCGGTTTCCATCTTTTCCCGGATATATTAAAATCATATGCATGAATCTCCTTGATTGTTAAAACAATTATAAAGGAGACGGAGGTACATCCCGCATGAAAAAAATCAGAATCCTGATCCTCTCTTTTGCTTTGGTTCTCTGCAGTGCCTGCAGTTCGTCCGGACAGAAACCGGATGCCCAACAGATGCAGACTTTCTTTACAGCCATCAACCGTTTGATGGAAGCCAAAACCCTTTCCACAAACGGAAAACTGTCATCCGGAAATTTCCGCACCTCTTTCCAGCTTTGGATTGATCAGGAAAAAAGTCCTATGGAAGCGGCTGTCATTGCCGGAGGAGGTACAGCTCAGGAGGTGGCCTTCTTTTTAAAAGACGGAAAAACCTATTTGAACTACATGGGAACCAAATCCCAGTCGGTCGCCGAAAACCTTGGCATCACCAAAGACACCAAGCTGTCGTTTTACAATCCGTTCCTGGATTTGAATGACGAGCAGAAGATGGAAATGTTTGATTCCGTCAGCATTCAAGGCAATGAATACACCTTCAAAATCAGCAAAGACAAGCTTTCTTCCCTGCTGGATTCCTTTGGATCCATCACATTAAGCCGGGCCGATCTGAAAGCCGTCGTGGAAGATGGCCAAATCAAATCCCTAAGCTTTGACATCATCGGCAGCCTGAGCATGGGAAAAGCCAGCAGCTCCGTAAGCGGAACACTGGAACTGAATGACATTCAGATCAATGAGCCTTTGAACATCCCATGGCCTTCAGACTTAAACAGCTGGCCGAAACAATAAGAGACAGTTTTGAGACTTTCAATTGGAAAGTCTCTTTTTTCTTTTCGGCTAAAGCCTTCCCTCTATATAATTTCTATAGAAAGCAAAGTCCGGCTGACCTGAACATCCGGACTGGCGAGGGAAACATATGTCTAGATTTTTAACAATTGATACGGGGGGCACCAACATTAAATATGCCCTCATGGATGAAGATGCCGTCATCTTCGATCAGGGAGAAGTCCCCACACCTCATGACAGCCTGGAGTCCTATGTGGAAACACTGGGCCAGATTTATGACAAATACGGCGATGAGAACATTGAAGCTGTCTGCATGAGCGCTCCCGGCCGCATTGATGCCATGAACGGCTTCTTCTATACCGGCGGAGCTTTGCAGTATATTAACAACACCGATCTGGCCGGCGCTCTGAAAGAAAGGATTCCCGTTCCGTTCTGTGCTGAAAACGATGCCAAAGCCGCCGCGCTTGCTGAACTTTGGAAAGGCAGCATGAAAGGGGTGAGCAACGGAATTGTCCTTGTTTTGGGCACAGGCATCGGAGGTGCCGTCATTCTGGACGGAAAGCTGTACCGAGGCACCAACTTTGCTGCCGGGGAATTCTCCGGCATTCCTTCCGAATGGTCCAGCCGTTACCCCACTCAATCCACCTGGTCTGATTTCAATGCCGTGCCCGGCTTAATGAAAAAATACGCCTATACCATTGGCACCAATCCTGCCTCCATGAACGGACGCCTGTTCTTCGGAGATGTGAACGCCGGAAAACAGGAAGCTGTCAGTGAACTGAAATGGTTCTGTGAAACCATGGCCACCGGTCTGATGGGCCTGCAGCTGGTTCTGGATGTGGAAAAAGTCGCTTTAGGCGGCGGTATTTCCCGACAGCCCATTTTGGAAAAAACCCTTCGGGAATCGATGGAAGAAGCCCATGCCCGCATGCCGTTTTTCATCCCAATTACCCTGCCGGAAATTACCACCTGTGAATTCTCCAGCGATGCCAATATGGTGGGCGCTCTCTATCATTATTTATACGAATACAAACCAGCCATGCTC
>JABUSF010000005.1:0-3337 GCA_021443945.1 Ileibacterium sp.
GCTGTAAAGACACCGGCTGGTTTGTCCCCGTACAGTTCGATGAATTTGGCACAGGCATTGGCATAGCGTTCTTTCTGCCAGTCCAGCTGGCTTTCATCCAGATATAAATCTTTCAGCATCTGGTCAAACTGACCGTCTTCAAAAGCTTTCTTTAATTCACTTGCTAACATGTTTCTCTTACCTTGAACTGGAATGCAATCTCTTCATTCCAGGCTTCTCCTTTCCTTAAAATTGTGGCAGCTTTCAGAGGATTTAAATTGATTTCATCCGGCAGGTACTGAGCTTCAAAGCAGATGCCGCACTGCTCTTCGAAGATCTCTCCATCCTTGCCCCGTTCTCCGCCGCAGTAGTTGGCTGTGTAGACCTGGAACACAGGAAGTGTAGTGCTGACTGTGCATTCAATGCCGGTTTCCGGACAGTAGAGCACAGCCTGTTCGCTTTGAGCGCTTAACAGGAAGGAATGATCCAGACCTTTGGCAGTGAGGATCTGTTCATCGTCGGATTTCAAAGCTTCCCCAAGATTCTTTTCCTTGTTGAAGTCGAAGACGGTGTTGTCCACCAAGGCCACTTCACCGGTGCACATGCCGTATTCATCCACTTTTCCATACCGGCTGGCTTTGATTTGCAGGCTGTGGTCATGAATCTTTTTGGGATGACCGGACAGGTTGATGTACACATGGTTGGTAAAGTTGCACATGGTATCTTCGTCCGCAGCCGCCACCAGTTTGATGCGCAGTGTATCGCCGTCCAGGACGTAATTGACCATGAGCATTAAAGCTCCTGGAAATCCGGCTTCCTGATCGGGGGAGGCGATATAAAACAGGACGCCTGTATCTGTGGCTCTCCAGGAGAAATTCTGGAAAGCGAGCGTTTGGGGTCCTCCATGGTTTGCATTGGGACCATTGTTGATGGGGATCTGATAGTTTTTTCCATTCAGGCTGAATTTGCCTTCACGGATCCGGTTGGCACAGCGTCCAACAATCGCTCCCAGATAGCCCTGGTATTCTGTATAGTCTTCCAGATGTTCATATCCCAGAACCACATCCTGAAGCTGCCCGTTCTTATCTTTGACAAGAACTTTCAGAATGGCAGCACCAAGTGTGGAAAACCAGACTTCCAGGCAATCATTTTTCGCACAGATAATTTCCTGGGAAATTTCCTTCACTTCTGTCTTCAAAAAATTCACCCTTCTACCTTTCCAGGCTGTTAAAGCCTTTATGTTTAGCTTTATTGTAAGAAAAAAGGTTAACAATCTCAATATTCTAAGTAAATTAACTAGATTATTTTAGTAAATTTAAGTAAACTTAAATTGAAAAATTGTTTTCAATCTTTTCATAATTCATTCATAACGCAGCTTTTCAAACATTTAAAGAAAGAAGGGATTCATATGGCAACGCTAAAAGATGTCGCCGCTCTGGCCGGAGTTTCCGTGGCTACGATTTCACGCGCACTCAATCAGGATCCGACCCTCTCTTTGCCCAAGGAAACCATGGACAAAATTATGAAAGCCGTGGAAGAGGTCGGATATGAAAAAAAAGCCAGAAAACCAAAGCAGAAAATTCAAATTGGCATTCTGCAGTGGTACTCCCTGGAACAGGAAATGGAAGATCCCTACTATCTCTCCATGCGGGTGGGCATTGAACAATACTGTCTGCAGGACTGTGTGGAAATCATGAGGATCTTCAAAAGCGACGGAAATTGGCAGGACCTCATTAAAAATCTGGACGGTCTGATCTGCATCGGGAAGTTTTCCCAGGATGAAATGGAAAAATGCGTGGAACTCTGCGATAAGACCATTTTTCTGGACATGGAAACCGACCGCATCGAATTCAACACCATCTCTTTAAGTTTTAAAAATGCAGTTCTGGACGTTTTGGAATATCTGAAAGAGAAAGGACATACAAAAATTGCCTTTTTGGGCGGTCAGGAAGTCCTGTCTGACAACACCGTCTATGACGATCACCGGGTTCGTTATTTTCTGGATTATGCCAGACCCATGGGCTTTGAATACAACCCCTGGTTTTTAATCGGCCGCTATACCCGGGAATCCGGCTACGAAATGATGAAAACGATTCTGGAAAACCCAGACCGCCCGACCGCTGTTTTCTGCTGCTCCGATCCTCTGGCCATCGGAGCCTCCAAGGCCATTCGGGAAGCCGGATTAAAAATTCCAAAAGACATCTCCGTGATCGGATTTGATGATATTGATGCCGCAGCCTATTCTCTGCCTGCTTTAACCACTCTGCATGCAGAGCCGGCCAAAATGGGCAGTTTTGCCGCCAGCATGGTGCATCAAATGATTACCCGAAACGATGTTCTTACCCCCTTTCGAATTGTTTTCCCCTGTCAGCTGGTGGAAAGAGAAAGCGTGGGATCTGTTAAAAAACAGCCGTAGAAAACCAAACGCTCCGGCCTTGAAAGTCCCTTTCATCCGGCGCGTTTTTTCGTTATCTTTTTGACATTTCTCTTTCTAAAGCTTGTTTCCAATCTTTGAAAACGGTCACTTTTCTCAAGGATTCTGCCTTATAATGAACGTAACTGATTCAAGGAGGAAATTTGATATGAGCTTTCCAAAAGAATTTTTATGGGGCGGCGCTTTAGCTGCCAACCAGTGTGAAGGAGCTTATCTGGAAGACGGCAAAGGTCTTGCGGTACCTGACATGCTGTTGGGCGGAGACGTCAATACACCCCGTACCTTCTGTCCAACTACAGTAGAAACGGCCTTCTATCCATCCCACGACGCCGTGGACTTCTATCATCATTACAAAGAAGACGTGAAGCTGCTGGCTGAAATGGGCTTTAAAGTTCTGCGCACATCCATCAACTGGTCCCGGATTTATCCCAACGGCAACGAAGAGGAACCAAACGAAGCCGGTTTGCAATTTTATGATGATCTGTTTGATGAATGCAGAAAATACGGCATCGAACCTCTGGTAACTCTTTCCCACTACGAAGTGCCATGGGATATGGTGGTCCGCCACAATGGATTTGCTTCCCGCGAAGCCATTGATGAATATGTAAAATATGCCACCACCTGCTTCAAGCGCTACAAAGACAAAGTCAAATACTGGCTGACGTTCAACGAAATCAACGTGCCATTAATGGGCGAAGGCGGAATCGGGCCTCTGTTCTCTCAGGGCGTCATTGACAGAAACGCTTTAAACAGTGAAGTTCCTGTGACCTTCGATCAATTTGAATTCGACAATCAGACTGTGTTTGAAGCTCTGCACAATCAGTTTGTCGCTTCTGCCCTGGCTGTAAAAGCCGGCCATGAAATCAATCCTGATTTTGTCATCGGAAATATGATTGCCTATATGGAACTGTATCCTCTGACCTG
>JABUSF010000005.1:4378-6368 GCA_021443945.1 Ileibacterium sp.
AACTGATGGTCATGCCCAAAAAGACCGAAGACAGCGCATCGCCGCCTTTCATGGAGTTGAGCATGAATAAGATCCCGTAAAACAGGCCGGAAATTAAAGCAATGCAGTCCCCGGCAATGGAACCGGTTTTCAGGGAGCTGGCAAAAAAGCATAAAATGCCGGCGCCGGTAAAAATGACTGCACCGATTTGAAGTTTGGAGGGCAGCTTTTTATAGAGAAAATAAGTCAGAAGAATGATCCAAATGGGGCAGGTATACTGCAAAACAATCGCATTGGCTGCAGTGGTCATTTTGTTGGAAACCACAAACATGGTTGTCATCAGCGCATAGCTGATTGCCCCCAGCCAGACTGTTTTTCCTTTCTGCAGCCTGTGGCCGATGGATTTCATATAGAGACCGATCACCGCCAACCCAAAGAAGGAACGAATGCCGTTGATCGCCAATGGATTCCAGTTTACAAATTTCAGCGCCAAGCCGCCGGTAGCAAACAAAATGGCTGCCAAGCTCATCATGACGGTTCCTTTTAACTCTGACTTTCGGCTCATATCTCATCCCTCTTCCTTTTCGATTCTTTGCCATTATAGGTCAATTCCAAACGAAAAAAAATCAGGATCCGATGCATCAGAGGCACCGAAATCCTGATTGGACATTTCGTACGATTTACTGCCAGCAGGCAAACACTTCGATGTTGGTTTCCACCATCATATCTTTGTCAGCCATATACTTGCAGCCTTCATCCAGAGCCCATCCTTTGAACTCATAGCCTTCCCGTGTGGGATCCTCAGGCCAAATGATTGGGTCTCCGTATTTTGCTTCCTGATAGTCAACATCACTTCCCCCTTTGGAGTTGAAAGTGACGCGGTAGCCTCCAGTGCTGATGCCGAACACAATCAGTCCGACAAGCACCACAAGGCCAAGAATGATCATCTTGTTTAACGTGGGGACAGAGATCTTTACACCTTTGTAAAGTCCCTTTTTGAATTCTTTTGGCTGGTTGGAATTGTTTTCCACTACTTCTTAACCAGGTATTTGCGCATGTCAATGGCGCAGGCAACCAGGATGATCAAACCTTTAATGATGTACAGCAGGTTAGGGTCAACGGACAGGAAGTTCAAACCGGTGAAGATAACCTGGAGCAGAAGTACACCGACAACGACACCGGAAATTTTACCGGTACCGCCGACGAAGGATACACCGCCGATAACGCAGGCCGCGATGGCATCTGCTTCATAGTTCAAGCCAGTGTTGGCGTTAACGGAAGCAATACGCGCACCATCGATGAAGCCTGTCAGACCATACATGAAGCCAGCCATGATGAAAACCATGATGATTGTGCGGCTTACGTTTACACCGGAAACCAGTGCAGCTTCTTCATTGGAACCAACTGCAAACATGTTTTTGCCAAAGGTGGTTTTGTTCCAGATAACCCACATGACAGCGGTCAGAATGACAGCATACAGAACATACATTGGCACAGCGGTGTTGTTGATGGTGAACAATGGAGCCGTAATCATGGAGCGGTAGGATTCGGAAAGACCGGAAAGAGTCTGACCGTTGTTGGTACCCATCTTCATGTAAATCAGGATGACACCGTAAGTGATCAGCTGTGTGGACAGGGTTACGATGAATGGGTGCAGTTTAAATTTGGAAACGAAGATACCGTTTACCAGACCGATGCAGCAAGTAGCAGCAACAGCAGCGCCTAAAGCAATGATGGGAGACATTGGCTCAAGACCCGGGAAAATTTTATTTCCGGCAATGGTCAAAGATGCAGCAATAACAGCAGCAAGACCAACTGCACGGCCTGCCGAAATATCGGTACCAGCCAGTACAATACATCCGCCGACGCCCAGAGCGATTGGCAGTCTGGATGCGGTCAGGGAAACGATGTTGATGATGGATCCGACGGAACGGTAAGCCGGAACCTTAATGGCGATAAAGATAACTGTCAGAGCAATGATGATATACATGGCATTGTTCAGCAGCAGATC
>JABUSF010000005.1:8174-10277 GCA_021443945.1 Ileibacterium sp.
ACGATGGCTTTGGCCATACCTTCAGCATCCTGTTTAACCGTTCCGACCATGACGCCTTCCGAGATTTTGGAAACAGCGGAATCGGTTGCGTCAACGCCAAATACTGGAATGATCACAGAGTCGCCTGCATTGTTCATGCCTGCATTCTGCAGAGCTGAGATGGCACCAATGGCCATTTCGTCGTTGTTGGCAATAACGAGCTCGATCATATTATTGTTGGCCTGGTTGTACTGGGAAAGGTTGGTCTGCATGTAGTCTGTTGCAGCCTGAGCGGACCATGCACCATTCTGGTCAACCTGGTATTTTGTCGTTGCTTTGGAATCGAAGTAATCCAGTTCAGGTTTGCCGGCTTCTGTCAAAGCTTTGTTGGCGCCTTCAACGGACAGTTCTGTACGGGCGATGGCTTCCATGTTGGCTTCATCACCTTTGAACATCACGTAAGAAATTTTTCCGTCGCCGTTCAAATCTGTTTTGTCAAAGTTTTCCAGCAGGTAATCACCGATCATTTCACCCTGCATCTGGCCGGCCTGCTGATAGTCAGTACCGATGTATGCGGATTTGTCATAAGCAGTGATAACGGATTCGTCAACAGAGCGGTTGAAGAAAACCACAGGGATGCCTGCGTCCTGACCCATCTTCAGGATGGCGGAAGCAGCGTCATTGGAGGAAGAGTCAACCAGGTTTACAACCAGACATTTTGTTCCTTTGGAAATTGCTGTCTGAACCTGTTCTGTCTGCTGAGTCTGGGAGTTGTTGGAATCGTAGTTGTGGTACTTGATGCCAGCATCTTCAAAGTCTTTGTTCATGGCAGCCTGTACAGAGTTGATGTATACGTCGTTGTTGGTGTAATAGAATACGGATACATCTTCACCAGTGCTGCTCGATCCGGAGTCGGAGGAACCGGAATCGGAAGAAGAACCGGAGTTGGAGCAGGCAGCCATTGTCACAGCCATAGTTCCTGCAAGACACAGTTTAAAGAATTTGTTCATAGTGGTTAAACACCCTTTCTATCCTGCGGTTTTGCCGCATTAAACCTTATGCGCGTTCATTGAGAGCGCTTCTATCAAAAGTTTAACATCGCATTTTTACGTGAGCAACGATTTTCTAAGCGTTTTCACCATTTTTTACCATAATTTATCTTAATTTTTTACTAATTGTTTTACATGTGATTTCCTTCACAGCTGGAATCGTTTTAACGGACTTTTCAACAAAAAAAGCAGCTGAAATCAGCTGCTTTGAAACTTATTTTTTCGTGTTGTATCCGTCCGGATTTCCAGACTGCCACTTCCAGGAGGACTGACACATGTCATCCAGATTCAGCTCCGCTGTCCAGCCCAGTTCCTGAGCGGCCAGATCACTTTTGGAGTAGCAGGTGGCAATATCTCCTTCCCGTCTTGGCTTGATGGAATAAGGAATTTCATGACCACAGGCTTTTTCGAAAGCTTTGATGACATCCAGGACTGAATAACCGTGTCCGGTTCCCAGATTGTAGACTTTGCATCCAGCATTCTCCTCGATTTTCTTCAGAGCTGCCACATGGCCTTTTGCCAGATCCACAACGTGAATGTAATCGCGCACGCCGGTTCCGTCCGGTGTATCATAGTCATCCCCGAACACGCCCACTTCTGGCAGTTTTCCAACAGCTACCTGAGCCACATAGGGCAGCAGGTTGTTTGGAATGCCCTTTGGATCTTCTCCAATCTTTCCGGATTCATGAGCTCCAATGGGGTTGAAGTAACGCAGAAGCATGACGTTCCACTCTGGATCGGAGGTGTGAACGTCGGTTAAGATCTGTTCCAGCATCCATTTGGTCCAGCCGTATGGATTCGTGCAGATTCCTTTCGGGCAGTTTTCTGTAATTGGAATTTCGGCCGGCTCTCCGTATACCGTGGCAGAAGAGGAGAAAATAATGTTTTTGCAGTCGTTCTTTCTCATGGCTTCAATCAGGGTCAAAGTGCCGGCGATGTTGTTCTGGTAATATTCCACAGGCTTGCGAACACTTTCACCCACAGCTTTCAGTCCGGCAAAGTGGATGACGGCATCCGGTTTTTCCGCAGCAAAAATCTCATCCATTTTTTCTCCGTCCCGAATGTCTGCTTCGTA
>JABUSF010000005.1:10287-13071 GCA_021443945.1 Ileibacterium sp.
GGTTTGCCGGCAATTTCCTGCACCCGCTCTACAGCAATGGGAGAGGAGTTGTACAAGTTGTCCACAATGACCACTTCATGGCCTTCGTTTAAAAGTTCAATTACCGTATGACTTCCGATGTATCCGGCTCCGCCGGTCACTAAAATCTTCATTTTTCTTCTCCTTTAACTGATGATACAAACCGCATGAATGCTTCTCTTCCAGCTTCGTCTGTCTTATAGACACCTGCATCTTCCAAAACATGGCAGAAGACATTGGAAATTTCATCTTCCACAATTTTGTCGATGTTCTCTTCGTTCAGATCCGGATATTTGGCAAGGATCTCATCCGCCCAGTCGGCGTGCTTTTCCAAAACCGGGTTGGTGCGAAGATCTTCTTTCGCTAAAAGAGCTTTTTTCAGGTCTTCCATCTCATTTTTCAGGCGGCTTGGAAGAATGGCAAGACCCATTACTTCAATCAGCCCGATATTTTCTTTCTTTATATGATGCCATTGGGCATGAGGATGGTACAGACCCAATGGATGTTCTTCTGTGGTCAAATTGTTTCTGAGCACCAGATCAATTTCAAATTTGCCATTCCGTTTGCGGACAATCGGAGTGATGGTGTTGTGCGGTTCATCGTCTGTATAGGCAAAGATCATGGCGTCCGGATCAGAATATTCCCGCCAGGCTTTCAAAATTTCTTCCGACAGATTGATGAGATCTTCTCTGTTTTCAGAACTTAAACGGATCACAGACATGGGCCAGTTGACAATTCCGGCGCTGACAGAGGGATAGTCTTGGAAGACAATCGCTTTTTCAATGTCGGCTTTGGCCATTGGAAAATCGTGATTGCCTCCCTGGAAATGGTCGTGAGTTAAAATGCTGCCTCCCACAATTGGCAGGTCGGCATTGCTTCCCAGAAAATAATGAGGAAACTGTTCCACGAAATCAAAGAGCTTCACAAAGGCAGCCCGGTTAATGGCCATTGGGGTATGCTCGGCATTAAAGACAATGCAGTGCTCATTGTAATAAACGTAAGGTGAATACTGGAAGTTCCAGTCACTGTCATTGATGGTAATGTTGACAATGCGGTGATTGGCACGGCCCGGATGGTCAGCCCGGCCTGCATATCCTTCGTTTTCAATGCACAGCTGACATTTTGGATAGGAAGACTGTGCCATCTTTTTAGCTGCTGCAATGGCTTTGGGATCTTTTTCCGGTTTGGACAAGTTGATGGAAATTTCAATGGGTCCGTAAGGAGAATCTCCCATCCAGTGCTGATCTTTTACAATTCGGTCTTTGCGGATATAGTTGGCATCGGTAGAGAACTTGTAGAACCAGTCGGTGGCTTTTTTCGGATCCTGGACATACAGTTCTTCGAACTTTTTCTGCACCTCAAAGGGACGGGGCATAATACAGTTCATCATTTTGGCATCCAAAAGATCTTTGAAGGTTACTGAATCTTCTACAATCCCTTTTTTGACAGCTTCATTCAACAGATCATCGAGAATTTCGTGGACTGGTTTGTTCTCAGGCAGGCACTCCTGGAGGGCATCCTCCTGCATCAAATCCAAAAGCAGATTCGATGCGTAGACTCTTTCCCGTTCAGGAATCAATCCGTTGTCGATTCCATACTGAACCAGAGAAGCAATTCCTTGACTGATCATACTTATTATTTCCTTCCTTTCTTATGTTTACTAAATTTTCAATTATATTTTACTAATAATTTTACTGAAAAGAAACGAATTCATTCTGTATTCTTCAATTTTTTTGAGATTTGACTTCTTTTGTGCAGGAAACGGTTTCACAGCGAAGAATTCTGTTCCGAAATTCCCACAAATAAACACGATTTATTGATTTTATAACACCTATAAATTGATATTCTTTAGCGGCTGAAGGGGAGTCGTTTCCAAGAAGACCCTCAGCGGAATATTTCATTTTATTATTACTCTTTTGAATGAAACTTGTATTTTGGTTATTGCCCGGCCCGGCAGAGAAACGGGTCAAAACTCATAAATGAAAAAGCATCCTTCCCCGGATGCTTTTTCATTTATACCGATTTAAGCGGCAGCCTCGGCCTGCTGCCAGGTCCGGCGGGAAGGATGCAGATTGTCCACGAAGTAGCGGATGGTCAGTTTCCCTGCCACTTTTGTTTTGATTTTTGGCTCCACTAAGAAGCTGTCCCCTTCCAGCATGAGATCTGTCATGGCTTTGCAGCAGGTTGTCAGATTTTTGACGCCTGGCTCACATTCTTCCATCAAATCTTTTGCATTGACATCAATATACAGCCACATTTTGTCGTGAGCAGTCTGTTTCATTTCACGCAGATACTGAGTGTATTGGGATTCACTCCACTTTTCCATCTTTAAAATTCCTTTCCAATCTTCACTTACATTTTTTAGTGTAAACTTTCTGAAAAAAATGTCAATTTACCCTATTAAAGATACATTTTCCAGATTTTCGGATTTTTTTATAATGATTCTGCTTAAACAAAAAGGAATCTCTTTTCAAGATTCCTTAACGATCGTGATTACCAGGCAATAATTTCAATGCCGTCATCTGTCACTGCAATGGTGTGTTCCCACTGAGCAGAAAGCTTTCCATCGCTGGTGTAGGAAGTCCATCCATTGTCGGCATCAATAAAGAGGGAGGATCCGCCTTCATTGATCATCGGTTCAATGGTAAAGACCATTCCGGGAGCCAGCACCATTCCGCTTCCGGCTCTTCCCACATGATGAACCATTGGTTCTTCATGGAAGGCATTTCCAACCCCATGACCGCAGTAGTCTGTTACAACAGAGTA
>JABUSF010000005.1:14779-18057 GCA_021443945.1 Ileibacterium sp.
AGCGGTCGCACGGTTTTCATGCTGGGAACGGCCATCCTGACATTTCACCACAATGCCTGTAGGCTTGTGGATGATGCGGACAGCAGAGTCTGTTTTGTTAACGTGCTGACCACCGGCACCGGAAGCTCTCATGGTTTCGATTTCCAGATCGTTCATATCGATATCGAAATCTTCTTCATCCAGTTCCGGATAGCACAGAACGGTTGCTGTGGAAGTCTGAATGCGTCCCTGAGATTCTGTCTTCGGCACACGCTGTACACGGTGGCTTCCGCTTTCGAACTTCAGAGTGCCGTAAGCTTTCTGGCCGGTAATTTTGAAGCAGATCAAAGAGTAACCGCCCGCTTCGGAATCTTCCGCGTCGGTGACTTCCACTTTCCAGCCTTTGCTTTCTGCATATTTGGCATACATGCGGTACAGATCTCCCGCAAAGATATTGGCTTCATCTCCACCGGCAGCTCCGCGGATTTCCATAAAGGCATTATGGGAATCGTTGGGATCGGTTGGAACCAGAAGAAGTTCCAGACGTTCAATATATCCCTGAATCTGCGGCTCCAGCTCTTCGATTTCCATCTGAGCCATCTCGCGGATTTCCTTATCGTCTTCTTTTGCCAGTTCTTTCGCATCCGCTAATGCTTCCTTGGCTTTTTTATATTCCCCGTATGTTTCTACAATCGGAGCCAGTTCATTGGCTTCCCGTCCAAGTTTGGACATTTGTCTGCGGTCGGAAACAACGGACGGATCCATCATTTTTTCGTTTATTTCATCCAGGCGGCTGACCATCTTGTCCAGCCGTTCTTCCATTTTTGCCATACGATTAACCTCGCTCACTTTCTATTGTGCGCAAAGCACATTCAGGGACATTATAACAAGAAACATGTTTTGCGCGCTTCATTTAATCCAAGCCCGCCAGCGGACATCCTTTTTCTTTCTCTTTTTGCACCGCTGTCATAAAACCAATGGATGGTTCTTTCCTTTTCCTGGGTTTTGATGGGTATGCTAGAATCATCTCTGAAAGGATTCAGGAATAAAGAACACGGTTCTTTTCCTTTTATTGCTTCTATGTATATTGATTCCCATTGCCATATCACCTGCGACCAGCTGTATGACCGGATTGATGAAGTCATCGCCCATGCCCAGGAGCAAAACGTAGACCAGATGCTGATCATGTGTTTGAACAGAGAAGAACTGGAACGTGCTTTAAAACTCAAAGAACAATACCCTGACCGCTTTAAAATCGCCTTTGGATGGTTTTGCGGAGATGCCAGAGACGTGACAGAAGAAGATTTAGACTATCTTCGTCAGGTGTGCTCACAAGGCAAACTGGATGTGCTGGGAGAAATTGGACTGGATTACTACTGGGACAAAAGCTTCAACGACATTCAGAAGGATTTGTTCATCAAACAAATCGAAATTGCCAATGAATTTTCCCTTCCTATATCTATTCATATGAGAGATGCTTCTCGGGATACCCTGGATATTTTGAAAGAACATGCCAAAACAAAAATCATCTTTCACTGCTTCTCCGGTTCTCTGGAAATTATGAAGGAAGCTTTGAAGATGAATTCACTCATCTCTTTTGCAGGCCCAGTCACTTACAAAAACAACAAAACCGGTCCGGAAAACATTAAAGCCTGTCCTCTGGACAGAATTCTGTCTGAAACCGATGCGCCCTATCTTGCCCCTGTTCCAAAAAGAGGGAAGGAAAATGAGCCGGCTTTTGTCCGCTATACCGCTGAAAAAATTGCAGAGCTCAAAGAAATCCCTGTCCAGGACTGTCTGGAACAAATAGAAAAGAATTATCAGAGCATTTTCGAATCTTAATTCCCTGGAACCCCTCCAGGGTTTTCTTTTGGCTTTCCCTTTCTCTTTTTTGGCAGGAGTTGGTCTGGAGTGCTGCCGTTTCTGAGCGGCAAAGAAAAAAGATCCAATCCCGTACAGGAATCAGATCTTGGAATTTGTCTTAGTGTTTTGCTGCGTTCTGCAGAGCGGTGGAAAGAGATTCGTTGGCTTCCAGAGCTTCGATGGCAGCTGCTGCCAGAGGAGCCACAGAGATCACTGTCATTTTGTCCAGTTTTTCTTTGTTGGCAGTCTGGTCAATGGTGTTGGTTACAATGAACTGTTCCAGTTTTGAGTTTTCCAGACGTTCAAGAGCTGGACCGGAAAGAACACCGTGGGTGCAGGTGGCAATGACAGATTTGGCACCTTTTTCATACAGCATGTTGATTCCGCTGGTCAATGTTCCGGCGGTGTCCACCATATCATCGATAATGATGGCTGTTTTTCCTTCTACATCCCCTAACAGGTTCATGGCAACGGCTACGTTTGGTTTTGGACGGCGTTTGTCAATGATGGCAACAGGAGCGCCCAGTCTGTCGGCCAGTCTTCTGGCGCGGACAGTTCCTCCGTGATCTGGAGAAACAATCACGATTTCTTCAGGATTAATATTCAGATTGTCTGTGATGTAGTTGGCAATCAAAGGCATAACAGCAAGATCGTCAGCAGGAATATCGAAATAACCCTGAATCTGAGTGGCATGAAGATCCATGGTAATGACATGGTCTGCACCGGCAGATTCCAGCATGGAGGCAACCAGTTTTGCTGTAATTGGCTGACGTGGTTTTGCCTTGCGGTCCTGTCTGGCATATCCGAAATAAGGGATAACGGCATTAATGGAGTTGGCGGATGCACGTTTGCAGGCATCGATTCCAACAAGCAGTTCCATCAGGTTGTCGTTGACTGGACGGTTTGTACTCTGAATGAAATAAACATCTTTACCACGTACAGATTCTCCCAGTTCAACAAGAACTTCACCATCGGAGAAGTGGTTTACGACGCATTTTCCTAATGGAATTCCAAGAATTTTGCAGACTTCTTCACCAAGTTCCTTCGAAGAACTTAAAGCAAATACAATTGTTTTTTCTTTAATCTCTTTTGCATCTCTTGTTGTAAAGCTCATGTTTCTAGTGACCTTCCTTTACTGTCATCGGCTGGACAGTTTCCTCATCTTCTGTGCGGCAGTTTTTAAGCCAGGCATGTGAAATTTTACTGCCCCTGCCTACTTCTACATTATCCAAATGACTGGATTCAAGAACAGCATAATCACCAACTTTTGTGCTGCCGTATATCTCTGTGTTTGGGTGAACGATTACATCGTGCCCAAATTCAGCATCTTTTCCAATCACAGTCCTTACAGGATCTACGATTTGAACACCCTGATCCATGGCCTGTTCAATGTAGCGGTTTTTGAGCCAGGAGTAAGCCTGGTACAGTTCCTTCAC
>JABUSF010000005.1:19298-23750 GCA_021443945.1 Ileibacterium sp.
TCCCCCAGTCTCTGATTGGCTGAGTTGTAGGCATTGGAAGCATCGCTGTAAACCTGGCTTTTGGCCTGATAGTCCTGATTGGCCGCATTGATGTTGTTCTGTACGGTTGTCAAAGACGCCTGCAGACCATCTTTCTGAGACTGCAGCGTTTGGATCTGGTCTTTCAGCTTGGCTTTCTGTTCCGCCACTTTGGTGTTGTTGTTGGAAGAGTCTTTTTTCTCTCCTGCTTTTGCCAAAGCCAGCAGCTGATCAAAAGTCTTTCCGGTTTTTGCCTTCAGCTGTTCATTGATCTTGCTTTTCTGCGTTTGATCCAGCTTGTTGAAGTAGGATTCCAAAGAGGTGATTTTCGCTTTATCCGCATCGCTGAGATTGTCATAATCATTGACCCAGGCGAGCACTTTGTCATAGGCTTCTTTGCTCTGCTTGGCGGTTTCGCTGGTTTTCTCCTGGATATACCCGGAAATCAGCTGATAGCCTCCAAACAGGAACAGTGCTCCCAGCACACAGCCAACAATAATGGCAGGCACTTTCCAGTTCACTTTGGCCGGTGCAGGCTGAGGCGCATAGGCTCTCTGCCTTGGTGCACTTTGATTGGAATAGCCTGCCGGCGATCCATTGTCCACATACTCCCTTTTGAGCAGCGGTTCGTCTTCATCAAGAAGATTCTGGATTTCCTGATCGCTCATGACCACCGTCTGGCTGGAAGGTTCATCCTCATCGGCAGAAGCCGCCTGACTTCCTGGAAATACCATAGTGGCTCCCATTTCAGAGACGGCTGCCTCACTGCTTGGAAGACTGGTAATGGTCTGCGTCGCACTGGGTTGAGTATGGGTAAAGTTGCTGGCATTTCCATTGGCAAAGCCTGGAATCTCCAGACTGTCCGTTTCTTCTTTCTGAAGCTGATCTTTGGAAGCATGACGAGGTGCAGATTCCTCTGCCGGTTTGCTGGAATAGGTCTGATTAAACTGTTCAGAGTTTTCTCTTGCCCTTTCAATTCTTTTCCTGCGCTGTTTTGTTTCTGCAAATTCATTGATCTTTTTTTCCATGGTGTCATCTACAGACATGGAATCAAGAATACTGTCCAAAACATCTTGTCTTTTTGGATCCAAATCGATCCCCCCTTATTATTTTTCTATTCTATCAAAGATTTATTTGGGATTTGAGCAGTCAACAAATCCTGTTTCAAAAATGAATGCTGTATGAGTCATTATATAGAAAGACTTTTTTTAAAAACGCTATTTATTCGAAAACCGGCAGAATTCGCCTTAGAATTGTCTGATTTTTTCAAAAATCCGCTCCTGAATTCTCTTGATGATCCTGTCAATCCATCCATTGCTGGATTTAGAAGCGCAAAGAAGAATGATCTTTTTGTATTTTTGAGGATGTCGCAGCTTCAGAAGGCTTTGTTCGTTGAGACCCACAAACACATCTCCTCCAGCGCTTGTCACTTTATGAACCGGAATGTCCCAGCAGGACAAAAGAGCTGCCATTTCACGGCTTTGAACCGCTGGCTGCTTTTTCTTCATTTTTTTGATCAGATCCGGCCAGGGATGAAGGATGACTTCTGCCAGCCGGACATCTTTTAAACCGGCGTACTGATTCCACAAGTTTTGAAACCCTTCGTTGTTTTCATAAAGAACCAGCACTTTTTTCTTCCCGATTTTGATTCTTCTTTTTTGGGGAACGAGTTTTTCAGAACAGTCCAGACAAAGCAGGTTCTGGCCAAAGAGAATGTATTCCAGGGATGGCTTTTCATCCAGCTTTTTCAGGCACCAGAGGCAGATTCGTTCATCTTCCTTAACTGACTGCAGCAGTTTTTCATGGCTGCTGAGACGCTCTGACAATAACAAATCCCGGTTCCCCAGGGATCCTGAAATGTTCTTCCCACGCGACCGAAGATCTGAATCAGACTGGCGGTGGTAAACACCGGATGATCGGCCCGGTAAACCAGAACCTGCACGCTGGGCACGGTAATTCCCCTTTCCAGAAGGGTGGTGCAAAACAGAACCTGACATGTTTTTGAATAAAACTCCTCCATAATTTCATCTTTGTTTTCACTTCCGGAATGCAGGCCTCTGCATTTCAGAAGGCAGCGAAGCAGCCGTCCGAACAGGACCGCTTCCTTTTTTCGGGGAACAAAGACCAGAACCTGCTGATCCTTTCTGGCAAAGGATCGGCATTTCATAACAATTCTGGCCAAATTGAACCAGTCGGATCCTTTTTTGATTTCCGGCACGCAAAGCGGTTTTCCATGAGGCCTTCGAAACAGCTGCACCATTTCCATGGATCCGTTTTCGATGGCCTGCAGACTTTCTTCATCCGGTGTGGCGGAAAGCATCATTTTCTGTCCTTTGCAGGCTTGATTGGTGATGCTTTGCAGCACATCGTTTCCCGCAAATGGAAAAGCATCCACTTCATCCATAATCAAAAGATCAAAGGTTTGAGGATACCGGTACAGCTGGTGCATGGTACAGACAATCAAATCCCCATCCAGCTCGGTGGTATGTCCCTGACAGACCGGTATGACTTTCAGATGGGGAAAGTATTCCTTCATCCGCTTGGCAATTTCCAGAACGACCTGTCTTCTCGAAATGGCAAATCCGACTTTTTTGCCCTGAGCAAAGTACCAGCAAATGCTGGCCAGTGTCATTTCGGTTTTCCCTGCCCCGGCCGCGGCATAGACAAAGACATCCTTTCCCTGCTGCAAAGCCGCCAGAGCCTGGTTTGATGCCTTCTGCTGAAAAGGCGTCAAATCAAATTTCAGTTTGGGTGCCGTCTGAATTGTTTTCGGCTTTCCGGCTTTGGAAATGGGTCTGGAGGTCTGATCCAGCCGACCAAAAGCAATGCATTTGCGGCAGTAATAGTGTTTTCCGTCGAATCCAAACAGTCTTGGATCTTCATTTGAACATCGATTGCATTTCATGCCTACTACTACGCCGGAAAACAAAAAACCAGCTCCTTTCGGAGCTGGCTAATTGTTCTAAATTACTTGTTTTCGTTTTTGATACCGTATTTTCTGTTAAATTTTTCAATTCTTCCCTGAGCGGCAGCGAAACGCTGACGTCCTGTGTAGAATGGATGGCAGTTGCTGCAAGTATCTACGCTCATAACATCGCCTTTGATTGTAGATCCGCTTTCGAAACTGTTTCCGCAGGAAGAACATACAACTTTAACAGTATGGTAATTAGGATGAATTCCTTTTTTCACAATACTGACCTCCTTCCGCCTTAAGCCGCCAATGGACTTAAAGTAAGTGCTGATTGATTATAACAGCACAATTTTGAAAGAATCAAGCTCAACGCTGACATTTTCTGTGGAAAGTCCTTTAGGCAAGGCAGTTTCCAGTTCCTATGCTAGCGAAAACTGAAAGGGATTTCCTTTCATTTGATCAGGAATAAAATGTGACATTATTTATGATTAATATTGTTTTTCTTTCTAAAATATCTGATCGTTCATAGTCTTATTCCTATGGAAATCAGAATTCTTTCGGCCTTTTCCCTTCCGTTTTTCCGCTTGAATTTTGGAAAAGACCGATTCTTTGCCGGATTTGTTCTCAGAAATGAAATGGGAAACTGCTATACTCGAGGTATGAACCGATTTGAAAAAGCAAAAGGCCATTTAAAAACGATCAATCAGCACAAAGTCAAAGTAACACAGCTTTGTTTTCAATGCGGGCTGTACAAACAGGGAGTGCTGCATGATTTGTCCAAATATACCCCCTGCGAACTGAAAACAGGATTTCGGTATTATCAGGGATTTCGCTCACCTATTGATGCCCAAAAGGAAAAAGAAGGATATTCCTATTCCTGGCTTCATCACAAAGGACGCAATCCCCACCACTGGGAATTCTGGATTGATCATTCTCCCAAGGGAGTCATTGCCCAGCCCATGCCCTTCAATTATGTCGCAGAAATGTTCTGTGACCGGGTGGCTGCCAGTATGATTTACCAGAAGGACAAATACAGCGATGCGTCTGCTTTGAATTATTATCTGAGAGGAAAAGATCATATGCTCATTCATGAACAGTCCAGAAAAGAACTGGAATATCTTCTGAATGATCTGGCAGATCATGGTCTGGAAGTCTCGATGAACCATTTGAAAAAAATGCTTGCCCAATACCGGAAAACAGGAAAATCTCCGATTCAGTAAAAGGGCAAAACAGAAGAAAATAAAAATCCGCCGGCTGAATTCAAGCGGCGGATTTTTTCATGGATTGTTTATTCCTTTTCAATCAGATCCAGTTTTTCAAGGATTCGGGTCAGATCCTGATCGTTTTCATAATAGATCTGAATGGAATTGGGTTTGATTTTGACGGAGCTTTGGAAAAAGTCTTCCATCTGACGGCAGGCTTCTTTGACAAAAATATTGTCCATCGGATCAGAGGAGGGATTTGGTTTATCCTTTTTCTCTGTCTGCTCTTTGACCATCTGCTCCATTTTCCGGACGGACCAT
>JABUSF010000005.1:24027-25982 GCA_021443945.1 Ileibacterium sp.
TTGCTGGCACGAAGGCGCCGCTCACCGGCGATCAGGTCATATCCCTGAACACTTTTCTTGACCAGAATGGGTGTAAACACACCATGCTGGCGGATGGATTGAGCCAAGTCCTCCAGAGCGGACTGTTCAAATACTTTTCGCGGCTGATAGGGGTTGGGGCGAACAGCGGCAACAGGAATTCGGGTCTGCTGCTGCTTTTCTGTCTGCACCTGGCCTTTTTGGATATCATCGAGCATCTGACTGACGTCAGGTCCGAATATACTGGACAGGCCCTTTCCTAAGCGGGAATTGTCTGGCACAGCCTTACCTCCTTTCGTTGATTCTCAGCATTTCTGAGGACAGTTCCTGGTACGCAATGGCACCATTGGATCTGGGATCGTATTCAAAAATGGAAACACCCCGGCTGGGGGCTTCGGACAGTTTGACATTTCGGGGAATGGAATTCTGGTACACCAGTTTTCCAAATGTCCGGCGTACTTCCTGACTGACTTCCACGGAAAGCCGGGTCCGAATGTCGAACATGGTCATTAAAATGCCTTCAATGGCTAAGGACGGATTGCTGGACTGCTGAACCAGACGAATGGTTAAAAGCAGCTGTGTGACTCCTTCCAAAGCATAGTATTCACACTGTACAGGAATCAGAACACTGTCGGCCGCCGTTAAGGCGTTGGTGTTCAAAAGCCCTAAAGAAGGCGGGCAGTCAATAAAGATATAGTCATACTGGTCTTTGATGGGATCCAGTGCACTTTTCAAAAGCATTTCCTTGCCGTACGGCAGTTTGTCCATCTGCAGATCCGCCCCAGCCAGTGATATGTTGGCAGGCAGTACATCTACATTGGGCTTTGTCTTTCTGACAATGGCTTTTTCAATATCAGCGCCTTCCAGGATCACATTGTAGACGGTGGTCTGGTTGTTGGATTCCAGAGCATTCAGCCCCTGGGTTGCATTTCCCTGGGAATCGAAATCCACCAGCAGCACTTTCTTTCCCAGTCTTGCAAGACCGCTGGAAAGATTGATGGCTGTTGTGGTTTTGCCGACACCGCCTTTCTGGTTTGAAATCGCGATAATTCTAGACATGAATTTTATTTCTCCAATGGTTTCTTTTTTATAGTGCCATAGGGACGGGGATATTTGGGATCCGTTTTCTTTTCTTTTTCAAAGTAAAAGTTGATTCTGCCGGATTCATCTTCCAGCTCGAAGGCTTCCTGATCTTTTAAAACCACATCCAAAGCTTTCATGGCAGGTTCCGCCTGCTCCAGCTCCTGCATGCCGTTTCGGCCTTTCAGAGCAATGAAGGTGCCTTTTTCCTTTAATAACGGGACGCACAGCTCCATTAAAATGGACAGTCTGGCCACCGCTCTTGCACTGACCGCATCGAAGGACTCCCGATGGGCTTTGGCATAATCTTCTGCTCTTTCATTCACAACGGTTAAATTGTCCAGATTCAGCTGGTCTTTGACTTCATTTAAAAAGCGGCATCGTTTGGCAAGAGGTTCCACCAGAGTGATTTTACGCTCAGGCCATAGGATCTGTACAGGAATTCCCGGAAATCCCGCTCCGCTTCCTACATCGCACAGAGTTTCAAATTCCGTATTGACAAAGGGGGTAACGGAATCGAAGAAATGTTTTTCCCAAATCTGCTCATCGTCTGTGATGGCGGTCAAGTTCATTTTTTCATTCCATTCTTTGAGCAGTTTTCTGTATTCATCCAGCTGCTGTGCCTGTTTTTCAGTGACTTCAACGCCTTTTGCGGCCATTGCTTCTATAAATTGCTGCTTGTTCATACCCCATATTATAACAGATGCAAAAATTGCCTAAGATGCATTTAGACTGTGAAGGAGCAATCGTGAAAGTCTGTGATAAGATTTCCCTATGAAAAGAATAAAGCGATCCATCATATGGACTTGTGTAGGAATGGGCCTTGGCATTGTGCTGATGGTCCTGATCAATACAGC
>JABUSF010000005.1:25994-30036 GCA_021443945.1 Ileibacterium sp.
TCCTCCACGTCCATCTCTTCAACCGTTTTGAAAAATTCTCTGGTGCAGGCTCAGGATTTGACGACCACCAAATACACCTATGCCAAGGTGGGCAAGTTCGAAAATTCTCTGGAGATCAATGGCTGGACGATTCCTTTGACCAAAAAGAATTTTCTTCTCACGTATCAGGGAGAAGTGGATTTGGGTGTGGATATGTCCCAAGTGGATGTGAAAATCAGAGGCAGCCGCATTGAAGTGAAATGTCCTGCCATTTCCATTCTGTCCAACACCATCGATGAAAAAACCATTGAAATCTATGATGAGTCCATGAACCCTTTAAACCAGATGCGGATTTCCGATTATCTGGAGTTCTCTTTGCAGCAGAAAGCTTCCGCTCTGGCAGACCTTCAAAAACAGGATGGATTTGAAAAAGCCCAGAAAGATGCAGAAGCAGCCATTACCCAGCTGCTGAATATGATCCCGGATGTAGCGGAAAACTACACTGTGGAAATTACATTCGATCCAATGCCGGATTATGCGGCCCAGGCTCAGGAAGAGCTCAGCAGCAATGCTTCCAGTCAGGAAGATTCCTCTTTAAAAGATCAGATTTCCACCGATCAAAACGAATCCTCCTCCGAAAGTACATCCCCAGAAAATACAGAAACCCAGCCGGAAAACTAGCCGGCTGGGTTTTTTGCTTCATTTTGATGTTTTATTCCTGTTCTTCTTTATCGGATTTTTTCTGATCTTCGTCTTCGAAATCTTCGTGGTCGTCTTCTTCATCTTCCACACTTAAAGAGTCTGTATCAATCAGTGTTGTAGAGGAATGCTGACGTTTGCGCAGATCCCATGTGTTGCCTTTCAGGTTGGTAAAACGTCCATCCAAAGAAAGGTCGCTGTAGAACTGGGCGATGTTGTCATCTGCCTGGGATGGGGTGAATCCCATTTCCTGAGACACTTCCTGCCACAGATTCAGAAATGGAACAGCTTCATTTTTTGCTGTGAGAATTTGATAGGCACTCTCAATCATAGATTTTTTCATATTCGAATCTCCTTCAGTACGTATTCAATTTTCAATATGAACTCTTCCGTCTTACATGGATTCCGGTGCATCCACACCGATTAAATCCAGAGCAGAAGCCAGTACGGTTTTTGCAGCTTTTACCAGAGCCATTCTCTGAGCACTCAGTTCAGGATTGGCCGGGTCGTTTACTTTGCAGACAGTATAAAAGCTGTGGAATTTAGATGCAAGAGATTGAATATAATGAGTCATTCGATGTACCTGACGGGTTCTTGCTGTTTCTGCAATCACATTTTCGTATTCCTGCAGAGCTTTCATCAGTTCAATTTCTTTTTCATGAACCAAACCATTGTAATTTTCAGGTTTTGGCAGATCAGCAGCAGCTTTTAAGATGCTTGCCATACGGGCATGAGCATACTGGGCATAGAAAACAGGGTTGTCGTTGGTCTGGGATTTGGCCAGTCCAAGGTCAAAGTCCAGATGGGAATCCAGTGCGCGGGCTACAAAGAAGTAACGGGCAGCATCGGTTCCAACCCAGTCCATGAGTTCCACGATGGTTGTAGCGTTTCCTTCCCGTTTGGACATAACAACTTCTTTTCCATCCTGCACCAGGCGAACCATCTGAATGATGTCCACGTTCAGTTTGTCCGGATCGTTTCCTAAAGCAGCCATACTTCCTTTTAAGCGGGGGATATAACCGTGATGGTCGGCTCCAAACAGGTCTACCATCAGATCATAGCCTCTCTGGTATTTATTGTTGTGGTAGGCGATATCCGGTACCAGATAGGTAAAGCTTCCGTCCTGTTTTTTCAGCACACGGTCTTTGTCGTCGTTAAAGTCTGTGGAACGGAACCACATTGCACCATCATTTTCATACAGATAGCCTTTTTCGTCCAGTTTTTCCAGAACAGCTTCCACTTCATGATCGTCGCGCAGCTTCTGTTCTGAGCTCCATACGTCAAAACCAACTCTGTAACGTCCAAGATCCCGTTTGATTTTATCCAGTTCGAACTGAATGCCTTCCTTGCGGAAGAAATTCAGATTCTCTTCCGTGTCTTCTGCAAATTTGTCTCCGTATTTTTCAGCCAGAGCAGCACCGAATTCTTTGACATCGGCCCCGTTGTAGCCGTCTTTTCCGATTTCAGCTTCTTTTCCAAGAGCCTGCAGGTATCTTGCCTGTACGGAAAGGGCCAGATTGCGGATCTGGTTTCCGGCATCGTTGACATAGTATTCACGGGTTACATCATAACCGGCTTTTTTCATGATGCGGGTCAAGGCATCACCCCAGGCAGCTCCTCGGGCATGGCCTAAATGAAGAGAGCCTGTTGGGTTGGCGGAAACATATTCTACGTTAACTTTTATGCCGTTTGGCTTGAGGGTTCCAAAATCAGCTCCTTTGGAAAGTACTTCTTCCACAACCTCTGCATAGCGGTCTTTTTTCAGTGTGAAGTTCAAAAAGCCTGGTCCGGCAATTTCAATTTTTTCAACAATGGGATCTTCAAAAGATTCCACAATCGCAGCTGCAATTTCTCTTGGATTGCGTTTGAGCTGTTTGGTCAGCTGCATCGCCAGATTGCTGGAGAAATCTCCCTGCTCCTTCCGTTTTGGAATTTCAATAACAATTTCCTGGGGGTTGACTTCAACGTCCAGGGCTTTTTGGGCGGCTTTGCCCAATGATTCTTTCAGTTCCTTATCAATAGCAGCCATAGAGCTCCTCCTTAATCTTCAATCGTCAGTGCGAAGCGGAATGGATCTTCCACTCCCTCCAGTGTATATTCAACCATGATCTGTTTGTCATTCTGTGTGTAGAGATCCAGCGAGGCCGGCATTTCCAGACGGCCAAATTCTGTGTCGATGACCGCTTTGGAGTTCCCTTTTTCACTCAGAAAAATGCGGATGCTGTTTTCTGTTCTGTGTTCCAGAATACAGCCGTACTCCAGAACTTTCCATCGGCCTTTATAATTTTCATCTTCCAGATCAAAAATTCGTCCGCCTTTTTCGGTCAATTCCAGATCTGCCTGTCCCTGATACAGAACGCTTTGATCGCTCAGATCCGTCAGTTTTACGTTGATTTTCATAGCGATGAAAGTGTAACACAATCACATGTCATTTCAACCGAAAAAACATTTGGAAACCTGATGTATGAATACAGACTGCATTTTGGCTTTAACAGGGTTTATTTCAGTTGTATTCTGCCCCAATTTCCTTTGGAAAATAGATGCGGTGAACCCGCTGATGCTCCACGGAAAGCAGGGCTTTGGCCACCTCGGAAACTACAGACAAAGGCTGCAGAGTCCCTTTTCTTTCCACCATTACAGGCGGAACATGTTCTTCCGCATAAGGGTAGTATTCGGTGACCGCTTCCTGGCCGGCAAAATAATAATTCTCGTCCAGTCCGGCGTCCTGAAGCCGTTTTTTAATATCATCGATCTGCTGCTGGGAAGGCTTTTCGATCCATCCAAACAGTCCTCGGTACAATATGCGGCAAGCCAGATCCTGCAGGATGGGGTCTTTGGAGTCCTGCGCCTGAGAGAAGCCGTAATAAAAGGTATAGTCATCCATCCGGCTGAAGTCTTTCAAAGTCAGTCCGGTAAACAGAGGCTCAAACACCTCAATGGGATTCTCTTTTCTGATTTCCTTATATCTTTGAAAGAAGATCGAAATCAAAAGTTCAAAGCTGGAAGCATCCGGATGCAGGTAAATCTGGCCGAACATCTGATAACGGCTCATAAGATAGTCTTCCACCGCATGCTTTCCGCTTTCCTTAATACAGAGCACATTGTCCTTGACCCGCATGGTTCTTAAAATCCGCTCCAGATCATAATTGCCGTATTTTGTGCCGGTAAAGCAGGCATCTCTCAGCAAATAGTCCATCCGGTCGGCATCCAGCTGGGAGCTGATCATCGTATTCAGGATCGGATTTTCATGCCGATGACATAAAATGTCCACCACCTGATGCTTCAAGTTTGGGCTGCAGGAATCCAGAGTCCGATTCACATCGGAATTCTCGTCTAAAATCAGATCGCATCCCATTTGTTCATG
>JABUSF010000005.1:32675-36241 GCA_021443945.1 Ileibacterium sp.
ACCCGCCGGTTTTGTTTGTGGAACAGTTCTCGTCTGGTGTAGACCGTAAAATCATCGGTTTTAAATCCTTCATAGAAAATTGGTTCTGTGAATTTAAAACCAGTGGTATCGATTTTTTCCTGGAAAACCTTTTTATCTTCTTCTTCCAAAGCGAAGTAGACATTGTCTTTTTTTCCTTCTTCAGCTGCCCATCCTGTCCAGTTTCCTGTATGAGGATCAACAGCACCGATGTTGGAGAGCACCGGTTTCTTCCAGGAGACAAAGTCATGGAAATAGACTGGTTTGCGTTCTTTTTCCATCTGAGTCAGGTCATGGAACATGGCATATTTTGGAAGGGCTTTGTTTTCCTGCACCATTTCCTGAACAAAAGCGGTGTTGTCCTGATTCAGATTTTTATAGAAGGTTTCCACATCTTCCTGACTGGAGAAAACAGGCTGCGCATCGGTATAATCCAAAATGCTTCCGCTGGATATATAGGAATAATACTTGTAAAGATAGGGATCCGGATTTCCGGATTTCAGATTTTCCATATCTTCGTCGATCTGATCCTGCAGAATTTGAGCATTCTCTTCACTGAGTTTGGCTTTCTTTTCCGAAAGCTGTTCCCGCACCTGTTTTTCAATGTCTTCCAGTTCCGAACTGGAGAACAGAAGATCTGTGGCAGGAAGAATTCTGGCCTCGCTGACTTCCGTAATGGTTCTCTGGCTTTCTTCATTGAAAATTCGAATAGAATCAATTTCCCGATCGAAAAATTCAATGCGGACAGGATGATTCATTCCGATGGTGAAAATATCAACGATCCCGCCGCGGGAAGCAAAAGTACCGGGATGATCCACATAGTTTTCTCTGGAATATCCCGCCTGAATGAGTTTTTCCTTCAAATCTTCAATCGAAATTTCTTCGCCTACTTTTAAGGTGAAGGTGTTTTGATCAAAAACTTCTTTCTTAGGGAGAAAACGGGTAAATGAGGCGGTATTGGCAATGATCAGTTTGGGGTTATCAGACTGCAGAGCTGCCAAACCGGAAATGAGCTCCTGACGGTCCGCAGGAGAAGCTGCCAGGGACTGTACCCGCAAACTTTCCTCCATAGTCAAAAGAACCGTTTCGGGCACTAATAAAGACAGTCTGGAATAGAGCTGCATGGCCTCGTAACGGTTCTTTTTAACAATAATTCTGGATTTTTGATCCACGTCAAAAGCTGCAGCCAGAAGCAGAGCTTCCTCCATTGGCTGCAGGTTTCCAACATGATCAGATTCTTTAATGATCTCTTTGGTTAAAGGATTATGTTCCAAAGACTGAATAATCGGATTTTCCATTGTTTATCCTTTCTTGTTGTAGCGGTTCATCGTTTCTGTAAAAGAGTGGTCAATGGAAAACCACGCAGCTTCTGCTGCCTGTTTCACCGCTTTTTGAAGGTCTTCTTTTTCTTCCTCTCTGAATTTGGAAAGGACATAGTTCACGATGGGAATCTGAGGATCTCTTCCGATTCCCACCCGAATTCGGTCAAATTCGCTGGACAGAGCGCACTGAATCACCGATTTCACGCCATTGTGTCCTCCGGCGCTTCCTTTTTGACGCAGTCGGATGTTTCCAACCGGAAGATCCATATCGTCGTAGATGACCAGGATGTCTTTGGGGCTGACTTTGAAAAAATCCATGCACTGACGCAGAGCAAAACCGGAATTGTTCATAAAGGTTTCCGGTTTGAGAAGAACAACATCTTCTCCTTTTACTTTGATCTTGGCATATTTAGCTTCGAATTTATCTTTATTGATTTCTGTGCCAGCCATTTTTGCCAGTTCATCCATCACCATAAAACCGGCATTATGCCGGGTATTTTCATAGCGAACGCCTGGATTTCCCAGTCCAACGATAATTTTCATAACGAACACCTCTTTTTAGATGGAAATCATCCATCCCCTACATGCAAAAAAACGGGATAATTCCCGTTTATTCTTCTTCTTTTCCTGGAGTATATAAGATATGAAGCCGTCTTTCAGCTCCTTCGCCCTGAGACTTTGTAGAGATGTAGCGCATCTTGCTTAACGCATTATGCACTGCTTTTCTTTCGTCTGCAGGCATCGGTTCCAAAACAGCATCCATATGGGTGCGCTGAACGTCTCTTGCGATCCGTTTGGCCATTTTAGACAGTTTTTCATAGCGGTCTTCCTTATAATTGTTGACATCAATCAACAGGCGGACACGCCGTTTGAACTGGGCAGAAGCAGCTGCTTTCACCAGTCGGTTGAAATCCTGCAGTGTTTTGCCGTTTTTGCCGATCAGAACGGCATTGGCATTTGTATCTACATATACCTTGAAGAAATCATCGTCTTCCTGAGAAACATCGACACTTCCTTCCAGGTTGGCGTTGTCAAAAAAGGCCTGAATGTAGTCTGCAATAAAGTTTGCGATATCCCAGCTGGTATAAACAGAGATTTCCACTGTTTTTCCAATACCGAGAAAACCGGCTTTTTCTTCTACCACTTCATAATGCAGTTCATCCACATCGACATTTTTGCCTTTGGCTGCATTCTGAAGGGCTTCTTCTAGTGTTTTTCCGCTGAATCTGTCAAATTCCATAACCGCACCTTCTCTTTTGATCTTATTATTTTACTTTTTTCTGTTTTTGAGAATTCCTGCATCGTGTTTTTTCGCTGCTGCACGGGCAGCTTCTTCTTTTTTCACGATGTTATGGGAAATTACTGCGAATCCGGAACGGATTACGCTGGATACGAGCCAGTAGAAAGACATGGCAATTGGCCAGCTTAAATACATGAAGCCTACCAAAGCAGTGGTCATGTAGTTTGTCATGGCCATTGTATCGCCCATCGCACCAGCTTTGTCTTTTTTCTTTTTGGCTCCTGCTTTTTTCTCATCCCATTCCTTCAGCCATTTTGGCAGCTGAACAGAAACGATGGACATGATAATCATCAGGACATATACCGTAATAGGACCCCATGCCAATGCCTTGAAAGAATCCATTGGCGTAACAGACAATGGCATACCCATAAAGGTTCCATAAACAGTTGTAACTGCACGCATGGTGGCATAGAACATTCCCATCATCAGAGGCAGCTGAAGGAACATGACCAGAAGACTACCAAACGGATGGATGTCGTTGTCCTGGTACAGTTTCTGCTGTTCCTGCATCATGAGCATTTTGGAACGGTCATCGTTTTTGCCTGCATATTTCTGCTGAATACGGTTTAATTCCGGCTGCAGTTCCTGCATTTTCTGCTGAGAAATCTGAGATTTATACGTAAATGCATAAATCAGCAGCTGAATCAGCAGAGTTGCCAGGATAATACCCCATCCGGCATCGGTGAAACTTGCGAACCAGTTGATCAGCTGGGCAATTGGCCAAACGATCAGTCCGTCAAACCATCCGTTTTTCCATGCGCTTCCCCAGGAAGTTGGCTGGATGGTAATGGTTTCACCGCTCTGGGATTCCAGTTTTTCTTTCAGGTTCTGGTCTGTAATCTCGGAAATGTTTACCTGATCTTTTCTTAAAGTGACTTCCTGATAGGAAATGATCTGGTCAACTTTTGTTTTTCCATCTTTGCCTC
>JABUSF010000005.1:38492-42997 GCA_021443945.1 Ileibacterium sp.
CTCGATTTTCTGGCCCTGCGCTGCAGCAATGATGTGCGCAATCTGGAAGGAAGCCTGAACCGGTTGATTTTCAATGCTACTTTGTACAATCCGCCTGTTATTAATATGGAATTTGCCGCTGCCATTCTGAATGAAGATCCGGTAGTGGTCAAAGATGTGGAAGAGCTGACCATTAAGGAGATCAAAAAAACCGTCTCCCGCTATTACGGTCTGGCCTACAAAGACCTGGAAGGCAAAAGCCGGCAGAAGAAAATTGTGCAGGCACGTCATATTACGGTCTATCTCTCCAGAGAAATTCTTCATAAACCCTATACTGCAATTGGCCAGGAACTGGGCGGACGGGATCACAAAACCATCGCTTCTTCCTATGAAAGAGCCAAACTGCTCATTCAAAAGGATCCTTTGTTTCTGGAAGCCATTGATAAGCTGAAAGGGAAACTGGAAAAGTAATCCCCAGTATTCCCCATTTCATCCCCAGTCAAAAAGGACCGAAAATACTTTACATAAAGGAGATTTTGGAGTTTTCCCCATTCTCCCCACCCTTATTGTTATTTTTCTAAAACTATTAATAAAAAAACGAAAGAAGGTACCCTATGGAATTTCATGCAAACCGCACTGCTCTGCTTGAAAAATTCAACACAGTAGCAGGAGCCATTTCTCCAAATTCACCAGTTGCTGAGCTGTCCGGAATTTTGCTGGAAGCCTTTGATGATCATCTGCAGATCACAGGATCCGGCACGGATTTAAGCATTCAGACCTTAATGTATCCAGGAGAACTGACAGGTCTGAACATTCAGGAACCGGGAAGCATCATTCTCGATTCCAGACTGCTGATTGAGCTGCTGCGCAAATTGGATGGAGACAGTGTCAAAATTGAAACAATGGATCATTCCATGGCCAGAATTTCAAATGACGGCGGTGATTTTACCCTTCTTGGAAAACCTGGAAACACTTATCCGGACATTGATCTGACTCGGCCTGACACCCATATCATTCTGACAGGCAAGCAGATTCATGAAATGGTCAGTGAACTTTCCTACGCCTGTGCAGAAAAGGAAACCCGTCTGGTATTAAAAGGCGTTCATATGCGCTGCCGTGACGGAATTGTTCAGTGTGTGGCAACCGACTCTTATCGTCTGGCGATGAAAACGCTGGATCTGAATCCGGAAGAAGAGTTTAAAGTCACCATTCCAAAAAGATCTCTACTGGAAGCTGCAAAAAATCTGCCGGAAAATACAGAAGAGCCAATCGATATTTACATTGGAAGAAAAACCATTCAGTTTGTAATCGATAAAACTCTCATTCAGTCTCAGGTGTATGAAGGAACCTTCCCGGAAGTGCAGCGGTCCATTCCTGCCCAGTTCACAACCCGCATTGAAATCGAGCCTCATGGTCTGATCAAAATGCTGGACCGTGCCTGCCTGTACAAAGAGGACAAACCAGTCTGCTCCATCACTTGCGATGGAAAAGAACTGCGCATCACGGCTAAAAACGACACCATCGGAAATTCTGAACAGAGTTTCTATGATTTCACGTTTGAAGGTCAGCCAATTTCCATGATTATCAATGGAGTCTTTATGCTCCAGGCATTAAAAGCCATTCCTGCTGAAAAGACTGTTGTCATGGAATTCAAGGACGGATTCTCTCCGGTAAAAATTACAAATCCGGAAGATGATTCTGTTGTGATGGTTGTTGTGCCTTTGCGTGCAGGTGCCTAATTCAGTCTTTCCAGGCTTTTCTGATCATTCAGAGAAGCCTTTTTTTCGACCCATTCATCTGACAAAATCGGTCAATAATTCATCTTTCGTTTGTGGAAATCGTGTTAAAGGCCGTTTTTCTTGCGCCTGTGACGGAATTTAAAAACTTAATAGGCATATACATGTGACCGCAAATAAGGCGTGTAGCATTATTTTTGACAATTTGCTATAATAATCCGGTGAAAGAAGGTGGGTTATGCAATTCCAACTGGAAGATGAATACATTACCCTGCAGCAGCTCTTAAAAGTCTGCGACATTATATCCAGCGGCGGCCAGATCAAAGCGTACCTGGCTGAAAATACTGTTCTTGTAAACGGAGAACCGGAAAACCGCCGAGGAAAAAAATTGAGAGCAGGCGACGTAGTAGAAGCCGAAAACAAGCGTATTGAAATTGTATGAACATAAAGAAGCTAAGGTTCGCACATTTTCGAAACTATGAATTGGCTTCTTTTTCTTTTGACCCCAACAACATTCACGTGCTGTATGGGCGGAATGCTCAGGGAAAAACGAATATTCTGGAATCCATTTTTTTTCTTTCTCATCTTCGCTCTTTCCGCACCAGTAAAATGCAGTCTTTGATCCAGCACGATCATGACGCTTTTACCATCGAAGCAGAAATCGAAAAAAAAGGCAGAACCGAGGATCTGAAGATCCAGGCTGCCCCTTCCAAAAAGAAGCTGTTCCGCTATGGAAATCCTGTGCCCACCGCTTCCTCTTTTGTCGGCATTGTCAATGCCATTCTTTTCTGTCCGGATGATCTGAGTCTGTTTTCAGATTCTCCAAAAGAAAGAAGACAGTTTATGGACATTGAGCTGGTGAAGCTTTCCAAAAGCTACACAGCCAAACTGTCCCGCTATCAGAAACTGCTTAAGGACAGAAACAACGCTTTAAAAGCAAATCCTGTCAATTCACTGCTGATCGAAACCTATACCCAGCAGATGATTGAAGATCAGATGGTTTTGATTCCCCAAAGGGAATCCTTTTTACAGGAACTGGAAAAAAAGGCCAATGAGATTCTGCCTTATTTTTCCAATAAGAAGGAAACACTGACCATCCGCTACAAAACCTTTGTGAATCCCCAAAAAGATCTGAAAGAACAGCTGGAAAAGCACTATCAGGACAGTCTTGCCAAAGACAGAATGTATAAAACGACATCTTTTGGAATTCACAAAGATGATATTGAATTCGTATTAAATGGCAAAGTTCTGCGTCAGACGGCTTCTCAGGGCCAAAAGAGATCCGTTTTGCTGGCGCTGAAGCTGGCCATTGCCAAAATCATTAAGGAGAAGAGCGGGGAGTATCCAATTCTTCTTCTGGATGATGTGTTCAGTGAACTGGATCCAACTAGGCGTGCGGCATTGATTGGACAGCTCCCTGAAGATATGCAGATTTTTATAACAACAACTGATCAGGTAAATCCGGCCTGGTTTGACCGCCCGGCAAGGTTTTACACCGTCGAAAATGGAAAAATGAAGGAGGGAATCTATGACATTGAATGACATGGATCAGAAGGATTCCATTTTGGAGTTTGAACAGCTTGAGAATGACGCCACTCATGTTGATCATTCCTATACCGCTAATGACATTCAGGTTCTGGAAGGGCTGGAAGCTGTCCGGCTGCGCCCAGGAATGTACATTGGATCCACTTCCGCCAGAGGTCTTCACCATCTGGTATGGGAAATCGTAGACAACGGAATTGATGAAGCGCTGGCTGGTTTTGCCAGTGAAATCGATGTGGTCATTGAACCGGGGGATGTCATCTCCGTTCGGGACAACGGCCGTGGTATGCCCGTAGGCATTCATGAAAAAACCGGAATGTCTGCGGTTGAAACAATTATGACCGTCCTGCATGCCGGCGGAAAATTCGGCGGCGGTGCCTATAAAGTATCCGGCGGTCTGCATGGTGTTGGTGCTTCTGTTGTAAATGCCCTGTCTGAATGGCTGGAAGTTACCGTTTACCAGGATGGCTGGGAATATCGGACGACCTTTAAAAACGGAGGACAGACGGAACAGCCTTTAACCAAAATCGGACCAACCGATCAGACAGGAACTCTGGTTCGTTTTAAAGCTGATCCGGCCATTTTTAAGGAAACAACCGTATACGACTTCAACGTACTGAATTCCCGTATTCGTCAGCTGGCCTTTTTGAACCGGGGCATCCGCATGACTCTGAAGGATGAAAGAGAACCGGACGGCAAAAAATCGGATTACTGCTACGAAGGCGGAATCATCGAATACGTTGAATATCTGAACAAGGGAAAATCTCTTGTCAGCAACAAAGTCATTTATGCCGAAGGAACCCAGGACAATATCCTGGTGGAAGTCGCTTTCCAGTACAACAACGACTTCCAGACCCAGATCTATTCCTTCGCCAACAATATCAATACTCACGAAGGAGGGTTCCATGAAGACGGCTTCCGTCTGGCTCTTACCCGTGAAATTAATAAATATGCCAAAGACAACAACATGCTGAAAAAGGACGAATCCCTTTCTCAGGATGACGTCAAAGAAGGTCTGGTTGCCATTATTTCTGTAAAGCATCCGGATCCTCAGTACGAAGGACAGACCAAAACAAAACTTGGAAACAGCGAAGTACGCAAAATCGTTTCCAATGTCGTAGGTCAGCAGCTGCAGCGCTTTATGCTGGAAAACCCAGCCGATGCAAAAGCCATCGTTGAAAAAGGCATTCTGGCCAACAAAGCCCGCGTTGCTGCGAAAAAAGCCCGTGAATCCACCCGAAGAAAATC
>JABUSF010000005.1:43159-45729 GCA_021443945.1 Ileibacterium sp.
CTGAACGTTGAAAAAGCGCGGGATTCCAGAATTTATGCCAATGCGGAAATTAATTCCATGATTACTGCTTTTGGCTGCGGAATTAAAGAAGCCGTGGATACATCCAAACTGCGCTATCACAAAATCATCATCATGACCGATGCCGATGTGGATGGTTCTCATATCGCCACTTTGATGCTGACCTTCCTGTACCGATTCATGAAGCCGGTTGTGGAAGAAGGATATGTTTATATTGCCCAGCCGCCTCTGTACAAAATTCAGAAAGGCAAAAAGGTCGCCTACGCCTATAAGGAGCAGGAAATGGACAAGCTGCGCAAGGAATTCCAGGACGGATATAAAGTACAGCGATACAAAGGTCTGGGTGAAATGGATGCTGAGCAGCTGTGGGAAACCACAATGGATCCATCGCGTCGTATTTTAAAACGTGTAACCATTGAAGATGCAATGGAAGCAGATTCCGTATTCTCCATGCTGATGGGTGAAGACGTTGAACCAAGACGTGAATTCATTCAGGCAAATGCGAAATACGCCAATCTGGATCTGTAGAGGAGGACTTAAATGAGCGAAGAAAAAAAAGATCAGGAACTTCAGGATCAGGACGAAGCTTTAGAAGAATCCTCTCAGTTCGACAAAGTTGAAGATATAGAAATTTCCCGGGAAATGAGAGATTCCTTTTTGGACTACTCCATGTCCGTTATCGTACAGCGTGCTCTGCCGGATGTACGGGATGGTATGAAGCCGGTTCACAGAAGAATTTTGTATGCCATGTCTTCTTTGAACATGACACCCGGGTCCGCCCATAAAAAAAGTGCGCGTATTGTCGGAGATGTTATTGGTAAATATCATCCTCACGGTGATACCGCTGTTTACGATGCCATGGTACGTATGGCACAGGATTTCGCCTACCGCTATCCTCTGGTAGACGGTCATGGAAACTTTGGTTCTCTTGACGGAGACGGTGCTGCTGCAATGCGTTACACCGAAGCCCGTATGTCCAAAATTTCCATGGAAATGGTTGCAGATCTGAATAAAGACACTGTTAACTTTCTGGAAACATATGACAGTGATGGTGTAGAACCGGAAGTTCTGCCTTCCAGAATTCCGAACCTGCTGCTCAACGGTTCCGTTGGTATTGCAGTAGGAATGGCAACCAATATTCCGCCTCATAACCTGGGAGAATCTGTCAGCGCCATTAAAGCGGTGATGGATGATCCAGACATTTCCGTACCTGAACTGATGGAATATCTGCCGGGTCCTGACTTTCCAACTGGCGGTTTGATTCTTGGAAGAAAAGGAATCAAAGATGCGTATGAAACAGGAAGAGGATCCATTACCATTCGTTCCAAATACCGTGTGGAAGATATGCCAAACGGGAAAAAGCGAGTTATTTATTACGAAATCCCATATGGCCTGAACAAAATGAAGCTGTATGAAAAGATGGCGGAAGTCATCCGGGACAAGCAGGTTCAGGGCATTACTTATCTGAATGACGAATCCAACCGTGAAGGGGTTCGCATTGTTATGGAATTGAAAAAGGATGTTCAGGAAGATGTGGTCATCAACCAGATGTTCCGCCTGACTCCTTTGCAGTCCACCTTCGGGATTAACATGCTGGCCTTGGAAGGCGGACGTCCAAAACAGCTTTCCATCAAAGAAATCATTCAGGATTATGTCAAACACCAAATTGAAGTTGTAGAACGCAAAACAAGATTTGATCTGAAAAAAGCAGAAGAAAGACTGCATATTGTAAAAGGGTTGAGAATTGCACTGGATAATCTGGATGCACTTATTCATATGATTCGAAATTCTCATTCCGAAGAAGCAGTTTTGATTCAGGAAATGAACGAAGCCTTTGGTCTTGATGATATTCAGTCCAAAGCCATTCTGGCCATGCAGATTCGCCGTCTGTCCGGTTTGGAACGTGAAAAGATTGAAGCGGAATACAACAGTCTGCTGGAAACCATCGCTGACTTGAAAGATATTCTGGCCAAACCGGAGCGTGTTCTGGCCATCATCAAAGACAACCTCAATGATATTGAACAGAAATATGGAGATTCCAGACGAACCGAAATCATCGAAGGCGGCTTTGATGTGGAGGATGAAGATCTGATTCCGGAAGAAAATATCATCATTACTCTGACAGATTCCGGTTATGTAAAACGTCAGCCGGTTGATTCCTACCATACACAGAACCGCGGAGGAAAAGGAATTCGGTCTATGTCCTTGAATGAGGAAGATTCCATCGATCGAATGATCTCCATGTCTACCCATGACTATTTGCTGCTGTTCACAAACCAGGGCCGCGTATACCGCATTAAGGGGTATCATATCCCATCTGGTTCCCGCACCAGCAAAGGAATTCCAATTGTCAATGTTCTGACGATGCAGGAAGGTGAAAAAGTACAGGCACTGCTTCCATACTCTAAAGATGACACCAAAGAAAACCTCGTCTTTGTAACGACAGATGGTGTTGTGAAGAGAACTTCAGTCACCGAATTCCATAACATCAATAAAAAAGGAAAACTGGCAATTACTCTGAATGAAGGCGATACCCTTGCCTATGTAAAAGC
>JABUSF010000005.1:46354-57039 GCA_021443945.1 Ileibacterium sp.
CATTCATATGAATAGAAAAAGACTTTTAAATTCATAGGGAGAATGAAAAAAAACGGTCTTTCCAAAAAAGCCGGTCTGCAAAAATTGCCATTTATTTTTAAACTATGATAGATTATAGGAAATCTAAGACAGGGCTTAGTAACTGAATGGATATAGAAGAGACGGTACGGCTGGTGAGAGTATCGATAGAAATTCAGTGAATTCCACCCTGGAGTAAAAGGATGAATTTAACAGTATTCCTTTTCGGAGCTCTCCGTTACAGAGAAAGTGGTCTGCATGCAGACAATTAGGGTGGTACCGCGAGACTCTCGTCCCTTTTATGGGCGAAGTCTCTTTTTTTATGAAGGAGGAAAAATATGCTTGATATTCGTTTTGTCAGAGAAAATCCCGATCTGGTAAAAGAAAACATTAAAAAGAAATTTCAGGATCACAAGCTTGTTCTGGTTGATGAAGTCATTGAAAAAGATGCCCAGCTGAGAAAAACTCAGCAGCAGGCAGATGAGCTGCGTTCCAGAAGAAAAAAGATTTCCAAGGAAATTGGAAAGCTGATGGGCCAGGGAAAAAAAGACGAAGCTGAAGAAGTGAAAAAGGAAGTTGCTCAGATTGCCGAACAGCTTTCTGAACTGGAAGTGGCTGAAGAACAGCTCAGAGAAGATGTTCTTAAAAACATGATGACCATTCCAAATATCATCGCTGATGATGTTCCATTAGGAAAAGATGACTCTGAAAACGTTGAGCTGCAGCGTTACGGTGAACCGGTGGTACCGGATTTCGAAATTCCTTATCATACCGATATTATGGAATCTCTTGCCGGAATCGACTTGGATTCTGCAAGACGTGTAGCTGGAAATGGTTTCTACTATTTGATTGGAGATGTAGCCCGTCTGCATTCTGCCATTCTTTCCTATGCACGAGACTTCATGATCGACAGAGGATTCACATATGTTATTCCTCCCTATATGATCCGCTCCAACGTTGTAAACGGCGTTATGTCTTTTGCTGAAATGGAAGGCATGATGTATAAAATCGAAGGTGAAGATTTGTACTTAATCGGTACATCTGAGCACAGTATGATCGGCAGATTTATCGATCAGATCATTGATGAAAAGGAACTGCCATATACATTAACTTCCTATTCTCCATGCTTCCGTAAAGAAAAAGGTGCTCATGGACTGGAAGAACGCGGGGTATACCGAATCCATCAGTTTGAAAAACAGGAAATGATCGTCGTCTGCAAACCGGAAGAATCTGCTGAATGGTTTGTAAAACTTTACAACAACACCATCGACTTCTTCCGTACTTTGGATATTCCAGTACGTGCTCTGGAATGCTGCTCTGGTGACCTTGCAGATCTGAAAACGAAATCTGTAGACGTGGAAGCCTGGTCTCCAAGACAGAAGAAATACTTTGAAGTTGGATCCTGCTCCAATCTCACAGATGCTCAGGCAAGACGGCTGAAAATCAGAGTAAAAGGCGAGAACGGTGAAAAGTATTACGCTCATACTTTGAACAACACTTGTGTCGCTCCGCCAAGAATGCTGATTGCTTTCCTGGAAAACAATCTTCAGGAAGATGGCAGTGTTCTGATTCCTGAAGTACTGCAGCCATATATGGGCGGTAAAAAAGTACTCACTCCATCCAATAAGAAATAATCAGTCCGTCAGCAATCTCGTTGAATTGAATTGACAAGGCTGGATGCCTTTGATAACATAACAAAGCTACAACAATGGTACCCAATGAAATGTGTCAGGTCGGGAACGAAGCAGCACTAAGTTGGCTCTGTCATGTGTTGTAGTTTTTTTTTCGAAATCTGAACAATCAGATTGCATTCCTATTGATACCCATATTGGACGAAAAATGGCATACCATTCAATATCAATGCGCACTGTCAGTTCTGAAAATATCAAGGCTGCGTGTTAAAAAAAGACAGAGATCCAAAGGAATTTCATTCAATATGGATGAAATTCCTTTTTTTATGGATTGAATTTAAATGTTTTCAGATAAGCTGTGACGAATTCCGCCAGACATGATCCAATCATGAATAAAGACGTTCCATCCGCTTTCTGTGGTAATTTATATAAGTATAGGAAGCTGAGGAAATGGTATGGAATCCGTACACCAGAAATATATGAAAGAAGCTCTGCTGATGGCTCAGAAGGCAGAAAAGATGGATGAAGTTCCCATTGGATGCGTCATTGTGAAAGATGGGAAAATCATATCTTCTGCCTGCAATCAAAGAGAAACACTTCAGAATTCTACAGCTCATGCAGAAATTCTGGCCATCGAAGAAGCCTGTAAACAGGTGGGATCCTGGAGACTGGAAGACTGTGATTTGTATGTCACTTTAGAACCATGCCCTATGTGTGCTGGAGCGATCATTCAATCCAGAATTCGTTCCGTTTATTTTGGCGCATTTGATCCGAAAGGAGGCTGTGCCTGCAGCTGCACTTCCCTGTTTGATCTTCCTCACTTTAATCATCATCCCATGTATTCAGGCGGAATCATGGAAGAGGAATGTTCCGACATGCTGAAGCAGTTCTTCAGAAAGAAAAGAGAACAGAAGAAGAATAGGAATTCCTGAATACTGAGAAAGGAGAATTACAATGTCTTATCAAGCGTTGTACAGAAAATATCGACCATCCTCTTTTGACGAAGTGGTTGGACAGCAGCACATCGTCAAAACGCTGCAGAATGCAATTGCACGAGACCGGATTGCACATGCCTATTTATTTGCAGGACCCAGGGGAACCGGTAAAACTTCCATTGCTAAAATATTTGCCAAGACACTGAACTGCACGAATCCAGATCATGCTCCCTGCAATGAATGTGACAACTGTAAAGCCGCTGCCGAGCAGTCCCATCCGGATATCATTGAAATTGATGCTGCCAGCAATAACGGAGTGGATGAAGTACGGTCTCTTATTGAGCGCGTCAGCTATGCCCCTATGATGGGAAAATACAAAGTTTACATCATCGATGAAGTTCACATGATGACCACTGGAGCATTCAATGCTTTGTTAAAGACCATTGAGGAACCGCCAGCCCATGTGATTTTCATACTTGCAACTACAGAACCCCATAAAGTCATTCCTACAATCCTTTCCAGATGTCAGAGATTTGATTTCAGCAAAGTATCAGATGAAGAAATTACAGACCGGTTGAGCACCGTGTGTAAAGCAGAGAATATTGATTATGAAGAAGAAGCGCTGCAGCTGATCGCATCATTGAGTGATGGAGGAATGAGAGATGCATTGTCCATCCTGGACCAGAGTATTGCCTATTCACCAGATCATATTTCTCTGGATACGGTTCGTGAGATCTATGGAGTCGTTACGAAAAAGGATATTGGTGTGATCTTCTCTCAAATGAATGAGAAGGATATCGATCAGGCGGTTGTTTCGCTGCAGGAAATCTACAACAAGGGATTTGATCTGAAAAGATTCATTTCTGATTTCATTTCCCTGCTGAAAAACTCACTTTTGATGGATTTCAATGAGCAAACCACATTAATCTCCAATTCAGAAAAAGAAATCCTCCATTCATATTTTCTTCAGATCGAATCTGAAAAGAGGGTGGATTTGGTAAGGGATTTAATGGAAATCTACAATAAGTTAAGCTTTGCAAGCAATGTACTTGATTACATTGAAACAATCTTACTCAAGCATTCGTACAAAAAGCCTGAAAAATCAGATATCCAGTCCTATGAAGAACAGAAACCTGTCAGACCCGTTCAGAAATCAGTATCTGAAAAAAGATATGAATTACCGGTCTTCAGTCAAAATAGCCCTAAAAATAGCGGGAATCGGTCTCTCTCTCAAAAATTCTGGAAATCTGATGTTTCACGTGAAACATTTCAGACGAAATCTGAATTGAAAAAAACAGTGAAATTTGACGATGAATTTCTTCTCAGCCTTCTCGTGGGAGCAGATAAAACCAATAAAAACCAGGATATGGAAAATCTGAAAAACGTAAATATATATATGAGCAATCTGGAATATGCAAAATTTGCAGCTTCCTTACGGAAATCTCAGATTATTGCCAGTGCAGATTCATATATATTAATCGGAGTGACGAATGACCTTCAGGCCAATGAAATCAATGAACTTCAGAATGAAGCCGGTTATGAGGGATTTATGAAGGAAATTGCTGGCAAGCCGAAAAAATTATTTGCCATTGAAATTACCAGAGCCAGAAAACTGATTGAACTGTTTAAAGAGAGAATGAAGAACAAGACACTTCCCTCCCCTGCTGTGATTGAGGTCTCACACGTTCAGGAAAAAGACAGCGGTCAGGAGCAGATTGACTATCTGAAATCTGTATTTAAAGAACTGGAAATTGTAGAAGATTAGAAGGTGGAAATATATGTATCCAGAAAAATTTGAAGACTTGATCATATCTCTCAGAAGACTGCCAGGAGTCGGTCAGAAAACTGCTGAGCGATATGCGTATGCCATTATGGGATGGGATGAAAACATCCAGAAAGGCCTCCAGGAGGCTCTAAAAGGGTTAAAAGACATTCATAACTGCCCAGTCTGTGGGAATATGACCGATCAGAAGATCTGCAGCATTTGTGAAGACGAAAACAGAGATTCTTCTCTGATATGCGTTGTTCAGAATACGAAGGATTTGGCGGCCATTGAGCAGATTCAAACGTATAATGGCTTGTATCACGTGTTGAACGGGTTAATTAACATCAAAAAAGGCATTTTACCGGATCATCTGAATATTCAGGGATTGGAAGATCGATTAACGGATCAGACGAAAGAAATCATATTGGCATTAGATCCCAGCATCGAAGGAGAAACAACATCTTTATATATTGAAAAATTGTTAAAAGATAAAGTGAAAGTCACACGATTGGCATATGGAATTCCGGTTGGAGGACAGCTGGATTATGCGGATCCACGAACTTTGACAAAAGCCATGGAAGGAAGAAGATAATTCTAATCTGAGCGGTCAGAGGAATTAGATATGAAAAGTCAGAGAGCAAATCTCTGGCTTTTTTAATACTGTTTACTCAAAAAGAAATAGGAGTTGGTGATCTGATGATCAGAAATAAATTTACAGAAGATTCTTAAAAAAGCAGCAGGGATTTCATGAGAATCGGAAATTCAGACTGCAGGAAGAAAGAAAAAGAGAAGAGGAGGAAAGTATGTTTAGGAAAATCATAAATTTAGAATAAATATAAGAATATCAGCATGGTTTGGTCATATGATTAGTGAATAAATCTCAGAAGAGGTAAGAAAGAACAGAAAAACCTAAAATCAACTCATCTGACCGATCATAGGAATAAAATATGAAAAATCATGAAAAGAAAATAGAGAAAGAAGAAGAAAACAAAAATCATATGATCAAAAAGGAAAGGTAGGATTGATAGTTCTGAATTCAGATTTGAATGTGATTTTTTAATCTGAATGTCAGAAAATACATTTCCGATCAAAAAATGAGAGAATTTATTTTCATATTCCATTCCTGTTTAAATCGAAATAGATATTTTTTCTCATATGAATTCTTTAAAATGATCGTAAAGAAATCTGAATTATAATATCTGAAGAATATGATTTTGCGAATCTATTTTCATATGTCGTAACAGGAAAGTCAACTTGAATGATATTTACTCTGATTCAAAATATGAATTCAGGTTTTTAATTTGACATGTCTGTTCCGAAAATAAATGTAGATAGGTTTCAAAAAATGAATTCTGTATTACAATCATATGAGTAAGAAACAGATTACAACGATGTAGATAAACACTCATATGATCGGTAAGGTTTATGAACGTTTATATTGGAATTCTTAAAAAGGCTGTGATATAATCCCACAGGCAAAAATCGGAATTTCATAGGAAGGTGACTTTATGGCGGATTCAAACCAGGCAATTGATGTATTTTACGATATGGATATAGCGCAGATCTGCCAGCATTTCTCCAAATCGCGAAATACAGTCGATAAAGCTGTGGCCAAACTGGTAAAAGACTATCCAGACAAAGGCTATAAGTATAAAAACCCGGAAACAAAACGAATTACAATTAAAGCGGAAGGAGTAGAAAAGCTTTCCTCCTATTTCAGAAAAGAAAAACATGAAATCTCCACAGTAGAAATGGAACTCAGATTTGAAAATGAAAAGCTGAATGCCATACTCCAGGAAAAAGAGAAAGCCTTCAGTCAAATGGAAGTTCTCTATCAGCAAAGACTGCAGCTGGAACTGGAGAACTCAAAGCAGACCTTCCTGCTGGAGAATAAAACCAAAGATCAGCAAATAGCTGATTTGGAATCTGAAAATCAGAAATTAAAAGACGAAATGGAAAAAATCCAATCAGATCAGAATCTGTTGGATGAATATAAAAAGAAGGAGCTGGAATACAATTCCAAATCCCTCTTCTACCGTTTAACTCATAAATTTTCTTTATAAACCATCGCCCTGGCAAGTTTGCTGGGGCTTTGTTTTGTATAGACTAAACCTGCAGGCTTTAAAAAATCATTCAGTTTTTCAATGCCATTATGGTCCACATGATATTCATATTCGATTTCATAATCTTTAACAGATCCAAAATCCGTTTCGTCCAGACAGAACTCTCCTTCCGGCCTGTACAGCAAATTCCGGACTGTTGTAAAGCTGGCAATCGGCTTTAAAGCGTGCACTTCAGGCAAATGCAGATGGATATAGTCCCAAACCTCTTTCGTAAATTCTTCGGGACTGCTGGCATCTATTTCACGCTCATATTCCTTTTTAGACGTTTCGTCGTTAGGCAGCTTAATGGTCAGGATCTTTTTCCCGTCTGCAAAGCGAATGCGCAGCGCTCCTCTTTTCTTTTTGATTAGACCATCTTCTGTATCATAGTAGGTGTTGGTTTGAGTTATTGTTTTATCAAAATCATATGAATGAAGAAGAAGATCATACTGGTCTTTCGTTAAACCTATTTTCAATTCTCGTTCTAAATTATTGTTCATTCTGACACCTCTAAACCCTATGATACAATAGTCCCAGTGCAAGGGGTGATGAAGTTGAAGTACAGCATATTTCCCAGGGACGATCAGTGTTCTTATGATTTAAAGGAAATGTTGAAAACCAATATCAGTCTTCTCGATCCAACATGGGTTTACGAAGAGGAAAAACCAGATTTTGTGATCTGTGTAGGCGGAGACGGAACACTTTTAAGAGCCATTCACAAATATATAGACCGGCTCAATGAAATTTTGTTTGTCGCCGTCCATACAGGAACCCTTGGATTCTTTACAGACTACACAGCAGAAGAAGTGGATGACTTTATTTATGATCTTCTCCATAAAAGCTATCAGATTCAGACCAGCCGTCTTTTAGAGGTCAGTTCCGATCTGAACGACGATGTCTACTACGCTTTAAATGAATTCCGAATGGGAAGCTTTATCAAAACCATTTATCTGAACGTTTATATCGATGGAGAAATCTTCGAACATACAGCCGGAAGCGGAATCTGCATCTGCACGCAGGCCGGTTCTACGGCTGCAAACAGAGCTCTGGGAGGTGCGGTCATTGATGATGGACTGCAGGTGCTGGAACTGACAGAAATCATGCCCGTCAGCCATAAAAGGCATCATAGTCTGAAAAATCCATACATCATGAAGCCCGATCGAATTGTTACCATAACCGGAACGTCTCTGAAAGACTGTCAGGGCAGTTATGATCATCTTGAACTGGATGTAAAGAAGATGAACTGCATTACCATTACTTCTTCCCATAAAACCGTTCGGTTCGCCCGGCTGAAACCATATTCGTATTTAAAAAGACTCAAGAATCTTTACTGAGATTCCTGAGTCTTTTTGCTTTTATACTGATCATATTTTATTTTCATATGATTTTTCATATTTTTGACATCCAGTTTTTTCACTTTGTAGATCTTTTTGGCAGAAGGAGAAACGTTCAGAATAAAGCCAAACAAAATGAAATAGGAAAGCATGGAAGATCCGCCGTAACTGATCAAAGGAAGGGTTATGCCTGTGATTGGAACTAAACCAACAATCATGCCTAAATTCTGAAACTGCTGATAGAACAGCATGGCAATGGCTCCAATGATCATGAAGCGGTCTTCTCGGTTTTGAGCGTTGAATGCCATTTTGCAGAGATATAAATCCAGTGTCAGACAAAGCAGAACGATAAAGATGCAGCCCATAAATCCAAAACACTGTCCAAACGCAGCAAAGATAAAGTCTGTATGGGCTTCTGGAATGGAAATAATACTGGCCTGCATGCCATGACCGGTTAATCCGGCACTTCCCAGAGAAAGAAGGGACGTGTAGAGCTGGTTGGAACTTCCCAGAATGTAGTCATCCGGATTCAGCCAGGCATCAATTCGGTTGAGCTGATACTGAGAAACGACAGCTCCTAAAATATCGCGGTGAAAGAAATAAAAATAGAACAGAAGCAGAACGATTCCGCCCACAATGCCTAAAAGCCAGTACATATAGGATTTTCGAATCCCTGAGCACAGAACAAGGACCAGAAGGGTAAACGTCATAATAATAAAGACACCTGTATCCGGCTGCAGCAATACCAGAATCATTGGAGGAAGAGCCCATCTGGCAATCTGGATCAGCATTTGAAAATCCTCTGCCACGGTTGGATTGGGATGACGCTGCTGAAAACCGGCAATGATCTGAGATGTTTTGATAATCAGAATGATTTTCATAAACTCACTGGCCTGAAAGCTTCCGATAATCGGAAGAACAATCCATGAAAAGGCACCATTGATCTGAGGTGACAAGGGAAGAGTATGACCGGTGACTTTGTAAAGCAGGCGGCTGATAAACATATAGATTAAAACGCCCATCAAAAATTTGTAGGCAGAATCCAGTATTTTATACAGGGACTGGTTCTGAAGCCGGGTGATCCCAAACAAGGCCGCAAAACAGATGCAGTACCACATGATCTGACGGTTCAAATAATATGGACCGTATCCGGGTGCAACCAGATTGTAGGAATTGTATAATGCAAAGCAGCTGGTTAAAAACAAAGCTGCCAGTATCAGCAGAAAACCATAATCGGTTTTAAATGTATGTTTGCCAATTTGTATAGAATGTTTCATTGGCTGACCCCCTTAGAAGATTTTACTCACTATATCATATTTAATTTTTAACCAATCATCATTTCAGGAGGCTTTTATGGACAAAACCCAATACACCCCAATGATGCAGCATTATCTTACTTTAAAAGAAGAGAATCCGGACGTCATTATCATGTACCGTCTCGGAGATTTTTATGAAATGTTTTTTGATGATGCATTGACTTGTTCCAAAGAACTGGATCTGACTCTGACCAAAAGAGCTGCAGGGAAGAATCAGAAAGCAGCGATGTGCGGAATTCCTCATCATGCTGCTTCAGGCTATATTTCCAGACTGGTCAAAAAAGGATACAAAGTTGCGATCTGTGAACAGCTCACAGATCCGGCTGCTTCCAAAGGCCTGGTGGAAAGGGGAATCATCAAAATTTATACGCCCGGAACATATATGGAAGATTTTGCGGATCAAAACGATTCCAACTGGCTGTGCGTCATCACCTGCAATGCATATTCTGTGTGCCTTTTGTTCTGCGAACTGTCTACGGGGCAGCTGCGGTACCATTTGATGGATCGTTCTTTAAACGCCATCATGAAAATCATTCTGGATATGCAGGCCAGCGAAGTCATCGCTTCAAGAAACATTGAGAAAAAATGGCTGCCTGCTTTTCAGGAGCGCAAGGAATGGCTGTTCTCATTGCAGAAAGGAACGCCCATCAGCGATGAAGACCAGGAACTTCTTCCTTATAAAGAACCTTTGCTTCAGGAAGCATTGGAAGTTTTAATGGGATATATTTCCAGAACGCAAATGCAGCACATGGATCATTTCTCCAGAATAGAACCGCTCTATCCGCCTGCAGAAATGATTATGGATTATGAAACTAAGAATCATTTGGAACTGACCAGAACTTCTTCTTCTTACATCAAAGCAAAATCTCTCTGGGAGTTTATGGACTTTACCAAAACGCATATGGGAAGCCGTCTTCTGAAAAGATGGGTGGAATCCCCATTGCTGGATATTTCCAGAATTGAAAACCGCCTGGACGGCGTTCAGCATTTGCTGGATCAGTTTCTGTTAAGAGAACAGCTGAGAGACCATTTGGAATTTGTCTATGACCTGGAACGTCTGATCGGCCGGATTTCCTGTCTGAGCGCTGCTCCCCGAGATCTCATTCAATTGATTTCCTCTCTGGAGCACGCGTCTCCCATTCTGGAGCTGGCAGCGGATCTGGAAGGGGATATGGATTTTTCAAAAGTCGATCCCTGCATGGATTTATACGATGAAATCAAGGATGCCATTGTTGAAGATCCCCCAGCCACGTTAAAAGACGGAAACGTAATTGCTCCCGGTTTTCATGCAGAGCTGGATGAAATTCGAAAACTGGCTGATCACGGCCAGGATGCTCTTCTGGAAATGGAAGCCCGTTTAAAAGAAGAGACCGGAATCCGTTCCTTAAAGATCGGATACAACCGGGTGTTCGGCTATTACATCGAAATTCGAAACGGATCTCTTTCCGAAATTAAAGAAGAATACAATTTCACTCCGAAACAGACCCTGGCCAATGCGACAAGATTTATCAATCCGGATTTGAAAGAGCTGGAAGATCAGATTCTCAGCGCCAACGAACGGAAAGTCAAACTGGAGCAGGAAAT
>JABUSF010000005.1:57230-64863 GCA_021443945.1 Ileibacterium sp.
GCAGATTTCGTTTCCAACGACTGGAAGATGAATCAGGCAGATCATATTGAACTGATTACCGGGCCGAATATGGGCGGTAAATCCACCTATCTTCGACAGAATGCCCTCATTGCCATAATGGCGCAGATGGGAAGCTTTGTTCCGGCCAGAAAAGCAAGTCTTCCTGTCTTTGACCGGATCTTTACACGCATCGGAGCCAACGATGACATCTTGACCGGCAAGTCCACGTTCATGGTGGAAATGATGGAAGCCAACATTGCTTTGCGCAATGCAACTAAAAATTCTTTAATCCTCTTCGATGAAATCGGAAGAGGAACGGCCACATACGATGGAATGTCACTGGCCCAGGCCATGATGGAGTACATTGACGAAGTCATCCAGGCCAAAACTCTGTTTTCCACCCATTATCATGAGCTGACAGATATGGAAGAACAGCGGCCGGGCATTTTCAATGTTCATGTAGACGTTCGGGAAAAGAAAGACGGCATTCAGTTTCTGTACCGAGTGGCCGACGGGAAAGCAGACAAATCCTACGGAATCAATGTCGCCCGTCTGGCGCATCTTCCTTCCGCGGTTCTGGAACGAGCATCAGATCTGCTTCAGTCATATGAAATTCAGAACCAGTCCGGTTCCTATCAGCCAAGTCTCTTTGTCATGGAAAAAAGCAGTCCTGCTCAGCATAAGATTATTGATTTGCTGTCAGAAATCGATGCCGACGACTTGTCTCCCAGAGAATCACTGGAACTGGTATACAAATTGAAAAAAATGGCAGACGAATCACTGAAATAGAAAGAGTCAAAAGTCATGGGATATATCAAAGTCATGGATCCGCATTTAAGCAATATGATTGCAGCCGGCGAAGTGGTCGACCGGCCCGTCAATATTGTGAAAGAATGCGTGGAGAATGCACTGGATGCCGGTGCACAGACCATTGAAATCGAAGTGTTTCAAGGGGGAATCGAAGGCATCACCATTACAGATGACGGCTGCGGCATGGATGAGGAAGATGCCGTTCTGGCTTTTTCCCGTCATGCAACAAGCAAGCTCAAAGACGAAAAAGATTTGTTCAATATTCAAACTATGGGATTTCGGGGAGAGGCGCTGGCCTCCATTGCGGCGGTGGCCAAAGTGGATCTGCAGACCAACAACTCCTCCAAAGGAACCCATGTCCGGTTTGAATATGGCGAAAATACTGTAACGGAGGAATTCAGCTGTCCAAGGGGAACCCGAATCGAAATTAAAGGGCTCTTTCTGCATACACCCGCCCGCTTTAAATATTTGAAACGGGCCAATTATGAATTTTCCATCATCGCCGATACGGTGAATAAACTGGCCATCTCCCATCCGGAAATCCGTTTTACGCTCCGGCATGACGGCCGTCTGATTTTTCAAAGTTCCGGAAAAGGGAATCAGCTGGAAATTCTCTATTCCATGTATGGAAGGGAAGTGGCAGAAAATGCTCTGCCTTTTCGAAATGAAAGTGATGATTTTATCATCAGCGGCTATGCAGTCCAGCCAAAAATCAGCCGTGCGAATAAAAACTTCATTTATTTGACCATCAACAACCGTCTGATCAAGTCGTATCCGCTGACCAAAGCGGTCATTGAAGGATACCGGGAATTTCTTCCCAAGGAAAGATTTCCCATTGTTCTGCTCAATGTCGAGATCGATCCTCAGCTGGTGGACGTCAACGTCCATCCAAACAAACTGGAAGTCCGCATTTCCAAAGAAGAATATCTGCAGCAGCTGATCATCAATACCATGGAAAATCTCTTTTCCGATCAGCTGGTGACTCCGGAACTCAGTCTGGAAAGGGCCAAAACCGATCCCATTCCTGTGCAGGAAACCCTGAGCATGGAATATGTGCTTCCAACATCCAGAGAACTTCACAAAGAAGACAAAAGCAAAGATGCCTTTGTCAGAGAAAGCCAAGAGCCGCACGGCTTTGAAAAAAAGGAAAATCTGGAGGGACATCCGTTTTTAAGAAGCTACGAAAACAACAATGCTCAAAAAGCCAAAGAGTATCAGGAAGAACATGAGCTTCCTCAAAAGACCATCAAAGATGAACTGCGTCAGGAATTTCAGGGCGTGATTCCGGGACAGAGCAGAATACCGGATTATTTGCCGGAACAAAAGAAATCGGAAGAACAGCCGGCTGTTCAGGAAGTTAAGCAGGCCCAGGATTATCAAAAGGGCATGGAATTCTTTGCCCACTTAAAAATCATCGGCCAGCTGAAAGACTCTTATATTTTGTGTGAGAACCCGGACGGTCTGGTGGTCATTGACCAGCATGCCGCCCAGGAGCGCTACAATTTTGAACGTCTTGAAAATCTCTTTGACAAGCCGGTCACCCATCTGCAGCCCTGCATGGTCCCCTTAAGAATTCCTGTTTCTGCGGATTTGTATGTGCAGCTGGATGAAATCAATGACGCTGTCTCTCATTACGGTTTGAAGTTTGAATCCTTTGGGAAAAACCAGTTCATTTTAAGGGAACTGCCCGGATGGTTTATGGATGTGGACAGAGATCAGTTTTTAAGCGATCTGATGGCCTGGTTCCAGAAAAACAAAACCATCGATATGAACGCTCTGCGCCGTCATATGATCGCCACCATGGCCTGCCATTCGTCCATCCGGTTCAACCGTCCGTTAAGTATGCCGGAAATGGAAAAAGTGATTATCGATCTTCAAAGCTGCAGACAGCCTTATCACTGCCCTCATGGAAGACCAACGGTGATTACGCTGTCAGAAGCACAGCTGCGAAAGGAGTTTGAACGTGGCTGATTCAAAAATAATTGCCATTGCAGGACCGACGGGGACAGGAAAAACTTCTCTTTCCATTGCTCTGGCCAAAGAACTGAACGGAGAAATCATTTCTGCAGATTCCATGCAGGTGTACAAAAAGATGGACATCGGCACAGCCAAAGTGACGAAAGAGGAAATGGAAGACATCCCTCACTATCTGGTGGACATTCAGGATTACAGTGAACCCTACAACGTAAAAATTTTTCAGGAAAAATGCCGTCAGGCCATAGACGAGATTCTGGCCAAAGGAAAAGTACCGATTTTATGCGGGGGTACCGGACTTTATTTAAAAGCGGCTTTATATGATTATGTGTTTAAAGACGAAGAGCTGGATCCGGCTTTGTTAAAAGAAATTGCAGCCATGAGCACAGAAGACATTCTGGCCAGGCTGCAGATTATGGATCCCAAGGCGTTGGAAAAAATACATCCCAACAACCGGCGCCGTCTGGAAAGAGCGCTGGCCATCTGCAGCAGCGGAGAAAACAAGAGTTCAAGAGAAGACGAACAGGAACACAAGCCCATTTATGATGTGTTCTGGATCGGATTGAATGCCGACAAGAAACTGGTGGATGAGCGCATCGATCTCCGGGTGGAAAAAATGTTTGAAGACGGACTGGTGCAGGAAGTCACAGAACTGTTCTGTGATCCCAAGACATGGGAGTATTCCAGTTTTCAGGGTATTGGATACAAAGAATTTAGAGACTACTTTGAAAACAAAGCTTCCCTTGAAGAAGTGAAAGAAAAAATCAAAATCCATTCCCGGCAGTATGCCAAGCGCCAGATGACCTGGTTTCGGCACCAGATGCCGGTGGAATGGTTTCATCTGGCAGACAGAGATGAAATTGTGAAAGCAGCGAAAAATTGGTATGGACAATCGGAATCAAAGATCTGAATTACTCATGGGCTCCAAAGCTCTTGAAAAACTGAAAAATTCTACCGTAATGGTGGTGGGAACCGGCGGGGTCGGCTCCTTTGCCGCAGAAGCCTTAATCCGAACAGGAGTAGGACATCTCATCTTTATTGACAAGGATGTGGTGGAAGCAAGCAACATCAACCGTCAGCTGGTGGCCCGGCAGGACACCATCGGACAAAGCAAAGTGGAAATCCTGAAAAAGCATGCAGCAAATTTAAATCCGGATGTAAAAGTGGATGCCATTCATGACTTTTACGATGCAGCCATGAATGAAAAGCTTCTGGCTTTAAAACCGGACTATATTCTGGACTGCATTGATTCTGTGGATTCCAAAAAGGATCTGATCCGCTTTGCTCTGGACAATGACATCCCCATTGTGTCCAGCATGGGCATGGCCCGAAAGAAGGATCCCAGTCAGATTTCCATTATGGAGCTGGAAAAAACCAGCTATGATCCCATTGCCAAAATTTTAAGAGTCTGGAAACGGAAAAACCGGATTCGAAAAAAGATTTGGGTGGCTTCCTCAGTGGAAAAGCCTGTGGAAATGGAAAAAGGATCCGTTCTGCCTTCCGCAATTTTTGTACCGGCAACAGCGGGGCTGGCGATGGCCAATAAAGCGGTTCTGGATTTGGCAAAAGAGGCTGAACGTCAGGAAGATCAAACGATCGAACAAGAAGGAGTAATCAAGTAAAAAGAATGAACAGTGACATAGGTGTACAAATCACTTTGCTGGTGGTGCTGCTGGTGCTGTCCGCCGTATTCTCCAGTGCGGAAACATCTTTGGTGGGGGTTTCCAAAATGCGCATTCGTTCTCTGGCAGACGAAGGAAATAAAAAAGCTCAGGATGTGTTAAAGCTGTATGAGGAAGAATCCAAAATGCTTTCCGCTATATTAATCGGAAACAATCTGGTCAATACCTTTATGGCTTCCATTGCCTCCATGATTGCCTACAACTTTGGAGGCTACGCCGTCAGCATCGCCACGTTTCTCATTACCTTTTTAATTCTGGTGTTTGGAGAAATCACTCCAAAAACACTGGCTACCCGCTACGCCGAAAAAATGGCGCTGTTTTATGCGCCAATCATTCTCGTTTTAACCAAAATTCTAACGCCGGTCATCTGGTTTATTAATTTGTTCTCCAAGCTCATTCTTGGACTGCTGGGCGTGAAGAGTGATCAAAAAGCCCAGTCCATTACAGAAAGCGAACTGCATACCATTTTGGACGTGTCTCATGAGGAAGGCGTCATTGAAGCGGAAGAGCGGCAGATGATTAAAAACGTATTCGACTTCACCGACGCTAAAGCCAGAGAAATCATGGTGCCCAGGGTCCATGTGTCAGCAGTGGATTTAAACTGCTCCTATGAAGATCTCATTGATGCTTACCGCCGGGAAAGATTTACCCGAATTCCCGTATACGAAGGAAGCATTGACAACATTATTGGAATCGTCAATATGAAGGACCTGATTCTGTACGATCCCAAAAAGCCTTTTGTCATTCAGGATTATCTGCGCAAGCCTTACTTCACGGTGGAAAACAAACCCATTGCCGACCTGCTGCAGGAAATGCAGAAGGATGCCTTTAATATGGCTGTGGTTCTGGATGAGTACGGCGAAATGGCCGGTATTCTGACAGTGGAAGATATTGTCGAAGAAATTGTCGGCGAAGTGCAGGATGAGTACGATGCCTACGAAAATGACAACATCCGAAAAATCGGTGAAAACACCTGGCAGGTTCGAGGCTACATCTCTCTCCATGATTTAAACGATGAACTGTCACTGGATCTGGATTCAGAAGATTTTGATTCCGTAGGCGGTTTGATCATCGAAAAGCTGGGTCATCTTCCTTCATTGTCGGAGAAGATTACGCTGGAGAACGGCGTGGTGCTGAAAGTCTCCAAACTGAACAAAAACAGAATTGAGGAAGTTCTTATCAAAATTCCGGAAGCTCAGGAAGAGAAGGACGACCCCTCTGAAAGAAAATAAATCCATGAAAAAAAGCACATCGGCCAGGATGTGCTTTTATTAATTGTCTTCTTTGCTGTTTTCTGTACTGGAAGAAGCAGCCGGTGCATTTGATTTTTCGATGGTCTGGGCGATGCCGGAAGCGATTGCTTTTGCAATTTCGTTTTGAGTGTCCGGGTCGGTCAATCCTTCCAGATCAGATGGATTGGTCATATATCCGGTTTCAATCAAAGCGCCTGTGACATCCGACATGGAAATCACCTGCAGCGGTGTATTGTCCGTTGTGATGATGCCGGCATTCTTGGACCAGTCAATTTCTTCAAAATGATCGATGATGTTCTCAGCTAGAGTTTTGGATGCTGGATCGTTTGGACGAATAAACAGGTTGTATCCGTAAACAGAAGAATCGTCAAAAGAGTTTCCATGAATGCTGACAAAATAATCTGCTTTCCAGGTTTTCTGCATTTCCGTTCGGTGATTCAAATCATCCAGTTCTGTGGTTCCCCAGGTCACTGCATCCGTATCTCTGGTCAGGATCACATTGACATGAGGAGCCAGCTGCTTGAGCCAGGTGCGTACGTCCAAAGCAATGGCCAGATTCAGATCAGCTTCCCGAACCCCCTCGGGTGCGCTTTTGCCAGGATCAAATCCGCCGTGTCCGGGATCGATCATCACTGTGGCTTCTTTCTGGGTAATGGGGTCCACTGCTTTTTTGGAGGATTTGGAAGAGAACAGAAAAAATACGGCCACACAAACAAGAATGGCGCAAATACCAATTCCGGCCAGCTTCAGCTGCGGTTTTACTTTGATTTTGCTTTTTGCTGACATAGAAATCCTCCTTCTAAAGTCAGAGTTCAGTCTATCATTTTTGCGGTCGTGATTCATGGGATATATTCAAAGAAATGTCTTTTCTAAGCAAAAAGAACCCGGTGCCCGGCGGGCATCAGGTTCTTTTGATCAGCTGTCTTTCTGAATGGCTGCTCCTTTTTCATTCTGTTCCACTAAAAAGTTGTAGATTCCGTTGGCGGTGACTTTGCCGAGAATCTCCTGAATTTCAGGGTTGCATAAAGCGGCAAATTCACCAGGATTGGACATATAGCCCATTTCGATAAGAATCGAAGGAATCTTGGAATCGGATATTACCTGCAGCGGATAGGTATCCGTCGTCAGAACAGCCTGTTCATAGGCCCAGTCAGCCTGTTCGTAAGCCTCAGAGATGGACTGCGCCATCTCTTTTGCTGTATCATCGTCTTTTTTTATGAAAAAGGAATAGCCGGTGCAGGAGGGATCCTCATTGGAATTGGAATGAATGCTGACAAAATAGTCAGCTTTCAAATCGGTCTGCATGTTGACCCGGCCTGTCAGATCGCCCACCTCGTCGCTGGCCCAGGAGATGGTATCTGAATTTCGGGTCATCAGAACGTTGATGTTGGGATCCAGACTTTTCAGCTGTTCGGCGCAGGCGGTGGCAATGGCCAGGTTAATGGCGGATTCTTTCTGCTCATCCACCACATTGCCTGGATCAAATCCACCGTGTCCCGGATCGATTAGTACGGTGACGCGCTTATCAAAGGGGACAGTCGGTTTTTTGACTTCTGTCATAACAGGGTTGAGAGCTTCTTTTACTTCTTCAACGACTTCTTCGCCTGTTTGATTCGTCTGGGCTGTGGCTTCTTCCTTTTTGCCGGAAGCAAACAGGGAAGTCAAAGAGCCGAGAACGGAGGCAAAGACAATGACTCCGGCAATGGCCAGAATCAATTTGACCTGCCAGCGAAGCTTTTGTTTTTTCTTTTTGTTTGGGTTAGTTGAACTCATTCGTACCTTTCTGACGGTTTATCCAAACAGAGCCGTACCAATACGGACCTGATTGGAACCGTGAGCAATGGCCAGCTCATAATCGCCGGACATGCCCATGCTTAAAATATCAGCGTCTTTAAAATCTTTCTGAACCTGATC
>JABUSF010000005.1:64905-69047 GCA_021443945.1 Ileibacterium sp.
TGGTCATCGGTCTGGGTGGCGATGGTCATCAGACCTCTTAAGCGCAGATGAGGCATTTCAGCAATTTCATCCAGCAGCTCTTTAAGCTGCTCTTCTGGAAGACCAGTTTTGTTTTCATCGGTTTTGGAAACTTTGATTTCCACGAGAATATCCTGGACAAGACCGGCTTTGGCAGCCTGCTTTTCAATTTCCTTCGCCAGACGAAGGGAATCCACGGATTCGATCAGATCCACTTTTCCAATAATATATTTCACTTTATTGGTCTGCAGATGACCAATGATGTGCCAATGGTAGGCGGGATCATATTTTTCCAAAAATTCCTGGACACGGTTTTCACCAAACGTATCCACTCCTAATTTGGCCATTTCATCCACTTCTTCTTTTGTATGCTTTTTAGACACAGCTACAAGCGCAACGCCCGGTATGGCCTGGATTTTCTTGATCAGTTCAGAATTCATATCTTTATTCTTCCTTCGAATATTTTTTAAAATAGACTATTTTGAGCAAATGAGAAAGCATGCTCTAAATTTTGAGGGGTTTGTTTCAAAAATTGAAGCGCTTTACTTTCTTCTGAAAGCCAGCTGCGGAGCTGCTCTTTCTTTAATAATAAAGGCATGCGGTGATGATAAGGCTCTACAGATGGATTGGCATTTGTGGTCAGAATCAGAAAGCAGTCTTCTTTTACTATACCGGCCATAAATAAAGCCGGATCATTTTTTTCAAAAAACGATATTTTTTCCTTGGCTGCATCCCATTCATAAAAAGAGCTTGCCGGAACCACGCAGCGATGATGATAGAAAGACTGGCGGAACATTGGTTTTTCACTGACCGTCTCAGCCCTTGCATTGATCAGCAGGCGATTCATGGATTCGCTTTTGTATCCGAAATGAAGAGATTCCGCCTGGAGAATGCCATCCTTCATTACCAGAGTGATTGCCGGGTTGGTGGGATAAATGGTTTTGCAGAACAGTTCCGGCTGGATGTAATCGGGCACATAGGCAATGTGTTCGATGATTTCAAAAGCCTCTTCGTTCATCAGAAATCTTCCGCACATAGGTTCTTCCTTTCTGTCCATCTAGCTTTGGTCCATTATATTCTATCTGCTCTTCAATGCCATTTCATGAGATATGTTATACTTTGAAAACGGAGATTAATTGTGAAACAGGGTATTTTTATCAGTCTGGAAGGAGACGACGGCGCTGGAAAAACCACCGCCGCACGAAATATAAAAAACGAACTGGAGAAAATGGGACTTGAGGTAGTCTACACCAGAGAACCAGGAGGAAGCCCCATTGCGGAACAGATCCGCCAGATTCTGCTGGATCCTGCCAATAAGGCCATGGATGCCAAAACAGAAGCGGTGCTGTATGCCGCCAGCCGGAACCAGCATGTGAAAGACACTATTCTGCCGGCTTTACAAGAAGGCAAAATTGTTCTCTGCGACCGTTTTTTGGATTCTTCCATTGCCTATCAGGGATATGGAAGGAAACTTGGCGCAGACAGAATTGAGCATTTAAATGACTTTGTTCTGGAAGGGCTGCGGCCAGATTTGACTCTGTTTTTTGAAGTCAGCGATGAAACAGGCCACAAACGCATGGTCAGCCGGGGGGATATGAACCGCCTGGATCAGGAAAGCCGGCAGTTTCATGAAGACGTCCGTCAGGGCTTTCGAAAAATCAAATCCAATCCTGCCAATACAGAACGCATCCATGTGGTGAATGCAGAGGGCAGTGTGGAAGAGGTTCTCGAACAGTCGATGAAAATCATTTGTGAATTTATAAAATCCAAAAAGGATTTTGATCATGAATAAAAAAGAATTGAAGGAAAGCCAGCCTGTCGCCTGGAAAGTGCTCTCCAACGCTTTGAAAACAAAGCGGCTGTCCCATGGATATTTGTTTGCGGGGCCGCAGGGATCACCCAAATCCCAAATGGCGCTGCTGCTGGTTCAGTCTTTGTTTTGTGAGCATACCGATGAGGACGGGTTCGCCTGTCAGGAGTGTGAAAGCTGCAGACGCATTGAAGCCGAAGAGTCTTTGGACTTTTTCTGGGCCCATGCCGGCGGCGTTCAAAAGGGAAGGCCTTTAAAGAAGAAGGAAATTGACAGTTTCTGGAAGGGGGAGACCAAAGAAGTTACCCAAAAGGAGAAAGACAGTTTCCGGATCCGAAAAGACACCATCCTCAATTTGCAGGATACCTTTTCCAAATCTGCCTCCGGACAGGGATGGCAGGCTTATATTCTGGAAGAATATGACAAAGCCACTCCGGAAGCGAGCAACTCACTGCTGAAGTTTCTGGAAGAACCCAAAGATGGCTTGTTGGGAATTCTGGTGGTCAACGAACTGTCCAATGTCCTTCCCACCATCCAGTCCAGAACGCAGATTCTGACCTTCCGTCCCCCTGGAACCCAGGCTTTAAAGGAAGACCTGGCCACTGTTATTGAAGATGAAGAAAGTCTGAATATGCTGGCCAGCAACGGATGGGACTCTCAAAGTGTCCAGGAGCTGATGGAAGCGGGATTTTTTGAGATCAAGGAAGCGGCCAAAAACTACTGGGCTCATAAAAACAGCTACAAAGCGGTTTTGGATCTGCAGCGGGATGTGTTCAATAATAAGTCAGACTACTATTCCAAAAAGAATGTTCAGCTCTTTTTGCAGTGGCTGCTGTTTCTGGCCAAATCGGATACCTCCAATATGGAAGTGAACACGCAAATCCGCATGATCATTCTTCATGCGCTGGATCAGATCTCAAGACCTGTGGATCTGGCTTTGCTTCTGGACCAGGTGTATTACCAAATTCACGAACTGACCTATTCCAATTATCGTCCGTAACGAACAGGACCTTATAAAGAACATTAGCTGCCTTTTAAAAAAGAGCAGCTTGATATAAACAGAACCTGAAAAAATGAGAAAAGACAGAAGGTGATGATGATGACAAAACAAAATTTCACCGGAAATTCTGGCCGAAAAGAGACAGTGAATCCGGTTGATTATCCATATATGGTTTACATCCAGTTTGATGAAGCCAAGAAAACCTATTCCTTTGCAGCAAAAGAGCAGTTCCGCACCGGAACCTATGTGGTGGTGGAAACAATCAGAGGACAGGAAATCGGAAAAGTATGCGTGCCTTCTATTCCTTTTGATCCTGCCAAAGTGAAAGGCGAGATCAAACCGGTTCTCCGCCAGGCCAGTCAGGAAGATCTGGACCGAAAGGAAGCCAATAAGGAAAAAGCAGTGAAGTCCATGAAAATCTGCCAGGAGTGCATAACCCGCCTGGATCTGGATATGCATTTGATTTCCTGCGAATACACGCTGGACCGTTCCAAGGTCATTTTTACGTATGCCAGTGATGACCGGGTGGATTTCCGAGGGCTGCTCAAAGACCTGGCTGCTCAGCTGGGATGCCGCATTGAACTGCGCCAAGTGGGGCCGAGAAACAAGGCGAAAATGGTCGGAGGCATCGGAAACTGCGGAATGGAATGCTGCTGCAGCCGATTCATGTCCGACTTTGATACCGTCTCCATTAATATGGCAAAAAACCAGCTGCTGGCTTTGAACATTTCCAAGCTCTCCGGTCAGTGCGGAAAACTCATGTGCTGCCTCCGTTTTGAAAACGATCAGTATACCGAGCTGAAAAAAGGACTGCCGAAAGTCAACAGCTATGTAACCTACAATGGAAACAAATACAGGCTTTCCTCTATGAATGTTCTGCAGAAGCAGGCTAAAATTGAAAACCGGGAAGAAATCCTATTTGTGCCCTTTGACGAATTGTGGGCAGACAGAGAAAAAGAAGATGAAACGACAGAAAAGCTTTGATGACGAAAGCAAAGCAGCTTTATATTTAATCCCAACACCGATTGGCAACATGCAGGAAATCAGTCCAAGAATTCTGCAGACTCTGCAGGATATGGATGTGATTGCCTGTGAAGACACCCGCAACTCGGGAATGCTTCTTCACCGCCTCAACATCAGCAAACCCCTGATTTCCCATCATGAACACAACACCCAGACCGCCGTGCCGAAAATTCTTTCCCTGTTGGAAGAAGGAAAGAAAGTTGGAGTGATCTCAGATGCCGGATACCCAGTGATTTCGGATCCCGGTGCCTATTTGGCGCAGCAGGCGATCGAACACGGATATTCTGTGAT
>JABUSF010000005.1:75208-76403 GCA_021443945.1 Ileibacterium sp.
AAAATAGAAAGCCGCTGGATTAAGCAAGGTCATTCTGAGAAATCAGGATGGCCTTTTTTATATATCCCTGAAACACATGTCAGGGAATAGAAATCATCTTATACAGATAAGTATTTGCAGCGATCAATCAATCGGGAAACTGAAAACAATCATAGAACAAATATCATGTGAAACTTTGTTAAAATGTGGTCAAAACTGTTGCTCAAGCTGTTAAAATAAGAATGAATTCTGTTACATCGCTTTCATAATCCTTAAAATGTAATTTATCTTTCCGTTTTCCCCCGATCCAGATGTTACCTCTGCATCGAATGGCAAAGAGAATTTAAAAATGGGTTAGAACGATACGGCAGAGAAAACGGTCAAAATTATAGAAAGGGAGGAAAAGACTCGTCTGTTCAAGAACTCCGGCAAATGACAGGATGCCTTGTTTTTGATTGCAGCGAGTCCAGCTTGAAAGAGAAAATGATTAAGAAAGTTCTGAAATGGCTGGATGCTTATCTCGAAGAAACATTGCTGGCGATATTTTTAATATTGATGGCATTGATTATGGGGGTTCAAGTACTCAGCCGCTATGTGTTCCAGACCTCTTTGTCCTGGTCTGAAGAACTGACCCGCTATCTCTTTATTTGGAGCGGCTTTCTGTCTGTCAGTTACTGTTCGAAAATGTGCATCTCCATTAAAATCGAGCAGTTTGTTGCTGCATTAAGCCGGAAAACGCGTGCTGTTGTTAAACTCATCAATCACACCATTGAACTGATGTTTTTCTTTTATATGATCCCATTTGCATGGTCATATATGATGTCAGCTGTTGAAACGGTTCAGCTTTCTCCAGCCTGTCATATCCCTATGTATTATGTTCAGTGCGCTCCGCTGATCAGCTTTATCCTCGTCAGTATTCGAATTATTCAAAGATGGATTATTGAAGCGAAAGTCGCTCTTGGAATGCCGGTATATGATCCAGCGCATCCGGAAAGAAATACGCCGGAATCTTTCATTGAAGCCAATACTGAATCAGAAGTCATGGCTCTGGAAGCTAAAAAAGAAGAGGAGGATCACGCATGAGTGTCATTTGGGTATTTATTGCATTTGTGGTCCTTCTGATCATTGCCGTTCCAGTATCGATCACACTGGGCATTACGTCTGTACTGCCTTCTATTACGGATCCATCCTTTACGGTTGGAGCGAAGTATTTAAT
>JABUSF010000005.1:76719-77934 GCA_021443945.1 Ileibacterium sp.
CCGAAACTGCAAAACCGGAATTTGAAAAGCAGACGGACAAGGTCGTCGTACCTTTAAATGATTCCAGAAATATTGAAGACGTTTTAAAAGAAAAGTTTACGGTCAAAAATCCGGATGAGGTTCAGCTTACCTTTGAGCTCAACGGATTCGATCCTGCGCAGGTAAAGGAATACCAGGCAAAAGCGGTTGCCCAAAGCAAAGATCAGAAAACAGAAAAGACATTTGTGATTTCCGTTGAAGCTTCTGCTCAAACTTCAGATGAAACGGCAGCCGAAGAGACTGAATCTGCCGAGACATCGGAGGAAGCTTCTGTTCAGGAGTCGGTTTCTGCGGATGGGATTACTTATATAAAAGGGATTCCCATCGTCAATAAAAAATATGGGGTGCCTGCTTCCTATGCACCGGGAGAAGATCCGGAAGCTGTTTCCCATCTCATGCAGCTGATTCAAGATATGAGTGCTCAGGGATATTCCCTTTCCGGGGGATACAGCGGCTTTCGAAGCTACGCAACCCAGGACGGACTGTACTCCAGTTATGTGGCTTCCAGCGGGCAGGCGCAGGCAGATACATTTTCAGCCCGCCCAGGATATTCCGAACATCAGACTGGATTGGCTTTTGATCTGCTCGATGGAGCAGGGCAATTGGTAGAAGATCCGCAGGCCAGCCAATGGCTGATGGACAATTGTGCTCAATATGGGTTTATTGTCCGCTATCAGCCGGGAAAAGAAGCGATTACGGGATATATGCCGGAACCCTGGCATTTGCGCTACATCGGTGAGCAGGCTCAGGACATTATGAATTCTGGTATGTGCCTGGAAGAATATCTGGGAGCAGAAGGCGGAGATTACCGTTAAGCGTCCAAGAGAATTCAAGCGAAAACTCACGAGGGGTTTTCGCTTTTTTCAAGGAGAGGACACAAACGATTGTGATCTCTGTTCTTTCTTCAAGGCCGTTTCGGTTTTCGGACATATTGATCCTGTGAACCGCCAAAATTTCTGTATTGTATCCTTAATCACAGCTTTGACCGTTTGAATTTGGAAAGCCCTTTGAAAAAGGCTGTACAGATTGAAATGTGAATAGTATTAAAACTTTAAAAAAACGTGTAACATACACAATGCTATAATTCTTGGAAAAACAGGTAAGTACAATGATTGAGAGAAAACTTATAGATACAGCTGCCATGAGCGGCGGCACTTTAAACGATGAGGCTTATGC
>JABUSF010000005.1:77941-83731 GCA_021443945.1 Ileibacterium sp.
CATCTCCGGAGTCTGCATTGACTCCCGAAAAGTTCAGCCTGGAAATCTGTATGTTCCTCTGGCAGGAGCAAGAGCGGACGGCCATGATTTTATTGAGCAGGTGAAAGAAAAAAAAGCTGGAGCCAGTTTCTGGAGAAAGGATCTGCTTCCTTATCCCAAGGATATCCCGCTGATTCTGGTGGATGACCCCTTGAAAGCCATGCAGCTTCTGGCGAAGAGCTATCTGACTCAGGTGAACCCTTGTACCATTGGCATTACCGGTTCCAACGGGAAAACCAGCACCAAGGATTTCATGTGCTCGGTTTTAAATACAAAAGGGAAAGCCCAGAAAACCCAGGGCAATCACAACAACGAAATTGGTCTTCCGATGACTATTTTGGAACTGGATGACGACTGCCAGTATGCCGTTCTGGAAATGGGAATGGAAAACTTTGGGGATATTCCGTTTTTAACGGATATGGCGCCGCTGGACCTGGGGATTATTGTGTCCATTGGTTCTGCCCATATGGAAAACTTCGGCTCCCGCAAAGAAATCGCCAGGGGAAAACTGGAAATCATGCAGGGCATCAAAGAAGGCGGTGCTCTGGTTTACCATAAGGATTCTCCGGAGATTGAAGAGGTTCTTCATGAATCCGGTGTTCCGGAACAGTTGAAAATGATATCGTTTGGAACAGAGGCTGATCTTGGCCTGGGCTCTGAGATTGAATATACAAAAGAAGGCATTTCGTTCATGGACTCCAAACAGGAAGGGCCGTTTGTGCTTCCAGTGATTGGAGACTATCAGGCTTCCAATGCTTTGGCTGTCATTGCAGCCGCAAAAGAGCTTGGCTTAGATGCCCGCCAGATTCAGAAAGGTCTTGCGCATGCAGATATGACCGGTATGCGGGGAACCTTGTATAAAGCCGGAAAGGCTTCAATTCTGGATGATTCCTATAAGTCCAACCCGGAAAGTGCCAAAGCTGCTTTGGATACACTGATGAAAATCCCGGCTGACAGACACGTCGCTGTCCTGGCCGATATGCTGGATCTTGGTCCCCGGGAAAATGAACTTCATGCCTCTGTTGGCGAATATGCCAAAGAGCTTGGAGTGGATGAAATGTTCGTCTGGGGTCCCAGAAGCAGCCACACGGCTAATGCTTTTGGACAGAAAGCTCACTATTTTGAAACAAAAGAAGAACTGCTTTCTGCTATTGAGCCGCTGACAAAGGAAAATGCAGCGGTGCTGGTAAAAGGAAGCCGTTATTTTAAGATGGATGAAGCAGCAGATCGGCTGCGTTCACAGGAGATAGAAATGAAAAAACGCTTAGGTGTTGTATTTGGGGGACAGAGCAGTGAATACTCTGTATCTCTGCATTCTGCAGGTTCTTTTCTGCACAGCCTGCATGCGGATCAGTATGATTTGACTTTAATTGGAATTGCTCCCGATGGGCAGTTCTATATTTACGACGGATCCATTGAGGATCTCGAACACGATCACTGGAAAGAACATGCAAGACCAGCTGCCTGGGTATACCAGGGAGTTCTGGATCTGGAAAAACAGGAACTGCATCCTTTGGATGTGGTGTTCCCGGTTCTGCATGGAAAAAACGGGGAAGACGGTGCCATTCAGGGTCTTTTGCAGATGCTGAACATTCATTATGTAGGATGCGATGTTCTCTCTTCGGCCATGAATATGGATAAAGAAATCATGCACATCTTATTAAGAGATGCCAACATTGGGGCAGCCGACTATGTATGTCTGAAAAAGAACGAGCCAATGCCTTCTTTTGAAGAACTCTGCGAGCGCATGCCTTTGCCATGGGTTGTAAAACCCTGCAACGCAGGCAGCTCCTATGGTGTCAGCTTTGTAGAAAACAAAGAGCAGTTCGGCCAGGCGGTTGAAGAAGCTTTCAAATACGATGGCCGCGGAAAAATTCTGGTGGAAGAAGCGATCGACGGCTTTGAAATCGGATGTGCAGTGATGGGAAATGATGACGTCTTTGCCGGAAGCGTGGATGAAATCGAAACCAGCCGTCACTTATTTGACTTTGAAGGAAAGTATGAAATGACCGATGCAGCCATCTACTGCCCGGCCCGTATTTCCAAAGAAGAATTTGAAACAGCCCGTGCTTTGGCCAAAGATGCCTATAAGGCTATGAACTGCCAGGGACTGGCTCGTGTGGATATGTTCCGTAAAACCGACGGAACCATCATCATTAACGAAATCAACACGATTCCGGGAATGACAGCGACCAGCCGCTATCCGTCCATGATGAAGGATGCCGGAAAAGAATTTGCGGATCTGATCGACGAACTGATTGACCTGGCAATGGAAAAACCGGTAGGCGTATGTTAGACACAGATGCTCTGCGCGCCTGGGCAGAAGTGGATTATTCGGCGATTGCTCACAACGTGAAGGAAGTCCAGAAACTCATGGGTTCGACCAAAATCATGGGCATCGTAAAAGCAGATGCCTATGGGCATGGAGATATTGCCTGTGCCAAGGCCTTAAGGGATGCAGGGGTGGATTTCTTTGCGGTGGCCTGCATGGATGAAGCAGTGGCTTTGCGTCAGGCTGGAATTGAGGAACCCATTCTCATTCTTGGCTATACACCGCCTGCAAGATTTCAGGATTTAATCGATTATGATCTGATTCAGTCTGTTTTAAGCCTGGATTTTGCCAGAAAGCTGAGTCAGTGGGCTGAAAAACAGGGCGTAAAAGCCAGAGGGCATGTCAAACTGGATACCGGCATGAACCGGACAGGAATTCTCTATCAGGAAAATGACCGGAATTTTGACGAGCTGCTGGAAGTGTATTCTCTGCCTGGACTGAGGGTGGAAGGCATTTTTTCTCACTTCCCTGTCAGCGATGAACTGGAAGAAGAGTCTGTGGCATTTACCACACGGCAGATGGAGCTCTTTAATGAAGCCGTTGAAAAACTGAAAGCTGCCGGAGTCAATCCGGGACTCCGCCATATTCAGAACTCCTATGGAATTTTGAACTACGGGGATCAGGGGTATGATTACTGCCGCCCAGGCTTGCTTTATATGGGGGTCACCAGTGATGATTCTGTCCCCATCAACAGCGCGCCGGATTTCATTCCGATTCTTTCTTTAAAAACAAAAGTCACCATGGTCAAAACCATACAGCCGGGAGCGACCGTCTCTTACGGCCGTCACTATACCGCCAAAACACCAAGGCGCATTGCCAGCCTGAGCATTGGTTACGCCGATGGCCTTCCGCGGGCCTGCTCCAACCAGAGTCTTGAAGTGCTTATCCGGGGTCAAAGAGCGGCTGTAACCGGAAACATCTGTATGGATCAGTGTATGGTGGACGTAACAGACATCGAGGGTGTACAGGAAGGGGATATTGTCACCATCGTTGGAAAAGACGGGAGCGAAACCGTGACCGTCGATACCATCAGCCGGCTGGCCGGAACAATTAATAATGAATCGCTGACCCGGCTGACCAAACGGGTGCCTCGCCTGGATGTCAGCTTGTAAGCTTCTGATTTCAGAAGCTTTTTTTGAAGATAAAAACAGAGTGAACAGAGGGGGATTTTTAAATGGTGAAAGACAAGTATTACTCCGCCATTGACATTGCAAAATATGTATCGGCTCTTCTGGTAGTGGCTGTGCATACATATCCGCTGCTGGAAATCAATGCTGTACTGAACACTTTTTTTATAGGAACGATCTGCCGCCTGGCGGTGCCGTTCTTTTTCTGTGCCAGCGGGTATTTCCTGTTTCGGAAAATGAACGGAGATGAAAAGAGAGATCAAAACCGAATCATCCGGTATCTGTACCGGATCGGGCAGCTGTACCTGGTGTGGACAGTCATCTATCTCCCCTATGTGATCTGGGATCTTGCACAGTCAAAGTCTCGCTTTCGGTTCATACTTGGCTGGGTGAGGGATTTCTTCTTATGCGGGTCCTACTACCATTTGTGGTTTCTGCCCGCCCTCATGCTTGGCATCGTGATTGTTTATGCTCTGGTTTATAAAAAGGGAATGAAAGGAGCATTGTTTGCGGTGCTTGGCCTGTACTTTGTTGGATATCTGATCAACATCTATGGACCGATCTGGGAGACCTTGCCTGTCATTCACATTGTGTACGGCTTCTTTACAAAAACAATGGTCACCGCCAGAAATGGGATCTTCTTTGCCCCTATGTTTCTTTTCATTGGAATGTGGATTGCCCGAAAGGGAGCGAATTCCTTCAAAGCAAGTGCAATCGGCTTTGGAATCAGTTTTCTGTGCCTAATACTGGAAGTGTCTCTGTACTATGCAATGGGAATTCTCCAGGATCTGAGCTGCATGTATTTGTCTTTGATCCCCTGCATCTGGTTTTTAATGCAGATGCTTCTGCGCTGGGAACTTCCCTATAAGCCGAGTTACAATGAGCTGCGGCAGGATTCCATACTTATTTACGTCAGCCAAATCCTGTTTACCCGTATCTTCCTCATTCTGCTGCCGGACGCCCATTTGGTTGTCTACATGCTGACACTGGCCTGCTGCCAGATGTTTGCACAGGCAGTGGTCAAATATCGGCATAAATTCCCTTGGCTGAATTATTTAATGTAATATGATTCGAATTCATCAAGTAAAAACAACCGATCCAGAACAGATCGAAGAAAAAATACTGAAGAAACTGAATATGAAAAAATCCGATCTTTTGTCATGGTCCATTCACCGCCGAAGCGTGGACGCCAGAGGACAGAAGGTCCTTTTTTCATATGTTATTGATGCCAATGTCAAACACGAAAAGAAATATCTGAAAAACCGGGATGTTGTGATTTGCCCGGATGAAACCTTCCGCTTTGAACCGGAAGGCACAGAACCTCTTGAAAACCGTCCGGTGGTGGCAGGGTTTGGTCCGGCCGGCATTTTTGCGGCCCTGCTTCTGGCCCAGTACGGGTACAGGCCTTTGATTGTGGAACGGGGAGCCGACATTGATCAGCGGCAGAAAGACGTGGACCTCTTCTGGAAAGAAGGACTGCTGAACCCAGAATCCAATGTTCAGTTTGGAATGGGAGGAGCCGGAGCGTTTTCGGATGGAAAACTGACCACCCGCTCCAAAGACCCGAAAAGCCGCCGGGTCTATGAAGAGCTGATCCGTTTTGGCGCGGATCCGGATATCGCCATTGACCAGCATCCCCATGTGGGAACCGATGGCTTTATTCAAATTCTGAAAAATATCCGTCAGGAAATTGAAAGCCTGGGAGGCGAGTTTGCCTTTGGATGCCGTCTGGACGAAATCGTGGTGGAAAATGACCGCCTTGAAAAGGTGGTTTTAAGCGATGGAAGAGTTCTTCCATGCCAGGCTCTGATTGCTGCCATGGGTCATTCTGCATCCGACACCATCGGGATGTTTTATGAGAAAGGCATGAAAATGGAGCCCAAAAGCTTTGCAGCCGGCGTGCGGATTGAACATCTTCAGACCTTCATCAACAAAGCCATGCTCAAAGATCAGGCCTTCAACCCGGCTTTGATTCCGGCCCGGTATCAGCTGACCCACACGGCCTCTACCGGCAGAGGCGTTTATACCTTCTGCATGTGTCCGGGCGGTTATGTGATTCCAAGCTCCTGTCAGCCGGAAACGGTCGTGGTCAACGGAATGTCTTATTCAGACCGGGCCGGTGAAAATGCCAATGCAGCGCTGCTCATTCAGTGCCCGGCTTCTGAATTCAGTCAGGATGTCTTTGCAGGAGAACATTTTCTGGAAGAGCTCGAAAAGAAAGCCTATGCTCTGAGCGGCTCCTATAAAGCCCCTGTGCAGCTGGCAAAAGATTTTGTCAATAAAAAGAAAACC
>JABUSF010000005.1:83764-90731 GCA_021443945.1 Ileibacterium sp.
GGAGTGGAATTTGCGGATTTTAATGAACTGTTTGATCCTGTCATGGCTCAGTCCCTGCAGGAAGCCCTCCTGGACTTTGAAAAGAAAGTTCCTGGATTTCTGGAAGATGCCGTCCTGACCGGAGTGGAAACGAGATCCAGTTCCACCATCCGGCTGCTGCGGGATCCCCAATCCCTCATGTCCAGCATCTATGGTCTGTATCCCTGCGGAGAGGGAGCCGGCTATGCGGGAGGCATTATGACCTCTGCCATTGACGGAATGAAGTGTGCGATGGCTTTGATGAACTGTTTTGCAATCCCAAATAAGGCTGACTATACTAAAAAGAAAGCCCCCTCCAGCATCGATGCTGAACATGACCGAAAATAAAGGATGATCCTGCATGCCATTGCTGAAACCGGATTACTACATTCAAAATTTTAAAACAATAGATCTCAGCAGGCTGAAAGCCCAAGGCATTCGGCTGCTTCTTTGTGATATCGACAACACCCTGACGGCCTTTGACAGCTCTTCTGCGGATCTGGATGTGCAGAAATTCATCCGGGATGTGGAAGAGGCTGGCATTCAGGTGGCACTGATGTCCAATAATGTCGCCAAAAGAACGGATGATTTTGCAAAGAATAATGGGGTGAAAAAGGTGTATTCCTTTTCTCTCAAGCCCTTTCCTTTCACCTTTAAAAAGGCCATGAAACAATATAAAACAACACCGGATCAGACAGCGATCATAGGGGATCAGCTGTTTACAGATATCCTTGGGGGGAATCTGTCCGGTCTTTATACGATTCTTTCTGCCCCTATTTCGGAGCGGGAAAGACCGGATACTGCCATCATGCGCGCTTTAGAAAACGCCGTGTATTGGTATTACAACAAGAAAAACATATTCAAAAGGGGAGATTTCGATGAGTAAAACCTGCAAAGGCTGCGGTGTGACCCTCCAGAACGACGATCCAAAAGAAATTGGCTTCGTCCCCAGACTGGACAGCGACTACTGTCAGCGATGCTATAAAATCCGCCATTACGGCGAAGTGACCATTGATATGGCCAATGGAATTGAATCCAACAAAACGCTGGACAAAATCAACGATCTGGACGGAACCGTATTCTGGATTGCGGATTTGTTCAATCTGGAAAGCAATCTGATCAGCCGTCTGAATCAGAAACTGCCTGGCAAGAAAATTGTGATGGTGTTAACCAAGCGGGATGTTCTGCCCGATACCCTGTCCGATGAAAAGATTCAGGAGTATGTCTTCAAGCGCCTGCGGGAAGAAGGCATCGCGGTGGAAGACATCATTATTGCCGGCGGCATGCTGCAGAACAGTGAGTATACCCAGGACGTTCTCGATGAAATCAAGGGCGCCATGGATGAGTATGAAGAAGACGGAGCGGTCATTTTCATGGGAACGGCCAACGCAGGCAAATCCACTCTGATCAACAAGCTGACCCGTTCCGAGGATCTGACCATTTCCCGCAATCCGGGCACCACTCTGGATGTTATGGAAATTGATGGGGGAGACTATAAAATCTTTGATACACCGGGCATTGAGAATCCAAAATCCATTCTCACCTGGCTGAGTCCGGCGGATTTGAAAACCGTCATTCCCACCAAACCCATTAAGCCTTTTGTTTCCCAGGTGTATGAAGACCAGTCCTTTGCAGTGGGCGGACTGGCCCGCATGGATGTGGTTGCCAAAGGGAAAGTCAGTGTCGTAGGCTACTTCTCCAGAAACCTGCCCATTCACAGAGGCAAACTGTCCAATGCAGATGCTTTATGGGAAAAGCATTTAGGAGAAATGCTGTCACCGGCTATTGACCAGACGCCGGAAACCATGCAGACTTACCATGCTCCGAAAGTAAAACCAGGCCAGAAAATAGACGTGGTCATCCACGGTCTTGGCTGGTTCTGCGTTTCCGGAGACATTCAGGATATTTACGTCCGGGTTCATAAAGGAATCCAGGTCTCTTTTAGAAAGGCGATGATTTAATGCTTTCCAACGACAACAAGAAAAAACTGCGCACCATGGCGCAGAGTATGAATGCAAACGTTCAGCTGGGCAAAGGAGGTCTGGACGACAACCTGTTCATGACGCTTCGCAACGAACTGGAAGCACATGAACTGGTCAAGGTTTCCATTTTGAAAACCTGCGATCTGCCTGTGCGGGAAGCCGCCATTGAGTGTGCATCCATGACCCAGTCTGAAATTGTTCAGATTATCGGCAGAACATTCGTTCTGTACCGCAAAAGCAAAAAGAATAAGCTGGGGCTGAACGCATGACCAAAAAAGTCGCTCTCATCGGGGGATCCTTTGATCCAGTGCATATGGGCCATATCAACATGGCCAAAGCGGCTTTAGAACAATTAAACGTGGATGAAGTGTGGTTTATCCCCACCAAGTCCACTCCTCTGAAAGAACGGGTCCTGACGGATGAAGAACACCGCTGGGGCATGCTCAAACTGGCAGCCGCCATGGATGAGCGCTTTAAGGTAAATCCTGTAGAACTGACAAGAACCGGCCGCAGCTATACCATCGATACGCTCAAACAGCTGAAAAAAGACTTTGAAGAGGTCGAGTTTTACTGGCTGATTGGAGCGGATCAAGCCGCTCAGTTTGAAAAGTGGAAAGATGCAGACCAGCTGGTCCAGCTGGCTCAGTTTACGGCCTGTGTCCGGGATGGGCAGAAACCTGAAAATGCCTGTTTTGACTTTCCAGCCATCGACATGGAACCAACACCGGTTTCTTCCACAGAAATCCGCAATGGATATAAGCTCAACTATCTGCCCGACGCCGTCCTTCAGTATATCCTTGACCACGAATTGTACATTCCCATGTGGATTGCCAATCGGGTCAGCCCTCACCGCTATGCCCATTCCTGCAGCGTAGCCAAACTGTGCCGGCAGCTGGCCAAAGCACACAATCTGGACGAACACAGAGCCTGGCTGATGGGAATGTTCCATGACGTCGCCAAAGACATGCCTAAAGAAGAACTGGCCAAATGGGTAAAAGCCATCAATCCATACGGACTGATGGATCATCATGCCATATGGCATGGATACGCGGGGAGTGAAATTGCCGACCGTGTATTCGGAGTGAAGGATCCTTCCGTGAAAAATGCCATTTTCAACCATGTCAAAGGAACAAGCTACGACGTCTATGCCATGGTTTTATTCATTGCCGACAAGCTGGATCCCCTGCGGGGATATGACTCTTCCGGCATGATCAATGCCTGCATGCATGATCTGTACAACGGATTTATGCTGGTGCATGCGGAAAACAAAAAGTTCCTGGAAAAAGAAAAAAAGAAACAGCCTGAAAAGGGAGATTTAAAATAAATGGATGTTTTAAAAACTGTACTGGAAGCCATCAGCGAGAAAAAAGGCCGGGATATTATGGTCTTCAACACCATGCCGATGACTCCCTATATGGATACCATGATTGTGGTGACAGCGGACAACAACCGTCAAAACGCTGCCATCGCACAAAATATCAAAGAACGCCTGTACGAAGCCGGATATGACGGTTTCTACAAGGTGGAGGGCACCAAGGACTCCAACTGGATTCTGGTGGACCTTCATGAGATTGTCGTTCATCTGTTCACCGCTTCTGAGCGGAATGTGTATCAGTTAGAACGGCTCTATGCAGACTGTGAGCACGAGATCTATGATCTATAACACCCTGGCAGCCTATTATGACCAGCTGGTGGCAGATCCGGAAGCCTATGATGCCTGGACCGAGTGGGTGAACAAGTTTTCACCAGCCGGCACCTTTCTGGAACTGGCCTGCGGCTCCGGAGAAATTACCCACCGTCTGGCCAAAACTCATCAAATGAGCGCCATGGACTTATCCGCTGCCATGGTCGCGGAAGCGGCAAAAAAGGATTTGGACATGGAAATCGAATTTTCCACCGGAGACATGAGAGATCTTTCCTCTTATGGAAAATACGATGCCATTGGCTGCTTCTGTGATTCCTTCAACTATCTGCTGGACCCAGCGGATGTGAAAAGCCTGTTCAAGCAGGCGGCCGAGCACCTCAATGACGGGGGATGGTTTCTGTTTGATACCCATTCCATGGACCGCCTCGAAGAATTTGCTCAGGACTATGAAGAAGCCGGAACCTTTGATGACGGCACCCAGGTGCAGTGGACCATTGCCGCCATGGATGAATGCATCTTTCAGGACTTTGCTTTTTACTTCCCGGACAGAACGGTCCAGGAACACCACATGCAAAGAGTCTATGATCCGGAATTTCTCATGAGTCTTCTGGATGAGGATTTTGAAGTGGTGGACGTCTGCACCGATTGGGAAGCGCCGGGAATTGCTCCCGGGGAAAAGTACTTTTTTGCCTGCAGAAAGAAGGGTTAAGCATGATTGGAATAATTGCTGCAATGAAATCAGAAATGGATGCGGTTGTGTCCCGGATGAAGGATATCCAGAACATTCAGATTGGTCCTGCCCTCTTTGCCAAAGGCAAGCTGTCCGGCAAAGAAGTGGTTGTGGGACTGAGCGGTGTGGGAAAAACGGCTGCATCAATGACCACCACCATTCTCATTTTGGAATTCAAACCGGAAGCGGTTATCAACGTTGGGGTGGCCGGCGGTCTGCTGGAAGACCAGCAGGTGTGCGATCTGGTGATTTCCGATTCCATGATCCAGGCCGATTTTGACACCTCTCCTCTTGACGGACCAGAGGGCATTGGCCTGGAGTACAAAGCCGATGAAAAGCTCATGCAGCTTGCACAGCAGGCCGCCAAAGAGCTGGGTGTGAATTATCATACCGGAGCCATTGCTTCACAGGATCTGTTTATGGCCAGAGAAGAAGATTTCCAAAAACTGATGGAACATTTTCCCCAGTCTGCCTGCTCTGAAATGGAAGGCGCTGCCGTCGCCTCTGCAGCCAGTGCATTCGGTGTGCCGGTCCTGGTGCTTCGTTCTTTAAGCGACGTGGTGCATCATACCGGAAACCCCATGGAGTTTTCTGAATTTGCCGCCATGGCAGCAAAACGGGCCGCTGATTTAATGGAACAGATGTGCTCTCAGCTTTAAATGACCGATAAAAATACCCGGGTGGACTGGTTCCATCCGGGTTTGTTTGCTTATTTGGGCTGATGCCGAAGGGCTTCTCTGGCCGTTCTGCAGAAGAACTCCATCGCCTGGACGGGATGCTTTCCATGAGCGGTTTCCCCGGTCAGCATAATGGAGGAAGCGCCGTTGTAGACCGCCCAGAACACATCGTTGACCTCGGCTCTTGTCGCTACGGCCTGAGTGCGCATGCTGTCCAGCATTTGGGTGACGACCATATACGGGTGGTTTCTTTTTCTGCAGGCCAGTTCCAGCTCATGCTGCAGCCATGGCAGCTGTTCCAAAGGCAGGGCATTGCCCAGATCTCCCCGGGCAATGACAATCTCGTCGCACCAGTCCATCAGACTGTCGATGTTTTGAGCGCCTTCCAGGTTTTCGATTTTGGCAAAAATGCGCAGCGGCAGATTCAGATCTGACAGCGTTTGCCGGATGCCCTTTAAGTCATCGGCGGTCTGCACAAAGGGGACCATCACCCCGGTCACGCCGGCCTGTCCGGCATACTGAAGGTTTTCCAGATCCTGCGCTCTTAAAGCCGGCAGATCCAGCTGACGGCCTTCGATTTTCAGACTCTTTCGGCTGGTCAGAAGCCCTCCCCGAAGCACCTGGCATTTGGCTTGATTTGCAGTGCATTCCAAAACGCTCAGACGGATTTTTCCGTCATCCAGCAAAAGAAAATCTCCCGTGCGCAGCTGGCTGAGAATTTCTGCATCCAGGGGAATCTGATCTCCCAGAAAGCAGATGTCCTGTTGGCTGAGCATCACATCCGGCAGATCCCGGATGCGAAGCTCCCGGCCCTGCAGATCAATGAGCAGATCGGCTTCTTTCCCGGTTTCCCTGAGCGCCTGCTGCCAATGATCCATCCAGATTTGGGCATCTTTCAGGGTGGTATGGGACAGATTGAGGCGCAGTCCGTTCATTCCTGCTTCCAGGAGTGCTTTGAGCTGCTGGACCGAGCTGCAGCTTGGTCCGATGGTTCCATAGATTTTCAGTTTGTTTTCCATAACCGGCTCCTCAGACCGCCTGCCTGCTTGGCCGCCAAAAATATTGGAGGCTTTCGTGCAAATTGGGCGGTGGTTTTTCTATAATGTATTCGATCGCCTTTTGAAACATTCGGGCGGCTGAAATGATTATAGGAACAATATGAAGAAAAAGAAACGAAATTCCAATGCATATGGATGGCCGATGACACTTGGTTTGTGCCTGGCGTTTGTCGTGGTCTTCTGGCTGCTCTGGTGCCTGTTTGTGGCCGGGCCAAGCCGGGTTCACGACCAGGTGGAACAAGAGCGGATCGATGCCATCAAATCCGAAGTCCCCAACATTCAGGGACTGAATCAAAACAACTTTGAGTACATCACTTACCAGGGATATACGGACGACACCTTGTACTGGTTTGACATGACCGGCCAAATCATCACCACAAGGGAAATGCAGACCCTGGACTATAATAAGGCCAGGGAAACTGCCAAATCCACTTATGGAATCGATGCAGATGTCATTGAACTGGCATTTGGGTACACCACTCCGGTGTATGAACTTCAGGGATCGGGCAAGCTGCTGATGCTGGATTACGATACCCTGGAAAAAGTGTATGAAAGGAGCCTGGAGCAGTGATTGAAAGAAGCGACTGGAACAGTCTTTATGTAAACAAGTCTTTGTGGCTGTTTGACCATCTGGAACATTTCAATCTCCAGCCAAACGAAGCTCTGTGCGCTTTGGTGATTAACTTTCTGAACGAAACCCATCAGCCGGTCACTTATGAAGTGCTGGAAGAAAAATGTCATATGAGCCCGGAAGAGCTGGAAGACTGTTTTGACAGCTTGTCCGCTAAAGGCTACCTCACCATTGATACCAGAAACCACTCTCTGAAATTCATTCTGGACGGCTTTTTGGATTCTCC
>JABUSF010000005.1:90746-93213 GCA_021443945.1 Ileibacterium sp.
CCCATCAGCCAGCCGCTGCTCATGGAATTTCAGGAAGAGTTTGGCCGTACGTTTTCTTCTGCGGAAATGGAAAAAATCATTTCTTTGGGGGAAATGTACGACGAAGCCATGGTGCTGCAGGCGCTCAATGAAGCAGCCGTCTATGACAAGCGAAGCCTTCAGTACATTGAAAACATTCTGATCGCCTGGAAGAACAAAGGCCTGAGCGTGGAAGATGTGGAGAACGGAAAACGATGAATGCCAACGAAATCATCGATGAGATTGAAAAGATCTTTCCCGATGCCCATTGTGAACTGGATCATCAAACCCCTTTTCAGCTGCTGATTGCTGTGGTTCTCTCCGCACAGACCACCGATGCCTCCGTCAACAAAACCACCCCGGCTCTGTTTGCAAAGTACCCGGATGCCAAGTCTTTGGCCCAGGCGGACTTAAAAGATGTGGAGGAACTGCTCAAACAGCTGGGTCTGTACCGGACCAAAGCCAAAAACATCATTGCCCTGGCCAGAGACCTGGAAGAAAAGTTTGATTCCCAGGTGCCTTCGACGTATAAGGAACTCCAGTCCTTAAGCGGTGTGGGAAGAAAAACCGCCAATGTGGTCCGGTCTGTCGCTTTCGACATTCCCTCACTGGCTGTGGATACCCACGTCAACCGGGTGTCTAAACGGCTGGGACTGGCAAAACCGGAAGATTCCGTGGAAAAAGTGGAAGAAAAGCTCAAACGCAAAATTGACAGGGACCGCTGGAACAAAGCGCATCACGATTTGATCTTTTTCGGCCGGTATTTCTGCACCGCCAAAAAGCCAAAATGTGACCAGTGTCCTTTTGCTGCCCAGTGCAGAAAGGAAAAGCTCGACTTGTATACCAAATCCATAAAGGAGAGTGCCAATGCGAAAGAAACAAAACATCTACATGGCTAAAAAAACATTGAACAGTGCTGCCAAAGCTGCCCTGGCAGAAGCCGAAGCGCTGACTGCTGCCGACAATGCCCTTGCCAACGCCAATCAGGAATGGGAAGAAAAAGCCAGCCAGGTCAAAGAGGAAGCCAATGTCCTGGCAGAAGCTGTGAATGCCATGGACAAACCTTTTGAAGAAAAGCCTTTTATCCCCCGCAAAAAGGATCAGCCTCTGTTTGATGAAATCCATGCCCTGGTGGAAGCACAGAATGAAATGGATGAAGGCTGGGCGAAAGCCAACCACATCGATTTCAGCCGCCCAAAAGAAGAAAACGAAACACTTGCCGGTGTTCTGGCTGACAAAATAGAAGAAGAACACAGCCGTCTGGAAGAAGAACGCTTCAAAGATGACGTGGTGGCCAATATGGAAGAGCAGCTGTAAATCAGCTGTTTTTGCATTTTAGGCCAAGCTTCGATACATTGGTAACGAAAGAAAAAGGAATTGGATGATGAGCAGAAAAACGCTGGTTCTGGTCCGTCACGGCCAGACACTTTTTAATCAGAAAGAACGCATCCAGGGCTGGTGCGATTCTCCTTTAACGCCTCTTGGCCTGCAGCAGGCAAAAGAAACCGGTCTGGAGCTGAAAAAAAGAGGCTACACCTTTGATGCGGCCTATTCTTCTGTATCGGAGAGGGCGTGGAGAACCCTGGAAGAAATATACGATGGCCCCTATTCCCTGAAGCGGGAACTGAAGGAAATGAACTTTGGTGCCCTGGAAGGAGATCCGGAAGACTGGTATCCGGATTTTGACAAGCGGGAACAGCTGCAGGTTCAGCAGGGGGGAGAATCACACGAACAGGTGGCGGACCGCACGGAACAGATCGTCCGCCAAATCATGAAGCAGCCAGGAAATTCCATACTCATCGCCGGACACGGGGTGGGCATATGGGCGGTGGTTCGCCGTTTGCTGAACAGAATGGTGCCTTTTCCAGGCAATGCAGCCTTTTATGCGCTGGCCTATGATACCCAGACAGAACAGTTTGAACTGCTGGACATGTACAACGTCCATGAATCGGCAAAGGAAGAAGAAGACAATGGAAATTAAAAATGTACTCGTCTGCGGCCGGGGAGCCGTGGGAGCCTTAATGGGAAATATTCTTTTTGAATCTCTTGGCCCGGATCACTTCGCTTTTGGAGTGGATGAAGCCCGAAAGGAGCGCTATGAAAGCAGCCCGCTGATCATCAACGGCAAACCGGTGAAATTTCCGTACATCACCGCCCAGTCGAAATGGCCCAAAGCGGACCTGGTGCTGTTTTTTACCAAGTACGGCGGCCTGAAGTCAGCCATGGAAACCGCCGCTCCTTTTATTGGAGAAGACACCATTTTAATGTCCGGAATCAACGGTATTGCCAGTGAAGACGATTTGAAAGCCCGTTTTCCCCAAAGCACTGTCATCCGTACGATTGCCCAGGAAATGGATTCCCGCTATGCGGACAATGAAGTTCACTATACTCAAAAAGGCAAACTGGTGTTCGGCCTGGAAAATGAAAAGGACCAAGAAGCCCTGGACGC
>JABUSF010000005.1:93371-99858 GCA_021443945.1 Ileibacterium sp.
AGCATCTTTACAGACGCCATGAAGGAAGTGAAGACGGTGGCCAACGCCATGAACATTCCATTAAGCGATGAAATGGTGGACTACTGGGTCAATTCCTTAAAAACCTACGATCCTGACTCCATGCCAAGCATGCGTCAGGACGTCCTGGCCGGCCGCCAGACAGAAGAAGCTCTGTTTTCCAAAACAGTGGTTCCGCTGGCTCAAAAGCTGCACATTCAAACCCCTGTCCTCTCCATGCTCATGGAGAAAATCGATGCCATCGATGCAGCCAATGCGGCCAAAAACCAGAAATAGAATTTTTGAAAAAGACGGTGCAGACAGACCGTCTTTTTCAGTGAGAATATGAATGCTTTTTGTGAAAAAAGAACCCGGCTTTCATGAAAAGTTGAGCCCTCTGTAAAATTTGGTTATAAATGACTTAGAACAGGAACAGAAATGCAGTCCCCTTGGTTTTACACTGCATTTTACAAACGAAAATGAACAACGAGCGAAACAAAAGCCGCCGCATCATTTCCCTTTTTGCCGCCGCTTTTATACTGGTGGCCTGCGTGCTGGCCTATGCCTCTCAGCTGCAGCGCTTTGTAGAGCTGACAACTCTGAATACCGTCAAGGAACTGTCCTCACACGATCTTGTGCTGGTCAGCGATGCCATAGAATCCAACTGGAAGTCTTTGGAGCAGATCGCCCTGCAGATTCAGGAGAACCAGCCTTCAGATGCGGAGCAGACAGAGAAGCTTTTAAACTTAACCTCAGCCGGAACACAGTTTTCCGACGTATATTTGATCGGTGAAGACGGAACCGTTTATTCCAGCCGGTTTACCCACTTTACAGACGATTTGTCCGGCCAGAACACCCTGTCCAATCTGTCCGGCTATTTCAAAGCAGGACAGAAAAAAATGGTCTCCCGCTATGACACCAAAGAACTGTCCAGCGGAGACACGGATGCTTCTTTAATTTACGGCATTCTGCTGAAAGGGGTAACGGCTGCCGGGCAGCCCATTGCCGCCATCGCCGGAATCTGTGACCTGAAGGATCTGAACACCCCGGTGCTGTCGCAGACGTTTGAAAACCAGAACAGCAATGAAACCTATTCCGCTGTGGTGGATTCCATGGGCCGTTATGTGATGGGAACGGATGATTCCATTCCTCTGGACTCTTCGGAGAATCTCTATACGGACATTGAAGAATCCAGCACCGCATCCATCGACGATGCCAAACTGGCCAGCAAAATGGAAACAGGCCAGGCTTTTTCCTTTACCTACCAGAACAGCAGAAATGAGGAATATATGGTGGTTTGTCTGCCTTTTGAAGATCCGGACATTCCCTGGTATCTGGTGACACGGGTGGAATATTCCTTCTTTTCGGGACAGAGCAAGGACTTTGTCGCTGTCTCCGCTCTGGTGTTTTTTGCGGTGGTGTCCGCCTTGTCCATTCTGCTTCTGACGTTCGGACGCAACCGAACCAAAGAGGCCAGAGTGCAGGCCCAGGCCCAGAGCCGGATGAACTTTCTCAACAATATTTCCCATGAAATCCGCAGTCCTCTGAACTCTTTGATCGGGGTGATCCATTTGATGCGTCAGGAAGTTCGAAACGGCTGTTCCCAAGAACAGCTGGAAGGCCGCCTGGAAAAAGCAGACCATACCGCTTCCTATTTGATGAATCTGGTCAACAACATGATGGATTTCTCCAAAATGCAGAAGGACAAAGCGGTTCTTTTCGAAAAACCGGTCTCCTTAACTGGAGTGGTGAACAGTGTCTGGGAAATGGAACAGGAAGCCATGGAATCCCGGCAGATCAGCGGCATTTTAAGCCTGCAGATCATTCAGGACGGCATTGTTGCTGATGACCTTCGTCTGAAGCAGGTGCTGACCAATCTGCTTTCCAACGCTGTGAAGTTTACCGGTGAAGGCGGAGAAGTGGAGCTGCGTGTGGAGCAAAGCGCTGTGGGAGAAGACCAGGTGGAAACCACCTTTGTCATCAAGGATACAGGCATTGGGATGCAGCCGGATTTTGCCCAGCAAATCTGGAGCGCGGACCCGGATCAGACGGCTTATCATTCCCACACCGAAAGCACAGGGCTTGGCATGACCATCACCAAACAGCTGCTGGATGCCATGCATGCAAAAGTGGATGTGGTCTCCGCCCAGGGCGTGGGAACCATCTTTACGGTTCGGCTGATTTCCAAAGCGGTCTCGGAACTGGAATTCAGCCTCCAGCAGCCCGAAGACGCGGAGTCTGCTGCTCCGGCGGAAGGAAAGATTCTGATTGCGGAAGACAATGAATTCAATGCTGAAATCCTCATGGAAATTCTCCAGGAAAAAGGCTTTGAAACCGCATGGGCCAAAAACGGAACCGAAGCTGTGGAAATCTTCCGGAACTCCAGCCCTTATGAATTCAGCTCCATTTTGATGGATATGAAAATGCCGGAGATGGATGGTTCTCAGGCCGCTTCCATCATCCGCTCTTTGGAACGTCCGGATGCCATGCAGGTTCTGATTCTTGCCTGCACAGCCAGCATCTTTATGGAGGAAAGGGAAAAAGCCCTGAACAGCGGCATGGATGATTTTTTAAGCAAACCGGTGGATCCGGAAATTCTCGTTCAGAAGCTGAAAAAGAAAAAACGATGAACCGCAGCCGAAGGCAGGATCAGCCATGTCTTCGGCTTTTTCAATGAAAAAGCCCTCCGTCAAAGGAGGACTTTGCAGTTATTCGTCTCTTGCACCGGCTGTTTTCTGCCGGTCGTATTCTCTGGTTTTTTCGTAGATTCTTTTCAAGCCTTTGAAAATCAGGTTGGGGTCATACACATCGATTTTATCGGTGTGGCTGCAGATGATGCGCCCCAGCCCACCGGTGGCGATGACTTTAAAAGGCTGGCCGACTTCTTTTTCAAAAGCTTCCACGGTTTTTTCAAAACCGCCTAAAAACTGGTAAAAGATTCCGGCCTGCATTTCGGCCTGAGTGTTCTTGGCCAGTACGGTGGCCGGCTTTTTGATTTCCACTTCCGGAAGCTGTGCAGTCTGGCCCCACAGAGCGTTGGCTCCGCTTTCGATTCCGACGGCGATGACGCCGGCTTTAAAGCATCCGTTTTCATCCACGTAGTCGTAGGTTGTGGCGGTTCCAAAATCCACCACCAGAACCGGGCCTCCGTATTCATAGTAAGCGCCCGCTGCATCGGCAATCCGGTCGGCGCCTACACTTTTCGGGTTTTCAAGCTGAACACTGATGCCGGTTTTGATGCCCGGTCCAATGATCATCGGTTCAATGCTCAGAAATTTCAGTACTCCGTTTCGGAAGGAGTGCATGACTTTTGGAACGACACTGGACACAATGACCCCTTCTACCCGGGAAGGGTCGATGTGAGCCATATCCAGAAAGTTTCGCAGCATATACCCGTATTCATCACTGGTGCGGCGCACTTTGGTGTTCATTCTATAACTGTGGGTCAGTTCATCGCCCTGAAAAAAGCCAATGGTAATGTTTGTATTTCCCACATCAATGCAAATCAGCATGTTCTTATTTTCCTTTTCTTATTTCCATCATTTCCTTCAGGATCCGGCAGCCCAGTTCTTCTTTGCTTAAGAGGGGCAGCTGTTCGTTTCCGTCAAGCTTCATCATTGTAACCACATTTGTGTCGGTTTGAAACCCTGCTCCGGGGGTCGTCAGATTGTTGGCGATCAAAAGATCGCAGTTTTTGGACTCCAGTTTGGCTCTGGCGTTTTTTTCCAGGTTTTCTGTTTCCATGGCAAATCCGCACAGGACCTGACCGTTTTTCTTTTTGGCTCCCAGACCGGCCAGAATATCTGGATTTTTCACGAACTCAACCATCATGCTGCCTTCGTGCTTCTTGATTTTCTGTTCGGCGGTCTGTTTCGGGCGGTAGTCCGCTACGGCGGCAGCCATAATGATGAAATCTGCCCAGTCAAAGTTTTCTTCCACTGCCTGCTGCATGTCCCGGGCTGATTTGACCGGGATGGTTTGGACGCCGTCGATTCGATCCAGTGCCACCGGACCGCTGACCAGTCTGACCTCTGCTCCCATGCGGGCGGCCGCTTTGGCAATGGCGTATCCCTGTTTGCCGGAGGAGTGGTTGGACAAAAAGCGCACGGGATCCAGGGCTTCCTGGGTGGGACCGGCGGAGATCAGAACGTGCAGTCCTTTCAGAGGATGCTCGGCTGCAGCCTGTTCAATGGCATCTAAAAGAACGTCCGTTTTGGGCAGGCGGCCTTTGCCGCTTTCCATGCATGCCAGATGACCATATTCAGGCATGACAATGTTCCAGCCGTCTTTTTCAGCCTGGGCAATGTTGCGGACGGTGGCCGGGTTTTCAAGCATATGGGTGTTCATGGCCGGACACATGATTTTCGGACAGGTCAGCGCCAGCATGGTGCTGGACAGCAGGTCGTCGGCCATTCCGTGCACCGCTTTGGCGATCACATTGGCGGTCGCCGGTGCCAGGATAAAGACATCCGCCCACTGGGCCAGAGTGATGTGGGGGATGGGATCGGTTCCTTCGTCAAACATCTGCACCGCCACTGGATTGTGGCTGAGAGCTTCAAAGGTGACAGGGCCCACAAATTTGGCGGCATGTTCTGTCATAATGACTTTTACGTTTTTATTTCTTTTGGACAGCTGGCTGACCAGATCGCAAACTTTGTATACTGCAATTCCGCCGGAAATTCCGACCAGAACGTTTTGATATTCCATGATTCAGTCCTTTCTGCAGCTTGCTGCAGATTGCCTTTCCCAAATAGTTTAACAAGTTTGTGCCAAAGTGAGCGCTAAAGCAGCGGATTGCATGGTATTTAAAAGGATGAAAAGGGATTCTGTCCTGTCCGAAAGACGAATTGGCGTCAAAGGAACCGCCGGATTTGGTGGAATCAGTGTTTCAGAAAACAAACAAGCGGGTACAATAGATGCATGAATATTTTAGTTGCCAGTGATTCCTTTAAAGGATGCATGACCAGCAAAGAAGCCAACGCCCACGTAAAAAAAGGGCTCAAGCGCGCATCGGACGATTTTCAGGTGCAAACCTTTCCCGTTGCGGATGGGGGAGAAGGTCTTGTAGAGGCCTTTGCCGATTTGACCCATTCACAAATCATTACCGTCGATACGGTGGATTTGTACTTTCAGCCGATTCAGGCGCCCATCGGGTATGATCCGGTTTCCAGAACCGCCTGCATTGAAGCGGCCAGCGTGGTCGGGCTGCCCCTGTATCCCAAGGAAAAAAGAAAACCGCTGGATACATCCAGCTATGGCCTGGGCGTGCTGATGAAAAAGGCGATGGAACTGGAGATCGACCGGCTGATCATCGGCCTGGGAGGCACTGGAACCAACGACGGCGGCATCGGTCTGCTTCAGGCATTTGGGGCCGTCCTGTACAACCGATCCCGCAAGCCATTGGAGCCTGTCACGCGCAATCTTGGCAAAGTGGCTTTTATTGATAAAAGCCGGTTCAGCTTCAACCGCCGTGTTCAGATTGAAGCCGCCTGCGATGTCAAGAACCCATTGCTTGGTCCCAATGGAGCGACTTACATCTACGGCAGGCAGAAAGGGCTCAGCCGTACAGAACAAAGCTGGATCGAAGAAGGAATGCGCCGTTTTGAAGCGAAAGTCAGCCAGACATTTCATGCAGGAATGAACAAAAAAGAAGGCGCCGGAGCTGCGGGGGGGCTTGGCGGAATGCTGCAGGCCGTGTTTAAAGCGTCTTTTGTGCCCGGTCTGGAGGTACTGGCTGCGCTGGGGAATCTGGATGAAAAAATGGAATGGGCTGACCTGGTGATTTCCGGAGAAGGCCAGACAGACGCACAGACGCTGAACGGAAAAGCCGTGCTGGGCATTGCCCAGAAAGCAAGAAATCACAATGTTCCGGTGGTTTGCCTTTCCGGGGCATTGGGTTTAGGATATGAAGGACTTTACGATTATGGGATCTGCTCCATGCTTTCCACTGCGGACAGGGCAATGAGCTTTTCAACCGCGATTAAGGAAGGGCCTGTGAAACTGGAAAAAGCAGCGGAAAATCTTGGACGGATGCTCGAAGGTCTGAAAGGCTGTTTAAAATGAAAAAACTGAAGATTACGGCTGTGCTGTTTGTACTGATGCTTTTGGCTGTCAGCGGCTGCGCTCCTGCATCCAAACCTTTTGAAATAAAAGAACTGACCATTGATCAGGTTGCTGAGAAAATGGAAAAAGGCGAAACCTTCGTTCTGCAAGTGGAAAGAGACAACTGTCCGTTCTGCGAAGCGGCAAACGCCTATATTGAAAAGACAAAAGATGAGCACCCCGATACCGTTCTTTATCGTCTGGACTCTACAGACTTCAAGCTCATGCGTGAGCAGGAAGGGGATATGACTCTGATTTCTCAGACGGAAAACGGGCAGAAGTTTTTAGGCCTGTTCCCATATTTCCTGTATACCCCCACTCTGTATGCTGTGATTGACGGCAAACCGTATTCTGCAGGCATCGGTTATGATGAGCAGAACAATACAGT
>JABUSF010000005.1:99964-101353 GCA_021443945.1 Ileibacterium sp.
CAGCGCCTCTGACAAGCAGGAAGCGGAAAGCTCAAAAGATCAGAAAACGCAGAACAATTCCAGTGAAGAAACACAAAACGATCCCGCCAAATGAGCGGGATTTTCTTTTTCCGGCTCAGGATAGGCGGCCATCTTGCCGCTATCGGGTGACAATCCTATCTGAATCCTGCGCATTCACGTTCCAAAATGGCTTATGGCACAGAAAATGTAAGGAAAACCCTTCAATTTCAAAAAGGGATGAAAGATGATGCTATAATGTAACAACGGAGGAAATTTTCGTGAAACAAAAAGAAAGAGAATTGGAGAATAATGTTTATTTCTGGCAGAAACTGGACACTCTCTATCTTTCCAGCCAGTTTTATCTGGACCGTCCCCTCGGTACCGCTCACAGAGAATTTACCAATCTGGTCTATCCGGTAGACTACGGATATCTGAAGGATACATTCTCTGATGACATGGCCCCCATTTACTGCTATATGGGAACGGCAAAGGAAAAAGATATCAAAGCCATCATTGTATCTGCCGATATTTTAAAAAAGGACTGTGTGGCAAAACTGCTCATTGGCTGCACAGAAGATGAAACCAAGTTGATTCTGAAATTTATCAACTCCACTGAATTTCAGAAAGCGATTCTCATACGGCGGGGAAACGAAACCCCAGTCTGGGCATCCTCTGAATAATCTTGACAAAAGAGCTCCTGATTCAGGGGCTTTTTTTTCAGGGCGGGTTCGAAAACGCTCTTTTTCAGGTCTGAAGATGCAACAAAAAACACACAATGTTATACTTTGTGCATAGAGTAAAAACTCGGAGGTAAGACATGGAGTTAAAAGATTCAAAAACATTTGAAAATTTAATGGCTGCATTTGCTGGGGAATCCCAGGCTTATACCAAATATCAGTGGTTTGCAAGTCAGGCTAAAAAAGAAGGTTACAACCATATCAGCAATATCTTTACAGAAACAGCTGCCAATGAAAAAGCACACGCAAAAGTATGGTTCAAGTATCTGAACGACGGCGCTGTTCCCCCAGTGCTGGAATGCCTGAAAATGGCACGTGATGGTGAAAACTTCGAATATGAAGATATGTATGCAGATTTCGCCAAAACTGCTGAAGAAGAAGGATTTACTGAAATCGCCAAAAAGATGGAAATGATCGGGATCATCGAATCCCATCACAGAGACCGTTACCAGGATATGATCAACCTGCTTCAGGACAATGTAATGTTCACAAAACCGGAAGAAGTGAATTGGATCTGCCTGAACTGCGGTTACATTACAAAAGCAAAATCTGCTCCTGCTGTTTGTCCGGTCTGCAAACACCCACAGGCATGGTTTGAAGTTCTTGTCGACTACAACCAGAACCTGGCCTGCACACAGTAAGCACAGCTCAG
>JABUSF010000005.1:101373-103073 GCA_021443945.1 Ileibacterium sp.
TTTTTTTATTGGAGGATTGCCTGAACAGAATAGAAAACCTGAAACAAAAAGACGATTTTTGAAAACAGGTTTGATCCATGCATTTGGCTGGTATACTGTCGTTATGAATTCTTCAAAATTGCTGAATGTGTATGAAGCCTGCTCTTTGATGCATCAGGGAGCCCGCATTCGTCATGCTGGAAGCCCGATGCTTGCAGCCATGGAAAACCATAAAGTCTATCTGGTCAGCGGCCAGTTCAGTGCCAGAATGAGTGTGGAAAACTTCTGTGAAATTTATGAACAGGAGCATTTCATCGTACATGAATCATCCGATGGCATTGATGAAAAGAAAGATGAAGAATACTACGCCTGGAGAACGAAAAGCCAGTGACGGCTTTTCCATGCAAAGAGAGGAAAAATAGAATGAATCCTGAATTACCAATGATGCCGCCCCGGCCAAAAACATCCATGCCCGTGTTTTTGGGGGGCGCAAAACAAATCATAAAAAAGTGTATAGGGACGGTCTGGATTTTTTTGGCCGCCCAGCTGGCACTGTCTTTAATCGGCACCGGTCTGCTGGATGGGCTTGTCTGGCTTTTGGGGCCTGTACTGGGGTATTACCAACTGGTGGCTTTCTATGATACGGCAGCCGCTTTTCTGGACTTCTGCACCGGATTGATCGGCGGCGGACTGGCCTGGTACTGGGCCAGCGGCCAGCTGAAAATCCGTGTGGGAAATGTGCTGAATGTACAGAAGCTGGATTCTTCCGTCCTGCTGTGGGGGCCTCTGCTGGCGTATGCCATGTATATGCCCCTGGCACTTGGGCTGAATGTGACCAATATTTTTTTGAATTATTTCGGTCTGGAAATTCCTGTCAGCGGAGAATTGTCCGGCCTGACTCTGCTGTCGAATGTTTTCTACATTCTGCTGACCGTTGTGGTGGCTCCGGTGATGGAAGAGATTGTTTTCCGGGGAATGATTCTGGAAAGCATGAAGAAATACTCTCCTCTGTTTGCCCTGATTTTTTCATCGGTTCTGTTTGCTCTGGCTCATTTGAATCTGTATCAGGGACTGCCTGTGTTTGGTATGTCTCTGGCTTTTGGCCTGGTGTATTTGAAAACCGGATCCCTTGCCGCATCCATTTACATGCATTTTGTCAACAATCTGCTGGCGGTTGTGGCCTCTTATCTTCCTGGAGCAGAAACCTGGCTGGGAATTCTCTTTGTAGTGTTTGCAGTCGCCGGATGGATTTACTTTGGAAGCCATTTTGAAGAATTCAAAGCGGCTGTCAAAGGCCCGCAAAGCATTTCTTATTGGAAAGAAACATTCCAGTGCCCGTCCTTCTGGGCTTTGACGGTTGTTTTTGCCGTGATTTCCATTGCTCTGGTTCTTTCCAGCCGCGCAGCCGTGTACTGGTAAGCGCAGACAACGAGGCATCTCAGTAAAATGAGATGCTTTTTTGGTTTCAGGCGGTCTTTGGCGTTTTGATCTTCGAAACAGATCTGTCGCATTCGAAAAGAAGAACCATTTGATGCGAAAAGCCGGCAAAAGCGGCTGTCCACGCAGGGGCAGCAGGAAGGGCCGATTTGAGAAAAAAGAAATTTCATCATTTTTTAGTGCTTAAGTCTTGTCAGAGCTAAAAATCGATGATAGTATACACGAGCAATCAAGCAATGGGCCTGTAGCTCAGGTGGTTAGAGCGCACCCCTGATAAGGGTGAG
>JABUSF010000005.1:103162-104365 GCA_021443945.1 Ileibacterium sp.
GCAGGGGGTCAGGAGTTCGATCCTCCTACGCTCCACCATTTTGAAATTAACCGCATCGGAAATCCGATGCGTTTTTTTCTTTTTTTTGGATATTGGATTTTCAATCTTTTTGATATAAGTTGACTTTCCGGCATCCCGAAAAAATACGTTATTTTTACATATTTAAAGGATTATTAAATCTTTATGTGAGATTTACTCGTCCAAATAGTGCGAATTACGGCAAAATATAGGTCAAAATAATGGAAAAGTTGAGAATTTCATGAAAAAATCTTTATTTTATGTAGGTTTTTAATCTTGTATTGGCTATAATGTGCACGAGCAAAAGGAGACAGACCATGATTAGAAACAATCTGGAAGTGGATGTGAAGGTCAAATGCGTTGAAGCTGGTTTGACCCAGGGCGGACTCGCTGGAAGATTAGGAATTACTTCCCAGTACGTCAATCACATCATCAAAAAAAATGACGGTTTAATTAACAAAACATTCATTTCCATGCTCGAAGAACTCGGGTATGATCTGGAACTTAGATACGTTCCGCGTGATGAATTTACGAATAGATAACCTGGTTTTGAGTAAGAAACAAAACCACCTTTGACTTCATTTAAGAAAGAAGGGGAATTTTTTGGCGCCTTGCATACAGGTGCTTTTTTTTATGCGGATTTTGGCAGAGTGTTACAGCCAAAAAAGATCCGCGGGTATTTCATAATAGAACTGATAAGTTGGTGGAAGTGATTGTTATGAAAATTCAATGGAATACACAGAATCCCCAGCAGCAGCTGAGGATTTTGTCTCTCGATGATTTTAAAAGCAAATTTCCGGAAGTCTGGCAGGACTGCCCGCTGCTCCAGCAAAACAGCCCTGCAAAATTCTGCGAAGTGACCTCCTATAAAAATGTTCTGTCCGGAACGTTTGTGGTTCCGCAGAGATCCCATCCGATCCAAACCCGGTTTGACTTCGCTTTTGCCCTGGCAGGAGATGATTTGTTCTTTATCGGCGACGAAGACAAACTGAAAACATTCGTGCAGGGCTTTTTTGACCAGTACGACTTTGTCTACAGCAGCCCGCTGGAGTTTCTGCTGGGATTCATGAACTACATGATCCGCCGGGATGTATATTTTCTGGAGGACTACAACGAAAAGCTGGAGAACATTGAAATCGACCTGTTTGAAAAGCGGAACGTGAATATGGACCGCTTTATGATGGA
>JABUSF010000005.1:104387-106045 GCA_021443945.1 Ileibacterium sp.
TGGAAAACTACTACCTGCAGCTGAACGCCATGGGGCAGATGCTGCAGGTGCTCATGGTGCAGGAAAACAAAGGGCAGGTGCCGGCTTTGCTGAGCTTGTATTTGACCAGGGTCTCCATGCTGTCGAACATGGTGGAAACCATCAAAAACTACACCTCACAGATCTGGAATCTCCGCCAGACGCAGCTGTCCGATAAGCAGAACAGGATCTCCACGATTCTGACAGTCATTACGGCTATTTTCCTGCCTCTGACCCTGATCACCGGCTGGTTTGGAATGAACTTTGTCAACATGCCTCTGATCAACAGTCCTTACGGTTTCCACCTTACCGTTGGAACCTGTCTGCTGATTATTTTTGCAGAGCTGATTTACATTCGCAAAAAGGGCTGGTGGAAATAAAAAAATAAAAGAACCTGAGTAGTGCCGGTTATCACTGCGCAGGTTCTTTTATTTTTAGGAGAGAGATTATAAAAGAGTTTTTATTGTTGAGTTCTCTTAACTCGACCTTATAGTATCAGCGGGCTGGAAGATTTGAATGTTTATAGTTTGTGAAAAGTTGTGAGGGCTTCTTCTATTGTGTGAAAATCGGGCTTTCGCAAACTTTAGGTGTAGGAATGTTATAATAGAAAATCGGTAATTATATGATTTTATTTTTTAAAAGTCTTCCAAGACTGTTCAAAACTGCAAATAAAGATATGAAACGTCATTTCTCTATGACGTTTTCTTCTATATTGTCCATTTCTGTGGCCCTGCTTCTTTCCCTGATCATGGCGGTGATCGCCCTCAATGTCAGAGACATTTCGCTGTCCATTGAATCTCAGATGAAGCTGCAGGTCTCTCTGGCACCTTCCTTGAGCCAGGAGCAGACAACGGAGATTGTAAAGCAAATCAGCACCATGCCTCAAGTTGTTTCTGCCGAATATTCCAGCAAGGAAGAGGAGCTGGACAAGCTGATCGAAGAAAACGGAGAAATGTTTCTTCAATATAAGGATGCCAACCCTTTGTATGATGTGATCACCGTGGAGGTGAATCCTAAAGATAAACTGGAGGATATGTCTCAAAAACTGGGACAGGTGGACGGTGTGGTGGAAGTCAGCTACGGCGGGGCAGCCATTCAGAAGCTCATTTCCGTATTTGATTCCATGCGCCGGATCGGCTTTGCCCTGGCAGGCGGGCTGATGGTTCTGTCCATCTTTCTGATCCGCAATACCATCCGCATGACCATTCTGGTCCGGCAGGATGAGATTTCGATTATGAGAACGGTAGGAGCGTACAACTTCTACATTTACATGCCCTTTCTCTTCACTGGCATGGCCATGGGCTTCTGGGGAGCTTTCATCCCCAGTGTGCTGGTGGATGCTGCCTACGTCATGATATACAAAGCGTTCCAGGGGGCTCTTGTTTCTGAAATGTTTGCCCTGCAGGCTCCTTTCCCCTTTTTACTGTGGCTGAATGCAGCCGCATTTGCGGCCGGACTGCTTTCCGGAGCCATTGGCTCCTTACTGGCGGCCGGACGCCTGATCAGGAGGACCCGATGAAACGAAAAAAAATACCGCTTTTGGCAGCAGCGGCCGCGCTGATCGTTTCCGTTCTGCCCATTTACGCACAGGACTACTCCAACGAAGAGGAGTGGTACACCCGCTGTACAAAAGTTCAAAC
>JABUSF010000005.1:106361-109744 GCA_021443945.1 Ileibacterium sp.
TCATACATTGATCTGATCATGGGAAGCAAAGGCCTTGCGGACATGCTTCGCCGCATTTCCGGTCTGGAAAGGATTACCCAGTCGGACCAGAATCAGATCGAAACCCTTGAAAAAATGAAACAGGAGCTGGAGTTTTCCAAAGGAGAACTGGAGCGGCTTCAGGCCCAGGAAATGGAGCAGAAGCAGATTCTGGAAGATCAGAAAGCACAGGCTCAGGCTCTTGAGGAATCTTACAATCAGCTCAAAGCCCAGTACGAAGCGCAGAAAGCGTCTCTGGAGGCGCAAATGCGCAGTGCGCAGGCTTCCATGGACGCCATTAAGGAGTTTGTGATTTCTGCTGATCTGGGATCAGGCATTGACTACTCTTCCATTCCAAGCGTGAGCGGATTTGTCAATCCGGTTCCTGCGGGATCCAAATCAGCCGGTACATGGGCGTACCCCGGAGGCGGGATGCATCTGGGTGTGGATCTGGCCGCTCCCATTGGAACACCTCTGATTGCTCCGGCGTCCGGACTGATCGTTTCCGCATCGGCCACCCAGCCTTCCAATTCAGGCTATCTGGGCAACTGGTCCGGGTTCCCGTACGGAAGCGGAAATTTTATTGCCATGCTTTGTGAAGTCAACGGCACCTTGTATGCTGTCAGCTTCTCTCACTTATCCAATACCCTTTATGTCAGCCCTGGACAGACCGTTGCCCAGGGACAGACCATTGCATTGACCGGGAATTCCGGAAATTCCAGCGGCCCCCACACCCATGTGGAGATTTACAACCTGGGAAAACGCTCCATGTCTGAAATGGTTTCCTACCTGCAGAGCACGGGAGATGTATCCTTTGGAGCCGGCTGGGGATCTGTGGGCACCGCCTGTGAAGCCACAGGAAGCGCCCCCTGCAGAGAGCGTCCGGAATCCTTCTTCTAAAGGAGGCACCATGATTGATTTAAAACAAGTATCCAAATCCTATCCCAAAGGGATTCATGCCCTCACCGGCCTGGATCTGCATATCGATGACGGGGAGTTTGTTTATGTCATTGGAGCAACCGGATCGGGAAAGTCCACTCTGGTCAAAATTCTCAACGCAGAAGAAATCCCCGATTCCGGCAGCGTCATCGTAGACGGAGTGGATGTGGGGCATTTAAAGCACCGCAAGGTGCCGAAATACCGCCGCAACATCGGCTGCATCTTTCAGGATTACCGGCTGCTGCCGTCTTTAACGGTGTATGAAAACATTGCCTTTGCCATGGAAGCCGTAGGGGCGTCCAAAAAGGAAATCAAAAAGCGGGTCGCTGAAGTGCTGGAACTGGTGGATCTGAAGGAAAAAGCCTACAGTTATCCCGATGAACTTTCCGGAGGCCAGCAGCAGAGGGTGACCATTGCAAGAGCCATCGTCAATCAGCCCAAAGTGCTCATTGCTGATGAGCCCACAGGCAACCTGGACCCGGAAAAAAGCCGGGAGATTATGAGCCTGCTGGAAAAAATCAACGAAACCCTGAAAACCACCATCATCATGGTGACTCACGATTCCGCTATTGTGGATGAATACAAAAAGCGGACCATTATGCTGGATGCAGGGTTTATGGTTCATGACTTTGCCAAAGGCGGTTACAAGAGTCTATGAGAACAAGACTGAACCTTCTGAAGTACTCCATTAAAAATGCGCTGATCGGCATGGCCCGTCACTGGACTCTGGTGCTCAGCTGCGCAGCCACGGTTTTTATGACCATGCTGCTGCTGGGACTGTTTTTAATGACCGTTCTCCACGTCAACCGGTTTTCCGATTCGGCCATGGATGATTTGCGGATTCATGTCATCCTGGAGGAGCAGGTGGAGGATCCGCAGGCCATTGCCCAAATGGAGGCGGACATTTTAAATACCCAGGGAGTCAAGCAGGCTGTCTTTTCCGGCAAAGACCAGGAACTGGAACTGATGATCCAGGAAAAGGGGGAAGCCTTTGCCGCCTACCGGGGAGAACAAAACCCTTTAAGCAATGCCTTCTTTGTTTATCCTGAAAAGGAAAAGGAAATCGATGCGGTGGCCAAGCGCCTGAAGTCTCTGGACGGAGTGGCAGATGCCGTCTACGGCGGTCAGTCTGTCGGGGAGATGGTCAAGGTTTTGACCATGGTAAAGTGGGTTTCTTTTGGATTTGAGCTGCTGCTCTTTCTTTTGAGCCTTTATCTGATTTACAATACAATCCGGTCAGCCATTTATTCCCGCCAAAGCGAAATCAGTATCATGCGCACCGTGGGTGCTTCTTCTTCCTTCATCCGGATCCCGTTTCTGCTGGAAGGAACCCTGATTGGGCTTCTGGGGGCTTTGCTGCCGTGTTTGTTTTATATCTTTACCTATCCCGTCCTCTATCAGGCGATGCATGGAATGTTCTTTGTTCCGCTGTTCAAAATGATCCCTGTGAACCAGATGAATGCGTGGATAGGCTGGTCACTGCTGTCGACTGGAGCAATGGCCGGTTTGTGTGCCAGTCTGCTGGCTGTCTCCCGATACATTCGAAGCAGCCGATAAATTAGAAAGGAAGCCAGTTTCATGGATTTGAAAAACTCTTCAGAAATGGCTAAAAAAATAATTCCAGGCGTTCTGATCGCCGGAGTCTTCTTTGCAGGCGGAGTTCTGGCCGGCAGCCGGATCTCTTCGTCCGCGGGAAACTCCAGCCTGGAAAAGATCAATACGGTTTACAGCGTCCTTAAAGACCGATGGTACTTTGGCAAGGATAAGGAAAATCTGGAAGAAGAACTGGTGGAGAATGCTCTGGACGGCATGACGTCTCTGGAAGAAGATCCTCACACCGTTTACTTTGATCTGGAATCTGCTCAGGCGTTTACCCAGAGCCTTTCCGGAAGCAATGTGGGCATTGGATTTCAGTTTTTTATGAACCGGGACAATGTGCCGGAGGTCATTCAGGTGTTTATTGATTCACCGGCAGATCAGGCCGGCATGCAGCCTGGAGATGCCATTGTCAAAATCGATGATTTTGAGACCAATACAAAAACTTCCGACGAGATTGTTTCCTACATCAAAGGAAAAGACGGTCAGGAAGTCTCTCTGGACGTGCTGCGCAATGGGGAAATTCTCAGCTTCAAAGTCGTTCCAGGCTCTTACGATCTCACCGTTTCTGCCGCCACAGACGGAACCACCGGAGAGCTGGTGCTTTCCAACTTTGCTCAAAGCAGCGGAAGGGATGTGGCCAAGGCATTGAAGCGGATCAAAGATTCCGGCGCCAATACGCTGATCCTGGATTTGAGAGACAATACCGGCGGATATGTCACCGCCGCGGTCGATGTGGCCAGCAGTTTTCTGCCGAAGGATTCCGTTGTTTTCCAGGAAAAGCTGGCAGACGGAACCGTCAAGGAATTTAAAACCAATAAGCAGTATTC
>JABUSF010000005.1:110541-116875 GCA_021443945.1 Ileibacterium sp.
CCGTTGACCACGCAGCCCATAATGGCGACGGTGACATCTTTGCTGACGGTCTGCAGGTATTCTTCAATGGCATCGACCACCGGTTTCATGTTCCAGGCGGTCCGCCCGCAGGTTGGACAGGCGATCAGGTTTGGAACGTGCTCGGCCAGACCGCAGTCTTTGAGCAGTTCCTTGACGATGGGGATTTCCAGTTTGGGCGAACCGTTGACGGAAATACGGATGGTATTGCCGATGCCTTCCAGCAGAAGACTGCCCAGTGCCAGAGAAGATTTGATGGCAGATGTCATGACGGTGCCGGCTTCTGTCACCCCTAAATGAAGAGGATAGGGAAACACCACGCTGGCCAGACGGTAGGTTTCCAGGCAGAGCAGAGGATCGCTGGATTTAAAGGACAATACGATGTCGTGAAAATCCAGATCTTCCAGAATTTGAACATGCCGTCTGGCAGATTCGATCATGCCCTGGGCGGTTGGCTTTCCGTACTTTTCGTGGATGTCTTTTTCCAGAGACCCGGAATTGATTCCAATGCGGATGGGAATGCCTTTTTCCTTGCAGGCTTTTACCACGGCTTCCACATTTTCTCTTGGGCCGATGTTGCCGGGATTCAGACGAATTTTGTCGACTCCGTTTTCAATGGCAGCCAGCGCCAGTTTGTAGTCAAAGTGAATGTCGGCCACCAGAGGGATATGAATCTGTTTTTTTATTTCGGAAATGGCCTGCGCATCGTCCATATCCATCACGGAGACGCGAATGAGCTCACAGCCCATTTTTTCCAGTTCCAGAATTTGAGCGGCCACTTCGTCCGCTTTGCTTGTTTTGATATTGCACATGGACTGAATGACAACTTTATCGCTGCCGCCAATCTGCAGATTTTTGACCCATACAGGTCTGGTCTGTGTTCTGTCCATAAAACTGCTGCTCGATCTGCATCACGAAAATGCCTGCAGTTTCTGAAAGCAAAGGTGAGCAGCCTACCATCCTTTCCTGTGACGCTTTGCTTTGAAACAAACTGCTGTATTCTTTTTTTATCATACCATTGACCTTCTGTCTTTGCGTTTTACAGGGTCATGCATCAATTGGGGCCTGTAAAAAGGCGGGATGCTGTAAGATGAATCTTACAGACACAAGCTGTGCCTCTGATTTTTTGCAGCGCAGAAAGGAGAATTCTGTGGATCATTTTGAACTTGTATCGGATTATAAACCTTCCGGAGACCAGCCAGAGGCCATTGCCGAACTGGTGGAAGGAATTAAAGAAGGCAAAAAGCATCAGGTTTTGCTGGGGGCGACCGGAACCGGAAAAACATTTACCATTTCCAACGTGATTGCCCAGGTCAACAAACCGACCCTGGTGTTTGCTCATAATAAAACCCTGGCTTCTCAGCTGTACTCCGAGCTGAAGGAGTTTTTCCCCAACAACCATGTAGAGTATTTTGTTTCCTACTTCGACTACTACCAGCCGGAAGCCTACATGCCCAAAACAGACACCTACATCGATAAAAACACCAAAACCAACGAAGAACTGGATATGCTGCGCATGGCGGCCACCAATGCAGCTCTTCACCATCCGGATACCATCATTGTGGCCTCCGTTGCCTGCATTTACGGTGCCTCCAACCCGGAACAGTACCGGGACATGATTGATACCATTCATGTGGGAGATGTGATTGACCGCAATGATCTGATGCTCATGCTCATCAACCAGCAGTACAAGCGCAACGATTTTGAAACCAAAAGAGGAACCTTCAGAGTCAGGGGAGATGTGATCGAAATTGCGCCGGGTCACACCGACCGCTATTTGATCCGGATTGAAATGTTCGGAGATGAAATCGAGCGGATTTCGGAAGTGGATCCCCTGACGGGGAAATTGATTCAGGCCTACTCTCTTTACAATATTTATCCGGCCAGCGGCTATGCCACCAGCATGGACATTATTAAACGGGCGGCCAGAACCATTGAAGAAGAGCTGGAAGAACGCCTGGAATATTTTGAAGAACAGGGCAAGCCTTTGGAAAAAGAGCGCCTGGAACAGCGCTGCCGCTATGATATTGAAGCTTTGCGGGAGTTTGGCGTGTGCCCGGGCATTGAAAACTATTCCCGTCACATTGACGGGCGCAAAGAAGGAGAAACCCCTTATACCCTGTTTGACTATTTCCCGAAGGACTATTTGATGGTGGTGGATGAATCCCATGTCTCTCTGCCTCAGATTCGGGGGATGTTCAACGGCGACCGGGCCAGAAAACAGACTCTTGTCGATTACGGATTCCGTCTGCCCTCTGCTCTGGACAACCGGCCTTTGACATTTGATGAATTTGAAGCCAAGGCTCCTCAAAGCATTTATGTTTCTGCCACCCCCGGCGATTATGAGCTGGAGCAGACCGAAGGAGAAGTCATCGAACAGATCATCCGCCCAACCGGCCTGCTGGATCCGGAAGTGGAAGTGCGCCCCACACAGGGACAGATTGATGATTTAGTGGATGAGATCAAAGCCCGCATTGCCCGCAATGAACGCACCCTGGTCACCACCCTGACTGTCCGCATGGCGGAGGATTTAACGGAGTATCTGAAAAACCTGGATATTAAAGTGGCCTGGCTGCATCATGAAGTCAAAACCATCGAGCGCACGGAGATCATTCACGATCTGCGGGAAGGCAAATACGATGTTCTGGTGGGCATCAACCTGTTAAGGGAAGGACTGGACATTCCGGAAGTGTCCCTGATTGCGATTCTCGATGCGGATAAGGAAGGATTCCTGCGCTCCAAGCGCTCTCTGATTCAGATCATCGGGCGGGCGGCTCGAAATGCAGACGGCAAAGTCATCATGTACGGAGACAAGATCACCGAGTCCATGGAATATGCCATCGAGGAAACCGCCCGGCGCCGAGGCATTCAGATGAAATATAATGAAGAGCACGGCATTGTGCCAAAAACCATCATCAAGCCGATTCGGGACGTGGTCCGCTCCAAGGAAACCAAGGCGATGACAGCCAAGTATCTGAAGAAAAAGAAACTGGGAAAGAAAGATACCGCCAAGTACATTGCCGATCTGGAAAAGGAAATGAAGGAAGCAGCCATGAATCTCGATTTCGAAACCGCTGCCCAGCTGCGGGATATGATCATGGAGCTGAAAAGCGAATAGACAAAAAAGGCCCGAAGCGTTTGTGTGCTTCGGGTCTTTGCTTTACTTGTTGGTCAGAATGAGCAGAACCAGAGCGGCAATGCCGATGGCAGCCCAGAACAGATATTTCAAATAGGTCTTCTTATTGTCCATACATGTCTCTCCTGTTTTTATTATTGTGCCCAAGAGAAACAGGACTTCTCAAATTGAATGCTCAAAGGTTGGAAGCGGTCCAGTTTACAGGCGATATGCCTTTGCTTTGCAGAAAGTCATTGGCCGTGCGGAAATGGTTGTTTCCAAAAAAGCCCCGGTAGGCGGACAAAGGGGACGGATGGGCACTTTCGAGAACCAGATGGTTGGGGTTGTTTAAAAACCGCTTGGCTTTCCGGGCCTGGGCTCCCCACAGCAAAAAGACAATGGGCTGATCCTGCTGGTTTAACTGCTGCAGAACCGCATCGGTAAACTGCTGCCATCCCAGATTCTGATGGGATAAAGGCTTGTGGGCTTCCACTGTCAAAATCGGGTTGAGAAGCAGCACTCCCTGGCTGGCCCAGTCGGAAAGATCGCCGCTGCGTCTGACTGGCATCTGGTATTCGTTTTCCAGCTCTTTGTACATGTTCTGCAAAGATGGGGGAATTTTCTCGCCGGCCGGTACGGAAAAGGCGTATCCCATGGCCTGGTTGGGGTTGTGGTAAGGATCCTGTCCCAGAATGACCACTTTGACCTGATCAAGAGGAGTGGTTTCCAAAGCGTTGAAAATCAAATCTCTGGGAGGGTAAATGGTTTTGTGCGCATATTCCTGCTCCAGAATATTTCGAATGTTTTCCAGGTAGCCTTTTTTCAGCTCCTGGTTCATAAAATCGTTCCAGCTGTTCATATTGATCACCTTTAATCATCTTAACCGATCCCTGCCAAAAAGAAATACGCTCTGGATTTCACTTTTGACAGGGCAGAAGACAAGCGCCAAAATAAAACCGGATAAATTTATGGAAAAGAAAATAATCGAACAGGAAGTGGCTCAAATGGAGGCCCGCAAGGGAATCAACCACTCCATTGAACAAATGCGAAAGTGGCTGGACGCGTATCTTCCAGAACATAAAAATCTGAAATCTGTGCAAATCGCCGGAACCAACGGCAAGGGATCGGTCTGCACCTGGCTGAATCTCATCGCCAGGGAAAACGGATGGAGTACAGGGGTATTTACCTCTCCCCATTTGATTTGTCATTTTGAGCGGATGCAGTACAATCAGGCCAGTATTTCTTCGGAAGAATGGCATGAGATTTACACAAAGTGGAAGGATCTGTTTGATAGGGAACATTTCACCATGTTTGAAATGGACTTCTGGATGGCTCTGGACTGGTTTCTTCAAAAGAAGCCGGATTTGGTCATTATGGAAACAGGACTTGGGGGTGAACGGGATGCGGTCACCGCAATGGATCATCAGGCCAAAGCCATCACCAACATTGGTCTGGATCATATGGCCTGGCTTGGCGATACCAGAGAGCAGATTGCTTTGACAAAAGGAAAGATCGCCAGAAAGAATGTTCCTGTGATCACAGCGGAGCGGGATGAATCCTGCCTGGCTGTTTTGCGCCAGTGTGCCCTTGCGGCGGAAGCTCCTTTTGAAACAGGCCTGAGATCGTTTGAAACATGGCCTGCGCATCTGCCGGTCTACCAGAAGGATAATCTGGCTCTGGCTCTGACTTTGGCTGATCATCTTGGACTGTCGGTCACCGCAAAGCAGCTGGAGGAAATCCAAAAGGCCTTTTCCTGGAAAGGACGCTTTGAAATTCTGGACACCCATCCGCTTCTGGTGGCGGACGGCGCTCACAACATTGATGGAATCCGGGCTCTGGTCGAAAGCTGTGCTGGTCTGGAGTTTAAGCAAATTTATTTCAGCGTGCTCAAAGATAAAGCCGGGTATGAAATGATTCATGAACTGCAAAAAATCAGTTCAAAGATCGTTCTGGTGGACTTTGAGAACGGCCGGCTGGCAGATCTGGAAACGATGGCCAGAAAAGAGCGGCTGCCGGAAGTCAGTTTTGATCAGATGATGGACCATCTTGAAAATCGGAAAGAAAAGACGCTGGTATGCGGATCCCTGTATTTTGTAGGAGAGCTGCTGGCGCACTGGAAGGGGAAAAACAAAAATGAAAGCTGCCGTGTTTGACTTTAACGGAACTCTGTTTCTGGACCATGACAAGCATGTGAAAGCCTGGTCGGCCATCAGTATGGATTTAAGAGGACGGCCCATTACAGAAGAAGAGCTGCATACCCAAATGAACGGCATACCTAACGCTCAGCTTCTGGACTGGATGACGCAAAGAAAGCTCGAACCGGAAGAATCCGACCGTCTGTCCCGGCTTAAGGAAGCGTACTACCGTCAGTTCTGCCTGGAAGATCCTGAAAATCTGCATTTGATTGCGGGGACGGAAGAGCTGTTTGACTGGCTGAAGGAAAAAGGCATTCCCTTTACCATCGCTTCGGCTTCCATTCAGGACAACATGGATTTTTTCGTGAAGACCTTCGGGCTGGACAAGTGGATCGACCCAAAGAATATTGTCTTTGATGATGGAACCTACGCGGATAAGAAGGAGATGTTTGCCAAGTGCTGTCAAATTCTGAACACAAAGATGAAGGATCTGACGATTCTTGAGGACTCTTACGCAGGGATTGCATGCGCTCTGGAGTGCGGCTGTCAGGATGTGCGGGTGATCAACTCAGGCCATATGGATCCCAAGAGTCTGCAGGATCCGGGAATCACACAGGTCTGTATGGATATGACGGAAATTAAAAGATAAGATAAGTTTAAGTGAGGAGGCTCTATGTATGGGATTGTTCGATGGAAACAATGATCAGCAGTACGTTGTTCTGCAGGTGAACTTAAAAGAAAAACTGCTGGGAGCCGGTATGGGAAACATTGGTCAGCTGGAAGATGTCATCAACAAACAGGCTGCCAAAGGCTATCGGCTTCATACTCTGTCCACAGCGGCAGGGGATACAAAAGGACTGGCCGGCGGTGACAGAATTCAGGCCATTCTTGTATTCGAAAAACTCAGTTAAAAAAGAAAACGGGCTGTACAGCCCGCTTCAGGGAGCAGAAATGCTCCTTTTTGTTTGGAAAGTCCTGAAAAAGAAAAAACGCATCGGATTTCCGACGCGGTTGATTTCAAAATGGTGGAGCGTAGGAGGATCGAACTCCTGACCCCCTGCGTGCA
>JABUSF010000005.1:117225-124893 GCA_021443945.1 Ileibacterium sp.
TCACCCTTATCAGGGGTGCGCTCTAACCACCTGAGCTACAGGCCCATTGCTTGATTGCCCGACCATACTAACACGATGATTCAGGACTGGCAAGAAAAAACACTCAAAAAATGAAAAAAGTAAAAACGGACTTCCTAGAGCCAGGAAATCCGTTTGGAAAGGCGAATGCACATCTGCAGAACCAGATAGAGCAGGAACACTTCCACAGGGAAGAGAACGGCATTTTTAACCAGTCGGGTGCTGAAGGTCACCCAGAAGGGAAGCTGGTACATCATGCTTAAGATCAGCGGATTCAAAATTAGATTGCAAAGGATGGTGGCAAGACCTTTTGCCAGGATGACTCGGCCCAGTCCGATTTTTTCTCTTCCGTAAAAGAAGAAGGAGAAAATGGCAGCTTCGGCCATGAGCACCAGAGCAAACAAAGGAACGTATGGTCCGTCTGGATGAATCAGCCATCCGAGAAAATCGCAGATAAAGGCGGAGATCAGGTTTGGCCACAGCCCGAAAAAGCAGCAGCTTGCTCCCAGTGCCAGAAAGGTAAAGGAAATGCGCAGGGTGCTGCTCAGGGAAATTTTGAACGCAGCGAGAACCAGATACAAAGCAATAAACAGGGAAATTCCGCAGAGAACCCGTATGTTGAACAAATTGCTGGATTTGTAATGGATAATAGATGGTCTTGTATGATCCATAAATGACCTCCTTTTCTTAAAGATGAAAGTACTATACCATTCCGAACCATTCAGATGGATATTTATTTTTCCGATTCCTGGTTTCTTTTTGAAAACAGGAGTTTGCAAAAAGGCGGAACAAAAACGTAACAGGTTTCTTTTTTTGTAAAGAGCGCCGAATTTAATTTGTGATGACTGGACATAGTGATATATTCTTAATAGTGGGGAAAGTTCGATTGCTCCCCGAGTCATAATTAATAAAACGCGAGGTTATACGAATGATTGTTGATGAATTAGCAAAAAAGATTAAAGGCAAAGGTGTGAAAATTGTCTTTACAGAAGGATGGGATCCACGTGTTATGGGTGCTGCTGTCCGTCTGCAGAACGATGGTATTCTGACTCCTGTTCTTCTTGGCGAACATGAAGAAGTAAACAGCTGCGCCAAAGAAAACGGCTTTGATATTTCCAATATTGAAGTCCTGGCTCCAAGTGAATTTAAGGACATTGATGAAATGGCTACCCGCATGGTTGCCCTGCGCAAAGGACGTCTGGATCTGGAAGCAGCCAAACAGGCTCTGACATCCACAAACTACTTTGGAACAATGCTCGTTGAAATGGGCTATGCCGATGGCCTGCTCGGTGGTGCAACGTATTCCACGGCTGACACTGTCCGTCCAGCTCTGCAGCTGGTTAAAACAGCACCAGGTCAGTCTCTTGTTTCCTCCATCTTCCTGATGGAAAAAGGAGAACAGCATTTCTTTATGGGTGACTGTGCCATCAACCGCGATCCAAACCCAGATGAACTGGTTGAAATCGCTCTGCAGTCTGCAGCTACAGCAAAAGCTTTCGGTACAGAACCAAAAGTTGCTCTGCTGTCCTACTCTTCTTTCGGATCTGCTACAGGTCACTGCGTAGCAAAAATGTCTGAAGCAGCCATTCGTCTGAAAAGAATGCCTCTTGATTTCGATGTAGACGGCGAAATGCAGTTTGACTGCGCCGTATCTCCAGAAGTTGCAAAACTGAAATCTCCAGGATCCAAAGTTGCAGGTCAGGCCAATACCTTCATTTTCCCAAACCTGTCTTCCGGAAACATCGGTTATAAAATTGCAGCCCGTCTTGGCGGATATGAAGCCATCGGACCAGTTCTTCAGGGTCTGAACGCTCCAATCAACGACCTGAGCCGTGGATGCAACGAAGAAGAAGTTTACAAAATGGCAGTGATTACAGCTGCTCAGAAAGATCTGGGTATCTAACACGNCTTTATACAGCGGTCCAAAGGGCCGCTTTTTTTTGTTTTCACAAGGAATGCAAATTTGCAGAAAATTGAAACAAACGGGTATACTGGTTTCATGAGCAAAAAAGAAAAGTTTCCATATGATCTTCCTTTAGGAACAGCAGTGGATTTTGCGGATGGCAAATTCATGCTGGTTGTTAAAGATGACGAATGGAACGATGAGCAGCTGTCTCTGGCAAAAGCATTCAATGTTCACTTCTGCTATACCGCAGATCTGGGCATCTTTGTTCTGGAAGGCGGACCCATCGATTCCAGTGATTTCTACTTCAACATTCAGGATTGTGACGAGAAGGACGTCCTTCTGAATGCTGAAAACCTGACGGTGGAGGTGTATCTGGTGGATGAGGAAAACAACATCTGTCTGAAAAAAAGCCTGACCCTGAACAAGGAAATGAGCCATGCCATTCAGGAAATGCTCCGCCAGCAAAGCCAGGTGTCTTTTATGCCGGACGAATTCGACGTCAATGTGCAGGGCATTCAAAGTGCGTATGAGCCATTCGAACTGAATAAATTTTCGAAAGCCGAATTTGTTGTGAAATAGGAAGGGACTAGATTATGAGAGCCGTAATAAGTGTAGTAGGCAATGACCGCGTGGGGATTCTGGCTATGGTAGCCAATGCCTGTGCGGATCATGGCATTAATATCATGGAAGTAGCCCAGACCATTGTGGACGGAATCTTCTCCATGACAATGATTGTGGATATGAAAGGCATGGATGAATCCTTTGATGATTTTGCTTCCGAAATGGAGCAGATCGGTGTGGACAATGCACTGATTATCCGTGTGATGAACCAGGCGATCTTTGATGCCATGCATTCCATTTAAGGTGGGCCTATGCAGACAAAAGAAATTCTTGAAACCATAAAAATGATTGACGAAGAGTGTCTGGACATCCGCACCATCACCATGGGGATTTCCCTGCTGGACTGCTGCGACCCTGACATTCATGAATCCTGCCGCAAGGTAGAGGAAAAAATCTGCCGCCTGGCCAAAGATCTGGTCAAAACGGGAGAAGATATTTCCAGAGAGTATGGCATCCCAGTGGTCAACAAACGCATTTCTGTCACCCCTATCGCCCTGCTGGCAAACTGCAGTCAGGGAGATCCGGTGGAATATGCTCTGACACTGGAACGCTGCGCTCAAAAGCTGGGCGTCGATTTTATCGGCGGATACTCGGCACTGGTGCAGAAAGGATATACGCCTGGAGACCATGCTTTAATTGAAAGCATTCCAAGAGCCTTGGCTGCCACCCAGCATATCTGTGCCTCTGTCAACATTGGATCGACCAAAGCCGGCATTAACATGGACGCTGTCAAGCAGATGGGGCAGGTGGTTCGTCAGGCAGCCGAACTGACGGCCGATGAAAACTGCATGGCCGCTGCCAAACTGGTGGTCTTCTGCAACGCACCGGAAGACAACCCCTTTATGGCGGGAGCTTTCCACGGGGTGGGAGAAGGAGACTGCGTTTTAAACGTAGGGGTTTCCGGTCCTGGTGTTGTCCGAGCGGCTCTTGCCAAAGCGAGCAAGGAAGCCTCCATGGATGAAATGGCCGATCTGATTAAAAAGACAGCCTTCAAAATCACCCGTATGGGACAGCTGGTGGGAAAAGAAGCCAGCCGCCGTTTGGGCGTGCCTTTTGGAATTGTCGACCTGTCTTTGGCTCCGACTCCGGCTGTGGGAGATTCCGTCGCTCACATTCTGGAAGAACTGGGCCTGAAAACCTGCGGAGCCTATGGAACGACAGCGTGCCTTGCCATGCTTAATGATGCGGTAAAAAAAGGCGGTGTCATGGCCACCAGTCACGTGGGCGGCCTTTCCGGAGCCTTCATTCCGGTCTCTGAAGATGCAGGAATGATTCATGCGGCGCAGTGCGGATGCCTGAATCTGGAAAAGCTGGAAGCCATGACGGCCGTATGTTCGGTTGGGCTGGATATGATTGTTGTACCGGGAAACACTTCTGCAGATGTGATTTCCGGGATGATTGCCGATGAAGCGGCGATTGGCATGGTCAATTCCAAAACCACAGCGGTTCGCGTGATTCCGGCGATTGGCAAAAACGTCGGGGATATGCTCGACTTTGGCGGCCTTCTGGGAAGCGGCCCGGTGATGCCCATCAACCAGGAAGAAAACTCTGTTTTCGTCAACCGCGGCGGGCGTATTCCAGCTCCTTTGCAGGCGCTGAAAAACTAAAAAATACGCTGGCTAAAAATATCGGAAAATTACGTGAAAATGTCAAAAAAGTGCGGGATCAAGAGCACAAAAGGCTTGTTATCAGTTGAGATTGCGTGTTGATTGTGCTTTAATCTTGGCATACACGTTGATAAGAAGCAGTACGGAGAGAGAAGCCTAGAGAGAGACAGCGGACGGTGCAAGCTGCTGGCGGAAACTTCGGAACGTATCTTGGAGTGCAGGTTAATCCCTGCCGCGATCCGCGTTATGGATGAGAGCTCTTTTTATAAAAAAAGAGAAGTTAGGTGGTACCGCGTTATAAACGTCCTTTCTCAAGGGCGTTTTTATTTTTCAAGAACTGCTGCTTCAGGGCCAGGCCCCGAAAGGAAAACAAAAAAATGAACAAATTCTTCAAAGTTGTGGCTGCGGGAGCCATTGCACTCGGCATGACCGCCTGCTCCGGTACAAGCAAAGATGCTGGTCAGACAGCAGACAGCAGCGACAAGGCAAAAGAAATCCTCATTGGCATTTCTCCGGACTACCCGCCATATGAATCCAAAAACACAGCCGGCCAGATTGAAGGCTTTGATGTGGATATGACAGACTGGATTTTCAAATACCTCAACGAACACGGACATAATTACACCTATGATTTCGTTGAACTGTCCTTTGATACGATTATTTCCTCTCTGCAGGCAGGACAGATTGATCTGGGTATTTCCGGCTTTACTTACGATGAAAAACGAGAAGGTATTTTCTCTGACTCTTACTACGATTCTGCACAGGTCATCATTGTCAGAAATGATTCTTCTGTTGCTTCCTCTGCCGATCTGAATGGAAAAACAGTAGGTGCTCAGCAGGGAGCCACCGCTGAACAGGCTGCTTCCTCCATTGAAGGGGCCAAAGTCAAATCTGTACCAGATGTAAAAACATTGATGGAAACTCTGAAATCCGATGGTCTGGATGCGGTTGTTCTTGACCAGGCGGTTGCCAACAACTACGCGGCAAACGGCGATTTCAAAGTTCTGGATGAAAAACTTCTGGATGAAAAGAACATTATCTATACAACCAAAAACAACCAGGAACTCCTGGATCAGGTCAATGAAGCCATTAAAGCCTTTACTGCCAGCGAAGACTACAAAACACTGACTGACAAGTGGTTTGGTGCTGCTGAATAATGACCTTAACTGAGTTTCTTACGAAAGAGAACATTCTCTTTCTGCTCCAGGGGGCTGGCGTTTCTTTAGCGCTGGCCTTTGGTGCGTTATTTATAGGGATGGTCATTGGTGTCATCCTGGCAGCTGCAAAGCTTTCCAAGGTAAAAGTGTTCAACTGGCTGGCAAATATCTACGTTGAGCTTTTCCGCGGAACGCCGATGCTGCTGCAGATCTTCTTCTTTTATTTGGCTGTACCGGTGCTGATCAGCATGATTACGGGAGCCCGCTTCCGTGCCAATATTTATGTGGTGGCACTGACTGCATTGTCTTTGAACTCCGGCGCCTATCAGACAGAACTGATTCGTTCCGGTATTCAGGGCGTTGAAAAAGGACAGTGGGAAGCCAGTGATACTTTGGGGCTGTCCTACTGGACCATGATGTTTCAGGTCATTCTGCCCCAGGCTTTCAAGCGGATTATCCCGCCTCTGGTCTCTGAATTTATTACTCTGATTAAAGACAGTTCTCTGGCTTCCTGTATTGGAACGACGGAATTGATGTACAACACTCAGGTTCTGGGTGCCCGTTACTACAACTACCTGTACCCACTGAGTGTGGCTGCGGTGTTCTATCTGGCGATGACTCTTGTTATTTCCTTCTTTGCCCGCAGATTAGAAAGGAAGATGGCCGCAAGTGATTAAAGCAGAACATATCTCTAAAAATTTCGGCGCCCTTCATGCCCTTTCCGATGCTTCTCTTTCTGTAAATAAAGGGGAAGTGGTGTGCCTGATCGGACCTTCCGGATCCGGCAAGTCCACCTTCCTGCGCTGCATCCACGGTCTGGAAACACCAGACGAGGGAAAAGTCTGTCTGGACGGACAGGTGCTGGATCCTTCCAAAAAGCAGGAATACCGTCAGCTGCGCAACCGGATGGGATTTGTATTCCAGCATTTCAATCTGTTTCCCAACAAAACCGTTCTTGACAACTGCAAGCTCGCACAGGTTTCTGTGCTCAAGCGGTCTGATCAGGAAGCGGAAGAAAAGGCCCTGTACTATCTGGGCAAAGTCGGACTTCTGGAAAAGAAGGATTCCTATCCCAACCAGCTGTCCGGCGGACAGAAACAGCGTGTCGCCATTGCCCGTGCTCTGTGCATGGACCCGGAAATTATGCTGTTTGACGAACCTACCTCGGCACTGGATCCGGAAATGATCAAGGAAGTCCTTGAAGTTATGCAGGATCTGGCTGCTCAGGGAATGACGATGATTGTGGTGACTCACGAAATGGGCTTTGCCCGTAAGGTGGGAAGCAAAGTGGTTTTCCTGGAAGCAGGAAAAGTGGTGGAGGAATCTCCTTCTGAAGAGTTCTTCACCAGTCCAAAGAGCGAACGGGCCAAAGAATTTTTAGGAAAGGTATTCTACGACTGATGAAACTGCCCGATTTTAAAACGGAGCAGTGGATGAACGATTATGAAAGGCAGGCTGTATACAACCTGACAGACACCACCATCCAGGCGGTGTCTTTTTCAGAACTGATGAGTCTCGAACCGGAAGCCTTTTCCGATTTGATTCTGGATTATGGACACATTACAGGACTTCCGGCGCTGCGTCAGGAAGTCCTCCGTCTTTATGAGAATCAGGACCCTGCCACTTTATCCATTGCCAGCGGATGTCTGGAGGCAAACTTTGTCATCATGGAAACGCTTCTTGAGCCTGGAAAAAGAGTGATCACGGTCGCTCCCGGTTACCAGCAGTTTTTTGATGTTCCCAAAGTGCTGGGATGTGAGGTAGACATCGTCCGGCTGAGTCAGGATGACTGGCAGCTGAACCTGGAAGACATTCGAAAGGCTGTAAAAGACAATACTGCCATGATTATTATCAACAATCCTTCCAACCCCACCGGTGCGCTTCTGAGCCGTGAGGAAATGGAAAAGCTGGCAGCCATTGCCAGAGAGCACGATCTTTGGATTTTGTGTGATGAAGCCTTTCTTCTGCCGGACCAAAAACATCCGTCCATGTCCGACATTTATGAAAAAGCCATCAGCACCAGCTCTCTTTCCAAAACCCTCGGAATGGCAGGGATCCGGCTGGGATGGATCAAAGGCCATCCGGAGGTCATTCATGATATTGCTGTTCGAAATGACTACACCATGATCTCCACCGCCGGTCTTCGGGACTTGTGTGCCTGGACAGGATTGAAGCACAAAGAAAGATTTCTGGCCCGCGGTGCCGCCATTCTGGATCAGAATCGGGCGGATGTGCAGAAATGGCTTTCTGCGACAGATCTGTTTTCTGTCCGACTGCCTGATGCCGGTACTACATGCTTTATGAAAATTCTGGCGGAGGTGGATGATGTTCATTTCTGCCAAAGTCTCCTTCGGGACAC
>JABUSF010000005.1:125021-126059 GCA_021443945.1 Ileibacterium sp.
CAGACAAATCTCTGAGGTTTTGAAACCAAAGAGATTTTTTTATGCTCCTGAAACGGTTGATTTTCATGGGGGTCAAACATCCCTGTGTGCTAAGATTAGAAACAGAATGAGAAAATATAGAGGAAACTTTATGAAATATAGAAAAACGGCGGCGGCTTTGTGCGTGATGCTCTTATCCCTGTGCGGATGCACCCGGGTCGGTCAGGGCAGAGAATCCAAACAGGAAGCTCCTGAAGTGATGCCTCAGGACGACACGATCAAGGTTCTGACCTGCACCATTAATCACAATAAAATGATCTACAACGCCAACGGCGATCAGATTACCACCATTACCCAGACCATTGAAGTTCCCAAGGAAGAGCTTGGGCTTCCGGAGGGGGTAAAAATGGAAGATGCCACGGAAGTTATTACCAAATCTGTGACCAAAAAATATGAACATATGGATGGGGTCAATGTCCATGTGAAGGTGGATTCGGAAAAGGCCATCGTGACCCTGACCATCAACTTGCCGGAAGCGGATCTGGACAAACTGGTGGAAGCTGGAATTCTGGACAAAGGAGAGATGCAGAACAAGTATGTGTCTTTGAAGAAAACGGAAGAAACAATGAAAGCTCACGGCTGCATCTGTGAGTTAAAGGAAGCCAATTAAATGCGCTATTACATTGCTGACTGTCATTTTTTCCACAAAGCTTTGCTGAATCATATGGACAACCGGGGATTCGAGAGCGTGGAAGAGATGAACGAATACATGATCGAACGATGGAATTCAAAGGTTCGGAAAAACGATGAAGTGGTCATCCTGGGAGATTTCTCCTGGGGAAGCTCCCAGGAAACACAGGAACTGCTCGACCGTCTGAAGGGGAAGCTCTTTCTGATCCGGGGCAACCATGATTTGTTTTTAAAGGACAAACAGTTTGATGACCGGCGGTTTGGCTGGGTGAAAGACTATGCGGAACTGAGTGACAACCGGCGCAAAGTGGTTCTCTCTCATTATCCTATGGTTTGCTACAACGGTCAGTACAGACGGGATGAAGAGGG
>JABUSF010000005.1:127344-133292 GCA_021443945.1 Ileibacterium sp.
TCACATGCCTTTCACGCATGCATTCACGGGTTCGAATCCCGTACGCGTCACCATTTTTTGATGACAACAGCACCGAAAGGTGCTTTTTTTGTTTTGTATGGATTTTGACGTCTTTTTGAGAGGATCGCAGTGGATGGAACAATGCGGCTTGTGTTTTATCTCTTACTAAAGTAGTATGTTTTTCTGGGTGCGATCAATATGATTCTGCTATTCTGCACCCACAGTCCGGCCTAAGACCGGACGGAAAAGCCGCCGGCAGCTGCCTCGATTCCCTGAAGGTGAAGCCCCGGCTTTTTTCATTTTTTTGAAGGCGGATGTGCAAAACCGGTTTTCTTTTTCAAAAAAAACCGGTATATACTTTTTTTAGCAATCCTGAGCCCTGCCTGTTCAGGAATGAGTTTCTGTTCTGTATTTGATCAGGGAACAGAAAAAACATGAGGTAATTATGAATCAAGAAAACAAAAAAACAGCTCTGGCCATTATGGCTGCAGGGCTTGGAAGCCGTTATCAGGGCGGGATCAAACAGATTGCTCCCGTTGGCCCAAACGGAGAGATCATTATTGAATACTCTGTAAGGGATGCTTTGGAAGCCGGATTCAACCGAGTGGTTTTAATTATCCGCAAGGACATTGAAGACGATTTCCGCCAGGTGCTTGGAAGCAAACTGGAAAAACTGTGTGCGCAGCATAACGCAGAACTGGTATACGCTTTCCAGGAACTGAATGATGTGCCGGTGGAAGTGCCGGCTGGCCGTTCCAAACCATGGGGAACCGGACACGCTATTATCTGCGCCAAAAAAGCACTGGATGTGCCGTTCCTTGTCATTAACGCCGATGACTATTATGGAAAAACAACCTATCAGCAGATGCATGATTTCATGATGGATGAAGACGAAGCTCTCGGCCTGGCTGCCTTTGTCATGGTGAATACCCTTTCTGACAATGGCGGTGTCAGCCGCGCAGTCATTCGTGTCAATGGGGATGATGTGACAAAACTGGACGAGAAAAAAGGTCTGGTAAAAACAGAAAGCGGCGCAAAAACCGGAGACGAAGTCTATCCGCTGGATACTCTTGTTTCCATGAATATGTTTGCGCTGACTCCGGATTTCCTGGAAAAGCTGGAACAGGGATTTGATGGATTCCTGGTGAACATGGAAGATGAACTGAAGGATGAGTATCTGCTTCCAAGCTTTGTAGATGAATGTCTGGCAGAAGGCACCGTCACTGTAAAAGCTGTTCCTACCAGCGAAAAATGGCTGGGCGTGACCTTCAGTGAAGACCTGCCGGCTGTTCAGCAGGCGTTTGTGAAGCTTCACGAAGACGGGATTTACTAGAAAACACAGGTCTGTGTGGCTCAAAAGGGCTGTGCAGGCCTTTTTTTACGGCTTTTTGAAGGGGGATTGAAGGAAATCGTACGGTTTTGATGGGATCCTTTTGTGAATTGGCGAAAAAACGAAAAACTCAATACATAAGCGTTGATTTAACAGATGAAACGATTAAAATAGATGAGCATGCGTGGGAGGGCAATGCCCGTAAACCACTGCATAAGACAAGATAAAGGAGAGTCTTATGGCTAAGAAAAAAGTTAACAAAATTGTTAAGCTCCAGTTTCCTGCTGGAGGAGCCAAACCAGGTCCAGCTCTGGCCGGTGTAGGCGTAAACATGCCTCAGTTCTGCAATGCATTCAACGATGCAACAAAAGACCGCAGAGGCGACATCGTACCAGTAGTTATTACTGCATACGAAGACAAGAGCTTTGATTTCGTTCTGAAAACTACCCCAGCTGCAAACATGCTGAAAAAAGCTGCTGGAATCTCCACTGCAAGTGGTGACCAGAAGCAGACTGCAGGAACTATCACTGTAGATCAGCTGCGTGAAATTGCAGAATACAAAATGCCGGATTTAAATGCCAATGATGTAGAAGCAGCTATGAAGATCATTGCTGGTACTGCTAAAAACATGGGTATTAAAATCAATGGGTATGAAGGTTAAGGAGGAGAGCGATAATGGCTAAAATCAGCAAACGTTATGCGGCTTCTAAAGAAAAAGTTGACCGCTCTAAAGTTTACACGATTGAGGAAGCTGTAGCTCTGGCTAAAGAAGCCAGCTCCGCAAAATTCGACGAAACTGTCGAAGTATCCTTCAATCTGAACGTAGATCCACGTCACGCAGATCAGCAGATCCGTGGTGCAATGGTTCTGCCAAACGGTACTGGTAAATCCCAGACTGTTGCTGTTGTTGCCGAAGGTGACAAAGCGAAAGAAGCAGAAGAAGCCGGCGCTGACTTTGTAGGCGCTGACGAACTGATCGAAAAAATCCAGGGTGGATGGTTCGGTTTCGACGTACTGATTGCTACACCAAACATGATGGGCAAACTGGGACGTCTGGGACGTGTTCTGGGACCAAAAGGTCTGATGCCTAACCCAAAAACTGGAACTGTAACTATGGATGTTGCAAACGCAGTTAACGAAGTTAAAAAAGGTAAAATCACTTACCGTACCGACAAAGCCGGAAACATTAACTGCCTGATCGGTAAAGTGTCTTTTGATGATGGACAGCTCGTTGAAAACTTCAACGCTCTGTACGATGTCATCAAAAAGGCAAGACCTTCCAAAGTGAAGGGTACTTACATGAAAAAACTGGTGCTTTCTACTACCATGGGCCCAGGAATTCGTGTAGAAACTAAGTAGTCCTTGACTGGGACGGATTGATCTTTTAAGATTTTGATTGTTCTCAATATTCCAAAGACAGTAACAGGGAAACCTTAATTTGTTACCGAGGGATTGTGCACTATTTTTTAGTATGCTCAACAAGCCCGTCTTTGATGGGCTTTTTCTTTGAATATTGACGCAATACACAGAAAGTAGAGGAAACGTTATGAACAAAGAGATCCTTGCTAAAAAGGAAGCTGATGTTAAAGCGCTCTCCGAAAGGATGGCGAACTCTAGTTCTGTAGTTGTAGTTGAGTATCGCGGACTGACCGTAGAAGAAGTTACTGAACTGCGTCGGAACCTGCGAAACGAAGACGTCGAAATGCAAGTGTACAAAAACACCACTGCTCAGCGTGCTGCCAAGTCTCTTGGCCACGAAACTCTGGTGGAAACACTGGTTGGACCAAACGCTCTTGTATTTGGTAAAGACCAGGTTGCACCTGCCCGTGTATTGGCAAAATTTGCCAAGGATCACGACAAACTGATCCTGAAAAACGGTATCGTAGACGGAGCTGTTGTAGATGAAGCTACAATTCAGACTTTAGCTAGTCTGCCTAACAAAGAAGGCATGCTGGCAAAATTTGCTTCTTGCCTGAACGCACCTGTTATCAAATTTGCTTTAGCTGTTAAAGCTGTTGCAGATGCAAAAGAAGGCGGAGAAGCCCCAGCAGCTGAATAAGCTGCCCCAATAATAGTCGATTAGGAGGACATAAAAATGGCTAAATTAACTCAGGAAGAAATCCTTTCTTACTTAGAAGAAGCAACTATTTTAGAACTGAACGATCTGGTAAAAGCGATCGAAGATAAATTTGGTGTAGTAGCAGCTGCTGCTGTTGCTGCTCCTGCAGCTGCTGAAGCTGTTGACGCTGGTCCAGCTGAAGTAACTGTAACTCTGACTGACGTTGGTGGAACTAAAGTTGCTGTTATCAAAGCAGTACGTGAAATCACTGGCTTAGGTCTGGTTGACGCTAAGAAACTGGTAGATGCTACTCCAGCTGTTATCAAAGAAAACATTGCTCCAGAAGAAGCTAACGAAATCAAAGAAAAACTGATGGGCGCTGGTGCAACTGTAGAAGTTAAGTAAGAATCTTACCTAGTTCAAGAACTCTCTTCGGAGAGTTCTTTTTTTATGCCGTCCGAAATCCAAAAAAAAACGGACCATAGGTCCGTCCAATAACTCAAGAAAAGAGATTTTTACCTGTCGTTTGTACAGGTGGGTTTTCTGCTTCACGTTTAGGATACCGACTCTGGGGACGGTTTTCACACCGGTGAATGCGTCCGAAATCCCATATCTCAATTGTAGGAAAAATGTATTTCCTTGAGCGATTCCATTATAGCAAATCGCCTACAGGATGTCATATGATGCCCAATTAAGTTGAGGAACCACCATTTTTACGATGTCAATAATCACTCTTCGCAAAGGATTCTGCTTTGGGCAATTCTTCTGGCTGCTTCCAGCACTTCTACGTCATCCCGAACCAGTGCAAACCGGACATACCGGCTGCCCTGCTGTCCGAAACTGGTTCCTGTATTCACCAGTACGCCGGCTTTTTCGAGAAGGGCATTGGTAAATACAGAGGAATCTTCAAACCAGTCCGGAATTCTGGCCCAGACAAACATGGTGGCCTGGGAGGGCTCAATCGCCCAGCCGGCTTCCTTGAAAGAACGGATTAACAGATCCCGGCGCCGCTGGTATTCTTTGCAGACGCTTTTGGCGAACCGGTCTCCGCATTCCAAAGCGGTGACGGCAGCTTTCTGTACGGCAGGAAATCCGCCGAAATCGATGGTGTTGATCAGTTTCTTGTAAGCAGCAATGGCATCCTTGTTTCCGACCATTACAGCCATGCGGGCTCCGCCCATGGAAAAGGATTTGGAAAAAGAGTTCAGCTCAAACCCTACATCCTTTGCTCCCGGATAGGAAAGAAAGCTTTTTCCCGGCAGGCCGTCAAACACCAGTTCGCTGTAGGCGTTATCGTGAAGCACCAGAATTTCGTACTTTTTGGCAAAGGAGATCAGCTTCTGATAGAACGCATCATCTGCAACCGCTCCGGTGGGATTGTTTGGGTAGGAGACATACATGAGTTTGGCTTTGCGGGCGATTTCTTCCGGAATGGCGTCAAAGTCAATCAGATAGTTGTTTTCCGCCAGCAAAGGCATGAAGTAAATATCAGCCCCGGCCAGGGAAGGTGCGGTTCCGTAAATGGGGTAGTAAGGATCGGGAATGAGAACCAGATCTGATGGATTGCAGAAAACCAGTGGAATATGGCTTAAAGCTTCCTGAGATCCTTTCAAGGTGAAGATCTCATCTTCTTCCAAATCGACTCCGTAACGGCGCTGATACCATTTCTGGATGGCTTTGGTCACTTCCAAAGAGGGAGCCAGGGAGTATTGATAGGATTCATCGTCCATGGCAGCGTTGGCCAGGGCTGTTTTAATTTCATCCATCGGGGGAATGTTGGAAGATCCGATGGAGAAGTCGATGACTTCGTTTCCGGTTTTCTTCGTATAATTCTGTTTTCTTTCAAACAGTTCTGAAAAAGAGGGTGCCTGGATATTGTTCACCCGCTCAGCGGCATATTTCATAAATTCATTTCCTTATCTCTGTCTTTTGATATTGAAATCTTCTTTCTGTAAAGGGTCAAGAGCCTGATGAAAATGACGGAGGTTTCTTTGGAAGGTTTTAACATAAAAGAAACACGTTTATAATGAGGGGAAGAGCAGAGGCGTGAATGTTATGCATAATTTTGAATTTTATAGTCCTACAAAGATTGTTTTTGGAAAAGACAGTGAAAAACGGGCCGGCGAAATGGCTGCAGCTTTGAATGCCAAAAAAGTCCTTGTGGTTTACGGGTCAAACCGTGTCGAAAAAAGCGGTCTTTTGAAAACAGTGACCGACTCTCTTGAAAGTGAAGGGATCGAAGTTCGGACCGCCCATGGAATAAAAGCAAATCCTACCTACGCAAAGGCAGTGGAAATCATTGAGCAGAACCGAGAGTTCCAGCCGGACCTTCTTTTAGCTGTTGGAGGCGGAAGTGTGATCGATACGGCCAAAGCGGCTGCCATTGCACTGGCCAATCCGGATCATGAGCTGTGGGAGATCTGGATGGGGAAAGCCAAAGTCAGCCGATCCATACCGGTCGGATCCGTTTTGACCATTCCAGCGGCCGGATCGGAAACCAGTGATTCTGCCGTCCTGACCAGAGAAGATCTGGAATTGAAAAAGGGATTGAGCACGGAT
>JABUSF010000005.1:134993-135996 GCA_021443945.1 Ileibacterium sp.
CAGCAAAGAGTTGGCCTGGCAAGGGCGTTTATGAAAGATCCGGATATCCTGCTGCTGGACGAAACCTTCACGGCTATGGATTATGCTCTGAAGGAAGAACTGATGGATCAGATCCTTTCTCTGCAGAAGGAAAAAGGCTTTACACTGATTTCCATTACCCACTCTCTTGAAGAAGGACAGAAGCTGGGGGATACCATCTTTTTGATGAAAGAAGGGAAACTGGTCCAGCAGGGAAGCTGGCAGCAGCTTCTGAACGATCCGCAGGATCTGTTTGAAGCCAGCTGTTTCGGAATTCTGTCCATGAATATTGTAGACGGAAGCTGTTTTGGCTTTTCGGGTTTTGCGGGACTCAAGCCCAGCGGTTTCGGGCTGCATCCTGAAACAGACTGTTATGAAATGGATGCAAAGCTGGAGCAGAAAGACGATCTTGGCTTTGGGTGGATGTGTCAGTACAGCTGGAACCAGGAGAAGATCCGGGTGCTCAGCCTGGATGGATCGGTGGGGACAAAGCTGTATTTTCCCAAAAGCGATCTGCTGAGATTTGATCCAAACGGAAACAGAATGCAGTAAAAAGGGCACTTGATGAACATTCATCAGGTGCCCTTTATGATGTTTGTTGAAAAAGGAGTTATTCCTGTTCTTCGGCAAGAATCTTTTTAACAGCGTTGAAGATGCCGTTGTTGTAAACAGAAGTGGTCACTTCATCTGCACAGGCTTTGACTTCTTCTGCTGCCGTTCCCATGGCAATGCCCAGACCGGCTTTGGTCAGCATGTCGATGTCGTTGGTGGAATCACCGAAAGCAATGACATCCTCCCATGTCAGTCCTTCCTTAGCCAGGATCTGTTCGATACCGGTGGCCTTGTCTGTACCGGCGTTGAAAATGTCATAGGCAATTCCGTCGGTTTTGACGTTGATCAAATCGAGACGCAGGCTTGGGTGAGATTCAACATAGTCCTGAACCAGATCCGGACGTTTGGTAATGATCACAGTATTGTAAGGATC
>JABUSF010000005.1:136778-143387 GCA_021443945.1 Ileibacterium sp.
TCAAAGTCTCCGGCTTTAAACAGAGGTTACAACTCTCTTAAATCCAGACCTACCAACCTTTCATCCCCTCAGAAAAGAGGAGTTTGCACACGTGTTGGTACAATGACTCCAAAGAAACCTAACTCCGCTCTGCGTAAATACGCTCGTGTACGTCTGAGCAATGGAATGGAAGTTACAGCATACATTCCAGGAATTGGACACAACCTGCAGGAACACTCCGTTGTTCTGATCCGTGGAGGACGTGTAAAAGACCTTCCTGGTGTTCGTTACCATATCATTCGTGGAACACTCGACTGCGCCGGTGTTGCTGACCGCAAACAGAGCCGTTCCCTGTATGGAACTAAGAAGCCTAAGAAATAGTCAATCGTGAAAGGAGATTTATAATATGCCTAGAAAAGGACATGTTGCGAAAAGGGACGTATTGCCTGATCCAATTTACAATTCAAAGCTGATCACCCGCTTAATCAATAAAATCATGATTGATGGTAAACGCGGTACTGCTCAGAAAATCCTGTACAACGCATTCGATATCGTTGAAGTTAAAACAGGTAAAGAGCCAATGGAAGTATTCGAACAGGCTCTTGAAAACATTATGCCTCAGCTCGAGCTGAAGGTTCGCCGTGTTGGTGGCGCTAACTACCAGGTACCAGTTGAAGTATCTGAAGAGCGTCGTCTGACTCTTGGTCTGCGTTGGTTGGTAAACTATAGCCGTCTGCGCAATGAAAAAACAATGGAGCAGAAACTGGCTGCAGAAATTATCGATGCTGCCAACAACACTGGTGCTGCTGTTAAACAGCGTGACAACGTACACAGAATGGCTGAAGCCAACAAAGCTTTCGCTCATTACCGTTGGTAATCTGTGTTTGTTGAATTGAGTCTTATTCAAAGAAAGGATGTCGAAAATGGCTAGAGAATATTCTTTGCATGATACCCGCAACATCGGGATCATGGCCCATATCGACGCCGGTAAAACAACCACAACTGAACGTGTACTGTTCTATACAGGTGTAAACCATAAAATTGGTGAAACTCATGATGGTACTTCCACCATGGACTGGATGGATCAGGAAGCAGAACGTGGTATCACTATCACATCTGCTGCAACCACTGTTCACTGGAAGGGAAACCGCATTAACATCATCGATACTCCGGGTCACGTTGACTTCACAGTTGAAGTAGAACGTTCCCTGCGTGTACTGGATGGTGCGGTTACTGTTCTGGATGCTAAAGCCGGTGTTGAACCTCAGACTGAAACTGTATGGCGTCAGGCCACTACTTACGGAGTTCCACGTATTGTTTTCGTAAACAAAATGGACTCCACTGGTGCTGACTTCATCATGTCCTGCAACACAATCATCGAACGTCTGGGTGCTAAATCCAACCCAATTCAGCTGCCAATCGGTGCTGAAAGTGATTTCAAAGGTGTTGTAGATATTATCGAAAGAAAAGCTCTGTACAACACAGGAGACAAAGGAATCAATATCGAAGAAGGACCAGTACCTGAAGACATGGTAGATCTGATGGAAGAATACCGTGAAAAACTTCTGGAATACCTGGCTGACTACGATGAAGACTTCATGATGCAGGTTCTGGAAGGTGAAGAACCATCCATCGAAGAAATCAAGCGCGTTCTGCGAATTGCAGTCTGCAACGGTGACTTCTTCCCTGTGCTGTGCGGTTCCGCATATAAAGACAAAGGTGTTCAGATGATGCTGGACGCTGTTGTTGACTACCTGCCTTCTCCACTGGATGTTCCTGCTATTAAAGGAACTACACTGGACGGCGAACCTGATGAACGTCATTCTTCCGACGAAGAACCATTTGCAGCTCTGGCTTTCAAAGTTATGACTGACAAATACGTTGGTAAACTGACATTCTTCCGTGTTTATTCCGGTACTGCTGACTCCGGAAGCTACACTCTGAACTCCACTAAGGATGTAAGAGAACGTTTCGGACGTCTGATGCAGATGCATGCCAACAACCGTAAAGAAATTCCTATCGTTTACGCTGGTGACATCGCAGCTGCCGTTGGTCTGAAGAACACAACAACTGGTGATACTCTGTGTGCAGAAGATCACCCAATCATTCTGGAAAAAATGGAATTCCCAGAACCAGTTATCGAACTGTCTCTGGAACCAAAAACAAAAGCTGACCAGGATAAAATGGGTCTGGCTCTTGCAAAACTGGCTGAAGAAGATCCAACTTTCAGAACTTACACAAACAAAGAAACTGGTCAGACTATCATCGCTGGTGTAGGTGAACTTCACCTGGATATCATCGTTGACCGTCTGCGCCGTGAATTTAACGTTGAAGCAAACATTGGTAAACCACAGGTTGCTTACAGAGAAACAATCCGCAAAGCCGCTGAATGTGAAGGAAAATACATCCGTCAGTCCGGTGGTAAAGGTCAGTACGGACACGTATGGATCAAATTTGAACCAAACGAAGAAGGAAAAGGCTACGAATTTGTGGATGCTGTAGTCGGTGGTACTGTTCCACGCGAATACATCAAACCAACAAACGAAGGACTTCAGGATGCTCTTGAAAAGGGTGTTCTTGCTGGATATCCAATGATCGACGTCAAAGCAACTCTGTTTGACGGATCCAGCCATGATGTCGACTCCTCTGAACAGGCTTATAAAATTGCTGCTTCCATGGCTCTTCGTGAAGCTGCCAAGAAGTGCAACCCTGTTCTGCTTGAGCCAATCATGCTCGTGGAAGTAACTGCTCCATCCGAATACCTCGGTTCCGTAATGGGTGACGTTTCCAGCCGCCGCGGTCAGATCACTGATCAGGAAGAACGTGGAAATGCCGTTATCGTTCGTGCAATGATCCCACTGGCTGAAATGTTCGGATATGTAACAGACCTGCGTTCCTTCACACAGGGCCGTGGAAACTACTCCATGAAGTTCGATCACTACTCTGAAGTTCCAAAATCTGTATCAGAACAGATTATTAAAGAATCCGGTAAGTAAGAACTCTCGCGGATTCGTTGATTTTAAAAAATCTTTGCTTTAAAATTGGTGAAGATTGACAATTAGCATTTAGGAGGAAATATAAATGGCTAAGGAAAAATTTGACAGAAGTAAAACCCACGTTAACATTGGTACTATCGGCCACGTTGACCACGGTAAAACAACTCTGACAGCTGCTATTACCAGCGTTCTGGCTGGCAAAGGTATGGCTCAGAAAACTAACTACGATGAAATTGATGGTGCTCCAGAAGAAAAAGAACGTGGAATCACTATCAACACTGCACACGTTGAATATCAGACTCCAAACCGTCACTACGCTCACGTAGACTGCCCGGGTCACGCTGACTACATCAAAAACATGATCACTGGTGCTGCTCAGATGGATGGTGCTATCCTGGTAGTTGCTGCATCTGACGGTCCAATGCCTCAGACTCGTGAACACATCCTGCTTGCTCGTCAGGTAGGTGTACCAAAAATCGTTGTATTCCTGAACAAATGCGACATGGTTGACGACGATGAACTGGTTGACCTGGTTGAAATGGAAGTTCAGGAACTGCTGAACGAATACCAGTTCGACGGTGACAACACTCCAATCATCCGCGGTTCCGCTCTGAAAGCTCTCGAAGGCGATCCAAAATACGTTGGCGCTATCGATGAACTGATGGACGCTGTTGACAGCTGGATCGATGACCCAGTTCGTGACGTTGATAAACCATTCCTGATGGCTGTCGAAGACGTTATGACTATCTCCGGTCGTGGTACAGTTGCTACTGGACGTGTTGAACGTGGTACAGCTCACCTGGGTGACTCTGTAGAAGTAGTAGGTATCAAACCAACTCGTGCTACAGTACTGACTGGTCTGGAAATGTTCCACAAACAGCTTGACGAAGCTCAGGCTGGTGACAACATCGGTGCTCTGCTCCGTGGTGTTGCTCGTGACGAAATCCAGCGTGGACAGGTTCTGGCTAAACCAGGATCCGTACACCCACACACAAAATTCAAAGCTCAGGTTTACGTACTGTCCAAAGAAGAAGGTGGACGTCACACTCCATTCGTTTCCAACTACCGTCCTCAGTTCTACTTCCGTACAACTGACGTAACTGGTGTAATCACTCTGCCAGAAGGTGTTGACATGGTTATGCCTGGCGATAACGTAGAAATGAACGTTGAACTGATCGCTCCAATCGCTATCGAAAACGGTACTACATTCTCCATCCGTGAAGGTGGACACACTGTAGGTGCTGGTAACGTAACTGAAATCGTTGAATAATTCATCTGATCTCGAAAGTCTCTCTCAGGAGGGACTTTTTTTTGCCTTATTTATATCCGAAAAAGATTAGACTGGTCAAAAGGCCTGGGAAAGCTGCTGCCTTTTTTCGGGTGAATGACTTATTCTGTTTATTTGTTTTTTGTTAGATTTAAGTTACTGATTATCTGTCTGCCACATCGTGTTGCGGTAATTACTTAAAAAATTTGAAAAAGATGTGATAATACCAGTAACGAGAGAGAAAGGAGATCACGATGTCTGATCAACAATCATCTGCAGCATCATCCAAGAAAATTTCCTGGTATATGTTGGCGTTCATGGCGTTCTCTACAGTCTGGGGCTTTGGAAACGTTGTTAACGGATTTGCATATTTCAATGGAACACAGGTAATCTTCTCCTGGATTCTGATGTTTGCTCTTTATTTTGTTCCTTACGCGCTCATGGTAGGTGAACTCGGATCCGCCTTTAAGAATGCAGGCGGTGGTGTTACGAGCTGGGTACTGGAAACCACCAACCCAAAACTGGCTTATTATGCTGGATTTACTTACTGGGTTGTTCATATCCCTTACATTGCTTCTAAAGGAAGCGGCGGGCTGAAGGCTCTGGCGTGGATGTTTTTAGCCAATACCTGGTATGACTCCCTGTCACCCTTTGTGGTCCAAATGGCAACAGGAGTGGTATTTGTTGCTTTCCTGTTCGTGGCTTCCCGCGGTCTGTCTCCGCTGAAAGCTTTAACAACAGCAGCAGGCAGCTCTATGTTCGTCATGAGTATCCTGTTTATCATCATGATGTTTGCTGCCCCGGTGATTAACCCACAAGCAACTTATGTTCCTCTGGACTGGAGCTGGAAGAGCCTGATTCCACAGTTTAATATTCAGTATTTCACATCCCTGTCCATTCTTGTCTTTGCGGTGGGCGGATGCGAGAAAATTTCCCCTTATGTTAATAAGGTCAACAATCCCGGTAAAGACTTCCCTAAGGGAATGATCGCTCTGGCCATTATGGTTATGATCTGTGCCGTTCTGGGAACAATCGCTCTGGGAATGATGTTCTCCGGTACTGATATTACAGGTGACAATGCATCTTCCTTCATTGCCAATGGGGCTTACATGGCTTTCCAGAGACTGGGGGAATACTATCACGTAGGCAACCTGTTTGTTATCCTTTACGGAGCCTGCAATGCCATCGGTCAGTTCTCCACACTGACACTTTCCATTGATGCTCCGCTGCGGATGCTTTTGGACGACGAAAACGCAAGACAGTTTGTTCCAAGAGGTCTTCTGAAGCAGAACAAATACGGTGCTTATACAAATGGTATTCTGCTGGTTGGCGTACTGTCCGGATCCATTATCCTTATCCAGATGCTTGGAACCGGTGCTGCAGACATCATTGCCTGGCTGACCAAACTGAATTCTGTCTGCATGCCAATGCGTTATCTGTGGGTGTTCTTTGCCTACATCATGCTGAAGAAAGCGGGCAGCAAGTTCAAAGCTGACTACCGCTTTGTAAAAGGCAAAACGGCTGGTGTATTCTGGGGCGGCTGGTGCTTTGTCATTACAGCATTCTGCTGCATCATGGGTGTTTATGTTGAAGGCGATACATTGAGAACTGTCCTGAACTTTATCATGCCGTTCTTCTTAGTATCCCTTGGACTGATCATGCCTGCTATTCGTGCCAAAGAAGATGAAAAGCTGGGTGTGAAACCAGACAAGATTTTGTAAAAACCAATCTTCACAGCCGGCTGATGCCGGCTGTTTTTGTATGATAGATATAAACGAGGAGGAAAACAGTTATGACCCATACTGAAATTACGGAAGAACTGGTCTCTTTTATTGACAAATGTCCGAGCATGTTCCATTCCGTTCATACAATTGCCCAGGAATTAAAAGCAAAAGGATTTAGCTATCTTCCAGAACAGGAAGCCTGGAACCTGGAAGCTGGAAAGGGATATTTCACCACTCGAAACGGAAGCTCCATTATTGCCTTCCGTGTACCGGCAGAGATGAAAGACTATCATTTCCAGATGTCTGCTGCCCATGGTGATTCCCCTGCTTATAAAATCAAGTCCGTGCCGGAACTGACTGGCCCGGGAGAATACATCAAACTGGATGTGGAAGCTTATGGCGGAATGATCGATTCCACATGGTTTGACCGTCCTTTGACCGTGGCCGGCCGTGTCATGGTCCGGGGAAATGGTTCTCTTTCCAGCAAACTGTTCTATATCGATCAGGACATTCTGCTGATTCCAAATGTTGCCATTCATTTCAACCGCCAGGTCAACGATGGATATGCTTTCAACCGCCAGGTAGACCTGTGTCCTTTGTATTCCAATGGGGAAATGAAAAAAGGCTCCTTTGATGAAATGGT
>JABUSF010000005.1:143417-158041 GCA_021443945.1 Ileibacterium sp.
ATTGCTGCCAAGGATCTGTTTCTGGTCAACCGTCAGAAGGGCAGCCTCTGGGGATGGAAAAAGGAATTTGTATCCAGCCCCAGACTGGATGATCTGCAGTGTGCATTCATCTCGTTAAAAGGATTCATGGATGCCTCAGACAACGGCGCCGTGAATGTGTACTGCTGTTTCGACAATGAAGAAGTTGGATCCAACACCAAGCAGGGAGCTATGTCTACATTCCTGAAAGACACCCTGAAACGGATCAACAGCGCCCTGGGCAAAACGGCGGATGAATATTATCAGGCGGTGGCGAAATCCTTCCTTGTCAGCTGTGACAATGCCCATGCCGTTCATCCAAACCATCCGGAAAAAACAGATGAGGTCAACCGTTCCTTCATGAACAAGGGACTGGTCATTAAAGAAAGTGCCAACCAGAAATATACGACAGATGCGTTCTCCAGGGCTCTGTTTACAGAAATCTGCAGACAGGCTCAGGCACCTGTGCAGACATTTGCCAACCGTTCTGATTCTGTGGGCGGCAGCACTCTTGGAAATCTGTCCAACACTCAGGTATCTGTTCATGCCGTGGATATGGGGCTGCCTCAGCTGGCGATGCATTCTTCCTATGAAACAGCCGGCAGCAAAGATACACTCTATGCCTATCAGGCACTGAAACAGTTCTTCAGTACAATGGTTTCCATTGAAGGATCTGATCAGGTTTCCTTTTCATGAGTCAGGACGCCAAGTATCCATGGCTGAGCATCCAGCTGCCTGAAATGAATGCCTGGCAGACAAAGGAAGCGGACAAGTATCTACAGTCCATTAATAATAAGAAGGACTGGATAAATATATATAAGGAGATCAGCGCACAGACAGCTCTGGAACAGATTCAAAGTTCCAGCCAGTCGGCATCAATTTTGAAAAAGCCCCTGGACCGATGGCCGTCATTGAAGATCTGGAAGGAGCAGGCCAAAAAGACAAATGCGTCTTCCATGGAGAGATTCCGAATTGCGGGTATGGTCAGTGTGATGAGCGGAACCCTGGTTTCGTTTTTCCTGGGAGCCATTCTGTACAAAACCTATGTGATTGGATTTTCCATGGATGCTCTGGTCGCAGCTGCTGCAGCAGCCTTTCTGCTGCGCAACCTGCAGATTCAGTACAAAATAGCCGGTGCTTACGGGATGGGAAACTACTGGCTTGTCTTATGGATTCTGGCAGGATTGCTCTGCGGTCTTCTGAAGATGATCCTTCCACCAGCTTTCGACGGGTCGCTGGTTGTTTTGTGTGCAGCTTATTTTGTTGCCAAAAAAAATCTTGTCAAAGTGCAGGAGAATATTTTAAAGGCGGCCTGAAGCCGCCTTTTTTAAGTTTCACTACGTCTTTTGGGAAACTGACGCAGGATTTTATGTAAGAATACATGAATTTTTCAGGTAAATTGTTTCAAAGATGGGGAATTGTATTTCTAATCCGAAATGTTGAAAAACCCGATGAATAAAGGAAAAACATTGAAATTCTTAGGATATTTCAGTTGTCATTGACGTCTGAGTTTGCTAATATACTTCAGCACTGCGATGAAGTGCGAGGTTGCTGACCCACTGAAACACGTTGTCATGGAAGGGGTCAGGTAATTCGCATGGAGCATGTTTATCTAGAATAAACGAAAGGAGTAACCATGGCAAAAAATACAATGAGAATTCGCTTAAAAGCGTATGAGCACCGCATCCTGGATGAGAGTGCCAAAAAAATCGTAGAAGCTGCTCAGAAACATGGGGCTAAAAAAGTCGTTGGACCTGTGCCTCTGCCAACAGAAAAGCAGATCGTAACCATTCTGCGTGCTGTTCACAAGTACAAAGATTCCCGTGAACAGTTCGAAATCCGTACGCATAAGCGTTTGATTGAGATTGTTGCACCGAATAAGGAAACAATTGATGCTCTGCAGAGATTGGAACTTCCAAGTGGTGTTGACATCGAGATTAAACTTTAATGGAGGTGTCAAAAATGAAAGGACTATTAGGAAGAAAGTTAGGAATGACTCAGGTCTTCACAGAAGATGGCCTGCTGATTCCCGTAACTGTGATCGAAGCCACTCCAAACGTGGTTCTGCAGAAGAAAACAGTTGATACTGATGGCTACAATGCAGTACAGCTCGGTTTTGAAGATGTTAAAGAAAAGAACTCCACAAAACCTGAAATCGGTCATGCAAAGAAAGCCGGAACCGCTCCAAAACGTTTTGTCCGCGAAGTTCGTGACTGCGAACTGGATGTAAACGTCGGCGATCTGGTAAGTGTTGATATCTTCGCACCTGGTGAACAGGTAGACGTTATCGGTACTTCCAAAGGTAAAGGTTACATGGGTACCATTTACCGCAACAATGCACACCAGGGACCAAAATCTCACGGTGGATCCAAAAACATCCGTCACATTGGTTCTCTGGCTACAAACGGTATTACATCCCGTCAGGGAAGAATCATGAAAGGAACAGTCATGGCTGGTCATGAAGGTGCAAAACGCACTACAAATCCTAACCTGACTGTTATTAAAGTAGATAAGGAAAATAACTACGTTCTGGTTAAAGGAAATGTTCCTGGACCTAAAAAAGGAATGGTTATGATCCGCACTGCTAAGACTTCTAAAGGAAACAAAGCACCTGTTACTTTAGTTGATTACAGCAAGGAGGCTGGTGAATAATGGCTACCATCGACGTAATTAACCAGAAGGGTGAAGTTGTAGGTCAGTACGATCTGAACGACTCCATCTTCGGCATCGAACCTCATAAAGATGCTATTTACGAAGCAGTAAAAATGCAGAACGCCAGCAAGCGTCAGGGAACTGCCGCTGTTAAGAGACGTTCTGATGTATCTGGCGGTGGACGTAAACCTTACCGTCAGAAAGGTACAGGCCGTGCCCGTCAGGGTTCCATCCGTGCAGCTCAGTACCGCGGCGGTGGAATTGTATTCGGTCCAAACCCAAGAGACTACTCTTACAAAATCAATAAAAAAGTTCGCCGTCTGGCTCTGAAATCTGCTCTTTCCAGCAAAGTTCAGGACAGCGAACTGGCAGTGATGAACGCTGTTGTTATTGAAGAACCAAAAACAAAAGAATTTGCAGCAATCCTGGAAGCAATCAATGCTCCAGCAAAAACACTGTTCGTTCTTGGAACTGACGAAGTTGCTGAAAATATCGTTCTGGCAGGAAGAAACATTGCCACTCTGTCCATGATGGATTCCAGAGGCATTAACGTTTACGATCTGCTGAACGCCAACAAAGTCGTTCTGACAGAAGCTGCAGTGAAAGAAATCGAGGAGGCTTTAGCATAATGAAAGACTACAGAGACATTATCCTGCGCCCCGTTATCACTGAAAAAACTATGCAGCTGCAGGGCAACAACAATGCTTACACTTTCGAAGTTGTTAAAAATACAAATAAAGTAGAAGTTGCCAAAGCCATCGAAAATCTGTTCGGTGTAAAAGTTGAGAAAGTTAATATTTCCAACACAAAAGCTAAGAAAAAACGTGTCGGCAGACACTACGGCGTAGTTAATGGCTACAAGAAAGCCATTGTTACATTAAAAGACGGTCAGTCCATTGACCTCTTTGGCGAAGAATAATCGCTGCTCAGGGAGAAGACGCTATTTCCTGAATAAACATCGCGTACAGGAGGAAGAATAGTTTATGCCAATCAAGAAGTATAAACCTATAACACCCGGCCGCCGCGGCATGTCAACGCTGACTAACGAAGAGCTCACTAAAAAGGCTCCGGAAAGATCACTGACTGCCCCTTTGAAATCCAAAGGCGGACGTAACAACACAGGACGTATTACCACTCGTCATAAAGGCGGCGGACATAAACGTACCTACAGAATTATTGATTTCAAAAGAAATAAAGACAACATCCCAGCTGTTGTAAAAGCAATCGAGTACGATCCAAACCGTACTTGCAACATTGCTCTGGTTGCTTATGCAGATGGTGAAAAACGCTACATTCTGGCTCCAAAAGGCCTGAAAGCCGGCGACAAAGTCATCTCTGGTGACGAAACAGATATCCGTACAGGAAATGCCTGCATGCTGAAAAACATGCCTGAAGGTACAATCGTACACAATATCGAACTGAAACCTGGCAAAGGCGGACAGATGGCTCGTGCAGCTGGTGCTTCCGCTCAGATTCTGGGTATTGAAGACAAATATGTAACTCTGCGTCTTACTTCCGGTGAAGTAAGAAAAGTTCTCGGAACTTGCCGCGCAACTGTTGGTACTGTCGGAAATGAAGACCACAACCTGGTTAACATTGGTAAAGCCGGCCGTTCCAGATGGATGGGTATCCGTCCAACTGTTCGTGGATCTGTTATGAACCCAAATGATCACCCACATGGTGGTGGTGAAGGACGTACACCAATCGGTCGTAAGTCTCCAATGACTCCATGGGGCAAGAAAGCACTTGGTGTTAAGACCCGCAACAAGAAGAAAGCCAGCAGCAAGCTGATTGTTCGTTCTCGTAACGGCAAATAGTAAAGGAGAGAGTTGAAATGAGTCGTAGTTTGAAAAAAGGGCCATTTTGCGATGACCACTTAATGAAAAAAGTTCAGGCTTTGAACGCTGCCAACAAAAAAGAAGTGATCAAAACCTGGAGCCGCCGTTCAACAATCTTCCCAGATTTCGTTGAACACACATTTGCCGTATACAACGGTAAAGAACACGTACCTGTATATGTGACTGAAGATATGGTTGGTCACAAACTGGGTGAGTTCGCTCCAACCCGTAAATACACAGGTCACGCTGCTGATGACAAGAAAGGCAGAAAGTAGGAGGTAAGCATGGAAGCAAGAGCAACTGCTAAAACACTTCGCATTCAGCCTCGTAAAGCCAGACTTGTTCTGAACTTAATCCGCGGCAAAGACGTTGAGGAAGCTGCAGCAATCTGCAAATTCCTTCCTAACAAAGGCGGAGAAATGGTTGGCGCTGTATTAAAAAGCGCTGTTGCAAACGCAGTAAACAACCATGACATGGACGAAGAAAAGCTCTACGTCAAAGAATGCTATGCCAATGAAGGCATCACAATGAAGCGCTTTATGCCAAGGGCTAAAGGAAGTGCCAGCCCGATTCATAAACGTACCAGCCACATCACAGTCGTAGTGGCTGAAAAAGAATAGGAGGATCCCCATGGGTCAGAAAGTTAGCCCTATTGGAATGCGTACAGGAATCATCCGTGACTGGCAGTCCAGATGGTATGCAGACGATAAAGAATTTTCTAAAATGCTGATGGAAGACGTGAAAATCCGTGAGTTTATCGAAAACTACTACGATAAGCTTGCTAAAAATGCAGCTGACAAAAGAAAAGCGGATTCTCAGATTTCCAGAATTGAAATTGAACGTACTCAGAACAAGATGACTGTTATCATCCGTACAGCACATCCTGGTGTTGTAATCGGTCAGGAAGGAAAGTCCATCGAAGGTCTGAAAGAAGCTCTGCAGAAAATGACAAAAGTTAAAAACCTGCAGATCAACGTTGTTGAAGTAGCCAACCCTAACCTGGATGCCAGACTGGTTGCCAGATGGATTGCCAACGAACTGGAAGGACGTAAATCTTTCCGCGCTACTCAGAAAAAAGCAATTCAGAACACTATGCGTGCTGGTGCTAAAGGTATTAAAACTGCAGTATCCGGACGTCTGGGTGGAGCTGATATCGCTCGTACAGAAGGTTATTCCGAAGGAATCGTACCTCTGCACACACTGCGTTCCGACATTGACTATGCAATCGAAGAAGCAGCTACTACATACGGCCGTCTCGGTGTAAAAGTTTGGATCTGCCGCGGAGAAGTTCTCCCAGGTGAAATGGTTCAGGAACCTGAAGCACCAAAACAGAGACGTCCACGTCCAGCTCGCCGCAACAACCGCGGTGGACAGGACCGCAGACAGGGTCAGAGAGGCAGAGGCGGCAGAAATGCTCAGTCTGCTCCTAGAGAAAACGCCCCTGCTAAAGGAGGAAACGAATAATGTTGATGCCAAAGCGTACCAAATACCGTCGTCCTCACCGTCTTTCCTATGAAGGAAGAGCTAAAGCAGGACGCAACGTGGATTTTGGTGAATACGGTCTCGTAGCAGAAACCGGTAACTATATTTCCAACCGCCAGATTGAGGCTGCCCGTATTGCTATGACACGTTACATGAAACGTGGTGGTAAAGTATGGATCCGCATCTTCCCGCACCTGGCTCGTACTAAAAAACCTCTTGAAGTACGTATGGGTTCTGGTAAAGGTGCTCCAGAAGGATGGGTTGCAGTTGTTAAACCAGGACGCGTAATGTTCGAAATCGCTGGTGTACCTGAAGAAGTTGCACGCGAAGCATTCCGTCTTGCAAGTCACAAACTGCCAGTTAAAACCCGTTTCGTAAAGAAAGGAGAAGTTGAATAAGCATGAAAGCTAATGAACTTAGACAAATGTCCGATGCTGAACTTCTGCAGGAGATTAACGTTCTGAAAGACGAATTATTCAACCTCCGTTTCCAGCAGGCTACAGGTTCTCTTGAAAACACAGCTCGTATGAAGACTGTTAAGAAAACTATTGCCCGCATCAAGACTATTCTCACTGAAAGAGAAAACGCACAGGCTGCTCAGTAAAGGAGACATCGGCATGGAAGAAAGAAATCAGCGTAAAGTCTACCGTGGACGAGTTGTGTCCGACAAAATGGATAAAACCATTACGGTAGCTGTAGACACTATGAAAAAACACCCCCTTTACGGGAAGCGTGTAAAATACACTAAAAAATTCAAAGCTCACGATGAGAAAAACGAAGCAAGAATGGGCGATACTGTAGTAATTATGGAAACTCGTCCTCTGTCCAAGACAAAACGCTTCCGTTTAGTTGAGATTGCTGAAAAAGCTCGTGGATAGAACTGGGAGGAAAAGTAAATGATTCAAAACGAAAGTCGTTTACGTGTTGCTGACAATACCGGCGCAAAAGAAGTCCTGGTAATCCGTCCTCTGGGCGGCAGCAAACGTAAATTTGCCAACATCGGTGATATCGTTGTCTGCACTGTAAAACAGGCTGCTCCAGGCGGAACTGTTAAAAAAGGCGACGTTGTAAAAGGTGTAATCGTCAGAACTAAATACGGTGTTAACCGTCCTAACGGCTCCTACATCAAATTTGATGACAATGCTGTTGTTCTGATCAAAGATGACAAGACTCCAAGGGGAACTCGTATTTTTGGGCCTGTCGCACGTGAACTGCGTGACGGCGACTTCATGAAGATCGTTTCTCTGGCACCCGAAGTACTGTAAGGAGGAAAACCTGTGAAAATCAGAAAAGGTGATAAAGTTCAGGTTATGACCGGAGCTTACAAGGGAACTGTCGGAGAAGTATTAGCGGCTTTCCCAAAGGAAAACAAAGTAATCGTTGAAGGCGTTAACCTGGCTAAGAAACATCTGAAACCTACTCAGGCTAACCCTGAAGGCGGAATTATCGAAAAAGAAGCAAAGATCCATGTTTCCAATGTGGCTCTTTATGACGAAAAAGCTAAAGAAGCTGGCCGCGTAGGCATGAAGTTCGTAGAAGGAAAAGATGGCAAAACCATGAAAGTACGTTACTTCAAAAAAAGCGGCAACGAAGTGAAAGCGAAATAACAGAGGAGGATAATATATGAACCGTTTAAAAGATAAATACAAAAACGAAATTGTCCCCCAGATGATGAAAGATTTCAACTACTCTTCCATTATGGAAGTTCCAAAAATCGAAAAAGTAGTTGTTAACATGGGTGTCGGTGACGCAATCCAGAACGCTAAGCTTCTGGAAGATGCTGTAGCTGAAATGGCTGCTATTACTGGCCAGGCTCCAGTTGTTACCAAAGCAAAAAAATCCATCGCTAACTTCAAGCTCCGTGAAGGTATGCCAATCGGGTGCAAAGTTACACTTCGTCAGGAAAAAATGTACGAATTCCTGGACAAACTGTTCAACATTTCTCTGCCACGTGTAAGAGACTTCCGTGGTGTTAGCGACACTGCTTTTGATGGCCGTGGAAACTACACTCTGGGTGTTAAAGAACAGATCATTTTCCCAGAAATCGACTTTGACAAAGTAAACAAAACCCGCGGTATGGACGTAGTTATTGTTACTACTGCCAAAACGAACGAAGAGGCTAAAGCTCTGCTGACAGCTATGGGCATGCCTTTTGTAAAAAACTAGGAGGAGCATCATGGCAAAAACAGCGATGAAATTAAAACAGCAGCGTCCTCAGAAATATAAAGTTCGCGAGTACACTCGCTGTCAGAGATGCGGTCGTCCGCACTCTGTATTAAGAAAATACGGTATTTGCCGCATCTGCTTCAGAGAACTGGCTTACAAAGGTCAGATCCCTGGAGTTAAGAAGGCAAGCTGGTAAAAAGGAGGAAACATCATGACAATGACAGACCCAATTGCAGATATGCTTACTCGCATCCGCAACGCCCTGCAGCAGAGACATGAAACAGTTTCCATGCCTTCCAGCAAGGAAAAAGAAGCAATCGCCAAAATCCTGAAAGAAGAAGGATACATCAATGGCTACTCCATTGATAACAGCGGCGTTCAGAAATCTATGACAATCGACCTGAAATATGGAAAAAATGGAGAAAGAGTAATCTCCGGTCTGAAAAGAATTTCCAAACCAGGTCTTAGAGTATATGCAAAATCTGAAAACCTGCCACGCGTACTGAACGGTCTCGGAACTGCTATCATCTCCACATCTCACGGAGTTATGACAGACCGCGATGCTAAAAAAGCTCACGTTGGCGGCGAAGTAATTGCATACATTTGGTAAACCAGGAGGAAAATACGAATGTCACGTATCGGGAATAAACTGATTACCATTCCTGCAGGCGTTACTGTTGAAGTAGCACCTGGGAATGAGGTGACTGTCAAAGGGCCAAAAGGCACAATGACAAGAAAATTCTCTGACTTGATGGAAATCAATGTTGACGGAGAAAAAGTCACTGTAAAACGTCCTAACGACGAAAAACACACAAAACAGCTTCACGGAACTACCCGTGCTCTGCTCAACAACATGGTAGTCGGAGTATCTGAAGGGTTCTCTAAAGACCTGGAACTGGTTGGTATCGGTTTCCGTACTGCAGTTAAAGGCAACACTCTGACAATGAACGTTGGATATTCTCATCCAGTTGAAATTGCCATCGAAGAAGGCCTTGAAGTTACTTGCCCTAACGCTACAACAATCAGCGTTAAAGGCATCGACAAGCAGCAGGTAGGACAATTTGCTGCTGAAGTAAGAGCTGTCCGCAAACCAGAACCTTACAAAGGAAAAGGTATTCGCTATAAAGGTGAAACTATCCGTCGTAAGGAAGGTAAGACAGCTGGTAAGAAATAGTGGGAAAGGAGTAGGACGATATGATTAAAAAAGAATCTCGCAATGCTAAAAGAATCAGACGACACACTCGTCTTCGTAAAAAAGTTAGCGGAACTCCTGAATGCCCACGTTTAAATGTATTCAGAAGCAACGCTCATATTCAGGCTCAGATCATCGACGATGTAAATGGCCACACTTTAGCTTCCGCTTCTTCTGTTGACATGAAGCTTCCTAACGGAAGCAATGTTGAAGCCGCTAAGCTCGTTGGCGCAGAAATTGCAAAACGCGCTGCTGCCAAAGACATTAAAAAGGTTGTATTCGACCGTGGTGGATATATGTACACTGGTCGTGTGCAGGCTTTAGCCGACGCTGCTCGTGAAGCAGGTCTGGAATTTTAGGGGGTCCGCAAATGCCAAACGAAAGAAGACCAAGAAGAGAACAAAAAGAGTTCGATGAACAGGTTGTAGCTATTAACCGCATCACCAAAGTAGTAAAAGGTGGACGCAGAATGCGTTTCGCTGCTCTGGTTGTTGTTGGTGATCACAAAGGCCGCGTTGGTGTAGGTACTGGTAAAGCAAAAGAAGTACCAGAAGCTATCCGTAAAGCAAGTGAAGCTGCCAGAAAGAATATGTTCACTGTACCAATGGTTGGAACTACTATTCCTCATGACACAGTTGGACGCTTCGGAGCTGGTAAAGTCTTCATGAAGCCTGCTACAGAAGGTACTGGTGTTATCGCCGGTGGTGCTACACGTGCCGTTCTGGAACTTGCAGGTATCAAAGATATCCTGACTAAAAACCTGGGAAGCCGTACAAAAATCAACACTGTACGTGCAACAGTCGAAGGCCTGAAAGGTCTGAAGACTCTCGAATCTGTAGCTGAGCTTCGCGGCAAAAAGCCCGAAGAAATTCGCGGGTAAAGGAGGAAGAACGAAATGAAATTACATGAACTCTCCCAGACTCAGTCCCGTAAAAGCAGAAAACGCGTTGGACGCGGACCTGGATCCGGTTTAGGAAAAACTTCCGGCCGTGGTCAGAAAGGTCAGAAGGCACGTTCCGGCGGCGGTGTTCGCCCTGGATTTGAAGGTGGTCAGACAACTCTGGCTCGCCGTCTGCCTAAAAGAGGATTTACAAACTTTAACCGTAAAGACTACGCGGTTATCAACGTTAGGGATTTGAACCGCTTCGAAGAAGGAACTCACGTAACTCCTGAGCTCCTGAAAGAAAGCGGATTGCTGAAAAAGCAGCTGTGCGGTGTCAAAGTACTGGGCGAAGGCAAACTGGAAAAGAAACTCACAGTAACTGCTTCTAAATTCAGCAAATCTGCTAAAGAAGCAATCGAAAATGCAGGCGGAACCGTTGAGGTCCGTTAATAATGAGTAGTTTAAAGGCATTGTGGACGAACAGAGATATTCGCAACCGAATCCTGTTCACCCTCTTTGCCTTTCTTGTGTATCGTCTGGGCTGTGCGATTACAGTCCCAGATGTAAACACATCTGGCCTGGTGGCAGGATTAAGTGACAACAGCTTATTTCAGATGATGAGCCTGCTGGGAGGCGGTGGATTGGAGCAGTTCTCCATTTTCGCCCTTGGTGTAACCCCGTATATCACTGCTTCCATTATCATTCAGCTGTTAAGTATGGATGTAATTCCTTCACTTACTGAACTGTCCAAATCAGGCGCAAATGGCCGTAAGAAACTGGATTCTTACACACGTTATCTGGCTGTAGTATTTGCTTATGTGCAATCTGCATCATTAGCTTACAGTTTTAATAATATGTACAGCGGACTCTTTATTGGAGGCCTGAATCCAGCTAAAATGTTTTATATAGCAACTATCTTTACCGCCGGAACCATGTTTCTGGTATGGATCGGTGACCAGATTTCCACAAAGGGAATCGGAAATGGTATTTCCATGGTCATCATGGCGGGCATTGTAGGCAGAATGCCTCAGCAGTTCACTTCTGCTTGGACTACTTTAGGCGGATCAGGCAGCACAAAGGGACTGGTAATGTTTGGTGCTTACATTGTTGTATATTTGCTGATTATTATCTTTGTAACCCTGATTAATACGGCCGAGCTGAAGATTCCAATTCAGTACACATCCAGCTCCATGACTCTTGCACAGAACAGCAAGATGAACTACCTGCCACTGAAAATAAACAGTGCCAGCGTAATTCCAGTTATCTTTGCTTCCTCTTTAATGATGGCTCCTGTGCAGGTTGCCAGCTTCTTCGCAAATGGTGCCAACTGGTATACCATCATGCAGAACTGGCTTGGACTGAAAACCTGGTATTCTCTGGTTGTTTACGTGGTTCTGATCATCCTCTTCACATTCTTCTATGCGAAGATGCAGATCAACCCGGAAAAAGTAGCAGAAAACCTTGGTAAGTCCGGAGCTTACATTCCAAGTGTTCGTCCAGGAAAAACTACAGAAATCTATGTAGATAAAGCACTGTCCAGAATTACTGTTCTTGGAGCATTCGCTCTGGCAGTTATTGCTGTTCTGCCTCATCTGCTGCCGATTTTCTGGCCTGAACTGCCATCCAGTATGGCACTTGGCGGTACCGGTATGATCATCGTTGTCGGTGTAGCTATCGAGACCGTAAAACAGGTACAGGGATTAGTTACCCAGAAATCCTATAAAAAGTATTACGATTAAAGCTTAAAGAAGGACGGATCTATGAACATCTTTATCATGGGAGCCCCAGGCTCCGGCAAGGGAACATTTTCCAGCCGCATCAAAGAAGAATTCAACCTGAACCACATTTCAACAGGTGATATCTTCCGCGAAAACATCTCTAAAGGAACTCCATTAGGACTGAAGGCCAAAGAATATACTGAATCTGGCCGTCTTGTTCCGGATGAAGTGACCAACGCAATGGTTGCTGACTACCTGAAAAACCTTCCGGATCAGAAGAATGGTTATCTGCTTGACGGATATCCAAGAACTCTTGATCAGGCAAAAGCTTTTGAGGAAATGACCAATGGCACCGATCAGGCTGTCAATTTAATTCTTTCCATGGACGTTCCAACAGAAGTCCTGACCAAAAGAATTACCGGACGCAGAACATGCAAAAACTGCGGTGAAATTTTCAACATTTACTACAAAGCTCCAGCTCAGGAAGGCATCTGTGATCACTGCGGCAGTCCTCTGTCTCAGAGAAAAGATGACAATGAAGAGAGCCTGAAAACAAGACTGGATGAGTATTTCAAAAATACCGCTCCAGTTATCGCCCATTACGAAGATCTCGGTATGGTAACTCATATCAATGCAGACCAGGAAATGGATGCGATCTGGCCCCTGATTAAAGAAGCCATTCAGTAATCTTAGTATTCTGAAAGTAAAAAATGATAAGTCTTATTGCGTCTGCTCCGTATTTTTGCGGGTCAGACGCAATTTGCTTGTTTTTAGATACGTCAACGATTTTAATAGATAAGGACAGTCAGCTTTATCTGACTGCATCAGCGCACAATTGCGCTTTTGCTGAAAGGCACGTTTTTAGAAGCGTGTGTTTCAGCAGAAGCCGCAATTGAGACTTTTCAAAGATGAATGAGTCTGAAGCAAAAGTCTGTAATCATCATCTGTGTTGAAAGACGATGTATAATATAAGGACATCGAGGAGGTCCACTATTCATGACAGAGTTCGAAATTAAAACTTTAGAAGAAACCCCAACCCTGGGTAAATTCGAAATTTCCCCATTGCCAACTCATTTCGGTGTAACATTGGGCAACTCCCTTCGCCGTGTACTTTTATCTGCTATTCCAGGTGCAGCCATTTCTACCCTGCGAATTGACGGAATTTACCACGAGTTTACCGGTGTTCCAGGGGTAACGGAGGATGTGGCCTCCATCATTCTGAACCTGAAAAAACTGATTCTGAAAATCGATATCAACGATAACGAAACTTACACTCTGCGCATCAACGAAACTGGTCCATGTGTTGTTCGTGCCGGTGATATCCAGTGTCCGGAAGGCGTTGAAGTCCTCAACCCTGAACTGGAAATCTGCACACTGTCTGCAGGTGCAACTGTAAACATGGAAATGCAGGCCAAACTTGGCCGTGGTTATGTTGGCTCAGAAACCAATAAACACCTTGGACAGGGAAGTGAAGGACAGCCTATGGGCATTATCTTCACGGACAGTCTGTATTCTCCTGTTACCCGTGTGGCTTACAACTCCAAGCCGGAAACAGATGCAGATGGCAAAGCCATCGATGTTCTGACAATGGAAATTGAAACAGATGGAACCCTGAGACCTCAGGATACACTTTCCATTGCTTCCAAAATCCTCAGAGACCACATCACCATTCTGTCTGATCTGAATGAAGCCGCTCTGAATGGAGCAGATCAGGAAGAACAGGCTGTTAACGATGAAACAGCCAATCTGTCTCACAAGATGATTGAAGATCTCGAACTGTCAGTACGTTCTTACAACTGCTTAAAACGTGCCGGCATCACCACTGTAGAAGAGCTCTGCCAGAAAACAGAGTACGAAATGATGCATGTCCGCAATCTGGGCAAAAAATCTCTCAAAGAAGTCAAAGACAAAATTTATTCCATGGGTCTTTCCTTCCGCTCTTCTGCTGAATAACATTTCTAAGAAATTGAAGAAGCTGCTGCGTTTCCAATTGTTGGAGCGGGCAGCTTCTTTTTTTACAGAGCGGCGTAACCGTTTCCACAACGAACCTGCAGATCTGATGATCTCAGAAACGAAAATCTTTGAAGATTTCCTGACAGATTCTTCTGTTCAGAAATGAAAATCAATGCTACTCTAAACGCCGGTCCCTTTTGCTTTGCGAAAGGGACTTTTCAATGACTGAACATTAGAAATAGAAGGAGGAACATCGATGAAACATCTCCAGATGAAATACAACTTTCTGCAAATCTTCTACTGGATGGCCATTTGCTCCATGTACGGATTTGCTGCGATCTTTTTAAGCTCGAAAGGACTGACCAATACAGAGATTGGCGCTGCTGCCGGCGGAGCCTGCATTCTGTCCATCCCTTTCTCTCCCATCCTGTCTTCTGTCAGCATGAAGTACAATCGAATTTCTCTCCAGAAATATCTGGCTGCCGGAATGCTCTTCTCCGCCGTGACTTATTTAATCATGGCTTTAATCCCCATTCCTTCGGCTGTGATGATTGTGATGTATATGGTCAGCTGCTGTGTAGGAATGAGCCTGGTATCCTTTCTTTCCCAAATCTCCATGGACTATATTGAAGAAGGACATAAGCTGAGCTTTGGACTGGCCAGAGGCTTGGGATCCATCTCTTATGCGACTTCAGCAGTCCTCTTTGCCCAGGCGGCTGCAC
>JABUSF010000005.1:158380-161451 GCA_021443945.1 Ileibacterium sp.
GCTGCAGGAATCTTCTATATCCTGCGAAATGTATTGATTGCCGCCAGTCCCAACCTTGGAATTCTGCTTTTGGGAATGTCTTTCCAGGGAATCTCCTTTGGATTGATGACGGCCGTGATTACTGTTTATGTCTCCACCCACCTGAAACAAACGGATCAGGTGATGGGGCAGACCATGATCTGCATTATGACAACCGGTGTCGGATCCACCATCGGCAACATTTGCGGCGGATGGATGATCGACAACCTGGGCATGCAGGCCATGTTTACCGGAGCCATTGTCATTACCCTGATCGGAGCAGCCATCATTGTGGGAGCCTGCAGCGCCGATTATGCCAGAACATTAAAAAGCAGACTTTCTGCTGCTTTCAGATAATCCTAAAAGCGAAGATCATGCAGTCTTCGTTTTTTTTCGGCTCCGCAAAAAAAGCCTGCCATAGGGCAGGCAGAATGGAAGCAGGAGAACTAAAGCGTTTGTTCTGTACGTCCGATAATATCATCCTGAGTTGCTTTGGACAGCACATTAAAGAATGCGCTGTATCCAGCAACCCGGACGATGAGATCTTTATGATTTTCAGGATGGGCCTGGGCGTCCAGAAGAGTGGCTTTATCCACCACATTGTACTGGACATGGTATCCTTCCAAACGGTTGAAGAAGGTACGGATCAGCATTTCCAGCTTCTTTGTGTTTTCCGGTGTGGAAAGAAGTGCCGGAGTGACTTTCTGGTTCAGAAGAACGCCCCCGGTAATTTCATGGGTCGGAAGTTTGGAAACGGATTTAAATACAGCTGTCGGTCCGCTGCGGTCCATGGAGTGAGCCGGAGAACTTCCCTCGGCCAAAGGATCATGGGCATAGCGGCCGTTGGGAGTGGCCATGGTTCCCATTCCCTGACCAACATTGGCAGAGATGGAGGAGGTGCCGGCGTAACGGATTCCGCCGATGGGGCCTCTGCCGTAACGGGTGTTGGGGTACTTCTTCATTTCGTCAATATAGGAATCGTAGGCTTCCACAATCAGACTGTCGACATAATCGATGTCATTGCCGTATTTGGGAGACTGCTCCACCAGCATCTGACGGATCTGCTGTCCTTTTTCAGACTGGAAGTTTTCCTTTAAAGCATCCATCAGCTCACTGCGGGAAATCTTATCTTCTTCATAGACCAGCTTTTTGATGGCAGCCAGTGAATCGGCCATGTCTGCAATGCCGACCTGAAGTCCGGAGATAAAATCGTAAACCGCTCCGCCTTCTTTAATGGTCTTGCCCCGGCCAAGGCAGTCCTGGGTCAAAGCGGAACATAAAATATCAGGCACTTCCGCTTCTGAAGCAAGATCGACCGCATTTTCCACGATCACGCTGGCACGGGTCAGTTCCCGAATGGTTAAATCCCAGGCTTTCATGAGATCTTCATAGGTTTCAAAATCTTCAAAGGTTCCATACCCTTTGACAAACTGTCTGCCGCTGGTCACGTCCAAACCGTTGTTCATCACCATCAGCAGAATTCTTGGAAAGTTTAAATAGGACATGCCGGTGCAGCGGTAGCCCCATTTTCCTGGAACAGCGGTTTCCACACAACCCACTGCGGAATAGTTATAGGCGTCCTCTTTGGCTACCCCTTTTTCCATAAAGGAAGGAATGATGACTTCGTCGGAATTGAAAGCCGGCATTCCTGTGCCAAGCTTGAGAACCTCCAGGGCTTCGTTCATGAATTCCTGGTTCAGATTCCTGTGATACCTTACGGTCAGGTTTGGCTGAGGAAGTCTTGTCTGAGCCACCGATTTAAGAACGAAAAAGGACAGCGGGTTGACGGCATCTTTTCCATCGATGGTCTGGCCCCCCACGGTCACGTTCTGATACATAGGAGATCCGGCGGAAGAGAAGGTATGGGCCTGAGAGCGGACTTTGTTGACGGTCAGGGTTTTAATCCAAAGGTTGGTCAGCAGTTCCACCGCCTGCTCTTCTGTGATTTTTCCGGCTTCCAGATCAGCCTTTAAATATGGCCAGGCATACTGGTCAAAACGGCCGTAGGAAAGGGAATGCCCATTGGATTCAATCTGCAGAACACACTGAATGAACCAGACGGCCTGAACAGCTTCGTGAAAGCTCTGTACAGGCTCATAGGGGATGCGTGCGGCCATTTCAGACATCTTGAGAAGTTCTTCTCTTCTTGGCCCTTCCGCCTTGTCAGCAAGCTCTAAAGCCAGCTTGCTGTAGCGCAGAGCAAAGTTCTTTACTGCCTCAATCACAATCAGAACGGAGTTGTAGAAATGGTATTTGCGGATGGACTCCGGCTGAGTCAGATCCAGATCCGCTTTATACTTACGGGTTCTCTCTTCGTATTCTTTCAAACCGGCTTTCAGCAGCCGTTCATAATCCACAACGATATGGGCGTCACCTGCATTGAGCTTTCCTTCCATTCCGAAAAAGCCGGTATCCATATACACCTTCATCTCTTCCGGTATCAAGGCTTCACCCCTTGCCCGCAGGTTGTTGTTGTCCCAGAAACCGGCAATGGAGCGCAGTTCATCTTTTGTCTGTTCGGTGATGTAGAAAACATCCCCGTCCCGTTTTTCAAAGAGATCCAGCTCATCCAGGATAAATTTCATGGTGTATTCCGGGAAAACGGGAGCATCCTTGTTGGAGGAAGCCTGATTGCCGAATAAAACGGACTCGTTCTCAATATAAATCGGCATTTCGGCCAGAATCGTCTCCAGCATTCTGGCCCGTTTCATGACCGGGGGCTGATTGAGATTCTCTTGATAAGCTTTGGTGGCCAGCAGAGCTCTGGCGGCATCAATATATGGTTTTTTCTCCAGAACAGCATCTCTGTAGCGCTGCATTCTGGGAGTGAGACTTCCAAAATGTTCTTTGTTTTCCATGGGGTTTCCTCCAATTTCATCTTACAAACAAATCATAATTTATATGCATACAAAGTCAATATAAATTACGAATGAAAGTTATAATTGTATTTGCTGGAGAGCTGCGATAGGATAAATCGTGAAAAAGTGAGGAATTAACATGTGTCAGGGAACCATTTTCAATATTCAGAAATTTTCCATTCATGACGGGCCGGG
>JABUSF010000005.1:161648-163165 GCA_021443945.1 Ileibacterium sp.
GGGATGCAGAAGCTGTGTGAATGCCTGCCAGACCCATGCTTTAAGCTTCGAAGGGGAACAGAAGAATGTAAACGAAATTGTGGAGATCTGTCTGCAGGATCTGGATTTTTATGAAGAGTCCCAGGGCGGAGTGACGATTTCCGGAGGAGAGGGAATGGCTCAGCCGGCGTTTGCAGCGGCCCTGCTGGATACGCTTCATGAACATGGAATCCACACCGCTATTGAAACCACTGGGTTCACGTCACCGGAAAACTTCCAGTTTCTGGCAGGGAAGCTGGATTTGCTGCTGTTTGATCTGAAGCACTGGAATTGTCAAAAGCATGAAGAGGGAACGGGAGTTTCCAACGAGCTGATTTTGAACAATCTGAAGTGGGCTGTTCAGAACGGGCTGAATGTCCTGGTGCGGATTCCGGTGATTCCAGGATTCAACGATTCTCTGGAAGACGCCCGGGAATTCGCGAAGCTGTTTTTGAATATCGGCGTTTCCAAAGTACAGCTGCTTCCTTTTCATCAAATGGGGGAGAATAAATACCGCTGGATGAATAAAGCCTATAATTATAAGGATGTAAAACCGCTGCATCCGGAAGATTTGAAGGATTATTTATCAGTCTTTTTAAGCTGTGAGATCAACTGTTTCATATGAACCCGCCAGAATAACACTAAAAAAACGAAAAACAACTTTTAATGCTTTAAAAAATCTATATTATGTTAGAAGGACTTTTTAGACGGCCGGCGCGCATTGATTCCGGCTGGTTTTTATGAACAGCAGTCCAAGTGAGGTAATGTATGAATTTAGATGAAATCAGAAAAAGACTGAACTCAGACAATCCTGCTGCAGACAATCAGGGGTCTGATGATATAAAACCGGAAGCGCCAAATGCTTCTGCTTCCATCAATCTGAAAAAAGAAGCTGCAAAAAAAGAAGCGGAAAAGAAGGAAGCAGAGAAAAAAGAAGCTGCTCCGGCAGAACCGGCAAAAGAAGAAAAGGTAAAACCGGCAGCTCCGGCTGTAAAAAAAGAAGAAGCAAAACCGGAAAGCAAAGAAGCGGAAGCTGAAAAGACACCGGAAGCGGAACAGGCGAATGCAGAACAGCCAGAAGGGGAAACTTCTGAAAAAGAACCTTTCAAATTCCCGGCTGTTTTCTCCAATCCAAAGTTTGCGGCGGGTCTTTGTGCTGCTTGTGTGGTTTTATCCGGCCTTTGCATTTACGCCTTCATTGACGGTTCCAGCAAAGGAAATGAAATTGCCAGACTGAACAACCAGAACATAACCGCTCAAAACCAGATCAAGGAAGCGCAGGAAAGCTCTGATAAACTGGAAAAAGATCTGAAGACCAAGGACAACCAGATCCTGGATCTGAAGAAGGAAGCGGATACGGCAAAGGATAAGAAAAAAGAATCCTACGAAGCTCTGACCGGCATTATGGATGCTTACATCAATGGAAAATACGATAAGGTAGCGGAACTGTACAAGACCTTCGAAGAAAAGTACAAAGACAGCGATGAAGCGGCAGAAGC
>JABUSF010000005.1:163210-167659 GCA_021443945.1 Ileibacterium sp.
AGCTCCAGCTCCAACTCCAACACAACGACGACAAATTCCAATAAGTCTTCTACGAACTCTTCTTCCAGCTCTTCCAATAAAACAAGCGGAACAAACAGCTCCTCCAGCAGCTCCAGTTCCAGTTCCAACTCCGGAAGCAGCTCCTCCAGCAGTTCCAGCGAAGTGACTTACTCTTCCAACGTGACCTATGCTCAGCTGCTGAACAACCCAACCACTTACAAAGGAAAAGGTGTTGTTCTGTCTGGAAAAGTGATCCAGATCAGTCAGGTGGAAGATGAAACCCACATGTTTATTGCCATTGACGGCAATGAATCCAACCTGGTGGTTGCTTACTTTACAACAGGAAGTGTTGAATCCAACGCAGAAATTGGTGATAAGGTCACATTCAAAGCCATCTCCAACGGAACAGTCGACTACGAACTGATGGATGCGGATCCAATTCATGTCCCTGCTCTTCAGGTAACATCTATCGCTAAAGCATAATTCAAAGGGCTCCGGCCCTTTTTTTGCTTACCGGTTTGATGGGATGAAAACTGTCAGATTGCTTTCAGAAAATTGTTTCAGTTGGCTGGTTGTGGTTTAATAGAGACACTGTTGAAAGGAATTTGCTTAAATGATGAAAAATAAAGGAACAGGAACCAAGGCTGTTCAGGGAGGATACACTCCTAAAAACGGCGAACCCCGCCAGATCCCCATTGTACAGTCCACCACATTTAAATACGCTACTGGAGAGGAAATGGGAAAACTGTTTGATCTGGAAGCTCCCGGTTATTTCTATACCCGACTGCAGAATCCTACAAACGACGCAGTAGCCAACAAAATTGCCCTGATGGAAGGAGGAACGGCCGCGATGCTGACCAGCAGCGGTCAGGCTGCCAACCTCTTTGCCATTTTCAACATTGCCAATGCTGGAGATCATATTGTTGCCTCCACTTCGATCTATGGAGGAACCTTCAACCTTTTCAATACCACCATGCGCAAAATGGGCATCGACTTTACATTCGTCGATCCCGATGCCAGCGAAGAAGAGATTTCTGCTGCCTTTCGTCCAAATACCAAAGCTCTGTTTGGGGAAACCATCGCCAATCCGGCTTTAACGGTTCTGGACATTGAAAAATTTGCTAAAATTGCTCACGATCACCAGGTGCCTCTGATTATTGACAACACCTTTGCTACACCGGTGAACTGCCGTCCTTTTGAATGGGGAGCTGACATCGTCACGCATTCCACAACCAAATATATGGATGGACACGGAGCCTGCGTTGGCGGTGCAATTGTAGATTCCGGCAATTTTGACTGGGCAGCTTATCCGGATAAATTCCCAGGGCTGACTCAGCCGGATGAAAGCTATCATGGAATTGTCTATACCGAACGCTTCGGTAAGGAAGGGGCTTTTATTACAAAAGCAACCGCCCAGCTTATGCGGGATTTAGGAGCCATTCAGTCTCCTCAGCATGCGTTCTACTTAAACAATGGTCTGGAATCTCTCCATGTCAGAATGCCAAGGCACTGTGAAAACGGTCAAAAAATTGCTGAATACCTGAGCAAGCATCCAAAAGTAAAATCTGTTCAGTACTGCGGACTGCCTGGGGATAAGTATTACGGTCTGGCGCAGAAATATCTGCCAAACGGATCCTGCGGTGTTGTATCGTTCCGATTGGATGGAGGAAGACAAGCCTGCGAACAGTTTATGAACAATCTGAAGCTGGCTGCTATCGAGACCCATGTAGCAGATGCCAGAACCTGCTGTCTGCATCCGGCCAGCACCACCCATCGCCAAATGAGCGATGCCGAACTGGAAGCTGCCGGCGTATTTCCGGATTTGATTCGCTACTCCTGTGGTTTGGAAGATGCAGCGGATTTAATTGCTGACATCGAACAGGCTCTGGAAGCCGTGGAATAAACGAAACACGCATTCCCAATCGTAAATCAAAAGCTTTTCTGGATCATTCCTTCAGAAAAGCTTTTTTTCATGTCCTGCCTGTCACAGAAAAAGCTCCGGAAAAATCCGAAGCTTTATTGGTTCTGAAAGATATCTACCATGGTTGTTCCTGGGCTGGTCAGAGCTTCAAAGTCGCTGGCAAACTGGGCGACTGCGGCATCCACAGCCGGGTTTTTTACAAAACCTTCAATGATCTCGGGGGCAGCGGTAGCAGCGCCAATCCCGTATTTGGCCAGATCGAGAACCTGCTGGCTGTTTTTAAAACTGGCGGCCAGAAGCTGGCAGTCCATTTTGTTTTTAGTCAAAATGTCATGAATGTCTTTGGTGACCTGAACGCCGTCAAAGCCCATGTTGTCAATGCGGTTCACATACGGTGCGACATAATCCGCTCCGCAGGCAGCGGCTAAATAAGCCTGCATCGGCGTGTAAATGGCCGTTCCAATAAAACGGATGCCTTCTTTTTTCAATTGCTTCATGGCCTTGTAACCCTGAGGGATGCAGGGGATCTTGACCAGCGTTGTGGGACCGAGAGCTTTCGCAATGGCTCGTCCTTCTTCCACCATTCCTTTTGCATCCAAGGAGACAGCCTGAACAAAAAGTTCCCCTTCTGCTCCAATGATGCTTCGGATTTCTTTTAAAACCTCAGCTGGATTTTGACCGGTCTTGGCCAGAATGCTCGGGTTTGTAGATACTCCGTCAATTGGATATACATCAACGATTCTGCGGATCTTTTCGATGTCTGCATCATCAATACAAAGTTTCATATTCCGTCTCCCTTAGAGCTGCTGTCAGCTTCACGTACAAACAAATATTACGATTGAAAGTTATAGGAGTCAATATAAATTATGAATGTAATTTATATTGACTGACCGAGAAAGAAAAGGAAGAAAAGTGAGCAAAAACAGAAGGAAAACGGATGTTTAGTTTCATTCATAACTTTAACTTTGTATTATGAAAGAAAAGAAACGCTCAGCTCTGCAGGAGGTGAATGCATTGCGAAGAAAAAAAGACAGAACCAGCGAAATTCTTTCCTGTCTGGTGGCTCAAAACAAAGTCGATGTCTCCGAACTGGCTCAACGGCTGGGGGTCTCCCAGGTGACCGTCCGCAAAGATCTGGATGAGCTGGAAAGACGCGGCATTATTAAAAGGGAACATGGCTATGCCATTTTAAAAAACAGAGACGATCTGGCCTGCCGTATTGCCTATCATTTCGATGAGAAGATGAAAATTGCCAGAAAGGCAGCCGAACTGGTGAAGGACGGAGAAACATTGATGATTGAAAACGGCAGCTGCTGTGCTCTGCTGGCGGACGTGCTGGCGGAACAGAAAAAGGATCTGACCATCATTACAAACAGCGCCTACATCGCCAATTACATCCGCTCCAAATCAGTCAGCCAGATCATTCTGCTGGGAGGCATTTATCAGCAGGAGTCGCAGGTGTTGGTGGGACCGGCCATTCGGGACAACGCCAGGAACTTTTTTGTGGATCATTTCTTTATTGGAACGGATGGCTTTTCCCAAGCAACCGGATTCACCAACCAGGATCAAATGCGGGCTCAGGCGGTACGGGACATGGCGGTTCAGGCCAGTGAAGTCATTGTCCTGACCGAAAGTGAAAAGTTTGGCCAGCATGGAATCGTCCCTTTAAACATTCCGGATAAGATTTCCAAAGTGATTACAGACGAGGGAATCGATCAGGAAAACCGAAAGATTCTGGAGGATATGAATATTGAGATTGATGTTGCATAAACCATGAATCGGATGCCTGATTGGCAGTGGGCAAAATATGATAAACTCAGTGTATGAAATCAACGGATGAAATGACGTATTTTGGCATTGTCCATCAGGTGCCGATTTTACAGTATGAGGGATTTGATTATCTGATGGATCTGCTCAGGCAGAAGAAGTGCAAATCGTTTCTGGAAATCGGAACCGCCATCGGCCGCACAGCGCTGCAGGCGGCCAGTCTCGACCCTGAGATGAAAGTGGTAACCATCGAGAAAAATCCAGATATGGCCAAAGAGGCCAGGCAAAACATTGAATCCCATCCCAATGGGAATCAGGTACTTCTGATTGAAGGAGACGCACGGGAAACCGAAATTCCATCCGGGCCTTACGATGTGATTTTTATTGATGCTGCAAAAGGACAGTACCGGCGCTTTTTTGAACGGTATGCTCCCATGCTGGCCGAGGATGGCCTGATTGTCAGCGACAATATGAATTTCCATGGTCTGGTCCAGCATCCGGAGAGAACGAAGAACAGACACACCCGGGCTCTGATTCGCCGCATTAATGATTACAGAGCATTCCTGGATGGACTGGAGGAGTACGAAACAACTCTTCTGGACGTAGGAGACGGGCTGGCTGTGACAAGGAGGAAAACAGATGTTTAAATTTCTTTTCAAAGCGGGCTTGATTGCTGCAGGCGCAGGACTTGTTTTAAGTGCAGTGAAAAACCTCGAAGAAAAACGCCGTGAGGAAGAAAATCTTCCTCCAATGCCGGTCAC
>JABUSF010000005.1:167889-171564 GCA_021443945.1 Ileibacterium sp.
CAGCCATTGGAGCCGTCCTGTACAAGCTGAAGGAAAAAGAAGACGCCAAAAAAGCTGAACTGGATGATTATTTAATGGGAGATGCCGACGAGACAGAAGTGATTGCAGTCGGTGAAATTGACAGTCATCTCATCCACGATCTGCAGATTGTGGGCGAGCTGAAAGAAGGAGAAAAACTTCTCATCTCTTTCCATGTCGATGGACAGGAAGCAAAAGTGTTCCAGGAAAAACTGGCCTCCATGGGTGTGTCCAGTGCCATCGATTCCGCCAACAACATTGCCGATGCCATGCTGCAGGGACCAATGTCCAAAGAACAGATGAATGAAATGGCAGAAGCCCTGGATGCAGTGTCCAGTGAGAGCGGCGCTCAATACGACGGATTTACATTTGAATAACAAAAACAAGCAGGACTGCTGGGAAACCTCGGCGGTGCTGCTTTTTTTTCAGCAGAATTTCTGAAGAGTTTTTTCATTCTGACGGCAGGAAGGGGCAAATTTGCCAATAGGGGAGAATAAAACGCTTATTTTACAGTTTAAAAGAGTGAAAATGTATCTGTTCAAAAAGAAAAAATCATCTGCTCGGCTGGACGATCCGGGATCGAATATGATAAAGATGAGTGCAAACCTCGAAATAGAACTTTTAAACAAAGAATTTTATCTGATAGGATAAATAATTATGAAATAAACGAAAGGCAGGGAAAGTGTATGGATGCAATCCGTGTTGAAAATGTGGAATTCAGCTATGACGGTGAAACAGATGTCATCAATGGAATGAGCTTTGCCATTCCCAAAGGCAGCTATACCACAATCATTGGCCATAACGGCTCTGGAAAATCCACGATTGCCAAACTGCTGAACGGACTGCTGGAAGCTAAAAGCGGAAACATTGAAATTCTTGGGCAGAAACTGACTCTGGAAAATCTTCAGTCCATCCGGGATTCCATCGGAATTGTATTTCAGAACCCGGACAACCAGTTTATCGGCTCAACCGTAGCCGATGACATTGCCTTCGGTCTGGAAAATCACTGCGTACCCACAGAGCAGATGCAGCAGATCATTGAAGAAAGCGCCCGAAAAGTGGGCATGGAAAAATACCTGGATGCCGAACCGGCCAATCTGTCCGGCGGACAGAAGCAGCGGGTGGCCATTGCAGGCCTTTTGGCCGTATCACCGGACATTATTGTTTTTGATGAAAGCACGAGCATGCTCGATCCCCAGGGAAAAGCTTCCATTAACGCGCAGATCAAGGAACTGAACAAGATGAAGGATAAAACCATCGTGTCCATTACCCATGATATGGATGAAGTGGCTCAGTCCGAACACGTCATCGTGCTTCAGAAGGGAAAAGCGGTTCTGGAAGGAACTCCAAAAGAAATATTTGCCAATGACAAACTGCTTCAGGAAATGGGACTGGATGTTCCCTTTGCTCTGAAGGCTTCCAAAGCCTTCCAGAAAGCAGGAATGATAAAAGAAGACTGTCTGAATCTTGCAGACGTCGTGGAGGCGTTATGTCCATCGAAATAAAAAATCTGGAACATGTCTACTCCGCAGGAACGCCTTTTGAGCATAAAGCTCTGAACGGAATCAATCTTTCTATTCCGGAAGGGAAAGTCACTGCGGTCATTGGACAAACCGGATCCGGGAAATCCACTTTGGTTCAGCATCTGAACGGTCTGCTTCTTCCGACCGCAGGAAGTGTTGACATTGCCGGCCATCACATTGAATCCGGATCCAAACCGAAAAACTTAAAGAGCCTGAGAAAAGATGTGGGACTGGTCTTCCAGTTTCCGGAATACCAGCTCTTTGAAGAAACTATTGAAAAAGACATTGCCTTTGGACCAAAAAATTTCGGAGATACACCGGAACAAGCGGCCGAAAAGGCAAAAAACATCATCACAAAAGTGGGTCTGGATGAAAGCTATCTGGACCGCTCTCCCTTTGAACTGTCCGGAGGACAGAAGCGCAGAGTTGCCATTGCCGGCATTCTGGTGCAGGATCCTTCCATTCTGGTGCTGGATGAACCGGCTGCCGGGCTGGATCCCCAGGGCGCGCAGGAAATGATGAGCCTGTTTATGAATTTGAACAAAGAACAGAACAAAACCATTATTTTGGTCAGCCACGACATGGAGCATGTTTTAAAGTACTGCGATGAAGTGGTGGTTCTGGAAAATGGAAATGTGAAAATACAAACGGACGTGAAGGAATTCTTCAAGCATCCGGAATGGATGCGGGACATTGGCATCAACCCGCCTGGTATTGTCCAGCTCAAAGAACAGCTGACTGCCAAGGGATATGACATCGATCCTGACATCTTTGATCTGGAAGAGCTGGCCGGACAGCTGAAAGGACAGGTGGCTTAAGATGCGCAATATAGCCTTAGGCCGTTATATGCCTTTGAAGTCCATAGTCAATGACATGGACCCAAGAGCCAAACTGGTCATTCTTTTTGTACTGATGATCGCGATCTTTATTCCGGCTGGATTCTGGGGCTACCTTCCCATCGCCCTTTTCATTCTGGCGGCCTTAAAGCTCTCCAAACTGTCCATCTCCTTTGCTATGCGTTCGGTGAAACCAATGCTGTTTATGATGTTCTTCCTGACCGTCATCAACGTGCTGGTGGTCAAAACCGGAGTGCTCTGGTTCCAGCTTGGATGGTTTACCATTTACTCGGATGCAGTCATTCAGACGGCCTACATTATTATCCGTCTGACGCTGATGATCATTTTGACCACCATCCTGACCGCCACCACAAAGCCTCTGGATCTGACTCTTGGCATTGAAAAGCTGCTGAAGCCTCTGGAAGCTGTGGGAGTTCCGGCCCACATCGTAGCGATGATGATTTCCATCGCTTTGCGCTTTATACCGACGCTGATTGAGGAAACCCAGCGGATTATGAACGCTCAGGCCTCACGAGGTGTGGATTTGGAAAACGGAACCTTAAAGGAAAAAATCACAGCGGTACTGGCGCTGATTGTTCCGCTGTTCGTCTCTGCCTTTGACAGAGCAGATCAGCTGGCCAACGCTATGGAGGCCAGAGGATATGATCCAAATAAGACAAGAACAAGATACAAAACTCTGAAGATGGCCAATGCGGACTACGCCGGCATGTTCTTAGCTGTGGCTGTACTGCTGCTGAACATTGTTCTCTGGAAGACGGGCCTGTGATTTATAAAGCCATCATTGCTTACGACGGGTCAGAATACGGCGGGTTTCAAAAGCAGATCAATGCTCTTGGCATTCAGGAAGTCATTGAAAAAGCGCTGAGCAAAATTCATAAGGTTCCCACCAGTGTGACCGCGTCGGGAAGAACCGATGCTAAAGTCCATGCTTTAGGTCAGGTGATTCACTTTGAGGGCCGGGAAAATATGGATGAAAGAGGCTATTACAATGCTTTAAACACCATGCTTCCCAAGGATGTTCGGGTTTTGTCCGTTCACAAAGCAGCTGATGATTTTCATGCCCGCTTTTCTTCGAAGGCCAAGCATTACGATTATGTCTATACCCTTGAAAAGGACAATCCCTTTATCTGGCGCTACAAGACGCCCTTAAAGAAACAGCCGGATCTGCAGAAGCTTCGACAGGCAGCTTCCTATCTGGTGGGGGAGCATGACTTCACCGCCTTCAGCAATGCGCAGATTCATCCGGATAAGCCCAGAGTAAAAACCATCTACCGGAT
>JABUSF010000005.1:172372-175860 GCA_021443945.1 Ileibacterium sp.
ATAGGAGACTGACATATGGCTAAAAAAGAAAACTTTGTACAGTATCTTGGTACTGGACGTCGTAAAGAAGCTGTTGCCCGTGTCTTCCTTCGTCCAGGTACAGGAAATATCGTAGTTAACGGCAAAGATTTAGTGGACTATATGCCTTCTGAAGTACTTCAGATGGTTGTTAAAGCTCCATTGGAACTGACAAACACTTTAGATCAGTTCGACATCATGGTTAACGTAAACGGTGGTGGTTTCACAGGACAGGCTGGTGCTATCCGTCATGGTATCACTAGAGCCCTGATGGAAGCTAACCCTGATTACCGTCCTGCTCTGAAAGCAGCTGGTTATGTAACTCGTGACCCACGTGCTAAAGAACGTAAGAAATACGGTCTTAAGAAAGCTCGTAGAGCTCCACAGTTCTCTAAACGTTAATCTATCGATTATCGACAAGCGCAAAGAACGAAGTCCCGCATTTGTGGGACTTTTTCTATTTCATCAAAACATCAGAAAAGCGCAGGCAGCGGGATGAAAATTAAATCCGGCCGCCTGCGCTTTAGTGGTTATGCTTTCCTGCCTGTTGGATCAGCTGAATGCTGGGTCGATTACAGAGAAGCAGCATGAATTCGCTGCTGCCTGTATCAGGGGCAAGTTTTCCTTTGAAGCGGCTTCTCGCTTTTTTCAGAGGATACAAAGGACATCCATCTGGGAATTGCGCTTCAAATCAATCTTCATTTGGAAATTCCACAGGGCCTTGCAAAAGGCCAATTTATATTATGGCTTCTTGAAATCAAGCTGTCCGTCATAAAAAAACACCCGCTTAAAGCAGGTGCGTAAACTTTATACAGCCGCAAGTAACCATTTGCGGGTATTTTCGGTCATAAATTTATACAGCGCATAAGTGGCGATCACGACAATGAAACCGATCACGACGGCGTATAGAGTGAGTGCTCCGTAAATCCCCATGGAGTCTGTCAGAGGCTTAAACAGGAAGAACAAAGGGGCAAACAGAACAAATTCTACAAGTACACTTCCCAGAAGTGCAAACCAGGAATTTCCGCCTGTTTTAATGGCAGATGTTTCAGACTCCCATGTCAGATTCGGACGAAGGACATCCAGAAGCAGGGCAAACACGTTGAAAAGAGTACAAACTACCGCTGTGCCTGCCAAAAAGAAGAGATTTGCCCAGATGGGAAATACAAACAGAAAATTCAGAGTAATCATCACACAAACTGGGGGAATGATGCTCACAAGAACTCCTGGAATCAAAATGGCGTTCAGCTGTGTTTCCATTGTCTGAGGAATCTGCAGTGCGAATTTCACTCCGGATTTTCCCTTGCGTGTAATGCCAGAGGAGCAAAAGCTCAAACACAAACCTGACATCAGAGCAATCAGAATTCCAAGCAAGAAGGCGATGGCTTCAACTGGAAGTGCAGAAAGATCTAAGCTGCGCATGTTCTGTATCATATGTCCGTTGCGGCTGCTCAGGAAGAACATTCCTCCCATCATAATTGGCAGCATAAACGAAGTGGAAAGGATATTCGTTACATAAGCAGGAGAGCGCAGGGTCTGCATAAACTCGCCAATGGCGGAAGTCTTCAGGTAGGAGCTGGCGGCAAAGTCTGTCTTTTTCGTTTGTCTGCGGTTTGTGGAAACGGACTGCAGACTGGTTACGGAAGGCAGATAAACAGCGTTGGCCAGGAGCATGAAAACAGCACACAGGCCTGCGAAGGCAGCAATCAAAAGCAGCAGACTGATCATGTTTCCGTTTGCCACTGCATCCGCAGCCAGACTGTTCTGGAAGAAAACTGTCTGAACTGTCTTCATGAGTGGGTGCGTTGTTAAGCTTTGAACAGCGCCAGGACTCGTGAAGAAGCCGCCGCTGGAAGTATTAAATAAAGAAAAACTTCCAGCAACTACAACTGTAAAAAGACCAGTAACCATTCCAAAACGTTCCTTATTCATCAATTTCGGGAACAATTTGGCCAGAATCATCGTGATCGTTCCGAGAACGAGGAGGATGATCATAGGGACAAAGATAAGCGCACAGAGTAAGAAAAGCAGGATCTGCAGTACGTTCAGCTTATTTGCTGTAAACAGGGCTGCCGCCATGGGAAGGGCGAAAAAGGCGGACAGCTTTAAATGATTGATAAATGCTTCAAGCAGTTTGGCTCCCGTAATGGAATAGGCCTTAACAGGGAGAACCACCAGATGTTTGGTATCATCTGAAAAATAGAAAGCTGGTGGAAAGTAAAAAATGGTAAACATGACCGTAAACATGCTGATCAGTGTGAGGCCTGCCATGACACAATCCTGTGCAGAGGCTAATTGTGCTAAATAATGTATGTTCGTATAAACAAAATACAAAACAGGAAGCGTGATAACCCCTATAAGCAGCTTATAGATGAGAGATTTTGGTATTTTCTCCCCTTCCTTTTTGGGAGCTGTACGGGTTCTCTTTAAGAGAGCGTTTGTAATCAGGAAAAGATCACGCATGGCTGGTGACCTCCATGAATATCTCTTCCAGTTCTTTTCCAGGATGCTGATTTTTCAGTTCTTCTACGGTGCCGTCAAAGAAGATGTTTCCGCCATTGATCAGCAGGATCTTGTCACACAGTTTTTCAGCAACTTCCAGGACATGGGTAGAGAAGAATACGGAGTTTCCGTTCTGAACGTGCTCTTTCATTTTGTTTTTTACGATGAAAGCCGCAGCCGGATCCAAACCAACCATCGGTTCATCCAGAATCCATACAGGTGAATTGCAGACCAGAGCCGCAATGATAATGGCTTTCTGGCGCATCCCATGGGAGTAGCTTTCCATCTGATTGTTGAGCTTGTCTTCCATGCCGAACTCTCTGGCCAGAGACATGGCTTTTTCTTCGCGGACTTCTTTTGGAACTTGATATACATCTGCCATGAAATTGATGTACTCGATTCCTGTCAGTCTTAAAAACATATCAGGGGAATCTGGAACCACCATGAACTGCTTTCTGGCATCAATCGGTTGTTTGGCGATGTCGAAGCCGTTGATTTCGATGCTTCCTGTATCCGGCTTGAGAGCGCCGGTAACCATATTGATGGTTGTGGTTTTACCGGCTCCGTTGTGACCGATAAATCCTGTGATGCAGCCATCAGGGATTGTGACATTCATTGTATTTACAGCTTTATGTGTGCCGAAGGATTTGGATACGTTGTTGATTTTGATCATAATTAAACTCCTTTCAAAACAAGACCAATTCTAGCAAAAGGATGAATCTGAAAAAAGATGGGCTGAAACCGCTGAATTTAGAAAATAAACAAAATCCCGGGCAGGTTAGGAAATCTTTAGAATTTCAAATCCTGCGCCGGGATTTTAATTTTTACAGTTTTTTGGACTGTTTTTGAAGGTGGCCAGAAGGGGTCTTTCAGGCTGTTTTTTATTAATTTTTAAGGAAAATGGCCAGCCTGCTGGCACCGTTCAGCCTTGAAGGCAAAGCTGGCGGCTGAAAACCAGATCAAGAATA
>JABUSF010000005.1:175938-180669 GCA_021443945.1 Ileibacterium sp.
TTCTTTTTTTTAGAACTGCTGTCAGATCATAAGCGAATAAAGAAGCAGAATCCGCAAAAATGCTGTCCTGCCAACGAAGAGGCCGGAAGTACAGAGGCTTTTAAAAGCCTGATTTCGGTAAAGTTCATCTTGATTTATAAAATCCGGGTATCGTTATTTTTAACAATTGTTTATGTTTTTTTTAGATATTGATCGATCGAAGATGATGATTTTTTAGCTGAAATCATACACTTTTCAAACGCATTTCTTTCGGATTCCCTGATCTTTCTAAATATTTTGGAAGATGGCTGATGAAAATTTAAACATCTGATAAGCAAAATCCGCAGATTTGAAAGCAAAACATATGTTTTATTGAATCAAAGGTGCGTATCCGGTTTTTTCGATCAAAGACTGTCCGTCTTCGGAAAGAATGAACTGCTTCATTTTGGAAACGTAAGGATTGGTTTCGTTAGAGCGGGTGATCAGGCACACGTCGACTGTCAGCGGGTAAGTTCCATTCTTGATGTTTTCCAGAGTGGGCTCGATACCATTAATTTTGAGCAGTTTGACATTCTTTTCCTGGTTCAGTTCTTCCAGAAAATACCGGAAAGAATAGCCGATGGCCCCGGATTCGCTGTGATACTGGGCTACTTCATGAATCACACCAGCCATAGCATCATTGATTTCATAGGTCTGAGGTTCTTTTAAGGAAACGGTGCCCATGAAAGATTCCATCACCGCCTGGGAACCGGAGCTTTCCGGCCGCTGGAAAGCCAGAATGTTCTGGCTGACACCTCCCACCTCACTCCAGTTTGTGAGATCTCCGTGATAAATGGCTTTGATCTGTTCGGTGGTCAGGCTATCCACAGGGTTGTCTTCCGGAACAAAGAAAACGAAAGCTTCTTTGGCAATCGGGGTTATCTCCAGTTCGATTCCAGCTTCAGCTACCTGCTCAAGCTGGCTTTTCGAAGGGTAAGCTCCAAAAAACATCGAGACCTGCTGGCCGGACTGTTCTTCGTTCAGCAACCGGGTAAAGCCCCAGGAAGTGTTGGTGAAGGAAACAATTTTCCCGTTTGTATAAGGGTTGGCAGTATTGCGGATCCAGTTTTGTTCGATGAGATCAATGTTTTTATAAACAGCTTTTGCAAAAGCGGCATAAAGAGGGTAACAGGCTTCAGCACCATCCATGACGGGCATCTCGGTTTCGTTTTCGATTGTAAATGAAGGTTCATGATCTAAAAGGGCCAATTTCGATGGGTTGGCATACACGGTGCAGTCGGAAAAGTCGGTACTGGAATAGCCGTTCATATATTCAAATCCATGACCGCTGTATTTGGCGGCCGGCCGCTGAACGTAAAGAGCGGAACAGACCAGCAGACAGCAGCCCGTGAGAGCAGCACACAGACTGGTCTTTTTGATGCTCAATTTGGCGGTTGGCGCCAATAGGGCAAAGCCGGAGAGGTAAGTCAAAAAGACAAGAAGGTACAGCAGAAGATTCTCCCCCAGCAGAACGTAAACAAAAAGGATGGGGGAAAAGGGAAAGAGCAGCGTGTTAAAAGAAGCCATCAGGGGGCTTTCGATGCTTCCTGAAGTGATGAGCATCAGGAGGGTGAAAAGAATCAGCAGTGCCAGAGCGCAGATACCGCAGACAACTGCCCCGAAACGGGCTGGAATCTTGGTGCGCAAAAGCCAGATGAGAAGCGAAGCACAAATAGGAACGGCAAAAAACGAAGCAGTAAACCATCCGGCGGCATAAAAGGCCAGTCCTGCAAGACTGGCTGCGAAGGGGATGCCGATCCATAAAGCAAAAATCCATACTGTTTTTTTCATTTCCAAATCCTCCGTCATCTTATTCATTTCACTGCTCACCTGCGCCCGGTTCTTTTTGACCCCTGGTTCTTTCAGTGCTGTCGGTGCGAAAGGTGTCCAAAGTGACAGCAGCAGATCCGCCCAGCATCATCAGAAGAGCTGCAAAGTACTGGGGACATAGGGTTTCATGCAGAAGAAGAAATGATAATAAAGCTCCTGCAAAAGGGGCGGCCGCATAATAAGCGCTGGTTTTGGCTGCTCCTAAATCCTTTTGAGCCCGAACATATAAGAAAATGCTTAATCCATAAGCCACAAAACCTAAAAAGAGGACAGCCGGAATAAGAGAAAGATCCGGCAGCTGTTCGCCAGCAAAGAAACCAATGATCAGAGAACCGATTCCTGAACACAGCCCTTTAATGGTCACAATTTGATAGGTGTTTTTGTTCGAAATGCTGCGGGTGCAGTTGTTTTCAAACCCCCAGAAGACGGCTGCAAGCAAAACGAACAGAGATCCCCATGAAAACTGAAAACTGGACAGATCCTCAAAAGAAAGAAGCATGCTGGACACAGTGACCAGAAAAATGGCTGCCCATAGTCTTTTGGAAATCTGTTCTTTGAAAAGAATAGCAGCGATCACAGCCGTGGCTGCAATTTCAAAATTGTTGAGCAAAGAAGCGTTGGCAGCACTGGTCGACGAGAGACCATACATCAGGGAAATGGGTGCAAGAATGTCCAGGACAACCATTCCGGTGACATAAGGCAGATCGCTGCGGTTCAGTAAATCTTGAGAATTGTCTTTGTTAAGCTGAAACATAAACAGAATTCCTATCCCGATTCCTGCGCCTAAATAAAGGAGGCCGGCCATGACGGCAGCTGGAACCTGCTTAAGAAGCAGTTTGGAAAAGGGCATGTTCAGGGCATAAAACAGAGCAGCGGCAATGGCACAGACAATTGCTTTTGTTTTCGCTTTTTTCATGGAGACTCTCCTTGATGTTGTTCTGACTTAAAGATTGAGTCAATTCGCTAAAAATGCAATAGGAGTTTGTGAAGGGGAAAGCCGGAAAAGGATGGAAAAATTCCGAAAAAGTAAAAAGCCTGCAGCAGGGAATCAAATTCCTGGCTGACAGGCCTTTTTGCGAGCTGGGCAGTATCGGTATTGTCTACTGGGTGATATTCAGCTGTTTCTGAATAAAATCTTTGACCATATCCAGATCCGAGCTTGTGAGGATTGGGATCAGGCTGTTGATTTCATCGGGTGTTTTGTTCCACCACTGCCATTGAAGCATCAGCTGAATCAACTGGTCATCAAACCGTTTACGGATGGGTTTGGCAGGATTTCCGGCAACGATGGTGTATGGATCCACAGAAGAACCGACAATGCTGTTGGCTCCGATAATGGCACCATCGCCAATATGAACACCGGGAAGAATCACCGCATTCTGGCCGATCCAGACGTCATTTCCAATGACGGTATCTCCTTTTAATGGCAGATCTTCAAGAACGGGGGCTTCCATTTCCCATCCGGCTAATGTGAAGAAAGGAAATGTGGAGACAGTATTTAATTGGTGATTTGCGCCGTTCATAACAAATTCCACTCCGGCCGCAATCTGACAAAATTTGCCGATGATCAGTTTATCGTTGTTCCAGGGGTACAAATGACTGACATGGTTTTCGAAGCTGGAATCAGCAATGTAAGAAAACTCACCAACTTCAATGTTTGGGTTTGTCAAAGTGGGCTTTATGTAGATTTCCTGATCGTATCCAGAGATCGGGTGGATGACATTTGGGTCAGGTTTATTGATAGAATCCATAGGTATTCTCCTTTTTAATTGGCTGCCTGTTGGGTTTTCAGGAGAGCTTCCAGTTCTGTAATGATTCGGTCTAAAGCCTGCCGAATCTGCTCGGGATCTGAAAACAGACTGGAAAACAAAGTCTCAATGTTTTCTTCAAAGTTTTTTGGCAGGAGACGGCAGTTCTTTTTGCACAGAGCAGTCAGCCGTTTTTCTCCTGGGTGAGTTTGCTCGTTCAGAGCAAACAGAACATCAAAATAAGAAGCCATGAATTCAGCGGTTCGATGGTTGACGCTGTTCAGATCGTTTCTTGCAGCGGCTTTTAAAATTTGGTTTTCAAAGCAGGGGAGTCCGTATCGGACCAGCTTCATATTTTGTTCGATGATATTGTTCTTCAGCTGTGGCGGATAAGGAATCGAATGTTTCTTTTGCAAAGCTTCCAGTTTTCCTTCTTCGTCGTAAAGGATTCTGGAATGGATCAGATTGTGCCACATGCAAGTTGTATATCCGTTATGAGCCTGAAACTGTTCTGTGACAGATGCAACTTCCCTGGAAAAATCAGGAAGGGAACGATACAGAAGATCCAGATCCGTTCCATTGTTTAAAACACAGTTGTCTTCCAACTCCCAGAAATGGTTGCTGATTTCGATGCGGGAGCAGTATTTGGAAAGAATGGTGAATCTAGTTTCCTCCGAAATTGGTTTCTTTATATATAAGTAGACATCGTAGTCGGATTTTTCATCGTATTCTTGACCGGCTCTGGAACCGCCAAGAGCAATAGCTTCTACTTCCTCCAGTGCTGCCAGTTCAGAAAACAGGCTTTCAATCATAGTATTCTCCTCAAACCAGAAACAAAACGTCTGGCTGTGTTTCATTGTATCTAAAACAAACTGTCTGCTTCCTTAGAATTTGCGCTTGAAAAAGAGGCAGAAAGGAAAATAGACAAAAATGTAAGAAACAGAGGTGTTTTTTAGTGGTTTGAAATAGATGTGAGATCATAAATGGACGCATATACAGTTCTGATGTATGATGAACGAGCTTGCGAAATCGGTAAAAAAGTACTGGACAAGCTAAAATGTGAAATTATTAAAATATTTCACAAATAAGTGTTGACATGCTCTTTTGATCGCAGTATAGTAAGCAGGCTGTTCGA
>JABUSF010000006.1:0-1807 GCA_021443945.1 Ileibacterium sp.
CTGGATGAGGAAAGACGCAAACGGGAAGAAGATTTGTATAAGTTACAAAAACAAATCTAATTGTGTGATATCAGAAGTCTTAACGTGTAAGATTTTGTTAAATAAGATGGTTTGTTGATTAAAATATTATTATATTGTAAATTGCTGAAGATGACTTTTATATTGCTTATATTAGTTGTTAAAAGTATTTTAAAAGCTTTAGATTAACAAATTATAGTTTTAAACAAATACCACAAAAGACGGTCTGAGAGATTCGTTTTTAACAGTCTGCCTGGGCAGGCTGTTACTTTTCACAAGAAGAGCCGATACGGTCTGAGTGCTGATGTATCGGCTCTTTTTGTGAGGAGGGAACAATGAAAAAGAAATTTAAATATTTGTTTTTAACGATGTTTATGGGATTTGTTTCCCTTTATATCGTGGCAGGTTGCTGTGGATACAAGACGGCCGTGGTGCTGAGCGGATCCATGTCAGGAACCTATGAAGTAGATGACTTGCTGATCGTAAAAGGTCAGAAAAAATACGAAGTCAATGACGTAATTATGTTTAAACAGGGAAAACTTCCCACGACTCACCGGATTGTTGGAGAACAGGACGGCGGGTTCGTAACCAAGGGAGATGCCAACAATACGATTGACCGGTACCTGGTGGAACCAAACCAGGTGATTGGATCCGTAGTGCACTGCTTTCCTAAAGCAGGACGGATCGTTGAATTCTTGAAGTCGCCAGTCACCGTATCTGCTTTCTTCATTATGGCGATCTTCCTGACTTCTTATCAGGATAAGGTGGTGAATAAAGATGAAAAACAATCTTAAATGGTTCTGCCTTTTTGGTTTTGCCGCTGCGTGCATGATTGCTGGGGTAGAAGGAACCAGCGCATCTTATATCACGCAGACCACATCCAGTGACAGTGCCAGAGTGGCCAGCTTTAACGCTGCACTGAACACAGACAACACTGGAAACATGAATCCAACCTGGAATGGAGAAACACAGCTTGAGTATCCCATCGAAATCGATCTGAATTCTGAAGTTGCTACAGAATATCAGGTGGTTGTCGAAAACGTCCCCAATGAAATCACTGTCCGCCTGGCAGATGGAACAGCAGATTCCAATCCCCAGCCGACAGATCCGTCCAACGCTTCTCTGAAAACCCATGTGTTAAGCGTTGGCGGAACCAGACATCTGGAACCAAACGCCCAAAAAATTACAAATAAGGTGATTTTTGAGCTCAAGTCGGATGTCGATTCCACGGTAGATCAGTCCTGGAATAAGAAAATGAAAGTGAAAGTCGTCGTAAAACAATACAACGGCAAAACTGGAAAAGCAGAAAAGGAATCTGCCAAGAAAGAGAATTAATGAATATGAAGAAATGGTTATTCAGCCTTGCGGCAGCTGTAATGGTTTTGCTGGGGACAACCATTTCAACTCAAGCGTATTACGAACAGGAAATTGAAGTCGGATCGGTTCAGGCTGATTTTGTCAGAAAAGGGACTCTGACTTCAGGATTGATTTTTAATAAAAAGATCAAAGAACTCGCCGGAAATCAAACCGGCAGTGTGAACCAGGATACGGTCGATACAACCATTCAATCGATTGTTTTCGGCCGTCTGGATGAATATAAATCGACAGTGGAGGGGTGTTCCTGGGTGGATGTTTCCCTGCAGGAAAACAAGTCCATTAAAGCCTATGTAAAAAAAGTCTCAAACTGGAACAGCACAACCACATCCATTTATGTGTTAAGTTCTGATCCCATCGTTTTTCATGCCGATTCAAAGTCAATGTTTGCCAATCTGTCTAAAGTGACAGACAT
>JABUSF010000006.1:3119-4864 GCA_021443945.1 Ileibacterium sp.
GAACTGGAAACAGAAGAGCAGATACCGGATTCAGATTCCGTTTTCGATGAACCTTTGAAAAATGAAGTTCATCAGGAATCTGCTTCCCCTCTGGAAGAATCAGAGGAGTCGGAATCGGCTTTCACGCTTTGTGAAGAGGCAGAGGAAGAAACCATCTGACAGAGACTTCAAATTATCGATGAATTATTGTAAAAGGTGCCCAATTTGTGCGGCACCTTTTTATAATTGACTTTCTTTATGGGACATGACATGAACAGGTTGTAACAGTTTGTTAAATCCAAAGATCGATTGATGAAACATATAATATAGTTTAAGATTTGTCCGTAAATCCCCTGAAATGACTAAATAACTTCTTAAAAGTTATAAAAACATCTTAAATAGATTAAATATGAATTTTTTGTGAAATGAATTCCGCTTCAGGATCTCTGCTGCTGCAGGATCGGATGCAGAAGACTTTCATGCAGGGGATCATGGCTGTTTGATTGAAAAGAGGCACAGTTGAAGCTTTGGAATCCCTGAAGAAAAAATGAATGCTGAAAATAAACAGAGCGATCCATCGGGAAGATCGCTCCTTTTCATAAAAAGAGCCAATGCAGCCAATCGTGATGTATTGGCTCTTTTTGTGAAAGGGGGAAATAAACAATGAAAAAGAAATTCACAAATATGTTTTACGTACTGGCTGGACTGATCATGTGTCTGGTGATTGCAGGTTCCCTTTTCGGGTACCGTACCGCTGTGGTTCTGACCGGATCCATGTCAGGTACATATGAAATTGACGATATGGTTATTACAAAACGTGCAGATCAATATGATGTCAACGATGTCATTATGTTTCAGCAGGGGATGACACCCACAACTCACCGCATTGTAGCCCAACAGGATGGCGGTTTTGTCACCAAAGGAGATGCCAACAATACTGTGGATACCTATCTGGTAGAGCCTTATCAGGTTCTTGGAAAGGTTGTGGCTTCTGTGCCAAAAGCAGGGGTTGTGCTTCGCTGGGTGAAATCTCCTGTTGTCATCGGAGGATTCTTTCTGTTTGCCGGGCTGCTCATCTTTTGCAAAGACAGAGTGGTTCAGTGCTATGCGAAAAAATACTAATTCAACTTTTCATTGAAACAGTTTCAAAAATAAACGATTGAACAAATTTAGAAAGGAGGCTGTCTGATGAAGAAGCTGCATTGGAAGAAAAGGATGTTCGGCTTTTTGACGGCCGCTTTTCTTTTGTCCGGATCTGCTGTGTCGGTGAACGCGTATTACGAAAGTGCGGTGGATCTGGGCGATGTGACTTTGGAGGCTGAAAAATACGAAGCATCCAAAGTGCAGAATACCGTGAACATTCAAATCGGTTCTACATTTAATATGAATTTAAAGCAGCTTGTGGGATTGAAAGGGTCAGGAGATTCTCTTCTGACGACGGCGGATACAAAAATCAAGAAAATGGTGATCGCCCAGGCCAGTCAGAAATCCAACAAATGGTGGTGGCAGTTTGCCGGAACTTCAGACAATCAGGCTCAATACCGGAAATCGGTTAAAACGGGAACCAGCGCAGGAAATGCTGTCATCTTCTTTGATCCCCGTACAGAACACAATAAAGATGGTGTGGCCTTTCTGCTGGTGAGCGAAGGGTACAAAATGAAGCTTCCTGACAACATTGACAATATGTTTCGCTGCCTGCAGGGACTGACAGAGATTGAAATCGAAGGGGATGTCCTGGATACCAGTGAAGTGGTTCAGGCCTACTC
>JABUSF010000006.1:7557-12509 GCA_021443945.1 Ileibacterium sp.
CTGGAACAGAGAATCTTTTTGCTGTTCTTGAATTCACCAATGAGACAGAACGTCCTTTGGAAAACTCTGAAATCAGGATTGATGTCAATTTCATTTCATGGAATGAAATGAAGTCGGCAGATGCTTTTCAGAAAGGAGTCTGCTGGCTCGATATTGATGCCTGACGGTTTACGGCATAAACAAATCCCCGGATGAGGATCCTTTGGTTTAAGGATAAATATCCGGGGATTTTTGCATGTTTTTGATGTCCAGCTGCTCATAACAGGTTTTGCCGTCTTTGCTTTTAAAAGAGCATTCGATGGATTCACAGCTGCTGCAGATTTTAATGGGGTGGGGCTGAGGCTTTTTGGAAAGCCCGATAAAGGCGGTTACGCTTTTTTCCGGCCGGATGAGCGCCGGGTTTTCCAAAACAATGGACAGTTTGTTTTCCAGGTCCAGTGTTTCTATAATGGATGGCTGCAGTTCCATAGGAAGGTCTGCATACCCGCAGCTGAAAGCGTCTGTAAAGAACCAGTCGGGGAACTGCTTTTTCAGCTGGATTTCCTGATCACGCATAAAAATTTCAATCAACGCACTTCCAGCAGCATTGAATAAAAAGGCCTCCTGCGGATCAAGGCTTTTCATACGCTTGAAATAAAGATCAAAAGCGGCACCAAGGGAAGCGCCGAAGACAATGCATTTCTCACAGTCTTTCAGCATGCCCTGGGCAAGATTTCCTTTGAGAAGCAAATCTGTAGAACGCAGGCGGATTCCGTTCGTTTCCCAATCCAGATCATAGACATCCCAGACAAAAGCAGGACAGGCAATTTCTTTTGCTGTCTTGATGGTTTTTTTGATCCGTGCGAGCATTTTTGGATCGTCTATAGGCTGCATGGCATAATTGGCGGTTAAACGGACTAAGGATTTCATAGATTTATTATAAGAGTGGAATGTAAAAATTACATTACAAATAAGACTAATTTCGCGGCAATTGAGGAGATAAATTCAATATAAAATTATTGCTTTGTTATTTGGTTTACATTTCGGTCCAAATCGGACTCTTTATTTCCTGAGTAACTTGAAAATTGAAATAAAAAGCACCCGGATCGGGTGCTTGCGAAAGACGGTATTAAATGCCGAGCGTGGTTCCTTTTTCTGTTAAGGTGACGGTTCCGATGCTCTGACCGTTGATCAGAATCTCGATGTTTTGACCCGCTTTGAATTTGGAAGAGCTGATCGTCAGATAACCGTTCAGCTCATAGGGCTGATTGATTTTCCATTTGGCAATGGACTCAGATCCGTCTTTAATTTCTACGTCCGCAAAATAACCTGCATAGTGAGCCAGGATGTACGGATAGTCGCTTTCCTTTGGCTCTGTGGCTTTTTCCACGCCAATGCCAAGAATATTTCCACCGTTCAGTGTAAAGCCGCTCTGGCAGTCAAAGGGGCTTTCTCCTCCGTCGGCAACCAGGCTGGCTTCTCCAGCGGCCGTCAGATTATAAGGGGCATCCAGAGCATCTTTTTCCCTGGAATTAATATAGAGCTGGCCGCCGGCAATCTTGATATCGTTGTTGACGTGAACCGCATCGTGAGCACTGTCGATCAGAACGTGCCCTTCATTAATATAGACAGACCCTTTTGCTTCAATGCCTTCTCCATTGGCATAAATGTCGAAGGTTCCGTACTCAATGGTTACATTTCCGCTGGCATGAATGGCATCGTCCTGGCCGTCGATCTTGAAGGATCCGGATTCAAAAGTAATGTCCTGACGTCCCCGGATGGCGTGGTTGAGTTCCGTATACACTTTCAGATATCCATTTCCACTGAACACAAGAGGAGCTCTGGAGTAGATCACACCGTTCAGATCGGCCAGATCCACGTTGTTGGAACTCATAGCGACATTGGTACCCTGAACTTTGATTTCTACCTTGGAAGCATCTTTGGCATAAATGGCCGGGCTGTTGGTGCAGTCAATACGGGCATCGTTCAGTACGATGGTGACTTCCTGTTCAGGGGCATCCACTGCTATCATCTGATCCCCTTCACCTGTAATGGTATAGGTACCGCCTTTTGTGATTCGAATCGGTTCGCTGAAGTCCTGCATTTTATAATCGCCTGGACTGACTTCACGGCCTGTAATGTCGTATGCATCTTTATCCGAAGGCTTCAGTGTTTCAACAGGAGGTGTTTTTTCTTCTTCTGCAATAACTGGTTTGGTTTCTTCTTTTGTTTCTGTATCTGTTTGTCCATTCTGGCAGGCAGCCAGCATTAAGGATGCTGCAGCCAGAATGAGCAGTTTACTTCTCTTCATATTGGTTAATCCCTCATCATTCTATATATTCCTGTATTCTATCGTATTCCGTTTAAAGGGATAGCTCGGATTTCTTTTTTTAGGAGAAAATTTCATGTTTGAATAGGATTCATGTGTTTGTTTGTGTTTTGTCTTCATGTTCAATTTTGATTACAGCAGGTTTGAAGCGTGAAACGGTTCGCTTTGAGTTGCTGAGATCATGCACGGGGTCGGCCGCAAAACTTTTATATTAAGAACCTATTAATGCAAGGGGTATAAAAAAGTGTCCGAATTCGTTTAAAAAACTAGTATTTATTAATGGTCTATTAATTCGAATTAATATGGCTTATATATAGGGTTTATGCACCTTATAAGATTACAAAATAATTATAAAAATGTTATGTTCTTAAGGCTAAAATAAAGAAATCTTTATAATCTTGGTTAAAATCCTTTATACCGTCTTAATGTTCTGTTAATTTTGTATTAACAAGAAAGGACAGCAGACAGAGAAGGAAATCATCCACTGTCGCTTTAGGTTCATATCATGAAAAACACAAACAAAAATTCTCTTACGAACAAAACAATGGCAGTTTCCACAGCATTATTACTGGCAGTCGGAACAATTACACCTGTAGCGGCAACTAAAACAAACAGCAATGAACATGGCGAAGATGAAATCAAGCATGTAGAACTGAAAATGACTTTTAAAAAGGGACTCACAGATTTCACCGCAAATTTTGCTGATTTCCTTAAGAAAGAGCCTTCCCTGTTAAAGATGCTGACTCCTTTGGAAACCTTCATGGAAGAAGTGAAGGAAGAAGCTGAAAAAGTTCAGACACAGGGCACTGAGCAGAAAAAAGAAGAAGCCAAAACAGAGCAGAAAAAAGACACAGCAGCTGCTGAAACAAAAAAAGAAGATGCATCGGCTGCCGTGGTGAAAGAAGAGACAACCACTTATACCGCTCCAGCTCCAGTTCAGGAAGCCGCTCCTGCACCGGAACCAGAACCTGCACCAGCTCCCGCTCCTGCACCGGCTCCTGTTGATCCAGGATTTGATCATTATGTAAATGCCGGTGTGATTGGGCATGAATTCTACTACGCTTATACCGCAAGCTTCCTGAATGCCATCCGCAACGGATCCAGCGTTTTATACTACAGCCCAGGCGATGATGCTCAGGCAGACTACTCCCTTGGTGAAATTGTTTATGACTACTGCGGACTCAGCTCCGGCGGAGCCTACTACACTGGCCATGATGCCAATGGCACTTACCTGGAAATTGCTCCTCTTGAATTCAGCAACCTGTATCAGTCTGTTCTGAATGCAGATGCTCAATGGGCAGCTTATCCAAGCCAGGTCGCAGCAGCTCTCTACTCTCTGGATCTGCACTGCACGGACAGAGAAATGGTTGATCAGATCAACAACTACATCTGCGCTCACTATGACTATTTGATTACAGATATGGCCAACATGCCTTCCTTCATGAACACAGGACTTGGACAGTGCTGGCACTACGCAAAACTCTTTGCAGATATGTGCAACGCAGTCGGCATTCCAGCATGGAAGGTTGAAAACGCAGAACATGCATGGGACAACGTTATCGTAGACGGCGTCACCTATACATTCGATCCAACTTACAACGACACCAGCGGACAGTGGACAGCATACAGCTGGCAATAGACATATATTAAAAAACCGGTTTCAGGCAGACCGGTTTTTTCTTTTGGACATGCAAAAAAGGAGCTTCCTGAATCGGAAACTCCTGTGAAGTTCAATTGCTTTTTAGAATACTCCCAGATATGGAGAAGCAAAGTAGAAGACGAAGATGACGAGCAGAGCCCATACAGTCGGATGTACTTCTTTTGCTTTTCCGGCAGCACACATGGAAACAGCGTAAGCGATGAAGCCAAATGCGATTCCATCAGAGATGGAGTAAGTCAGGATCATAGAGATGATGGTGATGAAAGCAGAAATGGCATAAATGATGTTGTCCCATTCAATGCCTTTCATCTGCTGTGCCATCATGACACCAACGACAACCAGAGCTGGAGCAGTGACTGCGTTTGTGATCAGACCAAGGAACAGTGGAGAAATAAATACGGCAAGACCGAAGAGCAGACCAGTTGTGACAGCTGTCAGACCAGTACGTCCGCCAACACCTACACCGGCAGAGCTTTCAACAAAGCTTGTTACAGTGGAAGTACCCAGCACAGCACCGGCTACGGTTCCTAAAGAGTCTGCCAGCAGAGCCTGTTCAGCACCTTCCAGTTCGCCTTTTTCATTGACGAGACCGATTTCGTTTCCAACCGCTACAAGTGTTCCGGCTGTATCGAAGAAGTCAACGAACAGGAAGGAGAAGATGATCACAAAGGCACTGAATGGCTGGGCAAACAGTTCTCCAATGCCGTTAAAGCAGGCACCTACAGTGCTTAAGTCAAAGGATGTTGTGAAGATGCCGCCGATGGTTGGCATGTTTTCGATTCCGCACAGGCCAAGAATAAGACCTGCAGCTGCGGTAATAACCAGACCAACGAATACGGCTGCTGGAACTTTTCGGACAACACAGACGATGGTCACCAGAATACCGAATACAGACAGCAGAACAGCTGGATCAGAGAGATTTCCGATGGTGACGAAAGTGGATTCGCTTGCCACGATCAGAGCGCTGTTTTTCAGACCAACAAA
>JABUSF010000006.1:12537-16621 GCA_021443945.1 Ileibacterium sp.
ATGGCCAGCTTCAGCTGTACAGGGATGGCATCAATAATCATTTTGCGGATTCCAGTCACAGAAATCAGAACGAAGACCAGACCGGAGATGAAAACAGCAGCCAGAGCAGCCTGCCAGGAATAACCCATTCCCAGACAGATGGTATAAGCAAACAGAGCGTTGACACCCATTCCTGCAGAAAGTCCTACAGGGTAGTTGGCAAGAAGACCCATCAAAATACAGGCCAGACAGCTCGCAAGTGCCGTTGCCAGGAAAACAGATTCGATTGGCATTCCTGTTTCAGACAGAATGGCTGGGTTGACGCCTAAAATGTAGGCCATTGCCAAAAAGGTTGTAGTTCCGGCAATGATTTCGGTTTTAACAGTTGTTCCCTTCTCTTTGAGATGGAAAAACTTGTTTAAAAACTCCATAAAGTTCCTCCTCACGTATTTTCAAATACAGTTTAGAGTATATCCAAAAGACAATCGAAAAACAATTTGTGAAAGATACGGAATATTTTGCGGTAAATTTGGATAAAATTACGTAAGATTAGCTGACAAAATCCTAAATGTGAAAAAGTGCATCCAGTTTTTCTGGACGCACTTTTTATAGTTTCGAAATTTCTTTCAGGTGGAAAGAAGCCAGCCAAAGGTGGATTTTTTTATGGGGCTGAATGGTCTGCATAGCATTGCGGTACGTTTCCAACTGCGCTTGATATGTTTTGATTAAGGTTTCCATATCAAAAGCACGGTCGGTTTTGAAATCCAGAATGTGAATTTCATCCTCATTTTGACAGAGCATATCCATAAATCCGTGGTAGAGGGCATCTCCTTCTTTGACCGTGTAGGCGCATTCGAAGGAAGGATGCATGGCCATTAAGCGCTGATAGTCCTGATTGTCATTCAGGAACAGAAGCTGTTTGAGATCTTCAGCGCTCATTCGATAGCCCCGGGCGGCTGCAAATTTGACAGCCTCTTCTTCCTGATAGGGGTAGGGAAGGTTCTGCGCCATTTCATGAAAAAGGGTACCTCGGTCCATATTGGCTGAAGAGGTAGGCTTGAACGGTTTCCACTGATGAACGGCTTTGGCTGCCGATGCCGTCTGGGATCCAATGACCACAGGCTCATATTCATATTTTCTGGGGGTGTAGTATCTGGATTTCTTTTTAGCCGCTTCCGGCCGCTCGGCCAGCTCGGTAACTTCATCGAACTGAACCAGCGGAGAGCTAAGATTCTGGTAGACACGGAAAAACCAGCTGGTAAATCCTTTGTTGGCCAGAATGGCGGCCCGTCCCATAGGCTTTTCATATTCAGAAGCATCTTTTAATGCATCTACAAAGATGAGCTGCTCTTCCGCTCGGGTGGCAGCTACATACAGAAGACGCATTTTTTCGTTCTGGTCTTCCATAAACTGCTTGTATTCGAAGGCCAGATGGGTGGCTGTTTTGCTTTTGATGTGCCGGTTTTCAGACAGGGCACAAAGAGAGATGCCCAGATCTGCATCCATTAAGACGGGATTTCCTGCTTCCATGTTCCGGTTCTGCTCGTCGCATAAAATATAGACGATTTTATACTGAAGTCCTTTGGATGAATGGATGGTTGCCAGTTTGACGGCATCCGATTCCCGGCCAAAGGGCATGGCTTCCGATGTTTTATTGAAGGCTTCCTCCAGTGAGGTTTGATCCAGGAAGGTTTCCAGATCCATGGTTTCCGAGGCCATAGACGCTTTTTCCAAAAACAGGTCCAGGTTGGTTTTGTCCTGACTGGTGGTATGGCGGCTGTAGAAATCGTTGAAGTTGTAAATCCGCTCCACCATCTGCCCTAAGGGAAGGTGCCGGTATTTGTAAAGCTCCTTGAAAGAGTCCATTAAAGGATGGTTGATCAAAGCGTCATACAGGCTTTCCCCCGATCCTCTGTGCATGCCGGCATTGATTACGGCAGACTGAGTCGCTTTTCCCAGCGGGGAGCAGAGGACCGCCATTAAGGCCACATCGTTGCGGGGATCCTTTAAAGCCTTTAATGCGGCCAGGATAATCTGAATGGCGTGGTTGGTGTAGAAACCGCTTTTAGCCCGGCTCAGCACCGGAATGCCGTAGGCTTCCAGAGCATCCTGCAGATCAGGATGCTGGGTGGACGCTCTGGAAAGAACAGCGATGTCCCGATAACTGGCTCCTTCTTCGATTCGTTTGATGATGTCTCTGGCAATCAAATCATAGCGGTAGTTTCTGTGAACGGACCGGGCATGGGTATCGGTGTTTTTTTCCAGTTTAGGATCTTCCCAGCCATGGTACTGGGTGTACAGAAAACGGATGGGCTTCTGAGGAAGTTCCTTTTGGGAGTCTAAACCAGGATGGGCAATGTCGGCTTTTGAAAACTGGCTTTCCATTCCCGGCGTGTTCATCAGAGTGCCGAAAAATTCATTGGCAAAGCTGATGATGTTGGATTTGGAGCGGAAGTTTTCATCCATGATCATAATCTGCAGATCATCGGAGGGGTTTGCCATCATATCTTTCATCAAGGCCGGTCTTGCCTGACGGAATCCGTAAATCGACTGCTTGGGATCCCCAACCCGGAAAACGTTGTCTTTGCGGGCAGCTTTTTGAATGAGAGCTTCCTGCAGATCGTTGGTGTCCTGGTACTCATCCACCAGAATGACGTCGTATCGGTTTTGAATTTCCTGGGCAATGTCCGGCATGCTCAGCAGCTCAAAGGCAAACTGTTCCATATCGGAAAAGTCGATCATCTGCTGGGCCGCTTTTTCCTTCTGGAATTCACTGCGGGTCAGTCGTGCCAGCTCGATCAAAGTTTTCAAATAAGGCTGAACGGACTGCTGTGCTTTGGTGTATTCCTCTCTTGTAAAAAGCAGTTCAGCAATCTGCTTTTCCATTTCCCGGCTGAATTTTTGAAGGGTGCCAAAATCGATTTTGTTGATTTTCGGAGTAAACTTTCCCGTTCCCTCAAGATAATCCAGGAAGCTTTTTCCGAATTTTTCATAATCGTGGGCTCTGGCATACTCCAAAGCTCTGTGAATGGCTGCCTGTTTGGCTGAAAACAGAGCAATCCATTCGTTTTGCTTGTCCGCTTTGGGAAATTCAATGTCATACATATTGTTGGCCATTTCTTCAAAGATTTCTTCCAGTGCTTCCAAACGGAAGATGAAGAAGTCGAAAAAATAGTCGGTTGCTGCTGGGCTGACTTGAAGGCAGTCCTGCAGCCACTGATCCGGATTTGGCTTGGTTTTCGCCATATCCAGAAGCTTCAGGATGATTTTCTGCAGTTCTTCCTCCGTTTTGCTGAAAGCCTGCAGATACAGTTTCAGATCCGCATATTCCTGAGGATCCACAGCAAGCATGGCTTTTTTCAGGGCCGACTGAAGGGCGGCTTCATTGCGCAGTCCGGTTTCCACCGTTCTGGCCATGGAGTAGGAAATTGGAATCCGGTAATAAAATTCCTGAACCAGATCCAGACAGAAGCCGTGGATGGTGGAGATGGAGGCCGTTTCCAGCAGGGTGAGCTGCTCTTTAATATAAGGATCGTTTTGATCCTCTTCTTCCAGACGCTTTTTCAGTCTGGTTTTCATTTCCTGGGCGGCATCCTCTGTAAACGTCATGGCCAGAATGGCACTGACAGGAATGCGGTCCTGAAGAACCATCTGGCAAAGACGTTCTACAAGAACAGAGGTTTTTCCAGATCCGGCGGAGGCGGAAACGAGAATGTTGGACCCTCTGGCATCGATGATTTTTTGTTGGATGGGTGAGGCTTGCATACTAATCCCTTTCTACAGATCCGTTTCGGCAGATCGATTTATAGCTGCAGAACTGACACTGTCCTTTTTTATGGACAGGAAGGACACAGTCAGACTGCAGGCTGGTGACGAAAGATTCAGCGGTGGCTTTCAAAGCTTCCGCTTTCTTTTCGAAGGTGTCGATTCTTTTGCGGACAAACTCTTTCTGAGGATTGTCCGATTCTTTAAAGTCCTGGGCGACAAAGGAATTCTTGAAGAATTCTTCCTGGAAGGCTTCTTCACAGGCGGCATCGTTGGACGGATAGGCCTGAACCGGTTTTGAGCCTCTTCCATAGGAGATTTTGAAAGCATTTCTTTCCAC
>JABUSF010000006.1:17569-18804 GCA_021443945.1 Ileibacterium sp.
CAGATCGTCTCTGTTTTTGATCTGATCCATGACGCTCATCCAGGCTTTGGTCACCGCATCAAAAGCGGCCAGATCGTCTTCTGTGGGTTTTGGATTCTGCTCCTGAATGATGTTTGCGATTTCTTCAAAAGAGCGGTGATCCCATTTGGCCATATCCTCCAGATAGGGCCGCCAGGAAGCGGCCTGCTTTTCCATGGACTGGAGTTCTTCAAACTGTTCCTGGGAAAGAATGGCGTTGGGCTCATACGTCAAATCGAGAATGGAAGTTTCGGGATCCATTTCGGTCAAATAATTCAGAAGGGTTTCTGATTGTCTTGGGTACAAAGCCTTCAGGGCGTTTTTTAAATGATCCTCCGTGGGATCGGATGCATAGGTTAATGCAGCCTGGAACTGCCGTATGACAGGAGAGATCATCTGCGGATGCAGAAAAGTAAAAGGAATGTTTCGGGCATTGAAAATCTGAGCCAGAACCATTTGATCTTTCGGATCGCTCAAGGCGACAAACACATCTTCCGCTTTGATGTCATTGACAATAATGGCTTCGGCGCAGGACTCAATTTCCTTGCGGATGTTGGCTGCGCTCCAGTAATACACTTTCCGGTTGACGGGAGTGTGGCTCAGTTCCACGGCTCCCTGCTTTCTGAGAAGGTCTATAAAGTACTGGCTGGAGGGATCGTACTCCGTTTTCAGCAGCTGGATCTGCTCCGGATGATCAAACTGAATGTTCCGCAGTCGGGACTGCCACAGTTCAATGGGCTTTAAAAGGGTGATGACTTCATAGAGATCTTTTTCCTTCTGGGTCTCTTGAGGAAAGTGTTTCAGATCGTATAAAGCAGCGGTCTGCATGAAGTCCAGGCAGGCGGCCAGAAAGTCATAGTCGTGGACGGATCCGTAAAAGGAATTGTCCTTTGACAGATTTTTTAAGGCTTTTGCATATTCAAAAATCAGTTCCAGAGGAGAAGGAACTTTTGTTTCCAGATGGGACAGCAAAAACGAGTTCAGCGTTAATGCAGACAGATTCAGGCAGTTGCCTTTTTCTTTGAAAATTTCATTGTAGACGGCCAGATGCAGTGAGCCGGGGGCGAGAACGACGCCCTGATCGAGGATTTTCATTTGGATGATTCTCCTTTCTTGATTTCTGGAAGACTATCAGGAATAGTGACATGATTTTGTCTCTTTTATAAAATTCGCCATGATCTTTGCGGCGTTTCTTCCATCATATCCCAAGATCAAAA
>JABUSF010000006.1:19693-25226 GCA_021443945.1 Ileibacterium sp.
TCCACCTGCATGTTGTAGAATTTGACTTCCACCCCATACAGAAGGGTGTCATCGCTGGCTGTGGACGGGCAGACTTTGTCCAGCGCGTAAATCATTTCAATGATGTCATCCAGCTGACGCTTTGGAATGACCAGGGATAAGTCTCCTGGTGTAGCGTTCAGGGTTGGACGGACAAAGGATTTTTCAATGCGGTCTTTGGTGGAGCGCTGTCCGCGGATTAAATCCCCAAAACGCTGCACAATCACTCCGCCGCCAAGCATGTTGGACAGGCGGGCAATGGATTCACCATACTGGTTGGACTGCTGGAAGGGTTCCGTAAAATGGTTGGAAACCAGCAGGGCAAAGTTGGTGTTGTTTGTAAAGCGGGCCGGGTCTTCATAAGAATGGCCGTTGACGGTAACAATGCCGTTGGTGTTTTCATTGACCACCACTCCGTGTGGATTCATGCAGAAGGTGCGGATGGTATCCTGGTACTTTTTGGAACGGTAAACAATTTTGGATTCATACAGGGAATCGGTCATTTCGGAGAAGGTGTCAAAAGGCACTTCCACGCGCACGCCAATATCGATCCGGTTGGACTGGGTTTTGATGCCCAGATCCCGGCAGATTTTTTCCATCCAGGAACTTCCGGAACGGCCTGTGGAAATGATGCACTGACTGGCACTCCATTCGTCCTTCTCAGAGCAAATGATAAAGTCTTCACTGTTTTTTTCGATGCTTTCAATGGATGTATAGAAATGGAAATCCATATGGTCCTTCAGTGCTGCGTACAGATTTTCCAAAACGACGTAGTTGACATCGGTGCCGAGATGGCGGACTTTGGCTTTCAGCAGATGCAGGTCGTTCTGCAGGCATTTTTTGTAAATTTTTGGATCGTCGTTGTCGTACAGGCGGGTGGACGCTCCTCCCATCTGACAGTTGATTTCATCCACGTATTCCATTAAGTCAATGGCGTTCTGTGCACCTACATATTTATACAAATCGCCGCCAAACTCGTTGGTGATGTTGTATTTTCCGTCGGAGAAAGCTCCGGCGCCTCCAAAACCGTTCATGATGGAGCAGCTGGAGCAGTGAATGCAGGATGGAACGGTTGTTCCGTTGATCGGGCATTTTCTTTTGTGAAGCGGTGCGCCTTTTTCAAAAACGGCCACTTTTAATTCTGGATTGAGCTGATGCAGTTCCCAGGCGGAAAAGATTCCCCCAGGTCCTGCGCCAATGATGGCAATATCGTAATGTTTCATAATTCCTCCCTGAATACAGCCGGAATCTGGTATCTGGCTGACATGTATTTTGCTTTGGTGAATGCCGTTTTTAACGGCGGTTGATTCGGGTTCAAATGAGCCTGTAAGAGACTATCACGGCCGCTTTGCTTTCCCAAATGTATTTAGAAAAAAATAAGAATCTTTTGAAGAGAAACAGTCCTCGTCCAGCAGAGGAGTCAGACCGGGCCGGCAGGTGTTTGCGTGATATAATTTGCCCGGTAAGGTGAATATTATATGGAAAAAGGACTCGAAATTTCGAAGAGAATCGCAGCCATTTGCGCAGGCAATCTCATGGTGGCTTTTGCGGTTGTTTTCTTTGTACTTCCCAACAATATCCTCACCGGGGGAACAGCTTCCCTGGCGATTGCTCTGCATCCTTTTCTGCATATCGACAACGTATTGATGATCAACATCTTAAGTGTTTCTCTTTTCTTCGTGGGATGGGTGGCCCTTGGCAACGGGTTTGCTCTGCGCAGCGCTCTTTCCACATTTATCTATCCGTTTTTCCTTTCCGTTTTAAGCATGATGGATACAAAAGCGTTTGCGCACGTCGATCCTTTTGTAGCCAGTTTGTATGCCGGTTTGATTATGGGCGCCGGACTTGGAATCGTCTTTAAGGTCAATGCTTCCACCGGAGGCATGGATGTGCCGGCGATGATTCTGCACAAATATTTTGGCCTGCCGTTAAACCGCTGCGTGATGGCCATTGACAGTCTGACGATTCTGTTTGGTGTATCTGTTTATGGAATCAATGCTTTGCTCATAGGTTTGATTTCTGTATTTGCCAGCAGCTTTGCCATTAACTGGACCTCTACGTTAGGAAGCATGGCGGCAAAGAATGTGATGATTATTTCGGAAAAGTCTCAGGAGATTCAGGAATACCTGCTCAACCATACAAAGCGGGGGGTTACGGTCCTGGATGCCAAAGGCGCATGGACCAATCAGCACCGGCCCGTGCTCATGTGCGTGGTTTCCAACCGTCAGTTTGCCCGGATGGAAATGGATATTAACGAACTGGACCCAAAAGCGTTTATTATTGTTACAGATGTACATGAAGTCCGCGGATCCGGATTCACCTACGAGGACAGTGATCTATGAAAAAAATAAAGGAACTGATTGTGGTGGAAGGCCACAACGATACCTTTCGGTTAAAACGCTTTTTTGACTGCGACACCATTGAAACCGGCGGCGATATGGTCAACCGGGAAACCCTCGACCGAATTGCTGCGGCACAAAAAAGCCGGGGTGTGATCGTGTTTACCGATCCCGACCGGCCCGGAGAGCACATCCGCAGTGTCATCAGCCGCCATGTTCCGGGAATCAAGCACGCTTTTATTGAAAAAGCCAAAGCGAAAACCGACAAAAAAGTCGGTGTGGAACATGCTGAAAAAAAGGATCTGGAAGAATCTCTGGCCAATTGTGTCACCTTTATGGAAGAGACAGAGTCTTTGAGCTGGCATGACTTTATTGATCTTGGGCTGGTGGGCCATGCTGCCAGAAGAGAAGAGGTGTGCCGCCTGTTTCACATTGGAAAGTGCAATGCCAAGACCTGTTTTAAACGATTGAATCAGATGGGCGTGACGGCCCGCCAAATTTTGGAGAAATTAAATGAACAATCCAATTGCGACTAAAAAAAGAACCCGGGAAATCCAGGAAAAATACAACGCCCATACCAAGAAAAGCTTCGGCCAGAACTTTATCGTCGAGCCGGGTGTGGTGGATAAAATTGCCAAAGCTGCCTGCGGCGGCGGCCATGATGTGGTTGTGGAAATCGGTCCGGGCATCGGAGCTTTAACCCAGTATTTATGTGAGTATTCCGACCAAGTGGTGGCCTTTGAAATTGACCCCCGCTTTCCGGAAGTGCTGAACAATGAAATCGGAAGCGACCATCTGGAAGTCATTCTTCAGGACTTTCTGGAAACGGATGTGGATGCATTGCTGGAGAAATTTGAAAAAGAAGGAAAGAAAGTGCGCTTTGCCTCCAATCTTCCTTACTACATCACCACCCCGATCCTGTTTAAGCTGTTTGAAGCCAAACGGCCCATTGAATCCATTACCGTCATGATGCAGAAAGAAGTGGCAGACCGGTTTGCTGCCAAGCCAAACGACAAGGAATACAACGCTCTTTCTGTGATTACTCAGTATCGGGCCAATATTAAGAAAGTGATGGACGTCAACCGCAACGTCTTCTGGCCATCCCCCAATGTGGGAAGCACAGTGCTGCAGTTTACGTTTAAGCCCGACCGGCCGGTCAAAGAGGAAGAAGCCTTCTTCGAACTGGTGAAAGCCTGCTTTAAGCAGCGCCGCAAAACCATCTACAACAATTTGTCCGTTTATCTGGATGACAAGGAAAAAGCCGCAGCCATGCTGGAAAAAGCAGGCATCGAGCCAAGCACAAGAGCCCAGCAGCTGTCGCTGGACGACTTTGTGCACTTATGGAAAACAAACTATGAAAATTGAAGCGAAGGGAAAAGTGAATCTGGCCCTGGATGTGATGAACCGAATGCCAAACGGCTATCATGAACTGGATATGATCATGGCCGAAATTGATTTGGCCGACATTCTGGATATTGCTTCAGCGGACCAGGACGAAATCATTTGTGAAGGGCTGGCCCTTCCGGAAAACAACACGCTTTCAAAAACGCTGAACGTCATGCGCGAGAAAGCAGGCTTAAAAGGCCATTACAAAATCATTGTGGAAAAGCACATCCCCTCCCAGGCCGGCCTTGGAGGCGGATCTGCAGATGCTGCCGCTTTAATCAGGCATTTGAACACCCTGGAAGGGCTGAATCTTTCTGTCAACGATATGCTGGAAATTGGAGCTCTGATTGGCGCGGATGTTCCCTTTTGCGTCATGCAGGGAATTGCCCGGGTAAAAGGAATCGGAGAAGACTGCCGGCCGCTGAACACGGACTGGAAATTTCCGGTGCTTCTGGTCAAACCCGATGAAGGAATGTCCACACCCGAAGCCTTTCAAGCATGGGATGAAGGGGACTGGAAGCCTTTGGACATTGATATTGTGCAGGATGCGGTTTTGAAAAAAGATCCGGCTCTGCTCTATCAGACCATGTCCAATGCCCTGGAGCCGATTGCGTACGACCGGCTGCCGGTTTTAAACCAGATCAAGGAAGATCTCAATGAATGCGGGCTGGTCCGGGTCATGATGACCGGGTCAGGCAGCTGCATGATGGGCTTTTGCGTGGAAGAGCGCCTCATTGATGAAGCTCAGGAAAAGCTGCAGGGCCGATATCCGTTTGTGAAAAAAGTATGGGTGGGAGGCGATGGACAATGAAGACTCTGCCCTATATTCAGCTGCTGCTGTTCTTTATGATGTTCGGCATCAGCTTTTATGCACTCAGCTGTGTAAAATTCGATAAATTTTGTAAAGTGAATCCCCCTGCCAGGGTTTATGTTCTGCTCTTTTTGTTCTCTTTGATTCTGGGCTATCTTTCCAGTCAGGCCATTCTGACACTGACTGTTTTCAATGGATTGTAATCTATGTTTGAAAAAGTCCTGACCATTGATCCGGGCGCTTCTTCGCTGAAGCTGTATGAGCCCGCCGCCGATGAAGTGGTCAGTGAGCGGACGGTCATGGCCAGCAGGGATGGAAAGCAGTATGTTGGGGAAGAAGCGTTTGAGCTGTTCTGGGAAAAAGGAAGCGGTGTTTTAAAGCATCCCGTTGATCAGGGGATGCTGGCAGGGGATCTGACCCCCCTGTTTATGAAGCTGGTTTCTCAGGCACAGCTGGACCGACATCTGTTCAAACCGTCTTTGCGGGTTCTTCTGACCAGGGAAGCCAAAGAAGAACAAATGGAGAAATGGATTCGGATGGGCGAAAAGGCAGGTTTTCGCCGGGTACTTTTCTCGGATCCTGTAAATGAGCTGAAAAAGGAAACCGGACTGGTGATCCATGCCGGATTTTCCTACACCCGCCTGGCTGCCTTTCGGTCCGGTCATTTGCTGGACGAAAAGAAGATTATTTTTGCCGGGCGGCAGATTGATGAGGCCATCATGGAATATGTGGCCAATACCTACCGGTCTTTGATGTTCTATGAAGATGCTGCCGCTTTAAAGAAAGCGGCCAGCGATGCCTTCTGGAACCAGAAAAATCCGGTTTTGAGCTGCGTGGTTCTGGACCAGCGCAGCCAGTATGTGCGTCTGTCCATCCGGGCCAGTGAATTGTGGCCGGCCATCAGCGGCGTATTGAAGCAAATTGTCATGTGGGCAAGAGAGCTGGTCAGCCAGCTGGGCCTGGAAAACATGGAAGAAGT
>JABUSF010000006.1:25262-29592 GCA_021443945.1 Ileibacterium sp.
AACTGCTATGGACTTCGTCAGATGCTGGAAGAGCAGCTGAACACCAATGTCATCGTTTTGGAAGAACCGGAAAACTGGCTGGTGAAAAACGCTCATCTCAAAAATATGTCGGGAGGGAATTATGGCCGAATGGGAGGATAAAGCAGCGGCGTTTCTAAGGCCCTGGAAAGGCCTGAAAATCGCAGCAGCCGTCTCCGGCGGCCCTGATTCCATGGCCATGCTGGATTTTCTGCGCAGAGAAGGTCTGGATTTGGCCGTGTGTCATGTGAACTATCAAAAGCGGGACACCGCCGGCCGGGATGAAGAAATTGTAAAAAAATACTGCATGCGCCATCAGATTCCCTTTCGGGTTTTAAAGCCCCAAAATGCAAAGGGGAATTTTCAGGGATGGGCCCGTCAGGTTCGCTATGACTTTTTCCTGGAGAGTGCCAGAGAGCTTGGATGCAGCGCCGTGGCATTGGCCCATCAGCAGGATGATGTTCTGGAAACATGGCTGATGCAAAAGGAAAAAAACATTCTTCCCGAATGCTATGGACTTAAGGAAACCGGACATTGGAAAGATCTTGCGGTGATTCGGCCTCTGCTGGCAGCTTCCAAACAGGATCTGCAGGACTATTGCGATGCCCGTCAGATTGCGTATGGCATTGATGAAAGCAATCTTGGAAATCATTACCGGCGCAACCAGCTGCGCCACTCTGTTTTGGATGCTGCGGATCCAAAACAGAAAGAAGATCTTCTTGTACAGATGGAAGATGACCGCCGCAAGCTGGAAGAGAAGCGCAGGAAAGCGAAAGGTTTCCTGGCGGAAAAACCGGCGGTGGATTTATTGGTCCAAAATGATGCGTGGTTTTTGCTGGAAGCCTGGCTTTCTTCAAAAACGGGGCATCATTATGGAAGAAAACACATGGAGGAACTGGTGAAAAAGCTTAGTCATGATCAGGTGATTGAGCTGGACGGATGGCAGATTGAGCGTTATAAAAACAATCTGCTGGCTGTTCAAACCGAAGATGTAATGACACCGGTTGTTCTTAAGGATGCCCATGCTCTGCAGTCCATGGAAGACATTCCATTTGGAAGCAGTGTCTGCCGGTTTGAGCTGAAAGCCGACGGCAGAAAAATCGAGTCTTTTACGGTGAGCGAAGAGGATTTTCCTCTTAGGATTGGACCATGGAAAAATACCGATCAAATTCGTTTGTCCTTTGGCACGAAAAAAGTTGGACGTGCTCTGATGGACCGCAGGATTCCCAAAGTCATCCGGACGCGAATCCCAGTCATCAAAAACCGTTGGGATCAGGTTATTTTTGTCCCGTTCATCGGTTGTGATGTTGCCCATTTTTCCTGTAAACCGGGCGCATTTATGGTAGAATTGACTGCATATATCAGGTAGTAACGAGGAATAAAATATGTCTAAAGAAATTAGTCGTGATATCGAAAAAATTCTGATTGATGAAAGCGAAATCGAACAGCGCTGCAAAGAACTGGCTGCTCAGATTGAAAAAGACTATGAGAAAGAGGGAAAAACTCCTCTTGTTGTTGGACTGTTAAAGGGAAGCGTTCCTTTCATGGCTGAATTGATTAAGTATTTCAAACAGCCGATCGAAATCGACTTTATCTCTGTTAGCTCCTATGAGGGAACAGAATCTATTGGCGATGTAAAAATCAACAAGGATCTGGATCTTTCCAGTAAGAATAAAAACGTCCTTATTGTGGAAGATATCGTTGATACAGGACGGACTTTGAGAGAAGTTAAAAAACTGTTCTACAATAAAGGGGCAGCAGATGTTAAAATCGTATCTCTGCTTGATAAGCCGGACCGCCGTGTGGTAGACATTGCTGCGGATTATATCGGCTTTACCGTGCCCAACGAATTTGTTGTTGGATACGGCCTGGATTATAACCAGCTCTACCGCAACCTTCCGTTCATCGGAATTCTGAGACCGGAAGTGTACACTGATTAGAAAGACTTGAGGGATTCGTATGAAGAAATGGCTGAATTATCTGCCAACCTTATTTATTATCACCATTGTCATTTCCCTGATCGCTTACTCCAGCAAGGGATCAGTCAATAATATGAACTATACGGAATTCCAGAAGATGGCTGAGACAGCACAGTTCGAAACCACCACTCTGGATATTTCCGATACTGTCATCAAGGTTGAAGGTACGTATAAAGACAAAGACGGCCTGAGAAATTACAACGTTATCATTCCTAATACTCCAGACAATGTGAAATGGGTGACAGAGACCGTTGAAGCAAAAGGCGGAAAAGTGACTGTTGCCAATCCGGAAGCAGGCAGCATTTGGCTGACACTGGCAGGATCCATTCTGCCAATGATCATTCTGGGTGCTTTCTTCTATTTCATGTTCTCTAAAATGGGAGGCGGCGGAAGCAACAAGGCTTTTGAATTTGCAAAATCCAAAGCCAGAGTGGAAACCAATGTAAAAACCCGCTTTAAAGATGTAGCTGGCTGTGAAGAAGAAAAAGAAGAAGTGAAGGAAATCATTGATTACCTGCGCAATTCCAAGAAATTTACAGACATGGGTGCCCACATTCCAAAGGGCATTCTGATGGTCGGGCCTCCAGGAACAGGTAAAACCCTGCTGGCGAAAGCCGTAGCCGGGGAAGCCAACGTACCGTTCTTCTCCATTTCCGGTTCTGACTTTGTTGAAATGTTTGTCGGTACCGGTGCAAGCCGTGTCCGCGACATGTTCAAAACCGCAGCGAAAAACGCACCCTGCATCATCTTCATCGATGAAATTGATGCTGTAGGACGCCAGCGCGGAGCTGGTATGGGCGGCGGAAACGATGAACGTGAACAGACATTGAACCAGCTGCTGGTTGAAATGGATGGTATGACCGACAACAATGGTATTGTGGTCATTGCGGCCACCAACCGTCCTGATGTTCTGGACCCTGCCTTAATGCGTTCCGGACGTTTTGACCGCCGTGTAACAGTCAATCTGCCGGATGTCAAAGGCCGTCAGGAAATCCTGGCTGTTCATGCCCGCAATAAAAATCTGCACCCTTCCATCACTCTGGAAGGTCTTGCCAAACGGACGCCGGGATTCTCCGGTGCCGATCTGGCCAACGTGCTCAACGAAGGCGCTATTTTAGCTGTCCGCAACAAAGAAACCGTCATCACACAGGAAGATCTGGATGAAGCCATCGACCGTGTTATGATGGGGCCTGCTAAAAAATCCAAGAAATACACTGAAAAAGATAAATGGCTGGTTTCCTACCATGAAGCCGGACATGCTGTCATCGGTTTGAAACTTGAAGACGCCGATATGGTTCAGAAAGTAACCATTATCCCTCGTGGAGAAGCTGGCGGATACAACCTGATGACTCCAAGAGAAGAAAAATACTTCCACCGCAAATCTGAAATGATCGCTCAGATCACAGGACTGCTGGGAGGCCGTACAGCAGAAGAAATCGTCTTTGGCGAAATTTCTGCGGGCGCGGTCAACGATATCGAGAAACTGACAAGCCTTGCCAAAAACATGGTTCGTGTTTACGGGATGTCTTCCCTTGGCCCCATCCAGTATGCGGATCCTCAGGGAAATGTATTCCTGGGCCGTGACTACACAAAAGGTTCTGACTATTCTGCCGGCATTGCCACTGAAATCGACAGAGAAGTGCGTGCCATTGTGGATTCCTGTCATGAAGAGTGCAAACGCATTCTGACGGACAACCGGGATCTGCTGGATTTGATTGCTCACAATCTGTATGAGCATGAAACGCTGACCAACGAAGAAATCACAAACCTGATGGAATACGGAACCATTACAGATCCAAACGCTCCGGCCGCTCTTCCAGAAACACCGGCCGCTGTTAAGGAAGAAGAAGTTCCGCCTGTTCCGGCACAGGACAATTCGACTCAGACTGTGGATCAGAAATCCCTGGATGAAGCGTTAAGCGAACTGACGAAAAAGTAGACATTCAAAAAGCAAAGATTCCAGATTCGGAACCTTTGCTTTTTTGTTGTCTGTCTGAATCCAGCCTGGGAAAGGCCACATGAAAAATTCTTCCGGAACAGGTTTGGAAGGAACTTTTAACCGATCCAGCTTCTGGTTTGCCAGTGGATCAGCTGGTCTGAGTTTCCGGCTGTTTCTTTGTACGCTCCTCACCAGATGATCAGGAGGCTGACCAATTTAAAGACTGCCGCCATAAAAAAGGTGGATCAGCCCACGGTGGTTTCTTCCAAAAACAGGGGGTTGCTTTCGTCCGTTTTTGTGGAATCAAGCATCTGAAGCAGAGTTTCAGATACCTTGTTAACGCACGAATGGGGTTCGAATCAAGGATAAGCAAAGCTTGAAAACGAAGTTTTTC
>JABUSF010000006.1:29732-31535 GCA_021443945.1 Ileibacterium sp.
AAAAAAAACGAGGAAAAAAAGGAACTCTGCTTCCATCCGCAGAGTTCCTGAATCAGGTATTGAATTGTTATTTAGCGGCAGCTGTTTTGGCAGCCTGCGCTTTTTCCTTAATCTTGGCTTCGAGCATGGGGCGGAAGAACAGGATGACAAGAAGAGCGGCTACGAATGAAATTACACAGGTCATCAGGCAGATGGTGTCGATTCCGTTGATTTCACCTTTCAGACCAGGAACTTCTTTGGTCAGGGAGTTGTAAGCCAGACCGAAGAAAGCTGCAGAGATGGAGCTGGACAGGGTGGTGATAAATCCGATCAGGGAAGTACCGATACCCATTTCTTCAGGCTTCAAGAAGCTTTGAGCCGCAGGGATCAGAGCAACTGTACGCAGAGAATCGGAAATTCCGGTGATGGCCAGCAGAGTCATGATGGCCCATAAAGGCATATGGACTCCGGTAAAGATCAGGAAGGCAAATGGAATGGCCACTAACAAAGCGGCATAGAACAGTGCTTTCCAAAGGTTTCCGGTTTTTTTCATAACCCAGGCGCCGGCCAGGGCAGGAGCGATCATGGTGACGATGGTTTTTGGTGTCTGCAGGGCACCGGCTGCAGCAGAGCCTTCGTTCAGAATGTGCTGCACAGCAAGAGGCATATAAACGTTCATGGCGTTCATATAGAACATCAGACAGAATCCGATGATCAGAAGCAGAGAGTATTCTTTGATTTTGAGCATCTGCATCGGGATGATTGGCATTTTGGCTTTGTTTTCCCAGTAGATGAAAGCCAGAAGACCAGTGATTCCGGCTGCAAAGGAGAAGATAACAAAGCGGGAGAACCAGCCATCGGTTGGACCGTTGTTCAAACCAAGCAGCAGTCCGCTCAGTGCGATGGTCAGCAGAATAATGCCTGCATAGTCCATGGAGAATTCCTGGGTTGGTTCTTCATAGAAAAATTTGCAGATCAGGAAGATTCCGGCTGCAAGAGCGATCAGAGGGAAGGCAATGGCCATTTTCATGTAGCCCATGTCAGCCAGCCATCCGGCCAGGAAAGATCCAAGCAGTCCGCCCACAGCAGTGATCATGGCTAAATATCCCATCGCTTTTGGTGTCTGCTGAGGAGGGTAGATTTTGCGTACGATAATGAATGGCAGGGAGGCATAAATTCCCTGAGACAGGGCCAGCAGCACCCGGCAGATGATGAAAACCCACAGGTTAGGAATAAAAGTCATTCCCAGACCAGCCACAATGGAAACTCCGCCGGAATAGAGCAGCAGTTTATCAATGGGCATCATATCGGTCAGACGTCCACCGACAGGTGTCATGACGCACATTCCAATCGAAGACAGCAAAGTGACCAGGGCAAAATAGTCTGCTCCGTTCAGACTGTCCAGAATAGGTCCCTGAATAGTGGACAGGGAAAGTCCGTAAGATGCAATGGCGAACATCAAAAAAAGACATCCGATCATTGACATACGGGCGTTCGTATTTGATTCAGTCATTTCAAAACTCCTTTATTTTGGTATTTCTTCTTATATATTAGTGTTTGAAAAACAAAGTGATTTATGTCATGACCGTATGAAAATAAGAAGGGGTTTGACCGAAAATCTTGGAAAATGTAGGATTGTTTTGTGCAGATCATGAACAACAATCTCCAGACCGAGCGCCTGAACATACGCTGGTGGCGCCTGAAAGATATGGCCAGTTTGAGAAAATATGCTTCGGACAAAGAAGTGGCCAAAATGGCCGGATGGCCTCCTGTCACCAACTGGCTGAAAGCCCTGGACCGGGTGACCATCGGATACCCGAAACC
>JABUSF010000006.1:31580-39385 GCA_021443945.1 Ileibacterium sp.
TCTTTGTCTTTTATGACCAAACAAGAGGCTCACATCGAAATCAAAGAGGATGAGCTGGAAGTCGGCTATTGGATTGCCAGAGAATTCTGGGGTCAGGGGCTGGTGGCTGAAGCGGCTCAAAGAGTCTTTTCGGAGATCTTTGAAACCACCGGAATCCAGCGGATTTATGTGGTCATTGAGAGTTCCAATACTCAATCACTTCGGGTGCAGGCCAAACTGGGGTTTGTCTATAATAGAACGGAATATATGGATTTAAACTGTGAAAACAGGAAAACCCCGTATTACATCGGGGTTCTGGATGAATCAGATTGGAGGAAGTGCAGTTTATGAAAGATCAGCTGGTGAAGGCTTTAGCCTGCAACAATCATGTACGTTTATATGCGGTTTGTTCCACTGCCATGGTGCAGGAGGCAAAAGACCGTTTTGATTTATATCCCACACCTGCCGCTGCTTTAGGCAGAGTGCTGTCTGTGGCTTCCATTATGGGAAGCATGCTCAAAAGCGAGCAGGAAATGCTGACCATCAACATTGAAGGCGGCGGTCCCATTGGAAGCATCGTTGTGGATGCCTATGCGAATGGAAATGTGCGCGGATTTGTATCCAATCCTCATGCTGAGGCTCCATCCAAACCAGACGGTCACCTCAATGTAGGCGCTGTCGTGGGAAATATGGGTGTTTTAACCGTTACAAAAGACCTTTCCATGGAAGAAAACTGGTCTGGCTCTGTGGAACTGCAGTCCGGTGAAATTGGGGAAGATTTTGCCTATTACTTCACACTGAGCGAGCAGACTCCGACAGCGGTTTCCGTGGGTGTAAAAGTGGGCACGGATGGAAATATCATTTCTGCCGGTGCGCTGGTGATGCAGATCATGCCAAATGCAGAAGAAGCAGACATTGTCATGTGTGAACACGTTCTCTCCGGTCTGAAGCCCATGAGCCAGATTGTGGAAGAATACAGCGATGCCAGCATGTCTGAGTTTGTCAGTGCTCTGTTTGACGATGTCAAAGTACTGACCGATCAGCCGGTGGCGTTCAAATGCACCTGCTCAAAAGAAAAGACAGAAGAGCTGCTGAAAACTGTTTCCCCAAAAGAACTGAAGGCCATGGTGGAAGAAGACAAAGGAGCCGAAGTTACTTGTCACTTCTGCAATACGGTTTACAACTTCTCGGAAGATGAACTGAGAAAGATTCTGGAAGAAACAGAAAAGAACCTGGAAGAAACCCAGGAGCTGGAGGATCATGTCGTTTCAGATTCGGGATGTTAAAATCGACAATCCGGTGATCATCGCCCCTTTAGCCGGAGTGTCTTCCAGAGCGTTTCGTGCCATCGCCAAAGAGTTTGGCGCCGGACTGGTCTGCAATGAGATGGTTTCAGACAAAGCGCTGTTTTACAACTCCAACCGGACCTTCAAAATGCTTAAAACCAATGAAAATGAGCATCCAGTCTCTTTTCAGGTCTTTGGACACGACAAGGAATCCATGATTCACGCGGCTAAAATTCTGGACGAGCAGACGGACTGCGACATCATCGATATCAATATGGGATGCCCGGTGACCAAAGTCATCAAAGCCAAAGCGGGAAGCTACTTAATGAAGGATGTGGATTACGCCTGCGATCTGGTGAAAAGCATCGTCGAAAGCGTCAAAAAGCCGGTGACCGTGAAAATGCGCATCGGTTTTGATCAGGACCACATCAACTGCGTGGAACTGGCACAGGCCATGGAAAAGGCAGGAGTCAGTGCGATTGCGGTCCATGGAAGAACCCGCTCCCAGTTTTATGAGGGAAAAGCGGACTGGTCCTGGATTAAAAAAGTCAAAGAGGCGGTCAGCATTCCTGTCATTGGCAACGGTGACATCCGTTCTGTTCAGGATATGAAGGATATGATGGAGCAGACCGGCTGTGATGCCGTCATGCTTGGCCGCGGGATCATCGGCAATCCCTTTTTGATTCAGGAATGCGTGGATGAATTTACCGGGGAACATCATGAATTCAGTCTGGAACAGCGCCTGGAATGCTGCAAAAAGCATGCCAGACTGCTGATGGAAGATCTGTCGGAAAGAGATGCGATTCGACAGATGAGAGGTCTTGCCACCTGGTATGTGAAGGGGCTTCCTCATTCTCATTTTTTCAAAGAGCAGCTGACAAAAATGAATACCTATGATCAGCTTGAGGAGATTCTGGACGCATTTTATGCTAAGCAGTCTCAGCCGCAAATTGAAGATGCAAATTTACTAAAATAGACTGTGCATGTCGAATACCACAGGAAAACTATGGTTTAATAAAGACAACGAAACTAACGGAGGAAATAAGAATGATGACCAAGGATTTAACTCCTTTTTTTGAGGGGCGCGAACTGTATGCCTATGAATATTTTGGCGCCCATCCTGTCAAAAAAGGGGTGGAATTTATTCTGTACGCTCCAAATGCACAGAAAATATCTGTAGTCGGAGATTTTAATGAGTGGGATCCGGAAACGGACCCGATGAAAAAAGATGAATTCGGTGTCTGGAAAGCTCTGGTGAAAAACGCCAAAGTGGGTGACGCCTATAAATATCGGATCACCCAGTCCACAGGTGCAGTCAAGGATAAAACAGATCCTTACGGATTCTATTCCAAACTGCGTCCCGATCATGATTCGATTGTTGCCAGCCTGGAGTATGATGGCTGGACCGACCAGAAATGGATGAAGGAAAGAACCAAAGGCTTCAACGATCCTATTTCCATTTATGAAATGAACGTGGGAAGCTGGCGTTCTTTAAACGAACGGGTGGAAGACATAGAAGGGCTGCCTGAACAGAACGAAGAAGGTCCCTTTGTGCATTACGGCGATATCGTTGATGAACTGATCGCTCACTGCAAAAAGTATCATTTCTCTCATGTTGAGGTGATGCCTCTTTCCGAATTCCCCTTTGACGGATCCTGGGGATATCAGGTATCCGGTTTCTACAGCACAACAAGCCGTTTTGGAACACCGCTGGAACTGAAAGAGTTTGTCAATAAGCTCCATGGAGCCGGCATCGGTGTCATTATGGACTTTGTACCGGTGCACTTTGTCAAAGATGATTACGCTCTGGCTTACTTCGACGGTACGCCTCTGTATGAATATTCCAAACACGAAGATGCCGATTCTGAATGGGGCACTTCCAATTTTGACCTTTGGAAGGAAAGCGTACGCTCCTTCTTAATGTCTGCTGCCAACTACTGGCTGCATGAATACCACTTTGACGGCCTGCGTATGGATGCCATTTCCAATGCCATTTTCTGGAAAGGGAACAAGATGCGCGGGGAAAACAAAGGGGCTACTGACTTTATGAAGCGCATGAACTTCATGCTGGACAAAGAATACAAAGGCAAAATCATGCTCATCGCCGAAGACTCCACAGACTTCCCGAACGTATGCAAAAACACTCTGGACGGCGGTCTTGGGTTCGATTACAAATGGGATCTGGGCTGGATGAACGATACCCTGAACTATTTGAAAAAAGACCCGATCTACCGTCAGTGGCACCACAACAATGTGACCTTCTCCATGGCTTATTTCTATTCCGAACACTTTATTCTGCCGTTAAGTCATGATGAAGTTGTGCATGGAAAAGGAACCATCGTCAACAAGATGTGGGGATCCTATGAAGACAAGTTTGCTCAGGCAAGAGGTCTGTACACCTATATGTTTGGACATCCTGGCAAAAAGCTGAACTTCATGGGCAACGAGCTGGGCATGTTCCGTGAATGGGATGAAATGAAAGGCTGCGACTGGTTCCTTCGCCAGTATCCAATGCATGCTGCTTTCGAAAAATTCTTCGAGGATCTGACTGGAATTTATGCCAATAACGACGCCTTCTACTATGGCTTCGATCCGACCAACTTCCAGTGGATCAATGCAGACGATGCAGCTCACAACACCTTCTCCTTCATGAGAAAAGGAAGCCAGAAGAACTTTATCTTCGTGATCAACTTCTCTACCAACCCGTACAAAATGCAGTTTGGCGTTCCGTGCAAGGGAACCTATACAGAAGTATTGAACAGCCAGTGGGAAAAATACGGCGGAACTCTGCCGGAAACTCCACAGGTTCTCAAGGCCATTCGTCTGCCTCTGAACAATCAGCCATACCGAATTCAGGCTGAAGTGCCTGCTTTTGGCGCTCTGATTTTTGAAGTAGATCTGCCTGCAAAATAAATCATATTTGAATGCCATCCCGGAGAATCCTTTGAGGACTCCGGGATTTTGCTGTTTTGCGGGCACGTTGGATTAAAATGCGGGGTTTTGGCTTTTATGATTTACAATAGACTGGAGCTGTAAAAAGCCGTGTGGCTTTGGAGACGAAAAGAAAGGCAGGAATGGCTGATGGCTCACTATTTTGAAAACGATAAAAATCTGAAAACCGACCGGCATGAAATTCATTTTTCCATCGATGGAAAAACCTTTTTGATGATGAGTGATGCCGGGGTGTTTTCCAAAGATAAGCTGGATACAGGCACCAGCATTTTGCTGGAGAGTGTGCTCAAAAACAGTCAGCCGGCCAAACATGTGCTGGATCTTGGCTGCGGCATTGGTCCGGTGGGAGTGGTTCTTGGAACGTTCTGGAACTGTGAGGTCACTGGAATCGATGTCAATGAAAGAGCCTGTGCTCTGGCTTTGCAAAACTACAAAAACAATCACGTCCAAGGGCAGGTCTTGTGTCAGGACGGAGTGACAGCAGGGGAATTTGACTGCATCCTTTTAAATCCGCCAATCCGGGCGGGCAAGGAGGTCATCTACCGGCTGTTTGAGCAGTCTGCTGCTCACTTAACAAAAAACGGAGCTTTGTGGATTGTGATGCGCAAGCAGCACGGTGCTCAAAGTGCTGTCAATTTTCTGCAGGATACCCTGCATTTGAAAACAGAGCGGTTGAACCGGGATAAAGGATTCTGGATCATCAAAGCCTTCAGGAAAGAAAACTGAAAATAAAAAGGAGTCATTATGAAGCGAATTACTGCGCTGCTTGCAGCGGCTTGTCTGATGCTGGCAGGCTGTTCTCAGTCCGGCAGCCAAGCATCGGCTGAAAAGGGCTATGCCTCTATGGCAGATACCGTTTTGGCCAATGGATATATGATTGCCGGAGATTTGGACAGTCAGAAAAAAATCAGCGACGAGCAGAAGGAAAAACTGACGGATCAGCAGGCCCCTCAAGGCGCTCTGCGCTATTTCCAAAGCGATGAGCAGCGAAATTCCAGCACAGAGAAAAACTATGAAGCCATTGCTTCTCTGATCGATCAGGCGGTGGATTACTATTCCAAAGAACCGTATTTAATCAGCCGGGTTTCTGCAGGAATCGGAGGCCGTCCGGTTTTGAATGAAAAGAAAGAACTGACCACGTTCAGCTATCAGCCGGTATACGATGAAGGGTATCGGTTTGTCTTTCCGCAGGACAAGGGAATGAAGTCCTTGTGGTGGGACTGCGACGAAGTCAGTACAACGATTGACGATGGCCAGGATGTCCGCAAAACCAACCGAAACATTCTGACGGGTGTCATTGACCGGATGGAAAATGTAAGCTCTGAAACCGAAGCCCGCCATCTGCAGCAGCAGTGGATTGGGGATATGTTCTCGGAAGGAGTTTATCCAAGAATTGAAAAAGATCAGTGGATGAATTACTTTGATACGTATTTGAAATATGTGGCCGATCCGGAGTTTTTTGATTACACGGTGGTGCCGGTGATCAAAGTCAAAGATACAGCCGATTCGGAGAATTCAGAGTATGAAATCACCGGATGGGATCTGGTGATTGATCTGAAAGAACCGCAGCTGCTTTCCTCCCAGTTGTACGATAATGGAATCGTTGTCCGCCGAAGTGCCGGATATCTCATCGATTATCAGCAGATTGTATGGATCCGCGGAGATGTAAAAAACCAGCAGATGGTTCTGCAGTTTGATCAGGACGGGGTTTTGAAGAGCAGCTGGGTCAACTCTGAAATCAGCATGCTCACCAACGGACAGAACAATCAGTCCATCTGGTCCAGAGAGTATGTGAACTCAAGATGGGACATTAACCCATATCCGGATGCTGCCCAATACGAATCCGTGCTTGACCGTTCCATTCAGGGATACATTCCTTCTGATTTCCTGGATGTGATGGGCATTCCAGATCCGTATACCGAAGAAAAAGCGCCATTCGCTGCTAAATAAATAAAAGCCCTGACAGGATTTGATGTTCCTGTCAGGGCTTTTGCGCGTATTTGTTACTTGCCTGCAGTGCTGCATCTTACAACGAAACGGGAAGAGTTGTCCCATGTACAGTTGAAGATGGACAGTTCGTATTTGGAATTCATCAGCTGATTTCCCTGTTTGGGAGCCAGGACTTCGTTTCCAGCCACTTTGTATTTCCAGACGATATCGTTAAAGTCAGTAAAGGTAATGTCATCTCCTGGAGCAAGCTGGTCCAGGCCAGCCAGATGGGCCTGGGAGTTATGTCCTCCGATGACCATATTTCCAAAGTATGGATTTCCGGAGAAAAGACCAGGAGCAATATCCAGAAGGCTGTCTTCGCAGACCGCCAGAATCGGCAGTTTTTTGCCCAGTTTGGGGATTTCCAGAATACCCACATAATCATAACCGTCAATGTTTTTTGTGGGCAGAGAGTTTTCGTGGAATTGAGGAAGAGCGTCGGCCAAACCGCTTAAAGCGCGCTCAGCCCGTTCAGCCTGTGCTTTTTCTCTCTGGTAGTTGTCATAAGTCAGATAGCCAGCACCGCCAAGCAGAGCCAGGCCGATGCAGATGATCAGAATGCCTAATTTCTTTTTCATTTTTTTTAATTCTTTCTAATTCTCAATGGGACAAATGGCAATAAGAAAGGACTGCGTAAGCGCAGTCCTTATTCGGCTTTATTAAACAGCTGTTTTTGTGTTGCTTTTTTTAACCAGCAGGCTTCCAAGAGCTACAAAGAACAGTCCGCCTACAGCAAAGAATGGAATCATCCATGCATCCATACCGGAACGTGGGATTGTCACTTCACGGCTTGGAGTTCTTGTTTCCGGATAGTAAGTAATGCTGCTTTCCGGGGTAGGTGGGTTGCTTGGTGTTGTTGGAACAGTTCCTGTTGTTTTAGCAGACGCTGAAAGGTTGTATGTACCGTTGAATGGAATGGTAGCGATGAATGGAACCATTTCAAAGGAATCGGAAGCGGCACGTGTCTGTGCGCAGTAATAAACACCTTCACCCAGGTTGGCGAAAGTCGCTTTTCCGTTGGCTGCGGATTCAGTTTTTGTTGGAGAAATTTTGTTGGTGGTAATGTAGGCACCAATAACTTTTCTCAAAGATTCAACTTTGGCGTTGTCAGCTTTTGTGCTGGATGCATCGTTTGGATCTGCTTTCAGATCTTTCAGATCAACGTTCAGATTTTTAAATTCTGCTGTCAGCACGTAATCGTTGTCGACTTTGTCAGCGATTTTGTAGATGCCGAATGCAGCACCGGCCATGGTGCTTTGTTTTGGAAAGCTTACTTCAACTGATCCAGTCTGCGCTGTATCTGTGTTTTCAGCGGCAAGTACTGGAGCGGTCATGAAAGTTAAGGCGGCAGCTGCAGCAAAGGCGGCTTTTAGTAATTTCATAATATCACTCCCTTTTTTTATAATTGTTTCTTAAAAGAAATATTTCCTGACACTACCTATTATCACGAAATAGCAAGCAAAAAGCTATAAAAACCTCATCTTTTCACAAAAAAGTCCATAAAGTTAATGGATTTGGTACAAAAACAAATGATATGTGTAAAATTACAATCTTTTGTATTGATGCTTTCATGCAAGGACAGCGTGCAGAGTATGCTGC
>JABUSF010000006.1:39470-41806 GCA_021443945.1 Ileibacterium sp.
GAGCCGGATTTTGGGCAGCACTATTAATTTTGTACTTCATATGATAATCCAGATATAAATGTTTTGTCCATGTGATCCGATGAGAACTCCCATAAATATCTGTATTTTGTGGGAAAAACAGTCATTCAAAAAGCCGCTTTTCCAGCGGCTTTTTACATTATTTCTTTTTTGGCTTCGGCTTGCGTACAAGCAGAATCAGAATCACGATGATTCCCAGGCCGGCACCAGCCAGCAGAATCAGCTTGATATCCAGTCTTCCTGTCTGATCCACTTTGTTCAGATAGTCCTCTTCCGGATTTTCAATGCGGTGGCCTTTGATCAGCAGACGGTGGGTGTTGATCCCGTAGGGTGTACAAGTCAGCAGAGTCACTTCATCCTTATCCGGATTCACGGCCAGTTTTTCGGCTTCCTGAGGAAGCACTACGGAAATGTCGTCGATCTGATAGGTCATTTTTTCATTCAGAACGGTCAGGGTAAACAGATCGTTGAGTTCCAGCTTGTCCAGATCGGTCAGCAGTCTGGCGGTGGGCAGACCGGTATGGCCGGAAATGACAGAGTGGGTGCCGATTCCGCCAACAGGAAGGGAGGTCCCCTCAATATGACCGGCGGCGCTTTGGAGCACGTTTTCTTCGGTGGTGTGATAGATCGGAAGCTTGACGTTGATTTTTGGAATGGTCAAAGTCCCCATCAGGCCTGTTTCGCCCACGTTTAAAGTGTCCATGTATTTTTGGTGGAATTCTTCGCTGGGATTGTAACGGTCCGGCTGAGTGAGCAGTTCCTGGTTGTAGGCATGGGCCTGTTCCATGATTTTTTCGTATTCCCCGTTGTCCATGGAGGTTACCGATTCGCTGTACTGGTCAATGGCTTTGGAAGCCTGCCAGCTGTTGATGAAATCCGCCACATAGGGATAGCCCAAAAGGCCAGCGCCGCCAAGGAAAGCGGCGATCAAAATGATATAGAACAGTCTGCTGAAAAATTTCTTCATAATCCTGTCTCTCTCTTTCTTCTCTTTTTCTTTTTTCAGGTATGAAGCATTAATAACGAGAGGCAGGCCTGCACGCAAGTAGATTTGCAAGAATCGCATTTCTGTCCGGCTGAAAAAGCGAATTTCTGCGGGTTGGAAAATAAATGTGAAACAAAATCCCTGTGAAAATCTAAAATGGGCGCACTAAAAAGACCTTGTTCTGCTTGTGATTTTACTGGCATTGCTCACAAGCACACTAAAGGACAGTTCCTATTGCTTTAGCTGGTTTTGTATTTCAAATCTGCGCCACACCTAATCCCAGCTTCAAGTTATTGATCTGGTCGATGCTCACTCCGGCTTTTGTCAGCACCTCCAGCGCCAAAATGACGTTGTCATCACTTGGATTATCGGATTTAAAAAGGGCTGTATTCAGCTGCTTGTAAGTTTCCTTTTCAGTCCGGCTTGGTGTTGGATTTGGCTCCTGATCTTTAGGATTAAACGGTTCCCCAGTAAGGAGGATATAATAGGCAGCCACCATCATTTTTCTGGCAATTGCGATTAGTGCTCTCTTTTTACCACGACGTTTGGAGATGCTTTGGAATTTCCTGCCGTAATAGGGATTATATTTGTAAGCATTCAAAGCACACTGGATCAGGATCGGTTTGAGATAAGTTCCCCCTTTGCCAATCTTTACTGATTTATGTTTGTTATTGCTCTGATTGCTTGCCGGACACAGACCAGCCCAGCTGATGAAGTGTTTACAGCTTTTGAAATGTTTCATATCCGGCCCAATCTCACAGAGAATCTGCATGGCAGACAGTTCAGAAATTCCGGGGATTGTTTCCAAAAGTTCAAGTTTATCCTTGTAAGGTGCAAGAATTTCCTCCATCATGGATTTGTGCTCTTCTATTTCAGTTGACAGTTTGTCAAGCTGTGAAAAGCTTGATCGGAGCACAAATTTTTGGGATGAGGAGAACTTTGCGCCTGAGTAGGATCTGTGCAGAGCTTCTCCTTTTTCTTTTCGCTCTTCATCACTGTGATAAGTGACGATATTGCATCTAGGATTTATACAGGCTCTAACAGATTCCAAATCGGGATCCTCATGATCAAGAAGGTGCTGGATGACAGCTCTCGAAGATTGTCCATCAACTTCTGAGAAGATGAGATCAATCCTCACGTTAGCTTCAGTCAGAACATTCCGAATTCTTCGGTGTTCATCTGCACGCTGCTGGACAAGCTTGGTTCGGCGGCGGGATATGGCTCGAGCGTCTCTAATCGCTCTTTCAGGAATATAGGAATCCATCAGCAGACCGAAAGATCCAAGTTCTGCAATCCATTCACAATCTTTCTGATCGGTCTTCTGACCAGAAAT
>JABUSF010000006.1:42443-43572 GCA_021443945.1 Ileibacterium sp.
GGATTCGAACCCACGTGCCCTTTCGGACAACCTGATTTCGAGTCAGGCTCGTTATGACCTCTTCGATACGCCTTCAAAGCAGACCTATTGTAACATGATTTTTGCAGTTCACAATCCAGCTTGGGCAGATGGAAGCCGGTTGCATGCAGCTAACGAAACCGGAACGGTTATTGTGGGCTAACGGTTTCAAAGAGCGGTACGATTTATTAAACCAAACAAATTGCTTATAAACAAAACGTAAATAGAAACTGGAGTGTTGTTTTATGGTTGCCTGGCTGATTCGAAAATTTGTACCGAATTATGACGATACATCGTCCTCCAAAGTCCGGTATGCGATTTGCCGTCTGTGCGGATATCTGGGGATTTGTCTGAACCTGCTGCTGTTTGCATCAAAATATGCAGTGGGTCTGATGGTCGGATCGGTGGCCATTCGAGGAGATGCGGTCAACAACCTGACCGATGCAGGAAGCAATATCGTGTCTATTTTGTCATTTCACCTGGCTGAAAAGCCGGCAGACAAGGAACACCCTTACGGACACGAAAGAACGGAAACCATTGCCGCTTTGTTTATGGGCATTGTGATTGTGGCTTTGGGTGTGGAGATGCTCAAGGAAAGCATTGCCAAAGTGATGCAGGCGGGGGATGTGGATTTTAAATGGAGTGCAGTGCTAGTGCTTGTGCTTTCCATTTCCATCAAACTCATCATGTACAGTTACAACCATAAGTACGGAAAAATTTACAACAGCGATTTGCTGGAGGCCTATGCTCTGGATTCCAGAAACGACGTCATCGGAACCTCTCTGGTTTTGGCTTCCACGATTCTTTCTCCTTTGATCCATTATGATTTGGACGGAATCATGGGAATTATTGTATCGGGCATTATCTTTTATTCCGCCTATGATCTTTTAAAAGATGTTATCACCCGCCTTTTGGGAGAAGCACCCAGTGATGAAGTGCTCAACCAGCTGGAAGATACGATTCTGGAAGATCCAATGATCCTGGACGTACATGATGTTATCCTTCATTCCTATGGACCTCAGAAAACCTATGCCACGGCCCATGCCGAAGTGGATGGATCTTTGCCTTTAATGGAGGTTCACAATGTGGTGGATCAGATTGAAAGACAGAT
>JABUSF010000006.1:43630-49368 GCA_021443945.1 Ileibacterium sp.
CCGACACCATTGATACCATGGAAGTCTTTGAAAGCGTCATTGAAGAGATTGATCCGGACTGGAACTTTCATGATTTCCGTATTCGGGAAGAAGGAAATGATTTGGTAAAAGTCTATTTTGACCTGGTGGTGCCCTACGAGGAGAAAAGGGATGTCAAAGAGATCGAAGCGTTAGTTCAGTCCAGACTGCCCGATCATCCAAAATACGTTCTTTATATCAAAATTGAACATCCGTATTCATAACAAAGAGCCATCCAAAAAGGGAAATCTCCCGCTTTTTGGATGGCTTTCTTCTGCAATGGGCTAAATGGTGATTTCGATGGTGTTGCCTTCGGCGTCCTGGATGCAGCTTTCGTAATAGCCGTCTCCAGTGGTCCTTGGACCGCTGATCCATTTGTATCCATCCTGAATCAGCTGTTTGGTCAGTTCATCCACTTTTTCTTTGCTGCCCACATTCATGGCCAGATGGATGAATCCATACCAGTCACTGTCCGGTTTATCCTGAAGATCCGGTTTGTTCATGATTTCCAGACGGGAGCCCCCGTCAAAGGTTAAAAAGTAACTGGAAAAGCCAGTGTTTGGATTGTGATACATTTCATTGCTTTTGGCATGGAAGTATTTCTCAAAGAACTGTCTGGCCTGTTCAAGATTTTTGACATACAAAGCGGCATGATCGATTTTCATTTTCTTTCCTTTCCTTTCTTTAAAGCGAATGCCAGATGGGCTTCATTTTTTCGAAGGTGCAGTACTGATCAAATCCGAGGGCTTTGACCATTTCTTTCTGTTCCTGAATGCCTGCTCCTAAATGTTCCGGTTTATGGCTGTCGGAGCCGAAGGTCAGAATGGTGCCTCCTAAATTTTTGTACAGCTTCAGAATCTCCGCACTGGGGTGCAGGCTGTTCATTTCGTAGCGGATAGAGGAGGTGTTGACTTCCAGGCCTTTGCCGTCGGCAATGATGGTTTTCAAAATCTTTTCGATCAGATCGGAAACCTGATCAAAATCAATCCGCCCGGCTTTGTCATACCGGATGATTAGATCCATGTGGGCCAGAACGGAATAGTCTTTGTATTCTCTGACCACCTTCAGCAGTTCTTCATAATAGGCCCGGTTGTATTCCAGCTGACTTTTTCCTTCCTGAAATTCCTGTGTCCAGAACTCTTTGTCATCGACCTGATGAATGGAAAGCAAAATAAAATCCCACTGGTCTTCAAAGCGGTGGTACAGTTTCTGAAAATCAGGAATGGTATGACTTTGAATGCCGAATTCCAATCCGGTTTTCAGTTCAATCCGGCCGCCGTACTTTTTCTTCATCTGCTCAATTTGGGACATGTAGCTGGGGTAATGGACGTTTAAAACAAAGCGTTCCATCCCCGGATGCCAGTCATCATCGTCTATGGTTTCGCTGGCTTTGGCCAGAAACTCTTCGGAGGCTGTTTCCGGATCCTGTTTAATGCCGTAGTCTACATGATCGGTAAAGCACAGTTCATCCATGTTCATTTGGATGGCGTCTTTGACAACTTGTTCCATCTGGTAGGAAGAATCATCAGAGAAGTGGGTATGGACATGATAGTCTTCAAAACTCATAATCGTTTCCTTTCCGGTGCATCGCTTTTTGGTTTTCTGGTTTCATCTTAGAAAAACCAAATTTTGAATACAATAGGCCGGAAAAGCAAAAAGAAAAACCTGTTTTGATTTTTGGAAAACCAAAAATTATCTATAATTTTTTTGGCAGGAGGGATACGGAGTGTCGAGAAAGCAAAGAGAACGGCGCAGACTTTTAATGGATGTTCTTATGCAGGAAAAAGAAATAACGGTAAAAGATTTAGCACAAAAGCTGAATGTAACATCCGAAACCATTCGTTCAGACTTGGATTTTCTTGCAGCGCAGGGACAGCTTGTAAAAAGTCATGGCTGGGCACGGCTGCCGCGGATTATGAAGGAAATGCCTTTGAGCATCCGGCAGGATGACAATTTGAGCGTGAAGCAGAGAGTGATGAAAAAGGCTGTAGAATTTATTGAAGACGGGATGACGGTCTATCTGGATCCTGGAAGTACTGTCTTGGCGGGAATGGAGTATCTGCGGGCAAAGAAAAACCTGACTCTTGTGGTCAATTCCACGCAGGCGGCCCTTAAGGCTGTCCAGTTGGGGTTTCGGGTGATTTTTCTGGGGGGCTTGATGGATGAAAACGGAATACGGACGACGGGATATTTTGCTCAGGAGATGGCTGAAAAGCTTCAGATTGATTTGGCTGTGATGGGCGTATGCGGAGTGGTGAAAGACAGAGGATTTGGAATTTACTGGGAAGAAGAGATGGGGCTTCGGCGCACTCTTCTGTCGGTAAGCCGCAAACGCATCGCTGTTATGGACAGCTCAAAGCTGAGTACGCCTGCAAATTTTGTGTTTGCCTCCTTTGAGGAAATAGATGCTGTGGTGTGTGATGGTCTGAGCGAAGATCAAAAGGCTTCCCTGGCGAAAGTCAGGGAGCTGGTGGAAGTGAATTGAAAATAAAATATATATAGAAGAAAACCCGTTTTGGATTGGCCTGCAGTCTAAAACGGGTTTTTGGTTATTTTCAGGAATCGATCCATCCGTAAGTGAAATGTTCGCCGGTAGCTTTGCCGTCTCTTCGGAAACTGAAGGCGGTGTCTGTTGTCTTGGTGTCTGTTTCAGTGGGGTAAATGTTTTCTTTTGGAATTCCAAGAGAGGCAAGCACCCGCAGGTTCATGGCCTGATGATCGGCAAACCAACGGTCTTCTTTTCCGGGCTTGAACAAGTCGGAATAATCCAGTCCAATTTCTTTTCCGCTTTGCATGAAAGCTTCTTTGACTTCCGGACCAATTTCAAAAGAATCGTATCCGATGGAAGGGGAGAAGTAGATTTGAACGGTCTGAGGATGAATCAGTTTTTTATCCAGAAGATGCTTCATAGTTTTATGGACAATGTTTTGCGCAGTTCCTTTCCAGCCGGAATGAATAGCACACACCAGGGGAGTGGATTCATCACAGATCAAAAGCCCCAGACAATCTGCGGTGTAGACACCGATTAACAGATTCGGTTCGGTGGTGTAAACCGCATCATAGTCCATGATGGAGTCGTTTTTGTCCAGGGAGCCCCTGGAAGCATCCTGATCAAAGACGCGCACAAAACGGTCGGTATGCTTTTGCCAAATCAGGGCCCAGCGCTCTAAAGGCAAAGTTTGAGCTGCCAGAGCTTTTCGGTTTTCCATCACTTTTTCAGGACTCAGGCAAACGTGCAGAGCCTGGTTGCCGTTTTCCGGAGCACTTGAATCCCGCAGGGTGATCCCTCCGCGGATGCGTCCGGTGCAGATCTCGATTTGTTTAACAGATTTATTCGTTTTCATTTGAGTTGTGTTCCTTTTCGGTTGATGATCTAAAATCGATCAAAATGGTTATTTTAGCGGAAACGTCAAGGCATATTTTCTTTTTCCAAGGAAAAACAAAAAAGTTTCCTGCATACAGTCATTCTAATACAGTTTTTCATGTTCCCCTGTCACAATAATGCCGATAGCACTTGAGGGTTGACGGTGCTAAAACGTGTGATATGATCTTAGCAGTTGAAGCGGTGGAGTGCCAAAAGGAGGGGAACACCAATGGAGCTTACCCATAGACAAGAGGTGATTTTCAAAACCATTGTCGAACAGTTCATCTGTCTGGCGGAACCCATTGGCTCCAAAACGCTGATGCAGATTCTGGAAATTCCGGTTTCTTCAGCCACCATCCGCAACGAGATGGCGACCCTGGAAAAAGCCGGATTGCTGGAAAAAACTCATACGTCCAGCGGCCGCGTGCCCTCACAGTTGGGATACCGTTATTATGTAGAAAACCTGATGGAAACCACTCTGGACCCCCAGATGGAAGCGAGCCTGAAGCAGCTTTTCTCCCAAAGGCAGTGCTCTTTGGAAGATGCCGTGAGCACATGCTGCTCCATCCTTTCAGAGATGACCCATTTAACCAGTGTAGTTTTGGGTCCTGAAACTTCCATACAGTCGCTACAGCACATTCAGCTGATCCCTATTACCGACAGACAGGCTGTTGCAATTTTTATTACCAGTACAGGCCATACGGAAAACAGAACCTTCAATTTTGAAGAAGCTGTTTCCCTTCAGGACTTGAAAAACTGCACGGACCTTCTGAACGACCAGCTGACCGGAGTGCCCATTGATCAGGTTGTAGACGAATTGAGAAAAGCTGAGCCTTTAATGGCGGCTAAACTCGTCCGCCATGAAGTGCTTTTTGAAGCTTTTGTTTCGGCGTTTATGCGTTTTGCCACCAAAAAGGCGGCAGTGTACGGAAGAGCCAATATGCTTGCCCAGCCTGAATTTACAGATATTGGCAAGCTGCGGGAAATGATGCGGATTCTGGAAGACAGTTCCATGTTCAAAGCGTGGACCGGACAGTCCACGAATTCTGTAGTCCCCATTGGCAGCCGAAATGAACTCATCCAAATTGGAGATTGTTCTGTGATCACGGCCAATTTGAATGTGAAAGGCAAACCGCAGGGGCAGCTGATGGTCGTAGGACCGAGCCGCATGCCCTATGCGAAAGTCATCGCCATGATGGACTATATTTCGGACGTGATTGAAGGCCTGTTCGAGAGCCAAAACGAAGGAGGTTCTGAAGATGGACAAGAAACCTGAATCAGAAGAAATCAAGGAAGCGCAGGCTTCTGAAGCTGAAGAAGCGAATGCCGAAGCAGCCGAAGAGACTGTGGATCCAATCGATGCATTAAACAGTGAAATCGCAGATCTGCAAAAACAGCTGCAGGAATCCAAAACAAGTCTTCTGCGCGCATATGCAGATACAGACAACACCAGAAAAAGACTCGCCAGAGAAGCTGAAACGGCTAAGAAATACCGTTTCCAGTCCGCTGCTCTGGAGATCCTTCCCATTATGGATAACCTGGAACTGGCTCTGGCCAACAAGCCGGAAAATGAAGAAGTTCAAAACTTTGTAAAAGGATTTGAAATGATCCGCACCCAGCTCGTAAATGCGATGGAAAACGAGGGTGTCAAAGAAATTGAAGCATTAAATCAGCCATTCGATGCCAACTTTATGCAGGCTTTAATGACTGAGAAAAAAGATGGAGTCGAGCCTGGAATCGTACTGGAAGTACTGCAGAAAGGCTATAAACTCAAAGACCGCATTCTGCGGCCAGCTCTTGTAAAAGTAAGCGAGTAAGGAGGAACTTTTATGAGCAAAATTATCGGTATTGACTTAGGTACCACCAACAGCTGCGTAGCAGTTATGGAAGGCGGAGAACCAAAAGTAATTCCAAACCCTGAAGGAAACCGCACTACACCATCTGTTGTTGCATTCAAAGATGAAGAACGCATTATTGGTGATGCTGCGAAACGTCAGGCGATTACAAATCCAAACGTTATTTCTTCCATCAAACGTCTGATGGGTACAAATGAAAAAGTAACCATCGACGGAAAAGCTTATACTCCTCAGGAAGTATCTGCCATGATCCTGTCCTACCTGAAAACTTATGCAGAAGAATATCTGGGCGAACCAGTAAAAGAAGCTGTTATTACAGTTCCTGCTTACTTCAACGATGCTCAGCGTCAGGCTACCAAAGATGCCGGAACAATCGCTGGCATGAACGTTGCCCGTATCATCAACGAACCAACTGCCGCTGCTCTGGCTTATGGTATCGATAAAACCGACAAGGAAATCAAAGTTCTGGTTTATGACCTTGGCGGCGGAACCTTCGATGT
>JABUSF010000006.1:49907-57497 GCA_021443945.1 Ileibacterium sp.
GTACTGCTGCTGGACGTTACTCCACTGACTCTGGGTATCGAAACAATGGGCGGCGTCATGACACCACTGATTCCAAGAAACACTACAATTCCTACAAAGAAATCTCAGATTTTCTCTACCGCTGCTGACAACCAGCCTGCTGTTGACATCCGTGTTCTGCAGGGTGAACGTCCAATGGCAAACGACAACAAAGAACTGGGCAACTTCCAGCTGACTGGTATTGCTCCAGCACGCCGCGGCACTCCACAGATCGAAGTTACATTCGATATCGATGCCAATGGTATCGTTAACGTTACTGCTAAAGATAAAGCTTCCGGCAAAGAACAGAACATTGTCATTCAGAACTCTGCCGGTCTGTCCGAAGATGAAATCGACAGAATGGTAAAAGAAGCTGAAGCCAACAAAGCAGAAGACGAAAAGAGAAAAGCTCAGGTTGAAACAAGAAACAAAGCAGATGCCTTCATTGCTCAGATCGACAACATGCTGGAAGATGACAAAGACAAGATTCCAGAAAAAGAAGCCGGTGAACTGAAAGCTCTGCGCGACGATCTGCAGAAAGCTCTCGACGAAAACAACATGGATGAAGTCGAAAGAAAACTGAACGATCTCGAAAAAGCAGCTCAGGCTGCCAGTCAGGCCATGTATCAGCAGGCTGCTTCTCAGCCAGCTGACGACGCTGCAGCATCCGACAACAAAGGCGGAAACGACGACGTTGTAGATGCTGAATTTACTGAAAAGTAAAAATCAAACCGTACAGGAGGCATGGCCTCCTGTACTTTTCCAGATAAAGGAGGACTTCCATGGCCGATAAACGGGATTACTATGAGGTGCTTGGGGTAGACAAGTCGGCGGACGCAGCTGCCATTAAAAAAGCATACCGGAAGCTTGCCATGAAATATCATCCGGACGTAAACAAAGAGCCCGGAGCTGAAGACAAGTTCAAGGAAATCAATGAAGCATACGAAGTGCTCAGTGATGAAGAAAAACGCAGAAATTACGACCAGTATGGATTCGCGGGGGTAGATCCCAACTTTGCAGCCGGTCAGGGATTCCAGGGCGGCTTTGGCGGCCAGGGATTTGACTTCTCCGATCTGTTTGGACAGGGCGGCTTCTCATCCGGAAGCTATTCCTCCGGCGGATTTGGAAACGGAGGCTTTGAAGACATCTTCGGAAGCTTCTTTGGCGGCGGAGGAAGCCGTTCACAGACATACCGAAACACACGTCCAATGCAGGGTGAAGACCGCTATATGCAGATGCGGGTGGATTTCATGGATGCCGTTCACGGCAAAACAGAAACCATCTCTCTGGATGTAGATGAGCCTTGTGAACACTGCCACGGCACAGGAGCTGAAAATCCTTCCGATGTGGAAGTCTGCGAAAAATGTCATGGAACCGGAACCGTTTACGAACAGGTCCGCACTCCATTTGGCAACATGCAGCAGCAGGTAGTCTGCGATGAATGTCACGGAAAAGGCGAAACCATTAAGGTAAAATGCAAGACCTGTGACGGACTTGGTTATCAGCACCGCAAAGTAAAACTGGACATCAAGATTCCGGAAGGAATCCGTTCCGGTCAGCAGATCCGCATTCCTGGAAAAGGTGAACTGGGAACTAACGGCGGACCAAACGGCGATCTCTATATTGAGATCATGGTCAGCCCCCATCCAACCTTCAGAAGGGAAGGCAACGATATCTACATCACTGCTCCGATCTCCGCAGTGGATGCAACCATTGGTGCCACCATTGAAGTGCCAACCGTTCACGGAAACGTGGATCTGAAGATTCCGGAAGGAACGCAGCCAAATCAGAAATTCCGTCTGAAAGGAAAAGGCATTAAATCCAAGAGCGGAACCGGCGATGAATATGTAGAGATCAAAGTCGAAATTCCAAAGAAAATCTCTAAAAAAGAACGTGAGCTGTACGAACAGATCAAAGAAGAATCTCAAAAAGAATCTCCATTTGAAAAGTTCAAAAACCACTTCAAATAATGGAATTACAGAAAGCGCAGGCATTCAGTCTGTGCTTTTTTTGATGTCTTCTTTTGGGTATCATGAAAGAAGATGAAAAAAGAAGAACGGCGCAGCAGAATTCTGCTGCGGTTAAAACAAAGCGAAGCTCCGATCAGCGGCAGTCAGCTGGCTCGGGAATTTGGCGTGAGCCGACAGGTGATTGTATCGGATATAAAAACGTTAAAGCAGAATTATCCAATTGAAAGTCTGAACAGCGGTTATTTCTGCACAAACCGGCAGGTGAGCCGTCTGATTCATGTCAGTCATGACAATGAGGAGATGGAAAAAGAGCTCAACTGCATTGTGGACTGCGGCTGCAGCATGGTCGATGTAAAAATTCTTCACCCTGTCTACGGCTGGATGAGTGCCGGACTGACCATTGTCAGCCGCAAAGATGTCCTCCGGTTTTTGGAGAAGGTTCAAAAAGAAAAAGTTGCACCATTGACCGCGCTGACCCAGGGAGATCATTTTCATACGGTGTATGGGGACAGTGAACAGGATCTGGACGATCTTTGCGCAGCTCTCGACGGATTGGGGCTGCTGGTGAAATCGTAAGATTGTTTAAAAGGCTCAGAATCTTTCAGATCGGGCCTTTTTTTCAGTCTGTATTTCCTTTGCAGGCATGTGCAGACTTTTTGGAATCGGCCGTTAAAAAGACCGGTTCTGTTAGGAAAAACAAAGAGTGTCGAATGGCCGAAAATCTTTCAGCAGAAAGGCTGGACATAGTAAAATAGTCTTAACAAACCAACGAGAAGAGGAAATCAAATGAGTAAAAGCAAAGTTTATTTTACCCGGGAACTCACCCCGCAGGCTGTGGTCAAAATGATGGATGTCCTGGACCGGAAACTGCCTGGAAAAGTGGCTGTAAAACTCCATTCGGGAGAAGTGGGAAACCAGAACTTTCTGAGACCTGAATTTATGAAGGATGCCGTGGAAAAGGTAAAGGGCACGGTGGTGGAATGCAATACGGCCTATGAAGGAAAACGCAATACCACCAAAGCCCACTGGCAGACCATGCAGGACCATGGGTGGCTGTCCATTGCTCCGGTTGACATTATGGATGAAGAGGGAGAGATCGCTCTTCCAGTGGAAAACGGACATCACCTGGACGTGAATTATGTCGGCGATCATTTAACGAATTACGATTCCATGCTGGTACTGTCCCACTTTAAAGGCCATCCCATGGGCGGATTTGGCGGTGCTCTCAAAAACATCTCCATCGGCATTGCATCTTCCCATGGCAAAGCCTATATCCATGGGGTGAAGGAAGTGGAAAAAATCTGGACAGCGGATCATGATTCCTTTTTGGAATCCATGGCCGATGCAGCCAGTACCATTGCCAAACTTTTTGGGGAAAACATTATCTATGTCAATGTGATGAAAAATATGTCGGTTGACTGTGACTGCTGTGCGGTGGCGGAAGATCCGGCCATTGCAGACATTGGCATTCTGTCTTCCACAGACCCGATTGCCCTGGATCAGGCCTGTCTGGATTTGGTCTATGCCAGCGAAGATCCGGGCAGAGATCATCTGCTGGAAAGGATTGAAAGCCGCCATGGCGTTCATACTGTGGAAGCAGCCGCTGACCTTGGCTTTGGAAGCCGTGAGTATGAATTGATTGAAATTGAATAATCCCAAAAGGACGGAAACGGGCGGTTTGTTTCCGTCCTTTTTCTGCTCTTTTCAAAGAGCCACAGAGCATGGAATGTACAGGCACGATGCTAAGATAGGAAAGAAGGAATGGTGCTGGTATGCTGTCTTTTTACAAAACAGATGAAAACGGAAATCTTCATACAGTGGATCAAGTCTGCCGGGGATGCTGGGTGTCGGCGGTGGCACCGGATGAAAAGGAACAGGAGTTTCTGCAGCGTGAAATGGGGATTGTCCCTGAATTTGTAAAAGCTTCTCTGGATGCGGAAGAAACATCCTATGTGGACCGAAACGAAGAAAACGATCAGATTCTGGTCATTGTGGACTATCCGGAACAGGACTCTCAGTCCAATCGGCGCATGACCTCTTACATCACCCTGCCCATTGGTGTCATTTTGCTGGAAGGGTGCATTGTAACCATTGCCAACCAGCCCAACAGCACGGTCAACGCTCTGGAAAGCGGTCGGATTAAAGATCTGGATACTCGTTATAAAACCAGATTCCTTCTGCAGGTTCTGCTTTTAATCTCTCAGGAATTTCTGACCTATCTGCGTCAGATTGAAAAACTGAGCACCCAGACAGAGCAGCGTCTGTATAAAAGCATGAAGAACAGAGAACTGATCCATATGCTGGAACTGGACAAATCTTTGGTTTATTTTTCCACCTCTCTGAAAGGGGATGAACTGACCTTAAATAAGATTATGAGGTTCAAAGACATCCCTCTGTATGAAGAGGATGAGGAACTGCTGGAAGACGTGATGATCGAAATCAAGCAGGCCATCGAGATGAGTGAGATTTATTCCAACATTAACAGCCGGACGTCAGAAGGCTTTTCCAATGTGATCAACAACAATATGAACATCATCATGAAAAGACTGACAGTGATTACCATTGTCATGTCCATTCCAAATATGGTCTATGGATTTTACGGCATGAACGTAACCGGCCTTCCGGTGCCCTTCGCCTGGTTCCCGATGGTGATTTCGGTTGTGCTTTCCATTCTGTGCTGGTTCTATTTTGAGAAAAATGATCATTATGACTGAGTTGGAGTTTCCAAAAGCGGAAGCTCTTTTTATATGGAGAAGAAAGAAGCAAAAAGTCTGGATTTGAAAAAAGATCAAATCCAGGCTTCTGGTTTCAGCGGTTCAGAGGGGTTCCGCATTTAGGGCAGTATTCAAAGTCCTGATCCAGGGGGTATCCGCAGTGGGGACAGTTTGACACGGGAAAGCCGGTCTGACGGATCACAAGGTGCTCTTCGAGAAGCTGGCGGTTTGCCTGCAGAATCTCGGACTTGCTCAGCCCTTCGATTTGACCGGAACATCCGTTGGAAAAACGGACTTCATACTGTTTCTGGAAGGTAAAAACGGGGATGAAAAACAAAATCAAACGGCTGCCGGTTTCTGCAATCTCCGCCTCCTGCAGAGAGCCGTCCGGGGGGAACGTTAAAAATACCCTGGTCAGAGACTTTGCAAAGGGCAGAACAGCGATCATGAAAAACATACGCTCAGCCCCTTTCAGCGGCGGGATGCGGATGTTCTTTTTTTCGGGACTCATTGATAAAGTACATGGTGAAGGTGGCCCGGCATAGAAGTTTGTTTTCATCGTTGAAAATAAATACTTCATAGACTCCGGTGGAATGACCGGCTGAAATTTCACTGGCGATGGCAATCAGTCTGCCGCCGGTTCCCGGCTTGATGTAGTTGATGGAAGCGCTGAGAGTGACAGATTCCCGCCCGGTGGTAAAGCTGGCGGCACCAGCGGCGGTATCGGCCAGAGAAAACAGGGCACCCCCGTGAACCAGACCGTAAATGTTAAGGATTTTTTCATCCAGATTCATTTCCACTTTGGCGTATCCTTTTCTGATTTCTGTTACTTTCATGTTGGAAGACTGCAGAAAATGATTGTCATTGTTTATGCGGTTCATGATTTTGATGTATTTTTCGTCCATGAGGGGGTCCTTTCCAATTTCTTTTTTTGTAAACCTGTTCTAATCTTATCGTAGAAAATACAAGGGGGAGATTCAAATGTCAGATGCATTATTCTGGGTTGTTGCGGCCATTATTGTTGCAATGGGCGTCTTCAGCAATTATACAAACTGGAAACAGTACAAAGCTTCCAAAGAAGCCAAGGAAATCTTTATGAAAAATCATAAAGATGCCGAAGTGACAGAACTGCCGAAAACACGAGTATGGCTGTTTGCCGGGCTTTGTGTTCTGTGTCTTGGTTTGGCCGTTTTGATGAGTGTTGTGAAATCAGAAGAGATGTCCGAGTCCACACGCTGGTCTCAGGTGCTGGTCTATGCCGGACTTTCTGTTTTCTGCTTTGCCATGGTTCCGGAAGCTTTGATGGATGCCAAACTGGTTCACACGCCCGACGGCTTTATGTACGGCGACTTTTATTTCAGATTCAAACATATGGTCGGAATTGTTCAGTCTCATAATTTTCTGAAGTCTGACAAAGCCATTTTAACCGGCAACAAAGAGGAAATCATTCCCAAGCCTGTTGCCAAATGGGCCGAACCGGCTCTTCTTGAATATCAGGCCCGCCGCAAAGCAGCCCGCAAAAAAGGAAGAAACCGCTAATGGAAAGAATTGTGATTACAGCAGGCATTGCACCTCTGCCGGAAGCCTTTCTCAAACAGGCTCAGGTTCTGACCGGACGGGTGGATGGATGCTATTTTGCCCAGGGGAAAACGTCCGATGAGTTTTATGATTCCTTTGTCCGCATTCTGGAAGAGCATAAAGACGCTGAACTGGTTGTGTTGTGTGATGGAATGCAGTCCAAAGCCAATGAAGAAGCTTTGATGGCGATGAACAAGTACGGCCGTCACGGCGCTGTCATGGTGGGGATGAATCTTGGCATGGTCATTAATGCCATGCTTTTAAAAGATGAAGTGGATACCGCTGACCAGCTTGTGGAAAGCCTGAGTGCTCAGGGAAAAGCAGCCGTGGGCGGTATGACCGTTTAAATCGGAACAGAAAACGGGAGCTGAAGCAGCTTCCGCTTTTTTTAGGATCGTGAAAAGTTTGAAAAGAGCGGTATCCCTTTTTTACAGAGACTGAGCTCGAAGGGGTATGATGTAGGCAATAGAAAAGAAGGTAAAAGCAATGAACCTGGCACAAATTTTAAAAGACTCCAACAACATCGTCTTTTTCGGAGGCGCCGGCGTGAGTACGGAATCCAAAATTCCGGATTTCCGCTCCGCGGACGGCCTGTACGGGGAAAAGAAAGAGAGAAAATATCCCTATCCCGCAGAAACAATGCTCTCTCACTCTTTCTATACCCGTTATCCAAAAGAGTTTTTCAATTTCTACTTCAATGAAATGATCTACCTGGATGCGGTTCCCAACGATGCCCATAAAGCTCTGGCGGAACTGGAGAAAATGGGCAAGCTGACAGCTGTAGTGACACAGAACATTGATGGGCTGCATCAGAAAGCTGGATCTGTGAATGTATTGGAACTGCATGGTTCTGTCCTTCGCAACTACTGCACCCGCTGCCATGAAGAATATACTCTGGAAGAAACTATGAAGCTGCGGGATGCAGAGGGCATTCCCAGAGATCCCAAAGACGGATCCATTATCAAACCGGACGTGGTTTTATACGAGGAAGGTCTGGATCAGGATGTTCTGTACAGGGCTGTAGATGCCATCAGCCATGCAGACTGCATGATCGTGGGAGGAACCAGCCTGGTGGTCTATCCGGCAGCCGGACTGCTCCAGTACTTCAGAGGAAAGTATCTGGTTTTGATTAATAAGGACAGCACGCCTTATGACGGACAGGCAGATCTTGTCATTCATGATTCCATTGGAAAAGTGCTGAAAGCAGCTGTGGAAGATATGAAGAAAATGGATTGATGCATCCGGAACAAAAAGGAGCAGTCCTTCGGGAAAGGAGCAAAATGTACTCTGAACTTTACGGGCTTCTGAAC
>JABUSF010000006.1:57750-67989 GCA_021443945.1 Ileibacterium sp.
ATCATATTCCCTTTCTTAACTTTCTTGAGTATAGCCGGTGGATACCGGCTTTTCTCTTTCTTAGGGGTGTTTCCAGCTTTTGTAACTGAAAGAAAGCAGATGTCATTGTAAAATATGTTATATTATAGCGAAGCGTAATAGCCAGAAGGAGCAACTATGCCGAATTTTGATTTTGATAACCAGAAATTACATATAGTTATGTTCTCCAGTGCAGATACGGTCGCCGGACAGGGTGTCGGCAGCGCCTATCAAGAACAGGTGAAGCTGATTTCAGAAGGCGGTGCGGAGTACTTTGATGTTGATATAAACAAATGGAATGTTTCTGCTGACATCCAGCATTTTCATACCATTGATCCTGTTTTCTTTTTAAAGATCTTCAATAAGAAATCCGTCAATGTGGCTTACTGCCATTTCCTTCCGGACTCTCTGGAAGGGTATTTGAAAATTCCGAAATTATTTGTACCGACGGTGAACAACTACGTGGTTGCCTTTTACCAGGCGGTGGACCGCTTGATTGTGGTGAACCCGAGTTTTATTGATGCCATGGTCAAATATGGAATTGACCGTGACAAAATTTACTATATTCCAAATTATGTGGATCACGATGCCTTTTGTGAGCAGGGGGATGATGACCGCAGAAAATGGCGTGCCAAATACGGAATCAAAGATGATGATTTTGTTGTCATGGCCTGCGGCCAGGTGCATTACCTGAAGGGCGTGCTGGACTTTGTGGAAATTGCGAAGCAGATGCCGGATGTGAAGTTTGTCTGGGCTGGCGGTTTTTCTTTTGGAAAAATGACCGTCGAATACGACAAACTGAAGGAAGCTGTGGACAATCCGCCGGAAAATGTTATTTTTACCGGAATTGTTGACCGCAGTGATTTGGTGCACATCTACAACCTGACAGATGTTTTCTTCATGCCGAGTTATGCGGAACAGTTCCCGATGACCATTCTTGAGGCCGTCAATTTGTCCAAACCACTGGTTGTACGCTCTCTGGAACTGTACGAATCCATTCTTTTCGACGGTTATTTAAAAGGGGCTGACAATCAGGAGTTTATTGAACTGATCCGCAGTCTGAAGGAAGATCCGCAAGTTTATGAGAAGGCTGTTCAAAACGCTCAGAAAATCGCGGACTACTATTCCAAGGAAAATGTGCTCAAAATGTGGCGTGCCTTCTATGAAGATGCCTATGAGGAAAAATTCGGTGTTCGTGTAAAGGAACCAGTGCATGAAGCTTAACCGAAAATACCTGCTGAACCTGCTTATTATCGGCGTGATCACAGTGGCTGTCATGTACTTCTCCTTAAAAGACAGTTTTGGAGAAGCCGTTGCAGCGTTTAAGAGAATGAACCTTGCGTCCATTGTTCTGATTTTATGCTGGGGTCTGCTGTTTACAGCCGCTTGGGGTGTCAGTTACAAATTTCTTGGACAGAAATATAAAAAGAATTATTCCCTGACGGAAGGCATCATCGTTGCGATGGTTGGAACTTTCTTTGCGGGAATTACCCCATCCTCTACGGGAGGGCAGTTTGGACAGATTTATGTGCTGAAGAAGCAGGGAATTTCCATGAACAACGGGGCCAGTCTGCTCTGGGCGGATTTCATCATTTATCAGACAACCATGATGATTTACGTGACCATTTTGTTTGCCCTGAAGTTTAAAGAGTATCTGGCGCAGTCCAATTGGTTTTTGATTGTCTTTGCGGGATATTTGATTAACTTTGCGGTCATTGCAGGTCTGTATACCCTGGCTTTGTTTCCGAAAGCATACGTCAAACTGGCGACTTGGCTGGCAAAAGCGCTTTCCAAATTCAAGTTCGTCAAAGAACCGGAAGCAATGGTTTCCAAATGGACAGACCAGATGGAACAGTTTACCAGTGAAGTCAGAGCTCTGTCCCAGGACAAAAAAATTATTGTGAAATGCATGGCGGCCAACTTTGTCCGTCTGACCATGCTGTATTCTCTGCCTTATGTCATTGCTTTGGCATTTGGCATTAAGCTGGATTCAGGCGCTTTGCTGGATACGCTGGCCTTGTCCTCTTTTGTAACCATGGCCAACAGTTTTATTCCGCTGCCGGGAGCCTCTGGAGGAACAGAACTGGTGTTTGCCATGATGTTCAAGTCCATGCTTGGCAAACTGACAGGGGCGGTTCTGCTGCTGTGGAGGATTTCCTCCTACTATCTGCCGATGATTGTAGGGGCAATTGTATTTATTGTTTTTAAATCCCATCATGACCAGAAAAGTGAGGAGTTAAAGACGGCTTCTTAACCTGACGGCCATTTCAAGCCCTTTCTGTCAAAGAAAGGGCTTTTATTCGGTGTACAATGTTTTTAAATTTAAGAAAGAAATAATAAAAGGAGATTATTATGCGAGTTGGATTATTTACCGATACATATTTACCGGATATTAACGGTGTTGTATCGTCTACTGTTACTTTAAAAAAAGCCCTGGAAAAGGCTGGACATACTGTCTTTGTAGTCACAAACCATGCGGGAAGCAGCATCGATTATGAAGACCGGGTGCTTCGTCTTCCGGGTCTTCCGTTAAAAGGACTTTATGGATATAAGATGTCGTCTCCGGTCAATGTGGGAGCCGGAACATACATCAAGAATATGAATCTGGATTTGATCCATCTGCAGACAAACTTTGGTGTCGGCATTTATGGGCAGACACTGGCCAAAAACCTTGGCATTCCTCTGGTAAACACCTACCACACTATGTTTGAGGATTACACGCACTATTTAAATCCATTTGATATGGATGGAGTGGAAAAAGTATCCAAGGAAGCCATCCGGGCAGCCAGCCGTCAGATCTGCAACAACGTGCAGGCTGTCATCGCACCAAGCATTAAAACCAAAGAAGCTCTGGAAGAATACGGAGTCACAGCACCTATTTATGTGGTTCCAACCGGACTGAATCTGAGTGCTTTTGAACACCAGAGCGATCAGGAAGATAAATACAAAGAAATTCGAGAACGCGTATCCACGGATCCTGAAGATATCATCGTGGTATTTGTGGGACGTTTGGCGAAAGAAAAATCTCTGGACATGCCGATTGAAGCGTTCTGCCAGCTGAGAGATCCTCACTTCAAGCTTGCAGTTGTCGGAAGCGGACCGGATGAAGATTACTACAAGGATATGGTGAAAAACCTGGACGGAGAAGAATTCGTTCACTTCCTTGGCAAGTGTGCTCCGACAGAAGTCGGTTTCTATTACGGAGCTTTTGACAGCTTCGTATCCGCTTCTTTGTCCGAGACACAGGGAATGACCTATCTGGAGGCTTTGGCCAGTGAGCTGATGATCTTTGCCCGCCGTGATGAAGTGGTCAAAGATCTCCTGGAAGAGGGCACAACCGGATATTATTTTGATGACGCAGATGAACTGAAGGAAAAACTCCATGAGTTTGCCAAGCTGACCAAAGAGCAGAGAGCTGAAAACGGACGCCGCTGCGCTTTGAAAACAGCTCCCTATACCGACGTAACCTTTGCCAATACCATGGCTGCGGTTTACGATCAGGCGATTCTGGATTTTTCCCAGACGTACAGCGTCAACAAGATCAAATTTGAAGATGATCTGGTTCAGCTGACACTCAGCCGGGATGCTGACAAGGATCCCATCAAGCTGCGGCTGCCTCTGGACCGTTATTTTGAACTGAAGATTTCCGTAAACACAAAACTGGATGAATATCTGGTGAAGCATTATTTGGAACGGCAGAAAGAATTCGAAGCCTGGATGCTGGTGAAGCGCCGTCTGACCGGACGGGATGCCACCAAGGCTCAGGTAATTCAATATCTGAAATACGATTTGTATATGGAAGATGAAGTGGCCAAGGATATGGCTGCTCAGCTGGAAGAACGGCATCTGATTGATGACTGGACCTATGCCTGTGACAAGTCTGCGTACTGGCAGGATATGGGGTATTCTACCCGAGACATTCTTCACAAACTGGCCAAAGCAGGTATTGATCTGGATGTGGCAGAACGGGCTGTAAAGCGTCTGCCGGAAGAAAAGGAAGAAGCCAACGCTATGGATCTGGCCGTGCGTCTGATGAAGCAGATTAAGGACAAATCTGAATGGATGCTTCGTCAGACGGTTTCCAGCCGTCTGGTTTCCAAAGGCTACAGCATCGAAACAGCGCGAAAAGCCAGTGAATCTCTGGAAGTGGATTCCGGCCAGGACAGCGAAGCTTTGGAAAATGCGTACCGCAAAGCCCTGCGCCTGTACGGACGTCTGGATAAAGATGTGAAGGAAAGAAAGATTAGAGCCTATCTGAGAAAGAACGGCTTTAATCATCAGGAAATCTATGAACTGTTAGAAAGAAGTAATTTGGATGATTAAAGACATCACGCAGGAGGGAAGGCACAATTTCAAAGCCCTGATCACAAAAGCAGATCAGGGCAAAACCAATAAGAATGTGCCTTATCTCTCTTTGCTTCTGGAAGATTCCAGCGACGTGCTGGATGCCAAGTTTTGGAATCTTACAGAGGAGCAGGCAGCTTCGTTTAAAGCCGGCATGGTCGTTCAGGTCAAAGGAGATCTGATCTTCCACCGCAACGCCAGACAGATGCGGGTTTTGAACATGACTGTACTGCCGGAAGAAATGGCTGCCGACTATGTCCGCCAGGCTCCCATGGAGCGCTCAGACATGGAAAAAGAGATGCTGGCACTGGTAGATTCTCTGGAGAATTCCATCATTAAAAATATGGTCAGTGCCCTTCTCGAAGAAAACCGCCTGAACTTTCTGGTGTATCCGGCGGCTGTTAAAAACCACCACAACTATGTCGGCGGGCTGGCTTATCATACTCTGTCCATGGCTCGTCTGGCGGAAAGCGTTCTGGCCATGTATCCCTATTTGAACCGGGATTTGCTTCTGGCCGGAATTCTTCTGCATGATTTGGGAAAAACAATTGAACTTTCCGAACCTGTCCTTCCGGAATATACAGCAGCAGGAAATCTGCTGGGGCACATTTCTCTCATGTCCAATTTGATTGACAGAGAAGCTGTCCGCCAAAAAGTCGAGAATACGGAAGAAGTCATGCTTTTGAAGCATTTGATTTTAAGCCATCATGGAAAAATGGAGTACGGCTCTCCAGTCGTGCCGATGATTCCGGAGGCGGAAGTTCTGACGATTCTGGACAATCTGGATGCCCGTCTGGTGATGATGAAAGATTCCATCGATCAGACTTTGCCGGGCATGTTTGGACCAAGGGTCTTTGCCCTGGACAACCGGATGATTTATCGCAGAAAAGACTATATTGATCCTGAAGAACAGGAGGGCTGAACATGAAAGTCGGGTTTGTATCTCTTGGATGCGCCAAGAATTTGGTGGATTCTGAAGAAATGATGGGCATGCTCAAAGCTGGGGGACACATTCTGGTAGACGATCCCCGCCATGCCCAGGCAATCATTATCAACACGTGCGGATTTATCAATCCTGCCAAGGAAGAAAGCATCAATACAATTTTTGAAATGAGCCGGTATGCAGACAAAATCATTGTGACGGGCTGCCTTGCTCAGCGGTATGAAAAGGAACTGAAGGAACAGATCCCGGAGATCAGTGCGGTTGTTCCGGTAAGGGATTATGGAAAGCTTCCTTCCATCCTGCAGGAATTGCTGGAACAGGAAGAAGAAGTGCCTTACCTAAAGGAGATGCGCAGTGTTTCAGGCAATCCCTGGAGTGCTTACGTAAAGGTTTCTGACGGCTGTTCCAACCATTGTACCTATTGTGCAATTCCTTTGATACGTGGGGAACAATACAGTAAACTCATAAATGAAGTACGAGACGAAGCTGCGTTTCTTGCTTCCAAAGGTGTCACTGAGATTACACTCATCGCCCAGGACACCACAAAATATGGCCTGGACAACTATGGTGAACTGAAGCTTGCTGATCTCATTCGTGAAGCAGACAAGATCGACGGAATCCACTGGATCCGGATTCTGTATATGTATCCGGATGAAATTACAGAAGATGTTCTGCAGGCAATGAAAGAATCCAGCAAGGTTCTTCCGTATTTCGACATTCCTATTCAGCATGCCAGCAACCGCCTGCTGAAGAAGATGAACCGCCGGGGTACGAAAGAAGATATCCGCGCTCTGGTTGCAAGAATTCGGGAACTGTTTCCGGAGGCAGTCCTTCGGACCACTGCAATTGTCGGATTTCCTTCTGAAACCGAGGAGGAATTCGAAGAGCTGCTGGACTTTGTAAAAGAGATCGGCTGGGATCGACTGGGCGCCTTTACCTATTCCAAGGAAGAGGATACTCCAGCATGCACCATGGACCCGGAAGTAGATGAAGCCGTGGCTTTGGAAAGACTGGACCGTTTGATGGCGGTTCAAAAAGAAATCACTGTTCAGAAAAGTTTAAGAAATGTTGGGAAGACGATTGAAGTCCTGGCTGAAGATCAGGACGCTTTAACCGGCACTTGGAGAGGCCGCAGCGCAGCGGATGCTCCAGATGAAGTGGATGGAAAAGTGATCTTTACCGCAGCCAGCGAGGTTGAGCCCGGACAATACATTCCGGTGCGTATAACTGGCGTGCAGGGGTATGACCTTGTCGGAGTTTATGAGGGATAGATTCTGATTTGGCAAGAATAAGCCTTGCATGCAAGCTTCAAGGAGGTCTTGGAAATGACAAAGGAACAATTAGTTGATGCTTTAAAAGCAGCTGTTGGCGGAACACCTTACGGGGATATGCTGATTGACGAAGCAGCCGAAACTTACGGCGATGCCGATAAGAAATATGGTCAGGATATGAAAGACCGTCTCGATGAGAGACTGGGCATCCTGAAAGCTTACGCTCGTATTCACAAAAACGATGGAAAAGAAGCAATGGCTGCAACAGAAGACGAAAAAATTGCAATCGTCGAAAAAGCTCTTGCTGCTCTGAAATAAGCAAAGCATCATCATTGATTCCTCTCAGGCAATTGAGAGCTGATGTTTTAAGAAACTTTGAAAAGGGAAATGATGAAGTTGGGAAGAAGACTTTATCAGATTCATAAAGCCTCCTCCTGGTAATCAAAGGAGATAACTACAATGACTAAAGAAGAATTAGTAAGCAAACTGCAGGCTGCCGTTGGCGGAACTGCTTATGGAGATATGCTGGTTGACGAAGCTGCTGCTACTTTTGGCGATGCTGACAAAAAATACGGCCAGGATATGAAAGACCGTCTGGATGAAAGACTTGGCGTTCTGAAAGCTTACGCTCGCAAACATAAAGATGCAGGTGCAGAAGCCAAAGCTGTAGCTGAAGACGAAAAAATCGCTATCGTTGAAAAAGCTCTCGCTGCTCTGAAGTAAGAAATCATTGGAGGCATAATAAACATGACTAAAGAAGAATTATTAAGCAAACTGCAGACTGCAGTTGGCGGAACTGCTTACGGCGATGCTCTGATCGCAGAAGCAGATGCTACTTATGGCGATAAAGACAAAAAATATGGATATGACATGAAAGACCGTCTGGATGTGCGTTTAGGCGTTCTGAAAGCTTATGAAAGAATCCATGAAGCTGACGGAGAAGCTGCAAAAGCAGTCGCTGAAGCTGAAAAAATCGCTATCGTAGAAAAAGCTCTTAAAGCAATTGCTGAATAATTTCATATTGATCTCAGCTTAACCAATTTAGGGCAGGGCATATTGCCCTGTCCCTTTTTTTAATTGACCAAACCAAATCAAATCATCAAGGGAGAGAATATGTTTGATACAACTGATCTGCAGCAGTACAACGCACTGGAACCAGTCGTTTTTGAAAACAGCCAGATTTTATTTCTCGTTTCTATGCCAAGCGTAGATTCTGAAAATGAGAACTTCTACTTTGCAGACTCTGACAACCGCTTCTGGCCGACTCTGTCCGCCATTTACGGGATGCCCTGCAGCACCAAGGAAGAATGTCTGGCGATTCTTGAGCAGAACAACCTGGCCATCTGGTCCGTTGTAAAAAGCTGCCTTCGCCATTTGAGCCGCGAAAATACCATGCAGGACATTGTTCTGAATGATATTTCCGGATTCCTGGCTCAGTATCCCAATATCCAGAGAATCATCTGTGTTTCCAGAGACACAGAGGTTCTGCTCAAGGAAGCCGATTACAATGCAGCCAACATGGCTGTTTACGTTCCGTCGCCCTCTGCTGCGGATTTATGGTATGATTCCGTGGAAAAACTGGTTCCGGAATATGAGAAAGCTCTGAATCTGGAATAGAGCCGAACCGGTGCTGTCAGGAGGCATATATGAAACTGTTTTGGGCAAAAGTAAGGGAGAATGCAGTCCTTCCGTCGAAACGCAAAGAGGATGCCGGCTACGATCTGTATCCGTGCTTTGATGAAGATTTTCTGGAGTTTGCTCCCTTTGAAACAAAGATCGTTCCTTTGGGCGTGGCATCCGCTTTTGAAAATGACTGCGTCATTTTTCTCAAGGAAAGAGGATCCACAGGAACAAAAGGAATGGCTGTCCGGGCCGGCGTTATGGATTCCGGCTATCGGGGGGAATATCTTGCGCCCATGACCAATCTCAATGAAAAGCCTTTAAGGATTATCAAAAAAGAAGCAGCTGACAAGCTTGCGGATCCAGACGCATTCATTTTATATCCATATGAAAAAGCAGTCTGCCAGGCTGTTCTGCTTCAAATGCCCAGCGTGCAGGAGCAGGAAGTCAGCATGGAAGAACTTTTAAGCATGGAATCTGATCGTCTTGACGGACGCCTTGGCAGTTCCGGAAAATAAGAATGAACAATACTGCGGGGCCTGTGCCTCGCATTTTTGACAGGGGGGATCATTATGGCAGCCCAGAATAATGTAAATCAGCTCAGCAGCGCCCTGCGGGAAGCAGGAGAGCGCAGAATCCAATCGGAAAGAATTGTAGGAGTTGTCGTGGCCATCGGGGCAATGCTTCTTGAATCCGGCGCAGAAGTGTACCGTGTGGAAGAAACGATGAACAGGCTTGGCAAAGCGGTACCCGGAGTCGATGACTGCATCAGTTATGTCACTGTCACCGGAATTATGTGCTCCATCATTTCCAAAGGGGAAACGGTGACCCGCATCGCAAGAATCGGTTCCGGCTCACGCAATATCGCGGTGATCAATGCGATTAACAATTTATCCAGACAAGCCGAAAAGAAGCATTACGGAGCGGCTTATCTGGAGCAGGAGCTGGAAAAGATTAAGGCGCTTCCCAAGTACAGCCTGACCCAGAAAACCTTCTTTGCTGCCATCGGAGCGGCTGGGTTTGCTGTGTTCTTTAATGGGGATTGGAAGGAGATTGCAGGATCTTTTCTGATTGGTCTGGCTGTTCAGCTGCTGTACAACTATTTAAGCAACCTCACGCTCAACATGTTTTTTGCCAATGCTCTTTCCGCCTTTGCCACAGCTGTCCTGTCCTTTCTGTTTCATCGGTTTGTTCCTCTTGCCAGCATTAACATTCTGATCATTTCGGTCATCATGCTTCTGGTTCCCGGACTGGCGTTAACCAATGCTCTGAGAGATACCATGATGGGAGAATACTTGTCCGGTGTGGCGCGAACGACAGAAGCAATGCTGATTGCTGTCAGCATTGCTCTTGGCGTCGGTTTAGGGCTGTATGCCTGCACATTTATTTAGGAAGGAGCTATGGAAATGACATTTATTGAAACGGCTGTCAGAGGCTTCTTCGGTGCCGGCGTGGCCTCTTTGGGATTTGCCATCCTGTTCAATATCCGGGGCAAAGAAATCTTTTACGCCTGCCTTGCCGGAGGCACAGGGGGACTGGTCTACAACCTTCTGGTCTATTTCGGAATGAATCCGGTGGTGGCCAACTTCTTTGCGGCTCTGGCTTTGTCTGCGTGCGGAGAGGTGTTTGCCCGTATGCTCAAATGCACCGTCTCAACTTTTGTGGCGTGCGCATTGATCCCGTTGGTTCCAGGAGGGACGGCCTATGAAATGATGGTCAGCTTTCTGGACGGCAAAATCTATGCAGGCCTGCAGAAAGGTCTGGATATGGTCACCATTTCCGGAATGCTCACTTTAGGGATTTTGACGGTGGCTACGCTGACAAGATTTTTCTTTTATACTCGAAAACGTCTGAAAGGCTTGAGGAGCAAATCCTGAGCTTTTCAGGCTATTTTGGGTTTTAGAAGATAAATCTGGTGCCTTTATTGCAATCAATTTCAATTATGCTATTATAAGTCATGCCTGCAGAGGCAGTACGATTCTTTTCGGGACGTAGCACAGCTTGGTAGTGCACTTGCATGGGGTGCAAGGGGTCGCAGGTTCA
>JABUSF010000006.1:68039-69465 GCA_021443945.1 Ileibacterium sp.
GCTAGAGCATCCGGTTCATACCCGGAAGGTCGTGAGTTCGAGTCTCACCCTAGCCACCATTTTAATTGGAGAAATACCCAAGTGGTTGAAGGGTCCGGTCTTGAAAACCGGTAGGTCGTGAAAGCGGCGCCAGGGTTCGAATCCCTGTTTCTCCGCCATTTGAAAACAATTTAAATTAATATATATCTTTGAGTCTTTATGGTAAAAGTTGTCTGTAAGGACTTTTTTTTATGGTTTATGGAAGGAGCGGGAAAATGAACATTTGTGTCTATGGATCCAGCAGCAATTCGATTCCTCAGAGCTATTTAAAGGCCGGCTATGAACTGGGAAAACAAATTGCTTCAAGAGGATATGGAATGGTCTTTGGCGGCGGCTGTGACGGAATGATGGGTGCTGCTGTCAGAGGTATGCAGTCTGAAGGAGGGTGGAGCATTGGAATCGCACCGACCTTCTTTCAGGGACAGGGCGTTTTGTTCAGGGACTGCAGCGAATGGATTTTCACAAAGACCATGAGAGAACGCAAACATTTGATGGAGCATAAAAGCAGTGCGTTTATTATGACTGCAGGGGGGATTGGAACTTTAGAGGAGTTTTTTGAAGTTCTCACCCTGAAGCAGCTTTCTCAGCTGAACAAGCCGATCTGCATTTTGAACACTGACGGATGTTTTGATGAGTTGGATGCTCTTTTGAAACAATTGGTGAAAGACGGGTTCATGAGTGCAGACAACCTGAATCTGTATTTTATGTCCGCCTCCATTGATGAGATTTTAAATTACATTGAAAAGAACGCTTGCGCAGATTCCGAGAGGTTTCAAAAATGAAATCTGAAATCCATCGGGTTTGAAGGTTCTTTTCGGTATAATGAAAAGCAGAGAAAGAAAAAAGTTTGAGTACGAGGTGAGTATGACAAACGTTTTGATTATTTGTGCCGCTGGAATGTCCAGTTCGCTTTTTGCCAAAAAAGCTGGAATCATTCTCAACAAAAAAGGCTTTGACGTGAAAATAGAAGCCAGATGCATGATGGAGGGGGAAGACCTCATCCGAAAAAACCGGTACGATCTGTACCTTGTCTCTCCCCAGGCAAAACTTTACATGGACGCTTTTGAAAAGGCTGCAGGAAACAGCGGAGCCAAACTGGTTCAGATCCCGGCAAACTGCTATGTGCCGATTCCTGCGGGGTTTGAAAAGCTGTCGGATATGATTCAGCCCTATCTTAAGGGAGAATGCTGACTCTTCTGCAAACCAGAGATGGTTTGCTTTTTTGTTTATTCGCCTCTGAGGTTGGTAATTTCATCTTTTTTGGTAAATGGGTTGATTTTAAAAATTCTTATGCCTATACTTATTGAGCGTAAAGAAATTAAGCGCCATACATCGCGGGATAGAGCAGTCTGGTAGCTCGTCGGGCTCATAACCCGGAGGTCGTTGG
>JABUSF010000006.1:70667-72054 GCA_021443945.1 Ileibacterium sp.
TGCAGATGAAAGAATCGTAAAAGTATCTGCCGGTTTTTCCAGCAAAAAACAGGATGTTCAGATTGCCAACTCAAAGGGCCGTCTGGTCAAGGACTCCAGAACGCATGTCCGCATGCCGGTTACCGCTTTTGCTCAGGATGAAAAATCCATGCAGAACGGCGGTGACGCCCCAGGAGCCATGAAAGGTCTCGAATTTTACTACAATGATAAAATGCCGGAAGACATCGGACGGGAAGCAGCCCGGATTGCTTTGGTGCTGCTGAAGGCCAAACCAGCTCCAAGCGGCGAAATGCCTGTCATCATCGAAAACGGATTTGGCGGTGTTATTTTCCACGAAGCCTGCGGGCATTCCCTGGAAGCGACCGGGGTTGCAAAAGGAATGTCTGTCTTTGCCGGCCGCAAAGGACAGCAGATTGCCAGCACAAAAGTCACTGCCATTGACGATGGAACCATTGCCAATGCATGGGGAAGCCAGAATGTGGACGATGAAGGCAATCCACAGAGAAAGCGTGTTCTGATTAAAGATGGAATTTTGAACGAATACATGATCGATCGTCTCAATGGACGCCGAATGAAGGAAGCTCCTTCCGGTTCCGGAAGACGCGAATCCTACAAATATGAACCTACCAGCCGTATGTCCAATACCTTTATTGCTCCAGGAACAGATAAAAAAGAAGATATGTTCAAGGATGTCAAGTTCGGTCTTTACTGCAGAAAAATGGGCGGCGGTTCTGTAAACCCCAACACGGGAGAATTTAACTTTGGTGTCAAGGAAGCCTATCTGATCGAAGACGGCAAAATTACCGATCCTGTTCAGGGGGCAACCCTCATTGGAAGCGGAAGCGATATTCTGATGAACATTGACATGGTTTCCGATAACCTGGAACGTGCTCAGGGAATGTGCGGATCGATTTCCGGAAGCATTCCAACCGATGTGGGGCAGCCGTGCCTGCGCGTTTCAAGCATTACAGTAGGAGGTACCGCAAATGAATAAGCAGAAATGGATTGACCGGGCGCTGGAACTTGGCCTGGAAGGTTTTGAAATCTCCCAGTCGGAATCCAGAAGCCGTACAGTGGCCTGGTATGACCATGCGGTGGATTCCTTTGTCACCAGCAAAGTCATTCATACCTCCATGCGGGCTTCCGTCAATGGAAAAATCGTCTCTGTTTCCCTGGAAAAAGTCGACGATGAAAAAATGGACGAAGTGCTCAATGCTTTAAAGGAACAGGCTTCTGTGGTCGCAGAAACCGAAAAGGATGAGTTTGTTCCGGTCATTGAAACAGAGCTGACTCCCTCTTTAAGAACATGGAAAAAGCCTTCCATGGATGAAATCAAGGAAGCTCTTGCTTCCCTGGAAGAAAAGATTCTGGCCAAGGACAAACGGGT
>JABUSF010000006.1:72064-76049 GCA_021443945.1 Ileibacterium sp.
AACGGACTGGACTGGGAAGAATCCGGATCGGCAGGCAGCCTGGTCAACTCTTTAGGAGTGAACGTGGAAGATGCCAGCCAGTATCAGCTGCTGGTGGCTCAGGCGACGATGCAGGAAGACGGACAGATTCGGGACGGATACATCATTGAAGTGGTGGATGATCTGGCAAAAATGGATCAGGATGCAGTGGCTGCCAAGCTGATCGATAAGATTGCAGTTCAGCTGAATGCCAAATCCATGGCCAGCAGAACCTGCCCTGTCATTTTGAACAATGAAGCAATGACTTCTCTGTTCAGCTGTTTTGTGGGTGCTTTCAGCGGATCTCTGATTGAAAAGGGAATTTCTCCATTAACTGGAAAAGAGCACGAAAAGATCTGGTCTGACAAAATCACAGTCATTGATGATCCAAGAAATCAGCAGGCTCTGTTCCTGAAAAACTTTGACGATGAAGGAACTCCAACCTATGCGAAAACGGTTGTGGACAAGGGTGTATTCGAAACCGTGCTTCACAACACAAAATCCGCTTTAAAAATGAACGCCAAATCCACAGGAAACGGCTTTAAAAGCGGCGGGGGCGCAACCTCCATTTCCCCAATGAACATGTATATTGTTCCAGGCAAAGACAGTCTGGAAGAGCTTTGCGAAAAAATGGGCAGCGGCGTTGTGATTACTGACCTGGAAGGTCTGCATGCAGGGGTGGATTTTGTCTCTGCAAACTTCTCTCTGCAGGCAAGAGGCTTCCTGGTGGAGAATGGAAAGAAAGTCAGACCTCTGACTTTAATCACCGTGGCCGGTAACTTTATGGAGCTGATGAACAGCGTGGAAGCTGTGGGAAGCGATCTGGACTGGGCGCACCGTTCTGTAGCCTGCCCGTCCATTCTGTTTCAATCCGCAGCCATTGCTGGTAAAGAATAAACAATTGGAACCGAAACGGCTTTTCTGCCGTTCAGAAAGGAATTTGAACTATGCCAACTAACTTTTCAAACCCAAGCCTTCAGCAGGCTCTGTGGGCTTTCAGAAAGGAGCAGAACAACGGAAACCTTCTGAAAGTTGCTCAGGCTCTTTTAAACACGCAGGTGATGGCTCCTGCAAAATGGGACAAGGAACCGGAAACCGATGAAAACGGGGCCATCCGTTTTGCTCCGGATACAACAATTTCCCTGATGGTTGTAACCAATCCTCAGGGCGGGAAATATTTCCCGATGTTTACAGACATGGAAGAAGTCAGAAAGTTCTACCAGGATGCGGAAGTCCAGTGCCTGATTCTGACCATGCAGCAGTATCTGCCCTTCCTGACAGGAAATCCGGAAGTGTCCGGAATTGTTGTGGATCCAAAAGGAGCTGACATTCCGTTCAACACCCAGTTTTTGGAAGGCGTCGCCAATGCAGGGGCTGCCGGAGGGGCTTCCCTGCAGCAGAATACCATTCACAAAGGAGATCACATCCTGCTGAAAAATGTGGATGCCTCCATTGCTGATCTGGAAGCGGAACTGATTTCCAGCGGTTATCACGATCCAGCGATTCGCGCCATTTACATTAAGGAAAGAATCGAAGACAGAGATCATCCTGAAAAAACACACTGGTTCATTGTGGTAGACTCGGATGAGCTGGATACAGGCATTTTTACCCGGATTGGGAACCGCTGCAAAACTGTATGTCACGGCAAGGACATGGAATTCATGTTCACCAACCAGAAACTGGGACAGGATGTGGCTGCCAGCAGCAAAGCCATTTATCAGAGAGCCTGATTCCTTTCACAAAACAAACAAGCGGATTCACCAGATCCGCTTTTCTTGTCTGTTGGGCTTAGTATAAAAACGGCCGGGACTGCCCGGCTCAATGAGAAAAGAGGTATCCGATGTTTATTCCAAAACCTGTAGAAACCATTATGAACCGGCTGGAAGAACATGGATTTAAATCCTGGCTGGTGGGCGGCTGCGTCCGTGATGCTTTGATGGGCAAAACACCCCACGACTACGATGTGGCTACTCAGGCCAAGCCTTCGCAGGTCATGGCCATCTTTCCCCATGTTGTTCCTACGGGGATTGCCCATGGAACGGTTCTTGTCATTGAAGACGGGTTCCATGTGGAGGTGACCACTCTGCGTACGGAAGAAGGGTATGAAGATCACCGTCATCCGGGAAAAGTGAATTTTGTAAATGATATTGAGGAAGATTTGGCAAGGCGTGATTTTACGATTAATGCCATGGCTTATCATCCTGAAGACGGTCTGATAGATCCCTTTGGGGGACGCCGGGATTTGGAAAACAAAAAGATTCGGGCGGTGGGCTGTGCCGCTCTGCGCTTTGAAGAAGATGCCCTGCGCATGATGAGAGCTTTCCGCTTTGCGGGCCGGCTTGGCTTTGACATGGAAGAAGAAACGAGAAAAGCCATTGATGAAAAATCCGGCCTGCTTCGCACCGTGTCTGCAGAACGCATCCGGGATGAGCTGGAAAAAATCCTGGCGGACTCTCCTGAAATTCTGGATGAGATGAGCGGCCTGCTGAAAGACTGGCTTCCTCAGATCGGTCAGATGCTGGAGTGTTCGCAGAACAACAAGCATCACTATACCGACGTTCTGCACCATACCATTGACGCTTTAAAAGCTGCTCCTTCCAAAGATCCTGAGATTTTATGGGCACTCCTGCTCCATGATACAGGCAAACCGAAAATGAAAACGACAGATGAGTCGGGGGATCACTTTAAGAAGCATCCTCTGGAATCTGCTAAAATCGCCCGGAAAGTGGTAAAAAAGTTCAAGCTGCCAAAAAAGATGCAGCGGGATATTGAGAACCTGGTGCTGTATCATGATGCGTTTTACGCTCCAAAACTTTCCAACATTTATAAAATCCGCATTGAGCGGGGACTGAGCGATGAATTTCTGAACAAGCTGTTTCAGGTGCAGCAGGGAGATATTTTTGCCCATACCACCCATGACCGGATGGTGCCCCTGAATGAGTTTCGCCAGTTTTATGAAACAGAAAAAAAGAAGCGTCCTTTGTCTTTGAAGGACCTGAAGATTAACGGCTCGGATTTAAGCACTCTTGCAGGCTTGAAAGGGGCAGAGATTGGAGAAGGGCTGGAAAAGATTTTGAAAAAAGTATTTTATCAGCCTGAGCTGAACACTCCCGAACATGTTAAAGAACTGGCAGAGTGGGCAGCCCAGGACGTGTTGAAAGAGAAAATGAGGTAATGGAATGGAAAATGTCTGGATTCTGATATTGATGGTTTTCCTTCTGATTCTGCTGATCATTGTGTGTCTGCTTTTGGCAGTTCTTATGAGAAATCAGAACCGGATGGCATGGAAGCTGATCACAAGCACCAAAGAGCAAAAGGAGCGTTCGGACTTTATGGCCGCTCAAAACGGAGATGTGTTCAACCGGCTGCAGGATCAGCTGCAGACGCTGCTGCGTCAGCAGAGCTCGGACTCTTCCGTGATTTCCATCATGCAGGATTCCATTGCCGGCATGAATGCGGTGATGACCAATGCCAAACGGCGGGGCAACTGGGGAGAATATCAGATGGAAACCCTGATTCGGCTGTATGCCGGAGAAAATCCATCGGTTTATGAACTGCAGTATCCTTTGGAGAATGGAAAGATCGCCGATGGAGTATTCCATTTGCCGGGAAGTGAAAAGGTGCTGTGCATTGACTCAAAATTCCCGATGGAAAACTTTCTGGCCATGCAGGAAGATCCTGAATCTGCAGAATACTACCAGAGAGAATTCCGCAAGAATATGAAAAAGCATATAGATGATGTGGCTGGAAAGTACATCACTCCTCAGACGGAAGATCTGGCGGTGCTGTTTATCCCCAGCGAAGCCATCTATCAGTACATCTGCGGTCAGTGTGATGATTTGCTCCGGTATGCATTGGACCGGCATGTTCTTCTGACTTCCCCCACCACGTTGGCCGGGGTTGTGTTTACACTGCTGTCGAGCACCCGGAATTTCTTTAGAGCTGCCAATTTAAAGGAAATGGAAAA
>JABUSF010000006.1:76105-82197 GCA_021443945.1 Ileibacterium sp.
TCCAAAAGCCTGCAGGCTTCCAGCGCTTCTCTGGATAAAGCTTTGCTGTCGTCTTCAAAATGTGCCAGCCGCCTGGAACTGCTCAACACCGGAAAGGAGCTTGAACGATGATGTATGCCATGAAAGGGGATCTGACCGGTCTGGATTTCGATCTGATCGTCTGTCCCGCCAATCCCCAGCTGCTGCCCGGCTCCGGGGTAAATAAAGAGATCTTTGAGGCAGCCGGCCGGGGACTGCTTTGTGAAGTGATGCAGTACAAAGAACTGAAAGCCGGACAGGCGATTATGACAGATGCCTATCATCTGCCGTGCAAAAAGGTCATTCATGCAGTAGGGCCTGTGTACAACAGCGGACAGGACAATGAAGAAGAATTGCTGGCTTCCTGTTACTGGAACGCTCTGGCTTTGGCGTATGACTATCTGATGAAAAGTGAAGAGGAAAAGATTACAGTGGCTTTCCCCTGCATCTCGACCGGTGTAGGCGGGTTTCCGGATGAGCTTGCCTGTCACATTGCAGTGAAAACAATCCGGAAACTGTTTCGTCTGTACCCGGAAGCAAAAGCCATCGATGTGGCTTTTGTCACCCGTGCTCAGGAACAGTACAAAATCTTAAAAGAGGAACTGGCCCGATGAAATCCATGGTTCAAATCAGTCATGATTTTCTTGAACCGGTTCTGCACAGGCAGGCTGTCTGTCTGGACGGAACCCTTGGGCAGGGAAAAGATACGGCATTCTTTTTGAATTCAAGCGTCTCCAAGGTGTATGCTTTTGATGTACAGCGTCCCCTTGCAGAACGGGCGAAAGAGAAGTTCTGCACCTCCCGGCTTCAGGTATTTCATCTGTCTCACGAATTTCTGAACGATGCATTAGCCGAAGAAAACCGTTTGCTGGATGCAGCGGTCTTCAACTTTGGATGGGATCCAGCGCAGCAGGGAGGTATCGAAACCAGTCCGGACGCTTCAGTCAAAGGAGTGCTCGCAGCCTTTGAAAGACTGAAGCCCAAAGGGCGTATGGCGTTGGTATTTTACCCGCATCCTCAAGGGAAGAGCGAGGAAGCGCGGGTTCTCGAAGCTTTAGAGCCTCATTCCGGTTCCATGGAAGTGCTGATGGTTGAGCATCCTTTCAAAACAAACGCTCCCAAAGCCTGCCTGATTCAGAAAAAAGGTTCTAATCATTGACGGAGGAGTTCCTAATTATGAAGGACAACACTGCAGAACATCCAATTCCAGTTACCCGTTCTGAGCTGTTTCATCACTGGCAGCAGCGGCTGAACGGGAACAATCTGACGGAGTTGAAAGTTCACTATAAGGATGCCGATTATTTCGGAGAAGAAGATCCAGATCTGGATCCGGATACTTTAATCTACGAATTGGTGATGAAAGAATCCACTCCGGATGAAGGACACCTGAACTGGGGACACATTACTTTATTCCCGGGGAAAGTGAAGGATGAATACTTCGCTACAAAAGGTTCTTACCATATTAATCCGAACTCAGAAGAATACTATCTGTGTATGGGCGGAGAAGGTCTGATTATGTATTTGAACCGGCAGGGTGACTGCTGGTGCGAAATACTGGAAGAAGGAAGCCTCCACCACGTACCAAATGGAGTGGCCCGCCGCTTTATCAACCTGGGAGACACTCCATTGATGATTTCTCTTTGCCGCCCATCGAATGCGGGATTCGATTACGATTCTGTAACTGAACATCCATTCCCCTGTCATGTGTATGATGATGATGGAGAAATGGCCATTCGGGTGGATGTGAATGACGATGAGAGCAGTGAAGAAAGCGATGAAGAAGCTTTCAGTGAAATCGAAGCTCTGCTGAAAATGTAAGATGCAAGCCTGCCGAAACGGCAGGCTTTTTTTATTCTGTCCTGCTAAGATGAACGAAAGGGGGATTGATGATGAGCCGGACGATTTATCTTGTACGCCATGGGCAGACACAGTTTAATGTGGAGGGACGGGCCCAGGGGTGGAGCGATTCTCCGCTGACGAAGACCGGGATCTTTCAGGCGCTGCAGCTCAAAGAATGGTTTGCTGCATCGGGCATCACGTTTTCAAGTGCTTATTGCTCTGATTTGCAGAGGGCTGCCTCTACCATGCAGCTGATTGCAGAACCATCGGCGAGACTGTATCAGAGCGCGGGTTTGCGGGAAGTCAGCTTTGGCAGCTTGGATGGCCAGAAGCGGGAGGTTTTGGCACAGTACGATCACGAAGTGCGGGTCAGGGAGTTTGGAGCAGAACCTTACGAAGATGCCATTGTCCGGGCTTTGCAGACGCTGTACTGGATTGCCTCCAATGAACCCGACGAAAACACTTTGGCGGTTTCTCATTCTGCTGTGCTGGTGGGGGTTTATTCTGTTTTGGAGAAAGCAGATTCTCTGCCGGATGAAATTGAAGTGCCAAACGGGACCGTCCTCAAACTGACTGTTAAGGGATCAAAACTGATGGTGGAGGATGTTATTCATATTTAATGGAGCACAAAAAAAGCCCAGGGCATGCGCCGTGGGTTTTTTTGNTTTTTTTGTTATTTCAGACTATTTCTTATCTTCTGTTTTTGCTTCGTCTTTTTCTGCACTTTCAGCAGATTTGGAAGACTCTTCTTTTTCCTCGTCTTTTTCAGGATGGAGGGTGTCTTCAATGTACTGATCAACGCTCTGTTCGATCAGAGAGAATTTTACATTTCCGTACTTCAGAAGAGCAGCATTGAACTTCACAGCATCGAATTTGTCGCCAAGCTTATCTTTGGCATTGGCTTCCATGTTTTCGTACAGACCTGGTGTGTAGAAATAGGAGAAGAACTGGCCTCCCATGTCACACAGCTGGTTGTACAGATTTTCAAGACCTTCGCCGTAAGTGTCAGTGAATTCTTCCAGAGTCATGCCCTGATAGTTAATTTCCAGATCCATCATGAGGACAAGCAGATTGGAATACTGTTCGTTGAGCTGATAGGCTCTGAGAGTATCCTGGTTGAAGCCAAGCCAGTCAAGAGCTTTGTTGGAAGCATACTCCGCATAGCCTTCCTGAGCTCCAAGACAGCCTAATGTGTACTGAATGTCCTGATTGAAGTGTTCTTCAAAGTAGTCACGCTGATACATATGACCTGGGATTCCTTCATGAGCCAGAGTCGTGTAGAAGCTCAGGGAAGAAGGATCGGAGCCGAAGTCTTTCGCGTTGTAGCGGATCTGTCCTGGACCCGTGTTGTCAATGGTTGGCAGCAGATAGTAGGCTGCAATGGAAGAACGAGTCTGTTCAGGGCTCAGCGGTTCAAGTTCATATTCCAGATTGTCCACGGTAGGGAAGAGTTTCGTGTAGTTTTCCTTGAGGAAAGGCAGAATTTCGTCTACGTCTGCAAAATCGGTTTTCAGCTGAGTGGATTCCATAATGTCATCCGATTTATCTTTGAGCATAACGGTATATTCTTTTGTCAGCTCATCCAGCTTTTCACCGATTTCCTTGTACAGTTCGTCAGGTGTTTTGTCTGTTCCGGTGTAGTTCTGCAGAGTATACGTATACAGATCGCTGCCATTTTCAAATTTCTGCAGACCCTGCATCGGGAGAACGCTGTCTTTCACTTTTTCAAGACCCTGGATCATTTTCTCGTAGCTTGGGAAGAAGTATTTTTCCAGTGCTTCGTGAACCTGTTTTTTGTAGGATTCTGTTTTGGCGGTATCCAGCATCAAATCGTCGATTTCTTCATCGATTCCTTTGGTGATTGGACTGTCATCTTTTGTTTTGACAATGTTCTGGCAGAATTCGATCACGGTATCGTATGGGAACATCAGAGTTCCTTTTTTGGACTGTTCATTTGTAAAAACCAGTGCTTTGTCTGTGTAGTTTGGAACATCCTGAATCAGAGTCAGCAAAGGCTTAATATCTTCTTCGGAGTACAGTTCGTATTCAGAGAAGTAATCCACCAGAGTCGCCTGAACTCCGTCTGTCGAGCTGAACACGCTTTCGATGTATTTGAATTTTTCATCAGAGAGCTTCAGCACCTGATTGGTTTCCCATGTCATCTGTTCATAGATGGCGCGGTTTTCTTCGTTCAGGCTGTCCGCATCCACCGATTTTAAGGAGTCTGCCAGATCCTGATAATCCTTGATTTCTTCCTCTGTGTAGTTTGGATCACCTAAGGTGATTTTTGCTTTGGAAATATCAATTCCGGCTTTTGCGGGATTTTCAAAATAGCTGTGGGCAGTGGTGTAGTCTTTTTCGCACTGCTCTTTGAAATACTTTGCTGTAAATTCTTCAAAGGCCTGATCCCCTTTGATGGTTTTTTCGGCGGACGAACCGTTCTGATCCTGAGAGGAAGAACCATTCTGATCAGCGGATTCGCCGGAAGCAGAATCGGAACCGTTCTGCATGCCTGAAGAAGCGGTGCCTGAATTGGCTGCACAGCCGCACATTACAGCAGCCAGCAGAAGGCATATCCATTTTTTATTCATAAAGTTCCTTTCTTAATTCGCATCAATTTGTAATAAATAGATGATAACTGAAAGCACAATGAGTTTCAACGAAGTATTTTCGATGAAATAGCCCGAATAAGACAAAAAAATCCAGATTTCACCTTACAGATTCAGTGCTCCAAGATTGGTTTATACTCCTAAAGCATGATTCCGCAGAAACGGTGAAATATGGATTTTTTAACTTGATAAAGTTTATTTCTGAACTCCTGCTGGAGACTTTCTGTGCACCAGTGTCTGAACGATGCGGTGATTCTGCACGCTTCGCACGACAATATGCAGATCTTCGATATCCACCTCAAACTGGGATCCGTCTTCCGGAATGCGGCCGATGGTGCCGATAATGTATCCGGCAAAAGTTTCATAGTCGTCCAGCTGCAGGGTTTTGCCGATGGCCTTGGACACTTCATCCAAACTGGAGGATCCGGCAATGCGCCACTGATCCGGTCCGATTCGGACGATATCGGATTCAGCTCTTTCATTGGTTTCGGTCATTTCTCCGAGAAGCTCTTCCAGAATATCGTGGATGGTGACAATACCGCTCATTCCTCCGTATTCATCCAGAACAACGGCAAAGTATTTCTTGGAAGCTTTCATAGCTTGGACAATATCTACTGCATTGGTGTTTTCCGCAGCAAAAAAAGCCGGTTCCATGGTCTTTTTCAAAATGTTGCGGCGGCTGAAATCGCTGAGCCGGAAATAGTCTCTGGTATCCAGCACACCGATGATGTCATCGTCGTTTTCATTGGTGACCGGATAGAAGGTGTGCCGGTTGGCCATGATGGTCTCTTTCCAGTCTTTTGGATCGTCTCTTAAAGAAAGGGACACCACGGCAGAGCGGTGGGTCATCATTTCATCAATGGACGTATCCGCAAACTCCAGGGCGTTTCGAAGCACTTCCTGCTCATCTTCTTCCAGTTCCTCTACCTGTTTCCACTCTTCCAAAGGATCCTGTTCCATGGGGATTTGAGGAATCCAGCTGATAAAAAAGGCGAAGAAAGAAGCGAATGCCCGGGTAAAAGACTGAAAGGGTTTGGCGGGGTGACGCCAGGAGACATATTCCAGACAGAAGCAGGCCATCTGAAAGAGGATGAGCAGAATCACCATGCAGATCAGAGGGCTCAGTCCAGACCACCGGCTGCAAAGACCGGCGGCTGCAAAAGAAGCGGCGGCAACGCAGATGAGCATGCCCAGCCGGTAGCCCTGCAGAACCCGGCTGTCATGGCTTTGAAGAATGCTGCTGCTTCCAAACGCGGCAGCCAAAGCGAAAATCAAAAAGACAAGAGGCCAGAGGGCTGCGAAGTCATATTCCATATTTATATCCTTTCCAAACAAGAAGGATTCCTTTGCTTGTTTCTGTCAATTTTACTACAGCTGTTTGCTGTGGAAATGAAAAAGGAATCCCGGACAGAAAAAAACGGCATGAGCCGTTTAGATTTCCAGCCCAGCTGCTTCGAGTGTCTCTTTGAGAACGAGGTTCTGAGCAGCCGGACTGGAGATGAAATAATTGATAATGGACTGCCGGGTCACGATTCCAATGAAAATGTTTCTGTCATCCACAATGGGGACAAAGTTCTGGTGCAGGCTGGCATCGAGCAGCAGATCAAAGGGGATGGAAATGTGAGC
>JABUSF010000006.1:82258-93414 GCA_021443945.1 Ileibacterium sp.
ATGATCCACCAGAAACCAGAGCAGATCTCCCTCTGAGATGCTGCCGATGTATTGGCCGGTCTGATCCAGCACCGGTACCGTGGTGAAGCCGTGGGCTTTCATCATGGCCATGCCTTCCCGCAGTGTTAAATTGTCGTATAAAAATTTGATGTTGTTTTTCAGTGTTGTAAAAAAGAAAATGTTTTCTGTCATTTTTGCCTCCTTCTTCGGGGGAAAGATACGCATAGTCTATCAGGCGATTGCATGGGAATTGCCAAAGGAATGTGGGAAAGCCTGATGAGCTCTTCAAGGCTTCGAAAAGCGAAGGGCGCAAGGGCTCAAATGCCGGATTAAAAGAAAATGTCGAATATATGAAAATCACTGGAAACAGATACAAGATCTCTAGTGGTCCTGTTCATTTTGTATCCGTGGGAGTAGGTTTGCAGTCTGCTGCGAAAACCAATTGTTTCAGATGAAAAAAACAATCTTGAAATTCGAAAGCCCCTTGATATAATGGGACAGATAAAACGAGCAGACCGCTTGCCCTTTGGAGGAACTCGATGAACAGACATTCTCTTTTGACGATGAAAGATTTGAGTACGGATGACATCCTTGACATTCTCAACGATGCTAGGGCTTTTCATATTTCAACGAAAGATTGGCAATTGCCAGTGCGCAAGGCACTGGTTGCTAATCTTTTTTTTGAACCATCAACTCGAACACATTTCTCATTTCTGAGTGCAGAACACCAGATCGGCATTAAACCGGTGGACTTTCACCCCCAGGAATCCAGTCTGACAAAAGGCGAATCCCTGTATGACACAGTGAAAACATTTGAATCCATTGGATACGATGCGGTGGTGATCCGCCATCCTCAGGATGAATATTTTAAAGAACTGGAAGGAGTCAGCATTCCTATCATTAACGCAGGGGACGGAAAGGGGAACCACCCCACCCAGTGCCTGCTGGATTTGCTGACGATTTACAACGAATACGGCCGCTTTGAAGGCATTAATGTGCTGATCTGCGGTGACATTGCTCACTCCCGTGTGGCCGCTTCCAATAAGGAAGCTCTTGAAAAGCTGGGAGCCAGCCTGCGATTTGCCGGGCCGAAAGAATGGGAAAGGGACGGATTTGAATTCAGTGATCTGGACGAATCCATCGCCTGGGCAGATGTGGTGATGCTGCTGCGCATTCAAAAGGAAAGAGGAGCTTCTCTGGCCGATATGACGGACGAGGAGTATCTGGAAACGTACGGACTGAACAAAACACGGTATGCATCCATGAAGCCGAATGCCATTATCATGCATCCGGCACCTGTCAACCGGGGTGTGGAAATCGACCCGGATCTGGTGGAATGCGAAAAAAGCCGGATTTTTGAGCAAATGGCCAATGGAGTTCTGGTGCGCAAAGCCGTACTGAAACGGGCGTTTGGCCTGAAGCCGTTTGAAAAGATGACCCGACAGGAACCATTTGAAAAACTGAATCTGGAGAAAAACAAAGGATGAAAACTTTAATAAAAAACGGAAATGTTCTTTACAACTCTCAGCTGCAGAAGCTGGATGTTCTGTTTGATGAAGAACAGATTCTTGAGGTGGGAGAAAACCTGGAGGACAAGGAGGCCGAAATCATTGACGCGTCCAATCTGGCTGTCCTCCCCGGGCTGGTGGACACCCATGTTCATTTAAGGGATCCCGGATATACAGCAAAGGAAACCATTGCCACCGGGACAAAAGCAGCCGCACACGGTGGATTTACCACTGTGTTTGCCATGCCCAATCTGAAGCCTTTCCCTTCCACACCGGAAGTCATGAAGGCGTATCTGGAAAACATCAAAGCCAATGCGGTTGTGGATGTCTTTCCTTTTGGAACCATTACCGACAACGAGCAGGGAAAAGTGCCCACCGATTACGAAGCCCTCAAGGAACTGGGCATTGTCTGGTTCAGTGATGATGGTGTAGGTGTGGCCAGCGATGCAGTGATGGAAGAAGCCATGACAAAAGCAGCCCGGGCCGGGGTACTCTTCTCCTGCCATACGGAAGATATGGACTACAGAAGACCGGGAGCCAGCGTTCACGACAGTGAAGCAGTGACTTCAAAAGGCTGGCTTGGCATTCCGTCTGCCTGTGAATATGCCCAGCTTCAAAGAGATTTGGAACTGGTTTTAAAAACCGGTGTGAAATATCATGCCGATCACATTTCCGCAAAGGAAAGTGTGGAGTCTCTGGCCAAAGCCAAAGCAGAAGGAGCGGATGTGAGCGCAGAAGTCACCGTGCACCATCTTCTGCTGGAAGACAAGGATGTGCAGGGACCAAATTGGAAAATGAATCCGCCCCTGCGCTCTCATGCCGACCGGATGGCTCTGATCGAAGGGCTGGAAAGCGGAGCACTGGATTTTATTGCCAATGACCATGCTCCCCATACCGTACAGGAAAAGGCTCGTCCAATGGACAAAGCGCCCTTTGGAATTGTGTCTTTGGAAACAGCCTTCCCGCTGCTCTATACGGAATTTGTATGGCGCACCAAGCGCTGGACTTTAAATCAGCTGGTGGAATGGATGAGCCTGAAGCCGGCTGTGCGCTTTGGGCTTAAGAAAACCGGCCGCATTGAGCCGGGGTTTAAATCCGATCTGTTTCTGGCGGACTTAAACACCCAGGCAGTCATTGATAAAACTGAATTTGAATCCATGGGCAAAAACACCCCTTTTGACGGGTGGGAAAGCCGATGTGTGATAAAGGAAACCTTCAAAAACGGCAAGTCCGTATGGAAGGAAGAAAGGAAACCAAAATGAATCGTATTTTAGTGCTTGAAGACGGTTCTGTCTGGAAAGGAAAAGCGCTGGGCTCTTCTGACTACAAAGTCGGTGAGCTGGTGTTCAACACTTCCATGACAGGCTATCAGGAAATTCTGACAGACAACTCCTACTGCGGTCAGATCGTTATGATGACATATCCTCTGATCGGAAACTACGGAATCAACCGGGATGATTATGAAAGCATCACTCCGGAAGTGTTCGGGTTTGTGATGAAGGACTACTGCGAATTCCCTTCCAATTGGCGTGCTCAGGAAACTCTCGGCCACTTTTTGGAAGAGCAGGGCATTCCTGCGATTTATGATGTGGATACCCGCGCATTAACCAGACGTTTAAGAGACAAAGGGGTCATGAAAGCGGTCATGGCCGATGCCGATGCCAATGTAGAAGAAGTGCTGGAAAATTTAAGAAATACCGATCTGATTACCGATCAGGTGGACCGCGTGTCTGTAGACCGCATTTACTCTGTTCCAAACCGGGGCATGAAAGTGGTTCTCATGGACTTTGGCGCCAAGCTTGGAATCGTCAGAGAACTTTCTGCAAGAGGGTGTGATGTCATCGTCGTGCCTTATGACACACCGGCTGAAACCATTCTCCGTTTTCACCCGGACGGCGTGATGCTCACCAACGGTCCGGGCAACCCGGAAGACATTCCAACAGCGATTGAGACCATACGAAACCTGATGGGCAAAACTGTTATTTTCGGAATCTGCCTTGGCCACCAGCTGATCTCTCTGGCCTGCGGAGCTAAAACCTACAAACTGAAATTTGGCCACCGAGGGGGAAACCACCCGGTTGTATGTCTGGATGACGGTCATGTGGAAATCACCAGTCAGAATCACGGCTATGCCGTAGACATTGATTCTCTGGAAGGAACCGGCCTGGAAATGACCCATCAGGCGCTGAATGACAAATCCTGCGAAGGGGTTCGTCATACCAGCCTGCCGGTGTTCTCTGTGCAGTTCCATCCGGAAGCCAATGCAGGTCCGGAAGATTCCAAAGACCTGTTTGATCAGTTCATTGATCTGATGAAATCTGAAAAGGAAAAAAAGAAGTAGAGGAGATCACGCATGCCAAAACGGACAGATATTAAAAAAATTCTTGTAATTGGCTCCGGTCCAATCATCATCGGACAGGCAGCCGAATTTGACTACGCCGGCACTCAGGCCTGTCAGTCCCTGAGGGAAGAAGGGTACGAAGTGATTCTGATCAACTCCAACCCAGCGACTATCATGACCGACTCTGTTGTAGCCGACCGCGTGTACATCGAACCATTGACACTCGACTTTGCAAAACGGGTTATTTATAAAGAACGCCCGGATGCGGTGCTTGGATCCCTGGGGGGACAGACAGGTCTGAACCTGGTTGTGGAACTGGCGGAAGACGGCATTCTGGATGAATTCGGCGTAGAAGTTCTGGGAACTCATCTCTCCGCCATCAATAAAGCGGAAGACCGGGAAATGTTCCGCGCGCTGATGAATGAGATCAAGGAGCCGGTTCCGGAATCCGACATCGTTCACTCTGTGGAGGAAGCCGTAGAATTCTGCAGCCGCCACGGCTACCCGGTGGTTGTCCGCCCAGCTTACACCCTTGGAGGAACCGGGGGCGGATTTGCGGACAATCAGGAAGAACTGGAAGCCATCTGTGATGCTGGTCTGAAAATCTCTCCGGTGCATCAGTGTCTGATTGAACAGTCCATTGCCGGATACAAAGAAATCGAGTATGAAGTCATGCGCGACTCCCATAACAACGCCATTGTGGTCTGCAACATGGAAAATGTGGATCCAGTGGGCATTCATACCGGTGACTCCATTGTCGTCGCACCTGTACAGACCCTGACCGACCAGGAAAACCAGATGCTGCGCACGGCTTCTTTAAAGATTATCCGTGCTCTGGAAATCTGCGGGGGATGCAACGTACAGCTCGCTCTCGATCCCAAGAGCTTCAAATACTATGTCATTGAGGTAAACCCCCGCGTATCCAGATCTTCCGCGCTGGCTTCCAAAGCCACCGGATATCCGATTGCCCGCATTTCCGCCAAACTGGCTGTGGGGCTGACGCTGGATGAAATCCTCAACCCAATCACCAAGACAAGCTACGCCTGCTTTGAGCCTTCCATTGACTATGTGGTTTCCAAATTCCCTCGTTTCCCATTTGATAAATTTCCAAAAGGGGACCGTCGTCTGGGAACCCAGATGAAGGCCACTGGTGAAGTTATGTCCATTGGACGCACCTTCGGAGAATCCTTCCTGAAAGGTGTCCGTTCTCTGGAATCCAAAATTACCCATCTGTACAAGGAAGACATTGACTACCTGTCCAGAGAGGAGCTGCTGGAAATCATCCGTCTGCAGACAGACGAAAGAATGTTTGCCATCGCCCAGTGGATTTTTGACGGCCACGACATTGAAACGCTTATCGAAGAAACCAAAATTGATCCTTTGTTCCTGTACCACATTGACCGGATCATTCGTCTGGAAAAGCAGATGAAGGTATCCAAAGGGGACTTGGAATTCCTGCTGGAACTGAAGAAAAACGGTTTCTCCGATTCCTATATTGGAAGAAGCTGGGATATGACGGAAAGGGAAATCTTCGAACTGCGCAAAGCCAACGGCATCATGCCAGTCTATAAAATGGTTGATACCTGCGCCGGAGAATTTACATCCGCCACTCCTTACTATTACTCCACATACGAACAGGAAAACGAATCCATTCCAAGCGACCGCAAAAAAATCATCGTTCTTGGAAGCGGACCCATCCGTATTGGACAGGGTGTGGAATTTGACTACGCCACCGTTCACTGCGTGGAAACCTTAAGAAAACTCGGCTATGAAGCCATCATTATCAACAACAACCCGGAAACAGTTTCCACAGACTTCTCCATTTCTGACAAACTGTATTTCGAACCGCTGACCACCGAGGATGTGATGAATGTCATCGAACTGGAAAAACCAGATGGTGTCATTGTGCAGTTCGGCGGACAGACCGCGATCAACCTGGCGGAATCTCTGGTAGAACAGGGAGTTAAAATTCTGGGAACTTCCCTGGAAAACATCGACCGTGCAGAAGACCGCCACGAATTCGAGGCCATGCTGCGCAGGCTGGACATTCCTCAGCCAAAAGGGGAAACAGCCGTTACGGTTGAAGAAGCCCTGGTGATTGCCAGAAAAATCGGTTATCCCGTGCTGGTTCGTCCATCCTACGTTCTGGGCGGACGGGCGATGGAAATCGTGCGAAATGACGATGAACTGAGCAAATACATGGCCACTGCTGTAAAGGAAATCAGCCACGATGCTCCGATCCTGGTCGACAAATACGTTGTAGGAAAAGAGCTGGAAATCGATGCCATCGCCGATGGAGAAAATGTGCTGATTCCAGGTGTCATGGAACACATCGAAAGAGCAGGGGTTCACTCCGGAGACTCCATCTCCGTCTATCCGACACAAACCATTTCCCAGGAAGTGAAAGACACCATCATTGACTACGCTACAAGAATTGGAAAAGGCTTCAACTTTGTGGGCCTGTACAACATCCAGTTCATCGTGGACAAGGATGACAAAGTCTACGTTCTGGAGGTTAACCCAAGATCCAGCCGTACCGTACCGTTCCTGAGCAAAATTACAGGTGTCCCCATGTCCTTTATTGCCACACGGGCTATTCTGGGAGAATCCATTGTGGATCAGGGTCTGACGCCAGGCTACGTGCCGGAAGAAGGCAACCGGGTGTTCATTAAAGTGCCGGTCTTCTCCTTTGCCAAACTGCGTGCGGTGGATACCGTACTCGGTCCGGAAATGAAATCCACCGGAGAAGCCATGGGCAGTGACATCTCCCTGGAAAAAGCGCTGTTCAAAGCGCTGGTGGCTGCCGGATTCAACGTTCCGGTACACGGAAACGTTCTGCTGACCATTGCAGATGCAGACAAGCCGGACATTCTGCCGCTTGCAAAACGCTTTGCGGAAATCGGTTATGGCATTTACGCCACCAAAGGAACAGCCAAGTTCCTTCGTGATAACGGACTGTTTGTTCATGAAGCAGCCAAAATTGAGGAAGAAGGCGGAGACAACAACGTGGTGGATATGATCCGCGACGGCAAAGTCAACTTTGTGATCAACACCATGTCCCGCACCACCAAAAAGAATGAAGACGACGGATTCGTGATTCGAAGAGTCAGCGCGGAAAACAATATTTCCTGCATGACATCCCTGGATACAGCGGAAGCGCTGCTCAAAGTACTGGAATCCCTGTCTTTCAGTATGATTTCCATGAATGAAATGGGAAAATAACCTCATGAAAGAACAAAATGCAATAATCCTTTCCAACACTCTGATTGCCAGAGATGTCTGGAAAATGGAACTGAAAACTGAAATCGCAGATCTGGCCAGACCTGGCCAGTTTGTAGAGATCGCTGTTCCCGGATTTTTTCTGCGCCGACCCATCTCCGTGTCCGATACCGGAAAAGGAGTGCTGACCATCGTCTACAAAGTGATGGGAAACGGCACAGATGTGATGACGGGAATGCATCCTGGAGAAGAGCTGAATCTTCTTGGTCCGTTAGGTCAGGGATTTCCAGTTCTGGAAGACAAAGAAGCTGTCCTCCTTCTGGGAGGCGGAGTCGGCGTGCCTCCATTGCTGAAGACAGCAAAGGAATATCTGGCCAAAGGCAAAAAAGTGGATGTGGCGTTAGGCTTCAACAACGCTGCCGACGTCTTCTACCTGGATGCTTTTGAGCAGCTTGGCATCGAACCAGCGGTTGCCACCATGGATGGATCGGCCGGTGTGAAAGGCACGGTCTTGGATGCCGTGGCCGCCAGAGGCATTGAAACAGCCTTTGTCATGGCCTGCGGTCCTCTGCCCATGCTCAAAGCCATCAATCAGAAATACACTGATGGGTATATTTCGCTGGAATCCCGGATGGGATGCGGAATCGGCGTCTGCATGGGATGCATCGTTCACGATGCAAAAGGCACGGCTTTAAGAGTTTGCAAAAACGGTCCTGTATTCCCGATTGGAAGGGTGGTGTTCTAATGGATTTAAGTGTAAAACTGCCAGGTTTGAACCTGAAGAACCCAATCATCCCTGCTTCCGGATGCTTTGCCTATGGAAGAGAATTCTCCCAGCTCTATGATCTGTCCCTTCTGGGAGGACTTTGCATCAAGTCTGTGACCATGGAGCCCAGAGCAGGCAATCCGACTCCAAGAATTGCAGAAACTCCGTCCGGCATGCTCAATGCCATCGGACTGCAGAACAAAGGTGCGGACTTTGTCTGCCGCATGGAACTGCCCTTTCTGGAACAATTTGATACGGAAGTCATTGCCAATGTCGCCGGAGCCACAGAGGAAGAATATGTGCAGGTGATCAAAATGCTCAACGACTGCGATGTCATCAAAGCTTATGAGCTGAACATCTCCTGTCCAAACGTAGCTCACGGAGGCATGGGACTTGGTACTACACCCGAACTGGCAGCCCATATTACCAAGCTGGCTAAAGAAGCAGCTGCCAAGCCGGTGTATGTAAAACTGTCTCCAAATGTCACTGACATCGTATCCATTGCCAAAGCGGTGGAAGAAGCGGGTGCGGACGGACTGGTTTTAATCAATACGCTGATGGGTCTTTCCGTCAATCTGAAAACCGGAAAGCCTTTGCTGGCCAATAACACCGGCGGTCTGTCCGGTCCGGCTTTAAAGCCAATTGCCCTGCGCATGGTCTGGCAGGTGGCTCAGGCTGTGAACATTCCGATCATTGGCGTGGGCGGCATCAGCAGTGCAGAAGACGTTCTGGAGTTTTTGAACTGCGGTGCTTCTGCGGTGGAAATTGGAGCAGCCAACTTTGCAGATCCGTATATTTGTCCAAAGATCATCGAAGATCTGCCAAAGGTTCTGGAAAAATACCGCTACAGCAGCCTGGAAGAGGCCATTGGAAAAGCCTTTAAATAAAAAGCATTTGAATCATTGAACTGAAAAGGAGGATTTGAAGTGAGCAAAACCATTGCTGCGCTGGACTTCTCCAGCAAACAGGAAGTTCTCGATTTCCTGAAAGCATTTGATACACCGATTACTGTAAAAATTGGAATGGAACTGACCTATGCGGAAGGTTTGGACATGGTCCGGGAAGTAAAAGCCCTCGGTCACGATGTCTTTCTGGATCTGAAGCTTCATGACATTCCCAACACCGTCAAAGGCGGAATGAAAAACCTGGCCAATCTGGGGGCTGACATTGTCAATGTACATGCAGCCGGCGGCATTGAAATGATGAAAGCCGCCAAAGAAGGCCTGGAACTGGGAGCAAAAGACGGAAAGCGTCCTTTGATTATTGCCGTTACGCAGCTGACATCCACTTCCAAGGAAGCGATGAATGAGCAGCAGGGCATCCCTGGTGAAGTCATTGACTCTGTTGTCCGCTATGCCAAAGCGGCAAAAGAAGCTGGACTGGATGGAGTGGTGTGCTCCGTTCATGAAGCCAAAGCCATTAAGGAAGCCTGCGGGGCTGACTTTTTAACGGTGACTCCAGGCATTCGTCTGGCATCCAACTCTGTGGATGATCAGAAACGTGTGGCCACTCCTGAGTTTGCAAAAGAACAGGGATGCGATTACATCGTTGTGGGCCGTTCCATTACAAAAGCAGAAGATCCAAAAGCTGTCTTTGATCAGATCGAAGCAGTCATGACTGCCTGATGACCGGGGCAGGAATCTGCGCCATCTGTCTGGCTCTGGCAGGTTTTTCCTTCTTTGCCATCGGCTATATGGATAAGCAGAAAGTGGAACCGGCAAGCCTTTGGTCAGGCAAAATCATCAACCCCACCAATCTCAAGCGCAAAGTGGCCAAATGGAACGCGGAAGTCGGAGGCCTGCTGATGGGATATTCCGTTTTCTGGCTGACCGCTGCGGTGGTCTGTTTTCTGACCAAATGGATTGGCTGGATGGTTTACGCTCTGATTGGATGCGGTGTGCTGATTGTTCTGGCCAGCATTGGCGTCATCTGGCGCTATAAACAGCTGGAAAAGGAATACAACATCCACTACGTGGAATTTTAAAAACAGACAAAGGGAAACGGATGTTTCCCTTTCTTTTGAAAGGAAGTAAAAAATGGAAGGTTACAAAAAAGAGTTTGTGGATTTCATGCTGGACTCCGGCGTTTTAAAGTTTGGAGACTTCACTCTGAAATCTGGAAGAAAATCCCCGTTCTTTATGAATGCCGGCGGCTATGTGACCGGCAGACAGCTGCGCAAACTGGGAGAATTTTATGCCAAAGCAATTGTGGATCAGTACGGAACCGACTTTGATGTTCTGTTCGGACCGGCCTACAAAGGAATTCCTCTGGCCGTTGTAACAGCCATTGCTCTGGAAGATCTGTACGGCAAGGAAGTGCGTTACTGTTCTGACCGCAAGGAAGAAAAAGACCATGGGGCAGATAAAGGAAGCTTTTTGGGCACCAAACTGAAAGACGGTGACCGGGTGATTATGATTGAAGACGTCACCACTTCCGGAAAATCCATGGAAGAAACCGTACCGAAAGTCAAAAATGCAGCCAATGTGGAGATCAAAGGGCTGATGGTGTCTTTAAACCGCGCCGAAAAAGGAAAATCCGACAAAGGTGCTCTGGCAGAAGTCGCTGAACTGTACGGTTTTCCAACCGCAGCCATTGTATCCATGCCGGAAGTCCAGGAATACCTCACGGAAAAAGGAATGCTGGATGCAGACCTTCAGCAAAGACTGAATGATTACTACGCTTTGTACGGAGCCAAACAATAACAGGAGATGAAACAGCTGGAATTCCGGCTGTTTTTTGATGAATCCGGCCAAAAATGAAAGAACAGCAAAGGATAATTTTTCTGAAAAAAGGCAAGAAATATTTTCTAAGATCATGAAAAAGGAAGGAAAAAATGCAAAAAAAGTTGAGAGCGTAAGAAGATTGCTTTCATTCGAAACGGGCCATAGGATGGTGTTAGGAAACAACGCAAACGAAGAAAGGATGGATTCTTGATGCTCGGCTTTATCATTTACTTAGCCTTCTGTTTTGGCCTTTACGGGATGTTTGAAAAACTTGGACAGCAGGGATGGCTTGCTTTTGTCCCAGGTGTAAACCTGTATGTTCTGATCAGTGTCTGCTGGGATAAATCCTATTTCTGGATTATGGCTTCCCTTTCTATAATGGCCTCTGTGATTGGCCATCTTTACACGGTCAATGGAAATCCGCTGGTATTAACCGAGTGGGTTTTGGAAACAGTTCTGCTGGGCATGTGGCTCTTTGCCTCCATGCATGTTGCATCCACTTTTGGAAAAGGCGCATTCTGGGGCGTATTGTTCTTTATGCTTCCCTTTGCAGTCAGCTTCTATTTTGCATCTCTTGCCCCTGCTGCAAAAACCTACCG
>JABUSF010000006.1:93525-95633 GCA_021443945.1 Ileibacterium sp.
GCTCTGTTTCTTTTTTTACGGTTTCAATAGGGCTGCTTTCTAAAACTCGAATGACCAGCCGGAACAACTTAGGCTATCATATAAGAAAAGAAGACGATCAAATCGTTCAAAAGGGTCTTTTATGAAAGCAAAAATAATTACGATTACCAGAGAATTCGGCTCCGGCGGAAGAACCGTCGGCAAACTGACCGCTCAAAAGCTTGGATATGACTTTTACGACTGGAATCTGGTCACTGAAATCGCAAAGGAAAGCGGCTTTGCCCAGTCCTTTGTGGAAGAAAACCTGGAGGATGCTCAAAATTATGTCCCTTGGCTGTTCAATATGCAGTCCATTGGATCGGATCTGTCGGATCAGCTTTTTGCGGCCCAGAGAAGAGTGATTCTGGAACTGGCGGAAAAAGGGAACTGCGTCATTGTAGGGCGGTGCGCTGATTATATTTTGAGAAACCGCAGTGATGTCCTGAACTGTTTTATCTATGCCCAGGAAGAAGCCAAGAAAAAGCGGATTGTTCACGAATATGGGGAAACAGAAGTCAAAATTGACAAAAGGCTGAAGGACAAAGACCGTAAGCGCAAAGCCCATTACGAGTACTACACCAGCCGGAAGTGGGGCAAAGCTTTCTACTATGATATTTGCCTGGATTCCGGAAGACTGGGAATTGAAAACTGTGTCCAGGCCATTATAGGGATGGCAGAAAACTTTCCCGGCATTCCAAGAGAAAATGAAGATTAAAACAAAAATCGCATCGGAGGCAGCCAGCTTCTGGTGCGGTTTTTTCACAGAGAGTTCATAGGGGATGAATTTTCAGCAAATACGGAATAAGTTCGGAAGAAAAACAGCGAAAATGTCGTGAATAGAAGACAATTTTTATCAGCATTTAATTTGAAGTAAATATCTGCTAGTCTTATTCTTGTTTTAAAAATAAGGAATTAAAGAATGCAGAAAAATACGATTTGGATCGCAGGTTCTCACACTCCAGTTGGGAAAGCTGTGAAAATGATGTTCGCAAAACATCCTGGATATCGAATTCTGGAGACAAAAAACGATCTGGATATTTCCGATGCAGAAGCTGTCAAAGGCTTTGCTGATATGGCCTATCCCAATATCATCATCAACTGCATGAGCCTTCCTGCCCCCGTTGGCGTCCAGGAAGACCAGCTCAGCGATCAGGAAAAAAGAGATTTGAAAAAAGAGCTTTACCGCGTCAACGCTCTTGGGGCTGCCAATCTGGCCAGTGTGTCGCGCTCTCACAACGCTGAAATCATTCATGTATCCGATGCCTCTGTATACAGCGGAGCTTTGCCCAATGAATTTGTGGAATACGATCATACCTACGGCAAAAGCCTGTATGCCAAGAGCCGTGTAGCAGGTGAAAATCAGGTGAAAGAGCTCAATCCAAAGCACATGATCATCCGTGTCGGAACCCCTTATGGAAGCCGTAAGAATCCGGATGATTTATACAGACAGATTGTGGAGCAGGGCCGAAACAATGAGCCTTTGCATTTAACAGTCACCCAGTGGGGTCAGCCCACTTCTGTACTGACCATCGCCAGTGTGATCAAAGAAGCCATTGACCATGCGGAGTATGGAATTTATCACGTTGCAGATAAAGGCAACCCTACGTTAAAGGAGTTTGCCAGAGAAGTGCTTGCTGCCAATGATCTGAATCCGGATCTGGCTGCGAATTTGTCCGAAGAAGGAAACGGAATTGTTCTGGAGGATCTGGTACGCCAGATGAGGGGCAAAAAGGAGCTTCCTGACTGGAAGGCTGATCTGGATGCCTATGTGGCCAGCAGAAAAGAGGCCAGGGCATGAAGCTTTTGAAGAAGTTTAAACTGAATCTGACAACTGCGATTTTTATCGCATTAGGAGCAGGCGCCCTGCTGGGAATTGCATTGAACCTGTGGATTCCCAAAACAGAGTTTGTCCAGAACATCATTGTGGACGGTGTTTTCTATGTTTTAGGAAACGGATTCATCTCTTTGATGAAGATGCTGGTGGTCCCTCTGGTCTTCTGCTCTCTGGTGACAGGAGCTTCGGCCATGGGGGATGGGAAAGCCCTTGGATCCGTCGGCCTGAAAACCGTTCTGTTCTATTTGCTGACAAC
>JABUSF010000006.1:97499-107860 GCA_021443945.1 Ileibacterium sp.
CGGGGATCCCTCTTGAGAACGTCGAGAACATATTCGTTGAAAGCTTCCTGCCTTTTTACATCCACCTTTCTGGAAAGGGGGGAGTCATCGATCTGTTTAGCAGCTTTGACTTTTTCAATCAGTTCAGGAAGCTCTTTTTTAATCACTTCGAAGAATGCATCGTATTCTTTTTGATTCATGCCGGGTTCGAACTGCTCCAGCATGAAATCATATTCTTTTCCCGGCTCATAACGGGGAGAATAGGTCATGGCTTTCAGGGTGTTGTTCACCGTTTTTTCCAGATAAGGACGGAAGATGCTGTAGTCGCTTTTTTCCTTGGCTTCGTGCCAGTAGGTTCCAGCATCCAGACGGTCTTTGTTCATCTGCATGTAGAAATCCACAGGGATGGCTTCATCGTCTGCCAGTTCCTTTAAGCGAAGCTGGACTTCCTTTTTTTCCAGACTTCCTTCCGGAAGCTGCTTTTCATATTCTTTAATTTTTGCGATGGTTTCCGGATTGCTGCCAATCTTGAAGGCTTCTCTCTGGAGAATGGCCATGGCTTCATTGGCGATCAAAGCACCGTCCTTGGGGGCAACGGTATTCTGGTCGTTGTACATGGTGCTGATGGCGTTGTTGTAAGCAAAAAGCGTATTCAGATAATCTTGATAAAATGGTTCAAATTTTAGTTTCATTTTAGAATCTCCTCAACCGGATTTTACCATGTGTGCCCTTCCAGAAAAGGATAAAAAAAGCGATGCCATGCATCGCGGGTCGTTATCGTCTTTCAATGTTTTGCAGTTTTACCAGAGCTGTTTTGTTAATCTGTTGTAGACAACTGCATCATCCAGCCAAATAGAAGCACTGAAAGATGAAACTAAATTAAACAGTTTTTCGAACATAATTTCTCTCCTTCGGGGTTCAGCCCCTCTATCTGTCTGCATTATATAAAGGCTTTTTATGCCTCTCAACTCAAAAAACTGCTAATTTGAACAATACCACTGTTTATTAGTGATGTTTCATGATTTGTAAATCCTGTAAGAAAAGGTTTCAGGTGTCTTTCTGTGGTGAACAAAATTTTCATAGAACATGAAACAGAATTTGTAAGGAAAAAAGCTAAAAAGATGGTGAAAAGGCTTGCATTTGGCTTTACGTTTGGGAATCTGCCGTGTAAATTAGGGCAATCCGAATTGTGCGGGAAATTTCCAAACTGTCGGAAAGTGTGGTGAAAATGCGTTGAAAATAACAAATACCGGCGCTATGATAAATCACAGATACGAAGTTACTTTTAAATCTAGGAGGAAAAATAATGAATTCACGCAAATGGATGGCGATTACAGCCTCCACTCTGATGGCTGCATCAACAATGTTTGGATGCTCATCCGGTTCCGGATCTGCTAAAAAAGATTCCGGCGATTCTTCTTCCGCTGCTTCCGGAAAACCATTAATCGTTGGAACTACTCAGGAACTGGCAGGAAGCTTCTCTCCCCTGTATGCTTCCACAGCATATGATCAGTGGGTAACCAATCTGGTTTATCAGTCCATGATGAAATACAATTCTGATTCCAAACTGGAACTCGTCCTGCTGACAGAAGAACCAAAACTTGCAGATGACGGAATGTCCGTTACCTTCAAACTGAAATCCGGTCTGAAATTCTCTGATGGTTCTGATCTGGATGCCAACGACGTTAAATTCACCTTCACCCTGCTCGCTGATCCTGAATACGTTGGTCAGCTCAACGATGGAAGCTTCAACTTCATCGAAGGCTGGAATGAATATCAGAAAGGCGAGGCCGAAGAAGTATCCGGTATTGTAGTGGAAGACCCAACAACCGTTACATTTAAATTTGCCACCGCAGATATCGACGCTGTGAACTCCATCGGTACATGGTGGATCATGTCCGATACACAGTTTGAGTATTCCAAAGGCAATCTTGGCGATTACAAAACAAAAGCTGAAGAAACACTGGGTTCCAATGCATACGTAGTGAAGAACTATGACAAATCTGCCGGTGCAGCTCTTGTGAAAAATGAAAACTTCGAAAACAAAGACAAATATCCAGTTGAACAGGTTGTTATTAAAACAATTGCAGCCGCTACTGAACTGGCAACTCTTGAAGCCGGCGACATCAACCTGCTTCCAGGTCTGATCGAAGCCGATATCATCGGTCCTGCTTCTGTAAATGAAAGCATCGGCTACAACAGCTACTTCCGTGCTGGTGAAGGTTATGTTGGCTTTAACTGCAAAGAAGGTCCATGCTCTGACGTTGCAGTCCGCAAAGCTCTGTCCTATGCAACGGACCGTGCAGGTTTCGTTGAAGCATTCTACAAATTCCCTGAAGCTTCCGATGCTGTAAAAGATACAGGTCTTGGCTATGTTCCAACCGTATTCTGGTCTCCGGTTGCTACCACAATGGGTGACTACACCACAGGCAAAGCTGATCTTGAAGGTCTGCAGACTTACGAATTTGATATCGAAAAAGCAAAACAGACTCTCGAAGATGCAGGCTGGAAAGTTGGTTCTGACGGAATCCGTGAAAAAGACGGTCAGAAACTTGAAATCCGCTTCCTGGCTACTGAAGGAAACTCTGTACTTGAAATGCTGATCCCAATGATCATGAAAGACTGGAAAGAAATCGGCGTTGATCTGAAACAGAACACAGTTGACTTCAATACAATGATCGACACAGTCGGCGATCTGGACAATAAAGATGTGTCCGGATGGGATATCTTCTTCATGGCTACTGGATTTACGGGTCTGTCCAGCACAACAATGAACAACCTGCTTGGCTATCAGGGTACTGCTGAAGATCCAACTTACCAGGGTTCCAACTACACCCGCATTGTGGACGAAGATCTGAACAATGCTCTGAATGCTGGTAAAAATACAACTGATGAAGCAGCTTCCATCGAAGCTTACAAGAAAGCAATGGTTCGTGAATCCGAACTTGCTCCATATCTGCCAATGTACGGCAACCACTACTTTGACCTGTACAGCACCAGTGTTAAGAACCTGAAAACCGGTCCTGTATGCAACTGGTCCCAGGCTCTTGAAGGCGTAGTTGTTGAATAGTCAAAATTAGGAGTAATCACTAAGAGGCGCGATTAGCGCCTCTTTTCGTTTATAACGATCTTAGGATTATTTTTGAAATCAAATTGAAAGTTTTATGAAAATAAGCACAATCTTCCTTGAAAATGAAAACATTCGTTTTTCTTTTGCGAAACAGTTTTCAAAAACGGTCATTTTGTGTAATTTATTTGAATGTTATAATAATTGAGTTCAAAGCAGGATAGGGGGAAAATTCAATGTTGAAGTATATCTGCAAAAGACTTTTAGCCTCGATCCCGGTACTTATCGTTATATCCATGATCATTTTTGGTGTTGTAAAAGCAATGCCAGGTGATGAAGTTACCGCCTATTTAGGGCCAGGTAGCAAAGCAACTGCTGAAATTAAGGAAGAAGCGCGTGAAAAGCTTGGATTGAACAAATCCATTCCTGAGCAGTATGTACTTTGGGTTGGACGTGTTGTAACCGGTGATTTGGGTACATCTGTCGCTCTGAAAAAGCCAGTAGGGCAAATTATTTCCGACTATGTCTGGAATACCTTCCTGCTGAATGCTGTTTCTCTGGTGGTGGCTCTTATATTTGCCATCCCGATCGGCATACGGCAGGCGGTGAAGAAGGGATCACTGGAGGATAACTTCTGGACGGTATTCTCATTAATGGGAATTTCTGTTCCAACGTTCTTCTTCGGATTGCTGCTGATTTTCTTCATTGGCCAGAATGTCAGCTGGCTGCCAATTTCGGGCATGCGTGACACAATGCTCGCATCCTTTGGGTATGACAGCATCTTCCAGGAAATTGGAGATGTTGCCGTCCACATGATTCTGCCGACCATCGTATTGGCATTCGGGTCTTTCGCCACATTCTCCCGTTATGTCAGAAACTCCATGGTGGAAGTTATCAACATGGACTATGTCCGTACGGCAAGAGCCAAAGGTTTGAAAGAAAAAACAATTATTTACAAACATGCATTTAAAAATGCTTTGATTCCTCTGGTAACACTGCTGGGTCTTTATATCCCCTCTTTGTTCTCCGGTGCCGTTATTCTGGAAACTGTATTCGTATGGCCTGGAATCGGTAAAATTTTGATTGATGCTATTAACCAGCGTGATTCTTCTCTGGTTAATGCGTGTCTGCTTTTCTCTGCAGTGCTGATGATTTTGGGCAACCTGCTCTCAGACGTCTGCTACTCCGTTGTGGATCCGCGCGTAAAAGTCGATGGATAATTGGAAGGGGATACTATGGAAGATAATAAAAAGAAACCTGCTTCCGCACCTGTAACGGAAGAGAAAATTGAGTCTGTAGGTCCTTGGACCATAGCCTGGCGCAAATTCCGTGCCAACCGTGTCGCTATGATCGGTCTGATCGTCTTTGTGCTGATTATTCTGGCTGTCTTGTTTGTCCCCATGATGATGGGCATCAACGTAACAGACTATGAACTGAACAATATGAACGCAGCTCCAAGCTCTGCACACTGGCTTGGAACAGATGCTCAGGGACGTGACTGTCTGTACCGTCTGTTCCTTGGCGGACGCATCTCCATTATGGTTGGATTAATTGCTGCTATTCTGACCGTTGTACTGGGATGCCTGGTGGGCGGTATTGCCGGCTACTACGGCGGTCTTGTAGACAACCTGCTGATGCGTTTTTCTGAAATCGTATACTCTCTGCCATTCACACCTATGATTATTGCCATTGCATCTGTCATGCTGTGGGTGCCGCAGAACCAGAAGATGTACACCGTTGCTTTCCTGATTGGTGCACTTTCCTGGCCTGGCCTGGCCCGTCTGGTCCGTGGTCAGATTCTGACTTTAAGAGAACAGGAATTCATGCAGGCCTGCGAAGCCCTTGGATTCTCTGACTTTTCTAAAATTACAAAACATCTGCTGCCAAACGTAATCTCTCTGGTTATCGTAAACGCAACCCTGCAGATGGCTTCCGCTGTATTAACCGAAGCCGGACTTTCCTTCCTTGGTATGGGTGTAATGGCTCCAACACCAAGCTGGGGAAACCTGATGAACCTTGCCAGAAACGGACAGGTATTCAAAAACTATCCATGGCAGTGGCTCCCGGCAGGTATTATGTGTCTGCTCACAGTTGTATCCATCAACCTGATTGGTGAAGGACTCCGTGACGCATTCGATCCAAAAGAAATTCAATAGGAGAAGACATGCAGGAAAATAAAGAAAAGAAAAAAATTCTGGACGTGGAAAATCTGCGGGTCTATTTCCATACGAAACGCGGAGATTCCAAAGCTGTTGACGGCAACAACTTCCAGATGTACGAAAATGAAACTCTTGCCATTGTAGGTGAATCCGGATGCGGGAAATCTGTAACGGCCATGTCCATTCTGGGACTGGTTGCGGATCCGGGCGAAATCATGCCGGGAAGCAAAATTCACTACACTGGAAACAATATGGATGTGGAGCTGACACAGGCCAGCGACTCTGAAATCAGAGGCGTGCGCGGTAATGAAATTTCCATGATCTTTCAGGAACCAATGACATCTCTGAATCCAGTATTTACCATTGGTGATCAGATTATTGAAAACATCACCATTCATGAAAACATCTCTAAAGAAGAAGCAAGAAAAAGAACCATCGAGCTTCTCGGACAGGTCGGTATCTCCAGACCGGAACAGGTTATTGACAACTATCCGTTCCAACTGTCCGGAGGTATGTGCCAGCGTGTAATGATTGCAATGGCCCTGTCCTGCAACCCGAAGCTGCTGATTGCGGACGAACCAACCACCGCTCTGGATGTAACCATCCAGGCTCAGATTCTGATGCTGATGAACAAGCTGAAGGAAGAAACCGGAACCTCTATTATGCTGATCACGCATGACCTTGGCGTTGTCGCCCAGGTTGCTGACCGTGTCAATGTTATGTATGCCGGCAAGGTTGTTGAAAGCGCTGATGTCCGCGAACTGTTCAAGAACCCGAAACATCCATATACCATCGGTCTGATGACTTCCATGCCGTCTCTGGCAGAAGAAGGAGAAAGACTGAATGTCATCGAAGGTTCCGTACCAAACCCTCTGTATCTGCCAAAAGGATGCTACTTTGCAGACCGCTGCAAAAACTGCATGGAAGTATGCCGTGAAAAACAGCCCGTGTACAGAGACCTTGGAAACAACCATAAAGTGGCCTGCCACTTGTTTGATGAACAGAAAGAAGGGGAAGAATAATGGCTGAAAAAATTCTCGAAGTCAAAAACGTCAAAAAATACTTCCCTGTTGGAAAAGGCAAACTGAAAGAAGGCCAGCCTTGTGTAAAAGCGGTTGACGGAATCAGCCTGGACCTCTATGAAGGGGAAACTCTTGGTCTGGTAGGTGAATCCGGATGCGGCAAATCTACACTGGGAAGAACCATCATCCGTTTGTATGATCCAACCGATGGAGAAGTAATCTTCAAAGGTCAGGACATCTCCAAACTGTCTAAAAAGGAAATGCGCAAGCTCAGAGAAGAAATGCAGTTCATTTTCCAGGATCCATATTCTTCTTTGAACCCCCGAATGAATGTATTCAACATTCTGGCTGAACCGCTGATTGCCCATGGCAAATTCAAACGCGGTCCGGAACTGGAAGAATACGTAAAAGATCTGATGGCAAAATGCGGTCTGCCTCCATATTACTGCTACCGCTTCCCTCATCAGTTCTCCGGCGGACAAAGACAGCGTATCGGTATTGCCCGTTCTCTGGCTCTGAACCCATCCTTCATCATCTGTGATGAACCAGTCTCCGCTCTGGATGTATCCATCCAGTCTCAGATCCTGAACCTGATGATGGATATGCAGGAAGAAAAGAACATTTCCTATATTTTTATTTCCCATGACTTGTCTGTTGTAAAACACATTTCTGACCGTGTTGGTGTTATGTACCTGGGAAGCATGGTGGAACTGGGTGATAAAGATGAAATCTATGCTCATCCCCAGCATCCTTATACCCGCGCTTTGATGGCTGCCATCCCAATTGCAGACCCAGACAAGCGTTCCGAAATGAAACTGATTGAAGGTGAAATTCCTTCCAACGTCAATACGCCAAAGGGATGCAAATTCCATCCCCGCTGCCCGTTTGCCAAAGACATCTGCAAAGAGCAGGTGCCTGAAGTTAAAGAGACAGCTCCGCGCCATTTCGTTCAGTGCCATTTCGCAGGTGAACTTTGAGTTCGAAATATAAGGATATGATTGATGCGGTCAAGGAAAAGAAAACGGTGAAGCCTGGCAAACAGGTGGAACTGGAAAAAGGTGACTTTCAGGCACTGATTTCCGCCGCTGCACAGGTTTTTGGACCTGTTCTGATCGGCGCTCTGCTCTTCTTTGCCATCATCATATTCATCATTACAAAAATCTGGTCCTGATTTTCAAGCTTCCTGTCCCAATGACAGGAAGCTTTTTTGTTGGGAGTGTTTCCAATGCATTTTCAGAAAAAGTATGAAATTTTAAAGGAAGTAGAATAAACTTAGTTTTTGAAAAGGAGACCGCTCTGAAATGAAATTTCAAGATTATAAATACGAACGCCCGGACTTTCAAAAAATGTCTGAAGAGTTCGAAAGCATAAAGAAGCAGCTCAAAGAGGCAGAAGACTATGAAGCCTTTAAGGAAGCATTTGAAAAGCAGGATCAGATGCACGCAGATTATACAACCATGAGTTCCATCGCATCCATTCGTCATTCTGTCGATACAAGAGATGAATTCTACAGCCAGGAAGACGAATTCTACAATGAACACAATCCTCTGCTTCAAAAAGAGCTGAGCGATGTTTATAAAATTCTGCAGGAGAGCCCCTTTGCTCAGGAACTGAAAAAGGAATATGGGGACACCTGGTTTACAAAAGTGGAATTTGCCCTGAAGGCTTTTGATGAAAAACTCATCGAAGATATGCAGGAAGACAATCGTCTGTGCGCTGCTCACCAGAATCTGATAGCTTCTGCTCAGATTCCATTTGATGGGGAAATGTACACTCTGGCTTCCCTGGATGAGAAAATGAATGACTCCGACCGCAGTGTCAGAGAAAGAGCCCATAAAGCTTACTGGGGCTGGTTTGAAGAAAACGAAGAAGCACTGGGTGAAATGTACGACAAGATGGTCAAAGTCCGCACCCGTATGGGCCAGAAGTTGGGATACAACACCTTCCATCCTCTTGGCTATCTGATCATGAACCGTATGGACTACGATGTGGATGATGTAGCCGAATACCGCAAAAATGTATTGAAAGACGTCGTTCCGGTGGCTGAAGAGCTGTACCAGAAGCAGATTGAGCGCCTTGGCTTTGGAGATACGCTTCCTGTTTGGGATGAAAAAGTGGAATTTTTGGATGGAAATGCCCGGCCAAAAGGAACCAAGGATGAACTGGTCGCCAAAGCTCTTGAAATGTACAGAGAACTGGATCCCAAAACGGGTGAATTCTTCCAGTTCATGGTGGATCACAACTTGCTGGATCTGGAATCCAAGCCTGGAAAAGCCGGAGGCGGATACTGCACATACATTCCTGGATACAACAGTCCGTTTATTTTTGCCAACTTCAACCATACCCAGCACGATGCCGAGGTTTTAACACACGAAGCCGGTCATGCCTTCCAGGTATACTGCTCTCAGAACATCAAGCCAATTGACAATACATGGCCTACGTATGAAAGCTGCGAAATTCATTCCATGTCCATGGAGTTCTTTACCTGGCCATGGATGGATAAGTTCTTTGAAGATGAAACTGACAAATTCAAATACACCCATCTGGCCGGATCTGTAAAATTCATTCCTTACGGAGTTCTGGTGGATCATTTCCAGCATGAAGTCTACGCTCATCCGGAATGGACTCATCAGGACAGAATGAACTGCTGGAGAGAACTGGAAAAACAGTATCTGCCCCACAAGGATTACACCGGTATTGACATTCTGGAACGCGGTGGATGGTGGCTGCGACAGCCTCACATCTTTGAATCTCCTTTCTATTACATTGACTACACTCTGGCACAGGTCTGCGCTTTGCAGTTCTGGAAGAGAATGCAGGATGGGGATCCTCAAGCGTTTGAAGACTATAAGAAAATCTGCAGCGTGGGAGGAACTCTTCCCTTCCGCCAGCTTGTGAAGCTTGCCAATTTAAATGTTCCATTCGAGCCAGGATGCCTGACAGAGACAATGGAATCCGCAAAAGAATGGTTCGAAGAAAAAGAATAATGATTCTTTCCATTGACCTTTAAGAGCAGGAAACTGCTCTTTTTTAATGTTTCCATCCTTGCCGGCACCGGGTGTAATTTCAAAAACAAGTCATCCCGACAGCCTCAAATCATGTTTTGCTCATTTTTCCAAAAGTTGCCCCGCTTGACAGTTTGAATCGGGTATACTGTTACCATTACTGAAAAGGTGAGTTGTATGAAGAAAAAATTGGTTAAAGCAGGCTTTCTGCTGCTTTTGGTGACTTCCTTTTTCCTGTTTCTGCCTCTGAACGCCCTGGCGGCTGAATCTCAGATTCAGGACAATGCAGATCTGTTTACCGATCAGGAAGAAGCAGAGCTGAAAAAGGAAGCCGCAGAAATCGCTGATAAATATGACATCAATGTGGTGATCATGACGGATAACCGCACCGGAACGACCGGCAACTACGCTCAGGATGTGGTCGATGCCGTTGTCCGGAAAAAATATCCAGAAGGCTGTCTGGTGTTTGTCATTAATATGGCGGATCGGTCTTTCTGGACTGATTTTTACGGACATAAGAATGTTGCGGTTCTGTCTCAAAGCCAGCTGGATAAAATCGGCAATGCCTCCATGGCGGAGCTCAGCGATGGGGATTTTGCGGATGCAGCCAAAGACTTTTTGAACGAAGGTGTGACTCAGATTGAGATTCAAAGAGGCGGAGCGATTCGAAAACTGACACTTTACCCAGGAACAGTTCTTTTGATCGTTGGCGGAAGCTGTCTGGCGGCTGTCGCGATTGCTGGTTTGTGGACTTTTGCAAAATCCAGCCAGCACAAAGACAAACGGGAACGGTCTTCTGCAGAAGAATATGGAGACAAGTTTGCGCTGTCCAGAAACAGCGACCGCTTTGTATCTCACTATGAAACCAGAGTTCCAAGACCGAAACAGAGCAGTTCTTCCGGCGGAAGTCATGGCAACTCCCACAGTTCAGGAAGCGGAGGACATTTCTAATGGATTACAAATGCAAAAACTGCGGTGGAGAACTGGCATTTGATCCCGCTTCCGGGAAACTGAAATGCAAGTTTTGCGACACCATTTATGATTTAAGCGAATACGAAGATCAGCCTGCCAAACCTCCTGTCTTTAAAGAGGACAACATCGCCGTGGAAAAAGGGTTTGATAAAGCCAC
>JABUSF010000006.1:107865-109147 GCA_021443945.1 Ileibacterium sp.
ACCACCGATGTCAAAGAAGATCTGCGCCTGTATCAGTGCAGCAACTGCGGGGCAGAACTGGTCACGGATAAAACGACAACGGCTACTTCCTGTGTTTTCTGCAATCATCCCATGGTTTTGCAGGATGAGATGCAGGGGGAATTCAAACCGGAACTGGTCATTCCTTTTGCGGTGGACAAACGGCAGATTGAAGATTTGTACGAAGCCTACATCAGCACCAAACCTTTTTATCCAGATGAATACTCCAAAGCCAACGTCATCGAAAAGATTAAAGCGGTTTACCTGCCCTTCTGGCTGTTTGACCTTCATTCCAGCGGCACCATGAATGCGACCGGCGAAATTCTTCATACCCGCACGACTCATGACTGGATCATTACAGAGCATGAAGTGTTTGCTCTGGACCGGGCAGGATCCATGGAGTTCAATGACATTCCGGTCATCGCTTCTTCCAAAACGCCAAAAAACGCCATGGATGCCATTGAGCCTTTTGATTACTCCAAAATGGTCCCTTTCAACAAAGGATATCTGCCGGGCTTTCTGGCAGAACGCTGGGACAAACCTCAGGAAGCCTGTCAGGATACTGCCAAGTTCAGAGCCGGAAACACCATGGAATCGTCTCTGGCTTCCACGCTGGGTGCTTACTCCAACCTCCAGGTTCACCAGCAGAACATTCAAAACAGCCTGACCGATGGCAGCTATGCGCTGCTTCCGGCCTACGTTTTGTTTATGGATTACGACAACGATGAAGATAAGCTCATCGCCATTAATGGACAGACAGGAAAAGTTGCCGGAAACATTCCGGTGGATCCTAAAAAGAGAAATGGCTTCTTTCTGAAGACTTTTTTGATACTGTGGCTGGTCTTTGCGGTTGCTGGCCTTGCCTGGTTTGCTTTTCTCTGATTTTAAAATCCCTGAAGCATTGTCTCAGGGATTTTTTTTGGCATGAAAGAGATAAATGACGAAATGTCAAGCTGAAAAGCAAGGCCAGGGGAAAGGGGGAAGGTATTCTGGGTGGTTTTAAACGTTCGGCATACTAGAGCGGAACAGCACTCAAGATGGATTGTATAAACTTAGAAATTGTTATGGGGATGGAAACCATCAATATGCGTTCGCTGACTTTGCCCTTGAGAAAAAATGCGAAGACGAGAGATTTACAACGTATGATTGCCGCTAATTCCTGTGATCACGTGAGATTTACAACAATGGCCAATCCACGTGATGCGGTCGGATTAGAAGCAAAAAAACGCATGATTTATAGCGGTTTACATCATTTAACACCTAG
>JABUSF010000006.1:109372-112983 GCA_021443945.1 Ileibacterium sp.
GAGATTTACAACGTATTATTACCGCTAATTCCTATGATCACGTGAGATTTACAAAACCATGACTAGAGATTTACAACGATATTAGTTCACAGGATCCCCTGTGTCAGGAATTTTTTTGGGATTGAAAGAGGTAAATGGTGAAATGTCAAGCTGAAAAGCAAGGTCAGGGAAAGGAAAAGGCGTTTAAGTGCATAAGTTGCTATAATGATTCCGTATGAGACAGGAATCCCTTTTTGAAAATGAAGCGGCCCCTGCTGAAAAAGAAGATGCGCTGATGCTTCGGCCTCTGGCTGACCGCATGCGCCCGGAAACTCTGCAGGAGTATGCCGGGCAAAGCCATCTGATTTATCCGGGATCGCTCTTGTGGAAAATGATCGAAAATGACAGCATTCCGTCCATGATCTTCTGGGGTCCTCCCGGAGTGGGGAAAACGACTTTGGCTTCCATTATTGCCAAGCAGACCAACTCCTGGTTTGTGACCTTTTCCGGAGCGGCCAGTTCCATCAAGGAGATCAAGGAGCTGATGAAGGAAGCGGAAGAACGGCGGAAAGCCGGACAGCGCACTCTTGTGTTTGTGGATGAAATCCACCGCTTCAACAAAGCACAGCAGGATGCTTTTTTGCCCTATGTGGAAAAGGGCAGCATTGTGCTGATCGGAGCCACTACGGAAAATCCAAGTTTTGAAGTCAATTCTGCTCTGCTTTCCAGATGCAAAACGTTTGTGCTCAAGCCGCTGCAGGATGAGGACATTGAGAAGCTTCTGCGTCAGGCTTTAAACTCCCCCAAAGGATTTGGAACGAGAAAAGTATTCATCAGTGATGCAGTGCTTCATAACATTGCTTTGTTTGCCCATGGGGACGGACGCCTGGCTTTGAATACGCTGGAAATGATTGTGTCCAGCTCGCCGGATGATCTGGATGGGGTTCATGTGGATGAAGACACTGTCAAACAGGTTCTGGGACAAAGAACTCTCCTCTACGATAAAAAGGGTGACCGCCATTTTGACATGATTTCTGCTCTGCACAAATCCATGCGCAACTCCGATGTACAGGCCTGCATTTACTGGCTGGCCCGAATGCTGGAAGGGGGAGAAGATCCTCTTTATATCGCAAGGCGAATGGTGCGCATGGCTTCTGAAGACATCGGCATGGCCGATTCGAGAGCCCTGGAAATCACAGTGGCGGCCTATCAGGCCTGCATGTATCTTGGCATGCCTGAATGTTCTGTCCATTTAACCCATGCCATTACTTATCTGGCCCTGGCTCCCAAAAGCAATGCTTTGGAAACCGCCTATTTTGCGGCCCGGGATGCTGCCAGAGAGACAATGGAAGAGCCGGTGCCTCTGCATCTGTGCAATGCACCAACCAAACTGATGAAAGATCTGGGATACTCCCATGGATATGAGTATTCCCATGATTATGAAATGCATATGACCGATATGGAATGTCTGCCCAAACGGCTGCTGAAATCCAAATTTTACCAGCCGTCCAACTTTGGCTCAGAGGCAAAAGTGCAAAAGCGCATGGAGGCCATTGACCAGACCAAAGCAGTCATCAGAAAGAATAAAAACAAACATGAAAAGAATTGAGATCCATTCTCTGGAGGAAACCAGAGACTTTGCACAAAAAATGGCCGGTTTATGCCGGGGGAAAGTCATTACGATTGTTCTGGACGGGGATTTAGGTGCTGGAAAAACCACCTGGACCCAGTCCTTTGGAAAAGCGCTGGGAGTCAAACGAACCATCAACTCTCCCACCTTTACGATTATGAAAAGCTATAAGCAGGAGGATGGAGAACCTCTCAGTCATATTGATGCCTACCGCCTGGAAGGCATGCATCAGGATCTGGGGTTTGAAGACTGCTTTGATTCTGGAATCTGCGTGGTGGAATGGGGAGGCTTTCTTGCGGACCAGCTGCCGAAAGACCGGATTGAAATTTCCCTTCAGGAAGGAATCGATGAAAACCGGGTGATGGAGATGCAGGGAACAGGACCTGTTTCAAATGCGATTGTGGAGGAATTTGTATGCTGAGTCTTGCCATTGATACAGCCTATCAGTATTTAACCGTCTGTCTTTTTGACGGGGATGTGCTGGCAGGCGGATACAGTGAAGTCTGCTTTAAAAAGCAGAGCGAAAATGTGTTCCCGGTTCTGGAGGAACTTCTGGAGCAGGCTCATCTGAAACTTTCCGATGTGAAGCGGGTTGTCATTACCCAGGGTCCTGGTTCTTATACCGGACTGCGCATTGCTATGACCATTGCCAAAATGCTGGGCACCCAGTCTGACTGTGAGGTGGATGTCATTTCCACCATGCAGCTGTATGCCGGAATGGATGAATGCGCCAATGTCATTCTGGATGCCAGAGGCCATCGGGCTTACACCGCCCATGTGGAAAATGGAAAGATTGTCTGGATGGGGATTCTGGATCTGGATGATCTGGAAGATTTTCTGGACAAGCATCCGGGACGGCTGTATGGAGACGGTCATCTGGTGGGAAAAGAAGCCATCGAGAGTGACTTTATTGAAAACTTTATGAATCTTCAGCCGGTCTATGAAAAGGTTGAAAATGTGCATGCCTTAATCCCGGATTATTTAAAGGGAAGCGACAGTTACAAAGTATGATCCGGAAAATGAGAAAAGAAGATCTTCCAAAAGCAGCCCGACTGGACGCATTGTGCTTTAAAGACAGCTGGACACTGGAAGATTTTGAAAAGGATTTTAATGAGAACCCCTTCTTCAACGGGACGGTAGTGGAAGAAGACGGGAAAGTTTTAGGATACGCTACCTTCTGGACCACGTTTGAGAATGCTCAGCTGGTCCGCATCGGAGTGGATCCGGATCACCGGCACCAGGGACTGGGCGGTCATCTGCTCAATGAATGCCAGGAAATGGCAAAAGAAGCAGGCTGCGAACTGTTTTCTCTGGATGTCCGGGCAGGCAATGCAGCAGCCCGGACCCTGTATGAACACAATGGACTGCATCAGCTGCATGTGTCCAAAGGCTATTATCCCGATGGAGAGGATGCCATCGTAATGGCTAAAGGACTGTAAGCGAATCAGTAAAAGGAATAAAACATGATTGTATTGGGAATCGAAAGCAGCTGCGATGAAACAGCAGCTGCAGTTGTTAAAGATAAAAAGGAAATTCTTTCCAGCGTGGTGGCCAGCCAGATCGATACGCACAAAGAATTTGGCGGGGTGGTGCCGGAAGTCGCCAGCCGCATTCATGTGGAAAACATTTCCTATGTAATTGAAAAGGCCGTTAAGGACTCCGGTCTGGACTGGAAGGATATCGATGCCATTGCGGTCACCCAGGGGCCTGGACTGATCGGTTGTCTGCATGTGGGAGTTCAGGCGGCCAAAACACTGGCATTGTTAAAGGAAAAGCCCCTTGTTCCGGTCAATCATCTGGCTGCCCATATTTATGCCAATGAAATGGTTGTGGATATGGAGTATCCGGTGATGGCTCTGCTGGTCAGCGGAGGAAACTCGGAACTCATTTATATGACAGATCCCCACAGCTTTGAAATTCTTGGAGAAACCCAGGACGATGCCATTGGAGAAGCCTATGACAAAGTGGCCCGGGTGCTGAATCTGGGATATCCTGGGGGACC
>JABUSF010000006.1:113341-118851 GCA_021443945.1 Ileibacterium sp.
AATGCAGCCATGATTGCGGTGGCTGGTGATATTGCTTATGAAACAGGGCGCAGAGCTCAGGCAGATTTGACGGCTGATGCCGGACTGGAGCTCATGTGATCCGGTTTGCACAGGATCAGGACTGGCAGCAGGTGTATGACATCTATCGATACTATGTGGAAAACAGTGTCTACAACCTGGACTGGCAGCCTTTGGAGTTTGAAGAATTTAAAAAGCGTCAGCTGGATATTCAGAAAGACTATCCCTATTTGGTTGCGGAAGAGCAGGGAGAGATCCTGGGATATGCCTGTGCCCACAACGCGTTTGAAAAAGCCAGCTATCAGTTTGATGCGGATTTAACCATTTACTTTAAAGAGGGAAATCATCATGGTCAGGTGGCTGCCATCATGGACAGGCTCGAAGATCTTCTGAAACGTCAGAACATTCACTGGCTGATTGGATGCATTTCCAAAAGCAATGCCCGAAGCATCGCTTTTCATGAGCGCCGGGGATTTGAGTTCATGGGGGAACTGCCCCATGCCGGTTTTAAAAACAATCAGTTTCACTCTGTGGTCTGGTATGGAAAAGTCCTGAACAAAGAAGAGGATTTCATCGATCATGACCTTCGGTTTATCCCCATAGGACAGCTGGAGGCGTTTGAATGATCAAAGGAATTATTTTTGATATGGACGGCCTGATGTTTGATACCGAAACCATGTACATCGAAATGGTTCCCAAACTGGCGGCCAGAGCTGGAATTGCTCTTCCCGAAGAAGAAATGCAGCGGATTATCGGCTGTGACAAGACCATGCTTAATGGGATTGAAAAAGACTATCCCGGAATCACAGAAGTCATTTGTCGAGACTATCAGGGAAAGCGGATGGAGCATTTCTATTCCTTCTTTCCTGAAAAGGGGCAGGCTGACAAAAAAGGATTGAAAGAAATTGTGGACTGGCTCAATGAAAATGATATTCCATATGCCATTGCCAGCAGTTCAGCCCGTCAGAATATTGTCGAGATGTGTTCCCATTCAGCGGCGGATTTGAAGCCCAAAGCCATAATCAGCTCCCTGGACGGGCTGCCTTCCAAACCCAATCCGGCTGTTTTTTTGGCGGCAGCAAAAGCCATGAACCTGAAGCCGGAAGAGTGCCTGGTTCTTGAGGATTCAAAATTCGGCATTCAGGCAGCAAAAGCCGGAGGCTTTCCAAGCGTCTGGATTCCGGACCGGCTGAAGCCGGATGAGGAAATGTGCCAGTCGATTCAGATGAAAATGCCTTCCCTGCTGGATGTGAAAAGTTATCTTATGACGGCAATGGATAAATAGAAAAGATTGTTTCAAAATGGAAGCGGAATGGATAGATCAAAAGGAGTTCTTATGAAGCTTACCGATAAAATCAACCCTATGGATTTCGAAGAGAAAATTGATCTCTTTGAGGAAAAAACAAAAGAGTTTTATGATGGAAAACTTTCCCAAAAAGAATATAAAGGCTTTTCCGGAAAGTATGGCAGCTACGCTCAGCGGGGCGCCAAAGCCAATATGCTGCGGCTGCGCATGAACGGCGGCCGTTTGACCAAAAAGAAACTGAAATATATTTTGGACAAAACAGCCGAACATGATGTCCCACTGCTTCATTTCACCACCTGCCAGACTGTGCAGATGCATGACTTATCCCCTGAAACAACCGTGGAAATTATGAGGGACGCTTTAAAAGCCGGCATTGTCTGCTATGGAGGCGGCGGAGATTACCCTCGAAATGTCATGTGCTCTCCTTTGACAGGAACAGAAAAAGAAGAATACTTTGATGTGATGCCGTATGCCCTGGCAGCCAGTGAGTTCCTGATTCATTTTATTGACCGGGAAAAAATGCCAAGAAAACTGAAGGTGGCCTTCTCCAATTCCAAATCCAATGTATCTCATGCAACCATCCGCGACTTAGGATTCGTGGCGAAAGAAAATGGATTGTTTGATGTGTATGGTGCCGGAGGAATGGGGGCCAATCCCCGTTTGGGCGTAAAGGTGGCAGAAGATGTGGATCCTTCCAAAATCCTTTATTACATCTACGCCATGATTGAAACCTTCAAAAAATATGGAAACTATGACAACCGTGCCAAAGCCAGAACCAGATATATGGTCGAGTCTCTGGGCGGCGAAGACAACTTCCGGAAAGCCTATCTGGAAGAACTGGAAAAAGTGATGGCTGAAAACGACATCGATCTGACAGATGTGGAAGAAGTGGTCATTGACAAACAGCCATCGGATACACTTTTGGAAGAAAGCTGGTTTGTTCTGCCTCAGAAACAGGATGGACTGTATACGGTCCGCTGGCATCCTATCGGCGGATCTCCTGATAAGGAAGTGCTGAAAAAAGTCTATGAAGCGATCCTTCCCATGGATCAGGTGGAAATCCGCCTATCCCCGGATGAAACAGCCTATATTATCAATCTGAACGGCGATGAAGCTCTGAAAATTCAGGACATCATTAAAGACGATGCAGCCAGAACACCTCTGGAAGCGTCTTCCAGCTGCATTGGCGCCTCCATCTGCCAAGTGGGAATTCGTGATTCTCAGTCTTTGCTGAAGAAGATTGTAGAAGCCGTGCGCGAAGCAGACATCGATGCCAAAGCCCTGCCTCAGATTCATATTTCCGGCTGTCCTTCCTCCTGCTCGGCTCATCAGACCGCAGAACTGGGATTCAGAGGTTTTGTCAAAGTCGTTGACAAGAAACCTCATGCTTCCTTCATGATGTTTGCCTACGGGGATGAAGTGCAGGGTCAGGAACGTCTTGGCCGTGAGATGGGAAATATTCTGGAAGAAAAGGTCCCGGCTTTGGTTGTTGAACTGGGCAAAACGGTTCAGGATTCCGGCATGAATTTTAAAGAATGGCTGAAAGCCAATCCAGAGAAACTGGATGAACTGGCTGCAAAATACGCTGCTGACTAAAGTCTTTTCCTGAAGAGGGTGCATTCCTTTGAAATGCACCCTCCATTTTTTTTGAAGGAGCAAAAGAAAACAGAGCCGCACTCAAACCGGCTCCGTTTTGAAAACTTCATAGATGGATTTATTTTTTGCTTCTGGCATTCATCATATATGTCAGGTTTCCAGTCAGCATAATCAGACAGACCAGAATCATCGGAAGAAGACCGGTATCGAAGAAAAACATGGTGAGAACGCTAAGAACCCATCCGGCCAAGCACATTTTGTTCATGTTTTGATAAGCTTTGAATCCGGCTCGGTAAATCTCCTGTTTCTGCATTTCGTCGCAGCTGGCTTCCCATGTTTTTTGAAAATCCGTCTGGAAAATACTTCCCTGCTTTTCCGGGTTCAGTTCTTTGATTAAATTGACAGACATATTCTGGACAGCCATGGTCCAAACCATATTCCCTAAGAGTGCCAGCATGGAGAGGATGAAAAGAATCATGGAGCTGATCTCTAAAGACGCCTGTTCACTGTTCAGAACTGGTACCAGAAGAAGCCAGCAGCAGATGCCAAAAAGCATGATCGTCAGGATGAAAGAGCAGCCGCTGACCATCAATGGCATTTCCAGCATATTTTCCGCTTCCATAGCCAGATCATCGTCCTGACCATCCCAGGATTTTACAAGCTTTTTAGCTTTCGAGATTTGAATAAAGCAGTAGACTGCAGCGATCAGGTTGAATCCGACGATGGTTCCAGCACTTAAATAATCCATAAAGGACTTCACGCTGTTGTCCATCGTGAACTGAAAATTGGAAGCAATGGTTTGAAAAAGGAAAGCGGCAAGAGCTCCCCCTGCCATGGAAGCGATCAGAATCAGAGCAAATTTGATGTAGATCTTTGTATTGGATGCGGATGTTGCATTAGTTTTCATCTTTATTATCCTCCTCATATTGAAAGATGTCCTCGACAGAGGCGTTGCAGACTTTTGCAATTTTTAATGCCAGGGTGACGGAAGGAGAATAGTCTCCTCTTTCGATTTGGGAAATCGTTTGTCTGGATGTTCCCACCAGCAGTCCCATCTGTGCTTGGTTGACGCCGAGTTTGGATCGGTATTCTTTTAATCGGTTAAGAAGCGGCATCCTGTATCCCACCTTTCTGCCGCAGGTACTCCTTTGGAATTCAGATATTTATGGACCGGTACTCATAAATCTGAATCAGGATCGATTGACAACTTTTCTTGTCACTTATGATGGTAAAGATGACAAGGATCCTTGTCAATCGAATTGACAACTTTTCTTGTCAAAATAAAAAAGCCTGCTTAAAAGCAGACACTTCAGCTCTTTTCATCGTCAGGAAATTTTCGAATGACAGCCACACTGGCTTCTCCCTTCATCAGAATGGTCAGAAACATAGAGGCTCCGGCCAAATCCAGAAAGGCGACCAGAACGGGAGAGAAGATGCAGGAGGGATTCAGATCCCATAGACCGATGAATACGGCACAGATACTGAAAACCACCAGAATAATGGCTGCGGATTTACTTTCTGTTCCGTCTTCTTTGCCAATCGAATACCGGTATCCCCGATATCCGGAGTAAAACAGAAGCATGGCCAGGGCACAGTGAAATCCGATGGACAAATACGGGAAAATCCGATTGGACAAATGGACGGACAGTTTGAAAAAGTCGTTCCAAATATTGGGAAGGGCAGCGGCCCCGAGAATGATCAGCCCCATGCAAAAGATTTGGAGCATAGTCTTGTCTTTCGATGAATTGGTATTTTCAATTTTACTCATGCAGTTCCTCAATGACTGACAGTTGATCTGCAGTCCTAATGTTCACAGTATAGAAAGAGCCTCTTAATAAAGAATTGGCAACTGATTAATTATTTCGAAAAACTTTTCGTGTTTCGCATGTGAAAATATCTTGAAAAGACGGTTTCCAAAGCAGTTTCCGGTAAACAGGCTGTTTTGGAGGCATTTTGCAGGCAGATCCAAAATGTTTAATTTTTCTTTAACTGGATCTGCGTATAATGAAGCCGCAAACCTCAATCAGAGAAAGGAGAAATGACTCATGAAACTTCAGAAATGGGCAATTGGTTTTCTGACTGTTTCCATGCTGGCAGCCGGCTGCAGCAGCGCTTCGAAAGACACTGCTCAGGAAACAAAAAAAGAAGACAAAACGCAGGACACAAAAAAGGAAGAAACTGCCAATACGCAGCTGGCAAATCCAGTAAAGGAAGTGACGAAAGACGAACTGACCCAACAGACTGGACTTGATCTGGAAGCTCCTGAAGATGCCACCGATGTGGTATACTCCGTGATCGACGATTCAGACGGAACCAAACTGGCACAGGTAGATTTCAAGTTGAATGGAACGGCCATGACTTACCGTGCTCAGTCTGTCTCTGAACCGGAAGGAAAAGACATCAGCGGGGTGTATGAAACCTGGACGGCAGAAGAACCTGTCGAAATCCAACACTGCACCGGAACTTTAAAATCCAGTGACAACGGAACCCTCATCACCTGGACAGATACCGTTCCCGGCATTTCCTACTCCCTTTTCACCCCCGACAAAACGGATCAGGATGAATTCGTTCAAATTGCAAACCAGATCTT
>JABUSF010000006.1:119504-120587 GCA_021443945.1 Ileibacterium sp.
GGAGGTATTTTTCATAAAAAAGCGGATGAAGATCAGAACTCTGATCCTCATCCACTGTTCGTTTTTATTCTTTGATTTCAGTCAGTTTTGCCTTTTCTGGATAAATGGTTTTGAAGTCGTTTTTCATGCTGACTGCATTAAAGCCGTCTTTTTCGGCCATATCTTTGGTTTTCTGAGCTTTCGCTTCGTTTCCGTGATCTCTTTCTGTGTCATCACACATCAGAATAAATGCTTCTGCAGGGTATTTGTTGTCGTTGATGGTGTAGAGCAGCATGCTTTCATCACCGGAAGAGTTGCCAAATGCCAGAACAGGCTGCACGCCGATTTCTTTGGCAATGGCAGAAACTTTGTTCATTTTCAGGTTTTTGATGATCAGATCGCCGCTGCGGACAACTTCATCTCCAGCTTCGAAGGTGTAGAATTCACCGTCTTCATCGCCCTGTTTTCCTGCCACAATGGCTGTGTCACTGGCGATGATCTGATCTTTTGGAATTCCAAGTTCAGAGGAAGCAGCCGCTCTGGCCGTCAGACGGTCTGCACCGGAAACCACGTATACTTTAAAGCCATTGTCCTGGAGGTAGTCGACAACGTTGCGCATCGGCATGTAGAAGGATTCTCCATATGTTAAATCACTCTGACCGTTAACAGGCTGTTTCAAAAAGTTGAGGACATACTGTTCATAATCGTCCATGTTCATTCCTTCATATACTTTTGCCTGATACTGAGAGAACTGAGCATCGATTTCATCGGTCACATTACCGGAATAAAGAGCTGGTTTGATGACTTCTTCTGTATATGTTTTGATTTCTTCCGGAGCTTCGTAATTTGGATCTTCAAGAACACGGTAGAGATACATCATCCATTCGATATAGTAGGGGTTTGTTTCAGAAATCAGTGTTCCGTCCATATCGAAGACAGCGACTCTGTTTTCAGGCGGAATGTAGCCTTCGGAATTTTTATCGACAGCATTTTTTACAAAATCGTACAGAACCTGTTTTGGCTTGGAATCGTCGTTCCAGTTTTCGAACTTGTTGTCCACAAATGCTGTTTCTGTGGCGGTTTCTGTCTGTGCGGCGGCGTTGT
>JABUSF010000006.1:120604-123924 GCA_021443945.1 Ileibacterium sp.
GCTGCTGTTGGCACAGCCGGCCATCATACTCAGTGCAAGGACAGAGCAAAGTGCAGAGGTGATCAGATTTCTCTTTCTTTCCATAATTTGTTTTTCTTTCTCCTTGGCATTGTCTAGTCATCTGAATAGCAAACAGATGCTTATTAATGCGCTTTCATCTTACGTGACGAGAGTATATCCGAAAGGGCTTCCCAATGTAAATGATTTTGATTGGATTATTAGAACCCTCAGTTGTCCAAAAAGAAAGCCTGTTTCCAGCCCTGCCTTCTATGTGAAGCCCAACAAACTGGATGAAGGAGAAGGGAAAACAACACATATAAATTTATAAATGATCTTATATGGTTTAAAAGAAACGGTTGTTTAAAAAAAGGTATGATCCATAAAAATGGATTCTGCAGCAGAAAAAATCGAATTTCACAGCCAAACGGAAATACAAAAAATAAACGAAAGAGTATGAAAACCCTTAGAAAATAAACAAAATAAGTGTTCGCAGAAAGATGGTGAAAGGCAGGAAGGACAAAGACGCCCAACGCGGCAAAGGACAGGATCCTGTTTTTCCTGCACAGTTTTTCGGCGAATCAAAAGAAGGGGTGTCCAGGAAAACTGGCATTCCCTTCTTTTTGGATGAGCGGAAAGTTTTTAACGCCAGGGACGCTTGAAATCCAGCAGGATTTTTCTGAAATTGGCGGTGGACTGTTTGGACTCTTCCTTATGGGACACCATGTAACTGACGTATAAAGCATCGACGATGCTCATCTGCGCAATTTCGCTGGACATAGCTTCTGCCAGATACTCCATATCCTTGGAGGAGGAAATGAAGATGACGTCAGATTCTTTAGCCAGGGGAGAGAGGGCGTTGCTTGTAAAGGAGATGATTCTGGCTCCGTTTTCTTTGGCGGTTTGCGCGGCTTTGATCACCTGGTTGGTCCGCCCGGAATGGGAGAAGCAGAACGCACAGTCGCCTGTTTTCATCATGGATGCCAGCATCAGCTGGACATGGCCGTCAGAATCGTGAAAGACAGACAGTCCTGCCCGCAGAAACTTTTCAAAAGCATCATGGGCGATCAGCTCGCTGGCTCCGGATCCGAAGAAAAAAAGCCGGTTGGATCCATTGATGATTTTAGAGGCCAAGGCCAGATCTTCTTCCCGAAGCAGCTGCTTGGTTTCTGTCAAAGCGGCCTGGTTGGAGGCGAACACTTTTTCTGCAATCCGCAAAAAGCTGTCTCCATCTTCGATTTCCTGATAAACAGGGATTTCACGCACCGGATCTGGCTGAGGAAGAAAAGCCAGTTTGAAATCCTTGAATCCTTTATATCCAAGCTTTCGGGCAAACTGAAAAAGAGTGGAATCAGCCACTCCTATGGCCGCGGAGAGCTCATTAATCGTGCTGTTGGAGATGGTGGAGTGGTGATCGAGAAGATATCCGGCAATTTTCTGGTCTGTCGAAGACAAATCAGAAAAGAGGGAACGAATTTTTAATTGAATGTTTTGGGGCATAAGTTCCTTTCTGGAGTTTGGCGAACAGTTTCAGTTCTGTTCTTAGAATACCTTGTTTGGTAATGAAAGCGAAAAATATTTTTTCTGAAACAGAGAATTCGAAAAACTCTTTTTTCAAAAGCAGGAACGGTTCTGCAGTTTGCCCATTTCCAGACGACAGCTGCAAATCGAAAGGGGTTAAGAGTGACTTCGGCCCAAACACTCTCCGCAAATATTCTTTGTTCTCTCCTGCCTGTTCTTTTTTCGGCCTCTGGCCCTGTTTTTTTCAGAGGGCTGAATTTGTTTCTTATTTTTCCTGGAAAGGTGTTGTGAATGGTATTTAAAGAAATGTAAACACTTTATAATACAGGTATGCATATTTGAAAGAAGGAGAATCCTATGGCAAAATTCCCTGACAGTTTTTTGTGGGGAGGGGCCACTGCTGCCAATCAGTATGAAGGAGGCTGGAACGAAGGAGGCCGGGGCATGACATTGTCTGATGTCACCACGGGCGGAACTTTGAACACGCCGCGTCAGATTACCTGGCTGGATAAATACGGTATCCCTCATCATTCCCCCGAACATGGTTTTAAGCTGCCTGAAGGGGCAGAGTACGCTGTACTGGAAGAAGATTATTATCCAAATCACAAGGCAACAGATTTTTATCACCACTGGAAAGAAGATATTGCGCTGTTTGCGGAAATGGGCTTTAAAGTCTTCCGCATGTCCATCGCCTGGAGCCGTCTGTTTCCTACGGGAAAGGAAACAGAGCCCAATCCGGAAGGCATTGCTTTTTACAGAGAAGTTTTTGAAGAACTGCGGGCTCACAACATTGAGCCTTTGGTGACCATCTGGCATTTTGACACTCCTCTGTATTTGGAACAGCATGAAGGCGGCTGGACCAATCGGGAGCTGGTTGATTTGTATGCAAACTTTGCCAGAACCTGTTTTACAGAGTTTAAGGGACTGGTGAAATACTGGCTGACGTTCAACGAAATCAACAACGCCATTCAGTTTCTGGATTTATTGAGCGAAGTCGATGATGAAGATTATCAGGAGGCTTACCAGATTCTTCATTATCAGTTTGTTGCCAGCGCCAAGGCTGTCAAAATCGGTCATGAAATTGATCCGGAAAACATGATTGGATGCATGATCTGCGGAATTACCAATTATTCCTTAACCAGCGATCCCAAGGATGTCTGGAAAAATCTGTACCTCTGGGAAAGAAATTTGTTCTATTCCGGAGATGTTCAGGCAAAAGGGGAATATCCAATTTTCGCCAAGCGTCTTTGGGATGAGCATCATGTGACTCTGGACATCACAGACCAGGACATGAAAATTCTCAAAGAAGGAACCGTTGATTTCTATTCCTTCTCCTATTACATGTCCAATGCAGTGACCACTCATAAAACAGAAGACACCGTTGGAGGCAACTTTACAATGGGGGCCCGCAATCCTTATCTGGAATATTCCGAATGGGGCTGGGCTCTGGATCCGACCGGTCTGGAGATCTTCTGCGAAGTCATGTGGGACAGATACCATAAGCCGCTGATGATTGTGGAAAACGGACTGGGCGCCATCGATAAAGTGGAAGAAGACGGAAGCATCCATGACAAATACCGGATTGACTACTTTAAAAAGCATGTGAAGGCCATGCACAGTATCCTGGACAAAGGCATCAACTTGATCGGTTATACCCCATGGGGATGCATTGATTTGGTGTCTGCCGGAACGGGTGAAATGCGCAAGCGCTACGGCTTTATTTATGTGGATATGGACGATGCCGGCAATGGAACGATGAACCGTTCCCGCAAAGACTCCTTCCACTGGTATAAGAAAGTCAT
>JABUSF010000006.1:124243-126844 GCA_021443945.1 Ileibacterium sp.
GGATGTGGATAAATTTGAAGCGTTGAATTTGATCAAAGTGGAAGGTGAAACCGTACAGGTTCCTGCGGTGGCTCAGCTTCCTTTAACCATTGAGGCCCAGGTGATCTACAAACAGGATCAGGATCCTCAGGCCATCGAAAGTGAGATTTTGGATCGGTATTATCCGAAAGGCGATTTCCATACAGCCTACACGGCTAAAATTACGGCGGCTTACATTCTGGAAGAATAAATGTTCAGAGCCGATCATCAGCACCCTTCTTTTCGAGAGAGAAGAAGGGTGCTTTTGCAGGCTGCATTTGACGGAATAGACAAACTGTTCGATCCAGCTGCGGATCGAGTACAATGGAAAAACAAGTGTAAGGAGAAGAGGATGAAAACAGTTCAAAAAGCCGCGTCTGTTTTTTTGACAGCGGTTCTGATATTCTCTGGCTGTTCTTTTCAGCCGGTTTCCCAAGAGTCCGGTCAGTCCATTGTGGTGACGGATGATTTAAACCGGGAAGTTTCGCTTTCCAGCCCAAAAAATGCAGCGGTTCTGATTGGAAGTTTTGCGGATTTATGGATCGATGCAGGAGGCAGAGACAGCCTGAAGGCGGCTGCGCATGATTCGTGGACCAGCTTTGATCTGGATTTGGATGAGTCGGTTGCAGACTTGGGGGACGTGAAGAAAATCAATACAGAAGTTCTTTTGGCTTCCAAGCCGGATCTGGTCATTGGAAGTGCTAAAAATGAAAGTCAGCTGGCTTTGAAAGAGACTCTTGCGTCAGCGGGAATTCCCGCACTCTATTACGATGTATCCAGCTTCGATGATTATTTGAAGGTGATGAACGATTTCACCAAACTGACAGGCAATAAAAAAGCGTATGAGGAAAAAGGAACCGCTCAAAAAGAACGGATCGAGTCTTTGAAAAGTCAGGCAGCTCAAAAACAGTCTCCCAAAGTGCTGTATATTCGGGCGGCCGGTTCCGGCGCAAAGGTCAAAAATTCCAAAGGCAGCGTGCTGGGGGAAATGCTGAAGGATTTAAACGCTCAAAACATTGCTGATACTCAGAATGCTCTTTTGGAGAATTTATCCATGGAAACCATCCTTCAGGAGAATCCCAGCCATATTTTCCTGGTCTATCAGGGAAGTGATGATACGAAGGCCAGAAAGCAAATGGAGGAGGCTGTTCTTTCCAATCCTTTATGGCAGTCTTTGGATGCGGTCAAAAACGGAAAGGTCCATGTGATGGATCCGTCTTTGTACAATTTGAAGCCCAATGACAAGTGGGCGGACGCCTACGAAGGCCTGTATAATATTTTGTATGAAAACTAACAGGGAATTAAAGGTACTCGTTATTTTGGCTCTCTCCATTGTGCTGATTTCCATCCTCAGCCTTTGTGTGGGCAGTGCTGCTTTGGATCCAGCCGCCTGGAAGGAGATCTTTGTTCCCGGTTCTCTTTACAACAATATTGTGTTTGGCCTGCGGCTGCCAAGACTGGCAGGAGCGGTTGTCTGCGGTGGGTCTCTTGCTTTAAGCGGCGCGGTAATGCAATCGGTTCTGGCCAATCCTTTAGCAGCTCCTCATTCCCTGGGTATTAATGCGGGAGCAGCTTTGGCTGCTGCGCTGGCCGGAATTGTGTTTCCGGCAGCCAGTGGGATCAGCATGACAGCGGCTCTGATTGGGGCAGTGGCTTCCAGCTTTGGAATTCTGGCACTGGCAAAGCGGTTTCGTCTATCAAGGACAACGGTCATTTTGGCGGGTGTGGCTTTCTCTCAAATCTTTTCTGCCTGTACAGATTTGATTATTACCGTCTTTCCGGATGCTCTTTTAGGCTATACGGCGTTCCGCATGGGGTCTTTGGCCAACATGACGTGGAATCAGCTGGCCGCTGGCGGAATCATTTGTCTTTGCGCCATGAGTCTTGTTCTGCTTTTTTCGCAGGAGCTGGAACTGCTGCTTTTAGGACATGAACAGGCGCTGTCTTTAGGGCTGAACGCTCCCAGATGGATGCGGATTCTGCTGGGGTTGGCGGCTCTTTTGGCTGGCGGCAGCGTCTCTATTGCAGGGCTGATTGGATTTGTAGGATTGGCCGTACCTCATTTGATGAAGAAATTTCTTCCAGATTTTGGGCGGACGTATTTATGCGGCTGCATTCTGGGAGGAGCGCTGCTTTTGATGGTTTGTGATCTGGCAGCCCGCACCCTTGCTTCTCCTCAGGAAATTCCGGTTGGAATCCTTTTGGCCTTAGGGGGCGGACCTTATTTCTTATGGCTGCTGTTTGGCAGAAGCAGGAGGGCCGGAGCATGAGGATCGAGAAACTGAGTGTCGGGTATGGTTCAAATCTGGTTTTAAAGAATGTCAATGCCGTGTTTGAACCAGGCAAGCTTCATGTGCTGATTGGCCAGAACGGCTGCGGAAAAAGCACTTTGCTCAAAACGTGCCTGGGGGTGCTGGAAAGTGTGCAGGGATCCATTGAACTGGAGGGACAGGACATCCAGCAGATGAGTCCTGTTTTGAAGGCTCAAAAGATCGCTCATGTCCTGCAGAAAAGAAGCATTCCCGACATGAAGGTCATGCAGTTGGTTCTGCATGGCCGGTTCAGTCATATGGGGTGGCCCAG
>JABUSF010000006.1:127572-132441 GCA_021443945.1 Ileibacterium sp.
GAAAGCTCATCTTCCAGAATGGCATTGCCCAGAGCGGACCGGAAAGACGCGATCCGGTCTGTGGAGTGCAGTCGATGCTGGAGCTCTTTGCACAGGGATTCAACACTGGGATTCTGGCAGACCAGGTCCGGATAGATTCCGGCGCTTTCCATGACCTTTGATGTGGCTGGGCCAATACAGGCTATTTTTGGCAGATCGCGAAGATCTGCTTTTTTCTTTCTGCATTCCTGCAGAAAGGTTTTGGCTCCCTGAGGAGAGCAGAAGCAGTACCAGTTAAAAGGTTCTTCCCGAAGAGAAGCAAGATCCCAATCCAGAAAGAGGTGCTCAGGCTCAAGAACAGAGACCGCTTCATAACCGGGTCCAAGCCAGGAGAGGACGGATTCTTTCATCCGCTTGGTACAGGTCAGACCGATTCGAACAGGATGCTCAGAGCCAGGAGTCATTCGTGCAGCCGTTTTTCCGAACACAAGAACGGCCGGTGCACAGGCGGTGGAGTTTTTGATTTTCTGGGGAAGGGTCTTCAGGTTGGCCAGAATTCCTTTTGGATGGCCCATCTCAGCCGACCATACAACTGCTGCAGGAGTGAGGGGATCCCAGCCAGCCTCGCACAGCTGCCGGCATATTTTTTCTGCCAGGGAAAATCCCATGAGAACGACCAGTGTGCCATGAAAGGCGGAAATCCACTTCAGATCCTTTGGAAGGAAGGCTTCTTCCTTTGCTCTTTGAGCAGTGATGACGGCAAAACTTTGAGCTTCATGTCTGGCGGTGACTGGGATTCCCACCAGTTCTGGAATGGCAATGGCGGAAGAAAGGCCTGGGATTACTTCGTAAGGGATTTGAACGGATGTTAAAGCGTCGATTTCTTCAGCGGCCCGTCCGAAGACAAAAGGATCTCCGCCTTTCAGACGGACGACCGTCTGGTATTTGCCGGCCAGTTCCACCAGCAATGCACAGATTTCGTCCTGGCTTTTGCTGTGGGATCCTTTCCGCTTTCCAACCTTTATGATTTTCGCTTCAGGATTCAGTTTTAAGATTTCGGGATCGAGCAAGTCGTCACATACAAGGACCTCCGCTTTGGCAATCAGATTCGCAGCCTGCTGCGTGAGTCCGTCGCTGCCAATGCAGCCTGCTCCGCAAAGATAAACTTTTCCTTTCATAGACTTTTCCACTCCTGAAGGATGGAGTCGATTTGATCAGACTCCGGCAGCTGTTTTCTATCCATATATATGGAGAACAGTTTTTTAAAGCATCCAGTACGCTTGGCTTCATCTGAAATCTGAAGAATTACCCGGGGACGAAGTTTTTTCAGATCGGAGAGCATTTTTGGAAAATGATCGGGGATCAATGCAGTGATTTGCTTTTTCAGCCACTGGGCTGCGCTGGGACTGGCTCCACTTGTGGAAATCCCAATCACCAGATCTTCCTGATGAATGACAGCAGGAAAGATAAAGGTGCTGGCAGCTGCGTCATCCACAACATTGACTGGAATGCGCAGGGCTTTTGCATCGGCTGCAGCCTGATGGTTGAGCTGATGGTCACTGGAAGCACAGATCAAAAGATCCGCTGTTTTTAAATAATCCGGATTCCATATGGAGACAATCTGTTTTGCAGAAGAAATCTCATGGAACCGGGAATCATACTCTAAGGAAATGACCGTCACCGATGCTTCGAATTCAAGCATCATTTTCGCTTTTCGAAAGGCGACGGCTCCGCCGCCTAAAATGAGTACATTTTTATGAGACAAATCGGTAAACATTGGAAAATAAGCCATGACAAACCTCTGGTTTTTCTATTATTCTATTTGAAATTATAACCGCTATCACCTGTTCCGGTTCAGTCAGTGGATGGAATTGGCTTCAGAAAAAGAAAGCGGAAGAAGGGGTACACAAATGAAACCTGCTTATATCAAAATTGCAGAAGCAATGGAAAACGATTTGATCAGCAGAAAATATGCCTGCGGTGTGCAGCTGCCGGATGAGAAGGAACTGATGGCAGCTTTTCAGGCCAATCGCAAAGATGTACGCAAAGCTATGGCTGTTCTTGTCAACAAAGGATTGATCTATCCCATGCAGCCCAATGGTTATTTTCCACGGCCTTCCGCTTACGACAACTGTATTTCTCTGGAATCTTACCGAGGGTTTTCAAGAGAGTTTCCCAACCAGAAAGTGGAGGGGATTCCTTTAAAGCTGGAAGTGGTGAAGGCGGATGAGCAGCTGGCAGAAAAATTCAGAATTGAGCCCGGAGAAGCTCTTTATTATCTGGAGAGGCTTCGCAAAGTGGATGATGAGCCTTATTCTCTGGAATATATCTGGTACAGCAAAGAGCTGATGGGGGATCTTACGGAAGAGATCGCGAAAGGATCCATTTACCGCTACATCACCAGAGATCTGCAGTTGTCTATTGGATTTGCGGACAGAGTGCTGAGCGCTGACAGACTGTCCAGCCAGGAGGCTGAAATACTGAATCTCAAGGAAAACGATCCGGCATTCTGCATGCAGAACACCGTCTTTTTAAGCGATGGAAATGTTCTTGAAGTTTCCAATGTGGTGCACAATTATAAAAAATGCAAAATGACAAAACTTGCTGGATGGAACTAGCTGAAAGCGGTTTTCGGACTTTCTGTGCTTTGGCATAATGGTGTTGAAGAAAGAAGGTTGAATCATGAAAAGAATTTTGATTGTCTGTGCAGGCGGTATGTCCAGTTCCATGGTGGCTAAGAAAGCGGAGGAAAAATTCCAGGCGGATCATCTGGAGATTTCTGTTACCGCAAGAGGCGTCGGAGAAGGGAAAAAACTGCTGCAGGCTCAGGAATACGATATGTATTTGGTGTCTCCTCAGACGAAAAACTATTTAAAGGAATTTGAAGCAGCTGGAAAAGAAGCCAACCGCAAAGTGGTAGCGATTCCCCCTCAGGCCTATGTGCCCATCCCGATGGGAACGGATAAATTGTGCAAATTAATCCTTTCCGAAATGGAATAGCCGCTCATCACGGATAAAATATGATACCCGCAAACCTGCGGGTTTTTCTATGGGCTTTTAAATCTGGAAAAAGATTATGATAAGATAGACATCAATTATTTAAATGAAAGAAAGCGAGGGGACTGAGAACATGGAACCAAAGAAAAAGAATTGGGGAATGCTGATCACATTTGTCCTTGTTATATCTCTGGCTGCTGCGAGCTTATATGCAGCCTTTCAATTATCAAATATTGGGGTTTTAAATCAGAAGATGCTTTTAATCAGCGGATTCGGAATTTTCATGATTTCGCTTATTGTGTCCCTGATTCTTGTATGGACCCAGGAGAAAAGGGGCTGGAAATGGCTTGCCCGCATCATCTCTGTTGTTTTATGTACAGCCCTGGCCACTGGTGGAAATCTTGTAGGGCAGCTTTCGTCTGTGATTTCCATGATTTCCACAAATCAGGCAGACAAAGCAGAAAAGGATATGGATAAGGAAGAAAAGAAAGAAGAAGAGAAGAAAGATCTTCTTCCGGATGCTCAAAGGCTTTCCCAGTCTCTGGCCATCAGCTTGACCACCTATGCTTTGAATGAAACAGAGCTCACTGAACCTGCTCAGCTGAATTCCAAACGAGTTGGCGTCTCTTCTGCATTGGATGAAGAAGGAACAAAAAAAGCAATTGAACAGCTGAACAGCAAAGGCGCTCAGTTTGAAACGGTTGAATTCGATACGGTCTATTCACTGGCAGACGGACTTCTGCAAAAACAGGTGGATGCCATTATTCTTCCTGAGCAGTATCACCGCGATCTTCTGGATGCAGCGAATGATATAAACCAGTACAACGCATTGACGACATTCTCCAATGTAGTAGATACATATACCTATTACACAGATTTGCCGGAAGAAATGAAAAATCCGGCAGATCCAGTGAACAACATTAAGCAAGACCCGTTTGTAGTTTTGATTTCAGGAAATGACAGCTACGGGACACTTTCTGCGGGAAGCCGTTCCGATGTGAATATGCTGGCGGTCGTGAACCCGAAAACCTATCAGGTTCTGCTGGTTTCGGTCCCTCGTGATGCCTATCTGCCGGTTGCCTGCAAATCCCAAAGCACAGCCTGTCAGGCAGCAGCTGGCTATAACGATAAACTTACACATACCGGTATTTACGGGATTGGATCTACGGAAGCAACATTGGAAAACTTCCTTGGCATTCCAATCAATTACACCGTGCTGGTAAACTTCTCTTCCTTGATGAACATTGTGGATGCTCTTGGAGGAGTGGATGTCTATGTTGAAGAAGGCCTTGAAGTCGATACGTTCTATGCGAATGGTACTCCTGGCGTTCAGGCAGGGTGGAACCATCTGGAAGGAGAGCGTACACTGGGATTTGTTCGGGAACGCCACGCTTATTTAGATGGAGACAACCAGCGAATCCGCAACCAGCAGATTGTACTGGAAGCAATTATCAACGCTCTGAAATCTCCAACTTCCTTCTTCAAATATCCAGCAGTTCTGGACGTGCTTCCAACAGCTATTTCTACGAATATGTCTTCCGATCAAATTCGCGAATTCTTGGCTCTTGAAGTGGAAAAGTTTCCAAACTGGCAAATTAATTCTGTCGCACTGACAGGAAGTCCAACCATGGACTTCTCCTTCGCTCTTGGACAGAATGCCTCTGTCAGTGTGATTGCAGATGATCAGAAACAGCTTGCAGTGGACGCCATTACAAAAGTACTGAATGGGGAATCTTTGAAGCAGCCGGAGACTCAGGCTGAAGGAACATCGACCGAAGAAGTATCGGAACAGACAGATCAGTCTAAAACAGAAGGTGGGAAAACATCTTCTAATACCCAATAGGGGTTTGGCGTAAAGTAAAATTCGATTTCAGAGGGATCTTCCATGGAAAT
>JABUSF010000006.1:137202-138444 GCA_021443945.1 Ileibacterium sp.
CTTTCCTTTGCGGAGTTTTATTCCGCATATAATGGTGAATATGATGAAGCGTGGCAGGATTATATGACTTATGGAGGACTGCCGCAGGTTGCAGGTTTTCAGAGTGAGAGGCAGAAAGCGGATTATCTGAGGAATATTTTTGCCAATGTGTATCTTAAGGATGTGATTGAAAGAAACAGACTTCAGAGTGTGGATGAAATCGGAATTTTGGTTGATGTTCTTGCATCAGCCATCGGATCTCCAACCAATCCGGCAAAAATCGCTAAAACATTTGCCAGTGAAAGACAGATGTCATATACCAACAAAACCATTTCAACCCATATCAACCATCTGGCAGACGCTTTTTTAATTTCAAAAGCAGGCCGCTTTGATATAAGGGGAAGAAAATACATTGGGGCAAATCTGAAATACTACTTTACTGATTTGGGACTGAGAAATGCCCGCCTTAATTTCAGACAGCAGGAACCAACTCATATCATGGAGAACATTGTCTATAACGAGCTGCTGATTCGGGGTTACAACGTGGATGTTGGCGTGGTTGAAATATTTGATAAGGATAAAGAAGGAAAAAGGATTCGCAAGCAGCTGGAAGTTGATTTTGTGGTCAATCAGGCCAGCCAGAGATACTATATTCAGGTGGCTTATGACATGTCATCCGAGCAGAAACAGACACAGGAATTCAACTCTTTGCGCAATATCCCTGATTCTTTTAAGAAATTCGTAATTGTAAACGGTCAAAGCAGGCCATGGAGAAACGATGAAGGATTTGTCATCATGGGAATGAAATACTTTCTGTTGAATCCGGACAGTCTGGAATTTTAAACAGAAGCCCTGTCTGAAGACGAAAAGAAGCAAATGGAAGATCGTGCTGTTCATGAACAGGAATCAGAGATCCGCTCAGTTCTATGGAACAGGAAGTCCACTCCTAAAAAGTGTGCAGATGCACGGAAAATGGGAGTGAGTTCGAAAAGATTATGCGGCAGGATAAAACTGGAGTCCCTATTAATATAAAGAAGAGAAATGCTGTCAAAGCTATGGCTGAATCCTGATATCAGAAACCTCATTCTTTAAGATGCGGATTTCAATGAAGTTGTTCAATCACTTTAGAACGACATAATAGAAACACCAAAAACCCGTGCTGGAACACGGGCTTTCGGCGATTGTTTATGAAAAAACGGCCAGTTTATTTATGAGATTGAGGCCGTTTTTTTGTTTTAGATTTTTTCTCCTTTCGAGGAATAT
>JABUSF010000006.1:138698-139932 GCA_021443945.1 Ileibacterium sp.
CGAGAATACAGCGGCGATCGACAAGGTCATTCTGAGAATTCAGGATGGCCTTTTTGTTTTGTAAAAGGATGATCTGTTATGGGCGTCTGTCCGATGAATCGGTGGACGCAATACTTTTGGATCCTGTCTATCGAATTATGGCAATCAGAATAAACTGTGCTTATGATAGAAATATTGATATAAGCCTTGCTGCAGAGAATAAGATAAGGGAGGTAGCGGGTATGGGATTGCTGGATCTGATATTTGGAAAGCAGAAAAAGAACACAGCGAAGCTAAAGCCAGCTGCAAAATGGAGAGACGAACCTACAGAAGAGGAGAAAAAAGAGCTGGAAATGCTTTTAAACTTGATGAAGTCCAAAGCAAGGGACTGCATTGTTTATACCATTACCGATGAACCTGGAAATCTTTTCGACAGCAAAATAGGCGGACCATACTATCTGCCTTTGGATTTGGATGTTCCTGAAGCGGATGGTATAAAGCTTTCTTTACTGGCTCAAATCAATATGGAAACACAGCCATGCCTTCCGGGTTTTCCCAAAAAAGGACTTTTGCAGTTCTTTGCAGAAGATGATGACAGCATTGGACTGGCAGCTGCCGTGGATGCTGAAAATCGAGTGGCTGTCCGTTATATTGAACATCTGCCGGAGTCTGGTGAGATTCGCACGGTCGAAGAAACCCCCAAAAATTTTCCTTTTGACGGGACAAAGAGTTATCGATTGGTTCCTCATGCTGCTAAAAGCCTTCCATCCTGCTCAGCCAATGAATATGAAAAAATATTAAAGGAAAATGTTCCTGAACTATTGGAAGAGCTGTCCTGGGGAACCGGTTTTATCAGCGATTATTTAAATGAGGCTTTCTTTGAATCCATGAGTGCCCTGCCTGAATTTGTCATCAGTGGAACGATGATGGGCGGTTACCCTGACTTTGCTCAGTGGGATCCAAGAAAAGATGATCAATATGATACTCTGCTCTTTCAGCTGGATTCAGATATGAAGCATGTATGCTGGGGAGACTGCGGAGTAGCTAATTTTTTTATTTCCAGAGAGAATCTGGAAAAATTAGATTTTTCTGACGTGTTGTACAATTGGGATTGTGGATGAAAAAAGCCCGAGATTTTATCATCGGACTTTTTTTGTTATATAAAGAATTGCTAATGCATGCCTTCCAGTGAATTTTTCAGCATGTTTGTCATCTGTTTCTGAACTGGGTAATACAAGGAACCCATATATTCAAC
>JABUSF010000006.1:140216-143502 GCA_021443945.1 Ileibacterium sp.
GATTTTTGCTTATCCAGCAGCATGTTTCTTTTCTTCTTTACCGGTTTGTCTTTCATTTCCTCAAGTGTCTGCTCGATCTCTGCAAGTTCTGCTTCGATTTTTTCACGATAGGCAGGAACATCCAGATAACAGTGACGAATCCGGCATTTATCCTGAAAGCCGTTTTTAAGATCTTCCAGAACCTGACGGTTTGCAAAGTCAAAATCCTTCGCTTCTCCAGACATGCTTCCCATTTCAATCAGTTTATCGATGGTGCCTTCCTCGATTTTAATATAGGAAGGCATTCCATTTTTAATGTACCGCTGGTTGCGTTCTTTCATGAGGGAAAGCTGGTCTGATTCGGAGTGATACTTTTCAATGGCTGTTTCGGGACTGTAATAACCTGGATAGTTTTCAATTTCAGCCAGATCAATGACAGCCACCTGGCGGGGGTTGAACAAAACGGTCATATCATAATGGAGTTCAGGAACTAAAAAGCCCTTTTCCTTCATAGTTTCCCGATACCAGGTATTGTTGAATCCGCCTTCTACTTCTTTTCCAAAAGCATCCAGTTCCGTCAGCTCAATGCAGGGATCCATGACAATGGAGACAATTCTGCTTTTTTTGAGCTTTTTAGCCAGGGTTTCAAAAAAAGAAGCTGTCAGTTCGGTATCCAAAGGATTTAAACTGATCGGTCCATAGGGACAGTAAATATATTGAAACAGCTTCTTGAAGGGGTATTTCCCTCCCATCAATGCGATTTTGAGGTTTCCGTCTTCAAAGCCGCCGTAAATCACAGGAGCTTTATTTCCTTTCTGAAGCCGCTGGTACATTTCAGGGGACTGAAATGGATTGCCATGGCAGTGGTTAAAGAATTGCCTGTATTCGTCCAGGCTGATTTCCCGAATATCCATATATTAAAACCTCTCAATTATTCTCAAATTATAAAATGCTTTTCTATTGTAACACGGGTAATTTAACTGACATGTGTCGTGGGTAGGATTTGAAGGAAAAGAACCAAATGGCTTCAGAATATAAAAATAGGAAGAACAGAGATAAATTAAGTAACTATAAGATTGAAAAAGTGTTTAAAAACAACAAATAAATCAGCTGATTTGTTATATTCCGGTCAGTATTAAGATGGTATAAGTAAAAATGGGTATTATGGAATTACATGAAAGCCCACACAGGATGGGCTGCCAGTCAAAGGCAAGCATGAAGGGAGAAACGAATGATCATAATTTATACCTCTCCAGGATGTGCCAGCTGCCGAAAAGCCAAAAAATGGCTCCAGGATAACCGGATTTCCTTTATCGAAAAGAATATTTTTTCAAACATCTTAAAGGATGCTGAGATTAAGTATCTGCTCAGCCGATGTGAAAATGGAACGGAAGACATCATTTCCGTCCGTTCCAAAGCTTTCCAGAGCATGCGAAAGGATCTGGATGATTTCTCGATCAACGAGCTTGTGAAGTTTATCCGGGAAAACCCGACCATTTTAAAACGTCCGATTCTGCTGACCAAAACAACAATGGTGGTTGGTTATGATGATGACGAAATTACTGCCATTACGCCTGAAAACCTCCGAACTGTGCGCAAACAGGTTCATGACAGAGAACAGGAATTCCGGATTGAGCAGTACAAACATATGATGAAAACTGAGCTGTGAATAAACTCCACCTTTTGAAAACAGACTGCCCGCACAGTCTGTTTTCTTTTTGCCTTTTAGAAGGTCTCTTTTCCTTTGGTATAATACCGTTGCATGATAACCGAAACAGAGCAGAAGACAGAGCCCTTCAAACAGCAGACCTATTATACATATATGGTGGAATGTGCAGACGGAACATTTTACTGCGGATATACCACCTGTCTTGAAAAGCGAATGAAGGCCCATAATGCTGGAAAAGGGGCCAAATACACCAGAAGCCGCCGTCCGGTAAAGCTGGTTTACTTCGAACAGTTCAGTACGAAACATGACGCGATGAGTCGGGAATGGCATATGAAGCGGCTGAACCGCATGCAGAAGGAACAGCTGGCCGAAAGCTTCCCGGATGGTTTTCAGGAGAAGGAAGATGAAATCTGATCAATTGGAATACTGGGTGCGGGTAGATGCTCAGGAGGGGAAAATCCGCTTTGTCAGCGGCAGCGGTCTGGAAGTACAGACTTTTGACATTATGAGAAGTCCCAATGGACTTGTAATCCCTATTGATGTTTTGCTGATGATGTCGGCGATGCAGGAACAGGGAGTGCAGCTGAAAGGATTTGAATATCCTTTTGCTGCGCTTCTAAATTGATTGAAAAAGAATGGCAGCTCTCTGAATGAGGGCTTTTTGCGCTTTGAAACCACGGATTGGGTCAAGAAAAATGACTGGAGTCTGCAATCCCATCGAATCACGTTTTCACATTGGAATTATGGCTTTCAGTCACTTGTAATTTGTGTTTAAATTGTTTTGAAGGAGATTCTTAAGAAAATGACTATTTCACCTTTACAGAAGGCTCGTTACGAATACGAACCAAAATTACCTGGCATGCTGCGCGGCGGCATCAATAAAATTGCCGTTAAAGAAGGAGCTGCTACTCAGAGTGTTGCTGACCAGGAAGCAATTGCTGCATTGTTCCCAAACACTTACGGAAAAAATGAAATTACTTTCGTGGAAGGAGAAAGCACAGTTAGCCCTGAAAAGAAAACTGTTGGTGTCATCCTTTCCGGTGGTCAGGCACCTGGCGGACACAATGTTATTACTGGTCTGTACGATGCTTTAAAAGCTGCAAACCCAGAAAATGTTCTGCTTGGTTTCAAAAACGGCCCATCCGGACTGATCGAAGATGATTTTGTTGAATTCGATGATGCTTTCATCGATGCATACCGCAACACTGGCGGTTTTGACATTATCGGTTCCGGACGTACAAAACTGGAAACAAAAGAACAGTTCGCAATCGTTGAAGAAGTTGCTAAAAAACATGGTCTGAACGCGATCGTGATCATTGGTGGTGACGACTCCAATACAAACGCTGCAGTTCTCGCAGAATACATGGCTGCCAAAAACACTGGCGTTCAGGTAATCGGTGCTCCAAAAACAATCGATGGTGACCTGAAAAATGATGATATTGAAACTTCTTTCGGTTTCGATACCGCTACAAAAACATATGCCGAATTAATCGGAAACATCGAACGTGATGCCAACTCCGCTAAAAAATACTGGCACTTTATTAAAGTGATGGGCCGTTCCGCTTCTCACGTTGCTCTGGAAGCTGCTCTGCAGACTCAGCCAAACATCTGCCTGATCTCTGAAGAAGTTGCTGCCAA
>JABUSF010000006.1:143792-145405 GCA_021443945.1 Ileibacterium sp.
CCACATGGAAACGTTCAGGTATCTCTGATTGAATCTGAAAAACTGTTCTCCGGCATGGTTGCCAACGAACTGAAAAAACGTGCTGAAGCAGGTACCTACAAAGGCAAATTCAGCCCTCTGCACCACTTCTTCGGCTATGAAGGACGCTGCGCATTCCCATCCAACTTTGATGCAGACTACTGCTACTCTCTTGGATACAATGCTGTTCTGCTGATCCTGAATGGTTACACAGGCTACCTGTCCAAAATCTCCAACCTGTCCAAACCAGCTTCTGAATGGAACGCCGGCGGTATGCCAATCACAAAGATGATGAACATCGAACGCCGTCATGGTGAAGACAAACCAGTTATCAAGAAAGCCCTTGTAGAATTGGATGGCGGCCCATTCAAATTCTTTGCTGACAACCGCGACAACTGGGCTGTAGAAACAGCTTACACATATCCAGGCGCAATTCAGTACTATGGACCAGCTGAAGTCTGCGACCTCACAACAAAGACTCTGAAACTGGAACAGGAATAATCTACTGAACTCCAAAAGACTCTCCATAAAGGATGACGCAAGTCCCTTTCGAGGGTCTTTTTTAGTCTGAACAACAGTGAAATCGGAAGGCCAATTTCTTTTCTTTGCACTTTTAATTCAATTAATCTATGATTTCTTAGTTAGGAGAACTGTAAATATATGGATAAGAAAATTCGAACCCGGTTTGCTCCAAGCCCAACCGGATACATGCATATTGGAAACCTGCGTACAGCTCTGTTTGAATACCTGATCGCCAAACATGACGGCGGTGATTTCCTGCTGCGAATTGAAGATACAGACCAGGGAAGAAAAGTAGAAGGCGCTGTTGATGTCATCTATGACACCCTGAAGGATGTAGGTCTGAACTGGGATGAAGGACCGGATATTGGCGGTGACTTCGGACCATATGTTCAGTCTGAACGTCTGGGAATGTACAAAGGCTATGCAGAACAGCTTGTTGAATCAGGCCATGCTCATTACTGCTTCTGCTCTGAAGAAGACATTGAAGCTCAGAGAAAAGAAGCAGAAGCTTTAGGGATCTCCTTTAAGTTCAACGATCCCTGCAAACATATGTCCAAAGAAGAAATCGACGCGAAACTGGCTGCCGGTGAACCTTATGTCATTCGTCAGACCATTGAAAACGTTGGTGAAACTTCTTTTGATGACGAAGTCTATGGCCATATCGAATTTGACGGGGATCTGCTCGACGAACAGATCCTGCTGAAATCTGACGGATTCCCAACTTACAACTTCGCCAACATCATTGACGACCACACCATGAACATTTCGCATGTGGTCCGCGGAAACGAATATTTGTCATCCACTCCAAAATACAACCTGATTTACGATGCTTATGGATGGGATCGCCCAACTTATGTTCACGTACCTCCTGTTATGAAGGACGAACAGCATAAACTGTCCAAGAGAAACGGAGATGCCTCCTTCCAGGATCTGGTGGCCAAAGGCTATCTTCCGGAAGCGATCATCAACTACATCGCCCTGCTGGGATGGTCTCCTGCTACAGATCAGGAAATCTATTCCCTCCAGGAACTGATCGATAATTTTGATGTTTCCAGAATTTCCAAATCTCCAGC
>JABUSF010000006.1:146295-149107 GCA_021443945.1 Ileibacterium sp.
CCCTTTTCCGTAGGGGATTATATCGGCATTGACGGGGAAGAAGGATCTGTCAAACAAGTCGAAATCATGTTTACGACTCTGGAAACCTTAAACGGTCAGGAAGTCATTATTCCAAATGCCACTCTGGTTTCCAATACAGTCATCAACTACACCATCAACAAAAAACGCCGGGTTGTCATTGATGTTCCTGTCAGCTGCGATGGGGATTATGACAGTTTCCGGACAGAAATGGTCAAAATTATGAAAGCTCATAAGGATGCCTACCAGGATCCGGCGCCAACGACAATGGTGACCGGATTTACCCCGGAAGGGAACGGGATGATCATCCGCTGTATTTGCTATTGCGACAATACGAACTACTGGGAACTGCTCTTTGACTTAAATGAACAAGTTCAAAAGCAGCGGAATGCCCTCAAGCTGTCTCAGCCTGTTTCGGTTGTGCAGGTGAACGGCGAATGAACCTGCTGATCTGGTTTGCCTGCCGGAATGAGAGCATTAAAGAACTGGAACCGGAAACAAAAGAACCGTTTGCAGACTGTGTCTGGGCGGTTCGCAAAGCCAATTTGAAAATCTCAAGGCAAAGAGCCCTTTTGGATCCTTTAAAGGAAAACTGCATGGATTCGAAAGAGGATCATTCGTTGGCGTTTGAAACATTTTGGGCCAGTCTGAAACAGGAGCCCAAATCAGCTCTGGCAGAATGGACAGATTTTGGAGCTTTTCTGTTCGTATACGGAGGGCTGTATCTGGGGATTTTCCAGTGCTGGATCGATCCCTGGCTGCAGCATCAGCCTGTCAGAGGGGATATGAACATTGGTCTGTCTTTCTGGTTTCAGTGCATTGGAGTCTATTTAATCCTGAAAGTTTTGCTGCTTCTTCTTTGCAGCAGACTGCGTTCCTGGAAAAGATGGGTCAGCTTTATGGGGCTGTTTTTTGCCTATCTGGGCATTCTCTACGGAAGCCGGTTTATTCCAGGGGAAGTGTATATTCCGGTATGGATTGTTGTCCTGATTTCCGGTATTGTTGCACTGTGGAGCGTCTGGACAGGCAGACGTTATTTTGAAATTGAAAGAGAAAAGAGGGGTTGACGATTGTGAACGCGAGAATCATTTTATACATCATTTTTATATTGGCGGTGATCCTGGCATCCCTGCTGATCCTGCTGATTCCCTTAAAGGCACTGAGTGTGATCACCACACCCTTTTCCTTTAAAACATTTGGAATCCGCAAAATTGAAAAATGGCACAGCCGGACCGATACTCTGGCCAATATTTTTCTGATCATCAGCTTTTTTGGATGCCTGGCCATCCCTTTTATTCCCAACAACTGGGGGAAGTGGGTCTTTGCCGGCTGGCTGACACTGGCCTGGCTGGCTGCTTTGTCCAGGGCTGTGCGCTTGAGCGAAGTGCGTTCTGAAGCCAAAAAGCTGACAGTCATTTTCTTTATTAACTGCCTTTACGGATACGGTATTCTGTCCGGCATCGGCATTCTGGACGGCGGCGGTCTCTGGACCGGAGCCAACATGTGGGTCGAAGCCATCTACACTCAGGACGCGCTGAAGGTGGTTTACTACCTGACAAAACCGGGCTTTATCTGCTATCTCATTCAGGAGATCATTATGATCATGTCCACCATGATTTTGTGGGGACAGTTTAAGTACATGCGTCTGGAAAACAAATTCCATGCCAGAAACATGTTTTTCTACATTGTGAAATCTGCAATCCAGATTGTACTGATCATTGCTTTAGGCATGTTCGGCCTGGAAGTGTCAGAATCTATCTATAACGTTCGGGAAGAAGACCGGATCATCCAGCATCTGCTGCCGGGCATTGACCTGAACAATGTTGATTTGAATAAATTTGGATTCTAGTCTCCAAATTAAAGGAGGAAAAATGGTACTTGATCGATTGAACGCACTGCGCGCTGAAATGAAAAAAGCCAATGTTCAGGCGCTGATCGTTCCAACATCCGACTTTCATGATACGGAATATACCGCAGATTATTTCCAGGCTCGGGCCTGGCTTTCCGGGTTTTCCGGAAGTGCAGGCACCCTGGTGGTTTTGGAAAACAAAGGAGCTCTGTGGACAGATGGCCGCTATTTTGTGCAGGCTGCTGCAGAACTGCAGGGAAGCGGCATTGAACTGATGAAAATGGGTGAAAAATCTACCCCCAGTATTGTTCAGTATCTTATCGAGAACCTTGAACCGGGCAATACAGCTGCCTTTGACGGACGAACCATTTCCCTCAAAGACTTTGAACATTACAAAAAGGAACTGGGTGCTCATGACATCCATCTCAAAACCGATGTGGATTTCCCGGGCCTTGTCTGGACAGACAGGCCTGCCATGCCTGCAAGTGAAACATTCTTTTATGAAGACCAGTACACCGGCAAAACGGTAAAGGAAAAGCTGGCTGATCTGCGAAAAGAAATGAAAAAGCACAATGCCAAACACCATGTCATCACCAAAATTGATGAAATTCCATGGCTGCTCAATATGCGGGCTCATGATATTCCTTATTTCCCGGCTTTTTTAAGCTATCTGATTGTCTCCGAAGAGGGCGGAACTTTATACATCGACCAGAGCCGTCTGGATGAAGTGAGCGCTCAGAACCTGAAGGAGAACGGAATTGATGTGGCAGACTATAATGCCATCTATGATGACGTTGAAAAACTGGATGGGCCGGTTCTCATCCAGGACAGCTTCGTCAACGCAGCCCTTGGGCTGAAAATCAAGGAACCCGTGTTCGGAAACGATCCGGTTGTTCTGATGAAGGCCGTAAAAAATCCGGTGGAAATGGAAGGAGCCAGAAAGGC
>JABUSF010000006.1:150103-151434 GCA_021443945.1 Ileibacterium sp.
CTGTTTGATTTAAGCTACCCCCTTTTGTACTGGGATCCCCAAAAAGATTTCAGCATCGTTCTGACCCAGAAAAAAGAAGTGACCAATCTGGATTCGAAAAAAAGCATTCTCTGCCGGCGCCCGGAACAATTTCTGTTTGCTTTTCAGTGCATGGATCTGGGACTGGATTTGAAAAAAATGCTGCGGCTGAGGAAAAAAGCAGAAGACCGTTTGGACCGCAAGCTCAATTTGATCGACTGGGATGAAAAAAAGCAGGCTGCGCTGTTAAAATCTGGAAACGATTACTTTTGGGTTGTATATGAAGACAAAAATGAATAATTATCCTATAGAATAAAGACAACATTAAGATCAAGGAGAAGATTATATGAAAAACTTCCTGAATGAGTTCAAAACATTTATTTCCCGCGGCAATGTGCTGGATATGGCAGTCGGCGTGATCGTCGGCGGTGCCTTCACAGCCATTGTGACTTCTTTGACGGAAGACATCCTGACTCCAGTCATTGGAATGCTGACAGGCGGCGTGGATATTTCCGGACTTGTTCTCACCGTCGGAAATGCAACTCTTGCTTACGGTAAATTCCTGAATGCGATTCTGAACTTCTTAATCGTTGCCTTTGCAGTATTCTGCCTGGTAAAAGCCGTCAACAAACTGAAAGATGCAGCCCTCAAGAAAAAAGAAGAAGAGGCTGTGGCAGAAGAAGAAAAAGCAGAAGATCCACAGGTTGTTCTGCTGCGCGAAATCAAAGAGCTTTTGGAAAAACAGGGCAAATAATCCAATCAGCCACCACCCGCGAAAGCGGGTTTTTTCTTTGCCTTCCGGCAAATTTTTCCGCTTTTGGCAGAACTGAATTTCTTATAATGGAAAAAAGAGAAGAAGGGAAATCAAACATGAATCATAAGAAACTGAAACCATTCCCAGAAGGGTTTTTCTGGGGCGCATCAACTTCTGCTTATCAGGTAGAAGGAGCCAACCTGGAAGACGGCAAAGGACCGTCCTGCCAGGACGTGAAGGAAGTTCCAGCCAACACCAGCGATTTAACCGTCTGTGCAGACCATTACCATCATTACAAAGAAGACATCGCGCTGATGGCTGAAATGGGCTTCAAGTTTTACCGTTTTTCCATTGCCTGGACCCGCATTCTTCCCAAAGGAACCGGCGAAGTCAATCCCAAGGGAATTGAGTTCTACAACGGCATAATTGATGAATGCCTCAAGCACGGCATTGAACCTCTGGTAACCATGTTCCACTTTGATATGCCGGCGGCTCTGGATGAAAGAGGCAGCTGGGGCAATCCGGAATCGACGGAATGGTTTGCCAATTTTGCAAAAGT
>JABUSF010000006.1:153764-157562 GCA_021443945.1 Ileibacterium sp.
GATAAAAACAGCTTGTTCAGTCCTTTCGATAAATTTCTATTCATACGTCTCCTCCTAAGCCCTTCTTTTCGGCTTTTTTTCTGTTTCGAAATTTTTCTGAGGTCATCCTACCAAAGTCAAAAGATGAAAAAAACAAGCGGAAAACGGTTTAACAGAAGGGTAAGGGGACTGTAATGGTTTGTTTAAATCTGTTTTTGATTTCTTTGGATTTCTTAAGAATTTGATAAGAAGAAAGGAGGAAACAGATAAAAAAACAGCATTCTGACAACAAGGCTTCTTTTCCTGAATCTTTTTAAAACAGAAGCATCTGGACAGCAGACAGACAATGAAAAAAAGAACCCAGATGGGTTCTTAGAGATCTAAATTAAGCGAGGGCTTTGGCAGATTCCCCAAAGAAGCGGATACAGGCAATCAAATAGTAAATGCTCAGAATTCCGGAAAGCAGAGCGATTGGAAGAACCACAATGGCCCCAAAAAGATTGAAGAAGACAATACCGTTCAAGAGCAGGGAGATTGTACACATAGCAATGAAAACTCTCAGAACTTTCTCTCCTCTGTCGGCCATTTCAAGACGGCCAGCCCTCTTCAGATCATTGACTGCAAAGATCAGGGACAGAAGGCCAAGCCCCTGCTGGAACAGATTGACAATTCCAGTTGTATTCATACCGCAAATCGACATCACCAAAGTGACTGTACCAAACAGCAGGGTGACATACAGCAGATGTTTAAACCGCTTGTCATCCTTTCCACACTGCCAAAGACCTGCAAGCTGCAGGATGATTCCGGATGCTGCCAGAATGAAGGCGGCCAGTCCAAGAACTCCAAAACCTGTAAACAGACCGATATTTGAGAGGGTGATCTTCCCACCTGCATTCATGACAGCAGCGCTTGTACAGGTATAAGAGATGGCACCGGCTGCGTCGGCGGTAAAGACGAACAGCTGGGATAAAAACAGTTTATTCAGTCCTTTCGATAAATTTCTGGTCATAATTCTCCTCCTTAAGTCATTTGAATGACGTGTTTTGTTTCTGTAATTTTCTCTGAGCCCATCCTAACAAAGGCAAAAAACAAAAAAAACAGCTGCAGAGCGGTTTAACAGAAGGATAAGAGAGCTGTAAGAGTTTGTTCAAAAGTATTCTTTCTTTTTTTAGTTTCATTAAGTATTTCGTAAGAAATTTATGCATAAAGTCACAAAATCATCCTTAAAAAAAGAGAAGAAAGGCAAAAGCTGTATTTGGAAAAGAAAATTGCTGAGGATTATTCGTTTGTTGTATACAAAAGAAGCTTGTTGAATGTAACATGAGAGGGGTTTCGATTCTAAATCACCTCAGATGTAATTGAAGTATGAAACCGTTATCATGTAAGGAGTGAAATTTCCGCGTCTGGAAAAACAGGAGCGGTAAAAGAAGGTATGATGAAATGAAAAAGTATAATCGAATTTTTACAGTCGTCGTTGATTCGTTTGGCGGCGGAGCTGAAAAAGATGCTGCAGCCTATGGCGATGCAGGCACAGATACCATGGGACATATTGCCCAGCATATGCCTGAATGGAAAATTCCAACTTTGCAGAAACTTGGTCTGGCCAACCTGCACCCATTTGAAAATGTAGCCCCGGCACAACAGCCCATGGGCAAATACATGTTCCTGCACGAAGCCAGCAAAGGGAAAGACACCATGACCGGTCACTGGGAAATGATGGGTCTTCGAATTGATTCTCCATTCCAGACATTTACAGACACTGGATTCCCCCCGGAACTGATTGAAGAACTGGAAAAGAGAACCGGCCGCAAAGTCATTGGAAACAAAGCAGCCAGCGGAACGGAAATTCTGGATGAACTGGCTGAAGAGGAAATTGCAACCGGTCATATGATCGTTTATACATCTGCGGACTCTGTTCTGCAGATTTGCGGAAATGAAGAAACATTCGGTTTGGATGAACTGTACAGATGCTGTGAAATTGCCAGAGATCTGACCATGAAGGAAGAATGGAAAGTAGGACGTGTCATCGCCCGTCCATACCTTGGAAAGAAAAAAGGCGAATTCAAGCGGACCGCAAACCGTCATGACTATGCTTTGAAGCCATTTGGCCCAACAGCCCTGAACGCATTAAAAGATGCTGGCTATGATGTCATTTCTGTTGGAAAGATTTATGACATCTTTGACGGAGAAGGACTGACAGCCTCCAATAAATCCAAGAGCTCTGTTCATGGAATGGAACAGACCATTGATATTGCCAAGAGCGATTTCAAAGGTCTCTGCTTCGTAAACCTGGTTGACTTTGACGCCCAGTGGGGACACCGCCGCAATCCAGTTGGATATGGTGAAGAAGTGGAACGCTTCGATGAAAAACTGGCCATCCTGATGGACAACATGAAAGAGGATGATCTGCTCATCATCACAGCGGATCACGGAAACGATCCAACCCACACCGGTACAGACCACACCAGAGAACAGGTTCCATTTATTGCCTGGTCTCCATCCATGAAAGAAGGCGGCCGTATGGAAGATGCTTCCAGCTTTGCGGTCATCGGCAACACCATTGCGGAAAACTTTGATGTAAAAATGCCGGAAGGAACCATTGGCGAATCCGTATTGGAACAGCTGGCCTGATGCAGGCCTGAAAAGAGGAGAATGACATCAATGAACCAGAATGAAATTCTGCATATGACCGACCACACCCTGCTGAAGCAGGATGCAACATGGGATCAGATCCGGGAAGTGCTGGACGATGCAATGGCCTATGACTGTGCTTCTGCCTGCATTCCTCCTGTATATGTAAAGCAGGCTGCCGAGTATGTGGATGGAAAACTGCCGATCTGTACGGTCATTGGTTTTCCGAATGGAAATATGACGACTGCTGTCAAAGTGTTTGAAACCAAAGATGCGCTGGAAAACGGCGCTTCTGAAATCGATATGGTGATTCACGTAGGAGATGCCAAAGCTAAAAACTGGGATAAAATCCAGAACGAAATTGCGGCGGTAAAGGAAGTCTGCGGAGATCATATTTTAAAAGTCATCGTAGAAACCTGCCTGCTGGAACCAGATGAAATTGCGAAGCTCTGCCAGGTTGTTTCAGATGCAAAGGCAGATTTTATTAAAACATCCACGGGATTCTCCACTGCCGGAGCGACCTTTGAAAATGTACAGATCATGGCGGACAACCGTCCGGAAGGATTGAAAATCAAGGCTGCCGGCGGAATCAGCGATTTCAAAGATGCTGAAAAATTCATCGAATTGGGTGCAGACCGTCTTGGATGCAGCCGACTGGTGAAAATTGCCAAAGCGAAATAACCAAAACAAAACATCAGAAAATTGAATGCTCTGAATGATCAGGGGATCCACTGGAAATGCCAGACAGCTTTGCAGCGGATCCCTTTTTTCGAATAGTTTTTGATTCTTTTTCAAAATATCTTTCTTTTAATATGCCTTTTAGAAATCAAGACTAGAATCTAAACGTAAAAAGATTTCCCAGTAAAAAGTTACGGGATTTTTGTTCAGGAAGGAAGATCAAATCAATGAAAAAAGCAATCGCCTTAAGCTGCTCTGCAGTCATGGCGTTATCACTTGCAGCCTGTTCTTCACAAACAGGCAAAGACTGGAGCAATCAGCAGGTGACTGGAAAGATTACCGCAGTCAACGGTACCAGCATCACTTTACAGTTAGGTGAATTAAAACAGAAAGAAATGGAAGACCAGAGTGGCCAGACCCCCCCGGAGATGCCAGAAGGTGACAGTCAGAGCGGCCAGACGCCTCCAGAAAAGCCGGAAGGTGACAGCCAGAACGGCCAGACGCCTCCAG
>JABUSF010000006.1:160597-161978 GCA_021443945.1 Ileibacterium sp.
GTAGAACATCGGTCTCCAAAACCGCTGATGTGGGTTCAACTCCTGCTACCCCTGCCATTATGAAATGAAGCACAGTCAGCTTGAAGCTGGCTGTTTTTTTTTATTCCTTTTCGGATTGCAAACGAAAACAGATCCGATGATTGGAAAGGATGAAATATTCATATTTCAAAGGGGGTTTTTAGCCTGTTTTCAGTCCAGAAAGGCCATCTAAAGCTTTTTTTATTGGATTCTTTAGATATTTTTTATTTTTCGTTTTTACAACCTTTAATCCATTTCGGTAACGTGTAGTCAGATAAAAAACCACGAAAGAGTTTACGTAAATATATCGATGTTAAGGAGGTCAATATGAGCAATGAAAAGCCATTAATCCTGGTCGTTGAAGACGAAGCAGGAATCAGAGAAGCAATTTCAATTTATCTGCAGGAAACAGGGATGAATTCCATTACAGCCAAAAACGGTAAGGAAGGATTGGATGAATTCCGCAAGCATCCGGAAATTTCCTGCATCATTTCAGATATTATGATGCCCGAACTGGATGGTTTCGGCATGGTAGAGGAAATCCGGAAATCCAGTGATATCCCAGTGCTGTTCCTGTCCGCTAAAATTCAGGACTTTGACAAAGTGCGGGCCTTTAATCTGGGGGCAGATGACTATCTGACAAAGCCGTTCTCCAGTATGGAACTGATTGCCCGTGTCAAATCATTGATCCGCCGTTATAAGACCGTTCTGGATCTGAGAGGCAATGCAGCCCGTCAGGACGAAGAAGTTCTGTACGTTAAAGGTCTGGAAATGAACCTGACCACAAGAGATGTATTTGTTCACGGCGAACAAGTGCACTTAACACCAAAAGAATTTTCCATTCTGGAACTGTTTATGCGTCATCCCGGCCGTGTCTTCAGCCCGGATGAAATCTATGAAATTGTCTGGCAGGATGTTCCCATGGGCACAGAAACTGTAAACGTTCATGTCCGCAAACTGCGTGAAAAAATTGAGCTGGATACGAAGAATCCACAGTTTATCATTATGGTTTGGGGCATTGGCTACCGCATGAGGAAGGACTCATGACCCCCTCAAAGAAACTGTTTGGTTTCCTTTACGGACTGATTGCGTTGATGCTGACGATTTGTGTGGCATCGACAGCCTATCAGTCCTTTTCGCACAGACAAACGCCGGAGTACAATCCGGAAACCGCAGCGAAAATTGACAGGATGGCTCAGGCTTTTTTGACCTACAAAGCCCATAAGCTCGATCCGGACAGTAAAATGCTTGATCTGACGGACAGTCAATGGGACCGGATTCGAAACGAATCCATCTTTCGGGATCTGGAACTGTCACCCAACTTCAGGTGGAAAGTTTCCATCAAAAACAAATCGGATCAGTC
>JABUSF010000006.1:163501-165049 GCA_021443945.1 Ileibacterium sp.
GACCGCTCCAGGCATGAAGTGGGATCCGGATTAGGACTTGCTATTGTCAAATCCTTTACAGAAATTCAGGAAGGAAGCTTCCGAATCCAAACAGACGGTGATCTGTTTAAAGCCATTTTGGTTTTTAACAAACTGAAAGCAGATGAACCAAAAGAAGCCGATGAAATCCAGAATCGGACGCAAGAGGAAGAAGTTTTCGGTTTTGATGAATAATCAACAGGAGTTTTCCATTCACTGGAGAGCTCCTTTTTTTTGAATGGGCTGCAGAAGCAGAAAAAAAGCTCTCCTGCAGACGAGAATTCAGGAAAGCTTCGACTCTCTGTATGCAAAAGACTGCTTCTGCATCCAACCAGTCAGGCGGTTGTCTAAAATCAAAACAAAGCTTGAAAGGAGAGCAGCTGCGGGCAGCTAATGTTGTGTTTTACGGTAAGAGATAGAATGCTTAGAAAGTAAGGAGGTTTGACAATTGATCCGCCTGGAGCATCCACATCTTTTGCCTACAGACCCGTTATTCAGTTTTTTTGAGCGGCTTATGAGCCGCTTTTCGTTTGGACTCTGATGGAACGTCTTTTTCAGAAGAATCGTCCAAGCAGCAGACCTCGATGCCGATGTTTTTGGCATACTGAGGATTTTTCGCAATGCACTGCAGAACTTCCAATCGGAGAAAATGTTGAGTACAAGTCATTTCCGCCTCCTTTTTGTTTTTGCTTAAGTGATGCATTTGATGGTTCAATTATGGCTCTGTGCTTCCTTTTTCAACAGGACGAAGAAAACAGATTCACAGCTTGTTTTCTGGCAAGTTCACAAAAAAACCGCGAATCATTCTTGTGATTTCGCGGATAACGACTTATTTCAGTTTTGCGGCTTCCAGCTTTGCTTTTTCAAGCTCAAAAGCTGCTTTGTCAATGGTTCCATTCGCCAGCATTTCTTCTGCCCAAAGCTCCAGAGAGCGCACAGTTAAGGAAATTTTTTCCAGCTGAGACTGGATGAGGATGAAGTCCTGCATCTCATCCTGATCGATGACCCCATCCGCTGCAATCTCTATGAGTTTGTCTTTGCTTTTGTTCAAAGCGTTCAGATTGGCAATGGTTTCCAGAACAATCTTTTCCAGATCTTTGATCTCCACTTTTTTACGGCCTAAATGTTGGCCAATATAGCACATTTCTGTGCAGTAATGATTGACCAGGTCCGGTTTGCCATAGGCTTTGGCCATGTTGTAAACCTGATCCGGGGTCGGCTCAACCTCGCCCCGCTCAATCCGGCCCAGGCGGTCTGGATACATTGGATACAGTGCATCAATCAGCTCGGCTGCTTTTTCCTGACTGTAGCCTAGTTCCTCCCGATACTTTCGGAAGATGTTTGGTGCATCTTTTACTTTCTTCGCCATAATCATCCCTCTCTTCCATCTCACTTCATAAATCCCGATGAATTTATTTTACTGGCTGAATGCTCAAAAGCGCAGGCAAACCGGAAAATTTGAATAAAGTCAGGGGCCCTCAACTGGAAAGCAAAAGAATACACTGAATTTTACAAAGAACGAAAGGAAGC
>JABUSF010000006.1:165193-166943 GCA_021443945.1 Ileibacterium sp.
GAAGAATACAGCGATTTGGATCTGGAACAAAAGGGAAAGATGATGCTTCGAACAGGAAGTGTGGAAGTGAATGGGCACAGCTTTTATTTGATGGATCTGGAGCAGGCAGCGGGAAATTCATGAACCTGGTACAATTTAAAAAATATAGTTTTTGAGCAATTGATCCTTCAAGAGGGAGACGAACGATGAAAAGCCAGTTTTTAACGAATTACACAGAAACAACCTTCCTGCAAAAGATGAAAGACAATCTGAGAACCTGTAACTCATTTATGTTTTCGGTGAGCTTTATCAAATTTGCCGGGTTGGTTTTGTTGAAACGGGATATAGAAGCTGCGATTGAGCGGGGTGTGGAGGGAAAGCTGATTACCTCTACCTATCAGAATTTCACGGATATTAAATCTCTGCAGTTTTTTCTGGAATTGCAGAATCGTTTTCCAAACTTCGAATGTCACCTGGATCGAGAATGTTTTCATGATGGGGGATATTCGACCCTCGGATATCATTCCAAAGGGTATTTATTTATATTTGATGACTGCACCGAAGTTATTATTGGATCTTCGAACATTACCAGATTTGCTTTGTTAAAAAACATTGAGTGGGATCTGGTCGTGAAAGAACCCCTGAATGCTTCCTTATTTCAAGAAGCGGTAACAGAATTTATGGACAAATGGGACCATACTTATCCATTGAGACAAGGGCTGATCAGAGACTATTCTGTGCAGTTGAATTATGCAGTTGAGCGCTGGGATATGGATTACGATATGGCTCAGGCTGCCATTAAACCGAACTACATGCAGAAAAGTGCTCTTAAAGAATTGAACCGGTATCGGGCCATTGGAACCAATAAAGCTTTAGTCATCGCCAGCCCGGGAAGCGGGAAGAGTTATTTGGCAGCCTTTGATGCCTTAAACTTTGGCCCGAAAAAGCTGCTATATATTGTTCATGAAGGATCGATCCTTCGAAAATCATTGGAGACCTTTCAGAATGTATTTGGATCGAATGTAACATACGGTTTATTCAGTGATGGAGCCAGAGATTTTGAAGCAGATTTTCTCTTTGCTACCAATGTTTCCATGGCGAATCATCTGCAACTGTTTGAGCCTGATGAATTTGATTACATCGTTATTGACGAATGCCATCATATTGTGGCCAGTACCTATCAGAAGATCCTGGAATACTTTGAACCAGAGTTTTTACTAGGGCTGACCGCCACTCCGGAACGAATGGATAATAAAGATGTTTTCGAGATGTTTGATCAGAACGTTCCTTTTGAGCTGCGCATGCGGGACGCCATTATGAATGGGTTGATTGTTCCCTTTAAGTATTATGGAATTCGGGATGAATTGATCGAATATGGTTTGACATCTTCTCAAGAACGAAAAATGATCGCTCAGATGTCCACTCCAGAGCATTGTGATTTCATTATTGAACAAATCGAACAACACAAACCACAGGGAAAAATAAAAGCTTTAGCGTTTTGCCGAAACATCACCCATGCCCGAATGATGGCAGAAGCCATGTCTGTGAAGTATAAAACTGCTTATCTGACAGGAAAGAATACAGTTGGAGAACGAATCAGAGCCTATAACGATCTGCAGGATGATCACGAGGGAATTGAAATCCTTTTTACAGTGGATATTTTAAATGAGGGTGTGGATATTCCTGGAGTCAATATGGTCCTGTTTTTAAGACCGACGGATTCCTCTACGATCTTTTTGCAGCAGTTGGGCCGTGGATTACGAAAGTTTCC
>JABUSF010000006.1:167077-168239 GCA_021443945.1 Ileibacterium sp.
AACTTTGAGCCACTTGGTTTAAAAGAATATGGTGTGGAAGTGAACATTGATGATTTAAGCCGGGAGGAAATCATCAATTATCTGGATCAGGAGAATTTTAACAACATTCGCTATCTGAAGCAGGATTACCTGAATTTTAAGAAGTATACGAATTCTGAGTTTTATCCCAAGCACGTGGATTATTTATACAATGATTGTGCGCCAAACCTTTTGCGTTTTATGAATACAAAAATTGGCGGGAAGAAGAATCGTTCCTACTACAATTTCCTTTTAGGACTCAATGAGGAGCATCTGCCTGTTTTTACAGACAAACAAGTCAACTTCATTAATCAGCTCTCTGAAGCGCTGCCGTTAGTACGGCCATATGAATATGAAATTGTGCGGCTGTTATTGGACGGATCTCTGCCAAAAGAGGAAGTGGAGGAAAAACTGTCAGAAAGGATTGAGGGGTACAATCAAGAAACCTTTGAGCATGCTCTGAAGTTTATCGGCTGCGTGAGGGAGGATGAAACCGATCTTTCTCTGGATGTGGAAATGGATAATGAGTTGAAGGAATATACAGATGATTTGTTGGAATATGGACTGGCCAGATATGCTTTGGAAAATCCAGAACCGACAGACTTCAATTTATGGATGCCGTATAGAATGGATCAGGTACAGTTAAAGCTTCTGAAAAACCCTGGTTATAATCAGCTCGGCACTTATTATTATGACGATTATGTTGTTATTTTTGCTTCCTTGAAAAAAGATCTGGACGAAGAGAATAAACTGAATTATAAGGACAAGTTTCTCAGTCCTGATTTGTTTCAATGGGAGTCTAAAGTAAATCTGTCAGAGAAGGATTTGAATAAACTGAAGAACAGCCGTTTTACGCATTTGTTCATCCGGAAAATGGATGCAGAAAATGGACTCGTCCTTCCATTCACTTATGTTGGAAAAGGTGTGTTGTCCAATCCCAGAAAAACAGAAAACGGAAATGGAACCTGGCTGTTTGATGTTCATATGGAGAATACTCTTCCAGATTATTTACAGTTTGACTTTGGCCTCACAGATCACAAGGCATGATAAAAACGCCCGGGTAAGAGCTCGGGCGTTTCTTTTTCGATTCAGTTTTTAGCAAAACGGCTGACTTCAATGCCATCATCTGTCAGATCCATAATCA
>JABUSF010000006.1:169059-170252 GCA_021443945.1 Ileibacterium sp.
ATTGCCTTGTGAGCTTTTGTGCAGGAATTCTGACTTCTTACTTGGTCGTCCGCTGGATAAATGCTGCATTCTTCATTTTTATATACGGCTACCGTATCCTGAAGAAGGCTGTTTGGCAGATTGATGGAATAATATACAGAATCGGCATCAATTTGGGATGCATAAATGATAAAGTTGTTCAGATTTTTGTCATCCAGTTTGGACTTTTCCAGAGAGTATTCCATGATGGGGAAGATCATTCTTGGCTGACTGTAACACTCTTTGTAAATCTTAACGGTTACTGTTTTTAAATCCAGGTGATCTGGAAGGGTAACTTTTTCAAATCCAGGATCGCTGAAAGTCCATTCGTTGTCATAAAGCTGGCCGTCTTCTGTTAATCCCAATAGTTTGACGGTTGTGTTTGCTCCCAATTGGGAATCTGCAACCATGTTTTCCAGATAGAACGCTTTTTCACTCTCGGTAATTTGTTCTTCCGAAGAAGATGACTGCTGAGCAAAGCTGGATACAGCCAGTTGGAAGGGAAGGATTACCAAAGCAGAAAACATGGCGATGCATTTCGTAAACAGATGTTTCTTTGTCATGCTTGTCCCTCCTTTTTTCTTCATCAAGCTTTAACAACTTTCATGGGATTCATACCCAACAGAAGTAGTATAGAGGCATTGGATTAAGAAACGATTTGGGGGACAGAAAGATTTTCGGAAATAAAACTGAAGAAATTATCAAAAAATGTTAATAAATACTTAATTTATTGGAATTTTAATTGCTGAATTTGGATAAAAATGATAATTCTTTCGGTAAAAATACGCATTGACTGGAATTAGTCCCGATGAGTGGCAAAAACAAATCTTAAAGGAGATAAATTATCTTATAACGTCCATGCTTGTAGTTTGGTACAAATCTGTCTGATTTTGGTATGTATTATATAAAATACATTTATCATATAAACAGTGTAATTTGATCCAATGCAAAAGTCTTTCCGCACAAAAATTCGGATTGAACCCTTTGGCATTACTGCCATAATGTGTGCAGGGAAACGAGGAACAGATTATGAACAGAGTGATTGTCAGAGCCGACGATCTTGGCTATTCAAGAGGTGTGAATCTTGGAATTGCCGATGCAGTAAACCAGGGAATCATTACTTCTGTAGGAGTGATGACCAATATGCCGGAAACTTATTCCGGATTGAAGCTGAT
>JABUSF010000006.1:172173-173264 GCA_021443945.1 Ileibacterium sp.
GCTTCACGGCTGCGGTTTTCGTTTTACATTGTTTTTCTCATTTTGCCAAAACGGGAAGGATTGATGAAACATTGATTCCAAATCGCAGATTTGCCTTTTTCGATTTGGAATTAGGGATAGAGTATAGACGAGCCAAATTTGGAAGAGGGAGGGTGAAGCATGAAAAGAGATCTGGACATTTTGAATGGTTCCATATGGGATAAGATGATTTTGTTTGCCCTGCCTTTGGCGTTCAGCTCCACACTGCAGCAGCTGTTTAATGCAGCGGATGTGGCCGTGGTGGGCCGTTTTGCAGGCCAGGAAGCTTTGGCGGCAGTTGGAGCGAATGCTCCGGTGATCAACTTGCTGGTGAATTTGTTTGTAGGCCTTTCCGTAGGATCCAATGCGGTCATCAGCCGGTATATTGGACAGGAAAATCCCCGGAAAGTTTCCAAAGCCATCCACACCTCTGTCTGCATTGCGTTGATCAGCGGCCTGTTTTTAAGCGTGGTGGGAATTACCCTGGCCAAGCCGATTCTGAATCTGTTGGGGACGCCGGACAACATATTGGATATGGCTGCCCTGTATTTGTCCATTTACTTTTCAGGAATGCCTTTCATCATGCTGTACAACTTTTCAGCTGCCATTCTGCGCTCGAAGGGAGATACCCGCCGGCCTCTGCTGGCGCTGAGTGCGGCTGGAGTGATCAATGTCATCCTCAATTTAATTTTTGTTATTGGATTTCATATGGCAGTCGCCGGGGTAGCCTTGGCGACCATTCTTTCCAATGTGATCAGTTCTCTGCTGCTGGTTCTGTTTCTGACCCGTGAGAAAGGGGATTTCCATCTGTCTTTCAAAAAGCTGAACGTAGATTTTAAAGTTTTGAAAGACATTGCCGCCATTGGAGTTCCGGCTGGTTTGCAGGGAGTAGTCTTTTCCATTTCCAATGTCCTATTGCAGTCTGCCATCAACCGTCTTGGCCACGTCTATATCGCAGCCAATACAGCTGCTTTAAACTATGAATACATCGCCTATTATTTGTTTAATGCATTCAACAGCGCCGCTTTGACTTTCATTTCCCAAAACTATGCGGCAGGCAATTTTAAGCGGGC
>JABUSF010000006.1:173342-181477 GCA_021443945.1 Ileibacterium sp.
CATCAGACCATTTGTCTGTTCACAGCCGATCCGGCGGTGCAGAAAATTGCCTGTACCAGAATCCTGATTTTGCTGAGTTTTGAATTTTTCAACGGCTGCATTGAAATCCTCTCTGGAATTTTACGGGGATATGGAAAATCCCTTACCCCAACCCTGATTGCCATACTGGGGATTTGCGGACTGCGGATTTTGATGATTGTCTGCATGCCCCAAACCGGCCATCCCTATGAATATCTCATGTGGGCTTATCCAATTTCCTGGATGGTCACTTCGGCAGCTTTGGCAACGGCCTACTGGATCGAGACCAGACACCTTAAAAGATCGGAAAAGAGATATGCCCAAACCGGAAATCAGAGGGTATTGGCATAAAAACGATGAGTGATTGAAAGGAAGTTTCCAGGAAGCTGGAGGCTTCCTTTTTCGTTGCCCAATTCAGAAAGGAAAGCCATAATTTGGACAGGTCTAGTCAAACAGGACACTGAAGAAAGAAAACAGATTGAAAAGAAGGAGGAAAAGATATGGCTTTAGAATTTAATTTTGCCGGAAAAACAGCCATTGTCACTGGAGGGGCAAGAGGAATTGGACGCTGCATTGCAGATGCGTTTTCGAAAGCAGGCGCAAATGTCTGTATTTTTGACCAACTGGATAATGAATACTTTCAGGGAGATCTTTCCTGCAAAGAAGATCTTGAAGCTTTTGTACAAAAGGTTTTGGAGGAGTACGGGTCCGTGGATTTCATCGTCAACAATGCGGCTCCGTTAAACAAGGGGATGGAGGAATGCAGCTGGGAAGACTTCAACAAAGCACTTATGGTGGGAGTCAGCGCTCCTTTTTACTTAACCAAGCTTCTGGCAGATCATTTAAATTCCAAAGCTTCCATCGTCAACATTTCTTCCTCCAGAGACCGGATGAGTCAGGCTCAGACGGAAAGCTACAGTGCTGCCAAAGGAGGCATAGCTGCTTTAACCCATGCCATGGCCGTTTCTCTGGCTTCCAGAGCAAGAGTCAATTCCATTTCACCTGGATGGATTGATACCCGGGGAAATTCTTTTTCTGGATCCGATGCAGGCCAGCATCCTGCCGGCCGGGTGGGGCGTCCGGAAGACATTGCCGCCATGGTTTTGTTTTTATGCTCGGATGCGGCGGGATTTATCACCGCAGAGAACATCTGTATTGATGGGGGAATGACCCATTTGATGATTTATCACGGGGATGAGGGCTGGAAGCTGGAGCAGGATTAAATCCGGCTTGAGCATTCGAGGCAGAGCCTTGTTGATGTACAATTGAGTTTGTGAATGAGACCTGCAGCTTTTTGCTATAGGCTGCCGGAGGAAAGGACCGATGAAAGATGGACAATAAAAATTACGAAACAGTCGTGGCTTTGAATTCAAGCCGCTTCGGAAGCGGAAACCCGAGACTGGGAGAATCCTTAATGAAGGATTTTCTGGAATCCCTGGCAGAAACAACACCCCTTCCTTCTGCCATTTTGCTGTACAACACGGCGGCTGTTCTAGCCTGCAAAGATTCTCCTGTTCTGGAGCAGATGAAAGCTCTGGAAGCCAAAGGAGTGGAAGTCGATGTTTCTCTGGAAAGCCTCATGTTTTACGGCATGAGTGAAGACCGTGTCTGCGGCGGCCCTGTTTCCATGGATATGATGACCAGCATCTTAATGAACGCGCAGAAAGTTGTAAAACCATAATGGCCAAAGACAAAGCGGTTCAGGTGGCTGCCGCTCTGATTTGGGATGGGGACCGCTTTATGATTTGCCAGCGGCCGCCTCATAAAGCCAGAGGACTGCTGTGGGAATTTCCCGGAGGCAAGCTGGAAGCGGGAGAAACCGGTCCGCAGGCTTTGATTCGGGAATGCATGGAAGAGCTGAATGTCACTCTTGCTGTGGAGGATTTATACATGAGCGTGCTTCATGATTATCCCGATATCTTAATCGAACTGCTGCTGTACCATGCCAGAGTGGATCATGGGGATCTGCAGCTTTTGGAGCATGTGGATTTGAAATGGATTACACCCGATGAAATCGACCAGTATGAATTCTGCCCGGCAGATACAGACATCCTGGCGAAAATCAAAAAAGACCATCAGGACCATACATTAAAAAAGGGAAGCCTCTGATTTTTCAGAAGCTTCCTTTTTCCATGTGTTTTCAGATGTTTGAATCGATTAGTCCAGTGCAGCTTTGATCTTTTCAATCATCTCTGCGTATTCAGCATCTGTAAGAGTTTTGCGGCCTGGATTCATTTCGAAGACTCCGCCCCACTCAAATTCGTCTTTGTATTTTGGAACCAGATGCATATGCAGATGGCAGCCTGTATCTCCGTAAGCCCCATAGTTTACCTTGTTTGGCTGGAAGGCTTTATGAATGGCATTGGCAGCTTTGGCAATGTCTTCCATAAAAGCGGTCCGTTGTTCCGGTGTGATATGAATGACTTCGCTGACATGGTCTTTATAAGCCACAATGCAGCGGCCTGGATGACTCTGTTCTTTGAACAGAATCAGTGTGCTGACCGAAAGGTCGCAGATGGGGATGCCAAAGGCAGCCACAAGGGATGGATTTTCTTCCATCATGCAGTAAGCACAGTTTGTATCTTTCATTTCAAAATTCTCCTTCTTTTCCTTTCGAAAAAGCATGCCCTTATCATAAGTGGGAATGTAAGCCTGTGCAATGAGGATTTGACTGGAATCCATTCCAATTTAGAGCCTTTATTAACTGTTTATGGATTGGATTTCGTCTTTGTTTCCATATGCCCTCTTTTTGAAAATGCCGCCGGGGAAGGCCTGGTTTTCATTGCATGGGCCTTTAGGGGTGGGTATCATAAATTCAGAATGTACAGAATAGGCCTGTTTCAAATAGACAGGCAAAGAAGGAGAAAATGATTATGTATCCTCTTTGGAACACTTTAAACGAGCTGAAAAAATACCGGTTCATCGATTTAACCCATCCTTTGGATAATGACAGTCCGTACTGGGCTGGCATTCCGGAAGGTTCTGTAGAACTGTCTGCCACTGTTTTTGACTGGGGCAATCCGATGCTTGACTGTCTGATTCAGACTTTTAAGTTTCCAGGCCAGTTTGGAACACACATTGATTTTCCAGGCCATTTTATTAAAGACGGAAAACTGTCCGAAGAATTCACCCCCACTCAAATGATGTTTCCTCTTTGTGTCATCGACATTACAGACAAAGTGGCAAAAGACCCTTTGTATGCCGTTACTGTGGAGGACATCAAAGCCTATGAGGAAAAATACGGACCTATTCCCGATGGTGCTTTCGTCGCTTTAAGAACCGACTGGCATAAAAACTGGCCGGATATGGATGCCTTATCCGGAATCGCTGAAGACGGGTCAGAAAATTTCCCGGGATGGTCTTTGGAAGCTTTGAAGTATTTGTACGAAGAACGCAATGCAGCTGCGAATGGTCATGAAACTTTAGACACCGATGCTTCCGCGGTAGCCGCTCAATACGGAGATCTGGCCTGCGAACGCTATGTCTTAAGCAAAGGCAAACTGCAGATTGAAGTGCTGCGCAATTTGGATCAGCTTCCGGCTGCCGGAGCCATTTTAGTGGCTGCCTGGCCAAATATTAAAGGAGCGACCGGCCTTCCTGTCCGCGCCTTTGCCATTGCGGAATGAGGATTTTGAACCGATTGGATTTTTAAAAACAAAAGGGATGCTTTCCCAGAAAGAAAGTCGTTTTGGCTTTCTGAGAAGGCATCCCTTTTTCATGTCTTCAGGATCTTTCGTCCAGTTTGGATCCGATCGTTTGCCTGCAGTCCAGGGCAGAAAGTTAAATCAGTTCATAGAACTCATAGGGATCGCAGTCGATCAACCCCTTTTGACCGGTATCCGCATAAATGACATGAGCTTTTCTGTAACTCCATAAGTTCCATAATCCGTAATCTTCAAACACATCAACGACTTTGATTGGCCGGTATAAGGATATGCTGGGGAGAGTCGGAGAGAAACAACAATCTATAAGGCAGGTTTCCTTTCGAACGTAGTAATGACCGGGAATGAGATCGTATTTGCTGACCCGCTTCCCGCAGTCTGCTTCGGTCACTTGATCGATGTGCGATGCGTAGTTGGCGTCATCTTGCGGCGCAGCTGCCTGGGCAGAAGTACTGTCTTGCCCTGCAGCATGAATTTCTTCGTCTGGAGCAATTGCTGGTTCTGCTTCCGGCGCCGTTTCCACGCTGACAGGTTCATTGACTTCCTGGGCAAATGCCGGAGCCGCTGCTGCCGATAAAACGGTTGCTGAAGTGATGAAGGCAGCAAAGATTTTTACAGTGTATTTTTTCATCGGTTTTTTTCTCCTTTTCAGTATTTCCTTTTGCTTGTTTCCAGGCCGCTGTATTCAAAATTTATGGAAGGTTTGGCCAGTCAGAGACGGGAGTCCTTCCATGATTTTGGAAACCGGACGTTTCTATTTCTGAAGCCTGGTTTTCAAAAAGCGGCTGGTTTTGGTACCCTTCATAGGTTCATGGGCTGAATATACAAGCTGGTTTTTAAGACCACGGAAACAATCTGAAATCCTTTTCGAAAGAAAACCGCAGAAGAAGCTGAATATTTCAACGCTGAGATTAATAAAACATATTTATCCGAAACCTTTCTAAAGATTATCTTTCAAAAAGAGAGGCAGGAACGAAACGGCAGATTGTGGTTTTGAAAGACCGAGCCGGAGCAGACGCAAAAAAGTCAAAGACAAGCCAGAACGGTTTTTGCCTTTGACTTATTGTGCAAACAGGAAATGCTTTGCAGAGGTGTTTTTATCTTCGAACGGCATTTTTATGCCAAAGCAGAATCTCTTTTCAGGCCGATGGAAAGCCTGCTTTCTCTCTGCATCCAATCCATGCGGATTAGATCAGATGATTGTGTTCAAGAAGTTCCAGCATTTGGGCTGCTGTCATGACTTTTCTAGATCCGTTCATCACAAAAGCAAACAGAACATTGTGTGTTGGAGCACAGCAGTTCAGATCTTCCAGAACTTCAAAAGAGCCCTGCTGGCCATCTATTTCAAAGACTTTCCCGGTATTTTTGGAACAGAAGGCCAGAGCCAATTCTTCTTTCAGTATGGAATCCATAAGACTTACTGTTCTTCCTGACGGGCTTCTCTGATTTTTTCAGAGATCCAGTTTTGGACGATGGCGATGGCATTTGGATTGCGGCCGCCGTTGACGATCAGATCTGCGTTGATTTTGGAAGGTTCCACATACAGATTGTGCATGGGCTTTACAGTGGTCAGATACTGTTCCATGACGCTTTCGATGGAACGGCCTCGTTCGATGACGTCTCGGCGGGCCCGGCGCAGAATTCGTTCGTCAGCATCGGTTTCCACAAAGATTTTCAGATCCATGAGATCTTTGATTTCATCGGCTGCAAAGAGAAGAATTCCGTCAATTAAAATGACAGGAGCCGGTTCCAGATGGGTGATTTCCTGGGAACGGCTGTGCAGGGAAAAGTCATACACAGGGCAGTCCACAGCCTGCTGATTTTTTAAAGCGGACAGCTGTTCAGCCATCAGGACGAAGTCAATGGAGCTGGGAGCATCGTAGTTGAGCAGTGCTCTTTCCTCTAAGGGAATATCATCGTGGGGCTTATAGTAATTGTCGCAGCTGATTAAAACAACATCGCTGCCGAAGGCGTCTTTCAGGTGATGAGCAAAGGTGCTTTTTCCGGATCCTGAACCTCCGGCAATTCCGATTATGTAGGGTTTCTTCATATAGTCTCCTGCTTTCTGAATTCAGTTTAGTCTTTTGATGTGTTTTTGAAAATCAACACTCCAAAAAAAGGCCCCTTTCGGGGCCGCAAGCTTAAACGGTTATCCTTCGAAGGTCTCTACACCTTCAGCGCTGTAAACCAGAGCGGTTGTCTTCAGTCCGGTAAAGAGGGAAGTCTCAATGACGCCTGGAATTTCACAAATGGCATCATTCAGTTCTTTTACGCTTTTGACGTCTTTAAAGTCCGCATACAGAATGTAGTTTCCGCAGGAACTGATGTATGGCTCTGATGAATCTGTTTTGGCTGCGTGTACCAGAGCCCCCATGTCAGCCAGTTTCCTGGATGCGTAACTGAAGGCTGGCTTCACTACTTCCACCTGTACAGGCAGGCTGTCGGTAATGACGCTTCCAAAATCACTCTTGTTCACAAACACGATAAAACGGTCTGCCATGGAAGCAATCAGTTTGTTTTCCACCAGCATCATTGGATCGGTTTTGGATCCGCTCAGATCTTTGTCTGCAAAATTGAGACAGTCAAAGGTAAAGTCCAGGTGGTCCACCATCCAGGTTGGAACCACGTCCAGATCTCTTTGTTTTGCCTTGATGGCGGTGGCCATAGAGTTGGTGCAGATTTTCAGCCCTGGAATGTTTTTCATGGCTATGAATTCGATCAGGCATTCAATGGCTTTGCCGGAGCCCAAACCGATGGTCATATAATCACGAATGTAGCTTAAAGCCGCTTCAGCAGCATGTCTTTCCATAATTCAACCTCCTGTAACAAGAGTATTTTAACATCGCAGAGAAGGGGAAAGATTACTGCTGACCTTGTGATTTGAAAAGCACGTTAATGCAGAGAGCGAACGCCTTTTTCCAGCATTTCCATTTGCGCCAGTGTCTGCTCAGGTGTGACCAGCTGCTCTTTGCCGTTCATGATGGATTCATAGACGGCATCGTAAAAACGGGCATAGTCCCCAGGTTCGGATACCACTTTCTCTTCATGATAGGTTCCGGCTTCATCGTAATAGGTCAGAGTTCCGTAATGTTCAGGACGGTCCAGGCCAAAGTCTTTGTTTACAGGCATATAGAACTTTTTCAGATCGTCTTCCTGACGGTCTTTTGTTTCCTTGACAAACATGCCTCTTGTTCCGTAAACGACAAAACTGGGTCTGGATTTTACCCGGAAATAGCTGGATTTGACAGAGACTTTGAAGTTTTTATAGTAGAGATCCAGATCAAAGTAGTCGTTCATTCTTCCCGGACCAAGCAGCTGTCTCACATCATAATGGACATCATCCGGCAGACCGAAATAGCTCAGAACCTGATCCAGAGTATGACAGGCGTGGCCGTACAAAAAGGAGGTGTCAGCGCTGTATTCATGACAGTTTTCGGAGATTTCCGGACGGTAGTAGTCAAAATGCATTTCCGCTTCCAGCAGATCCCCCAGGACATCGGACTCGATAACCTTCTGGACAGTCAGAAAATCGGAGTCAAACCGACGGTTTTGATAAGCAGAGCAGAACAGGCCTTTTTCTTTGGCCAGATCAAACAGTTCTCTGGCCTGTTCATACGTTTGCGTAAAAGGCTTTTCCACCAGGACGTTTTTTCCGGCTTCCAAAGCCATTTTGGCATATTCATAATGGGAATCCTGTCGGGTGCAGACGACAACAAGATCGATGTCATCATCTTCGAGAATGTCCGTCAGGTCGGTGGTATAGTTTACACCCTGGAGCGGTGCCCATGCATCCCGAGAGGGGCTGCGGCGCCAGATGGTTTTGATTTCCATTTTTTCCGGACGCTGCAGAATAAAAGGTACATGGTATCGGTTCGTACTTTTCCCATTGCCGATCATGGCAATCTTCATTTTTTGATCATTCGTCATAAAACACCTCTCTGTCCATTTTTTGTTCTCTTCTCTTTTCATGGTATCTGTTCGACTGAAAATGGCAAAGAAAAACCGCCGGATGGTGCCGGCGGCAAGAGGAAAATACAGGGTTTGTTCGGTCTTGTATTTTCAAAAGGAATGAGAATGTTCTGCGTGATTCTTTAAGGGCAGGGAGAAAGGAAGAATCGAATGCTGAATGTGTTCTCAAGGCAGTTGTTTTGTGAGGAATTGCGGATTTTATAAGTCCGGTTGTTCGTCTTTATGAGTCGATGGAATCATCCTTTCGTTCTTGTGTTCTTAAAAACTTCTTGATTGATGGCTTCAGTATAGGACAGGCTGCTTAACATCTGATTACTTCTTCATTAAGGATTTGAGAACGAAATCAAAAAAAATACACAACACACCGATCGGATGAAAAAAGAAAACGGCCGCATTCGATCCAGCGGAATGCGGCCATGTTGGTGTCTGACTTATTTTTTCAGCAGAGGGGATACCCGTTTGTAAAGAAGAGCCGTCACAAGGGAG
>JABUSF010000006.1:182188-187694 GCA_021443945.1 Ileibacterium sp.
AAGCTCGCGGGGTATACCGCCGATTGGGAATTTCACCCGACCCTGAAGTTTTTGCTAAGAAAAGAATAAAAAGTCTTGGACAGAATGTCAATTTACCCCATCGCATTTCTTTCGGATTTGATGCCCAGGCACCTTCACGAAAAAAGCTGTATTCGAAATCCGTTTCAAATACAGCTTTTCCTTAGAACAGGAAATGATTCTTTTTTGCTTTCAGTTCCTTTACGTCTTTTTTCATTTTGAAATGATCGCATACCATTTTCAGTGCAAAGAAAACAGCAGCCATTTCCAGTACGCTTTTTACAAGATCGCCATGGTGGTTTTCCACTGGTTTGACTTCGTTTTTGTGGTTTCTGCAAAGTGGACAGTTCATATTCCTTACCTCCGACAGTCCCATTATAAAAAAAACCGAAAGCAATCCTTTAAGGATTTGCTTCCGGCAAATTTCACTCTTTATTCAACCCCGTCAAAGCAGTATGTGCACAGTTTGCATTTGGGCAGACCGATGGATTCCACCATATCATCCAGGCGGTGATAGCGCAGGGAAGTGAAGTTGAGGGTTCTGCGGATTTCCTCTGTCATCTTGGCGTATTCCGCTGAGTCCGGATCGGCATAGATTTTCAAAGTCTCTGTGCTGACCTCTTCTCCTTCAAACTGGCGGATCACACGGCGGGTGATCAAATCCATTTCGGAGCTGGAACGGGAGAAGTTTAAAAACTTGCAGCCAAACATAATGGGAGGGCACGCCGGACGGACATGCACTTCCTTCGCTCCGCTGTTGTATAAAAATTCGGTGGTTTCCCCCAGCTGAGTTCCCCGGACAATGGAGTCGTCGATGAGCAGCAGCTTTTTGTCATTGATTAGATCCTGAACAGGAATCAGCTTCATCTTGGCGATCATATTGCGCTGGGACTGGCTGGTCGGCATGAAGGATCGGGGCCATGTGGGTGTGTATTTAATAAAAGGTCTGGAGAATGGAATTCCTTTGGTGTTGGAGTATCCCACCGCATGAGCGGTACCGGAATCAGGCACTCCGGCGACGCAGTCTACATCCAGCAGACTGTCGCGGCCTGCCAGAAGCTGACCGCAGCGGTTTCGCATAACTTCTACGTTAATGCCTTCATACGTAGACGTTGGATATCCGTAATACACCCAAAGGAAAGAGCAGATTTTCATTTCTTCTCCGGCTTCTTTGAGGACTTCGTACCCATCCGGTTTTACAAGAACAATTTCTCCTGGACCCAGATCTTTTTCATGAGTATAACCCAGGTTCAAAAAGGCGCTGCTTTCAAAAGTAAGGCAGTAGCCGCTGTCCTTTTTGGCCAGAATAATTGGGGTGCGTCCATATTTGTCCCGGGAGGCGTAAATGCCTTCCGGAGTCAGGATCAGAACAGACAAAGAGCCATCTACAGAGTCCTGAAGGTATTCCAGGCCTTCTGCCAGAGAGTTTTTCTGATTGATCATGGCGGCTGCCAGTTCGGTGGGGTTGATATCCCCAGTGCTCATTTCGAAGAACTGGGTGGTTCCATTATCAAAGCAGTGCTGCTTCAGATCATCCAGGTTGTTGATTTTGCCCACTGTTGTAATGGCAAAGCTTCCCAGATGGGAATGCACCAGAAGCGGCTGGGATTCAAAGTCGGAGATACAGCCAATTCCCAGGTTGCCTGTGAATTCTTCCATATCTTTGTCAAATTTGGTGCGGAATGGGGCGTTCTGAATGTTGTGAATGGCACGCTGGAATCCGTCCTCTTTGCCATAAACGGCCATGCCGGCTCTGCGCGTTCCCAGATGGGAATGGTAGTCCGTTCCGAAGAACAAATCCAGCACACAGTTGTCCTTGCTGGCTGCTCCAAAAAATCCACTCATAATTGGTTCCTTCCTTAGTTTCCTTTTTCTTCCTTAAAGATGTTGAGTTTGCAGTCTGCATCAGTCCATACATCTGAAACAAATGCAAAAAGGCAGAGTTCTTCTGCCTGGTTTTCGATTAAAATTCTTTTCTGTAAATGTTGTTTACGCGGTCTGGTCCTACAGAAATCATGGTTACAGGCACACCTGTAAATTCTTCGATGAAGGAGATGTAGTCCTTGGCCTGCTTTGGCAGTTCCTCATAGGAAGAGCATTTTGAAATGTCTTCTGTCCATCCTTCAAATTCCTTGTAGACCGGTTTGGCTTTGGCCACATCGGCCTGATCGCTTGGAATGTAGTCGTAAACGGTACCGTCGATGTCATAACCGACGCAGACTTTCAGTGTCTCAAGGCCTGTCAGGACATCGATTTTTGTCAGAACGATGTCGGTCAGACCGTTGAGCATGTTGGCGTGTTTGACAACCAGAAGGTCGAGCCAGCCGCAGCGGCGGGGCCGTCCAGTGGTTGCACCGTATTCTCCGCCGGCTTTGCGGAGATTTTCTCCCAGCTCATCTGTCAGTTCCGTGACGAAAGGACCTTCTCCCACGCGGGTGGAGTAGGCTTTGACAACACCAATGACGTTTTCCAGCTTGGAAGGGGCAATGCCGACACCGGTTGTGACACCAGCGGAGGTCGGAGAAGAAGATGTGACATACGGATAGGTTCCGTAGTTAATATCAAGCATCGCTGCCTGTGCGCCTTCAAAAAGAACGTTTTTTCCTTCGTCTACTGCATCATTTACCAGATGAGTGGTTTCCTGAATCATCGGAAGGATTTGATCCCGAATGCCTTCAAAGTCTTTGACCATCTGATCGTAATCCATGGCTTTTCCGTCATATACATTGACGAACATTTTGTTTTTGAAGTCGAGGGTTTCTTTTAAACGGTTCTTGAAGTGCTCAAAATCCCGGAATTCGTGGAAACGGATGCCTTTGCGGGCATATTTATCCTGATAGCAGGGACCGATTCCTTTTTTTGTAGTTCCGATTTTGTGAGAAGCAGCAGCTTCTTCCAGTTCATCCTGATACTGATGGTATGGCATCAGCATCTGAGCCCTGTCAGAAATAATAATATGGTCAGTGCTCAGGCCGGATTTTTTCAGCTGTTCCATTTCTTCCAGCAGAACAAATGGATTGCAGACAACACCCGGACCAATGATGCAGGTGGAATCTTCGTGCAGAACACCGCTTGGAAGCAAATGAAGCACATGTTTGATTCCGTTGACAACGACTGTATGACCGGCATTGTCGCCCCCTTGAAAGCGGACGATCAAATCGGCGTTTTCTGCCAGAACGTCAACGATTTTTCCTTTTCCTTCGTCACCCCACTGGGTGCCAACTACTACCTGACTGGACATAGGACCTCCTAGATGCGGTTCAAACCGCAAACACGCAAGAATTATAACAAGGGATTAAACGATGTCAATTTTAGGCCTATGTTTTCAGATGAATTTTTCTGAAAGAAAATGAAAACACTTGTTTCAAAAATAACAGAGATCAGAGAATTCAAAAACCCGGATTTGAAAGGTTTATTCCCATGAAATATAAGGAACAAAAAGGGAACAAAAGAAACACCAAAAACTCCTTTGCCAAAGCTGGTGAAATCAGCCTGGAAAGGAGCTTTTGGTGTTATACGAAGATTTTTTTAGGGAGAACAATGTCAGAGGATAAGTTCCAAGCCCGTCCCGAGATGGGAAAGGAGAAGGACGGGCTTTTCGCTCATCTGAAAGGGAGGTAAAAAAATGAAAAACTTAATACTGTCGAAATCAATTCTTTAAAGCTGACTAGTAAGTTCTTAAAGTAATGGCAGCACCTTCATTAATATGGATATGACCTTTTTCAGTGCGTCTTTCTACTGGAACTACAGCTGTAATTTCATCATCATCATAACCGATGACCATCGTCTTTTCGGACAAAAGGATCGGGCGTTTGAGAACAGATGGATTTTCTTTAATAAACTTAACAAGTTCGTTTACAGAGAAATCGTCGATGGATTTTCTCAGGTTCTGGAAAGCCTTGGATCTGGTGGAAATGATATCTTCTGTACCATTCTCGCAGCGGCTCATGAGGTATTTGATTTCTCCGTCTTTCAGGATGTTGGAGAAAATGTTCTTTTCTACAAAAGAGATGTGGTTGTCTTTCAACCATTTTTTTGCTTTGCGGCAGGATGCGCAGCCGGGAGATGTATAGATGATAACCATAACTTACCTTTCTGATCTGTCTTCTGCAGATCTTGTTCATTGGGACTTTCTATCTTTTTTCTTGTACTTTTTTGTGCCGTTCTTTATTTGACAATTACATTATACACAGAATCCTAATAGAATCCTTATTTATATAAAATTTATGCGGATCATTCCGTTATTTAGACAAAATTCATACACTTTTTACCCCGGTTCCCCCAAAATTCCGCTGAATAGGCCACTTTGCGGCTTTTGTCGTGAAAAATGACTGGCCAAAAAGGCCGTTTTAACGACCAAAAAAGCCATGAAATAAAACTGGTGTTAAGAAAGATCTGAATATAAGTCCATAAAGAAAACATTAGGAAAATGAAAGGATGATTTAAAAAGCGCAATTCTCTTCGGAAAAAATGCGTCCTGTGATCGTTCTGATCTGAGGACGCATTAATTTCACACTAAGAAATAGAAAGATATTATTTGGAAAACTGGAAATGGTACAGGGCAATCGATCCAGCCACGGCGGCGTTGAGAGATTCAAAATCCTGCATCTCGATAAAGACGGAGTGTGTACAGGCATCCAGAATTTCCTCGCTGAGCCCCTGACCTTCATTGCCGATAACCAATGCCCATTTTTGGGGGACGGTCACGCTCTGAAGGTTGATGGAATCATGGTGCAGAGCGGTGGCAAACGAAGCGGTGCCGGCGGCCTTGAGATTTTCGATTTCTTCTTTCAAATCCCTGTACAGGACAGGAAGATGGAAGGCCGCTCCTTTGGAGGACTGAAGAGCCTTGGCGGAGAAGGGGTCTGCGCATCCGGAGGAAAGAATGACGGCCTGTGCACCAAAGGCATAGGCGGAACGGATGAGCGTTCCCACATTGCCTGGATCCTGGACTCTTTCCAGCAAAAGAAGCTTTTCATATTCTTTCTGTTCAAAGGAAGGTCTGCGGCAGACACCGATGCAGCTGGAGCCGCTTTTGTTGGAGGAAAGCTTGTCCAAAACCGGCTGAGAGCAGATTTCCGTTTTCACCCCAGGCAGAACAGGAAGATCTTCTCTTTGAAGCACTTCCTGGAGAATGCCGGCTTTTTGGGCTTCTTCAATCATATGGATGCCTTCGATCAGAAACAGCCCGGTTTTGTCACGGTCTTTTTTCATGGCCAGTTTGGCAAGGTTTTTAATTTTTGCATTTGTCAGTGATGTAATCATGCTTCCATGATAGAAAGGGCAGGCTCACGGGTCAATCGACAGGTTTTTCCTTGCGAAAAAAAAAGCCCTTGTTAAAATGATAGGCGAAACATTGAACGGACCGTAGCAGAGACCATGCTTTGCACAGAGAGGCTTCCATCCGGTGAAAGGAAGCTGAAAGCATGCTGTGAATTCATCCGGGAGTTAAGGGGTAATGCCCTTCCGAACCATTCGGATATCATGG
>JABUSF010000006.1:189533-190978 GCA_021443945.1 Ileibacterium sp.
TCCATTAATAATATTGTCGACATCTCCAACATCGTGATGCTGGAGACCGGTCAGCCGATGCACTTCTATGACATTCGTGCCATCCAAGATCAGAAGATCGTTGTGAAGCAGGGATTTGAAGAAGGCTATACCGCACTGGATGGTGTGGAATATCAGCTGCAGCCGGAAGATCTGGTGATCACCAACCAGGGCAAGCCAATTGGCATTGCCGGTATTATGGGCGGTGACGATTCCAAAATTGAAGAGGACACTTCCGGTCTGATCATCGAGTGCGCCTCTTTCAACCCGGTGTCCATTCGAAATACAGCCCGCCGTCTGAATCTGAACACAGAATCCAGCCAGCGCTACCAGAAGGGCATTGAGCCCTTGGCAGCCCAGAAGGCTCTGGACAGAGCGGTGCAGCTGCTGATCGAATACGCCGATGCAAAAGACATTGAAAAAACAGTTGTCTTTGGCAGCAGCGGCTGGCAGCCAAAAACCATCACAGTGAAAGCTTCTGAAATCAACCGCCGTCTGGGCACGGATTTCAGCAATGAACAGATTGTGGATGTCTTTGAAAGACTGCATTTTGCTCCTGTTCTGGAAGAGGACATGCTGACAGTGTCCGTTCCAAGCTGGAGAACCGATGTGGAAGGCATGGCGGATCTGTCCGAAGAAGTCATCCGCATGCTGGGATATGACAACCTTCCTTCCACCCTTCCACTGATGGAAATGACCGAAGGAAAACTGGATCCCAAACAGAAACTGACCCGCAAACTGCGCAATGCACTGGGTGCTTTGGGTGTTCAGGACTGTGTCACTTACACCCTGATTTCTGCAGCCAAAAACGAGGAGGCTGTTCTTTCCTGCGGTGAGGCTCTGGAAATCAACCCGCCTTTAAGTGAAGAGCGCCGTTTTATCCGGACGTCCATTCTGCCTTCTTTGATGGATGCAGCTCTTTACAACAAAGCCCGCAACATGAGCAGCGTGGACCTGTTTGAAATTTCTGACGTGACTTCCAAAACTGCCTTCCGCCGTCATCTGGCTATGGTAGGATACGGAAACATTTCGGAAAGCAAATGGATGGATTACGAGTATCCTTCCGATTTCTATTCCCTGAAAGGAATCATCGAAGAAATTCTGGAATCCGAAGGGGTGGCCAGCAGCCGCATCCTCTTCAAGGAAATGGAAAACCCTGGAAAAATCTTCCATCCATACCGCTCTGCCGATGTTTATGTCGGCAAGGAGAAAGTCGGTGTGTTTGGAGAAGTTCATCCAATGAGCCGCTGGGGCGCCGATCTGCGTCATGCTGTCATGGCAGAACTGGATCTGGATTCCATTCTGGATCTGAAGAAATCCAAAGTGAAATTCACTCCAATTTCCCGTTACCCGGCTGTTCAGCGTGATTTGGCCTTTGTTGTAAACAGAGATCAGAATGTAGGGGATATCATGGAACTGGTTCGCCG
>JABUSF010000006.1:191029-201327 GCA_021443945.1 Ileibacterium sp.
GTTTATACGGGTGAACATGTGGCAGAGGATGAAAAATCTGTGGCTCTGAAGATGACATTCCAGTCTGAAAACCAGACGCTGTCCGATCAGGAAATCACCAAAGTGTTCAACGAAATCATTGCGGCTGTGGAAAAGAAATTCAACGCTAAGCTGCGTTCTGCCTAGGCAGTTTTGGAAAACGGGCAGGAAATTGTGAAGACCGGCTCTTTTTGGCTAGCATGAACTCGAGTCAAGGAGGCTTTGATATGGCTGATTTTATGAAAAAAATGGAAGACGAAGTTCTTGAAAAAATGATTCGTCACGATGAAGAAGTGATCGAAAGAAAAAGGAACGACAAAAATGAACACGAAGTTCAGATTGGTCAGGATCATTCCAAATTCATGAAAGATCTTCATAAAGAAGAAATCAAACATGATGAAAAAGTCATGGCCCGCAAAGAAGAAGAAGCTGCAAAGCACGAAGCAACAATTAAAGAAAACGAACAGAAAATTCACGGAGTGAAATCATCCTGTTAACGTCATTTTTCCTTCCTGTTTCATACAGGAAGGTTTTTTTATGGATTCTTTGCGTATAATAAACGGAAGAAGGCCGACCGCCGTGGAGGATTGAGCATATGGAGCACAGAGCCCTGACCAGAAAAGACGTCAAAGCACTTTTGGAAAGCATTGGCATTGAACCGGGAAGTACGGTTCTTCTTCAGGCGGACGTCTCCAATGCCCCCTGGATGGTAGGCGGCATCAATGCTTTGATTGAAACCCTCATGGAAATGCTGACGCCAAAAGGTCTGCTCATTCTGCCCACCTTTACAAAAGGAGCTCTGGATCCGGCGTGTGATCGGGATTCCGTCTTTGATATGCCTCAGTGGCCTGTGGTTCGAAGCAGCCATCCGGGATTTTCTTCCAGAACCATGCCGGCGGATGTTTATGAGCAGGCAGCTCAGTCCTTTCTGCTTCACACCCGGGTAAAGCGTTCGGAACATCCTGTCTATTCCGTGGCTTGGTGGGGAACCTCTGGAATTTCTCCTTCCATGGAAACTTTAAACTATCCTTTATCTTTCAGACATATCCTGAAGAGGATGGAAGACGAGCGGGCCATTAATCTTCTGGTCGGAGTGGACTTGATGGAGGCTCTGTATCCAGTTCTGCTCGCTCATCAGGAAAATGAAGATACAACGGTGGTGGAAAATGCTTTTGTCAGACGGACAAAACGAACCTTTGAAGAACCTTTTCTGCACTCGGTTCTGAGCGAAAAGCAGACAGCGGCCAAATTAAAAACCCTGGATATTATTTCCAGGGATTTGGGAGGGCTGCCGGTTTATAAAATAATGCAGCCGGTCAGTTTCTCGATGAATTTTGAAATGTCTTCCAGCAAGGACTGATCCTCTGCCAAGAAAAAGTTTTCACACAGGGCATCGACATCAAGAACGCCGATCAGAGAGCCGTCTTTTTTTCTTAACAGAATCACGCATTCGCTGCGGCTGGCTGCATCGCAGGCAATGTGGCCTGGAAAAGACAGGACATCGGCCACTGTGATGTTCCGGTTCTGGTCAATGGCATAGCCGATGACCCCCTTGGAAGGCTTGATTTCCATACAGGCGGGCTTGCCGAAGAAGGGACCCAGATAGCAGGTTCCGGATTTTTGATCATACAGGTACAGTCCTGCCCAGTTGATTTGACCGCTGCTTTCAAAAAGAAGGCAGAGAATATTTTCCAGTCTGGATATGGCTGGAAGGTTCGTTTCATACAGAGAACGGACTTGCTCTTTTAAAAGGTCAGGGAGCATAATATCACCTCTGTGCCAAAGACTAGCACACAACATGAAAACAGAAAAGGAGGGAAAAACTGTGAACTATGAATTCGACAACGGCGATGCAGCGGCGTTTATCGCTGAAGTAGATGAGCAGAAAGGGATGCAGATGCGCATCATACTGGCCATGGAAGAGGAAGATCTGCAAATGGCTGAAACTTTCCTCGATGAATATGAAATGGAATTTGGGCAGGATGAATTCCTGTTCATGGCCAGAATTGATACAGCAGAAGCGGCCGACGATCCGGCCCGCATGAAAGAGCTGATCGATATGGCAGCGGACTTTCTTGGTGAAACGCCTTTGCTGGAGCTTCGATATGCCCGCTATTACTTTTATCTGACCCGTTATGAGGAAGCTTTGGAGCATATTCAGAAAGCTGAATTTGATGAACAGTCAGATTCCTATCTGGCCGTTCAGCACATTAAAGGCTTTACTTATATTCTCCTTGAGCGTTATAAGGAAGCACTGCAGGCCTTTGAAGATGTTCTGATGGATTTTTACGATCCAAGAATCGGCATGCTTTGCGGACTGATGTATTACGAAATGGGAAAAACGGAACGGGCCTGGGAATATGTGGAAAAAGCGATGCAGTCCAACTGTGACCATGATCCGGAACTGGCTCAGTACATCAGTACTCTGGAGGGAGATCCTCAGAAAGCATTGGACAACAGCAGCCGGCTGATTGAGTATCTGACCCAGAGCAATCCCCCGGCCAATGCGGAGGAAAAGGAAATTGACAGGTTCGTCATGGAAATGGTGGCCGATCCCCAAAAAGCCATGGAGATCAGAAGAGTTTCCGACAAACTGCCTCCCGGAGGGGAAAAGGAATTTCTTCAGCTCATGTCTGCCAGAGCTATGGACGAAATTGGAGAGCATGGACTGGCTCAGACAACTCTGAGAAAACTGGTGACCTCTGCTATCACCCCGGATCCTTACGGGGATTATACCGTTTCTCTGGCTGCTCATATTACCGCTCTGATGAATGCTCACTATTCGGATGCATGGATCAACAAATACATGATGAAATGGTCCGATCAGCTGAAAGACGAACCCGTCTGTCAGCTGCATCTGGCTGTGATGTCCAGAAAGGAAGGTCTGGAAAAGCCTTTCTGGACTGCTTTTAAGCGTCTGGACCCGGACTACAATAACTTTGAGTATCAGCAGGGCCTGTATCTGCTGATGTTTCAGACGGCGGTGAATGAAGGAGAATATCCGGAGGCACTTGAGCTGCTGGAAGATGAAGAGGAAGATGAAGGATCTGCTTTTATCATTCCGGACAGGGATACGTATTTGTTTTTGCTGGGAGCTATGCTGGGGCGTGAAGAATTGTTTGATGTCATCACACCCTCAGAAATGGCTCCAAGTGTCGTAGCAGCTGTCCGCTATTGCGGCTATCTGCTGATGGACGAAGAAGGTCAGGCAGGGATGGAACTTGTGCATTTTGCAAAAACTGCATCCCAGGAAGAGTGCAGCGGATTGATGGAACTTCTGCAGGATGACCGTTTTGACTCCTTTGATTTGATCCGTCAGCTGCTCTACTACAAAGTGAACCATATTGAGATCCTATAGAATGCCGTTTGTCAACGGCATTTTCTTTTGGTATCCTTTCACATGTAAATGGGGAAACAGTTTTGAAAACAATGAAATCATGGCTATTGTTTGCCGTCTGTATGATTGGTGTATGGCAGATTGCTGCTTTTGCTCTTGGCAATCCGATTCTGCTTCCGTCTCCCTGGACGGTGGCAGAAACGATGGCTGCCCAGGCAGGTCAGCCAAAACTGTATGAAGCATTGGCGGCGACCTGCATCAGAGCGCTGACGGGAGCGGTACTGGCTTTTGGAGTTGGATTTGCCTGTGCTGTGCTCTCCTGGTTTTTTAAAACAGCCGCATGGTTTTTTAAGAATTTGTGTGTGCTCATGCAGTCTGTACCCAATGTGGCCTATATCATTTTAATGCTGTTCTGGATGTCACGGGATCAGGCGGTTGTCATGGTCTGCTTCCTGCTGCTGTTCGGAGTTGTTTATCAAAGCTTTTTCAGAGCCATTGAAGCAATTGCTTCCCGGGCGAAAGATATCATATTTCTATATCCCCAGCCCAAAATCAGAATTGTAAGACAGGTCTTTTTGCCGGAGCTCCGTCCGGTTTTTCTGTCCTGCGCTTCCAACTGCATCTCGATGTCTTTTAAGGCAGCTGTCATGGCTGAAATTTTAGCTTCCGCTGCTCTTGGCATTGGGCGGAATATGCAGCAGGCCAGGCAGAATCTGGATGCTGCTTCACTGATTGGCTGGGTTATCTGGCTGGTACTGACTGTCTTCTTGTTTGACTGGCTGGCCGGGCGCATTTTGAAATGGCTGTTTGACCATTAACGAATGGAAATTTTAAAGGATTACACATATGGATTTAGTTTCGATTCTGGTTCCCATGTACAATGTGGCGGAATTTCTGCCAAGATGTATGGAGTATCTGCTTGCGCAGACGTGGCCAAACATCGAGATTGTGTTAATCAATGACGGTTCCACGGACAACACCCTGCAGATTGCCGGATCCTATGCCCAAAAGTATGACAGGGTCAAGCTGTACAGCTACCCCAACGGCGGGATTTCCGCAGCCCGCAACAGGGCACTCAGCCATGCATTAGGTGACTGGATTATGTTTGTGGATCCGGATGATTATTTGGAAGAGGAAGCCGTTGAGCATCTGATTCAAGAGGCTTTCAACAACAATCTGGACATTGTTCAGTGCGGTTACCGTATAGATTTTAAATATTTTGCTTATTTTCTTCCCAGTTCAGGTCATAAGTATGTAGACTCAGTGGAGGCACTTCACCTGATGAGCCGCTGCGATACCTTCAACCAGTATCCGTGGGGAAAACTGTATGCCCGTCAGACTTTTGAAGGCATCGAGTTCCCGGAAGATGTCAAAATGTTCGAAGATGCCTACACGATTTTTAAAACCTTTATCAATGCAGGTCGGGTGGGCGCAGTTTCAAACCGCTATTACCATTACACCCAGCGAAGCGGCTCGCTGACTCGAAACATGTCGCCGGAAAACATTTACCTTCTTCGTCAGGCTTATGAGTACCAAATCGCCTACCTGAAGGAAAAACTTCCGGAAGAAGTGTTCGATTATGATGTGATGAATTACAATACCGATATGCTTTTGATCTACCTGCTGGTGGTCAACGGGAAAAAAGAGGAAGAACACTTGTTTGTTCCAGGAGACATCGATTGGAAAAACATCCCGTTTGCGCCCATCTGCAGGTTGAGCTACAACAGCCTGCTGGGCATTGCCAGGCTGAAACTGACAGACAAAATTCTGGAAAAGGGAAATTATGATTAGAAAAGCTTCCAAACAGGATCTTCCGCAGCTGGATGTGCTTTATGAGAATGCCCGGAATTTTATGCATTCTCATGGAAATCCCAGTCAGTGGAACGATGGCCATCCCTGTTCCAGGGATTTGGAACCGGACATCGAAAAAGGATGGCTGTATGTAATTGAAGAAGACGGAAAGATTCAGGCTTCCTTCGTCTATTACGAAGGGCTGGATCCAACGTATCAATATATTGACGGAGAATGGCTGAATGGAGAACCCTACGGAGTTGCCCACAAAGTAGCTTCTGCCGGTCTGAAGAAGAATATGGGTGACCGCATCATTGCGGATCTGAAAACCCGAAGCAAAAACCTCAGACTGGACACCCATGCCGACAACCGCTATATGAAGCATTTGCTGGAACGCAATGGCTTTGTTCACTGCGGTACCATCTATCTGGCAAACGGGGACCCCCGGGATGCCTACCATTATGTAGAAAAAGGAGATTAACATGGCTTTCGAATCTTTGAGTGATCGGCTTAGCAAAGCCCTCAAAAATATAACCGGCCAGGGAAAACTGACAGAATCCAACATGAACGACATGCTGAAGGAAGTCCGCATGTCTTTGCTGGAAGCCGATGTAAACTACGGCGTTGTTAAAAATTTCATTGCCAACATTAAGGAAAAAGCAATGGGGCAGGAAGTTCTCGAAGCTTTCAACCCTGGACAGCAGGTCGTTAAAATCGTCCGTGACGAACTGCAGGAACTCATGGGACAGGAGGATGCAAAAATCCACTTTAAGCCGACAGGCCAGACCGCTGTGATGATGGCTGGTCTGCAGGGTACAGGTAAAACCACTGCTTCCGGTAAAATTGCCCGGTTTGCCAAGGAAAAGCTGAAGAAAAAAGTTCTGCTGGCAGCCTGTGACGTGGTGCGTCCTGCTGCGATTGATCAGCTGCAGACTCTTGGACAGTCCATTGGTGTGGAAGTGTTCTCTTTAGGAACGGATCACACAGCTCTGGAAACTGCAAAAGCAGCCCATGACTATGCTCAGGAAAATGGTTTTGATCTGGTCATTTACGATACTGCCGGCCGTCTGCACGTTGACGAAGCGCTGATGGAAGAGCTGTCAGAGATGAAAGCTTTCCTGCAGCCGGATGAAATTCTGCTGACAGTAGATGCCATGACCGGTCAGGACATTGTAACTGTTGCCAAAGAATTCAACGATAAGCTGGAAATCACCGGCCTGGTGGTGACCAAAATGGATGGCGATGCCCGAGGCGGCGGACTGCTTTCTGTTCGTTCCATTACCAACGTACCTGTTCTCTTTGTATCTTCTGGTGAAAAGATGGAAGATCTGGAAGAATTCCATCCAGACCGTATGGCGGAAAGAATTCTTGGAATGGGAGATATCCTGACCCTGATGGAACAGGCTCAGGAAAAAATGGACGCAGAGGCAGCTGCCAAATCTGCCAAGCGCATGATGTCCGGTACTTTCAACTTCAATGACATGATGGATCAGTACGAGCAGATGAACAAAATGGGATCCATTCAGAATATGCTGAAAATGATTCCTGGTCTGTCTGGTATGGCCAAACAGGTGGATGAAGAAAAAGTGGATGCGGATCTGAAAAAGAACAAAGCCATTATTCAGTCCATGACCCCCTATGAAAGAGAACATCCGGAATGTCTGCGCGCCAGCCGGAAAAACCGTATTGCAAAAGGATCGGGCGTGAAAGTAGCGGATGTAAACAAAATTATTGCTCAGCTCGAGCAGATGAAGAAAATGAGCAAAATGCTCTCCGGCATTGGAGCAGACGGTATGGGCACTCCAGGAATGGGAATGAATCCGTTTGGTTCCATGGCCAAAGGAGGCGGCCTGTTTGGAAGCTCCAAACACTCCGGTTCCAAAAAGCAGAAAACCAGCAAAAAGAAAAAGAAGAAAAAATAAGATTCAGCGGCTTTCACCAGCCGCTTTTTTTGAAAGGAGTTCTTATGGCTGCAACAAAAACGACTGTATGGGGATTTTTGATGAAACTGTTCCGCAGCTCCATCCATCAGACCACTCTGCTGGATTTGGCAAACCGCTATGAGCAGGAACTGATCCCTTACGAATACGTCTACACTTTTAAACAGAAAGGCAAACGTGCGGCGGAAGCGGTTCTCTCTTTTGAAAAAGGAAACTTCTGCCACCTGTTTTCCATCGGATCCATGGTCAAAGGGCTGACCCCGGATGTCGATCAGTTTGCTGGGACAAAAGGATGGAACAACATTAAAAACGGCCGGATTACTTACCCAATGCTCAAGCAGATCAACCCATCACAGTTTGAGTACTATCACAAAGAACAGACCATGCTCGATGAATTCATTGATACTCTTGAGCATCCCAAAGCGGTGGTCTATGACAAGTCCAGAGTGAAAAACTCCAACTTGGATGCAGATGTTCTTTTGTACGGGATTTATGGCCAGGACGTGGTGCATCTGGCATTAAGTCAGGACAAGGATGGTTCCTGGTTTTGCCGCAGCTATTTTGTCAGAGATATAAACAAAGACAAGCTGTACCCAACTAAATACATCGCCAACCAGGCTGAACTGGACGTAAAAGTGAAAAAGAGAAGAGCCTGATCTGTTTTTGTGAAGAAAATAAAAGGTGTCAAGTAAATATGCTTGACACCTTTTGCATGGATGAGTAGTATAGTGAAGGTCACAACGAAAGGAAATCAACAACATGGTTAAATTACGTTTAAGAAGAATGGGTAAAAAACATGCGCCTTTCTACCGTATTGTAGCTGCTGATTCCAGAAGCCCACGTGATGGTCGCTTCATCGAAGAAATCGGTACTTACGATCCAATCAAGAAAGATGCACCAGTTTCCCTGAATAAAGAAGCCGCTCTGGCATGGCTGCAGAAAGGTGCTCAGCCTACTGACACTGTTCGCAGCATCCTGTCCAAAGAAGGCGTAATGAAAGCTTTCCACGAATCCAAACTCGGAAAGTAGTCAGCTATGACGGATTTGGAGAAAACACTGTACGATTTGTGTCTGCCTTTGGCAGAAAACAAATCCAGCTTGTCTGTAAAGACAATGGCGAGTTCGTACGAAAATGAAATTCTCCTGTACGTGTATGCCGACAATAAAGACGTTGCCAGATTAATTGGCAGAAAGGGAGTTATTGCCTCAGCGCTGCGGCAGATGATCAGTGTCGCCAGCAGAAAAATGCACAAACGGGTCAATGTGAAGTTTGAACCATACTAGGGTACAGAGTGCCCTGGTTTTTTTATGTCCCGATTTCAGTGTTACACTGAGAGCAGATAAACCAAGGATTAGGTGAAACTATGATTAACGTTGGAAAAATTATAAATACAAGAGGCCTGAAAGGGGAATGCAAAGTCTACCTGTATACAGATGATCCCATGCACCGCTTTGAAAAAGGCAGAATCCTGTATCTGGATGAAAAACAGCCAGTGACCGTGGAAAATTTCTCCATGTCCAAAGGGCTTGGATTTGTCCGCTTTAAAGAAATCAGCACGGTCGAACAGGCGGACGCTTTAAGAGGCAAAGTTCTCTATATTGATGAAATGGACCTTCCGGAAAAAGACGAAGATGAATTTTACTACCATGAACTGGTGGGCTGCAAAGTGCTCAATCAGGATGGAGAGGATACAGGAACGGTAACGGATATTCTGGAAACCGGTGCTCATCTGGTTTTGCGGGTATCCAAAGATGATCAGTCCTATCTGCTTCCTTTTGTAAAAGCGCATGTCACAGACGTCAATCTGGAGAACAAGACGATCACCATTGAAGAAATGGAAGGTCTGCGATGAAAATTACCATCCTGACCCTGTTCCCGGAATACTTTGATGGTCTCAAAAAGACATCCATCATCAACCGGGCAGCAGAAAAAGGGCTGTTCGAAATTGAAACTGTCAATTTCAGAGAGTTCACCGAACAGAAACACGGCCATGTCGATGACTCGCCGTATGGAGGCGGTGCAGGAATGGTTCTGATGTGCCAGCCGTTGCTGGATGCGCTGGAATCTGTCCGGACTGAGAATTCAACAGTGATTTTGCTGACCCCGCAGGGAGAAACTTTCAACCAGAAAAAAGCAGAAGAGCTGTCTTTGAAAGATCATTTGATCTTTATCTGCGGCCATTATGAAGGGTTTGATGAACGCATCCGCAGTTTTGTGGATCTGCAGATGTCATTAGGAGATTTTGTCATGACGGGAGGAGAGCCGGCTGCAGCAGCGATGTGCGATTCCATTCTGCGTCTGGTCAATGGAACAATTAAAGAAGACTCCAGCGATGATGATTCTTTCAGTACAGGCCTGCTGGAATACCCCCAGTACACCAAACCGGCAGACTACAAAGGAATGAAAGTTCCGGAAGTTCTATTATCCGGGCATCATGCCAACATCGCTAAATGGAGAAGGGAACAGTCGATTGCCAGAACAGCCCTTCATCGCCCGGATCTTTTGGAAAGTGCCGGCTTGAGTGAAAAGGAAATGGCTTTTGCCAAAGAGGTCATGGAAAAAGGACAGGCTCCTGAATAAGAATTGAATCGATAACGATCAAGGCACTGCACATGGATAAACCATGAAACAGTGTCTTTTTATTTTTATGCAGCACAGAGAATTTGCAATTCACACCCTTCGGATTGCACCTTTTGTTTTCCGTGTGTTTCCTCTAACATAGAAGTATGAAGAAAACGAAAAGCAAACTGCGAGTTGGAAGGCTGATTGCGCTGATGGCCATTCCGGTGGTGCTGGCAGCAGCGCTCATTGGAGGCGGTCTTTGGTTTTATGGGAAGCTGAATGCTAAAAAACAGGCTGCCGAAGCAGAGACTGTGCAGGAAGATGTAACCTCCAAACCGGTGACAGCCGACCATACGAAGCAGATCAGTACCATCCTAAGTGCAAATCCTACAGATAATGTGAATGTAATAGGCTTAACGGACGATGAACTGCGCAGTTTGTTTACCAGTTCTCCTTTGACAGAAGCGCAGATTAACCAGATAACGGGAGTTACTTTTCTGCCGGATCAGGATTTTATTACGACAGATCAGCTTCGATATGTCCGAGTGCTTCATCGAGATTTTAATGGTGACGCCAGAGTAGGGGAACTGATCGTCAATGAAAAGATCGCTAATGACGTAGAGAACATTTTCTATGAGCTGTTTCAGGC
>JABUSF010000006.1:206234-207842 GCA_021443945.1 Ileibacterium sp.
CCTTTGAACGTCGACGATAGCCGCAAGGCAAAAATAGAAAGCCGCTGGATTAAGCAAGGCCATTCTGAGAAATCAGGATGGCTTTTTTGCATTAGGAACTGCCGTTCATTTGAAAACGGCGGCTGGCCGAAGCAAGTATCCGGGTCCTGAATGTGAAGATTGGTTACAAAGAAATGGCTAGGGTATTGATGTTTGGGGGCTGTTATTTTGTTTGAGATTTTTTCCATTTCCGGAATAGAAGGCATTCCTGATGTCCTTATCTATTGTCTGAATTCAGTACTGGCGCCCACCAATCCAGTGCGTAGCTTGTATTCTCTTTGTTTAAATATGTATGTTTTTAGCCTTAAATTAGCCAAAATCAATCTAATACATTTATAAAATCACATAATAGATTGAAATTTACGGACAATACCGATATTATTTCCAAGTCAATTTAAATGCACTGTTAAAGTAGTAAAAGTAACTATTAAAGATTTAAAAGTTATCTGTATTGTATCGGTTTAGTTTAAAGCAAAGCAGGCTCCCAACTGCGTACTTAACTGCCTGTGAAAATGGAGAGGAGACGGTAATGAAAAAAGTGCGAATATTGTTTGGAGCAATGAGTGCAGCAGCTGTTTTAGCAGCAGCAGCGGTCAATGCTGAAGCCTATTATGAAACAATTGTCGATGTTGCTTCCGTCGACTTGGAATCTGTCTCAGAACAATCCTTCCTGACAAACGGAACGGATTTCAATAAAAAAATAAAAGTCCTGGCCGGGGGTTCATCAAGTGCCGGAACAGGAACTTCAGATCTGAAAGTAAAGAAGGTCATATTTGGAAAGACAATTGATTATGCAGAGGCTGTCCAGGGGCTGAAGAACACCGATGTTTCCTTAAACCAGGATGGAACGGTGCTGGCCTACTACAACACCAGCGGAACTGTCTATGTGCTATCGAAAAATGAAATTGCATCAGCAGCAGATTTAAAATATATGTTTGCCAGCTTCAAAATGCTGGGTTCCATTGAATTCAACAATCTGGACACCAGCAATGCATCGGATCTGTCTTATATGTTTAATAACTGCTCCTCGCTCTTGGATGCAGATTTCAGCGCTCTGAAGACATCCAATGTCAAAAATATGTCTTATATGTTTCAGTCCTGTACAAAACTCACGTCCTTGGATCTTCGCGGATTGGATACATCCAATGTAACGAATATGACGTATATGTTTAATGGATGTACGGCTCTTCAGGAAATTAATCTCAGTACTTTCAGAACAGACAGTGCGGTCAATATGTCTTACATGTTCCGAAACTGCTCAAAACTGACAAGCCTGGATTTAACAAGCTTTCATACAGCAAATGCGACGACCATGGCCTATATGTTTTCGGGATGTACCGGGTTAAAGTCTGTTGATGTCAGCAGTTTTGATACTGGAAAAGTGAGCACTGCGGCTTATATGTTTTACAACTGCCAGTCATTGGAATCTCTGGATGTGAGCAGTTTTGATACGGGAAAAGTGACCGATATGACTTCCATGTTCAATGGCTGTGCCAAACTGAAAACGCTGGATCTGAGCAGTTTTAACACTTCCAATGTAACCAATATGACCTGTATGTTTCAGGGATG
>JABUSF010000006.1:208730-210399 GCA_021443945.1 Ileibacterium sp.
ATGTTCGCTTACTGCAAAGCGATGACAGCAGCAGACTTAACCATTTTGAATACGGCCAGCGTCACGGATATGAGCTACATGTTCCACTATGCGGCACAGGTCAAAACGATCAATCTCTCTGGCCTGAAGTCCTCAAAAGTCCACAACATGAGAAATATGTTTTCCAACTGCAGTGCTCTGACACAGGTTGACATGAGTGGAATGGATACGTCCTCCGTCACCAACATGTATCAGATGTTCAACAACTGCAAAGTGCTGAAGAAAATTATCGTTTCAGAGTCCTGGAATGTGGAGAATGTTTCGAACAGTACCAACATGTTTGGATTCTGCAGCCAGCTGGTGGGGTCTAATGGAACGAAATATACCAATGTATTCCAAGATAAGACCTATGCAAGAATCGATAAAAAAGATGAGCCTGGTTATTTATCTGCAGCGGTCTCTGCGTCAGATGAATCCGGCGAAAAAGAGGATTTGGCTGAGACAGCTGAGGAGGATGAAAAGAATCCTGCAGAGAACCAAGCCCCAGAGCAGCCTGACAACACACCGGAGAAGACAGTTCAGAAATGGATCCGATTTGTGGTGGATGCGAATGCTGCGGTGGATTTAAAGCAGTACAGCAGTGAGTTTACACCCATTGAACCGGATCAAAATGTTGAAATCTGGGTAGGCAAAATGGAATCTCTGGATATCTCGATAAACGGAATCTGGCTGGGTCTGAGTTCCATTCAGTATGAATATGATCCTGAAACTGGAATTCTTAAACTCCATGTATCCGATCTGGAGGACGATCAGCTTTTCGTACAGATCACCAGCAGAGATTCTTATATTGAGGAGGTTCCTGAAGTTTTTGAAGAGGAGATTGATCCGACATGGCCGGAAGAGACTTTTGAGGAACTCTTTGTTCCTGACGCGGTTGCGGAAGAAACGGTCAGTGAAGATTTGAATGAAGACGTCTGTGAAACCCAGCAGCTTTAAAACTGCCGGGTGAGTGCAGAGACTGCAGCAGCAGAAAGGATGAAGCAGTGATGAAGAATATAAAAGTATTGTGCGGATTGCTGCTGGCATCCGCTGTGCTCGGGTCTGTGGGAGCAGCCAATGCAATGTACAAAACACAGGTGGTATCCTCTGATTCTGCCCGTGTTGCGAGATTTAAAGTCAGCGCGGATCAAACCGAATCCAGAATTCTTCTGGAAGGGGAAGGGGATCAGAAAAAAGTGCCGGTAAATGTCACTTTGGATACAGAAGTGGCTGCGGAGTATGATGTGATCGTTAAAAATGTTCCCCAGGAAATTTTGACCACCCTTGAATCCGGCCTTGAACCTGCTGAAACTTCAAAAAATGAAGACGGAACAGTAAACCATGTTTTTAAAACAAAGGAAAAACTGAATCCCGGAACTTCTCAGATTCAAACGGCTGTTGTTTTTACCAGTTTGGATGGTTCCGCTGTCAAAAACAATGTCCAGATTCAGGTCGCGGTTCGGCAGATCCAGTAAATTAAATTTATCAATCTTCAGGGATGCAGATCAGTCTGCATCCCTTTTTCGATCTGCCGCTGGATCTCTCTTTTTTCCGCTTTCTGCATGCAATCGGGCTCGGCTTCTTGTAAATTAGCATCAGAGAATGGAAAAAAGCTGTCTATTCTTTACAATAGATTCGATCCTCGAACAGC
>JABUSF010000006.1:212200-216075 GCA_021443945.1 Ileibacterium sp.
CCGGCGGCGTGATCTTTATTGGCGGATTGGGAATCCTGTATCTATTGAATAAAAACTTCAAGAACAATATGGATTCGGTTTTAAACTTCAAAAAGATCCTTTCCATGGTCAAAAAATAAACATGCGGTGTTTCGGAGCTTTCCTTTCAAAAAGGGAAAGCTCCTTTTTTTGACAGGAAAGTCTGCAAGGCATCAAAAACCGCTTTTCAAGGGGGAAAGGGTAGTCTTTTTGTAGAGGTGATGAAAATGGAAGCAAAGAAAACCGCACTCGCTTTAGGCGGCGGAGGCTCAAGAGGAAGTTATGAAGGAGGAGTTTGCCAGGCACTGAATCAGCTGAATAAAAGCTTTGATTTGGTCACGGGAACATCGATTGGAGCTGTCTGCGGTGCCGTGTATGTTCAAAACAGGATCGACACGCTTTTGCAGCTGATGGCAAGTTTTAATCAAAACAGTGTAGCCAACAATCTGTTCATTTTTCCCAACCAGTATCAGGTAAAGAACGATGTAAACCAGCCTGTGAATTACTTCTTGAACGAGTTCTGTCAGAACGGACCGTCGATTGCCCCTTTAAAAGAGAATTTGGAAAAAATATTTGATTTTGAAGCCTTCCAGAAGTCACCAACAGACTATGCCTGCATTGCCTACAATATGTCTCAAAACGAAAATGCCTTCTTTCAAAAGAAGGATATGACAGCAGACAGCTGTCTGGATCAGATTCTGGCAAGCACTGCCTATTTTCCGGCTTTTAATCTGGTGCAGATTGGCCAGGATTATTATCTGGATGGAGGATTCTCTGCGACAAAGCCATGGGATCTGGCCGCCCAAATGGGTGCTCAGGACATTACGGCTGTGGTTTTGCACAATTACAGTGAACTTCCCGATAATCTGCAGCAGGAGGGCTGTTTCTTCATCTATCCCATTCTGGATTTGGCCTATTACCTGGATTTTGAAGGAGATGTGCTGGAAAAACAGGGCAAACAGGGATATCTGGAAACCATGAAATACTTTGATCAGGCACCCGGGTACCTGTACACCTTCTATCCAGAGGATTGGAATCATATGGTCCATTTGGAAAAGCTGGTTCTGGATCTGGCGGTTCAGATGGGGAAAGCGGATTTGCTGGAACAGTATGAAACCATCATGAACGAAATTTATGAATTTCTGCTGGGATTCAAGCCAAGGCCATTGAAAAACAAGTATTCTGAGCAGTTTCTGTTTGGCAGGCTGCTGGAATGCCTGGGTCTGATTGCCGGAGTGGATCTGTATACCCAGATTCACTTCAAGGATTTCATCCACGAAGTCCTGACAAAATTTGACAGCTTTACATCCAATCCCAATTTGGTTCCGGAAAGCCAAATGGTGAATGCCATGCAGCACAAGGGCCTGAAGGATTTGATGGTATTTTTCCATACCGCTCTGGCAAGTTATGGAAACAGCCTTCCAGCCAACTTCGATGTGCTCAAAAAGGAATATCTCCTTCCTTATTACCTGGGCTGGGGCTGGCATTTAATGGAGAAATTTAAACTTGTTTTTTACCTTTGATGGTTTGAATGATTCAAAGCGGCTTCTGTTTTGACAAAAGCCGCTTTTTATGGTTTTGGTGTTCTTTTGAATGCGAAACTATAAACGCTTTAAAAACATTTCGTATTAGAGTAAAATATGCTTGTTAAACATAAAACAAGGAGGAAATTGAGTAATGTTAGTATCTGCTACAGAAATGATTAACAAAGCTCACGAAGGCCACTACGCTATTGGTGCCTTCAACATCAACAACATGGAATGGATTAAAGCGATCCTGTTAGGCTGCGAAGCTAAACAGTCTCCTGTAATCCTGGGCGTATCCGAAGGTGCTGGAAAATACATGTGCGGTTACAAAAATGCTGTTGACATGGTAAAAAATATCATCGATTTCTACGGTATCACTGTACCAGTAGCAATCCACCTCGACCACGGCTCCTATGAAGGCGCTAAAGCTGCAATCGAAGCTGGTTTCACATCCGTAATGTTCGACGGATCCCACTTCCCAATCGAAGAAAACATCGAAAAATCCAAAGAACTCATCGAACTCGCTCACAGCAAAGGCTGCTCCATTGAATGTGAAGTAGGCGGCATCGGCGGTGAAGAAGACGGTGTTGTATCTGCTGGTGAAGTTGCTGACCCTGCAGAATGCGCTACAATCGCTGACCTGGGTGTTGATTTCCTGGCTGCCGGTATCGGTAACATTCATGGTAAATACCCAGAAAACTGGGCTGGCCTGAACTTTGATGTTCTTGCTCAGATCCAGCAGCAGACAAACGGAAAACCACTGGTACTGCACGGCGGTTCCGGTATCCCAAGAGAAATGGTTAAAGAAGCCATCAGCCTTGGTGTTTCCAAAGTAAACGTAAACACAGAATGCCAGCTCGTATTTGCTGAAGCTACCCGCAAATATATCGAAGAAGGCAAAGATCTGGAAGGCAAAGGTTACGACCCACGTAAACTGCTGAAACCAGGTGCAGATGCAATCCAGAAACTGGTTGAAGAATACGTAGTTGATTTCTTCGGCTCCGCTGGAAAAGCATAAGTCGATTTCTGACATCTCTCAAAGCTGTCCTGCCGGGCAGCTTTTTTTATGCCCTGAGAGTGCACAGATTTGATACCTTAGTGACGGCATTTCAGAAATGAAGAAAAAATGATAAAATAACAGACAGATTTCCACAGCCTTCAGGAAGTGGCCAATCATAGAGAAAGGAGCACAGTTATGGACGATAACAATAGATACAGTCAGTCAGATCGAAGGGGCAAATCCAAACAGTCCTTCAAGAAAAAGGAAAAGAGAACTCCTGAGAAAAAACTTTATGCTCCCGCAAATGGAACCATTCTCCCGCTGTCCAATGTCAGCGATCCTGTCTTTGCACAGAAAATGCTGGGAGAGGGAGTTGCCATCAAAGTGGATGGGGATACTATTTATTCTCCCTGCTTTGGCACAGTCGTAATGATCAGTCCAACCAAACACAACATTGGACTTGAAAATGAATTTGGGGACCAGATTCTGGTTCACATCGGAATGGATACAGCAGCCTACAACGGAAAAGGCTTTGAAGTGCTCGTCACAGAAGGCCAGAAAGTCCGCCCAGGCCTGCCTATGGTGAAACTGGATCGGAAATACTTTGATTTCCAGAATGCAGATTTGACCACGCCTATGACAATTACAAACCAGGAGCAGGGAATGTATCGGGTATTGGAAGGAGAGAATGCGGTTGCAGGCAAAACACCTGTTATGGAAAGACGATAACAGCGGCTGCCTTTACAAAGCGCAATTCTCCGGTATAATCTCATTTTGAGAATGGTGGGGAAACTCACCTTTTTTACCGTTTTGAACAAAATAACGTAGACAAGGGGCGTTGGGATGGAAGAAGTAATTAAAATTGAAGGCGGTCACAGATTAAACGGGACCGTTCGAATCTCCGGGTCTAAAAATGCCACAGTAGCCTTAATCCCAGCATGCGTACTGGGAAGCAAGCCTGTCAAAATCTTTGATGTGCCGCACATCTCAGACGTAGATGCGCTCATCCAGCTGCTGGAAGAACTCGGTGTTGACGTAAAAATGGAAAGTGATGACACTTTAATCATAGATCCAACAAATATGGAAAACAGACCTATGGTTTCGGAAGCTGTGCACAAGCTTCGTGCTTCCTATTACTTTATGGGAGCTTTGCTTGGCAAATACGGCCGTGCAGAAATCATGATGCCAGGGGGCTGCTATTTAGGTCCTCGTCCTATAGATCTTCATTTAAAGGGGTTTGAAGCTCTTGGGGCAAAAATCAGCTATGAAAACGGGTGTTATATTCTGGAAGCAGATCAGCTGAAAGGGGCCAGAATCTTCCTGGATATTCC
>JABUSF010000006.1:216123-218081 GCA_021443945.1 Ileibacterium sp.
GGCAAAACAACGATTGAGAACGCAGCCAGAGAACCGGAAATTATCGATATTGCCACTCTGCTCAATAAAATGGGTGCCAGAATTCATGGCATGGGAACATCTACACTGGTGATTGACGGTGTCAAGGAACTGGGCGGATGCTTCCATGAAATCATTCCGGACCGGATTGAAGCAGCCACTTATATTCTGATTGCTTCTGCCATGGCAGAGGACATGATGATTGAAAATGTCATTCCGCAGCATTTGGAAGCGATTTTGTCCAAACTGGCTGAAATCGGAATCAACATGGATATTGGAAGTGACTTTGTTCATGTCTTTGGGAACGATCCAGATACAGAACTGAAGCCAACCGAAATTACCACGAAGCCATATCCTGGATTTGCAACGGATGTACAGCAGCCCTTTACGCCGCTGCTGACCAGAGCCCGCGGCCAGTCCGTTGTATCGGAAGGAATCTATTCCGAAAGATTTAAACACTGCTATGAAATGAACAAAATGGGTGCCGATATGCATGTCCGTGTTCCAAGCGGATTCATTTACGGACCGACTCCTCTTCACGGCGCTGTTGTCAAAGCAACAGACCTTCGCTGCGGAGCAGCCCTGGTCATTGCTGCTTTAATGGCAGAGGGGGAAACAGAAATTCATGACATCTACCACATCGACCGGGGCTATGACAATTTAGACAACAAGCTTCGTTCCCTGGGGGCCAATATTTGGAGAGAAACGGTTGAATAGACCGTTTTTTTTATTTGGCCATCCCTGGAGAATCCATGCGCTGGACGGATCAGCAAAACAAGCGGCCCAAATGAATGGATGAAACGAACAGAGTGTAAAAGAAACGGCCGTCTGAAATCATTTTTTTAAGGATTTGGCAAAATCGGTACTCAATCCGGCTTATTTGGCGATTATAATGAATCCATGGTTAAAATTGCGATTCTCGAACATGAGAAGGAAACGAAAGATATCATTTTTAAGCTGGCTGGTTTTTTTAAGGACACGGACTGGACGTTCCGTCATTTTTTCAAAGCAAGTGAGCTTGCCAAGCGCATCAAGGAAGAGCAGTATCAGATTTTTATTTTTGATGAAATCTTTAAAAGCGCCCGTCTGGAAAGCGTGTTCGTTCATGATAATCCAAGTTCTGTTTTTGTATATGTGTGTAAAGACCCTCAGGAAGTGAAGGGGACAGATATGCGGGAACGGATCCATTACATTTCCAAAGATAATATGAATAAGGATTTGGATGCCATTCGGGAGGCTTTGGTCGGTCAGGCGAAACAGAAGGAGAATTACCTTCTCACCTACAATGGAGTCCAGATTGAAATTCCCATCGAAGATATTTATTACATGGAAAAAGTGGAGAAGAACGTCTACTTTTATACCAAGAAAGGGGAATTCCACCGCCGAATCAACTTATCCTCACTGGAAGATACCTTTACTCCCTTTGGCTTTAAAAGAGTCCACGTTTCTTACTTGGTCAATGGAAAATATATTACGGCTACATTTAAGGACGAAGTGGAAATCAATCACAGCATCCGGGTCCCTCTATCCAGAGCGCAGAAGAAAAAACTTGGCATGCAGGTGAGAAACCGTTTGTAAGGACCTTTCAAATCCCGTCAAAAAGACGGGATTTTTCATTGGAAAAGGAAGTCATTCCGCTTAATGGAGCGGAAGTTTATCGATATACTGAAGGTGATCAAAGGATATCCCCTGATCAGATGCGGTGATGAGATAAGCCAAGTCTATTGCCTGAACTCATTTGGAACTGCAGCTCTGAGATACAGATATACAGCATTGGAAACGAGCAGACCTGCAGGTTGTTTAGAAGATGCATTCGATGACAAGAATGCATGGAGTCTGTGGACTCCCCGGATCATTCATATAAATATCGATTTGTTTGAATTCATTTACTGCAGCCGCATCTGAAAAAAATCAGCCTGAAAAAGGGCTGATTTTTTGTT
>JABUSF010000006.1:218359-232317 GCA_021443945.1 Ileibacterium sp.
CCCGCTGCGATGACAGCCCCTTTTCCCACATGAACGCCTTCCAGAACCACTGCATTGGCTCCGATCATCACATCGTCTTCAATGACCACCGGAGTGGCACTGGCCGGTTCAATGACCCCCGCCAGAACAGCACCGGCACCAATATGGCAGTTGTTTTTGACAATGGCTCTTCCGCCAAGGACTGCATTCATATCAATCATGGAACCTTTGCCCACATGAGCGCCAATGTTGACCACAGCCCCCATCATAATGACGGCATTGTCTTCAATGGTGACGTGTTCCCGAATGATGGCTCCCGGTTCAATGCGTGCTTTCAGGAATTTCATATCCAGCAAAGGAACGGCGCTGTTGCGGGTGGAGTTTTCCACCAGACATTCTTCCAGAGAGATGCCGTTGTTTTCCAGGATGGGCAGGATGTCCGCAAAATCACCGAAAATCACATTTCCATACACCTGTGCAGGGGAGCAGTCAAAATCAGGCTCTTTTTTCAAATACACTTTGACCGGTGTCTTCTTGGGAGATTTGGCGATGAACTCGATGATTTCTCTTGCATCCATCCTATTCACCGCCCTGATGGATGCTGATCAGATCATCCATGGAATACAGGCCGGCAGGCTGCTGTTCTAAAAATTCGGCGGCTTTGACTGCGCCGTCTACAAAAATCTGGCGGCTGATGGCTTCATGCTTCAGAGATACGGCTTCGTCGGTTCCGAAAAAGAAGACTTCGTGCGTGCCGGGAACGGTTCCTCCCCGAAGAGAATGCATGCCGATTTCGTTTTCGCGCTTTCCGTCTTCGGGAGAACGGCCGTATGCCACCGGGCGGTTGTTGTAGTTGGCGGCTTCCAGAAGAGAAATGGCCGTGCCGCTGGGGGCATCTTTTTTCTGGTTGTGATGGGTTTCCACAATTTCAATGTCCCACTCATCTTTGAGCAGCTGATTGGCTTCTTTGACAAGCTGTTTTAAAACCGCTACGCCAAGGGAATAGTTGGAAGAGAAGAACACTGGAATGGATTGGGATGCTTCGTGAAGATGGGCAATCTGCTCCGGAGACAGAGCGGTGGTTCCTTCCACCAGGGGAATGTTGTTTTGAACCGCCAGATCCGTCACCCAGTCCAAATTGGCATGGTTGGAGAAATCGATGATCATACCGCATTCGTCCAGGTTGTTTTCCAGGCCTTCCGGATTGATTAAATCCGCCATGCCCAATACTTCATGGCCTTTGTTTTCCAGGGTCTTTTTAATCAGGGAGCCCATTTTTCCCTGTCCAATAATGACAGTTTTCATAGGAGTCCTACTTTCTTCAGAGATTCTTTCAGACGGTCATGGTTTTTAGGATCCATCTCGTACAGGGGCAGGCGCAGGCCGCCCATATTGAATCCCATATCGTTCATGGCTGTCTTAATAGGGATCGGATTGACTTCACAGAACAGGGAATGAATCAGATCCAGATATTTCAGCTGCAGATCCAGAGAGCCTTTGGTATCGCCTTTCATGAACAGTTCCACCATATCGTGGGTTTCTTTGGGGGCAATGTTGGCCAGAACAGAGATCACACCGCTGGAACCTAAAGAGAGCATGGGAACAATCATATCATCGTTGCCGGAATACATTTTGAAGTTTTCGTTCAGGAAAGGAGCGATATCCACGGCATAGGAAATGTTTCCGCTGGCTTCCTTGATGCCGGCAATGTTTGGATGCTTGGACAGCTCACCAACAACATTGGCCGGAATGTTGACGCCTGTGCGTCCGGGAATGTTGTAAATGACAACAGGAATATTCACCGCTTCTGCGGTTTCCATGAAATGATGGTACAGCCCCTGAGGGTTGGCTTTGTTGTAGTAAGGCGAGATGATCAGAAGACCGTCTGCTCCCATGGCTTCATAATCCAGAGATTTCTGTTTCTGAACCGCTGTATTGTTGGAACCTGTGCCGACCAGAACAAAGATCCGGCCATCGGCAGCATCCAGCACGGTTTTGACAGCAATGTCATCTTCTTCATGGGTCATGGTGGAGGTTTCACCGGTTGTGCCCAGAACGAGAATTCCGTCGGTTTTATTTTCGATGTGGTATTCCACCAGTTCACGCAGTTTTTCTTCGTTTACAGTTCCGTCTTCCCGAAACGGGGTGACTAAAGCAACAATGGAGCCGTCAGGCAGATTCTTTTTGTTCATATTCATAAATACCTTCCATAATCTTTACTGCTGGACCGGAGAGATAAACGCTCTGGTCTTTTTCAATGTCAATGTGAAGTGTCCCTTTCTTCATATGGACATCCACATGGGGGCCTGTTTTGTTTTGCAGCAGGGCGCAAAGAGCGGAAGCGCACATGCCGGTGCCGCAGGCAAGAGTCATTCCGCAGCCTCTTTCCCAGGTGGCTGCTTCAATTTCATGATCGTTGAGGACTTTGACAAAATTTACATTGGTCTGCTCTTCAAAGAGCGGATGCTTGCCAATGGCTTCTCCTATGGCTGCCCATTGATCTGCGAAGGGTTCATCTTCAAACAGAACGGTATGAATGGTGGACATATAAAAGGAAGAAATTTCATAGTCCCCAAAGGGAGTGCTGATGGGGGAGTTCCAGAGCCGCTGGAGATTGGACGTTTTGATCTTTTTTGGATCCCAGTCCGGCTTGCCCATAGCGATCTGGCAGTAAAAGGGATCTTTGGAAATCACGCTGATGGTTTTGGTTCCCGCCAGAGTCTGCACATCATAAAGGCCTTTGTCTTCCAGTCCTTCGTCGCTGCAGTACGCGGCAAAACAGCGGATTCCGTTTCCGCACATATCTGCTCTGGATCCGTCCTGGTTGTAGTAGATCATTTCCAGCGGATCTTCGTTTACAAAGATACAGCCGTCTGCTCCAATCCCGGTGTGCCGGTCACACACGGAAACGATGAAGTCTTTCAGCTGTTCTTCGTTCCAGTCTTCCACGGCAGAATGTCTGAGAATGATGAAATCATTCCCGCAGCCGTGGTACTTGCTGACAAAAAGCTGCATTAAAGAATCCTTTCGCTCACTTCTCTGGCGATCAGATCCTGCCAGGATTCCGGCTTCACGACGAACCGGGCCTGATCTCCCTTCACGAATACAACCGGCGGAATTTTGTTTTTGTTGTAATGGCTGGCCATGCAGTATCCATAGGCACCGGTGGAGTAAGTCACCAGCAGGTCACCCGGTTCTGCTTTCGGCAGCTGCGCCTGCTGAATGAGGATGTCTCCGCTTTCACAGCACTTTCCGGCGATGGCATACACTTCTGTTTTTTCCTGATCCATTTTTAAAGCCAGATCGCTGGAGTATTCTGCCTGGTATAACGCCGGGCGGATGTTATCGTGCATGCCCCCGTCCACAAACGCATAGGTTTTATGAGGCGTCTTTTTCAGCATGCCGATTTCATAGACGGTGCATCCGGCGTTTCCGACAATCGAGCGGCCGGGTTCAATCCATACATTTTCAATATGGAGGCCGTTTTCCCGGAAACTGTTCTGACAGGCCTCTACAATGGTCCGGCACATTTCTGCAATGTCCACCGGCTTATCTTCCAGGGTATACCACACCGCAAAGCCGCCGCCCAGATCGAGGGTTTTCAAGGTCTTGCCGGACTGTTTTTCGAAGTCGGCCATCGCTTTGGACATAATGTCAATTTCAGAAACAAAAGCCTCTTTTTCAAAAATCTGGGATCCGATGTGCGCGTGGAATCCGTCAAAGTGAACCTGATCCACCCCGTCGAAAACGCTGGCAATTTCAAGGATTTGATCCATCTGTTTGGCCAGAACACCGAATTTGGAATCCGGATGGGCGGTCACAATGAACTCATGGGTATGCGCTTCGACTCCCGGATTAACCCGAAGCAGGGCAGAGATGGACGCCTTAGGGTATTCAGGAGCTAAGGAAGCCAGTTTTTGGGCTTCCATCAGGTTGTCCAGAACGATGGTTCCCACACCGTATTCGAATGCCATGCGCAGTTCCTCTTCGGATTTGTTGTTGCCGTGGAACACGACTTTTTCCATAGGAAAGTCTGCTGCTTTGGCGGTGTAAAGCTCTCCTGCGGAAACCACATCCAGTCCAAGACCGCACTTGGCAGCCAGTTTCAGCATTTCAATGACATTGAATGCTTTGGATGCAAAAACGGTTCTGGTGGCAAACGCGCTGGACTGGAAGTTCTTTTCGAAGGTCTTCATCATTTCTTCCAGTTTGCTTTCGCTGTAGATGTACACAGGGGTTCCTGCGGCTTTGGCAATGGCGGAAACCGGAAGATCTTCAATCCAGAGTTCGTTTTCGTGCACGGTAAATCCGTGCTTGCTTGCAATGCTGTTGTTCATATTCACCTCACTAAAAAAACCGGCGACCAGCGCCGGCATGTCAAATACAAAACCAACGATAGCCCAACTGCAGTGATCTGCAGACAGTCTGCTGCATATTCTGCAGCAGCCCACCGTTTTTCCACGCCTGGAAAAACAGTTCGGCGAAACCGCTCCTTGCTGCTTCTCAAGTGCCTGCCGGCTTGAAGCAGAAGGGTCTTATCCGCGCCTCTATCTTTTTCAAATAGTAGCATCGCAGCAGATGCTGTGCAACACAAAAATGACAGATGAATTGGATTGTTTCAAAAATTTCCACTTTGTTACATTTTACCCTTTCATCTTTTGAAGCTTTCCAACAAAAGCACAGAGCGTGCAGAATGGAAATTCTGCATGCGCCGGATGTCCCAAGAAGGACAGTTTGAAAACCAGTTTGACCAGGAGGCTTTGTGTGTTTTCAAACATGCTATGCTTGCACCAGGAGAGGTATTAGAAAGGTAATATTTATGAACAAAATGCTCAAACTATCCTGCACAGCCCTGTTGGCGGCTGCCCTAGCGGCCTGTTCTTCCTCCAGTTCATCTTCCGAGGGAACAGATGGCCTGAATGGAACGTACACCTATCATATCGGCGGATATGACTGGGGTGCCGGTGTAGACAAAGTAACCGTCACATTTGATTCTGCTGTGGATGAAGTCAGCCCGGACATGTTTACAGTCACTGAAACCAAGAATGCCACAGACTGGTCCAGTGAAACCTTCGAAATCAAAGAAACCACCTTCGACAGAAAGGTGGAAGATGCCTATCTGTCCGATGCACAGGGTGTGAAGACCGATTCCCCAAGCAAATATGTCACTCTGGATCTGTACGTTTCACCAAATGACGGATCCCCCATGAACTACGATTTCAACTCTGGACGCAACAGCTGGTGTGATCCTTATTTCCTGACCATCGGCGTGGCAGAAGGGCAGAAACTGAAGAGTGAAGGCAAAGAAATCTCCGCTGTAGTCATCGATACAAAAGCAGCCGGCAAAACAACAGATGCAGATTCGTTCAAGACAGCTTCCTTCAAAGCAGAGGACGGCACTGAATATCAGTACGCCTACTATGAGCCGGCCGAAAAATCCAACAAGCTGTTTGTCTGGCTGCATGGGGGCGGAGAAGGAGCCACTGAAAACAGTGATCCATATATTGTGACTCTGGCCAATAAAGTTACCGCCTATACCTCTGAGGCGTTCCAGAAAGAACTGGGCAATGCATGGGTTTTGGCTCCTCAGTGTCCCACTCTGTGGATGGACAACGGCAAACTGGGAGACAACTGGATGGAAAATCTGACGGCGGATTCTCTGTATACTCAGTCTTTAACAGAGCTCATTGACAGCTTTGCCAAGGAGCACGATCTGGATAAAATCGTGATTGCAGGCTGCTCCAACGGAGGCTTTATGACCGTCAACATGGCAGTGGCCAATGGGGATAAATACGATGCTTATGTTCCGATTGCAGAGGGATTCATTGATACCGCCATTACCGATGATGTGGTCAATAAGCTGAAAGATTTGCCCATGTATTTCATTTACGCAGAAAACGATGACACCCTGGATCCGGAGCATTTCTCCAAACCGCTGCTGTCCAAACTGGAAGAAGCAGGGGCTTCCAATCTGAAAGTCTCCACCACCAAAAATGTGACCGATTCCTCGGGAAAATATAAAAACGAGAAGGGCGAGCCCTATGAATATTCCGGACACTGGTCCTGGATTTACTTTGACAACAATGAATCTGTATCCAACGACGATCAAACCAGTTCCTGGAGCTGGATTGCTCAGCAGATTCAGTAAGGCAAAAAGATCAGTTGTTTTCATTCATAAAAGATGCACAAGCGGACCGAGCACAAAGCGGTCCGCTTTTTTTGAGAGCTGAGAAAATGGTTTCTTTTGTCCGTCCCGATTTCAGGCATTTTGCGAAGCTTATACATTGAAAGCCCCGGAACAAAGCCCATTTTCGAGATCTGCTGCTCAGACGGCACAAAGGGGGACAGATGCTTTTCTGTTTTTGAGAGCGATTTGCGGAGACTTGAAAAATGGGTATAAACTAAAATGAAAGAAATTGGATCTTTTTTAATGAAGGCTTTGTTTTTTAAAGCGGTCTGGGTCCAAAAGAAAGCAGGAAAAGGAAAAGCAGTCTGAATCAGACTGCTGCGGTATTAAGAATGACAGATATTCAACAGCTTCAAACCTGGCGGAGGACACTGCACAAAATTCCCGAAACCGGGCTGAATACGCCTAAAACAGCGGCTTATTTGAAGAAGCAGCTGGAGGGGATGGATCTGGAACTGACAGACATCCCGGAAGCAGGAAGCAGCTTTACAGCCTTTATGGACAATGGCAAAGAGTTCAGCATCGCATTTAGGACAGACATTGACGGACTGCCGGTGCTGGAACAGACAGAAAACGGATTTGTCTCCGAGCATCAGGGATTTATGCACGCCTGCGGTCATGACGGCCATATGACGGTATGGCTGGGAGCGTTAAAGGAGCTGGATGCCATTCGGGATGAGCTGGACTGCAATGTTCTGTTTATTGCGCAGGCAGGGGAAGAAAGCCCCGGGGGAGCCAAACCGATCACCGAGTCCGGCGTGTTTGAAAAATACAATGTAAAACAGGTTTACGGACTGCACCTCATGCCAAAATCCGAACCTGGAAAAATCTATGTGCGGCCTCTGGAAATGATGGCCCGCTGTGCGGAGGTCTACATTACCATTACCGGCCACAGCGTGCATGCGGCCCGCTATAAAGAGGGAAACGATGCCCTGCAGGCCGGAGCGGAACTGCTGTGCGGAATGTATGCTCTGGAGCAGACGCTGCCGGACAATATTTTTAGGCTGCTGCGCTTTGGCATTCTGCAGGGAGGCACAGCCTGCAATGTAGTCTGTGACAAATGTGTTCTTCACGGCACTCTGCGCTCTTATCAGGATGAAGTATTTGATGATCTGGCCAATGGGATCGGGGATCTCTGCAGACAGATGGAAGAAAAATACGGGGTATCGGTGGATTTAAACATTGGGCTTGGCTATCCGGCTGTTATTAATGACAAAGAGCTGACAGAAGCAGTGATGAAGCAGATAGATGGACTGACTTTGCTTGAAAAGCCGCAGCTGATCAGTGAAGATTTTTCCTTTTATCAGAAAAAAGCCCCCGGAATTTTCTTCTTTCTGGGCACGGATACGGATCAGGAACTGCATGCCAGCCGGTTTGACTTTAAGGAGTCCATTCTGACAAGCGGAATTTCATTATATAAACAGCTGGCATTAAACGCTTCAAGGCTGGAGAGTCGCTGAATTGGGAATATTCTGTGTGCTTTCTATGTTAGAATAAGTTGAATGATTCACAAAATAACAAAAGACAAAGGAAGGAATAATTTGATATGAAATTACTGGCATCCGACTACGACGGAACCCTGCAGTTTGGCGACAGCGTTATGGAAAGCGATCTTGAAGCGCTTCGCAAATGGAAAGAAGAAGGCAACCTGTTTGCTTTGGTGACTGGACGCTCCAAGCAGAGCATTTGTCAGATGATGGAAAAATACGGTATCCCAGCCGATTATCTTGTCACCAACAATGGCGGTATGGTGTTTGATGCAGAAGGAAACGCTCTTCTGTCCAGCCAGCTGGATACGACCACGGCCATTGACTTGATGTTCATTGCTCATGAACTGGGCGATGTTGTCAGCTATATGGTGAATGACGGAGTAAACCGCCATAAAGTAGTATGCAATCCAGGCATGGAAGATCATCGTTACCCTCATGTTCAGCCTGACTGGAGCGAAGAGCAGATTATGGACTCCGGACAGTTCTCTCAGATTGTCTACTCCATGAATGACCCGAAAGCTGCAGTGGATACTGCAGACCACATCAACCATTACTTTGGCTCTGTGGTCACCGCCTATCCAAACGGATTCGTTGTAGATATCGTCCCTAACGGCATTTCCAAGGCCACCGGCCTGCAGTTTGTGCAGGAGTACTGCAATGCGGACGATGATGATTTATTTGTAATCGGCGATTCCTACAACGACATTCCAATGCTGGAAGGGGCTGTGAACTCAGCCGCAATGATCATGGCTCCGGAAGAAGTAAAAGGAAACGCCCGATGGGAGTACATGTCAATTGAGGATTACGTTAAAGATATTACAGAAGGAAAAATTTAATAGAGTGAAGGAGGAAAACGCATGAGTTTTTCTCTGAAGGATTTTTTAGTCATTCTGCGCCTGGTGGTGGATATTCTGGCGGTCTGGGCAACGGTCTATGCTGGAATTCAGATTGTTCGAAGCAATAACCGAACCATCCAGATCGTCAAGGGAATCCTGGTTGTCTTTTTGATCAAAGTCGCCGCAATCGTCATGAAGCTTACGGCGCTGACCTATTTGCTGGATCTGTTTTTGAACTGGTCTGTCATTCTGGTTCTGATCATTCTGCAGCCGGAAATTCGAAGCCTGCTGGAAAAAGTGGGAAAGACCAATATGCTCTTTACATCCGGCGTTCCCAAAGAGCGGATGACCAATATGATCGACCAGCTCATGGAAGCGGTGGAGCATATGTCCAAATCCAAAACAGGAGCGCTGATTACCATTGAGATGGGACAGTCCATGGAGGACTATGAAAAAACCGGAATTCCGATGGATTCCGATGTCACGTCCGAACTGCTGGAAACCATTTTCCAGTACGGAACCCCCATGCACGATGGAGCGGTCATTATTGAAGGGGACAAAGTTGCCTGTTCGGCAGCCTATTTCCCCACGACAACGAAAGATCTGCCTTCCAAGTACGGTGCCAGACACCGTGCTGCCGTGGGCATCTCTGAAGTGACCGATTCCATTACCCTGATTGTTTCGGAGGAAACTGGAGGAATATCCATCGCCCAAAGAGGCGTGCTGACCCCGTACAATCCAGAAGCGCTCAAGCGGTATTTGATCAACAGTCTTGGACTGGACGATTCCGCAGCCAAACCGGTAAAACCGGAAGTGGAACCACGGTTCTTCTCACCGAAAACTCGGGAGGAAAAAACCAAGCACGATGACAGAGTGCAGGCCATTGAGATTAAAGACCTGCGTGTTGTGAAAGGAGCAGAGCAATGAGCAGACATCCGAACCCTATTTCCGGATGGCTCAAAAAGCTCTCCGATTCGGCCAAAAAGCAGGCCAACCAGGTCAGCAAAGGCTTTGATAAGATTATTTACAATAAAAGGGCTTCCTTTATAGCCAGCGGCATTTTTGCGGTTGTATTCTGCCTGTCCATCAGCTTTAACGATCTGCGTTTTCAGCTGCTTGGAAAAGATGTCTCCACATTGAATCTGACCAATGTGCCCGTTACCCAGCTGCTGGACTCTGAAAGCTATGAAGTCACAGGAATGCCGGCAACGGCAGATGTCTCCATTCAGGGAGACGAATCAGACATTCAAATGGTCAGAATACAGAATGCTGTATCAGTCAGGGCAGATCTGCGCACTCTGGCAGAAGGTGAAAACACCGTTTCGCTGGAGGTCGTTGGCGTGCCTTCCGGCATGACATCCAGCGTGAATCCGTCTACCGTGCAGGTTGTGCTTGCAAAAAAGGAAACGAGAACGTTCTTTATTTCGGAACAGGCCACCTGGATGGTTGGAACAGGCCAGAGCGAATCGGATTTCTCCATTGGCGCTCTGTCCACCAAGTCTGTGAGCATCAAAGCGACACAGAAGAATTTAAACGCAATCCGTTCTGTAAAAGCCATTATTGACACGTCAGGCCATGCGTCCAATTTCAGCACAGAGGCAGCCCTCATTGCCTATGATGCCGAAGGAAAGCCAGTGAACTGCAGCATTAATCCGAAGACCGTGACGGTGGATGTGAAATATAAAGGAAAAACGGATGCAAGTACCGCAAAATAATGGTTTGCGGTGGCATTTGAATGTGAAAAAATTATTGGATGATTGAAAATAAAGGATGAAGGAGGCCTTGTTTTGGGTAAATATTTTGGAACTGATGGTGTAAGAGGAAGAGCAAACGAACAGCTCACAATGGAGATGGCGATTAAAATCGGCCAGTATCTTGGATGGTATTATTCGCAGAACAAGCTCCATGCGAAAATTCTCATCGGAAAAGACACACGCCTTTCCGGCGCCATGTTTGAACTCGCACTGGCAGCCGGTGCAACAAGTACGGGAGCCGATGTCTATCTGCTGGGTGTCTGCCCGACACCAGCCGTGTCCTATTTGGTCAACAAAGAAGACTTCGACTGCGGAATCATGGTTTCCGCTTCCCATAATCCGTACTATGACAACGGAATTAAAGTCTTCAACCATGAAGGCGTAAAAATGGAAGAAGAACTGCTGCTGCAGATTGAAGACTATATGGATGGAAAATCCGAAGTGCCTTTGGCTACAGGTGAAAAAGTTGGAGAATTCTTCGACTGGAAAGACGGTCTGGAACTTTACATGTCCTGGCTGAAGAAAATCGTACCGGTCGATCTGACAGGATTCAAAATTGGTGTGGATCTGGCCAACGGATCCGCAACGTCCACAGCCGTAGAAACACTGGATGCTTTGGGAGCTACCGTAGAAGCCATCAACAGCTCTCCAAACGGCATCAACATCAACCTGAAATCCGGCTCTACACATCCGGAAGGACTGCAGAGATTTGTAGTGGAAAACAATCTGGATTTAGGGCTTGCCTTTGACGGAGATGCAGACCGGCTGATTGCGGTCAATTCCGACGGCAAACTGGTCGATGGAGACTACATTCTCTACATCCTGGGCAACCACTTGAAAAACGTAAACCGTCTGAACAAGAATATGGTTGTTACAACAGTAATGGCAAACCTGGGTTTATACAAAGCACTGGACCGCTCCAAAATTGACTATATTCAGACACCAGTAGGGGATAAGTACGTATTTGAGGAAATGGACAAAAACAATTATTTCCTTGGAGGCGAACAGTCCGGCCACATTATTTTCTATGAAAATGCTGTGACAGGAGACGGACTTTTGACCGCTCTGAAACTGCTGGAATGCATGAAAGATACCGGAAAATCCATTCAGGAACTTTCCGAAGGTCTCTTTATTTATCCGCAGCTGCTGGAAAACGTCCGCGTGGCTGATAAGAATGTGGTTCTCAACGACCCTGAAATCAATGCGGAAGTGGAAGCAGTTGCTGCAGAACTTGGAAGTGACGGACGCATTCTTGTGCGCCCATCCGGTACAGAACCACTGATCCGTGTCATGGTGGAAGCAGCGACCGACGAGCTTTGCGCTCACTACGTAAGCCGTGTAACAGATCTGATCAAACAGAAAGGGTATGCCGCTTAGACATACCAGGAAGGATTGCATGAAACGAGTAATTAATATTGTTGAAGATGAGAAGGATATCAACAATCTGGTAGCTCAGTACCTCCGCAAAGAAGGTTACGATGTCCACTCCTACTACACATATGAAGAGGCCAGAAGCCATACTTCTGATGATGATGTGCATTTGTGGATTCTGGATATTATGCTGGATGATAAATCCGGATTTGATCTGTTGGAGGAAATCCGCCTGCAGGATCCGGAAACCCCCATCATCTTTATGTCTGCCCGTGATAAGGAATTTGACCGCATTATCGGGCTGGAAAAAGGCTGTGATGATTACATCACCAAACCTTTCTCCCCAAAAGAACTGGTTCTGCGTGTCAACAACATTATCAAGCGTGCCTATAAAGATACAAACAACCGTATTGCCATTGATGGATACGAACTGGATGAAGAGCAGCGCAAAGTATATTGTGAGAATATGGAGATTGAACTCACAACCAAAGAATTTGATCTGCTCATGATGTTTATCAAAAACAAAGGAATTGCATTCTCCAGGGATAAAATTCTTGAAAACGTCTGGGATGAAAATTATTTTGGCAGCGACCGCGTCGTGGATGATACCCTGCGCCGTCTGCGCAAAAAGCTTCCGGATCTGAATATTCACACCATTTACGGATACGGATACCGCCTCGGATGAAGAACATCCTTCAGGGAGGCTTTCGAAAACTTTCGCTAACCCAGCAAGTCATGGTATTAATCCTGCTTATGCTGGGTTTTTTGACAGTTTTCTTTATCTTTTTTCTCTCAGACAATATCTCCACAACAATCTCCCAACAGATGTTTGACATGATGAGCAGCCAGCAGCAGCCTATTATCACCGCTCTGGAAAACGGAGAAGACGAACAGACGGATGGAAGGCTTCTGCGCTATTTGGCTTCTGATACCTATCAGGTCACTGGTGTGGTTGGGCCAAGTCAGACGATCATTATTTCTCCCCAGGCGGAAACGGCAAATCCGGCCGCCCGGGATTTCCAGGCTTATATTTCCCGCATGGCAGCCCAAATGCTGGAATCCAAAAGCGGACACCAAAGCCTGCAGCTGGTTCAGCAGGATACCATTTCCTTTGAAAACCAGAATTTTTACTACCGGATGTGCCGGGTCCATGACAGTGTGAACAATCGGGATGTCGTCGTTTTTTCCTATATGGACGGCAGCTATGCCCTTCATCTGAGAACTACCCTCATGGATACAACGGTCTATGTCACCGTACTGGCTTTCTTTTTGATTTTGATGATTTTTGTATTCTGGGTCTTCTCCATCATTCACCCTTTGAATCAAATCAAGTCCTACATCACCCAAATCAAGCAGGGCAAGGATGTCGATTTGTACATCAACCGGGACGACGAGATCGGAGAAGTGGGCAAAGAACTGCGCACTCTGACCGCGGAACTGGCCAAACAGGAAAAATCCAAGGAAGAGATGATGCACAACATCTCTCACGATTTAAAAACCCCAATTGCCACCATCAAATCCTATTCCGAATCCATTAAGGACGGCATTTACCCTTATGGAGATCTGGAATCCAGCATTGATGTCATTCTGGACAACGCCCAGCGCCTGGAAGCCAAGGTCCACAATCTTCTGTATATGAACCGGGTGGAATACTTGGTCAGCAGCGATGCAGAGGGTGTGGTTACCGATATGAAAGATGTGGTGGAACAGGTGGTCTTAAACTCTGCTGTGATCAAACCGGAAATCCGGATCATCACCGATGTGGAGGAGGTGTTCTTCGACGGACTGCTGGAAAGCTGGCGCGTTTGTCTGGAAAACATCATGGAAAATGCCTTCCGCTATGCAGAAACCTATATCAAAATTGTGGTTCGTGAAAACGAGCTGAGAATTTACAATGATGGTCCTCAAATGCCGGAAGACCGGATCGAATCTTTGTTTAAACCCTTTGTCATGGGAACCGGGGGGCGTTTTGGCTTGGGACTTTCCATTGTTTCAAAAGTCGTCAATGCCAACGGATACAAGGTTCAGGGGCTGAATACAGACGATGGCGTCTGCTTCCGGATTTACCGGGATGTGCCCAAGCCGAAGCAAAACCGTTTCAATTTCACCGGCAAACAGGACGATAAAAAAGAGGGTTCTAAAAAAGAGACCCGCAAAGAAAGCAAAAAGGAAAAAGAGAGTAAAAAAGAGAAGAAAGGATAACGGTTATGAAGCTTTCCACCATAGGAACAAGTATGATCACTCAGCTGATGCTCGATCATTCCAAAGAGATCGATGGCATTGAACGGATTGCCAGCTATTCCAGAAGTCTGGAAAAAGCCCAGGACTTCGCCAATAAGTA
>JABUSF010000006.1:236436-241655 GCA_021443945.1 Ileibacterium sp.
CCAAGAATATGGGAACCATGACGGGGATCTACGGTGGGAAGATGACGGATTATCATTACACGTTTGTCCTTTATTCCGCCAGGCAGACTGGAGAAGAGACTCTGCCGGATCAGCCTGACGTGCCTGAAACCGATGAGAATGAAACGGTCAAAGACCCGAATGCTCCCAAAAACCCGGACAATACGGTCATTAACTTCTTTAATTACCGGGTGAACAACGACTATCCAAATTCCCTGCAGGCTTCCTTGCAGTCCACAGAGGGAAATAAGAGCTGGAATGAGGACGTTCAGTACTCGACGGCATTCCATGAAACGGGCATCAACAAAGGAAAAAACTTTAAGTTTGGCAAAACCAAAGAGGAAGGAAGAAATAAAACGACTCCCTGGTACAACGACTATGTTGGAAATGGGGCCGATGCCCGATATGACGGAGATGGCCTGAAGAATTCAGTCGTCGAACGGCTTCTGGACTCTAATTACCAAGTTCCAGTGATTAAGCAGGATATTATTGGCTATAACACGGACAAATCTCCAAAAGATGCCGTCCTTCATTATTTGTTCAGCCTGGAAAAAATCAAAAACCGAAGCCGGGAGGAGGCTGACCGATATTACTTTGATCACAAAAGTACGATCAGCAGCGAGCAAAGGGAAAAGTATGCAGCCTATGCGGTACCCGATACCAAGAATCTGCTGAATTTCACCAAGGATGGGTACTGGTTTTATGACAGTGCTGAAGAATTTGCGGAGCTGAATCAGGAAACAGGAGTCTTCACGAAGTATGATCCTGCGGTGGCTTATGACGATGGAGATGGAACAAATGTTGGCAAAGGCCAGTTTTTTCCCTTCAATACCTATGAGTATGCCCAGGACAAAAATTGTGTAGATGCAACACTGGATCATTATTTCGGCATGAGTTTAAGCACCACATTCATGCAGCGTTATAAAGGGTACAGCAGTGCAGACCGGGATAAACCGATTACCTTCGAATTCTCCGGAGATGATGACGTTTGGATTTTCATTGACGGGGTTCTGGTTTCTGATATCTCCGGAATTCACCAGCGAGTCGGGGTGGAAATTGACTTTTCCACCGGGAAGATCACCCACCGTTACGGAAGCGGGCTTTCGAAAATCCGACCCACGGAGGATACCCTCTATTCCATGTTTAAAGCAGCTGGTATGGAAAAGAATGTGGAGTGGGATGAAGAGAATCCATCCACCTTCAAAAACAACACCCAGCATGAACTGAAGATGTTTTTTCTGGAGCGCGGAGGAAGTGCTTCCAACTTGAAGATCAAGTTTAACCTGATTCCGGCGCATCCAAACTATCTGTACAAAACAGACCAGTATGGAAATCCGGTAAAAGATGCTGAGTTTCAAGTGCTGGACAGCAGTCTCAATGAGATCAGCGGATACAAATCTGTCACCGACGAAAAAGGGCAGTTTATTTTTAAAGATCCCAAAACCAGTCTGGCCTTAACGATGGCAGACATGAAGGAAAAATTTGGGGAGGTTTTTTACCTGAAGGAAACAGGAGCTCCTGCTGGATACCGTAAAATTCAGGCTCCGATGAAGCTGGAATTTAAAGACAACATTCTGATCAGCTCAGAGCCTTTCAAAACAGGTGTCTGGTCTCAGACAACGGCTTCGGTGACAGCAACATCTACCTTATATAAAGCCGGTTCAGATTACAGTTCTGCTCCAATTTATGATAAGGGGACGAATCAAAAGGGAACTCTGTTTGCCATGGTTCTGGCAAAAGAGGACGCGGCCAATGGAGCCTTTGATCGCTGGACGCCAGTCATTGGAAACGAGACGATTGGGTTTGAAACGTTCAAGCCGGAAAAAGGCAGCCCGTCCAATCTTTCCAAAGTGATTGAAGCGTACCAGAAAGCAGCCAAAGATGAGCAGGCGGTGCAGATGTATGGAAAGCTGTCCTTTGAGGGGCTGCAGGACAATGCCCAGCTGACGCTGGAAAATCTGCCTGGCAGCATTACCGATTACTACACGTATCGGGAACAGCATGTTCCTTCCGGAACAAATAAGACCGATTATGTGAACAGTTCAAAGTATCTGGTGGCCTATTACTTCACCACGGCAGACAGTCTTTCTGAAATGACAGAGGCCAATACCTTCCGGGTGGAGTCTCATGAAAAGCCGTTAACGACCACAAAAATCATCAATCCCTTTGATGTTCAGTGGGGAGTCAAGATTGAAGTGCCAAATGTGGTGAATCATTTGATTTTCCAGAAGGCGGACTTCAAAGGCTACAAAGTGGCCCAGCAAACGGCGTTTGCCCTTTACGAAGTTCGGGAATCCGGATCTGATCTTGTGTATGTCACAACTTCAGGAAAGGAAGTTATCCTGGATCCGGATACGGATGGAGACAATGCAGGAACCATCAAAGCATATGATGGACAGAATAAGCAGAATTCCAACTGGACTTACAAAGTTCTGGATGATTATTCTCTGGATAATTCTGCAGTGGACTGCAAAAAAGGCGGATGGCTGTCCGGCAATGCAGGTGTGATCGTCATCATGGAGAATGACAGGGAAGTGGGAAGAATTGTCCCAGCCAGAAATGGAGACACTTCCATTCATTCTCAGGGAACACCGCTGGTGGGAGCGACACATGTGGACTGCCAGGCGGTAAAAACCGGTGGAGTTGGCCACTTCAGCCATATCAAAAATGGAAACTACGTTCTTCGTGAGGTGAAAGCGCCGGAAGGATTTAAAATCAACGGAGCAGAAACGAAAGTGGCTGTCCGTGAGGATGGTGTCTTTGCCCATGCAGGCACCAAGGACGATGGGGTGACGGTCTATAAAGGACCTGGTTATCTGGCTCACCCTATGCATCGTTTTGCTTCCACAGATGCTTTGGATGGAACACTGGCTTGGATTACGACCGCCCTGCAGGTGGACAATTCCCCAGGCTTTAACGGACTGTCCAATCTGATTTACAGCCAGAATTACTCCAAAGTGACGGCTGAAACCAGTGTGGCGGATCCAATAGGAGCCGGTTCTGTAAACGGACTGTCCAATGCGGATCAGGTTCTTGCAGCAGATGATCTGCTTCGAAACTATCTGACTTATCAAAGTGATCACAAAACATCCGGCGGCTTGTTTGACTACGACTACAACAAGAAGACGGAACTGCTGCCCCAGGGTTCGAAAGCGGGACTGGATTCCATTGTTCTCGGCGTAAAAGAGGGATGGAGCAACTTGCGGATTTTCCAGGATGAACAGTTTTGGAACCGCTACAAAGCATCCGCTGGAAGTTCCATGAGCTATGAGTATCTTTCAAAGCTGGATTATATGCAGTCTTTGCTGGATCTGTCGCATCTGTTTTCCAAATCCACATTTGTGGAAGTGGCGGATAAAGTCACGGCTCAGATTACGGTGGTCAAAACGGATGAAAAAGAACAGCCGCTGGATCAGGCCAAGTTTGTTCTTGCTGCTCCTCAGTATGATGAAAATGACCAGCTCATTAAAAAATACTGGAGCCATGAGACAAATGGATTTACAGAGTATGACGCTGCCAATGGTTCTGTTTTTGAAAGCAAAACCAATGGGGAGAAAAAATCATTCTTTGCTTTGCCGGAATTGGATGAAGGCATTTATGAGCTGGAAGAAATTGAAGCTCCAAACGGGTTTTTGAAAATAAAAGATCCGGTGGAGGTAAGGATTGCTCCAAACCGGGTTCCCAGAAACGGAAGCCCGGTGCTGGAGCTGCCCATGATCGTCAAACCTGTGGTCACCATTTCTCAAAACAATATCGATACCGAGGCATTGCTTCTGGACAAAGATACGCCAAAGCCCAACGATGTGTATTATGAGGCTGATGGAGCGACGTTCCAGTTTCTGTTTAAAATCGCCAACTGCCGTGAAGGTGTGGATATTGAAATCACAAAAACAGACAAGGATAAAACCCCACTGGATGGAGCTTTGTTTGCATTGTATAAAGAAGATCCAAATGGGAAGCGCAGTTATTTCTGCAAAGGGGACAACTACGACAGTCCGAATGTTTCCGCAGCAGAGCTGCTGTACCAGTGGAAGAACGATGTCAATGAAGCCGATTTGATGGATCAAAACATCAATCCTGAAAATCCGGCCATTCAAAATCTGCTTTTTACAGGCGGAACCTTCCGGATCAAGGGACTGCCAAAAGGTATTTATTTCCTTCGGGAAATAAAACCGCCCAAAGGATTCAATCCTCTGGCAAAAGACATACAGATCACTGTAGGCGAAACCGAAAAGGGAGAGCTTACCGTTCAAGTGGATAAAAGCACTGGATTTTTGGATCAGAGCGGGGAGAAGGGAGAAATCTTTAAAGACACCCTTTCCACCAACACGGTTCTGTATCGATTCCATGTGAAGAACACAAGCTTTAAGCTGCCGGAAACCGGCGGGGGCTATGGAAATCGGTATTATATTGTTCTTGGCTTGATGCATGCAGGAGCAGCAGCCGGATATAAGCTTCTGATCCGTAAAAAGGAACTGGAGGCATTGGAAGATTTCCATTAAAACAACGAAATTCAAATATCCATTTTAAGGCTCGAGATCGGGCCTTTTTTTTGTGCTGTACAGATGGTCAAAGCCTTAAATCCAATCGGTTTCTTCAGAATGTTTTTCACCTGAAGCGGTGAAAGCAAAAAAGAAGACAGCGGATCATTCATCAGATTTCTGCTGGAAAATGTAATTTAAAATTTACATATTTCATAATAATAAATTGTTAAATGAAATTGAAATGGGCAAAAAATATGGTAAATTTTGCGAAAATCTAAAAATTGAGCGATAGAAGGCAAAGATTTCACGAGCATTTGGCTGGCGCAATCTGTAATCTTACTACTGTTATTTTTATTATCGCCCTAAGACTATCTTCTCAGCCTCTGAAAGGATGGTCCCAACGGAAATATGAAAATAACCGTCTTCATTAATAAGAAGGCAAATTTGCAGTGAGTTTGCAGATTTTAACTGAATGAAAGAAATAGATAATAAAGCAGATTATGAAATGTCTTCGGAAGACTGAATTGTCTGCCCGAAGACATTTCATTCCAAACATAGAAAGGAGGGTATATGGATAAAAGAGTACCCATGTCTCTGACACAGGCACTCCGAAATAAAGAAAGACGAAAAAAATTGAAAAAAGGTCTGATCGCGGCAAGTTTGGCTGTTATGGCATCTGTATCCTGGAATCTTCGCTACGTCGGTATTACGAAAGCC
>JABUSF010000006.1:246353-247576 GCA_021443945.1 Ileibacterium sp.
CAGGGAGACAGAGCTGGTCTGGATTCCATCGTCTTAGGGGTTACTTCCGGATGGAGCAACCTCAGTATTTTCCAGGATGAAGAATTCTGGAAGAAATATAAGGCGGGTACCAACAGTTCAATGAGCTATACGTCCATTCTGAACGAAGAGTACATGCAGTCTCTGATGGATTTGTCGCACTTATTCTCCAAGTCAACATTTGTAGAAATTGCAGATAAGGTTACAGCGCAGATTACTGTTGTCAAAACGGATGAAAAGGATCAGCCGTTAGACAACGCAGAATTTGTTTTGTACCAAATCCATTACGGAGACGATGACTCTGAAACAAAACTGTACTGGAGTGATAAGACCCAGGGCTTCACAGAGTATTCCTCTTCTTCTGCCACTGTGTTTAAAAGCTCGACCAAGGGCAAAAAGGAGGCTTATTTCATTCTTCCAACGCTGGATGAAGGCTACTATTATCTGGAAGAGACATTTGCACCAGATGGATTCCTGCAGATTAAGGACCCAATTTCCGTCGCAATTTCTTCTCACCGATACAGCCGAAACGGAAGCCCCGTTCTGGAAACTCCAATGATTGTGAAACCTGTCGTCATGATTTCAGAAGAAGAAGCCATTTATCTGGATGAAAATACGACAGGTCAGAACGCTGTCTATTATGACCAGGGAGGTGCAACATTCCAGTTCCTGGGCCGTATAGCCAACAGCCGCAGTGGTGTGGATCTTGAAATTACCAAAACGGATCAAGACAGAAATCTGCTCACGGGTGCTTACTTTGTTCTTTACAAAACAGGAGATGACGGTCAGCGAAGCTACTTCTCGAAAAAGGAGAGTTACGATCAGGAAGCTTTAGGAACACAGATGCTTTATGAATGGAAGAGCGATATCAAAGAGTCTGATTTGATGGATGAAAATTTCAGTCCGGATAATCCGGCTGTTCAGTCTCTTCTTTTCGAAGGGGGAACGTTTCGGATTAAAGGCCTTCCTGCAGGAACCTATTATCTTCGTGAAATAAGACCGCCGCAGGGCTTTAATCCGCTGGCTAAGGACATTAAAATCAGTGTTCTGGTGTCTTCCAAAGGAGAGCTGAGCGTTGAAGTGGATACAAGCACTGGCTTTGCAGATGAGAGCGGTGAAAAAGGTGAGATTACCAAAGATCCCACCTCCATGGTTGTCGCTCTGTATAAGTTCAACGTCAAAAACACAAGCTACAGACTTCCTGA
>JABUSF010000006.1:248429-252544 GCA_021443945.1 Ileibacterium sp.
AAGCCAGATTGAGGAAACAGCTCTGACCATCGCAAGGATGTCCGGGATTGTTTCCGGAAAGGCTGAAGCATGAAAAAGTTCTCAAAAGACAACGGCCTGAAAAAAACCAAAGCACGGGTATTCGTGCTTCTGGAAGATTTGTTTGACAGCATTCAAATCGGATTGGCCAGATTGTCATTCTGGAAAAAGAAAGAAAAGAAGGACTTTGATCCAAGACGAAAAGTTCTGCTTCCGTCCATTGAACAGGTGGACAAGGAGCGAAAACGGCTTGGACGAACCAATCTGTACACCACAGAGCTGCTGAAGACAACTTCAATCCTCATCGTTGCAGCGGCTGGTGCTGTACTGATTGCGACCCTTTATCTGCCGGTTCTGCAGGTAAAAGGGGACAGTATGGACCCAACATTAGCCAATCAGGATGTCATCCTGCTTCAAAAGACCCGGACGTTTAAAACCGGGGAACTTGTTGGATTTCATCAGGATGGGAAAATCCTGCTGAAACGGGTAATCGGCGGTCCAGGCGACTATATCAATATGGATGACGAAGGAAATGTTTACGTGAACGGAACCTTACTGGATGAACCGTATGTGGCTGAAAAAAGTGTCGGCGAGTGCGACATCAAATTTCCATACCAGGTTCCGGAAAGCAGCTACTTCGTAATGGGGGATCACCGTTCTGTGTCCATTGACTCCAGAACGAGTGCCATCGGCTGTATTCCATATGACAAGATTATTGGCCGGGTACGAATGAGAATCTGGCCGCTTCAGGATATATCAGTCGTTTCTTAAGAGAGAGGGATTATGGATAAAAAACAAAATACGTTCATGAGCCAGGTTCTTCAAAAGAAGTCACGGCGCAGAAGACTCATGGCCGGCGTTCTGGCTGCCAGTATGGTGGTTATGTCCGGAGTCGCATGGTCACTGCGTGAGAACGGTGTCAGTTATGCAAAACTGCACTGCGGCATTGAGGAAAATCACATTCATAACAAAGACTGTTATGAAGAACATCTTGAATGCCCGGTCGTCGATACAGATGATGAACAGCTGCAGACAGCAGAGAATGAGGAATCTGCTGATCAGAACAATGATTTGGAAGCAAAAACTCCCAATCATGAGCATACGGATGACTGTTATGTGAAACAACTGACCTGCTCAAAAGTTGAAGAACACAAGCATTCCGCGCAGTGTTCCTCAAATGCAGATGCAGTTGAAAGCGAAGAAGACTGGAAAACTGCTTTTAAAAACATTCAGCCAGGTGAAGACCTGAGCGCTTACCTCGCTCAGATTGCTTCCTCTCAGGTTGGATACCGAGAAAGCAGTGAAAACTTTAATTTAATGACCAGCAATGGTACAGACTATCTGTTTGGTTACACCAGATATGGTCACTGGTATGAAAACTACTTAAGAAACCTTGCTGAAAAAGAATATCAGAATGCTGGCATGGAAGTGCCGGAAGATCTGGATATTCAGGAATACCGCTACGGAGACTGGGACACCCTGTTCGTCAGCTTCTGCCTGTACTATGCAGGGGCTGCAGAAATGGGAATCCCAATGACTTCCGATGCATCTGATCTCTACGATCAGTTCAATAAAATCGATCAGTCTTTACAGACTTCCTACTACCTGGCTCAGGAAGAAGCTCAAGCTAATGGCGAAGAGGCTTCTGATCTGGAAGAACCGCAAAGAATGGTCGTTTCTGCTGATGATGCTGACTACATCGTAAAAGCAGGAGACATTGCTTTCTTTGATGTAGACAAGGACGGAACCGCTGATTATTCCGGAATTGTCACAGCTGTCGAAGAGAGACAGGATGATTCTTCTAATGAAGAATACAAAATTATCAGAATTGTTCAGGGAAACCAGGTTGTAAATGATCTCGAAGAAAATGAACAGCATGGCGTTTCTGAACGCGAATATAAATACGAAGACTTGAGAGCCAATGGATTCATGGCCTTTGGAATTCTTCCAAACACTCTGCCGGAAGATCTGGATTTCACAAGTACTGCCGTTGAAAGTGAACTGGAGACTGCAAGGGTGGAAATTGAAGACCATGAAACGTCTGCGTCTGTGAGAAAGAATCCAGACAATACAACCATTAATTTCTTCAACTATCGAGTAAACAATAACAATCTTGGTGCAGTGAGTACTGATGGGAATAAGAGTTGGAATGAAGATGTACAGTATCAAACTCAGTACAACTCTACAATGATTAACTCGCATAGTGCGCTGAAATTCGGAAAAACAATCCGATATGACAGTGACAGTAAATATAACGGGTATGTGGGAGATGGAAATGATGCTCTGCATGACGAAAACTCAATTGTTGAAAAAACTCTTGGTTCTAATGGATACCCAGTCATGCGTGCTGAGGTGGCCGGTTATTTCGGAGATCGGTCATTGGCTTATCTGTTTGATCCAAGTACTTTCCGTTACACAAACAAAACGGCTGCCTCGATTAATAAAGCTGACAAATATTCTGTTTTGAATACCGTTGGTTTGTTGGAACTGAAGGATGGCTACTGGCAGTACAACAGTGCTTTGAATTATGCAGAATTGTCTGAAAATCCTCAGACCTATGGACAGTTTACTGTGCATGATAACGCAGCTGTTCGGTATGAAGATGAGCGAAAGATAGAAAGTGTTGGTCAGTTCTTCCCATTCAACAGCTATGAATATGCATCCGGGGGTGGCTCCAAGAATGCTGCAGAGCATCAAGACTGTACCGGAACGGGGCTTGACCACTACTTTGGGATGACGCTTCAAACGAAGTTTGTCCAGAAGTTTGAAGGCCATACCAGTCCTGACCAGGACGATAACGTTAAGTTTGAATTCTCTGGTGATGATGATGTTTGGATTTATATTGATGGCGTTCTGGTAGCTGATATCAGTGGAATTCATCAGCGCGTTGGTGTGGAAATCGACTTTGCGACTGGTGTCGTTACTCACTATTACAACTACAGTGGGGATAAACCGACACAAACACGTAAAGACCCTACGACGCTTAAAGCGCTGTTTGAAAAGGCTGGAAAGGCAGACTCTGTCGAATGGTCCCGAGATCAGTCAAATACTTTCAAAGACAATACACAGCATGAGCTGAAAATGTTTTACCTGGAGCGTGGAGGAAGTGCCTCCAACCTGAAGATCAAGTTTAACTTGATTCCGGCTCAGCCGAACTATTTGTACAAAATTGATCAGTATGGCAACCCGGTAGAAGGGGCGGAATTTAAAGTTGTTAATTCCGATAACAAAACTGTTTATAACGCAGTAACGGACAGCGAAGGGAAATTTACATTCCTTTCAGATGACAACTATAAGACTCCAATGTCTCTGGCAGACATGAAAGATCATTTTGGAGAAAGATTCACTCTGGTCGAAACAACAGTACCGGATGGTTACAGAACCATACAGGAAGAAATTCCACTGCATTTTGTTCATGGACTTCTTCGAAGCACTGAACCATTTAAAACAGGTGTCTGGGCACAAACCACCGGCAAAGTTATTGCAACCAAGAAACTGCATCGAGCAAGCGACGGATCTGTGATTTCTTCCAAAGGGGGAACTCTGTTTGCTATGGTTCTCAAGCGGAATGATCATGGGGATGGTGAATTTGACACCTGGGATCCGGTCATCGGTAATGAATCGATCGGTTATTCCTACATACAAGCAAGTGAATCAAGCTCCGCACTTGAGAACGTTGTTTATGCCTATAAAAAAGCCTCAGCAAGTCCAAGTACGTATGGAAATCTAACTCTTGAAGGTCTGGAAAATGGAGCGACCATTACGATGGAAAACCTGCCCGGAAAAATTCAGGACTACTATACATATCGTTTGCAGTTTGAGCCGGGAACAGAACAAGACTCTGAATACATTGTTGGTTACTTCTACTCGACAGCAAGTTCTCCGCAAATGATCACCGCTGACAATACCGTGCGTGTTCAGTCTCACAAAACAGGAACGGTGAAAGCCTTCGACGTTGAGTGGGGAACTAAGATTGAAGTTCCGAATATTGAAAACCATTTGCTGTATCAGAAAACGGACAGCAATGGTACAAAACTGCAGCAGTCTGCAGCCTTCGCCCTGTATGAAGTCAGCGAAGACAATACAGGAAGCATGTC
>JABUSF010000006.1:253214-256577 GCA_021443945.1 Ileibacterium sp.
GGCTCTAAGTCAGTCACCAATAAAAAAGCTGTAACTTCTGAGAAGGACCTGCTTAGAAACTATATGGCTTACCACAACATGTATCCAGCATCCTTTGGTGGACTGTTCGACTATGAAATGAATACGGATCCATCAGTAGAAAGAAAAGGCCTGACAGGCATTAATTCTCTGGTGCTGGGTGCGGAAGAAGGATGGAGTACGCTGCAGATCTTCCAGGATGTGGCGTACGGCTCAGACAACCATGACACAACAAGCGGATATACCGTGATTTCCGATTTGGAGTACATGAAAGAGAAAGTTGATATTTCTCATCTGTATGCCCGCTCAACCTTTGTGGAAATCTCAGACATCCTTACATCCAAGGTTACTCTTGTGAAAACGAGTGACCAGGGTGCTCTGCTGGATGACGCTGTATTTATCCTTGCCAAAGTAACCAAGGACGATGATGGTCAGCCAGTAAATAAATACTGGAGTGAAGCTGGCGAATTTGTGGATCAGAAATCCGAAGCTAAGAAATTTGTAACAGCATCCAGTAACGATAAAAAGGCTTATTTTGAACTTCCAGAGTTGGAAGAGGGAACTTATCAGCTCGAAGAAACTCGTGCTCCTGGCGGTTATATTCCGTTGACTGAGCCGATTACTGTAACCATTGCTCCAAACGTCGAACCTGGTAAAGCATGTCCTGTACTGGAAAAACCGGTGGCTGTAAAACCAGTTGTGAAGGTTACTGTCGGGAAGTCAGAGATTGCTGTGACTGAGCTGAATGATGGGACACCAGGTGATGATCGCTATTACTTCGATGCAGATGGTGCTGATTACCAGTTCCTGTTCAAAGTAGAAAACTCCATTCACGGAGTTGACGTTGAGATTCGCAAAACGGATAAAGACCACGATCTGCTCGATGGTGCTCTGTTCGTTCTGTACAAAACAGATGGGGAAGGAAAACGCTCTTACTTCTCCAAGAATGCTGACTACGACGACAGCGCTTCTTCTCAGGGTCTTCTCTATACATGGAGAGATGGAAGCAGCATTCCAGAAGGCGGTAAGCAGACTCTGGAAGAAATGCTGAATCCAGAAACCGTTGATGCGAAAAACGCACTGATTCAGGATGTTCTGTTTGTCGGTGGAATGTTCAGCATCAAAGGTTTGACAGAGGGCGAATACTTCCTGCGTGAAGTATCTGCTCCAAAAGGATTTAACCCGCTGGCAAGCGACATTAAGATTACTGTCTTCAAAATGGAAGGCACCAATGATCTGACAGTTGCAATTGACGGCGCGAACGGATTTGCTCAGGGCGAAGAAGGCGGACTGAAAAAGGTTGAAACCACCGGTTCCGTGATTCCTCTGTACACATTCGATGTTAAAAACACCAGCTATCGACTGCCGGAAACAGGCGGTGGATACGGAAACCGCTACTACATTGTATTAGGCGGAATCTTCGCGGGAACTGCAGTTGGATACAAACTGCTGACTCGCAGAAGAAAACTGAACTAAGTCAAAATCGGAGCAGTCGATTCCGACTGCCTCCGTTTTGAATATAAAAATCTGAAAAGATTGAATGAATAGAAAAGAGAAAGGTATACAAAATGAAAAATACTTGGAAAATTCTTCCTATCGTTGCTTCTGCTATGACTTGCATGAGCACAATCACTCCTGCATTCGCTATGCAGCAGCCAACTGCCATCTACGAACAGGCAGTTGTTGAAAACAATGACAATCCGAACTCCAACGATGGTGCAAACGCTGGCGATCAGACTCCATCTGTTGTAACAGGATCCATCACAATCGCTGAACCACAGTATGTAAGTGAAGCAACTGATGAAAAAGGAAACAAAATTCCTGCAACTTACGCTGCACACAAAGTTTTCGATGTAATTTATGATGCAGAAGGCACACACTTCTCCTACACAATCAAAGAAGGAACTACTTTCTTCAATGTTGTTAAAGAATATGCAACTGCAGCAAATGGTATGAGCCTGACTAAAGTTGAAACAAGAAATGGCCTCTACTATGTTGAAACTACAGATAAATTCAGCGCTGCTGACTTTGCAAAAACACTGGCTGACTTCATTGCTGAAAACAACATTGCAGGAATCGCTCCAACTACTGTAGGTACTCCAAAAGTTCCTGCAACTGAAGAGACTGCTGAAAAACCAGCAACTGCTACAAAATGGGAAGGCCTGGAACTGGGTTACTACCTGGTAACAAGCAACACTCTGGGAGCTGCTTCTGTATGTAACCTGACTACTACTAAACCAGGTGCTAACATCAACGACAAAAACACTCCTGTACACCTGGACAAGTCCATCACTGGTGTTGGTGAAATCGTACTGAAAACAGACGGTACAACTTTAAACGTTGGTGAAGATGTTGAATACACACTCGAATCTAAGATCCCAGATGCTTCTACTTACACAAAAGGTTTTGTATTCAACATGCACGATACTTGGACTGCTGGTCTGAATATGAAATGGGAAACACTGCAGGTTAAAATTGGCGATACTGTTTACAAATACGACAATGAAAACAATAAATTCCTGACAGACGGAGTGGCTTCTAATAACCTGACTCTGGTAAAAGGTACTGATGAAAATAAGTTTACTGTAGTATTCAACGACATCGTTAAAAACGGTAAACACGACGAAGAAAACTTCCCAATCGATGCAAAAGTTGAAGTAACATACAAATCTACAGTTACAGAAGCTGCTTTAAAGACAAACGTTGAAAAGAACGAAGCGTACATTGAATACGGTCACGAAGATAACACTACTGAGACTGGAAAAGACAGAACTCAGGTATATGACATCGACCTGGATGTAAACAAAATTGCTGCTGACACTAAGAAAGCTCTGAGCGGTGCTGAATTCGTTCTGTACAAAAAGCTCGACAATGGTAATGTTGCTGTTTACAAAGAAGTAGAAGGCAAAACAACTTTCGTTGAAATGACAGAAAAAGAACTGAACGATGCTGTTGAAAACGGCAAAATCGGTGAAAAAGTTACTGTTAAAACATCTAATGATGAAGGTCACCTGAAATTCCAGGGCTTCGCTGCAGGAACATACTTCGTGAAAGAAACACTTGCTCCAAAAGGTTACAACCTGATTACAAAAGACATCGAATTCAAAATTGTTGAAAACTATGAAGGCGAACAGATCCTGAAGTCTATTACTACAACTGTAAACCCAGGAACTGACAAAGCAGATGAAAAAACTGTTGCTGTAAATGATACAGATGTAATGGTCAACACTCAGGCTCAGATCGATGCTGGTCAGATCGTAACAAACATGACTGTAGAAAATACATCTACTCCAGAACTGCCAGAAACAGGTGGAATGGGTACAACTCTGCTGACTACTGCAGGTG
>JABUSF010000006.1:258969-262685 GCA_021443945.1 Ileibacterium sp.
TTTACAGGGGACTGGGCTGTCTGGATTTACAGAGCTCTTGAATTCCTTGTTATTTCCTGTCCGTGTGCGCTTGTCATTTCTGTACCACTGTCCTTCTTTGGAGGAATTGGCGGCGCCAGCAAATGCGGCATTCTGGTAAAGGGAAGCAACTATCTCCAGGAATTCAGTCAGGTCAAAACGATGGTTTTTGATAAAACCGGCACCCTGACAAAGGGAACTTTTAAAGTCACCAACATTTTCCCTGAAGGAATGAATTCAGAAGATCTGCTGCAGCTTGTTGCTAAAGCAGAATCCTTCTCCACACATCCGATTGCCCAGAGCATTTTAAAAGCTGCCAACATGCAGCCAAATCAGGGAAATCAGGAAGACGTAAAAGAAATTGCCGGCCATGGAGTGGCAGCCAAAATCGACGGTTCTGTCATTTATGTCGGAAATGCAAAACTGATGGCACAGGCTGGAGTGACAGCTGAGCTGCCAAAAGGATCCGGATTTGGAACGGTCGTTTACGCTGCGAAAGGCAGCCAGTATATTGGCATGCTCGAAGTAGCTGACGAAGTGAAGGAAGATGCAAAAACCGTTCTCACTCTTCTTCGCAAAGAAGGGGTTGAGAAGTTTGTTATGCTCACAGGAGATGACGAAACTGTTGCCACCGCAGTGGCTGACAGCATCGGAATTGATGAAGTTCATGCCAAACTCCTTCCGGAACAGAAAGTGGAATGGGTGGAAAAACTGCTCGCCGATCAGCCGAAAGACGCCTCTTTGGCCTTTATCGGAGACGGTATCAACGATGCACCTGTATTGACCCGTGCTGATGTGGGAATTGCCATGGGTGCTCTGGGAAGCGATGCAGCCATTGAAGCCGCCGATATCGTTTTAATGGACGATCAGCTGGCTGATCTGGTCACTGCCAGAGCCATTGCCAACAAAACACTGACGATTTCCTATCAGAACATTGTGTTTGCCATTGGCGTCAAAGTTCTCATGCTGATTCTGGGAGCCTTTGGCATCGTCAATATGTGGGGGGCAGTATTTGCCGACACAGGTGTTTCCGTGATTTGCATCATCAATGCCATCCGTGCTCTTCACGTCAAAAAACTCAATGTAAACCGTGAATAAAATGCCCTTGAGCATTCCAACAGCCCGAAATTTCGGGCTGTTTTATTATGGTTTTGGAGGTACATTTATGGACCAAACTTATATGACAAATATGATGGAAATTTCCACCACTATTGATGAACTTGCTTTTCATTTGGATGGCAAAGATCTGACAAAAGCTCTGGAAGTTTTCACAGAAGATGCCAAACTGACATTGATTGAAAACGGAAAAGTAAACCTGGCTGCGGACGGCAAAGCACAGATTCAGGAAAACCTGTCTGCCCGCATGGCAAATTTTGACTACCTGTTCCACAACAACGGCACAAAAGTCTATGATATTAAAACTCTGGATCAGGCTGCTGTGGTCAATACAAGCTGCGTATGCCGCTATGGACAGTTGGAACCAAAAGCCACTGTGACACAGTTTATCGAATACTGTGACCAGATGATCAAACTCAATGGATTCTGGTACATTGTCAGCAGAACGGTAAAAGTCATTTCCCAGTCTGCTCATTAATTGGCAATGACAAAATCAGCACGAATTCAAATCGCCTCACCGGATGGGGCGATTTCTTTCCTTTTTGGGGTCTTTGGACTGCTGCTCTGGTACATGTCCACCCATCCCTATACCACAGGTCTGCTTCTTTCAGTCGGCATGACCTGGATTGTATTGTCCACAGGAGCTCTTGCAGCCAGTCTGCTTAACGTCTTTCGGGGCAAACCCAAAGGAAATATCAATCTTCTGGCGACTCTTCTTCTGGGGTTCTTTCCTGGTTTGAATACACTGGTTCTTTTCAGCGCAACCATCGCCGGAATTCCTTACGAGCCGCGGATTTTTGGCGTCATCTATATTCTTGGATCCATTTTCTGCTTTGGAGTGATGGTCAAGCGGCTGACCAAGCCTTTTTACAGAACGCTTTCCACTTTAATGGTAGGCCTTGGACTTTTGTTTCTGGGACTGGGTGATTTGTTAAGCGCACCTGTTTTGATGCGTCTGGGAGGCTGGAGCATGTTCCTGTTTGCCCTGCTGACCTTTTATTATGGACTGAGCGTTATGTATCTGCTCTATGGAGGAAGTCTTCCTCAGGGACCCTCATGGAAAGAGATGGTCAAAAAATCATGATGGAAAAAGAATATGAAGGACTGACCAATCCTGGAATGATTCTGGCTTTTGTGTCCTCCGTCTTTGGATTTTTATCTTTTGCGGATGCTTTTTTTGAACTTCCTATAGACTCTGTATTTGCCATGGGGCTGATTCGGCTGTTTCTGGGATTTATTTTCTTTTTGGCGGCCATGGTCAACTTGCTGAAAGGCAGAGCAGCCGGAAATCTGAATCTGATCTTTTCTGTCTGCTTCGGTCTGTTTTCCGGATCAAGCATTCTGGTCAAAACCTTTCAAAACTCGATGGTTGTTTTGGAACAGCCGCCTATTTATGCTCTGCTGCAGATCGTCTGTGCCTTGTATTTAGCAGCCATTCTGCCGGTCATGAAAAAACTGCCGATGTATCAGTGGATCTGCTTTGCCTGCGTGGTCATTGGCCTGCTGTGCGGAGCAAGCTGCGAGTTTACCGGGTGGATGATTCTGAAAAGAATCAGCGGAATCTGTTTTCTCATCTTTGGATGTCTGAACATTTACACAGGTCTGTCCTGGACCATTGAAGAGCTCCCCCAGGGACCATTGATGGAACAGGTCTTTTTTAAAAATAAACCAGTACAATAAAGATATGGAAGAAATCAAAGACCTGAAGCAATGGCTTCAGGAAAATTCAGATCCAAAATACCGGGAGTTTTCCAGCCGTCTCATGCCCAATATCGATGCTCAAACCGTTCTCGGCATTCGAATGCCGCTTCTTCGCCAATTGGCCGGAAGACTGAGTCAAACGCAGAAAGAACAGTTTATAAGAGAAGTTCCGCATCCATGGCATGAAGAAAATTTGCTTCATGTTCTGCTGCTTAACGAAATCAAAGAGGATCAGAAAGCATGGAAGGAGTATTTAAGACTGCAGCCCTTTATCAAAACATGGGCTTTGACAGATTCTTTAAACCTCCCGGCCCTAAGCGATGAAGTCCTTCTGGAACGGTCTTTGGACATGCTGAAAAGTCAGGATTCCTACGTACGCCGGCAGGGCGTGATCTGGATCATGAAGAGGGGACTTCAAAAAAAGAATGCGGCTGCATTGGCTTTACAGGCTCTTAATGTCTCATGTAAAGAAAGGGAAGTGCAGCTGGCTCTTGCATGGATGCTTTGTGAAGGAGTCTGCAAAAACCGAAAAGTTTTTCTGCCCTTTCTTTTAGAACAGGACATCGATGTGCAGGTTCTTGGAACAGCGGTTTCAAAATGCCGGGACAGTCTACGGGTGAGCAGGGAAGATGTCCGGATGCTCAAAGCTCATTTGAAGGATGTAAAGCAAAAACAACAGGAATAAACAACAATATTTTGGCAAAGGGACGTTCTGCTTTTAGACAGAGCGTCTTTTTATATGCCGCTGTAAGGGGAAACGAAAGAGGAAAATCATAGAAAAGAACAGCTATTAGATTTAAAAATGGTACAGTTAAGATAAATTTCACAAAATTAAGGAGCAAAATCTACGGATTGTGGTGATTTATTCTTTGAATCGTGTA
>JABUSF010000006.1:262873-265086 GCA_021443945.1 Ileibacterium sp.
ACCAAGGGGATGACTGAAGAAGGATTTAAACCTGAACTTCCAGCAGCAATGACCGGAACAGAAATTACACTTCCGGCAGCCCCGACACTGGAATCCTCCAAGTTTATTGGATGGACGATTTTTAAAAATGCTTCTGATAAAACCGGCGAACTGAAAAAAGCCGGTGAAAAAATCACCCTGACGGGAGACTGGACGGCTGTTCCAACTTACATGTTCAAAAAGACAAGACAGATCTTTATCCAGAAAGAAGACTGCTCCGGCTACAAAAAAGCGTTTGAGCAGACCGTTGACAGAGATCAGTCTTTTACAGGTCTGCCAGAAATTCCAACAGCGACTCATAAGAAGAATGAAGAGAAGTCTAAATCCACTGAAAGCAAACTGTATCAGGATGTTGAAATTATCGAATACTTCGATGTAGACACCGGTACGCTGGCTTTTGACAACAAAGGTGCCGTCGGCGGGCCATCAGAAATTTCCGCCAAATTTTTCACTGAAATCACCCTTCCAAAAGCTGGAACACTGGCCGGAAGCACCTTCCAGGGCTGGAAAATCAACGGCAAGACCTATCAGCCAGGAGACAAAATTAAACTGACAGAAAATATGCTGGCTGTGGCACAGTATTCAGAAACTTTAGGTTCTGTAACGTATACCTACTGGATCGGTCATGACGGCGCTTATGAAATTGCTGCACAGGGGACTGCAACGGAATTTATCAACAAGACTTTTAAAGCTCCGGAGCGTACCTTTAACTACTACACACTGAACAAAGCAAAATCCACAATGGAAGGAACAGTGACTGAAAAAGGACTGGACCTGAACATTTACTACGATGCGGTAGCCATCCCGGTAAACTTTGATCTGAACGGCGGAACCCGCCCAACAGGTGTGACTTACCCCACAAAAGCTTACCTGAATGACATTATTTCTGTTTCCCAGCTGCCAACCCGCAGTGGATACGAACTGACTGGATGGACCATCAACGGTGTGAAGCATTATCAGATTTTTGATTTGGCTGTAAATGATGAAATCATGAACGCCGGAAAACTGACTATTAAAGCCGAATGGGAAAAATCCAGCAATTCCACAACAAACTACACTGCCAACACTAACGGCACCTCCAGCAGCAGTACAGGCACCAGCTCAAGCACCAGCAGCTCTAAAACCACTCTGACACCGGCAAACGGTACTCTGGCAAAGAGCTCAGCAAGCGTCAGCACCTCTGCTCAGTCCAGCATGCCTCTCTTTGCAGCTGTCTTTGCAGCCGGTGCAGCCGGGCTGCTTGCTGCAATGAAAAAGCTGGCAGGAAGCAAAAACGCCCGCTAATCTTTGGAAATTGAAAGCTTTGACAGGAATTCTCCATCAAAATGTCTTTATCAGATGATTCGGTTTTTTGACATTAAAAGTTTTTAATCTTATAATCGACTCAATGATTGCGATAAGGACATGGTTATACTGACTTTGATGCAGAAAGAAGAGCGGTTGATGCGAGCTCTTTGAGAAGCTTTATAATTACTCCCTTTGAATTGCCCCTGAAAAGGTGTGCCGTTCGCCGCGTTAAGGCATTGAGTGCAAAGCATATCATTTTCTGCTTTGAACAAAGGTGGTACCGCGGTCCGACAGACGTCCTTTGATGTCTGTCGGTTTTTTTATGCAACAATAGGATTGTGCAGAAAGGAGAACACAATGGAACTCGTTAACATTTTAGAAGACGAACATCTTTCCAAACTGAATCACTCCTGCGCCCATATGATGGCTCAGGCTGTAAAAAGACTGTATCCTCAGGCCAAATTCTGGGTAGGACCGGTTATTGAAGGCGGTTTCTACTACGATATGGATCTGGGAGATGTAAATCTCACCGATGAGGATCTGGCCAAAATTGAAAAAGAAATGAAGAAAATTGCCAAAGACGGCAAAAAGATCATTCGCAAAGAGATTTCCAAAGCAGAAGCAGAGGAAATGTTTAAGGAAGATCCATATAAAGAAGATCTGATCTCCAACCTGGAAGACGGAACCATCACAGTTTATTCTCAGGGAGAATTTACAGACCTCTGCCGCGGACCTCACGTTGACTCCGTCAAAGAGCTGAAAAACTTCAAACTGCTCAAACATTCCGGTGCTTACTGGAAAGGCGATGCCAACAACAAAATGCTGCAGCGTGTTTATGGAATCTGTTTTGATACCAAAGAACAGCTGGAAGACTACCTGAACACTCT
>JABUSF010000006.1:266037-268828 GCA_021443945.1 Ileibacterium sp.
GCTGAAGCTCTGGAAGCAAAAGGCCTGCGCGTTCACGTTGATGACCGCAACGAAAAACTGGGCTACCGTGTCCGCGAAGCTCAGGTTTCCAAAATCCCATACCAGCTGGTTGTCGGCGACAGAGACGTAGAAAACGGAACGGTAACCATCCGTAAATCCGGAAGCAAAGATTCCACAACTGTACCACTGCAGGAAGCAGTTGACCGCTTTGAAAAAGAGGTAGCAGAAAAATGGCTTTTCGATCAGCAGTAAAACTGGCAGCAGCCGCTGCTCTTGCTTTCGGCCTGGCTGCATGTTCCTCTGCAGGACAGAGCACGGCCGAATCCAGCGAACCATTAAAAGTTCTGGCGCCTGCCGGAGCTCCTGCTCTGGCAACCCTGGGGCTGCCGGAAGACGCTCAGATTGAATACGTAGACGGCCAGGACGTTTTGGTCAGTGAGCTGGCAAAAAAAGACGGTGATTACGATCTTATTTTCGCTCCCATCAATGTGGGCGTAAAAAGCTGGGAAGGTTCAAAAACCTACAAACTGGATGGAGTTGTCACATGGGGCAACCTGTATCTGGTAGGAGAAGAAGGAACCGATCCGGCATCGGCAGACAAGATTGCTGCCTTTGGGGAAACCGCCGTTCCAGGACTGGTGTATGCAACCCTCTATCCAGAGAATCTGGAAAAAACAACCTGGTATCCTGCCGTATCCGAGGCTTCTCAGGCCCTTTTAAGCGGACAGGAACCTGCCGCCTTGCTGGCACAGCCTGCAGCAGCCGCTGCCATTGCCAAAGGCAAGGAAGCCGGCAAGAACCTGACGGTTCTTTCCGATGTTCAGGCAGACTGGCAGGCTAAAGAAGGAAGCAGCCAGAAGGGATATCCTCAGGCGGCCGTATTTGTGAAAGAATCCAGTGTGGAACGCTCTAAAGAGGCACTGAAAGCCATGGAAGACTTTCTGAAAGATCCAACTGATGAAACACTGACAGAAGCCATCGACAAAGTGACGGCTGAAAAACTGGGTGTGCCCAATACCCAGATCGCTGTGAAGACCTGGAAAGCCCAGAACATTCATTACGAACCAGCGGAAAGTGTAAAGGGAGACATTGAGTCTTTCCTGGCTAAATTCAGCATCGCCGTACCGGAAGACATCTACGTAAAATAGAACAGAATTCCATGAAACAGGAAGTGATTTTGACAGCAGTCTGATTCAGGTGATTAACCGCATTTGAAGCTTGCAAATGATTCAAAATTCACTCTTATTTTACCCTCTGTATATATAAGGAAGAAAAGTCTGAAAAATCAGGTTCTTTTCTTCCTTTTTTTCGGTTACCAAACGGGCAGTAAACAGAGTGAGATGATAAATTGTAAAAAACGAATGGAGAACATCTATGATGACAGAAGAACAGGCTCACATTGCCTACCTGAAGGACAAAGCACAGAATCTTGGTCTGACATTTGACCAGTATATGCTGTTTTTGATTTTCGAAGCACTGGATCACAGTCCTGCCGTAAACCCGGAACCAATGGAACCGGCTCCGTGGAAGCAGATGATGAATCAGAACGGAAGCGGACAGCAGGGATTATAGAAAACGGAAAGGCCGATGAGGCCTTTTTTTCTTGCTATAATCTTTGAGAACGAAACGAGGAACAAATATGGAAACGATTTGGATTGCCACAGGCAACGAACATAAAAAAGAAGAGTTCCAGCAAATGCTCCAGGGACAGGCTGAGATCAAAACGCTCAAGGATCTGGATACCAAGCTGGATATCGATGAAACGGGAACAACTTTTGAAGAAAATGCACTGATTAAAGCCAGAGCTCTTCACGCGGCTACCGGCCAACCGGCCATTGCCGATGACTCAGGTCTGGAAGTCGATGCGATGGACAAAGGCCCAGGAGTTTACAGTTCCCGGTTTATGGGCGAGGATACCGATTATAAAATCAAAAACCAGGCCATTATTGATGCGGTGGAAGGAAAAGACAGAACGGCACGGTTTGTCTGCGTCATCGCATGGATCGATCAAGACGGAAATGAACGCGTTTACAGAGGAACGATGGAAGGGGAAATCTATACCGAAATTTTGGGAGAAAACGGTTTCGGTTATGATCCAATTTTCTATTTTCCACCCTTTAAAACCACAAACGGCAATGTGAGCGCAGAGCAGAAAAACAGCTGCAGCCACCGCCACAATGCCCTGGTCCAGTTTGTAAAGGAATGGAAGGAAAACCGATGATTCATGTTGTATTGTACGAGCCGGAAATCCCAGCCAATACAGGAAACATCATTCGAACCTGCATGGCTTCCGGAAGCCGGCTCCATTTGATTGAACCCCTTGGGTTCTCCCTGGATGAAAAGCACCTGCGCCGCTCGGGGATGGATTACATCAAGGACGCCGATATTCATATTTATAAAAACTGGGAAGAATTTCAGCAGAAGAATCCGGAAGGAGACTTTTACTTTATGAGCCGCTACGGCAAGAAAGCTCCTTCTCAGTTTGATTACACCAAAGCCAAAGGCGATATTTACCTTGTTTTAGGCAAAGAGAGCACAGGAATCGACAAAGCCATTCTCAAAGACCATCTGGACCGCTGCATGCGCCTGCCGATGATCGAGAATGCCAGAAGCCTCAATTTGTCCAACTGTGCAGCCATCTGCGTCTATGAAGTGCTCAGACAGCTGGACTATCCGGGACTGGCTCGCCATGAAGTGCTGAAAGGAGAGAACTTCCTTGAAGATCTGCAGCTGGATTGATCAGTTCTTTGACACCTATGAGAAACGGAGAACCTGGCTCAAGCTGATTGTT
>JABUSF010000006.1:269495-271785 GCA_021443945.1 Ileibacterium sp.
AATTGTCAGTGTTATACGAAGAGGTGAGATAGAATGAATTTTGTCGAAAAACACAGTAAACTATTGGCTGCGGCCCTTTGTCTTTGTGCTTCAGTTCCAATTCTTTCTACCGTTCATGCTTATGAGGTACAGCCTGGTTGGCACTCCGACGGTGATTCCAGCTACTATGTGCTGGACAACCATCAGAAAGCTAAAGGTCTGACTGAAATCGAAAATGATACTTACTACTTCAACCAGAGTGGTGAGATGCAGACAGGCTGGCAGAACATTTCCAATCAAACTTATTACTTTGATAATGACGGCAAAGCCGTTACTGGAAAAACTGAAATTCAGGGTACAACTTATAACTTCCAGCAGACAGGTTCTCTGAACCAGGGCTGGGGTGAAGATGAAACCTACTACAATGAAAAAGGTTTCAAAACTACTTCTGCATGGGTGAATGAAGAAGCAGGTAAGTACTACCTGGATGAAAACGGCAACCGTGTTAAAAATACCTGGAAAGAAATCGATGGTTCCAGATATTACTTTGACGCAGACGGACGCGTTGTAACTGGTCAGTTTGATGTAGATGGTGCAACATACTACACTGACGATCAGGGTATCTTCCGTACCGGATGGGTTGATAACGGTACCGGACGCGTTTACTACAACGCAGATGGTTCTCTGAACATTGACGGATTAAAAGAAATTGACGGCGTTCTTTACGCATTTAATAGCGACGGTACATTACAGACAAACACAACTGTTGATGGCTACGACGTAAACGAAAACGGTGTTGCTACTCCTGTTGCTCCTGTAACTCCGGCAGCTCCAGAGACTGACACTCCTGCTCAGCCTGCTGCTCCAGTTGCTCCAGTTGCTCCAGAAGTTGAAACTCCAGCTGCTCCAGCAGCTCCAGAAGCTGAAACTCCTGCTGCTCCAGAAGCACCAGCAGCTCCTGAGTATGTTGAACCTTCCTACGATGAACCAACATACGTTGAACCAGATCCAACACCAGATTATGACTGGACACCGGAACCAGAGCCAACTCCAGCACCAGCACCATCATATGATGTTTCCAGCACCATCGCCAGCGCTGCTCTTGCACAGCTTGGTGTCGGTCAGGACTGCACAATGCTGGTAACCAATGCACTTGCTGCAGCTGGAATCTCTCATCATGGATGGCCTGAATCCTACGCTTCTCTGGGAAGCTGGACAAGCAATCCTGTTCCAGGCGACATCATTATCTATAGTGGTCACGTAGCTGTATACATCGGCAATGGACAGGCTGTTCATGGCGGATGGAACGGAAACCAGACAGTGATTTGGAGCGTTAACTGCGCGAACTCACTGATTGGATACATCCACGTAGGTTAATTTACAATTAAAGAGCCTTAGGGCTCTTTTTTTGTTATGTTAGAAGAGAGGTCAGACAATGCAGAAAATAGAAACCAATAAGTTTATCGACAACACCATCTCTCTAAGGCGCATGCTGCCTCTTACGAAAGAAACGGTGACTACATTAAACCTGATGGCTTTGATGATCAAAGCCCGATCAGAAAAATATCCCACCCGGGATCAGCTGCAGGAAGCAATGTCTCTGGCTTACGGACTGATCAGCTCATTTGCCATTTCCGGATACGGCGGCAAAGTTTTGCTGGACTACAGGTTTCGGTTTATCCGTCCGGAACTCATCGAATCCGAAGATTATATTGAGCAGATACTCGAATTGATGGACCAGGTGCTTTTTCACCCTCTCTTCAGCGAGGAAGGACTGCAGGAAGCCAAATACATCCTGGAAAACAAACTGATCAGTATGGAGGCTGAACCGGACTCTCAAGCTCTCTTAAAGGCTTTGTCCGTCAGTCAGCCTGAGGGAAGCCCGATTACCATTGCCATGCAGGGATATCGCCAGGACATCGAAAAAATCACTCTGACAGATATCCGAAAAGCCTATGAAGAGTTTTGCACTCTGCCTTTTGAAATTCTTGTAGTAGGGGATATTGATCCCAGAATTTTGGAATGGCTTGATTCGATGGAGCAGACCAGCTGGAAATATGACGCTTCTATTTTGGCATCTCCTCAGCCGGTTCGGCACGAAACCATTGAGATGAACGTCTCTTCCTGCTCCCTGGTGCAGGTCTATCGAACAGGCATCGGCCCCAGAGATCCTTTGGCTTTTGCTTTGCTGACAGCCAACAGCATTCTGGGCGCTTCTCCCATGTCCATGCTCTTCGAAGAAGTTCGGGAAAAGCACAGCCTGTGTTACCGGATCAGCTCCAGTCTGATTCGCTTTGACGGCGCACTGCTG
>JABUSF010000006.1:272696-273738 GCA_021443945.1 Ileibacterium sp.
AAGAAGTTTTGGATTATGTAGAGAAGATTGAAGAAGGCTATCCAAGCCGGATCGATCAAAAGCCAAAACGGATTGTTCCTGAAGAGCCAGATGATGTGGCCGCTGTTCATAAGCAGTTTGAGATGGATGTTCAGCGTCCCTACTGCGCTTTGGGCTTCAAGCTGAAACCAAAGGGAAACGGACAGGAAAATCTGCACTGGGACTTTTTAATCAACCTGTGGCTGGACGGATTGTTCGGCGTGATGAATCCGGATTATCAAAAATGGATGGACGAGCGCATCATTACACAGTCCTGCGGAGCTGAAGCAGACTTTGGCATGGATTATGCCATGGTGCTGGTTTACTCCCAGACAGACAAGCCCGAAGAGTTTTTTGCCCTGGCCAAAGAGCTGATCCAGAACAAAAAGATGCCTTCGGATAAGGTGCTCAATGCCCTGAAGATCCAGTACATCTCTGCCGCTTTGCGGTCTCTGGATTCCTTTGAAGCTCTTGCGGCTGACCAGATCCGAGGCCATTTCCAGGGGTTTGATCCTTTGAAAGCGGTAGAGATTTTGCAGTCCATTGACCCGGAAGACATTCGAAAAGCAGTGGAATCTCTGGATTTGTCCCATGTAAGCACGATTCAGATTGATCCGATGAAACAGGAAGACGTTGTTCTTGATAATTGTCAGGAAATTTGTTAACCTGTCTTCTGCATGAATGAATAGCAGCATACAAAGCCGGCACTTTGGCGTTTTGCTCCACAGTTGAGGATGCGAGTAACTAGAAGCTGATAGCAGAAAACATCAATCAAAACACCTCTGCCGGAGATTTGTACATTGCTATTGTTTTTGTAAAAAGACAATAGGAGGAAATATTCAATGTCTAGATACACTGGAAGTATTTGGAAAAAGTCCCGTCGTCTTGGTTACTCCGTACTGGAAACCGGACAGGAACTGACAAGAAGAAACTATGCACCAGGTCAGCACGGAAAAACTCGCCGTGTAAAACTGACTAACTATGGTATTCAGAAACAGGAAAAACAGCGTGTCCGCAACGTTTA
>JABUSF010000006.1:274296-278292 GCA_021443945.1 Ileibacterium sp.
AAAAGATTCCTTTTTCAATTAATGGATGTATTCAATTTTTTCGGCCACAAAGGCATAGTTGATATATTGACGGCCGTCTTTTTCCCGAACGCGGGACTGAATCCGGCCTTTGGCGGTAATCCAGGAGTTGACCTTTGCGCAGGAAACCAGTGTTTCCGCTGCGCCTCGCCAGACATCGATATCAATCATGTCTGATTCGAACTCGCCTCTCTGGTTGGCAAAGGGCCGTTCGATTTCCATGGTCACAGTACAGGTTTTCCAGCCTGTTTCATGGGTTTTCAGTTCGGGGATTTTAGCGACTTTCCCCACTAAGCAAAATTGATTCATTTTCATCTCCAATCTAATATCCTCAATTTCAATTGCAGCAAGCTCTGCCCGAACTCTCGGGCAAGAAAGAATATACGCTTCATCAGAGGGAATTCAAAATGATGAATCGGAGGTATACAGGTTGATAAAAACAACTATATATTTGATTTCACGCCGGATACGTCCGATAGGAAGCCATTTGTTCGAATAGAGAGAAGTTTCATAAATTTTTTTAAATTCCTCTTGACGGCCAAGCTCTGAAAATTGTGCAGTTGCAACAGGTCTTTGTTATAATAATTGCGATTGCGAGGAGGATAAAAGGATGGAAAAGATATGGTCACAAATCAGTAAATTCTTTCAAGAACTCATTGATTTTGCCAAAGAACATGTATCAACCCAGGTACTCATTTATATCGCAGCAGCGGTTGCGGTCCTGGTTGTGGTATGGCTGATCTCCAGATCGATTAAAAAGCGGAAGACAGTGCACCGCATGGAAGAACTGGAAGCTGAGGTCAACGAAATCCGGAATAATTCTTTGCAGTACAAGTACAACAAGGCCAGTGCTTTTGCCAGAGTCAACGATGATATTGTGGACAGACTTCACAATTTGGCTCCCAAATACGAAGTTTGCCAGAAATCCCTGAGTCACTGTGAAGCTCTGATGGATGAGACACAGGAAAGAGTCAGCCACCGGCGCTACGGCAAAGCAATGAAAACCATGGATGAACTGGAAACCATGCTGGATGATACAGAAGAGAGAATCCGCATTGTGAACAGCTCCCTGGATCATATTCTGGCCAAGGAAACAGAAGTCAGAAACAAATCCAACGCTCTGAAAGAACGCTTCCGCAATGTAAAAAGCATCTACCAGAACAACCGGGCAAATTTCTATTCCGGCTGCGGTTATGTAGACAGCTTCATTGAAGAAGTCGAGGGCATGTTCAACACCTTTGAAGAATGGATGTTTGCCTCCAACTTCATTAAGGCCAAAGATGAAATCGACAAGATTTCAGCCCGCACCGATGAGCTTTCCGAAATTGTTTCCCAGACTCCCGATCTCTACAGCAAAGCCAAGCTGCTTCTGCCGCAGGCTTTAAATGAAGTGGAAATTCAGAAACAGGAAATTGCCGAAGACAAAGTCGACATTTCCTATCTCAATGTAGAACAGAAAACAGAAGCCATCCAGAACGCGCTGGCGGATGCTCTTGTGAAGCTGGACAATGGAAACCTCAAAGCTGCCAGCTATGCCCTGGATGCCATTTCCGATCAGATCCTTGCTCTTCAGGAAGATATTTCCAAAGAACGCAAAGCATTTGATGAAATTCACGGAGATCTGGAATCCAACTTCGCCATTGTGGACGAAGTGGAAGGTGAACTGAACGAGATCATCTCTCTGTATGCCAACATCAAAGACCGCTTTGGTCTGGAAGACTGGACCAAGCGTTTCAAAAAAGCGCAGGAACAGATGGATGATCTGAAAGAACAGCGTGCTGTCATTCAGGACGAACTGGCCAAGGAAGACACTCTTCAGGCCGATGTCGTTCACAACTACCGTGATTTTGCCGAACGCACCATTGCTTTCGGCCGTCAGGTCAGAGAAATGAAGCAGATGCTGGTGGGTGCTACCTCCGATGAAAATCGGGCCAGAAAACAGGTGGTCAAACTCCAGCTCATTCTCAATGAAGTTCGTCTGAACACCATGAACAAACAGCTTCCTTCTGTTTCCGACCAGTTTGCACAGGATCTGCAGGAAGGTGAAAACAAAATCAAATCTGTTAAAAACATCCTCAGTCATTCACCACTGGATGTGCAGGCTCTCAATGGCCAGCTGCAGGATACCATCGATTTTGTTTACAAACTTTACAACAACGCCAACAATCTGGCTGGAGTAGCGGTTATGGTTGAAAATGCCATCGTATTTGGCAACCGCTTCCGCTCCTCTTACCCGGCTCTTGATTCTGAGCTGACACGAGCAGAATTCTGCTTCCAGAACGGGGAATATACCCGTGCTCTGAAGATTGCCATCCAGGCTATTGAAAATCTGCACCCAGGAGTTTATGAAAAGCTGATCGCCCGCAAAGATCCAGCTGTCATGAACGTAGCTCAGTAATGATTTATTTTGATAACGCCGCGACAACCTCAGTTGACCCTGAGGTTGTTCGTGTATACACGGCTCTTTTAAAAGAATACGGCAATCCGGATTCTCTGCATGCTCTCGGGCGGAGCAGCAGCAGGAAGATGGAAGAAAGCCGCCGCCGTATTGCGGAGATGATTGGCGCACTACCGGAAGAGATTATCTTTACCGGCAGTGCGTCTGAATCCAATACATTGGCCATTGTAGGTTATGCTTTGGCTAACCAGCATCGAGGCAAGCATCTGATCACATCCAATGTGGAGCATTCTTCTGTGCGCCATGCTATGGAGTTTCTCAAACAGTTCGGCTTTGAAATTTCCGAACTGCCCATTAACGAACAGGGAATCATCACTCCTGAGATCGTCAAGGAGCACATGCGCAAAGACACCATTCTGGTTTCGCTGATGCACATCAACAACGAAATGGGTGCCATGAACCCAATCGGCACCATTGCAGATGTGGTTCATGAAAATCCCACCTGTGCATTCCACGCCGACTGCACCCAGTCCTTTGCCAAAGTGGACGTCCCATTTGAAAAGCTGGATCTCATGACCATGTCGGCCCATAAGATCCACGGACTCAAAGGTTCTGCCATGCTTCTGAAAAAGAAGAACATCAAGCTGATGCCCATTATTCAGGGCGGACAGCAGGAGCAGGGACTTCGGGGGGGAACAGAAAATGCTCCCGCCAACATTATTCTGGCCAAGACCATCCGTTTGGCTCTTGACCGTCAACAGCAGGCCTATGCCAAGGCAGAAGCTCTGCGGGATTATCTGACAGAAGAACTTTCCAAACTGCCGGGATTTCAGATGCTCTCTCCAAAGGATTCCGTTCCTTATGTGATGAGCATCGCTTTTGATTCCATGACCAGCCAGGTGCTCCAGAATGCCCTGGATGCCAAAGGCATCTGCGTGTCTGCCAAAAGCACATGCTCATCCCATGAATCAGGAGCCAATCCGGTGCTGCTGAAAATGGGCAAAACCCAGAAACAGGCTGAGCACAGCATTCGTCTGTCCTTCAGTCTGGACAACACCCTTGAAGAGGCTCAGGCTTTCGTAAAGGCTGCAAAGGAGATTATCAACGCTTATGGATTACCATTATGATCATTTGCTGATCCGTTATGGAGAACTTTCACTGAAAGGGAAAAACCGTAAAAACTTTATTCAGAAGCTTTTGGACAACACCAAAAAAGCTTTGAAGAATTTTGACAAACTGAAAATCAAAGCGGAATACGACCGCATGTACATTTATCTCAACGGAGAAGATCCACAGGCGGTCTGCGGCATCACAGCCAAAATCTTTGGAATCTCCTCCTTCTCTCTGGCCATGAAAGTGGAACCGGATATGGAAGAGATTAAAAAAGCCATCATGGAGACCCTGGAACTGGAAAGTCCCAAGACCTTCAAAGTGGCAGCCAGAAGACATGACAAAATGTTTCCTCTGATCTCGGACCAGATCAACAGGGAAGTGGCCACCGTCATTTTGAAAAACTCCGACTGGACGGTTGATGTCCACAACCCGGATGTCAAAATTGTCATTGAAGTCCGTGAGGATGC
>JABUSF010000006.1:281678-283010 GCA_021443945.1 Ileibacterium sp.
GGAAAACAAAACACCGTCTTCGAAGATTTCCCGGCCTACATGAGTGTCCAGTCCTTTTGGCAGATCGAAGATCATCTCTTCAATCCCGGCCTGCCTGACAGACCGCTGCAGCTTTTCTTCCTCTGCTTTCTTTGCGGATTGGGTAATGTTTTCTTGGACGGTTGCATCCAGAACGGAGAATTCCTGAAAAACAGCCGAAAACAGCTTGTAGTACTCCTGACGGCTGTATGTTCGAATATCCTGGCCGTTGAGCAGGACCTGACCTTCATCTGGATCCAGAAGGCCGCAGATCAGTTTGACCAGAGTGGTTTTTCCGGCACCGTTCAATCCAACCACCGCCAGCTTTTGACCGGCATGAATCGTCAGATTCATTTTATGGATCGTATCGGTCTGGCTGCCCGGATAACGGAAGCTCACATCTTTCAGGCAGATTTCATAACCATCTGCCAAAGGAATGGTTTCCTCTGACGCAAAGCAGAAGGGTTCCGGATAGTCCAGAAACCGGCGCATGATGTCCAGGTCCAGACTGTCTTTGTGCAGCTTGGCCAGGTTTTGAAAGATCTCCTGAATCCAGCCGGTGAAGGTGGAAACCGCAGCAAAGTACAGAATAAAATCAGAGACGCTGATTTGATGGTTCAAAACCAGTCCAATCAAAACCGCATAAACCACGCCTGTTCGGATCGCGGTACACAATGCATCGGCCAGATCGCTTAAAAAGTATTTCCGGGCAGCCTTCAGGCGAAACGCCATGTACCGTTCATGGACTTGATGAAGCATTCCTTCCAGCCAGGGCTGCATTTTGAAAATGCGAATGTCTTTTGCCATGACAGAAGATTCCGCTTTGGAGCGGATGTACTGGGTTCGGACAGAATACTCCATATCCTGATCGGCTTGGCTGTATTCCCATTGGGCACTGCGGCGTATGGCCAGAAAGCTGAGAAAACAGGTCAAGGCACAAAACAGCATGAGCATCAGATTCAAATGGGAAAGAATCAGCAGACAGCAGATCAGACCGCCGATGTTTTTGAGCAGGTCGCCAAATACCAGCCAGATGGATTCCGCCGCCCCTGCATTGCTGAACATCGCATTCTGAGATTTTTCCCTTAATCCGATAAACTCGTCTTCAAGAGTGTTCGGGTAAGACGTCTGGCTGCATTTGTGCCCAATCTGAGAGATGAGGGCGCATCTTGTTTCAATTCGGCAGCAAAGGGCATACCCGGCGAAGTATTCGCTGGCTGTTTTTGTGAAAAACAGTGCAGCTGTAAAAAAGCCAATGGTTCCCAAAAGCTGGTGAATGGAGCCTTTGGTCTGAACCACATTCAAAATGGCCGG
>JABUSF010000006.1:287011-288488 GCA_021443945.1 Ileibacterium sp.
GCAGCTATGCAAGTTATTTCAACATGTCCAAAGAGGACTTGCTGGCTGTTGATCAGGTCAGAAACGCGATGAATTCCATCCTTGGCAGACTGGGATATTCCGAAGATCAGATTCATCATTTAACAACCCAGGGCTTTTCTCTGGAAACCAAGCTGTCTGAAATCTACATGAATGCAGTAGATGCATCTAAGCTGACAGCGGAGGAGCAAGCCCAAGCTGCGGAGAACAAGGTAAGTTTAAATGAGCTGAAAGAAATGCAGGGACGTTATCCCCTGGTTCAGTTTCTGGAATCTTACGGATTGGCTCAAACTGATCAATACAACGTGGAATATCCAAAGGCAGTCGAAGAGATTGGAAAACTTTACAGCGATGCAAACCTGGAATCGATGAAGGCTTACTTAATCATGACGACCATCTCTCAGTCTGCACCTCTTCTGGACCGCGATCTTTTCGACCGGAATGAAACGATCTCCAATGTAGAAAATAAAGACAAAATCGAGAACACATCGAACTGGGATGATGAAACACTCATCTTAATGACCAAGTTCATCAATAAATACGTTTCTGAACCACTTACCCAGGTCTATATTTCTCAATACTGCAATGAAGAAGGCAAGCAGATGATCACTGAACTCGCTGAACAGATTTCAAAAGAGTATAAGGAAATGCTTTCTCAATCAGAATGGCTCTCTCAGGAAACCAGACAGAAAGCGATTGAAAAGCTGGACAATATGGTTGTTCGTTCCTTATACCCCGATACATTTACAGACTACGGTTCACTGTCTTTTGATCAGGCACAGAATCTGGTGGATGCAGTGGCAGCTGTCAACCTGTTCGCAGCAAAAGAAGCGGGTGACAAAGCCGGGAGTGCTGTAGACCGTGCAGCCTGGAATTCTAAGACAGGGATGCCTACTACGGTTGTAAATGCTTTTTATATGCCGAATGAAAATGCCTTGAACATTCTCGATGGGTTTAAAACGGCGAACTGGAACGAGAGCATGGGATATGAAGAAACCCTGGCAAGCCTTGGCATGGTGATTGGTCATGAGATTTCTCATGGATTTGATACCACTGGATCCAAGTACGATAAAGAAGGACTCCCGACAGACTGGTGGACAAAGGAAGACCGGCAGGTGTTTGAAGAAAGATCGGATACGCTGGCGAACTATTTTGACAACCTGATTCCGCTGCCTGGGGAAGAGTACTATGACGGGCAACAGGTCAAAGATGAAGCGATTGCGGATATGGGTGCAGTTCGATGCCTGCTGAACATTGCAAACAAAACAGATGGTTTTGATTATAAAAAATTCTTCACTGCTTACGCAGGTTTTTGGAAAAACAAGAGTTCTTATGACAAAATATACAGCATTCTAAAGGATGAACATCCCCTGCCGTATCTGCGCGTGAACTGCGTTCTGCAGCAAATGCCGGAATTTTATGAAACGTACGGAATCACTGAAAAAGATGGAATGTATCT
>JABUSF010000006.1:289276-293652 GCA_021443945.1 Ileibacterium sp.
TCCAAACAGGAAGACATGTCTCTGGAAGACTTCTACTTCAACCTTGTAGGAGGTCAGGAGTAATGATTGATATCCTTGCGGCAGATTTTTCACGAATTATCAAAAGACGTCCCCGTCTCATTATCTATGGCATCATTGCTGGTTTATTGGTTTTGAACTGCGTGACCTCCAAAGGGGATAACCATACGCTGAAACTGATCAAATATGCCATGGATATGTTTGGAGTCTTTGTTCCTCTTGGAATCGGGCTTCTGGATTTTACCTTTGTTTTCTCCGATGACATGGACAGCGGAGCGTTTGTATCCATTGTCGGAAGGGGAATGAAGCGAGGCCGTTTTGCAGGGATCAAGCTTTTGGAAGCTGTCCTCCTCTATACCATGGATCTGGCTGTTTTTAATGGACTTACCTGGATTTTCTGTATGACTGGTGTGCTGAATGTTGGCCATATGAGTCTGCAAATGTGGGCTTTCCATAATCTGCTGGGATGGATTACAACTGTGCTTGGCATGCTTGCCGGTTCAATCTTTGTATTTGCGACTGGGAAAATGGTCGTTGGATCCGTTGTAATGATGTTGATGACAAGCGGAATTCTGGAAAAGCTGCTGCAGTCTGCTTTGCAGATGCCGGCCATTGCCAACCTTCACATTGATAACTGGCTTCCGAATACGCTAACCAACCTGTTTGTTTCCAAACTCAATCTTGGAGTTGTGGACTGGACGGCATTGGCAGTTCTGACCGCTTTTGGAGTCATTTTGGCTGGCAGTGCGGTTGCAGTCTTCAAAACCAGGGAACTGGAATTCTAAGAAAGGAGAAACAATGTTAACAATCGTATACTCTGATTTAATGAGAATATTAAAAAACTGGAAACACTGGGCGGTGATCCTGACCGTGATCGGCTTCATAGCATTTTTCGAGACATCAGGATTGGCGGGCTCAGGATTGAATACCCCAACGAATTTTATCTTCATCTATTCAAACGCTGCGATGCTTACCATCCTCATCGTTGGAAGTATGGAATTGATTCATGTATTTGGAGCAGATCTAAAGGGGAACGTCTATCCGGGCCTGATTGGGGCTGGAATTCCCCGCTGGAAAATCATTGCTGCCAAATATCTGTTGATGTTGATTCTGACTTTAATTGATACTCTTCTGATGGCTGGTGCAGCTTTTCTGTTCACATCGATGTACGGCATTCATTTTGAAGGAGTTTACCTGATTCGCTTTTCCAGAATGGTCCTCGACTGGTGGCTTCAAATGATCGTTTACTGCGCCCCAGCTGTTCTGGCAGCCTTCTGGACTGAAAAGATGATTTATATGGTCGGTATTTACGTATTCCTTGGTTCGGGATGGCACGTTATAGCTCAGCTTTTCCAAAATGTTGATCTGGGGATCTTTTTCGATGCAATTGCTTTAAGCAGATACACCCAGGAAATCGCCACCGTATTGACTGGAAACGATATCAGCTTTTCCACCATCCTCTATTTAACCAGTATCGTGATNTCCTTTATTGCAGGAGGAGCTTTCAACCTTATATCCATCCTTTATGTGGTGGTCTATATGACGGTTTTGCTTTTAGTGACAGCAAAAGTCTTCGAAAATAAAGAATTGAATTTCTAAAAGCGAATACGATCGATAAAGCGAATTCTTCGGAATTCGTTTTTTTTATATTCTGTTCGACTGATTTTCCTTCCAGAAAAATAGGAAAAGGCAGATATGAAAGGTGTTCAAGGATCAATGAAGCCGGAGATCCATTCGTAAAACCTGGTTGGGATCAATCCTGCAGCAAAAAAGGACCGGAAAAACGAAAGGGGGCAGGCAGGAGGGATCGAACAACTGGATGTTCGGGAAGGAGAAAAGCTGAAAGTTATTCCATTCGTTTGTGAAAAATGATCGGGGCAGACTGGAAAGAACAGCCGAAAGGGTTATTCAATAAGATTTTTAAACATGTCTTTAACGATTTCATTTTTAAACCAAATTATTTATTTTTAGAAAAAAATCCGGAATAAAGATGTCAGATTAGCACAATATTGATTAAATTCGTTAATAAAATACTCATTATTTATTTTTTGCGTTTTTAGAGAAAGCTTACAAAAAGTGAAGAACTGTCTTGTTTAATGTGATCGTAACAGGCAGGAACCAAAACATTTCCAAATAATGAAGATCTGTTCCTGCAAAGAGAATTGTAAAGGAGAATTTGAAAAATACATGAAGGAAAAACATACTCATATAATCTATGGACGTGCTTTTAAACGAGCAGCGTGCATGGTGTTGGCAGTTCCACTGATGGTGAGCGCCGTTGGCTGTTCCAAGAATAATGCTCTTGAACTTCCAGATTCAAGGCTGAATAAACCAATTTCAAGACAGAACCACTGGTTTGCTTCCAGTGTGGCGGGGGGGATTGATAAAAACCTCCAAGTAAGTCCTAAAGACGATTACTTCTCAGCCATTAATAAAGACTGGATTATCAACACAAAAGTGACCGAGAATAAGCCAAACAAAATTGGCTGGGATGAAGGAATTAAACGGTGTGATCAAAGACTGGAATCAATTGTCCGCGGAAAGGTTCATGAAAATACCGGTACTCATCCTGTTGGTTTAAGCAAAGAGCAGGCAGATCATGCAAACGATCTGGTCGTAAAAATGGGAAAATTTGCGGGCAGCTGGGATAAACGAAACGAACTGGGTGCGGAACCGTTAAGACCATACATTGATGAGATTGCAAAGATCAAAACTTTAGAGGAGATGGATCATTATCTGACAAGCAAAGATGCAAAAAAATTACATGCATTCTCCTTGTTGGGGGTCGGCGTTCATCCTACCACGCTGGATAAAAATACGAATTACATTAACATCCTGGGATTGAATCAAGATGGGGCGATATCTGCAAAAACAACGCTGTCAAGTTATTCCCAATACCAAAAGCTGGACGGGGATGGATTAATGGCTGTTGGAAAAGCGAAAGAATCGATGAGCTCTGTTCTTGGCAGGCTTGGATATTCATCAGCTGATATTAACAAACTGACAACACAGGCTTTTGATCTGGAAGCAAAACTGTCTGAGATTCAAATGCAGTCTGAAGATGCCAGTCAAAAGACAGAAGAAGCCCAGATGATCAGTACGGAAAACAACTGTACATGGGAAGAATTAAAACAGAAGCAGGGAAGATACCCGCTGGATCAAATGCTGACCGGTTATGGATTCAATCAGACAGACAATATCAACCTGGATTATCCAAAAGCTGTGGAGGCAATTGGAAAACTGTACAGCGAACAAAATCTGGAAAAAATCAAATCTTACCTGATTCTGCGGACGGTTGCCCAGGGTTCCGAACTGCTGGACCGCAATCTTTATGATTCACAGAAACAAGCTACGGACACAGGATCTGAAGATAAGCCAGTCAACACTTCCAACTGGGATGATGAGACCAAAATTCTGATGAAAGACTTCATCTACAAATATGCGCTTGAACCGCTGAATCAAAGCTATATCTATCAGTACTGCAATGAAGAGAAAAAGGCGATGGTCAACAATCTGATTAATGATATTCGTCAAACTTATAAAGAAATGCTCCAGAAGGAAGATTGGCTGTCTGAGGATGCCAAACAGAAAGCGTCTGAAAAGCTGGATCATATAACGGCTCATACCTTATATCCAGAAAAGTTCACCGACTTCAGCAAACTGTCCTTCGATGGCGCCCAGAATCTGGTAGATGCAGTTGCTGCTGTCAATAATTTTTATACACAGCAGGCGGGCGAAAAGGCCGGGTCTTCCGTAAACAAGACAGATTGGCATCTGAACACAATCGGAACGGCAGAGGTGAATGCCTTTTATGAACCAAATTCCAACTCCATCTACATTACGGATGCGATTACAGACACACTCGCTGGTGAAAACCCGGAAAAAGAAAAACTGATGGCCACTCTTGGTACAGTCGTAGGTCATGAAATTTCCCATGGCTTTGATACTTTTGGGTCCTTATACGACAAAGACGGAGAGCCAGTCGACATGTTTACACCGGAGGATCGGGCCATGCTGCAGCTTAGAGGCGATAGGGTAGGGTATTACTTTGATAACTTAAACTTTCTGCCAGGCAGTGATTTTTATGACGGACAAAACGTTAAAGATGAACTGATTGCTGATATGGGCGGATGCCGCTGCATGCTCAATCTTGCTAAAAAAACAGAGAACTTTGACTATGTGAAATTCTTTGAGGCCTATGCCGATTTGTGGAAACAAAAAGCTGGTTATGAAAAGTTAATGAATCAGGCTTACATGGATAACCATCCATTGAACTATTTCCGGGTGAATTCAGTGCTCCAGCAAATGCCGGAATTTTATGAAACGTACGGAATCACTGAAAAAGATGGAATGTATCT
>JABUSF010000006.1:294444-295943 GCA_021443945.1 Ileibacterium sp.
TCCAAACAGGAAGACATGTCTCTGGAAGACTTCTACTTCAACCTTGTAGGAGGTCAGGAGTAATGATTGATATCCTTGCGGCAGATTTTTCACGAATTATCAAAAGACGTCCCCGTCTCATTATCTATGGCATCATTGCTGGTTTATTGGTTTTGAACTGCGTGACCTCCAAAGGGGATAACCATACGCTGAAACTGATCAAATATGCCATGGATATGTTTGGAGTCTTTGTTCCTCTTGGAATCGGGCTTCTGGATTTTACCTTTGTTTTCTCCGATGACATGGACAGCGGAGCGTTTGTATCCATTGTCGGAAGGGGAATGAAGCGAGGCCGTTTTGCAGGGATCAAGCTTTTGGAAGCTGTCCTCCTCTATACCATGGATCTGGCTGTTTTTAATGGACTTACCTGGATTTTCTGTATGACTGGTGTGCTGAATGTTGGCCATATGAGTCTGCAAATGTGGGCTTTCCATAATCTGCTGGGATGGATTACAACTGTGCTTGGCATGCTTGCCGGTTCAATCTTTGTATTTGCGACTGGGAAAATGGTCGTTGGATCCGTTGTAATGATGTTGATGACAAGCGGAATTCTGGAAAAGCTGCTGCAGTCTGCTTTGCAGATGCCGGCCATTGCCAACCTTCACATTGATAACTGGCTTCCGAATACGCTAACCAACCTGTTTGTTTCCAAACTCAATCTTGGAGTTGTGGACTGGACGGCATTGGCAGTTCTGACCGCTTTTGGAGTCATTTTGGCTGGCAGTGCGGTTGCAGTCTTCAAAACCAGGGAACTGGAATTCTAAGAAAGGAGAAACAATGTTAACAATCGTATACTCTGATTTAATGAGAATATTAAAAAACTGGAAACACTGGGCGGTGATCCTGACCGTGATCGGCTTCATAGCATTTTTCGAGACATCAGGATTGGCGGGCTCAGGATTGAATACCCCAACGAATTTTATCTTCATCTATTCAAACGCTGCGATGCTTACCATCCTCATCGTTGGAAGTATGGAATTGATTCATGTATTTGGAGCAGATCTAAAGGGGAACGTCTATCCGGGCCTGATTGGGGCTGGAATTCCCCGCTGGAAAATCATTGCTGCCAAATATCTGTTGATGTTGATTCTGACTTTAATTGATACTCTTCTGATGGCTGGTGCAGCTTTTCTGTTCACATCGATGTACGGCATTCATTTTGAAGGAGTTTACCTGATTCGCTTTTCCAGAATGGTCCTCGACTGGTGGCTTCAAATGATCGTTTACTGCGCCCCAGCTGTTCTGGCAGCCTTCTGGACTGAAAAGATGATTTATATGGTCGGTATTTACGTATTCCTTGGTTCGGGATGGCACGTTATAGCTCAGCTTTTCCAAAATGTTGATCTGGGGATCTTTTTCGATGCAATTGCTTTAAGCAGATACACCCAGGAAATCGCCACCGTATTGACTGGAAACGATATCAGCTTTTCCACCATCCTCTATTTAACCAGTATCGTGAT
>JABUSF010000006.1:295955-298252 GCA_021443945.1 Ileibacterium sp.
GCAGCGATCTTCGTTTTCCGGAAAAAGGAGTTAAGCTTCTAAAACTGTTTATCATTCAAAGAGCGAGTTCTTCGGAGTTCGCTTTTTCTTTTTCCAAATCAGAAAGGATTTTGCAGACTGGAGGGCGGGGGAAAGATCTGTGATTGCCTTGAAAGACCGGGGTTTTCAATGCTTGAGTATAATAATAGTATGATTTGTCCAAAGTGCAGTGCCGAGCTTGTGCTGGAAGGACGGACATTTAAATGCCTGAACGGCCATTGCTTTGACAGAGCCAAGCAGGGATATGTCAATCTTTCCATGAAGCAGAAAGCATCCGGCGACAATAAAGAAATGGTAAAAGCCAGAAGCCGGTTTTTGGAAAAGGGCTATTATGGCTTTTTAAGAGATGAGCTGGAAAAGCTCATGAAAGAGAATCATCCCCAAGTCTATCTGGATTTAGGCTGCGGTCAGGGATGGTACACCAAAAAACTGGCTGAACATGCAGATCAGTCCTATGGAATCGATCTGAGCAAAGAAGCCGTTCATTATGCAGCTGCCCATGATAAAAAAACGCAGTATATTGTGGGAAGTATTTTTCATCTTCCTTTTAAAGATGATTCTGTGGATGTGATGACTTCGGTCTTCACTCCAATCCCAGAGCAGGAAGCCTGGAGGGTTTTAAAAAAGGACGGACTTTTGATCACGGTCTCTCCGGATGCGGGCCATCACCGCCAGCTGAAGGAAGTCCTGTACGAGCAGGTGCGCCTGAACGATGCACCTCCTGTTCTGGAATCTTTTGAAAAAGTGGACGAGATTCATCTTTCCAAAACAGAGCATGTTATGGAACTGATGGACTTATTGGAAATGACTCCCTACCGCTATAAATCTCCCCGAAAAGGAATTGAAGCGCTGGAAGCCATTCAGGACGGACTGGATGTGGATTTCCAGTTTGTCATTCAGATATGGAGAAAGAAATATGAAAACAAAGATTAAGCGCTGGGGAATCAATGGAGAAGGTATTGCATACTCCAACAAAAAAGCTGTATTTGTAGAAAACGCCATTCCGGATGAAGTGGTCGATCTGACGATTACTGAAAATAAACCCAATTATGCCATCGGTAAAGTCAATCAAGTCCTGGAACCTTCCCCAAGAAGAAGACAGCCCATGTGTCCTCATTGGGAAAAATGCGGCGGATGCTCTTTGATGCATGTGGATTATAAAGGGCAGGTGCGGATGAAGCTGCAGGTCTTAAAGGAAGCTCTGCGCAAATACGCCGATTACACCGGTCCCATTGAACCTCTGTTGAAAAACCCCAATCCCCTGGGATACCGCAATGCCTGCAAGCTTCCTTTCGGAAAAGCAAACGGGAAAATTACTACCGGAATGTATCAGACAGGAAGCAACGATTACGTACCTGTTGACCGGTGCATTATCCATACCAAAAAGCTGGAAAAAGTCCGCAATGAAGCAGGGGATCTGCTCAATCAGTTTGATCTGCCGGTTTATTCCAAAGCCGATCCAAAGGGTCTGATGTATCTGGTTTTAAAAGAATATGACGGTCAGGTGTATGTCATCCTCGTGACCACTCCAATGGAGCTTCCGGAAAAACTGGTAAACGATATTCTTTCCCTGGAAGATGTGGCCGGATTGTGGCAGAGCGTTAAAACCCCTGAAGATCCGGAATATGAGCTCTTTGGAAGCCAGATGATCCATCTGGGCGGAAGAATGAGCATGGAACTGAATCTGAAGGATTTCAAGCTGAATCTGCTGCCAAGATCGTTCTTCCAGCTCAACACAGCCCAATCTATTTCCTTATATGAAACAGTTGCCTCTATGATTCCAGAGCACAGCCGGCTGATTGTAGAAGCCTATTCCGGTGTTGGGGCTATTTCTCTTTTTGTAGGGGATAAAGCCGACAAAGTCATTGGCATTGAGAATGTGGAAGATGCAGTGGCCAGTGCCAATGAAAATGCTTTGGCCAATGGAAAAAGCAATGTCCATTTTGTTTGCGCCGATGCGGCAGCCGAAATGAAAAACATTGCCAAAAAGGAACACATCGATACGCTGATTGCCGATCCCCCGCGCAGCGGATTAAGTTCCCAGATGCGGGATGCCATTTTGAAGGCTGGACCGGAAACCTTTATCTATGTTTCCTGCAACCCCGCCACACTGGCTAAAGACATTGCCCATTTAAGCCGGGAATATGAAATCAAAAAGGTTCAGCCCGTCGATATGTTCAGCCAGACACCGCACATTGAAACGGTTGTGCTGCTCAAGCGCAAAGGATAGTCTTTGAAACGCCTCAGCAGTAAAATGT
>JABUSF010000007.1:0-1113 GCA_021443945.1 Ileibacterium sp.
GGAGCAATCAGAATTCTTCCTGTTCCGCGGTATACGTTGACCAGGCCTTCTCCGGAAGCAGCAGAACCAATTAAAGAGTTGGTGGTGCGCTCTACAGTGAACTGCAGATTGTTGGACCAGGCAATGGCCATGCTGCCGTCAATTTTGATGGTATCGTTTTCCAGTTCTACGACGATAAGCTCTTCTGCAGGAACCGGGCTTTCCAGAACGGCAATTCCTCTTCCCGTCAGAGCGGTGTTGAAAAGGCCTTCATTTCCCAAAAGGGCAGAAGAAAGATTGGATCTTGCAGTAACCTGAATGTTCACAGAATCATCGCAGGCTAAAAACATTCCGTCTTCAATGCACATGTTTCCGTTCCAGTTGGCCAGATCTTCAAAAATAATGTAATTGTAGGTTGGTTCCAGCACCAGCAGTCCGGATCCAACGTATCTTGGCTTCACGGCACTTTCGCCTGTAACGGTAGATCCCATGAATTTTCTCATCAGATCCCCTGCTCCTTTAATGTTGGAAGAAGCCTCCAGGTTTCCGATCATCATCTGCATGGCACCCGCCTGTAAAATGACACCTCCGTCATTGTTCAGCTGGGCAATCACCTGACGTTTTCTAACGTTCATTTTGGAAGCGTAATACGCTTTCATCGCCATATCCGGTGATACGGACATATCTTTTTCATATTCCACCAGAGAGTAACGGCCTTCTTTGGAGACAACTCTTCTGGCATCTGTAGATGCAAATAAATTTGTTCGAATCATTATTTCTTCCTCTTTTCTTTCTTAAAACAATATGGATTCAGAATAACATAGCTGAGAGCAAAAAAAAGGATCCTTTCCGCTGATTGAGCAAAAAGAAATCCTTTTTTCACAAATTGTGTGATTTTTCGGATAATTATTTAGGCATGGGCGGAATTTTCTTTCCTGCCTTTTTCCATTCCCTGAATTCAGCAGCAGCCGTCAACAGCAGATCGGCAGAAGAATTCAGAGCCGTTTCCATGGAGTCCTGAATAACACCGATCATAAAACCAACACCGACAACCTGCATGGAAACTGTATCTGGAATGCCAAACAGAGAGCAGGCCAGCGGGATCAGAAGCAGGGATCCTCCTGCCACACCGGA
>JABUSF010000007.1:2047-4155 GCA_021443945.1 Ileibacterium sp.
GCAACAATCTTCAGGATAAAGCTTGTGTCATTCCATTTTTGAATGATGACTTTCATGATTTGAATCCTTTCTCTAAAACAACGGCTTTACTTTATCGGAATTCAGCGCCTGCATTCAACAGGAATTGACGATGAATTTGATTCACCCGCCGCCGAACTCTTTATTTAAAAAGCGCAAATCTAAAATGATTGAATATCATTTTTTATAAAAATGGTTTTGTTTTGATCAATATATTGCTTTCATTCGAATTTTTAAGATAAAAGCTGCCCGTTTTTTTAGGACATGAGGAATTCATGTTTCTGAGCCCCGTCTTCTGAAAACTATGGCATAATCAATCTCGAACGGGACAGACAGACAATCGCAAAAGCCTCTGCGCGTATGGAAGTCTTTCTTAGAAAAACAGATTCAACATCAAACCAAAGCAGAACGAAAAAGGCCTGTCCTTTTTCTAGAAATGAGATTATATGCAGACTCTTAAAGAACTTTTTAAAATTGGTCCAGGACCTTCCAGCTCCCATACTTTTGGCCCTATGATGGCCTCCAGGGATATTCTGGAAAAAGCGCCGGATGCGGATGCCTTTAAGGTCACCCTTCACGGTTCCCTGGCTCTGACCGGGAAAGGTCATTTGACGGATAAAATCATTTTAAAAACCCTGAAAGGCAAAGACTGTGAGATTGTCTTTGACCCTTTAAAAAAAGTAGATCATCCAAACACCATGATCATTGAAGCTTTTCAGGAAGGCAGCAAAGTCAAAGAAGTGGAATACGTCTCCATCGGCGGGGGCAAGATTATCATCGACGGCCAGCGTCCGGCCACAGCAGAAGATATTTATCCTCATACCACCATGGATGACATTCAAAAATACTGCAGAGAACATCATCTCCGTCTGGATGAGTATGTCACGGAAGTGGAAGGCAAAGATCTGGATGCCTATTTGACCAAAATCATGAACGCCATGATTCACTCTGTGGAAAAAGGTCTGTCCAAAACAGGCACCCTTCCAGGCTCTCTGCAGCTGGACCGGATCGCGTATGCTCTTTATGAATCTGCAAAAAGCATCGAAAATCAGGCAGATCAGGATGCTCTGCTGCTGTCCAGCTATGCCTATGCAGCCAGTGAACAAAACGCTTCCGGAGGAACCGTGGTGACAGCGCCGACCATGGGAAGCTGCGGTGTTCTGCCTTCTTTGGTGTATCACTATCACAAGGATTTAAATTATCCGAAAAAGTCCATTCTCAATGGGCTGAAAGTGGCTGGTCTGATCGGAAATCTCATTCAGGAAAATGCCACCATTTCCGGAGCCAAAGCAGGCTGTCAGGCAGAAGTAGGAGCTGCCTGTGCCATGGGAGCTGCTTTTGTAGCCAGGCTGCTTCGTCTGAACAATGAAACCATTGAATCTGCGGCTGAAATCGGTCTGGAACATCATCTGGGTCTGACCTGTGATCCGGTAGGCGGATATGTGATGATTCCCTGTATTGAACGAAATGCCGTGGCGGCCACCCGGGCAGTGGATGCAGCCAGGCTGGCGCAGTACACCCGAAACGTAAAGAAAAACCGGGTCTCCTTTGACATGGTTGTCCATACGATGAATCTGACCGGCAAAAAGCTGCCGATGGAGTTGAAAGAGACGTCTCTGGACGGACTAGCCGTGGTTGTGCCAACAGCTCCCGAATTGAAAAAACGGAAATAAAAAAAAATGAAGCCTCTTATGATGAAGGCTTCATTTTTGTGTGTTCCAAATCCAGCAAAGCCTGTTTTCGCTTCAGACCCCCGGCATACCCCCGCAAAGTTCCGTCCGATCCAATCACCCGATGACAGGGCACCAGGATGGAAACCGGATTTCTTCCAATGGCACGGCCCACTGCCTGAAAGGCCGGATGCGGGCTTTGAAGCTGTCTGCAGGTCTGCAGGGCAATGTCTTTGTAGGTGACCGTGGTTCCAAAAGGAATGGTCAGCAGCTGGTTCCAGACGGCTTTCTGAAAAGGAGTTCCCTGAAGGTTCAGCGGAACCTGCAGGTTTGGCTCCTGTCCCTGAAAATAGAGTTCCAGCCATTGCCGGCACAGCTCCAGAATCTCATGATCTGCATAAACGGCATCCTTGTCCAGAG
>JABUSF010000007.1:4333-5743 GCA_021443945.1 Ileibacterium sp.
TCTTCCTGCAAACCATAGAACTTGATCAGACATTCCAGCTGGCTGTAAGGGATGGCAGCAAGGGACAGATGGACTTTGTCCTCTCCCGCCAGATTTGGAGACCCAAATTCCAGCGTGACAGGCATGCCCTGACTGTCCGCGGTGCAGCCAACAATGACAACCCAGCTGTTGCCGTCCTCTCCAGCTGTCTGAGGGATCACTTTGTTTGGAATGTTGATCAGGATGGGCTTTACATTGGTCGTATAGATCATGTTTTCATTCAAAGCATTCTGGAATCCTTCCCAACTGGTTGCCGTACTGACCTGATAGCCTTTCGCATTCAGATAACTGGAAATGGTGCTGACAGACAGGCTGTTGAGTCTGTTGGCCGTTCCGGTGTAGCCGCTTTGGCGAAGGATCCATTCCAGAATGTTGGATTCCGTGCTGCCGGAAATCAGTACCTCTTCCAGATCCGCTTCCACTTCATGATGCGTCAGGTTTTCCTGATTGCTTTGTTCTGGGGGGGGACAAGCTTTCAGGGCTTTGCTCGTATTGTTGGAACACCCTCCCAGAGAGACTGCTGCCAAAAGAGCCAAAGCAATTTTTGTATATTTAAGTTTAGTATTTTTCATATCTACAGAATAAAGGATCGAAAAAATTGTATAAATGTGACTTAGAAATAAATAACGAATCCTTTAGGTTTGTTAATCTCTTGTTTGTTTTTCGTTTGGATCCACTTAATTTTTTCGTAATATTTTATTTCGATTTTCTTTTGAACTTTGTTTTTATTTCGAATCTTCTTCGTCTGATTTTGATGGCGTCGTTATTCAAAGAGCATGATCTCATAAATGCAGATTTATTCAATCCTAAACAGATATTTATATGTCTAAATATCTTTTGAATTTGAAACTTTTTTTCACATAACTATGCTATACTTTCCATGCTTTTTCAAGAAGGGGGTTTGATTCCAAGTATGGAAAAAACAATGAATGAAAGAGAAAAGCTCGGTTCCCGCCTTGGTTTTATCCTGATTTCTGCAGGATGCGCCATCGGAATTGGGAACGTTTGGAAATTCCCGTATGTCGCAGGACAGAACGGCGGCGGGGTTTTCCTTTTCTTCTATATATTATTTCTTTTGCTTCTTGGCATTCCGGTTCTGACCATGGAATTCGCCATGGGGCGTGCGGCCCAGTCATCACCCATGCAGATGTATCAAAAACTGCAGCCTAAAAAATCAAAATGGCACCTGCACCGCTGGTTTATGCTGGCTGGCAACTATCTGCTGATGATGTTTTACACCGTGGTGACCGGATGGATGCTCCGCTATTTTGTCGATATGGCTTCCGGAAGCTTTGTCCAGGCCAGCAGTGAAGCTGTAGAGCTTCACTTTGGCAGTCTGCTCTCACAGCCAGCCATGCTGCTGCTGTATAC
>JABUSF010000007.1:6485-7831 GCA_021443945.1 Ileibacterium sp.
ACCTGGAACTTTGGATGGGGATGGGACAATTATTTAAAGGAAGCAAACACCGGAAGCGGAATCAAGGTTCCCTCCTGGATTCATCCTTACTGCAAATACATTCTTCCCGGAATCATTCTTCTGATTTTCATTCTGGGTCTCATTTAAATCGGACGCCTGCAAAGGCGTTTTTTTTGTGCACGAAAAAAGTTCGGAGGATATCCGAACTTTTATACTGCTTTATGGATTAACGCCACACCCAGCGGAGTTGGGCCGGTATGGACACAAAGTGCGGATCCAATCTGATGATTGGCCACTTGACCTTCATAGCCAAAGCTGTCCTTTAAATACTCTTTGACATACTGATTAAAGGCTTTTCCCTCTTCCAGATCCAGCCCATATCCGGTGGTGATGGACTGTTCGTTCAAATCAATGCTGTTGGATTTGATGTATTCTCCCAGTTCCTGAACAATTTTCTTCCAGGTTCCCTTGCGGGTTCTGGCCACTCCCATCGGAAAGAGTTCTCCATCCTTCATATGGATCAATGGTTTTAAGCGCATGGTCTGGGCAATGGCTCCGGCTGCTTTGCCGACACGTCCTCCGGCAATCAGGTAATCCAGATCCCCCACTGTAAAGAAGATGTTTCCTGTCTTTTTGATGGCTTCCAGCTTCTCAACGGCTTGTTCAAAAGGAACCCCTTCCTGGGACAGCCGGCAGGCTTCCAGAACAAACAGACCTTCCATCACCGTTGCCAAAGTCGAATCGATCACTGCGATTTGGATGTGCGGGTAATCTTCCCGTACCATTTCTGCCGCCGTTCTGGCTGACTGGTAGGAAGTGGTAAACTTGGCAGACATACAGATGCAGATGATGTTCTGTCCGTTTTTGGCCGCTTTGGTCATCTCTTTTAAATAATCTCCAATGGAAGGCATACTGGTCTTTGGATACACCCCAGGATGCTCAGCCACTTTTTCAAAGAATTCACGGACGTCTATTTCCAGACGGTCCTTTTTATACTCGCTGGAGTCAAAGGAAACCATATAGGGAACGATGGCAATTTCGTTGTCCATGACCAGTTTCTGATCGATATCCAGGGAGCTGTCGCTGATTACAGCAAAGTTCTTCATGATATTGTTGCTCTTCCTTTATTTTCAAACATTTAAATAATACAAGTTTTATCCAATAAATAAAACAGATTCCGGCTTATGTGATGGATCTGTCTGTCTGCTTTCTGTCCAAACAAAAAGACCGTCCTGAAGACGATCTTTTTACAGTCCTGTTCACAGGGAACGCCCGGATTCGGGATGTATGCATATTATTGAATTCTGTTTCTGTCACAATAGTTCATCTGATAAGGCTCTATTTTC
>JABUSF010000007.1:10037-13809 GCA_021443945.1 Ileibacterium sp.
GCCAGAATGATGCAGGGCAAAACATATTTGCAGTACGGAAAAATCCACTCCGGAAGGTGCAGACCTTTTCCAGTGTTGCATTCCTTCTTGAAATTCTTCCATCCCCATCCAAAATCCCAGGTACAGAAAATGACAAAGGATAAGGAGCCCAGAGGCAGCAGGAAGCCGGAGACAATGAAGTCCTCCAGATCCAGAATCGTGCTTCCCTGGCCAAGAGGCTGCAGGAAGGACAGTGCATTAAATCCCAGCGCACAGGGCAGTGAAATGAGAAATACGATAAATGTATTGATCAGACAGGCTTTTTTTCGGCTGCATCCCGTCGCATCCATAAAGCAGGACAAAATCAGTTCGAACACGGCAAACACAGTCGACAAAGCCGCAAACGACATAAACAGAAAGAACAGCGCCGCCCACAGCTGCCCGTAAGGCATATTGTTGAAAATATTCGGGAGCGTAATGAAAATCAATGATGGTCCGGCACTGACTTCAATGTTGTAGGCAAAGCAGGACGGGATAATGATGAGGCCTGCCGTGATGGCCACAAATGTATCCAGTCCGGCCACCCGGATTCCCTCGGAAAGCATGCCGTGATCCTTGCCGATGTAGCTTCCAAAAATAGCCATGCCTCCAATTCCCAGTGAAAGAGTAAAGAAGGCCTGGGACATGGCGGCGTAAATGACTTTTGCCGGACCAATGGCTTTAAAGGCTTCCCAGTTGGGCATTAAAAAATACTTCAGACCATCCGCTGCACCAGGCAGCATCAAAGAATTCACCGCCAGAACGATCATTACCGCCAGCAGAATTCCCATCATCACTTTCGTGACTTTTTCCAGTCCTTTCTGCAGACCCGCTGCACAGACAGAAAATCCAATGACGACCGTCAGTCCCATGAACAGAACCAGAGAATAAGGATCGTTCAGCATGCTCTGAAAATGTTCCTGCACATGAACGGGTTCCATTCCCATAAAGGTTCCGTTTAAAGCCTCCCAGAAATAGCGAAGCATCCACCCTGAAACGGTGGTGTAAAAAGCCATGAGCAGATAATTTCCCACCATGGCCAGCTTTCCGTGCCAGGACCAGGCTTTCACATCCGGTTTTAAAACCCGGAATAAGTGGAGAGGGCTTTTCTGTGCCGCCCGCCCCGCTGAGAATTCCATAGCCATCACCGGAATGCCCAGAACAGCCAGGAAAAATAAATAAAACATCAAAAAGATGGCCCCGCCGTTTTGACCAACGACATATGGAAATTTCCAAACGTTTCCGATTCCAATGGCACACCCTGCCGAGAGCAGAATGAACCCGAGACGGGATCCAAGACTTTCTCTTTCCATCCTTAAAAATCTCCTTCTAAAACATGTCTTTTTATATTAACAAAATCATCCCGAACTTCTCATACTTTCATCACATTTGTTTTCAATATTTTGCAAAAAAAAATTTTGACCTGTGAATTTTCTTTCTTTAAAAGTGAAAAATGAAAAAAGTTAGCTTATAATAACTGCGCTGACAAATAAGTTAGTTATCTATAACTTGTGAGGAACTGAAATGAAACTGAGTGAAGCCAGTAAAGACTGTTCGTTGGTCGTAAAGTCCATCGACCTGGATGAACAGGCCCGAAACCGACTTCAGGTTTTGGGAATGATCGAAAATACACCTGTCACCATTCTTCAAAGAAAAGGGTCAGGGACCATTATTATCAGCCTAAGGGGATCCCGCTTTGCCCTTGGAAGCGGAATGGCCGGCTGCATTGAGGTGGACTATGCATAATTTAACCGTTGGGTTTATCGGCAATCCCAACTGCGGAAAAACGACCCTCTTCAACGCGTATACCGGTGCCAATTTGAAAGTTGCCAACTGGCCGGGCGTGACAGTCGAGCGAATGGAAGGCGCCATTGAAAGTCATGGACATAAGATCCGGGTGGTGGATTTGCCTGGGACCTATTCCCTGACCTCCTACACCATGGAAGAGCAGGTCTCCAGAGATTTCATCATGTCGGATGAAGTCGATGTGGTGGTGGATGTGGCAGATGCCAGTTCCCTGGAACGTTCTTTGTATCTGACCCTGCAGCTGACTGAAACGGGCAAGCCGATGGTTCTGGCTTTGAATATGATGGACATCGTGAATAAGAGGGGCATTGAGCTGGACCTGCACCGGCTGCAGGAAATCCTGGGAATTCCCGTGGTCCCAGTGACAGCCAGAAAAAAAGTGGGATTGAAAAGCCTGCTTCATGCCGCTCTGCATCAGCACGAAGATGAGCATGCTTCCAACCACCAGCCCAGGAATATTAATTCGGAAACCATCCGGGATCATGCCATGATCTATTCCAGAGACATTGAGGACAAAATCAAAGAAATTACAACACGTCTTCCGGAAAACACACCCAACCCAAGATGGACCGCCCTTGCTTTGATGACAAAGGATCCCCTTACCGTTCAAAGGATTCCTGTGGATCTGTCCGATCTTCTGGATGGCACGGAAGCCAATGACATCATCAACCAGAAATACGATGCCATTCAGGAAATCCTGAATGAAGTTATGCTTGGAAAAAACTCATCCGATTCCCTGACGGAAAAAATCGACAGCATCGTCACCAAGCCCTTTTTAGGTTTATTTGTTTTTCTGCTTTTAATGGCTGGCGTCTTCTTTTTAACCTTCAGCCTGGGCGATTACCTGTCCGGGTATCTGGAAGAAGTCATCAGCTGGTTTACTGAACTGATTGGACAGACGCTTGTGGGCTTTCACGCCTCTGAATGGCTGATCAATCTGATCTGTGACGGAATCATTTCCGGTGTGGGAGGAATTCTGACGTTCCTGCCAAACATCACCATTCTCTTTATTGCCCTGGCACTGCTGGAGGATTCCGGCTATATGTCCAGAGCGGCTTATGTGATGAACGATATTATGGAAAAGCTGGGTCTTTCCGGACGGGCGTTTATCCCAATGGTTCTTGGGTTTGGATGTACGGTTCCGGCCATCATGGCCTCCAGAGCGTTGGAATCCAAGAAAGACCGCCGCAGAGTCATGCTGCTGACACCATTTATGAGCTGTTCGGCAAAGCTTCCCATCTATATTTTGTTTGCCCAGATGTTCTTTTCGAAATATGCCATGTGGGCGGCTTATTCCATGTACGTCATTGGTCTTCTGCTGGCACTGCTGCTGGCCTGGATTCTTCATAAAATGGACAAAGACAGGAATTTGCATCCGCTGCTCATCGAACTGCCGGCCTATAAAATGCCAAGTGCCCATACGGTTTTTATTTACGTCTGGGAGAAGGTCAAGGACTTTTTAACCAAAGCCGGTACGACGATCTTCTTAGCCTCAATTCTTCTGTGGCTGCTTATGCACTTTGGATGGGGCGGTTATACCGAAGATGTCAGTTTATCGCTGGCTGCCATTCTTGGAAAAGGACTGGCGGTTCTGCTGATTCCCTGCGGTCTGGGCTACTGGCAGATTGCAGTGGCTTTGATTGCCGGCCTTTCTGCCAAGGAAGTCGTTGTCTCTTCGACGGCTGTTCTGTTTGGGATTTCCAATGTCAACAGCTTTGGAGGAATGGCTCAGCTGCATTCTGAGCTGAGTGCCATTGGATTTGGACCGCTGAATGCTTACTGCATGATGCTTTTCTGCCTGCTCTATATTCCCTGCACCGCTGCTTTAGCGACCATCAAACGGGAATCCAACAGCCGGCTGTTTGCTTTCCGGACGGCGCTGTTTCAGCTTGGAACCGCCTGGCTGATCAGCACCATTGTGTTCCAAATCGGATCCCTCTTTCTGTAA
>JABUSF010000007.1:13889-16207 GCA_021443945.1 Ileibacterium sp.
GCAAAGGAAGCCAGTTCTTCTTCTGTAATATCCTTTTTGCCCGTTTTGAAGAATGGGGTCTGCATTTTCTGTTCCCGGGTCATATCGGATTTATCCATATCGATTTTTCCGGCTATGATGGGATACACTTTGAATGCCATATTTTTGCCGTTTGGCATTTCATGAATTTTGCTGGTGATAAATTTGCAGTTTTCTTCTGGGGTGGCATCGTTGTTAATCCAATAGAACCCGTTCATTTTCACCTGTTTGATTTTTACAACTTCCGGCAGATCGATAAATGATTTTTCCAGTCTGGACCAGAGAGGTGTAGATAAAACGACGACTCTTCTTTCCATAAAAACCTCCTGTTTTCATTATTTTAACAAATGTAAAACCTCTTGGAACCATCAATTGTAAGAGCTGTCAAACAAAAAGCAATTTTTCAAATTCTTCCATTCGCTTAAAATATTTGTTTTATTGCCGTTCGAATTGATTCATCTCTTTATCTTTTAAAGAGCTTTCAAAATTTGTTGCCCCGGCACCTTTTTTGAATGCAAACAATAGCAATCCATTGATATTTAGGCTATTTTAATCATGTTAGACCCAAAGAAAGGAACCTCTATGCTTCAGTGCAAAAATCTGGTGAAAGAATACTATGCCGGAGATCAAATGATCAAAGCAGTGAACGATCTGACGGTGACGTTTCGAGACTGTGAATTTGTTTCCATCCTGGGCCCTTCCGGATGCGGAAAAACCACATTTTTGAACATTGTCGGCGGTCTGGATCAGTACAACAGCGGTGATTTGATCATCAATGGCAAAAGCACCAAAGAATATACCGATAAAGACTGGGATACCTACCGAAATCACCGCGTAGGCTTTATTTTTCAGTCCTACAATCTGATCATGCATCAGTCCGTTTTGAAAAACGTGGAAATGTCTTTAACACTTTCCGGCGTTCCAAAAGAGGAACGAAAAAAGAGAGCCATTGAGGCTTTGAAAAAAGTTGGTCTGGAAGACCAGATTTACAAAAAGCCCACGCAGATGTCCGGAGGACAGATGCAGCGTGTGGCCATTGCAAGAGCTTTGGTAAACGATCCGGAAATCGTCCTTGCGGATGAACCGACAGGAGCTCTGGACTCCCAGACGTCTGTTCAGATCATGAATCTTCTGAAGGAGATTGCCAAAGACCGTCTGGTTGTTATGGTGACTCATAATCCGGATCTGGCCAAAGAATACTCCACGAGAATCATCACTCTCAAAGACGGCAAAATAACATCCGATTCCAATCCTGTCTCCGAACAGGAAATGAAGGAAATCAACAAGGCGATGAAAAAGCCTTCTATGTCGTTTATGACAGCTCTGTCCCTTTCCTTCAACAACTTGATGACCAAGAAGACAAGAACCTTCCTGATCTCTTTTGCAGGATCCATTGGAATTGTGGGAATTGGTCTGATTATGTCTTTGTCCAACGGTGTCCAGAATTACATCAACAATGTCGAAAACGATACCATGGCCAATTACCCCATTACCTTAAAAGACAACACCATGGATATGTCAGTTTTGATGACTACGATGATGGATATGGCAGAAGATGATAATGCAAAAGTAGTGACGGGCAAGGACATTGCAACCAAGCCGATGATCGCTTCCATTATTGATTCCATCTCCAAAACAGAAACCAACAACCTGGCTGTTTTGAAAAAGTACATCGAATCGGATCAAGGCAAAGCGTTCCGTGACACCGCCAAAGCGATTGAATATTCCTACGGAACAGAAATGCTCGTTTACAATGACAAGTCCGATTACGGGATGGTCAGAATTTCGCCTAACGAACTGCTGAACCAGCTTGGTTTTGGTCAGATGAATCAGATGCAGAGCATTATGGGGGTTGAATCCAATCTGAACAGTGAAGTCTGGCAGAAACTGCCTGATTCTCAAGTTCTCCGGGATGAAAACTTCCAGCTTCTGGATGGCGCATGGCCTCAAAACGAAAATGAAATTGTTCTGGCCGTGGATTCGAAAAACGAAATTACAGACTACGCTCTCTACTCCCTTGGTTTAATGGATCAGAAGAACCTGATCAAAAACTACGAAAACATGAAAGCCGGCAAAACGGACAAAGTGGAAGTGGATACGCCTCGAAAGTACACCAACGAAGAAGTTCTGAATATGGAATTCCAGGTCATACCAACATCTGCGGTTTATAAAAAAGTCAACGGTCTGTGGATCGACAACAGTGACGATGATGCATTTGTTCAGGACCTGGTAAAAAACCATTCTAAAACGGTAAAAGTTGTCGGAATTGTCAAACCCGCTGATAAAACCATTGCTGCTTC
>JABUSF010000007.1:17510-29805 GCA_021443945.1 Ileibacterium sp.
TTCTTATCATAAGCCTTCAGGAATGGCCAGTAGATTAAGAAAGCAATGATGATACAGAGCAGAGCCAGAAGAGCACCCATGATGCTTGTTGTTCCAATGAAGCCGCCTAACATACCAGGAGTACACCATGGTACCTGAGCTACTACTGGTGGGAAGATTCCCCAGTCGATCATGAAATAAGCAAATACGGAAGCAAGTGGAGCTGCCAATACGAATGGGATAACCAGGTTAGGGTTATACATGATTGGTACACCGAAGATCAGTGGTTCGTTGATGTTGAACAGAGCTGGACCGATGGCAGCTTTTCCTAATACGGAAAGCTGTTCGGATTTAGCACGTGTCAGCATCCAGATACACATACCAAGAGTTGCACCAGATCCACCGCAGAATACGAACATGTTCTGGAATTCACCAGCAAATGTAGCGTAGCCTTCAGTTGCGCCAGCTGCGAAGAGTTCACCGTTTTTAGCAACATTTTCCAATACGAATGCATTGAAGAATGGACCGATGATGTTGGCACCGTGGATACCAACAGCCCACAGACAGCAGATCAGGAAGTTAGCAATAAATACACCATACCAGCTGTCGATGATGGATCCCATGAAGCCGAATGGAATAGCTACTACAGAGTACAGGTCATAACCAAACAGAATCAGGATACCGTTGATGATGATTGTAGACAGAGCAACAACAGCGCAAGGAATCAGGGCTGTGAAGGAACGTGCTACACCAGTTGGAACAGCATCCGGCAGTTTGATGGACCAGCCTTTAGCGATACAAAGTTTGTACAGATAAACTGCCAAGCAAGCCATCAGGATACCTACGAAGATACCGGAGGAACCTAAACGGTTTGCGAAAGAACCATAAGCAACACCACTTACATAGTTGTCGCCTTCAACGTATACATATACGCCATTGTCCATTTTCAGCTCAGTCATGGTGAACAGGAATGCCATCATGGAAAGCATTGCGCCGGACATTGGGTTCAGATCAAGACCAGTATCCTGTGCTTTGATATTAGTCAGTTCATAACCCATTACGATGTTGAAGTACAGAGCCAGAACGCCCATTGTAAATGCGTTACCGATCATGTACAGGTTTGTTAAACGGTCAAAAGAAACAGCCCAAATTCCAGAAAGGAATGGGAATGCCTGCGGCAGTACGCCGAGAATCAAGAATGCAGATCCTACAATTGTAAATGGGATGGTGGAAACACCGGCTGCCATGATTGCACGAACAAACTGTTTGGAAGACAGCACGGACATCGGTCCCATAATATACTTTTCGAGGAAGGCAAAGACTTTATCCATTATATACTCTCCTAAAAAAATCCCTGGTGGATTTTAGTGACTGCAGAAATGTTTGAAACTAAACGTGCAGTCTGTATTTAGTTTCAAAATACTGGATTCGCTGAAACTGCTTGTCAGTTCCATGATCGATCTGGCCAATACGGCGAACCACCAGTGTCGCCATGAGGAAGCCAAATGCGCTGATGCCGAATCCAATAGCTCTGGATGCCATCATCTCAGAATTCAGGAACGGGTAAATAAATGAGAAAGAAGTGAAACTGAGAACCAGCATCACGGAAGTAATTACCCACTGAAGCCAAAAATAAAACTTTGTAAAGCGGTACTCTGGCTTTGTCTTGCCGTACATTTTAAACATCTCGAAGATTGGTGCTAGAGCAAGTAACACCAACACGGCTGCAAAATATCCGACGGGACTTCCCCAGGACAGCAATGCCCAGAAAAAGTTCGCAAAGAAGAAAATCGCTAAGGTATAACGAACCAGCAGAAAACGATTGAAGTACATCGATTTGATGCTCATCTTCTGGCGTTCTCTTAACTGTTGATCTTCTGTAATCTTCTTCCTGTTTTTCTTTGACATAAACATCCAACTTTCTAATCAAGTGTAATTTTCAGTAATTTATTTTGCTTCCAGAGCGTTGATCTTTTTATAGACTTCTTTCAGTTCCAGAGCAATTTCTTTTAATGTCATGGTGGTCATCAGGTGATCCTGTGCATGAACCATGATGATCTGGATCAGGATGTCAGTTCCTCTGGCGAATTCCTGAAGAAGATCTGTCTGAGACTTGTGAGCTTCAACGAGTGCATCTTCTGCTTCCTGCAGTTTAGCGTCGGCTTCCTCAAAATTGCCTTCACGCATAGCATCCATTGCTTCATGAACGATAGCTCTGGCATTGCCGGAATGCATAATGATGTTAAAAGCGACCATTTGGCTCTCTGTAACGTCCATTGCTGCCATAATTGTTCCCCTTTCTTTACATCACATTTATAAAAAGCTTTTTGAAAGATTCGAAGGTCGGATCTTCCAGAATATGCTTCTGAACCTCTGGGCTGTCGACAAGATTCACGATTCCATTCAGAAGATGGTGGCTTCCATCGTTGGCGTCATAGGAAGGCGATAACAGAAATACAAATTTGACGTCTTTAAAAGTTTCGTCCCAGCAGATTCCGTCTCTGACTATCCCAACGGACAGGGATGCCTTCCTGGACACAGGCATCGCCGGATGAGGTACGGCGATCGTTTCAGAGAAAACAACCGAACCCATAGAATTGCGCAGGGCAATCTGGTCCATCATGTGTTTTTTGAAATTATCGCTGTCTTCATGCCGGGAGAGTTTGTCTACCATTGCATTCATTACATCTTCTCTGGTCACGGGTCTGTCGAAAACCGTGAAGGATTCAGCATTAAAATATTGATCAAACAGAGCCGTTTTCCTGGCAGTCTGCAGTCGTTTGCTGTTAAAATCTGCAGCAGCCTTGGAATCATGCTCCTGAATAAATTTTCTGATTTTTTCAGTGTCATCACTGTTCAGAAACAGTGAAACATGAATAAATGGAACTCCAAAGATTACTGGTCCAATATTTACACTGGAAATAATCAAATCAATTCCTTCTAAAATGTCATCACTCATATTGAAGTAACCAGTTTCGGAAACAATATGAATGGAATCCCCGAATTCCTTCTGAATTCTGTTTTTCAGCAGCTGAGAACTGCCAACCCCCGTCGCACAAATGACAAGAGTCTGAATTTTCTTTTTCTGAGAGGCTTTTTCTATACCCGCCATCATATGCAGTGCGAGATAAGCCCATTCATCATCGGAAATCTCAAACCCCTGAAGGGAAGGCATCTGCCGAAATGTATTTTTTGTCAGCTGCAGAGCATCCGGATGATCGCGGAGGATCTCTTCTGTCAGCGGATTTGCCTGGGGCAAATTCTGCTTAAGTCTGGCTGTCATTGGCAAAAGATGTTCCAGTAGACACGCCTTCAGGTTGTCGTCATCCTGAAGCCGCAGACCCATTTCATCGTCTAGAGTCTGCATACATTGCTGAATCTCATTTCTCAGCAATTCTTTTTGCTCTGAATTTTGACTGAGTACGCTGCGCCCCTTCACACCAAGATGAAGAGTCAGGTAAGCCGTTTCCTCAGGAGGGAAATGAATATTGAGAGCATGTTCAAGGCGTTTCAGAATATTTTTTGCAACAGTGAATTCGAAGCTGTCAGGGCTTTGAACATAAGCATCACAGTTTTCCAGTTTCAACCCTTTTTGATTTCTCTTAATGGACAATCCAACATGGAGCAGGATGTTTTGAATCATGACATCAGAAAGATTCAGCTGCCCTTTGCGCGTCTCTTCCATCACAATCATAATGATGGACTCGATTGGCAGATCATCGAAGTATCCCGAGTGATCCAAGTACTCCCGAATGGAAGTAAATTTGGATTCCCGAAAGAAATAATCCATGATAAAGGCTCTTTTTGCAGCCTCATCTCCATAGACCCAAGTGCCAAAGCTTGTTTTGGACTTAAGCGACAAATCATAAGGCCTTAAAAGATCTTTGATTGACACCAAATCTTTAGCGAGAGTAGATCTTGAAACGAAAAGCTCTTCACAAAGGTCATCCAGGATCAAATGCTCTTCATTCAGAAGCAGCTTGGTCAAAATGTAATTTTGACGATCCTGAACCGAATCCAGACTGGAAGCGGCGGAGGATATCCGTTTGCTTCGCAGATTCGAAATATAACTTTCAAACTGGGCAGGATTGTAAACTTCAATCCGGTACCCGCTTCCCTGTTTTGCCTGGATCAAAGCACCTTTGCTTTTAATAAGATGCTCTATGGTTCGAATGTAGGTACGAACAGTCCTCTCGGAAATGTCGAGCTGTCTGGATAGGGCTGCACCAGTCTGGAATTTACCGGTGCTGTTATACAACGCCAGCAGCAGCTCCTTTTCCTTGGACTTCATAAGCTAGCCGTTGATTAGATTTCTTTAACAACCAGTTCGCACATTTTGTTGATTCCCATTGGGATTGGCACGTAAGCCTGAGGAGGAATAGGAACAACTTTTTTGCCGTTGGCAGTTCCCAGATCTGTGAGCTCTTTCAGGTACATTTTAGTCTGTGGGCTAACCAGATACAGGTCGTAGTCGCCGTTCTGCAGCAGGCCTTTGCCTTCCTGAACACCGCGTGCTTCAAGGAAGATTTCTTCGCCTTTGGCTTTCAGAGCATCAGTTGTTTTCTGAGCGATCATAGAGCTGGACATACCAGCTGCACAAATAATTAAAGCTTTTTTCATGAGATACATGTCCTTTCCGTAGAATCTCTTTTTTAACTTCCGGATATTCCGGTTTATGAACAGGACATTCCGGTTCCCTCTCCTTCCTGCCTGTTTCATATCTTTGATGAATAAACACCTTTACACATCTGTAACAATCTTAACGAAGCAATCACAAAATTGCCTTATTAGTATTTGCCGGATCGAAGCGGCATTTTCGTGAAAAGGCCAGGAGTTTTGCCGAATCGAATGAACAGATTTGTTCATTTGTAACAGCTTCAAAAACCTTGTAATCCGGGTTATCAACCCTTATATAAAGGATTTACAATCCGAATAAGTTTTTGATAGAGGTTACAACTCCCATAAACACCTTATCATATTTGATAAAATTTTGAACGATAATTTTTAGGAAAATCCGTAACATTGTGTGATTTATTTGCCGGATTAAGCTGGATGAATATCACATAATCCCCATAGCGGCAAAAAACTGGAAATTACATTTACAAATCTAAATCAATCAATTATTTACTTTATTAAGAATTATTAAGTGTTCAAAAAAGACTCATTTATTCCTTTCTTCATCCTTCCTTCAAATACCAAAATCCACTTTCTTCGTCTGTTCTTCTGTCCTGTATGACTGATGATGAAACTGATTGTGTCTTTCCTGAAGCCTGAAATGCGAAACTGGTTTGATCCAAAAAGAAAAAGTCCTCTTTGATCCTGACCAGCACAAGGCCAGTCCGTCCATAAGAGAACTTTTTTTCTGTCGGAAACTTCTAAGCATGCTGCTGTACGCAAAGCGTTCCACATTGATTCTGATACCGCCACTGAGGGATTGTGACAGGGCTGGATGATTCAAGAATTGAGGGACAGAATCATCCAGATACAACTGCAATCAGCTGCGCAAAGCAGCCAGGCAAACAGCTGACAAATTGATCTGCAGATCGGTTGTAAGGGGAAAACCGATCTCTGCTTTGTTAAAGGTATACTAGCAGAGCTGAAACAGATGACAATTTAAATGCCCGGTTGTGAATTTCATTCAATAATTATCCTTTCAGGAAAGTTTTTAAATACACCAAGTTAAAAAAATATCCGAATCTGCTTGATTCGGATATTTTGGTCTATGGTTCAACTTTAATAATCTGGGAATAACCAAGAGATGGACTCTTCAGCTGGATCGTTACGCCGCCGGCTGTGCTTGTCGATTTAAAATCCGGGATGGCATCCTGAAATTCAATGCTGATGTTGCAGGGAACAGAAATGTCAGCAGGAAGGTAATACAGCTTATAACCCAAAGATTCTCCCTGAATGCTTGTGGTTTTGGGAGGCAGTCCGTTTTCTGAAAAATCCTGCTTTTTGAGTTCTTCCAAAGACATTTTCTTCAGCTTATCCGCATTCTTCAGGTTTTTAAGCTCCAGTCCTTCGATTTTTCCGATTGGAGTAATATAAGGAACAACAAGCATTTCCTTCGTTTTATTGGTGTAGGTAATCACAAGTCCTTCCACCTTTGAAGTTCCGTCGCTGTAGGAGTATGAGATGTTGCTGGAATCCACTTCCATGGAAAAGTATTCGTCTTCGTAAAGCATGTATTTTTTGTCCATGGAATTGACGACCTTTTCATCATTAATTTCCCTTACTTTCACACTGGTAAAGGGAATAAACTTTTTCTCTTTTGGAAAATACAGTCCGCAGTTTTTTTCCTTTGAATCTGGAAACCCAATGTATCCGTACACCGAGGTGGACTGATTCGGATGCAAATCATTTGTAATCAGTGACTGAAATTTATCAATCGGGTTAATGGACTGAGCATTCTCCCCTCCTCCGTCAGAAACATTGTATGTCAGGTTTGACATATGGTAATCCCCTTTGGAGCTGTTGGTCACACCTGCCAGGAAATAATAGTAGACAGCATTTGTTTGAGGGTTCGTAATTTTCAATACGTCCATCAGTTCAAATTTGACACCTTCCTGAAGTTCAATTGTATTTCCGGTACTTCCGGAGCACCCTGTAAAAACTGTGCTCAGGGCTAAAAGCAGAGCCAGAGCAAGAGTATTTAACTTTTTCAATATAATCACCCATGGCTATTTTATTGAAATAAGAGGCTAAATACAACAAAGAGCCGTCAGTACGGCCTTGGGCATGAAAGAACATCTCTGTTTTAATCCAATCGCGTGTTTGAGAAATCGGCTGCGCAGGAATGCCGGATGACTGGAAAACCATTCGGATTCCAGTCGATGAATAGACTGCAGAAAGATACGAGAGCCATTTTCCGGCAGCCGAACGCATCAAAAAAAGCCGGTGTTAGGAAGAGCAGCCGGCTTTCGAGGAAGGACAAGGAACTTCGCTTGATTTCAATGTTTAGTCATTCAGATTAATGCACTGAATGGAGACACATCCTGGGCCCCCATGGGAAATAAACATGGGGCACAGAAGATTGACGATGACTTTGGCATTTGGATAATGCTTTTCAAAATAGGCAGCCGCCTTTTGAGCCATTTTTGGATTGCCGCCGTGGGATACATAGATGGTGTAATTTTCATCCATTCCCTTGCTGGAAAAGAAAGCATCTACTTTCTCGAAGATTTTTCCAAATGTTCTGGCCGCACCCAGAGTCGTTAAAGTGCAGCCGCTGTCCTCTTTTTTAACAGTCGGAATCAGTTTCATGAATTCCGCAACTTTTCCTTTTAAATTGCTGACGCGTCCGCTGCGCAGCAGATAATTGATATCCACACAGGCGACAGTCGATTTGTCTGTCTCACTCATTTTGGTGAGTTTTTCTACAATTTCCTTTTCATTCATTCCCTGATCCCGGTAAGAAACAGCTTTTAAAACAAGTCCCTGCTGCGGGCCGCATAAGGTTTTGGAATTGTAGACCGTGACCCGGGAGGGGTCATCGCAGCTGTCTTTGGCCAGCATCGCAGACTGGTACGTGCCGGACAGACCGTCCGCTATGGTAATATCCAGAATTCGGTTTTCCGGATCCTCCAGAATTTTGTTGTAAAGATCCAGTTTTTCACCAATGTTTGGCTGAGAAGTGGATACGGTTGCATGTGCATTGCATTTTTCTATAAATTCAGCGGGGCTGATATCTTCGTAGTCTTTGTAAGTCTGCTGATCGACAACAACGTGCAGAGGTACGCTGTGAAACCCTGCTTCTTCGGCCTGAGCCTGATTCAATAACGTAGATGAATCTGAAACGATATGAAGCATAAGTGTTCTCCTTTTCGTTTACTAGAATAGTAAATCTAATTCTTAAAGTCAATACATCTAGTATCGAAAACTAGATTGAATGGTTTTCATAAACATGATAAAATTTTGGCATGAACTATGATTTAAAAGCGGGCTCCAGTCCTTTTAAAGATTTTCATGCCCCCAGATGGGAAGAACTTCCCTCCCTGGATTTGTACATGGATCAGCTGCTTTCTTATTTAAATGAACAGCTGGCCGTTTTTTCTGAAAAGGACAAACCTCTGCTGACCAGTTCCATGGTCAACAATTATGTAAAAAATTCCATTGTGAAGCCTCCTGTCAAAAAGCACTATAAAAGCTATCACCTTGCCTATCTGATCGTAGTTGTGCTCATGAAACAGTGTTTCTCTGTCGCCCAGGTCGCTGAAATGATTCAGATCTATTCCGACATCGAAGAAAAAGACCGGCTGGCCAGGGACTACGATAAATTTGTCACTGTTTTTGAAGACTGCCTCCAGGATGTGTTCGAAACAGGTCTCTGTACAAAAACCTATTTTGAAAATCCGACACCGGAACAGGATTTGATGGTGGATGTGATCCGAACCTTAGCCTACAAATTATCCACGGAGTATAAACTGGCTCTCATTCAGGAAAGCAAAACAGAGCGGACAGATTCGGATGAACAGTAAACAGCGTTTCCATTCTTCTCTTTTTAAGAAGAAAATGAAAACGCTGTTTTTTCTTTAAAAACTCGTTCGGATTAAGAGTCTCCTTTGATAAACTGAAATCAATTAGAGACATACAGGCTTGCCTGTTAGAAGGAGAATTGATTATGGCTCTTGATAAGGATTTTTTGTGGGGCGGTGCCCTGGCTGCCCATCAGTTTGAAGGAGGGGTACTGGATACTTCCAAAGGCTATTCCGTGGCAGATGTAATGACGGCTGGTGCCCATGGCGTTCCCAGAGAAATCACAGATACCATCGATCCTGAAAAATATTACCCCAACCATGTCGGAATCGATTTCTATCACCGTTACAAAGAAGATGTAGCCCTGATGGCTGAAATGGGCTTCAAATGCTTCCGCACTTCCATTGCCTGGTCCCGTATTTTCCCCAACGGCGATGAGAGTGAACCCAACGAAGAAGGACTTCAGTTCTATGACGACCTGTTTGATGAACTGCTGGCCAACGGCATTGAACCGGTCATTACCCTTTCCCATTTTGAAATGCCCTATCATCTGGCAAAAGAATATGGCGGATTTATGAACCGCAAGACCATTGACTTCTTCCTGAATTTTGCCAAAGCATGCTTCGAACGCTATAAAGACAAAGTTAAATACTGGATGACATTCAATGAAATCAACAACCAGATGAATTTCAAAAACGACATTTTCGGCTGGACCAACTCCGGTGCTCACTTCGGCAATTATGAAAATCCCGAAGAAGCCATGTATCAGTGCGGCCATTATGAACTGGTGGCTTCTGCCAAAGCCGTGGCTCTTGGAAAATCCATCAATCCTGATTTTGTCATCGGAAACATGATCGCCATGGTTCCTATTTATCCGTTCAGCTGCCGGCCTGCAGACCAGGTTCTTGCTCAGCAGCAAATGCATGACCGCTGGTTCTTCTGCGACGTACAGTGCCGCGGCCACTATCCGCGCTATGCTTTAAAGAACTTCGAACGCAAAGGCTTTGATCTGGATATTACAGAAGAAGATATCGAAGCTCTCAAAAACGGTACCGTAGATTACATCGGCTTCTCTTACTACATGACCAATACCGTGGATTCCACTGCTTATCGGGATATTTCCAAGATTTTAGATGGTTCCAGCGAGCACTCTGTAGCCAACCCTCATATCAAAGTCTCCGATTGGGGCTGGGCCATTGATCCGGAAGGTCTGCGCTATGCTTTGAACGCCTTCTATGAAAGATATGAAAAACCGCTGTTTATCGTAGAAAACGGCTTTGGTGCCATCGATGTGAAAGAAGAAGACGGATCCTGCCATGACCCATACCGCATCGACTATCTGAAAGCCCACATTCAGGAAATGAAGAAGGCTGTAGAAGAAGACGGTGTGGAACTGATGGGCTACACTCCATGGGGCTGCATTGACTGCGTATCCTTCACCACAGGTGAAATGAAAAAACGATACGGCTTCGTTTATGTTGACCGCAACAACGACGGCAGCGGATCTCTCGAACGCTCCAAAAAAGACAGCTTCGACTGGTACAAAAACGTCATCGCATCCAACGGCGAAGAACTCTAATCCAATCCATCAGACCGGTATTCACCGGTCTGATTTTTATTTGGTCTCCATTGAAAAAGCTGCAGAAGGATCCTGCAGCTTTCCAATTCAAATTCAGTTTTTACAGATTACAGTGAGCTTCCATAATCGCTGACTAAAATCTGGCCGGTTAAAGCCTGAGATTCATCACTGGCCAAAAACAGAATGATATTGGCCACATCTTCCGGCGAGCAGTGATCAGCATCCAAATCCATGTGGGAACTGACCGCTTCCAGCATATGCTTGTCCATTTTTTCGGGGTCACCAATCATGGCTGTGGGACTTTCAATATTGCCCGGACAGACCGCGTTGGCACGGATACCGGATTTGGCATAGCGAACCGCAATATGCTTTGTCAGTCCAATCACTCCTGCTTTGCTGGAGGTATAGACAGCCGGACCGCAGCCGTTCTGGCCGGCTACACTGGCTACATTGACAATGGAACCGCAGCGGCTGTCTTCCATTTCCCGGACAGCAGCTCTGCACATGAACAAAGTTCCTTTCAGATTGGTGTTTAAGATTTGTTCAATGTCTTCGTCTTCTGCCTGGCCGATGGGTTTTAATCCTTCTTCCATAATGCCGGCATTGTTGACCAGAATATCAATCTGACCGTATTCTTTCATCGTTTCTTCAATCAGATGCACTGCATCTTCAGGTTTGGAGATGTCACAGGCTACTGCCAGGACTTCCCCGCCATTCTCTTCAATTTCTCTGGCTACTTCGTCCAGTTTGTCTTTTCTTCGGGCGGAAACAACAACTTTGGCCCCTTCATCCGCAAACAGTTTTGCGGTGGCTGCACCAACACCGGAATTTCCGCCGGTAATTATGGCAACCTTGTCATTTAAACGATTCATAGACTTCCTTTCAATTTGTTTCATTGTATCCACATCATAGTGGATAATCAAATTTCAATGAAAAGATGACTCTTCCGGGAATTCAGTTTTATGAATTTCAAGGAATTAATCGACATCTATGTATTCGTCTGCTGTCTGTTTGATCAGCTTTTGGTGATCTTCTTCTTCCTTGCTGAACACCCCTACGGTATAAAAGCCTGCTTTTTTGGCTGTCTGTACAGCTGCCAGGGAATCTTCATACACCGCAATGTCTTTTGGGTCTGCCTGAAAGCGTCTGGCAGCTTCCAGATAGATTTTCGGCTCTCTTTTCTGCGTTTCAAGGGTCTCACAGGAAAGAACAAACTCAAAATAATCGGATAGATTCAGGTGATTCAGGCAGGTCAGAATCAAGTCTTCACTGCTGGCAGAAGCCACACACATCCGGACTCCTTTCCTTTTCAGATCTTCCAGAAGAGCGGGAATGCCCGGCTTTACGGGAATGTCCGTTCCATAATGGACTTTCATCATGTCCGTCATTTCACTGCCCGCTTTGGAAGGATCAAATCCAAACCGTTCTGCATACAGAAAAATGGCTTCACTCAGCGTCAGCGCATCGGTTTCCTGGCGTATGGCTTCATAGCTGTCCATTACCCCATGTTTTGTTAAATATTCATATCCCAGCTGATTCCACACAGGCATGGAATCCACCAGGGTTCCATCCATGTCAAAGATGACGTATTTTTGATCCATTGAATCTCCTCCCTTTCATTGATGGATATCATGATTTGTTTCTTTTGATCTTTGCGGTTTTCATGTTCAATCCGCCAAAAAAAGAACGGCTGAACCGTTCTTACATTTCTGATTTATACCGGTCGTAAAGAACCTGCCTTGCTTCTTTGGCATACGGAGTGGAAATGCTCTTAAGATCAGAAGCTTTCAGATCCGGATGGCGCTTCTGCAAAGCCTTCAAAATAATGAAATCAGCCAGTTCCGGATTTTTAGGAAGCAGAGGTCCATGAAGATAGGTTCCCAGAACCTGTCCATTGTAGAATCCTTCATAGCCTGCATCAAAACAGTTTCCAAAACCGTGCAGAACTTTGCCTAAGGGCTGTTTTACGTTTCGGGTCTGGCCGCCGTGGTTTTCAAACCCCACCAGCCGCAGATTCATTCCATCCAGATCGGCATCGATGATGATGTTTCCAATGCAGCGCTTGCCCTGTTCACCAGTTTCCGTGTAATAGTCAAAAAACTGAAGGCCATCCATTTTTGTATTGTCGGCTGCCACATAATACTGGCCGAAAAGCTGATATCCTCCGCAGATCAGCAGGAAGAAGGTCTTTTCATCCAGTGCCTTTTGAATGTTGTCTTTGCGGCTTCTTAAATCCGGAATCATGGATTCCTGTTCCTTATC
>JABUSF010000007.1:30759-37391 GCA_021443945.1 Ileibacterium sp.
GCCAGTCGAACTGTATTGGGATCATTGCCGTTCAGCACCAGAGTTCCTTTGAATTCAGGAAGAACCTTTTCAATGGAGGCAATGAGCTGTTCCATTTCTCTGGCCCGGTCCAGCTGGTCTCTGAAGAAGTTGGTCACGACCAGAGCAGAGACAGGAATATAGGGAAGGACATGACGAATATTCAGCTCATCCACTTCCAACACAACTGCATCTGCATTGACCATCCCGTTCATGGATGCATTTTCCAGCAGAACGGTTGCAATTCCGGCTTTCAAGTTGTCTCCCTTTCGATTGGAAACAACTTTTTTACCGCTCTGCTCAAAGGCAGAAGCAATCAGATTTGCTGTGGATGTTTTACCGTTGGTTCCTGTCACCAGAATGACAGGCCCGGAAAACTTCAGCTGCTGTAAGATATTGGGATCCAGTTTCAGGCCAATGGTCCCGGGAAGAGAACCTCCCCGGCCTACCATCTTTAACAAAGCTGCACTGGATTTTGTTGCGAATAAAGATAAAAGATTCATTTGGTTTACCTCAACAAACAGTTTAATGTTTTTTATTATCTTTGTCATATTGATTCACATTGCAAAGAAAAAAGCCGTCTGGGGGGACGGCTTTTAGGGCAACGATTAAGTGTTCAATTTATGCTTTTTCGAAATTATTCGATAGCAGCAAGAGCTTTTTCAGCAATTGCAACTTTTGCAGCTTCAGCAGCAGCAGCGTCTGCATTGCCTTCAGCAGCGTGTTTCTTTTCCCAACCCTTCAGAGTTGCGATTCTTTCATCAAGACGATCTTTAGCAGTCTGAGCATATTTGCCAGTTTCGTCGAAATGAGCTGTCAGATCAGCAATAATTTCATCACCGTATTCTGTTCCGCCTACAGCTGCTTTTAATGCGTTTGTGAATTCTTCTTTAGTCATATTCTTTCATGACCTCCTTCTGTATGGCTTTATGTTAGTCCCTGAAGGCTCGAAATACTTTTTATATGACCAGAAAAGTTCCGATTTTTTGTTGGTGTTTTAAAACGGAATAGAATGCTTATATCATCTTATATGATTTATATTGCATCTATTTGCATAAGAAGCAGATGTTTACTGTCCAGACTTTTGCCCAGCTTGTATTATTTTTGGGTGAACCGCACTGATTTGCTTCTTAAAAAGGAACACTTGTATAATTATCACGTTCAATACGCAATGCTTTTGCATTTATCCTTTTTATAAATTGCAATTATTGCGGTTAATTTTCACCCCTCTGCCTGTTCCTGATCTTCTGCAGTCCTTCAGAGAACCGTTTCATGACCTGCTGTTCTTGCGGAACATTCCGCAGATCTTACCCGAAGAATTGAAGGATGTTCGTTCAGCCTTCCGACATCTTTTCTTCCACCTGAATTCTCTTTGGTCCACGCTGTCTTTATCGATCTGTCCAGCAAACTCTTCCTTTAAAAGGCATTCTCCATGGATGGGATGGCCTCATTTTCCCGGTTTGAACGATCATCATTCATTTCTGTATGAATGAGACCACCGCTGCCGCTCAAAAAGAAGCCTTTTGGTTTCCCTCAGAATGAAAAAAGTCCATTTCGATCAAATCTCGAAATGGACTTTTTTCAGCTCTCTGCACTCACCTGGCTGGATTTCTGCTTCTTTTTTAAACGCTGCAGAGCCCTGCGCAGAGGATAATAATTGCCTTTGCTTTTTCGCATCCGGGCAATTCCGGAATTTAAGACGCGCATGGCTTCCGGCACCATGCCAAGTTCTTCGTAGGTTTCCGCGAGTTTCAGGTAAATTCCCATGCTTTTGCTTTTCTTTGCAATGGCGATTTCATAATTCAGAACCACACCAAAATAATCTCCATGCCGATAGCATCGGTCGCCTTTAATCTCTGCTGTATTTTTCTGAATGTTGGCCGCTTCATCCTTTAAGGCAATTTGCTTTTTGACCTGAGCAAGATACTGTCTGACTTCAGCAGCCGATGGACGGTTCTTTGGAAGAACCACCTTATGCTTTCTGGCAGGAATGGGTTTGATAAAGGACTGAATGTCCAGATCATGGTAGTTTTCCATAAACCGAATAATTTCATAGCAGGCGTTGACATCACTTTCCGGATTGTGATGATTGAGATAAATACCCAGTCTTCTGGCAATATTGTCCAGTTTCAGATCCCCTTTCTGCTGGGATCCTTTGAAATAGAAATCAGACATAATGTCCATCGTATCAATATAATACTGGGCTCCGATTTTTTTCTGCAGCCTGGAAAGATCTTTGTTCAAAACAGAAATATCGCTGTTGGTGTTGTGAGCAGCGATAATGTAATCTTTGGAAAAATATTTTCCATAGTCTTTCCAGAAGGCGGACAGCGTTCGGGCCTGCAAAACATCTTTTCGCCGTATGCCATGAATCTTAATGTTGGCGCTGGAGAAATAGGTTTTTGGATTAATCAGTTCGGTATGTCTCAGAACTTCCTTTTGATCTTCCACCACAATCATGGAAATTGCACAAATGCAGTTGTTGTTCAGGTTCGGGATTTCAACGTCCACGAATGTGAATTTGCCTGGAAATGGGAAATCGTATTCACTATATGCGTTCACAGAATCATTATACACAAAAGATATCAAAACCTCCGTCCCGCAGATTCACCCAGATGCCGCACTGTCAAAAACGCTGCAAAAAAGGCCGGATCTCGCCGGCCTGAAAAGCTTATTGTTCCTCGAGCTGCTTCTGCATCTCTTCCAGAATGTGGTAGACAGCATCCCACTCATCTTCTTCAATGGGAGCCAGCGTGTTTTGCGGGTCCGCTGGGTCAAAGCTGGCCGCGGAGAGAGAGGTTCCTCCGTTTTTTGCAGGGGAATAATCAGTAAAAACTACATATTCTTTTCCGTTTTCCTTATTGTGAAAGGCAAACAGGATATCAAATTCTTTTGTTTCTCCGTTTTCAGCTGTAATGGTAAAGGTCTTTTTTTCAGGATCAATCATACCTGCATCCTCCTGAAAAAAGCATACCGGATTTTGGATTCTTTCCCCCCTGGAATGCTTTTAATCTTTTTTGGCAAAGACCTGCTTCACCATGGCCGGCAGCTCTGACAGGCTGTCCACCGCATCGGGACACTGAACCTGTCCAAACCCATATCGGGCAAAGATAAAGGGAATGCCCGCTTTGACGGAAGAATTGTAGTCTCCTTCAATATCCCCCACATACAAAGCCTCATCGATGCTGTTTTTCTCCATTAAGCAGCGGATATTTTCGTCCTTGTATAAGTTTGTATCTCCATAACAGAGAATATCATCAAAGTATTTTTCAAAACGGTGGGCCTTCAAAAAGGCTTCGATGTATCCGGACTGGCAGTTGGATACAATCGCCAGAAAATAATCTTTCTTTAACGTCTTCAGGGTTTCTTCCAGACCTTCAAACAGATGGCCGCCATGCTCTGCCAGATATTCATTTTCATGATCCGTGCATTTTTTGAGTGCAGCATCCGGATCTTCTGCGTTTGGGTAGACCCGTTTGGCAATTTCATCCATGGGAAGTCCCATCAAAGCCATCACTTCCTCTTTGCTCATTTGCGGCTCATTCTGCAAAGCAAAGACTTCATTCCAGGCTTCAGTGATCTGATCTGTGGAATCCCAGAGAGTTCCGTCCAGATCAAAAATAACAGCTTGTTTCATATCGTTTTTATTCCTTTTCTTTTTTCTTCTCCCAAATTTCAAGGAGCAGCGGTGTGCTGGCTGTCTGAAATTTCATTTTTCTCTTATTGACAGACACTTCCACCCCTGTGGAGGTGGGCTTCATCGACACCAGAAAGACTGGATGGTCAAAACGAAACTCTTCTGATCGGAAAGCCAGACGCTTGCTGGTCAGATACATCATCCCCGCTTTTCCTCCGTAATAATCCTGGGCTGCCTGATCGTACCACCAGACCACTTCCCTTTTCTGCATGTCCAGTCCCGGCGCACCGTTCAGCCATTTTCCATCCTTTAAGTTTTGAATGGTTTCCGGTTCCAGACGGGATTCCAGGGCGATCTGTCTGCTGATCTGTTTTTTGGAATCCCGAAAGAAAAGAAGTGTGAAAAAAGCACCGCCAAACAGCCAGTATACACAATTGGCGGCTTCTCCGGTAAAAATTTCCAGTGCAGCAAATCCATAGCAAAGAACCATGCCGCACAGAAAGACGGTTTTCATTGTTTGTTTCATGCTGTTTATGATAACAGCCTTGGCCTGTTTGGATAAGAGGAAATCGATTTGTTTTATACATCTCAGAGGATTGAAAGGGATTGAAAAAGTGTATGAATTTGCATACCGCCAAATAAAGAGAGCATTAATATTGCATTCATAAAAAGAGTCCCAAAAGACGGCAGAAAGATGGACTGCTATATTGAAATTGTCAAAAGACAGAGGAGAAGATGTGCGATGAATGATATTGTTTCAGATGTTTTATTGTTCCAGAATAATGATTTTTACGCAGATTCTGCCAGCGGCGGAATGTTCGAGATTCATGCCCTGAATCCTCAGTCTATGCTGCAGTCTTTAATGGACACGTATTCCATGAATGAATTAAGCGACTGCAATCTTCACTGATCATGCTCCAGCGGGATTTCCATCAGGAAATCCTTTTTTTCTTTCAGACACCTTCCCAAAAAGAAACAAAGCAGGTTTAGAACCTGCTTTATTTCCGATCGAGATTAGCATTTACGCCTTGTTTTTTTCTGTTCCTTTAAAAATCATCACGAATACAGAGATGATGGCCAGAATGGCAGAGATGCTGCCTAAGGCAGCCATAAACCATTTCTTTTTCTGAAGATTGCTGATGACTGCAAATATTGATCCTGCAGCCGAGCAAATGGTGGAAATTAAAGCGAAATTCAAATTCATATCCTCCCGTCACTGTTTGTTACTGATATTGTACGTTTTTTAATTCAGATAAGGGGTTTTCGTGACTTTTTCCATAAACATGGGATCCCAGAAGACAAACTGACTGCGGATCTGATGGTCTGACAAATTGATCACTTTTCCTTTGACATCCAGCTGCAGTTTGTCAAAGGATCGCTGGTGGAACGTCCCCGGCTCATCATTGACCAGAGAGAGCAGCCTTTGTCCGTTGACATCCAGCTGCCATAAATAGCATTCGTCCTTCATAATGCTTTCCGAAAGCTCAATGACTTTTGCGGAACCGTCTTCATCCAGGGAAAAACGGTCAAACCACTGTCCGTAGAAAAAGAATACATCCTCTTCTGAAATCCGCCACATAATATCAGCGGACCCATTGGGATTTTCAAAACAGATCCACTTCTCATCCTGATCCAGGAATTCATATCCCTGGGTTTCACAGCTCAGGATATAGCCATTGTTTTTTTCCATGAAGCTTATCATCTGTTCAGTCATAACGGTTCTCCTTGTATCTTTAGTGTAAAAGGAAAACTGGACATTATAAATCAAATTTCCAAAAGAGACAGAATCTTGACCAACTTTGCATAGATTTCCCGAAACAGGCTGGAAAATCTTTCTGTTTCTGAACAGAAACACAAATGAAAACAAATACAAATCTGAGAATCAGACAAATCCATGTCACATTTCATGTCAAATTAAATCCATGAAGACCGATGAAAAATCCATAAATTCAAATCTGAGTCCGCAGGCGGCTGTCTGGACTGCGAAAATGGCTCAAAGCTGGATTGCAGAACATTCCTGGGATTATACAGCAGGGCAGCAGGAGCGGTTTTGGAAGGCGATGGATCAAAGGAAAAATGTATTTGTTCTCGCTGAACTGATTCAGTCACTTTTTGATCAAACCGACCATACCCCATCCTCCTGGTGCGAAAGTGTGGAACATGGCATTGAGCTGTTTCTTCAGGAATGCCTTTAAAAAGGCTGAAAGGTTCAGGAATTTCCTGCTCCTTTCAGCCGTCAGGTTCTTAAACTTTGTATGCCTGTCCCAGTTTTTGCTGATCATTTTTCTTCAGTTCCAGTACAATGGACAAAATTTCCTGAAATTCATTTTCCAGAGAAAAATTTCCATGAGAGACCGTCCACTTCAAAAGGAGTCCCTGATCCATCGAACAAAGGATCGTATAGAGATTATCAGGATTTGTGGACGTATGAATTTGTCCGCTGGAAATCAGATCCCCAAGAATCTTTTCCATCAGTTCCCGCATTTTCGGAGAAAAGCTGAAATTTGGAAGGTGATCTTCAAGCAGTGTATTTACGTAATTCACCATCAGTTCCGGACCAATCTCCCGGGCAACTTCGTGATTGAATGTCAGTCCCTTAAACAAAGCGGGCAGCAGTGCTCCGTTCTCATATAAAGCGAGAACATCCGGATAGATAAAATCTTCTTTGTCTTTAAACAAAGCCACAAGAATATTCTTCTTGGAGGACATGTATTTGTAAAAGGTTGGTTTGGTCATCCCGCAGGCACGGCAAATATCCAGTACCGATACCTGATCATATCCCTGAAGCTTGAACAGATTATAGGCTGCGCTGACAATATCTCTGGTCCGCCCATCCATCATTGAAAACCCTCCCCGGCTGTCTGGGGAACTTGACAGATGATTTTCAAATTCTCCACACACTGGTCCACTGCCTTTTCAATATCCTGGGCTGGCATGGTGCATAAGGAAAAACAGAAACCAAGGGTGTAGGCCTTCA
>JABUSF010000007.1:37446-41066 GCA_021443945.1 Ileibacterium sp.
GCTTTTGCAATCAGCTGCATCATTTTACGATTCCAATTTAAATCGTTCTGAAAGGAAAGTGTTCCCGAAGAAACCTGATAGATCATGACTTTGGCAAGAAGATCGGTTCCCAAAGAGACATAGTGATCCAAACAAACACGGAATCCATCGCTGATCGTCTGCCAGCATCCAAAGGTTCCAGATTTGTCCCAGAAGCTGTCATCCAACCCTTTGACACTGTCGTAATAGTGAAACAGAATGTCCTCTTTCGTCTTTACGTACTTGTAGAAGGTCGGTTTCGTGATGTTCACAGCCCTGCAGATTTCGTTTACAGAAACTTCATCATACCCTTTGCTGGCAAACAATTCGATGGCAGATTCACAAATGTGAGATGCCATTTCTTTCCCTTCCATATCAACCCATCCTTTGTGTTTCAAAGTTTATCATAGAATTCAAATGTATTTTTTGAAGTACATGGTTTCCGTTGTTTTTATAGGATGTAAGGCGATTATTCCGATATCATCGAAAAAAAAATTCATTAAATTCACACACTTTTTATGTAGGCAATGTCTAGTGATGATGGTGTCCGCAGGAACAGGTGTGTTCGTTACTGCAATCCTCATCGCTTTCGTTTTGTATATTATTTTTGTTTTCTAAGTAATTTTCAGAGTATTTGTACTCCAGATCGGAATTCCTGTCTTCCTGACTGTCCCAATCCAGTTCTTCATCCTGATCATCAAAATCGGTCCAGGAACTGATTTCGAAAGCAGCATTCTTCCCGCTCAGCCCTTCAAAAAAAGCTTTGGCTGAAACACTCTCCAGATAATCTTCTCCTTCCTGAATGAAGGATGAAACAACCTGACTGGTGGATTCGCATGTCAGCAAAGCCACCTCCGCCTGATCTGTCCGGACATCCCGTACGATATAGTCGCCGTCCAGGATTCCGCGGATCAGGTCGAGCAGATGTTCAAAATCTTCCAGAGTCCCGCCGCTGATTTCCTGTGCCCACTGGCCAAAGGTAATGACGGCTTTGGCTTCTTCAAAAATAATAAAAATATCATCGCTGCCAGTTGGCGAGAAAATCACCAGCAGCTCATCGCCAGGTTCAAGCTGAACCAAATCTGTATCCCCATGCTTGATATGGGAAATGGAAAAGCCGGCAAAGCGAACAAATGTTTCAATCAGCTGAATATACTTTTTCATTTATTTTCCTTCTTTCTGTCCAATTCTTTCTGCAGCCACTGCATCAGAACCTCTTCAATATACTGTTTTTCGAAGGTGTTCAGCGGCCGTCCTTTCGGGATTCCATGCCACTTCTGAAGACAGCCGCGGCAGCAGCATCCACAGGCGTGCTGGGCAATAAAAACGGGATGGTTTTTCATCGGCGTCTGTTTTCCGTCGTTGTCCGGCCAGGCAGCTGCCAGTCTTGTCTCAATAAAGAAAGCTGCATCCTTTCGAACGGTGGGCATTCCCTTTTGCATCAAATACTCCATCTCTTTTTTTCGCAAATGAAAAGAGCTGCGGAATTTGGAGCCATCCAGTCTTTGGAAAAGACTGTCAAAGTATTCCGGGTTGGGAACAAAACTCACTTGATTCCGGATTTCCTTTCCGCCATGTACAAATGCTTTTGATAGGTTTCGTTTTCTGGATCGGATTCCACAGCCCGGTTCAGCCAGAACAGCGCTTTTTCCAAATCCTTTTGTGTTCCGCGTCCCATCAGATACATCATTCCCAGAGGATCGCAGGCGGCTTTTTCCCCAAGTCCGGCTGCTTTGTTCATAAAATAAAACGCAGTGGCTTCGTCTTTGTTCATCCCGTATCCTTTGGAAGCCATATCAGCCAGTTCATACATGGAATGAACATCCCCATTCAAAGCAGCCAGTTTTACATATTCAATGGCCGCAAACGGATTGCGGGGCATTCCATACAATTCGTGCAGATACAAATCCACAGCCAGCAGCTGGCTGTCCAGATCTCCCCAATGGGCTGCCTGCCGAATCAATGGCAGAGCCGTTTGGATTTGGCCCTGTTCAAGAAGCTTTGCTGCTTCAGCTTTTGTTTCTTTTACAATTCTTTCATCCATACAGAATTCATCCTTTTCATCTCATTTGTTACTGATTCCATTATAAAAGGCACCTCAAAAGAAGGTGCCTGGTAAGCCAAAATAATTTTATGCGTTATTTTCGCCGGTTAAATTCATATCTTTTTCAAGCTCGGCGGCAATTTCCCGGAAGAATCCGTTCAGTTCATTCTGCTGCTGCAGATTGAAGGAATCATAAATGTTTACATTGCGGATCAAATCTGTCTGCGGCAGCGTGCCGTAGAGTTTGACTTCGTTTTGCTCAATGAACTGATTCAGTTCCTCTTCGTTATAGAACATGATCTTCTCACTGCAGTTTGGGCAGTTCAAATACGCCATGTTCTCAACCACGCCGTAAACCTTGATCTTCATCAGACGGCACATGCGGATGGCCTTGGTGACAATCATGGATACCATTGGCTGCGGAGTCGAAATCATAACAACTCCGGAGACAGGAAATTCCTGCAGAATGGTTAATGCAACATCCCCGGTTCCTGGAGGCATGTCGATAAACAGAACATCCAGATCTCCCCAGTAAACGTCCGTAAAGAACTGTTTGAGCACACCTGTAATGACAGGTCCTCTCCATACAACTGGTTCATTTTCATCCTGAAGAAGGTAATTCAGGGACATGATTTTAATTCCGTCTTCCCCGCAGACAGGAAGAATTTCGCCTTCCTGGTTGGCGAAAGCTTTCTGATCTTCCAGCCCCATCATTCTTGGAATGGAAGGTCCGGTAATATCGGCATCCAGAATACCGACTTTCAACCCCTGTGCGGCCATCGCTTTGGCCAGCATGACAGAAATGGTGCTTTTGCCCACTCCGCCTTTTCCGGACATCACAGCGACAATCCGTTTAATATGGTTATGCGGATTTTCTTTTAAAGAGCATCCGCCGCCTTTTTCTTTGGAGCAGTTTCCTCTTGAAGCGCATCCTTCACAGCTCATAAATGTTCTCCTTTTCTCTTCTATGTTTTCTGCATAAAGCAGGCATGGATCGGTTGGGAGGCTGTCCTCTCGAACAGCCGCTTATTCAGTGTATCACGATTCCTTCCAAAAATTATTCTTCGCTTAAATCAGGCAAAGCCGAATCATACACTTTTTTTAAACGCTCAGCCTGGACGTGGGTATAGATTTGAGTGGTTCGAATGTCACTGTGACCAAGCATTTCCTGAACTGCCCTTAAATCTGCATCTCCTTCCAGAAGACTGGTGGCAAAGGCGTGACGAAAGGCGTGGGCAGAAAGATTCGGATCCAGATTCAGTTCTGCTGCCTTTTTCTTAATCAGCCGATGAACATAGACCCGATTGATGGGCTTGCCCCTTGTTGTTAAGAAGAAATGAGGATCATTGGAAGGAAAACGGATCACGTTGAAATAGCTTTCCATCTCCTTGAGGCAGATGTCATTGACAGGAACGATTCTTTCCTTGTTCCCTTTTCCAATCACCTGAAGCCTTTTGTGGGCAAAGCTGATCCGGGTTCTTTCCAAATCACACAGTTCACTGACCCGCAGCCCTGTGGAAAAGAGCACCATTAAAATACAGCGGTCTAAAAGATCCTT
>JABUSF010000007.1:41182-45969 GCA_021443945.1 Ileibacterium sp.
GATTGAATGCAGACAAACCGATGAAATCCCCGCAAAGCTGCAATCATCCGATTGATGCTGGAGGAAGCATGTCCATGGGCAAATTCCATTAAAAAAGATTCTACATCTTTTTTGGTGACTTGTTCAATTTCTTCAATGTTCTGGTTCTGCAGCCAGTTGGTGTAATGGCTTAAATCGCTGGCATACCCTAATACGGTCTGCTCGGATTTATTGTCCAGCAGCTCCAGCTGCTGCAAAAACAGATCTCTTGCTTTCAGGCAGTTCATATCTTTAGTTTACCAATCGCGTCAACTGTCTTTTCCAATCCAAACAGGTTTTTCCATCATCACAGAGCAGGTACCATCCTTCACTCCTTCCAGAAGGATGCTTTTTGGCTGCTGGTCCCTCCAGTCATAAGCCACCGCAAACCGGCGCAGGGCCAGATGATTTTTCTTAAAGGAAGAAAGGATTTCGCTCAGCCGGTCCGGACGGTGAACCAGCACAAACCGGCCGTTGCTTTTTAACTGCCTGGAGGCACAGAAGACCAGCTGATCCAGATTCAAATTGGCTTCAAATCGTCCCAGCTGCCGCTCATCCAGACGGCTTTTGTCCATGCCGGGTTCCAGCGGAAAAAAAGGCGGGTTTGACAGAACCAGATCGTAATTTCCCGCGGGCAGATTTTGAATATCCGTCTGGAAGATCTCAAACGGATGACGGCCGAAGACTTCCAGATTGTATTGAGCAAGTCTGGCCGGTTCTTTCAGGATTTCAACGCCGTGAAGTTCCTGGATCTCAAAACGGTCCATCCATAAAAGAATGGCTGCATTGTTGCAGCCAATTTCCAGGATTCGGTCGTTGTTTTTCGGGCTGGCAAACTGGGCCAGCAGAACACTGTCCGTGTTAAAGCAGAAATGACCGGGATTCTGATACAAGGGACAGTCTTTTTCAATAAACCAGTCTTTTCTTAACTGTTCAGGATTCATTCTGCTTCTCCTTTTTCAGCAGATCACTCGCTTTAAACAAGAGAGGATGGTCTGCTTCCATTTGTTCATTCAGACTCCGGTTTAAAGAGTCCAGTACATTCTTCGTTGGATCCTCCACTGGCTTATCAAACAGGGAGGGCTGAAGAACAATGTTGTGTTCATCCTGCAGCGAACCGATGGAAATGCCCAGAAGACGATAGCCCTGGCCTTCCTCTGCGTTTTCCAGCAGCAGATTTCCGGCCGCCTGATACAGGATGGCGTATTCATTGGTGTACTGGTTTAAGGAAACCGATCGAACCTTATTGCTGAAATTGGCATCTCTCATAATCAGGGACACCATACTGCCTTTTCGTCCCGCTTTGATCATCGCCTGGCTGACTTCCCGGCAAAGCTGCTGCAGAGCTTCCATCAGCTCTTCCGTCGAATACAGATCCCTCTGAAACGTTCTGGAATGGGACACTGACTTTCTGGTGGTGGAAAAAATCAGCTGATCGGAGGACTGCCCCTTCAGCTTTTTCATGATCTCATAGTAACTGCTTTTTAAAATCTGTCTGAGAACCTGCTGATTTTCTTCCCGCATGAGATCTCCGATTTTCACGATCCCCTTTTCCTTTAACAGCGGGACGGTTTTCTTTCCGATTCCCATCATATCCTCGATGGGCAGCGGATACAGTTTGGCAGAGATCTCGGATTTTCTTAAAACGGTAATGCCCAATGGCTTATGCATGTCACTGGCCATCTTGGCCAGAAACCTTGTGGGCGCCACTCCGATGGAACATTTCAGTCCCAATTTTTCCAGGACCCCCTGCTGGATTTGCACAGCCAGATCCAAAGGGCGCTTATACTGTTTGATCACCTCCGTCACATCCAGAAAGCACTCATCAATGGAAAGAATTTCCAAAGCTCCGGAAAAGGTGCGCAGATAATCGAAAAAAGCATTGGAAAGCTTTTTATAGTAGGCATGATCCCCAGGAACCACCACCAGATTTTCACAGAGACTTAAAGCCTGCATCATCGGCATGGCCGAATGAATTCCATATTCTCTGGCCTTGTAATTGGCCGTTGCCACGACGCCCCTGGCACTGGCAGACCCTACAACCAGTGGTTCGTCTTTATATTCCGGATGGCGCAGTTCCTCGGCACTGGCAAAGAAGGCGTTGAGATCAATATGAAAAAGCACTCTAGCCATGTCTGACCTCATCAGACAAGGCTTTCATAGACTGGATGGCCGAAGGAGCAGCCGTTCCGCTTGTCATAATGGCCAGTTCTTCAATGTGTTCCTTTTCGTCGAGCAGGCGAACACTGGTGGATGTAATCTCATCCTGAGCTTCTTTTCGGACATGATAATGATCATCGGCCCAAACCGCGACGCTGGCCAGATGAGTAATGCATAAGACTTGATAGTTTTCAGCCAGGGTATGCATTTTGCTGCCCATGGCCAAGGCGACTTTTCCGGAGACACCCGTATCGATTTCGTCGAAGATTAAGGTTCCGATTCCGTTGCTGGCCTGAAAAACCACTTTCAATGCCAGCATGAGGCGGGAAAGCTCACCGCCTGAGGCGGATTGCTTCAATGTGGTCAAGGGAGATCCAGGGTTCATGGAAACCATAAAGACAATGTCATCGATCCCGTCTTTGGAAGCCTCTTTTTTATGGTTCTGAATTTCAAACACACAATGATCCAGCATCAGTTCTCTTGCGTGCTTTTCGATCTGTTCTTTTAAATCTCCAAATACAGATTCTCTTTTGGCAGACAGTTCTTTTGCCAGAGTCAGATACCTGGCATAGGCCTGTTTCATTTCTTTTTCCAGACGGTCAAACATATCCTGACGATGGAGAATTCGGTCGATCTTTTCTTCCAAATCTTTTTTGGTCTCCATCAGGCTGTCATAACTGCCTTTGTATTTGCGGAAAAGCTTTTTAATGAGGAATTCCCTTTCCTGCATGGAATCGAGATCCTCTTCAAAAGAATTGAGTTCTTCCTTTTCCTGACGGATGGTTTCGGAAACGTCGATAAAGGAATAATACAGATCGTTCAGCATTTCGGCGCTTTTTTGAGCGCTGCTGTTTTTCTTTAAAATTTTCAGAGCAGATGCCAGCTGTTCCTGAACGCCCTGGTCTTTGTTGAACAGGTACAGAACAGAGGAATAGTCTTCCAGATTTTTCTGGGCGGACTGGGCAATTTTGATTTTTTCAGAAAGATCCTCCAATTCTCCAGGCTGAATGGCGGCATCGTTGATTTCGTTGAGCTGGGCTGTGATGAATTCCAGCTCTGCATCTGAAAACGTCTCGTTTTTCATCTGACGAAGCTTGGAGCGGATTTTGCTGAATTCTGTATAGGCCTGCGCCGTTTGATCCTTCAGTTCTGTGGTTTTGGCATAGGAGTCCAGCAGTTCCAGCTGAACTTCAGGATCCATCAGCTTGATGGTGTCCATTTGAGAGTGAACATCCACCATTAAATCCACGATTTTCTTTACAAAGGAATTGGTTGCTGCCTGAGAATTGATGGTCATGCGGCCTTTGCCGTTGGCCTGGACAATCCGGCGAATGATAATTTCATCCTCCGCATCAAATCCGTTTTCTTCCAGCAGCTGTATGACTTCCTGGCTGGGGTTGGAAAGGATCATTTGCAGGATGGCTTTGTCTTTCCCCTTGCGGACCACATTGCTGCTCATCCTTTCTCCGGAAAGATAGCCAATGGCATCGATCAGCAGGGATTTTCCGGCACCCGTTTCACCGGTAATCACGGACATATTGTTTTTAAAATCGATTTGTGCCTGGTCAAACAGGATGTAGTCCTTTACCATGAGCTGTTCAATCATTGGCAATCCTCCTTCTATTTTCTTTCTTTATTTTCTTTCTTTGCAGTAAGCCATAAACTCCTGATTGCCGCCTCTGCCGACAACGGCAGCCGGTTCAATCCGAACGAAGCTGTAGTACTGCTTTAAATACTGGCGCATGTCGTCCACGATTTTATTGCGGACACGTTCATTTTTTAAAATATGATTTTTATTCAGATGTTCCGGCCCGCATTCAAACTGGGGCTTAATTAAAAAGGCCATGTGTTTGGGCGGCATTTTTTCCAGAAGCGGATCCAGAATGGTCCGGCTGGAAATAAAGGAAACATCCATGCAGACAAAATCGATGGGTTCTTCAAACCAGTCCGGTTCAATGTTCCGGGCGTTGACACCTTCCATTTCCACAACCCGGGAATCCTTTTTCAGTTTCTCATCCAGCTGAAGATGACCGACATCAATGGCATAGACCTTAGCGGCTCCATGTTCCAGAGCACATTGGGTAAACCCTCCGGTGGAAGCGCCGATGTCTGCAGCAGTTTCATTGTCCAGACGGACATTGTACTGGTCAAGAATTCCTGCCAGCTTCCCCCCAGATCGGGAGACATAGTCAAACTGGGCAGGTTCAATTTCAATTTCATCGTCTTCACTCACCTGCATGGCAGGCTTTGCGGCAAGAATGCCATTGACCCGCACCCGCTGCTGATCAATGGCATCTTTTGCTTTATTTCTTGAGCCAAGACGTTCTTTCAGGTAAGCATCAAGCCTCATGTTCTTTCTCCTCCAGATGTGAAAAGAGATCTTCTGTGGAAATGCCTTCCAGTCTGCGCAGGGATTTAATGGATCCATGCTGCACAAACTTGTCATCGATTCCAATCACATCGGCTTTGGGATCAATTTTATTCAGTTCGTGCAAAATCGCATCCGACAGTCCTCCGCAGGTGGTGTCTGTCTCATAAATGGTGACAGGAACGTTCATGGAGAAAATTTCTTGGATCATTTCAGTATCCACCGGTTTAAAGAACCGGGC
>JABUSF010000007.1:48308-49546 GCA_021443945.1 Ileibacterium sp.
ATAGTTTTCAAATTCCTTCATTTCCATAGGCGTTCTCCGTTCAGCTGTTGGCTGTATCCACCAGCAGTTCGTTCATCTGAGTTTCAAACTGCTTCAGCTGGCTTTCGCATTGTTTGGACAATGCCAGTCCTTCCTTAAACAGACTCATCGCTGTTTCCAGTTCCAGTGAAGAGTTGTTCAGCTGCTCTACAATGGAATCCAGACGGCTCATGGCCTGCTGGAAGGTAAGGTTATTCTGATTTTCCATGATATATTTCCTCGATCACGGCGCTGGCTGCTCCGTCTTTCAATTGAATCTGCACCAAATCCTCGGGTTTCAGCAGAGAAACCTGGCTTACGGGATGTCCGTCTTTGGTCACCAGAGCATACCCCCGGTCAAGAAGGGCTTCCGGTGAGATGGCTTTCAGAATGGCGGACTGAACCTGCAGCTTTTTCACATTGGAATCATAAAAGGCCTGGGCGGTTTTGACGAGCTCTTTTTGCTTTTGCTGCAAAGAAACCAGTTCCATTGAAACCCTTGCTTTGGGAGAGGCTGTCTGCAGATTCGCATTCATCACGTTTAACCGGTCTGTCTGTGCCCGCTGGTATTCTCTGATTTCCTGCATCAGCTGAGTCTGCAGAAGAGTTATGGTATTTTTCTGTTCGAACAGAAACTTGTTCTGCAGTGTATTCAGAGCAGACTGAGCCTGATGGAGAGCCATCTTTTTGTTCTCGATCCATTTGAGCGGATTCATTAAATATGGATTGGCCTGCAGATACACCAGTCTTGCCGCATTCTGGTCAAAGACGGCTTTTGCTTTCCGGCACAAAGACTCTCTTTGAGAGAGGATTGTATTCATGACTTCTCTTTGGTCCGGTGTTACCCACTGGGCGGCGGCGGTTGGGGTCACAGCTCTGTGATCGGCCGCATAATCCGCCAGTGTGGTATCAATTTCATGACCGATGCCGGTCACCGTATAGGTCTTCATCCCGTACAGGGTTTTGACAATATTTTCATCGTTAAAGCAGAACAGATCCTCAATGCTGCCTCCTCCTCTGACAAGAAGAATGGCATCATGATTTTTCTCATCTGCTCTTTTTAAGGCTTGAATAATCTGGGCTGGAGCGCTCTGTCCCTGCACAGAAGCTGGATACAAAGTCACCTTCAGCATGGGCCAGCGGCTGCGGATGGTTTTCATCACATCCTGGAGGGCGGCCGTAGACTGACCGGTGACAATCCCAATGTTTTCAATCCAGGC
>JABUSF010000007.1:49595-53890 GCA_021443945.1 Ileibacterium sp.
TGCGCCGGCGCTTTTCCAGCTCAATAAAAAGGGCACCAATACCGTTCAGCTGAATGGCATGAACTTTCAGCTGGAGCTGCCCTCGTTTGACATAAACGCCAATGTCGCCTTTGACAAGAACCTGCTGACCATCTTCAAGCATAAAGTCAATGCCTCTGGCACTGCTGTTCCAAATGGTGCAGCTGATCTGACCGCCTTCGTCTTTCAGATCAAAATAATAATTTCCTGAAACCCGGCGTACATTGGAAAGCTCTCCTGAAATCCACCACTGGGAGATATCAATCCGGCTTAAGCGCTTGTTGATATTGTCGACCAGCCGGCTGACAGGAAAGCTTTGAATTTCACTCATAGAGTATCCAAAACACCATTGATCAGTTTGGGTGCTGTATCATCGCAGTATTCTTTGGCCAGAGACACCGCTTCATTAATCACAACAGGCTTTGGTGTTCCGTTTTCCAGAATTTCCTGACAGCTCATCAGAAGAATGGCCTGTTCCAGAAGAGACAGACGGTCCAAATCCCAGTCTTTGCGCAGTTTGCTGTCCAGAAGCTTGCGGTATTTTTCTTCATTTTCGATGGTTCCAATGGTTAATGCGCCCAAATAGCCATCGATTTCATTGCTCTGGAGCATAACGTCGTATACAGCTTTTTTAATGTCTTTTCCCAGAAGCAGATGCTGATAAATGGCTTCCAATGCCAGCTGTCTCATCTGATGTCTGTTAAAAGGAATCTTATAGGCAATCATAGCCTTGCGGGAAAGATGCTGTTTTTTTGCCAAACGTTCAAGAACGGGCATGGGCAGCTCATCAATTCTGTCCTTAATGCTTTCAAGCAAATATGGAGGCAGTTCCAGCAGTCCTTTCTCCAGCTGTTCTGGTGTTAAAGATTTATCTGTACTCATGGTGTTCTCCTTATTTCTATTACTTATACTAATACATTATAGAACAGGTTGAACAAAAACCTGTTTCTGACTCTACTCCCGTTTCATCCAGAAGCCGATTATGGGATAATTTGGGTTACTCGGCTTTAAAGCTGATTATTAAGGAGAGTTTTAATGAAAGAAAAAAGTGAAAAAATGCGCAGACTGACTTCTGCGGAACAAAAAAGACTGGAGATTTTTGAAAGCCGAAAAGAAGAACTTCTAAAAAAAGGGTATGCCTTCAAAGAGCTGACCATCCATGAGATCAAAGCCAATGGGTTAGCCTTCCTCTTCTGGCTTCCCTTTGGAGTAATCTTTTCTTTGCTGTTTTTTGGCAAATATCCTGCAGATTTTTCTTCCCTGGAAGCCTTTGGGCTGCCTGGACTGCTGCTTCTTCTGGCAGCCATCGTGGTTCATGAAGGGCTGCACGGACTTGGATGGGGGCTTGCAGCAGGATTCGATTCCATCGAATTTGGCTTCATCCTGAAGTATCTCACTCCCTACTGCTATTGCGGAAGACCTCAGAAAAAAAGTACATATATCATCGGAGGACTGCTTCCTTTTGTAATTCTGGGACTGCTTCCTGTCATCTATTCCCTCTTTACCGGAAGTTTGTTCTGGTTTCTTTTTGGAAATGTAATGATTATGGGAGCCGGAGGCGATCTGGCCATCTGCTGGATGATTGTGTTTGGAAAGATCAAAAAGCAAAGCCTTCTGCAGGATCATCCCATCAAAGTGGGGCTGTGCGTTTTTGAAAAATAGGACATGCAAAAGAAAAAGCTCTGAGATCGAATTTCAGAGCTTTTTCTTTTGATGGTGTCTAAACTTGATTGACAACGTTTTGCATTCGTTCTTAGAAAATGAACCCAACCACCTGCAAATCAATGGATTCCGGTTTGTAGTCGGTCATATATTGAATGGTTTCGTTGATTTTTTCCTGAAGACTGGCACAGGCATCAGACACGTTGATGTTGTAACGAACTCGGATGGGTACATTGATATACAGTTTGTTGTCATCAATCGTTGTCACATGTTCTGTGCTGAACACTTTGGAAGATTCAGCCAGTTCCACATTTTCAGAATCATCAATTACGTTTCGCGCGATGGAGCTGAAAACGGAGCGGTTGTAAACAATGGTTCCATACTGATCTGGAACTCTCATTTCGTTATTTTCATTTGCCATTTGTAATTCACCTGTTTTCTACTGCTCTAGTATATCAAACCTGCGGTCTAAACTCCACAAGTCCTTCGTTCGCTCCAGAAGCCCCTTCATGGGAACAAGCAGTTCCCAGGCTCTTTTCTGATCCATTTCCAGCTGCTTTTTCAAAGCCTCCACCGAATGGAAACGAATTTCCGGGCGGATGCGCTGGGCAAAGAAGAAGCGAACCATACTGCCGTAAATTTCTTTATGGAAGTTGAAAATATGAGCCTCAATGGAAACCTGATCGTTTCCAAAGGTGGGGTTGCTTCCAATATTGATCATGGCGGGATAAAACCGGGAGCCAAACAGCACATACCCTGCATAGACTCCTCTGGCAGGAAGAACATATCCTTTTTCCACCTGAAGATTGGCTGTGGGAAATTCCAGCAGTGAACTGCCTCTTCGATAACCTTTGACCACCACGCCAGGCAGGGAATAAATATAGCCCTGCAGCTCATTGGCTTTCAAAAGCAGGCCGGCCCGAATCAGCCGTTCGATGCGGGTGCTGGAAATCTTCATATCCAGATCTTCAATGGCATCGACTGTGAAGGTTTCGATTTTGTCATAGGATTTGAGGGAATTTACATTTCCAAGGCCCTTGTACCCGTAGGTAAAGTCAAATCCGCAGACCAAATACCGGACGTGCATGTTTTTTAAAAACTTGTGAAATTCCTCCACCGTGCGTCCGGCAAACTCTTTTGTAAAATGAACCACATACAAATAGTCCACCCCCATGGCGGCAGCCATTTCGGTTTTATCGGAGAGAGAAACCAGATTATCATGATTGTCATAGGGTTTGAAAACAGTCCATGGATCTGGATAAAACGTCAGAATGGCACTTTTCACTTTCTTCTCTTTAGCCAGCCGGATCGTCTTGGCAATCAGCTGCTGGTGTCCTCTGTGGAAACCATCAAAGTAGCCGATGGCTGCAGCTGTTTTCGGAAGCTTTGGGATTTCTTCAAAATCAATGGAGATGACTTTCACGCAAATCCCCCTCTCGCACAGGAAAAGACATCTTTATGATGACGGTCATAGATGGCGACCGGCTTGTCCTGATCCATCATCAGAATCCGGTCATAGGGCGTATTGACATGGACGGACTTTCCGTTGTAAATGTCCGCAATGGGATCAAACGCCACTTTCGGCAGAAAGGAAAGAATTTCTGTCATGTCATGCAGAGTATGGGCTTCTGCATCCAGATCTTCCGCCTGACTGATGTCAAAGCCGCAGGCTTTGGTCCGGATCAGACTGGACATGGCAGCCAGATTGTTTGTATTCTCTCCAAAATCCCGGCAAATCGAGCGGATGTACGTTCCGGAAGAACAGGACACCTTGAATTCCAGCTTCTCCTGGTCCAGAGGCTGAATGTCATATACTTCTACATCGGCATAGACTTCCGGGACTGGCTGGTCATTGCGCTGATATTCCATCAGTTTTTTCCCGTTGACCTTTTTCGCAGAGACAGCAGGCACTTTCTGATGCAGCGGGCCTTTAAACTTCTCCAGCTCTGCTGCAAAGTCAAAATCCATGCTGACCGGACGGCTGCCGGTCTCCTGTCCCCAGATATCATCGGTATCGTAGGATTTTCCCAGCTGGATTTGAGCGGTATATTCTTTGTCTGTATCCGGAAGAAACTGCAGCAGCTTGGCCGCTTTTCCAGCCAGAACGACCAGAACCCCGCTGGCCATGGGATCCAGTGTTCCTGCATGGCCAAATTTTTTTTGTTTGTATTTTTTTCTCAGCCGGTTGATCACATCATGACTTGTCATTCCGGCTGGTTTATTGATTACTAAAATTCCATCCATAACATCCATTGTATTCACATTGGCCGTCTTCTCAAGAAAGAAGAAGGCAGCCTGTACATCTGTCCTGCTGATTATATCCTATTTTTTATTGTTTGATCGTGATTCCTCTTAAATTGATTCACAATAAGATTTTTGCAACAAATAAGTCTTCAGAAGAGATGTTTTTTAAAGATATCTCCTAAAATCAGTATAAAGAAGCCGACTTCTGTTTCCTTGTAAAATACATTGGTGTGCTAGAATATCCCCTGCGAAAAAAAGGTAACCACTATGAAACTTCAATCCATTCTCCGCCAGATCCGGCGGGCCGATCAGGATTTTGATTTGATCCAGGACGGCGATAAAATTGCTGTTGCCCTGAGCGGCGGCAAAGA
>JABUSF010000008.1:0-1362 GCA_021443945.1 Ileibacterium sp.
CCGGCGAAAGCCTGGACGCTTCTTGGCGGGGTAGAACTGACAAGACGATGTTATGAACGAAATGCTTTGAACGGCCAGATCGGAGGAAAAAATGCACTGATCAAATGGATGATCATGGAGTACGGCTTAAAGAAGCAGGAGCATTTTGGGGCTGTCTTTCTAAATATAAAAGGGAAAATGATCTCTCATAAAACACTGTTTATCGGCACTGGATCTCAGGCTGTCATTCATCCAAGCTGTCTGGTTCGGGAAGCCTGTCTTGCCGGGGCAGCCACCGTAGTGATTGTTCACAACCATCCAAGCGGGGATGTAAGCCCTTCGCCTGAGGATGTGGAAACCACCGCTCAAGTTCAGAAGGCTTTAAGTGCAGCAGGATTGAATCTGGCTGATCATATCGTTGTGGGAGGCAGCAGTTATTTCAGCTTTCTGGAGCATCGACTGCTTGATTGAATCGGCCGTCCAATCAGAATATAATGGTCTAACAAACTTTGCATCCTGACCCCAGACGGTTCGGATACATGAGTAATGAGAAGTCCAGTCCTGCAGAAAGGACTGTATATATAGAAACCCAATGGAGGTATGAATGCGGCGTTTAACGAAACTGCAGCGCAGGCTGATTCTTGCAAATATTATTCTTGTTATTTTTGGATGTACCATGATTGGTCTTCGTCAGAATACAATTTCGAACATGGGATTCAGCGCGTGGACCTATTTAAAGTATGGGCTGTTTAATCAGCCATTTAAGTCTTTTACAGGCATGATTAAGGATCTTTCCAATTTATGGGCTGTTTATGAAGATAATGAATATTTGAATATGCAGCTGGCCAATCAGCACTCCTATCAGACCATGTATGAAAATGAGCGCAATAAAAATGCAGAACTGGAAGGTTTGGTGGAAATGAAAAATGCCCTGGGCGATGCGGTTCAGGTGAGTGCCAGAGTAGTTTCCAGACCGACACAGTCCTGGAACCAGAAGGTTGTCATTTCTGCTGGATCTGCTTCCGGCATTGAAGAAAACATGCTTGTTATTTCTTCTTTGGGAGCAGTAGGCCAGATCAAGGAAGTGCAGTCCAATACTTCTACAGTTGAGCTGCTCACAAGCAATGAATTGGTCAATGATATTGCCGTTCAGATATCGATGGAGGACGGATCTTCAGTAGAAGGCGTGCTTCATGATTACGATGCTAAAAACAACCGCTTTAAAGTCACTCTGTTCGATCACGATGCCAAAGTCGGAGCCGGCCAGCTGGTCAGTACCTCCGGAAAGGGAGGCAATTATCCAGGTGGAGTGTTTGTTGGAACAGTGACCAGTGTGGAGATGAGCGACAACGCCATTATTTCCACCATCTATGTTCAGCCTGT
>JABUSF010000008.1:1368-4799 GCA_021443945.1 Ileibacterium sp.
ATCAATTCTTTTAACTATGTTCAAGTCATTGGAAACGGCGTGGTGAAGCCATGAAGAAGAGTTCCGCTCTGATCATGAGCTTTGTTCTGATGGCTCTGCTGGATTCTCTTTTGGTTTCTGCCTTCCCACCGGATTTTACGTATCTGCGTCTGTCCGTGATATGGCATGTCTGTTTTATTGGAATGCTGATCTATCTGCACGACAAACCATGGGTGACAAGAATCAGCTGCGGCGCCCTGATCGGAATTCTGCTGGATTTCTTTTTCCAGGGATCCTTCCCGTTCTGTTTTCTTGTCTATCCGCTGTTTGCCCTGCTGGCAGGATTGCCCGGACCCTTTATGGAAAACAACCGAATCGCTTTTGCGGTGTATATGATCTGCTGTTTCCTGCTGGATTTTGTTCCATATCTTGTGCAGCTGATCTTGGGAATTACGACGATTCCTGTGTGGGACTGGATGTACTGCATGGAATTGCTGACAACGATGACCAATGCGGCTTCTGTTTTGTTTTTGATGTATATGGATGCTGTTATGGTCCGCTTCTTTTTGATCCAGCGCTCGAGAGCCCGGAAGGCGGAGCGTAAAAAAAGAATGCACCGGTTCCATGCAGAGGCTTGATGCTTCTGTAAAAATGATGAATCACAAACGCGATACACTGTCTGTACAGACTGTGTATCTTTTCATAAATTGAAATCGATTTTCTTGGAGGAAATATGAAAAAACTTCTGCTTGTGGATGGCAACTCTTTGCTTTTCCGTGCTTATTATTCAACGATTTATACCAATCCGATGAAAACGTCCGCAGGGGTTCCAACCAATGCGGTTTTTGGTTTTATCAGCATGCTGAACAAAGCCGTCAGCCAGGTACAGCCGGATGCGATTCTGGTCGCCTGGGATGCGGGAAAAAAGACATTTCGCCATGAAAAATATCCGGAATATAAAGGGACCCGGAAACCTCTCGATGAGGAGCTGATTGCCCAAATGCCGATTGTCCGGGAGTTTCTGGATGAAGCCGGCTATGTTCGCTATGAAGAGGAAGGCTACGAAGCTGATGACATCATTGGGTCTATGGCAGCAGCGGCTCCGGATATGCAGACAACCATTCTGACCGGAGATAAAGACCTGCTGCAGCTGGTAGATCCCTCTACAACAGTGCTTATTATGAAAAAAGGCATTCAGGAAATGGATGTGATGAACGAAAAAGCCATTGAAGAAAAGTATGGTTTAAAACCGGAGCAGATCATAGATCTCAAAGGTTTGATGGGAGATGCATCTGACAACATTCCAGGTGTAAAAGGAATCGGTGAAAAAACAGCTTTGAAGCTGCTGCACGATTATGGAAGTGTGGAAAACACCTACGCTCATATTGATGAGATCAAGGGAAAGAGAAAGGAATATCTGGAAACAGGAAAAGAATCGGCCTTTCTTTCCAAGGAAATGGCGACTATCTTCCGTCAGATGAAGCTTCCTTTTACCATGGAGGATTTGAAGTATACCGAAGAGCCTCAGTCGATTGAGGACTTCTATCATAAATATGAAATGAAATCTCTGCTGGAAAAAATGCGGAAGAAACAGGCTCCGAAGAAAAGCGTGGAAGCCGTTGTTTCCAGCTCTTTTGAAGGGGAACTGAATCAGTCCACTGTATTAATGCCGGTCGCTGATTTTGACAGTTTTAAAACACAGACTTTGTATGGTTTTGTCTATCCGGCCAAGGATCAGGTTTACTTTCTGTCTGTGGAAGATGCTCAAAAGGATGAAAAGTTTAAAACCCTGTTAAAAGAAGATGAAACTCTGATGGCCTGGGATGTAAAAGCTCTGCTGCATCTGCTGGACCGGTATGGATTTGACCTGCCAAAGTTCAAAGCGGATATTCATCTGGCTGCTTTTCTTCTTTATTCCCAGGCTACAAAGGAAGAAGATTTGATTGAAAGCTGCGGCATTGAGCTGCCCATGCCTCTGTCCGATCTGACGAAAAAATCTCTGGGCGGATTCACACTGGAAAGAGCTCTTCCTGTATTTGCCTCCTGGACAGCGGATCTGCCTGAAACAGCAAAGACGGTTCTGGATCAGCTGGAGTCTGAAAATTTAAAGGATCTGTATTGGAATCTGGAATTTCCGCTGGCCTATATTCTGTTTGAAATGGAATGCCGGGGCATTTCCATTGATGCAGACAAGTTGGCTGAAATTGGAAAAACCTATGAAGGACGAATGGCAGAAATCGCAGCGCGGATTTATGACTATGCCGGACATGAGTTTAACATTGGCTCTCCGAAACAGCTGGGAACGGTTCTCTTTGACGAGCTGAAGCTGACCGGCGGAGGGAAAAAACGTTCGACAGCTGCAGATGTGTTGGAAAAGCTGAAAGACTCTCATCCAATTATTAATGAAATTCTGGAATACAGAATGTATTCCAAGATTGTAACTACGTATGTAGAAGGTCTGAAAAAATACATCATTGACGATAAGATCTACACCACCTTTAACCAGACGATGACCCAGACCGGACGCTTATCTTCTTCTGAGCCAAACCTGCAGAATATTTCTGTTAAATCCGAAGAAGGAAAGGAAATCCGCAAAGCATTCATTGCACCGGAAGGTTACAAGCTGATCTCAGCAGACTACTCACAGGTGGAACTGCGCATGCTGGCTCACATGGCGGATGAGCAGTTTATGATCCAGGCCTTCCAGGAAGGCGTGGACATTCACAACCGAACTGCATCGATCATCTTTGGCGTTCCTGCGGATGAGGTAAATGAAAGCCAGCGCCGCATTGCCAAAACGGTTAACTTTGCCGTGATCTACGGACAGACGGAGTTTGGGCTTTCCCAGGAACTGAAGATTACAAGAAAACAGGCGAAGGACTTTATTGCTTCCTACTTTGCCAATTACCCCAACATTCATCGATTCATGGATTCCATCGTTGATTTCTGCAAGGAAAATGGATATGTCGAAACAATGATGCACCGACGCAGAGCAATTCCGGAAATCAACGATAAAAACTTCATGGTTCGTGAATTTGGAAAACGGGCAGCGATGAATGCTCCCATTCAGGGAAGCGCTGCGGATTTGATTAAAGCGGCAATGATTCAGATGGACAAAGTTCTCAAAGAGAAAAACCTGAAGTCTCAAATGCTTCTTCAGATTCACGATGAACTGATTTTCCTGGTTCCTGATGATGAAGTGGAATTAATGGAAAAACTGGTACCGGAAACAATGGATTCGGCTATGAAGCTGAACGTTCCTCTGAAAGCTTCCGTCAATGTTGGACAGAATTGGTATGAGGCAAAATAATGCCGGAAGCACCAGAAGTTGCAAACGTTCTTTCCTGGCTGGAAAGCGAGCTGAAAGGACGCAGGATTAAAAAAGCTGAAATAACACACCCAAAACTGGCGGACAATATGGATGTTGAATCTTTCTGCCGCCGGCTGGAAGG
>JABUSF010000008.1:5247-7689 GCA_021443945.1 Ileibacterium sp.
CATATTGCCCACTGGACAAAAGAAGTCCTGTCACAGTCTGTCAGATCCGGGGGAACAACCATTCGAACCTTCTCCTATGGAAATCACCAGCCAGGTCAGTTTCAGGAGCAGCTGAAGGTTCACCAGCGCGAAGGTGAGCCCTGTGATATATGCGGAACAGAAATTGAAGCATGCAAAGTGAATCAAAGGAGCACCTATTTATGTCCTCACTGCCAGAAAAGAAAGTGATCGGAATCACGGGAACTATGGGGGCAGGCAAAAGCACGGCTACCCATATTCTGTCCAAGCACATACCGGTGACGGACTGTGATCAAATCAACGCGAATCTGCTGCTGCCCGGCCAGGATGGTTATCTGGCTTTGAAGAAAAAGGGAATGCTCATGATCGATGAGCAGGGGTTTCTGGATAAAAAAGCCACTGCAGCCAGAGTGTTTTCAGATACAGAGTATAAAAAGGAATATGAGCAAATTCTTCACCCCTTGATCCTTCAAAAAATGGAGGAATGGATCAGCAGCCAAACGGAAATATGCGCTGTTGAAGTTCCTTTGTTATTTGAACTGGGTCTGGAACACAGCTTTGATGAAATCTGGTGCATCAGCTGCAGCGAACAAAAGGCGATCCAGCGTTTGATGGATTACAGGGGATTTCAAAAAGAGGAAGCGCTGGCCAGAATTGCAAAACAATACAGCCGAACGCAAAAAGAAGAAAACAGTGATGTGGTGATCATGAATGATGGAACACAGCTGGAACTGGAAAAGAAAATAGAAGAACTTTTAAACAAGCAGGCGTAGAAAGGAGAGGGTGAAATGAATCAGGAAACAATATGCAAATTCCGCATGATGGATGATCTGGGAGTCCATTCCCATGAGCACTTGTATATGCTTTACCGGCCTTTGATGGGAAGCAATTCCTGTGAACTGTATGAAGTCCTCTGCGCGATCGCTGCTCATAAAAGTGAAATGAAACTGGAAGACCTTCTTTCTGTCACTGGAATTAATGAAGGTTTTTTGACTCAGGGCAGAAGAAAGCTGGAACAGTTTCTGCTGCTGTCAACCTATAGTTCGGAGGATGAATCTGTTCTGGAATTTCATATTTATCCACCAAAAACTCCAAAAGATTTTCTGCGTCATGAAATATTCAGCCGGATGATGATTCAAAAGTTTCCGTCCGAACGCTTTGAACAGCTAAAGGATCTGTTTGACTTGGAGGAAAAGGAAAGCAAGCTGAAAAACATTTCCGAATCCATGTCTTCTATGGCGCTGGAGCAGGAATGGGATGAAAGCAAAGAAACTGTACTGCAGATGCACATGCCGCCAGATCAGGATGCCAACCGATATCCCTTTGACTGGGAAATCTTTTTTAAACGGATGGACCGAACCATTCCCTCACGGCTTCGCACCAAACAGAATTTAAATGAGATTGCCTATCTGGCTCACATTTATGGTTTGGACGAGCTGGAAATCCGGAAGTATGTGGTTCGAGGCATTCGCGATGGAAAGTCGTACATTGATTTTGACTATGTCGTCAGCAGTCTTCAGAAGACCCGCAAACTGAAACCAGCGGATAACGATCCTATGAAGGCCTCTCCGATTTTATATCTGCGATCCCTCCAGCCGGCACAGGCAGCTATCCTGCCAAACGAAAGAGCGCTTTTGGAAGAACTCTCCGCGAAGTATCAGTTCCCAGATGAAGTCATCAATACGCTGATTGAGTATTGCCTGAAAGAGTGCAACCAGGCTTTTGTGGAAAACTATATTCGAAAAGTGGCCAATACATGGGTGCGGCTGAAAATCAGTACACGCCAGCAGGCTTTGGCTCAAATCTCCTCTTCACAGCCGAAAAATACGGTTCAGAAGGAAGAGTCCAAGCAGCTTCTGCCTGATTGGTATTCCAAAACGGAAACAAAGCCGGTTAGTGACGAGCTGTATAACCGGATTATGGAAAGAAGAAAGCAGAGGAAAGGTGAATAATGGAAAATCCATTTAAAGATATGGATGGAAAGGTTCTTGAAGAGCGTGAGAGAAAAATTGCTCTTCTGAAAAACAGCCGGACCGTTCAGAATTTTTTAAAGCAGAACAATCAAAGCTTTGAAGTGGTGGAAAAAAACTCTGCAGACTTTTTGGACTGGCTGGCCAGAATTAAACAGTGCGATGGCTGTCCTGGCTTGGAGTTCTGTACACAGCCGGTGAAAGGAAGAGCGAAAACTCTTTATATTGACGAAGACGGTTTTTTGCAGGATGAATTTGTTCTCTGCAAATATTCAAAGGAATACAGAAAGAAGACAGGATTCCTGTCCAATTATCTGATCAGCCACGTTGAAGATGACTGCAGGACCATTTTGTTTGATGATCTTTCCGTCCCTATGGGGGACGAAAATTATGCCATCGCTTTTGATGCGATGGATGTTTCCAGAGACATTGGAAAAGGGGTTTTTCTGTATGG
>JABUSF010000008.1:13361-19506 GCA_021443945.1 Ileibacterium sp.
AAATAGAAAGCCGCTGGATTAAGCAAGGTCATTCTGAGAAATCAGGATGGCCTTTTTTGGTTGATGGGCCGATTGGAAGGGAAATCTATTTGAAGGAAATCTTGAATCCTGTTATGGTGGATTACGAAATCCTGAATTCTAAAAAGAATGGTTGGAATTCAGGCTCAAAATGGATAAGGAGCATGGCAAGCATGAAGGAAATCGGCGGATATTTGGAACTGGAAACCTATGAAGGGTCTCTTTTCCATGATCAGGCACTGGCATTAAACAGCGGAAGAAAGTGTCTTGAGTATTTAATCCAGGCAAAGGGAATCAAGAAGATTCATTTGCCCCGATTCTGTTGTCACAGTGTCTGGGATGAATGTGAAAAATATGGAGTTGAGATGATCTTTTATAATATTGATCAAGACTTTCTCCCTGTTTTCGACAAGGATCTGGAAGAGGATGAATGGTTATATCTGGTTAATTTTTACGGCCAGGTGTCCAGGGACAAAATTGCCGAATACAAAAAGAAATATCCGAAACTGATTGTAGATAATACCATGGCGTATTTTCAGCTGCCGGTCAAAGGGGTGGACACCCTTTATTCCTGCCGCAAGTTTGTGGGGACATCAGACGGTGGTTTTTTGTATACCGATCAGACCGATTTGTATGAAAATCTGAAAAGAGATCAGTCCTTTGATCATATGGGATTTGTATTGGGACGGTTCGAAAGAGCGGCCAGCGAGTTCTATCGGGAATCATCCGACAACCACGAACGCTTCACCAACGAATCTCTGATGAAAATGTCCAGGCTGACAGAAAACCTGCTGCGCCCGGTGAATTACTCCAGAATCGATGCGAATCGCCGAAACAACTTTGCTTATCTTCACGGCAGGCTGGGCTCGAAAAACAAGCTTTCTCTTGTCGTTCCGGAAGGTCCTTATATGTATCCGTTTTATACCCACTATGCTTCCAGTCTGAGATCTGCTTTGCAGAAGGAAAAGATATATCTTTCTTTATTCTGGTCGGATGTGTTTGAGATGTGTTCTGAAGATTCTCTCGAATATGATTATGCCCAAAACATCCTCCCCATTCCTGTGGACCAGAGATACACCACAGAAGATATGAACGATATCGTTGAGCGGATTGAGTTCTACCTGGATCAGTTTTCCGAAGAAAAGCAGCCAGAATGATTCTGACGGATCCCATTGCAGTTGAGAAAGTGCAGTTCTGACAAAAAACTCTTTTGCAAAATGTAAGGGGATCACAGGACTTCAAAGACTTAGAGTGAGAAAAATGAGCATTCATTTGAATGGAAATTTGATCTGTGCTATAATCTCAAAGCATTTGCGGGGTTCCGCTGGCAGTATTGCTATGAGTCGTTAGAACGCAAATATCTGAAGAAAAGGAGATATCACATGAACTTAAACCTGGTTAATGAAGTAACCAAAAATCAGCTGAAAAAAGACATCCCTGATTTCCGTTCCGGATCTACTGTCCGCGTACACGTAAAAATCAAAGAAGGCGACAAAACACGTATTCAGGTGTTTGAAGGTGTTGTTACAGAAAGAAGCGGCGGAGGAGTTGCTGAAAACTTCACTGTTCGTAAAATTTCCAACGGTGTTGGTGTAGAACGTAAATTCCCACTGCACAGCCCAATCATCGATAAAATCGAAGTTGTTCGTCACGGTAAAGTACGTCGTAACAAACTGCGTTACCTGCGCAACCGTTCCGGTAAATCTGCAAGACTTAAAGAAATTCGCCGCTAAGAACCGAATGAATTTCGAATCTCTCTGCCTGTCAGAGAGATTTTTTTATCTCCTCTCTCGTGATAAAGTATCTGAAATCAAACAGAACTCAGGACGGATGCCCATGCAGGAATCCAATGCTGTTTTTGAAAGAATTGCAGAAGAATGCATAAAATTTATGTCCGAATTTGATAAAATATCACTAACAACCAGGGATAGGAGGCAGGCAGACGCTTCTGGGATAACCGTCTCCTTAAAACAGTCCAGATGAGTGGCCGTAAGGGGAATCAAGTATTGATTTAGCCATTCACTGGCATAAAATGGGCTGATGCTTCAGACATTTGAGGCAGACAGTCCGTTTTATTTTGATTTGACATCTGACTGTTGGCTTAAAAATTGTTATACTGCTTGTATTCGGTTTTCAATCGAATCAAAATGGAAAACTTTAAAAATCACAGGTGAATCCATGCTGTGGAAACCCTGTACATAGGAATTAGAAAAGGAGAATGAATTATGGCTGCGAAAAAGAAAGAACGGTACAACGACGAAGACGACAGAACCCTGCTGGAGGACATACTGGATTTTGTTAAAATCTTTGCATTGTCCGCGATTGTGATTCTTATTTTTATAAATTTTATCGCCCATCCGGTTTCTGTCATTGGCCATTCCATGGATCCAACTCTTGCAGATGGCGAGTATGGATTTACCGGAATTATTCAAAACTTCTTCCGCCCTGTTCAGCGCGGAGACATTGTTGTTTTGAAAATGGAAGATGACAGCGGAAATCCAAGCCACTGGGTAAAACGTGTGATTGGTCTTCCGGGTGAAACCATTGAGGCAAAAGATGGCAAGGTATACATCAACGGTGAAGTTCTTGATGAAAGTGCCTATTTGAAACAGGATTTTATGAACCAGGAAGTGGAACGAATCAATGAGAAAATCAAAGATCAGAATTCCAGCTCCAGCTTTGTTTACGGAACATTCCAGGATGATTTTGAACCAGTCACATTAGGAGAAGACGAGTACTTCGTCATGGGGGACAACCGTCCAAATTCAAAAGACTCCAGACATCCGTCTGTTGGTCCTGTCAGCAGAGATGACATCTTTGGTACAGGAATTATGGTTCTGTATCCATTTAATGAAATTGGAATTAAGTAATTCCTGTTCTACATTTGAAATTGTTTATTATAAGGAAAATCGCACCTGTGGTTTTCCTTTTTTGTTTGATGATCCCGTATGGGAGGATTCGCCATGCGGGATTGCAGGGAACCTTTCATGAAAAAGGTGAAAATTGCTATACTTCTAATTGTTCCGTTTCTCTGCAAAGGAATAGAAATCTAAATGCCGCTGAAGAAATGGAGCAATTTAATGATTGCAGAAAAGAGGGATAAATAATGGTTTTAAAAGGAAAAGAAAAAGACAGCAAAGAAACCGGACAGTCTGGGTGGATGGAATTTCTGGACTGCCTCAAAACGTTTATTGTTGTAGCGCTGATCTTCTTTGTCGTTTTTAAATTTATCGCCGCTCCTGTGCGGATTGTAGGCCATTCGATGGACCCCACTTTAGCAGACGGAGAGCTTGGCTTGACCGGAATTGTGCAGAATTTTTTTAAGTCTGCAGAGCGTCAGGAAATTGTCGTTTTGACCATGAAGGATGAAAATGGAAAAGAAACACATTGGGTAAAACGGATTATTGGGCTTCCAGGAGAAACCATCCAGGGCAAGGACGGAAAAGTGTATGTCAACGGCGAGCTTCTCGACGAAAGTGCGTATCTGGATACAGAGTTTGTCAAAGAATATGAAGCCGGAACGCTTCCCAATTCTTATGAACATTCTTTCCAGAGCGATTTTGGCCCAATCACATTGGGAGAAGATCAGTATTTTGTTATGGGAGACAACCGTCCCAACTCCAAAGACTCCAGAGACCCGTCTGTTGGGCCTGTGAGTAGGGAGGATATTTTGGGTACAGGTATAATGGTTTTATATCCATTCAATGAATTTGGAGTAAAGAACTAACGAAAGATAGGACGTAAACAATGCCATCCAGCAATATTCAATGGTTTCCAGGGCATATGACCAAAGCCAAACGGCAGATGGAGGAAAACCTGAAAAAAGTCGATTTCATCATTGAAATCAGAGATGCCAGAATGCCCCTGTCATCTCAAAATCCGCTGATTGAACAGCTGGCAAAAAACAAGCCCAGACTGATTTTGCTGTCCAAAAAGGATAAAGCAGATCCAAAAGCCACGGAAGAGTGGATTCAGTCCCTGTCCAATGACAATCAGGCCGTTATGGCGGTGGATTTAATTCATGACAACTACAAAAATGCACTGGTTGCCAAAAGCCTGAAGCTGAATGAAGCTCTGATCGAAAAGCAGAAACGCAGAGGAATCCGTCCCAGACCCCTTCGGGCTATGGTAGCTGGAATTCCAAATGTGGGAAAATCCACGATGATCAACACATTGGCCAAACGCAAAGCTGCCCAGACGGGTGACCGTCCAGGTGTGACCAAATCTCTGCAGTGGATCAAACTGGGAAGCGATCTGGAGCTTCTGGATACTCCGGGTGTACTATGGCCAAAATTTGATGACCAGACCGTCGGAATTCGTCTGGCTGCTCTTGGCTCAATCAAAGATGAAGTGGTCCACATGGACGATCTGGCTCTGTTCTGCTGCGAATATCTTTGCAAGCATCACCCCCAGGCTTTAATTGATACCTATAAAATTGAAAAAATTGAAGATACTCCATGGGAAACTCTTCAGGCCATTGCCCGCAANNGGATGGCTGCAGAAAGGAGACATTGATGAAAACCGTCTGATGCGCTCCTTCATCAAAGACATTCGTGAAAACAAGCTGGGAAGAATTACCTGGGAACTTCCTGCTGCAAAAGAAGAAGCTGAAAGCGAAGAATGCAATGATTGAACATCCTCTGGAACTGGATCACTGGAAAGAGTATGATCTGATCCTTGGCATGGATGAAGCGGGAAGAGGACCCATCTGCGGACCCATGATGGTAGCGGGAGTGATCTTTCCCAAAGGGTATGTCAACGAACTGCTGGATGATTCCAAAAAGCTGACTGAGAAAAAAAGGGAAGCTTTGTATCATCAGATCCGGCAGGATGCTTTGTGGTATCAGATTTTATGCGTCTCTCCAGCAGTCATCGACGAAAAAAATATTTACCAGGCGGCCAAATGGGGGATGGAGCAAATTGCAGGAAAGGCGAAGGCGCAGTTTATTTTGAGCGATGCCATGCCCTTAAGCAAAGAGTTCCATCATGAAGCCATCATCAAAGGCGATTCCAAAAGTCTGTCCATTGCAGCCGCCTCGATTTTGGCCAAAGTCAGCCGGGATCATTACATGAAAAAACTGGATGAACTTTATCCCATGTATGGATTGGCCAGACACAAAGGCTACCCGACCAAAGCGCATCTTCAGGCGATTGAAGAGTACGGTGTTCAGGATTTTTACCGCCGTTCCTACTCTCCTGTCCAGCGAGTGCTTACAAAACAGCTGTCCCTGTTCTGACAGCTGTTTTTGCTGTTTAGAGGAAGGAAAAGCCAAAGATTCTGCAGGAAATAAAAACAAAAAGCTTTGCAATGTGTACAAATGCAGACATCCGTGATAATGAGAATGGGATTTGACAAACAAGATACAACACATTATCTTTTTTTGCAGGTTCAACCCATATATATAGAATATGGAGGATTCATTATGAAAAAGCATTTAGTAATCGTGGAATCGCCGTCAAAAGCGAAGACCATTGAAAAATATTTAGGGAAAGACTATAAGGTTGTTTCCTCCAAAGGACACATCTGCGATCTGGCCACCACTGGAAAAGGAGGTCTTGGAATCGATGTGGAAAATGATTTCAAACCCACTTATAAAGTCTCAAAAGATAAAAAAGATGTGGTAAAGGAGCTGAAAGCCCTGGCCAAAGACAGTGAAGATGTCATTCTGGCAAGTGACCCGGACCGTGAAGGAGAAGCCATTGCCTGGCACTTGGCAAGAGAGCTCGGTCTGGATATGGATGCCAACAACCGTGTAACTTTTCATGAAATCACAAAACCGGTTGTGACTGCAGCCATTGCCGACCCCCACAAAATCGATATGAATCTGGTCCAGTCCCAGGAAGCCCGGCGCATTCTTGACAGAATCATCGGCTTCAAACTGTCCAAACTGCTTCAGAACAAAATTCAGTCCAAATCTGCTGGACGTGTACAGTCTGTGGCTTTGCGTCTGATTGTGGAAAGAGAAAATGAAATCCGCAAATTCAAATCCCAGGAATACTGGACCGTGGAAGCTGCTGTGAAAAAAGGCAATTCCACTTTTGAAGCCTCTTTGACAAAGGTAAACGGCAAAAAGCCGAAACTGACTACAAAAGAGCAGACCGACGAAGTCCTGGAAGCCTGCAAGGA
>JABUSF010000008.1:20073-29941 GCA_021443945.1 Ileibacterium sp.
ATTAAGCAGGGTGAGGAAATGAAGCACGTGAACATTGAAGGTTCCCAGCACTTCACAGAACCGCCTGCAAGATATACCGAAGCCAAACTGATCAAGGAACTGGAAGAAAAGAGCATTGGACGCCCATCCACCTACGCTTTGATCATTGATACTCTTCAGAAGCGCGGATACGTCAACCTGGAGAAAACATCTGAAACATCCAAAACAAAAGTGTTCTTCCCAACCGAACAGGGAGAACTGACCGATACCAAACTGCAGGAATACTTCAATTCCGTAATTAACGTGGCGTACACCGCAGATATGGAAAAATCCCTGGACATCATTGCAGAAGGAGAAGAAGACTCTCTGAAATATCTGCAGAAGTTCTACGAGGACTTCGAACCGCTGGTGGAAAAAGCCTACGAAAACATGCCGAAAAAAGAGCTGGAAAAAGTCGGAAAAACATGTCCGAAATGCGGCGGTGATCTGGTTTACAGAAACGGCCGTTTTGGCAAGTTCATTTCCTGCTCCAACTTCCCAACCTGCAAGTTTACGGAAAATGCAGAAGAAGAACTGCAGCAGCAGGAAACGGAAGATAAGGAATGCCCAAACTGCGGAGCCAAAATGATTATTAAAAAAGGCCGCTTTGGACCATTCTGGGCCTGCTCCAACTACCCGGAATGCAAAACCATCGTTCCGTTAAAAGACAAACCAAAACCAAAACCAACCGGTGAAAAGTGCCCTGAATGCGGATCGGATCTGGTGGAAAGAATCAGCCGTTACGGCAAACCGTTTGTTGGATGCTCCAACTATCCAAAATGCCGATACATTCAGAAAGCACCGAAAAAAGCCAAGGAAGAAAAAACAGAAGAAGCTGAAACTCAGGAGGCAAAAGCATGACACCCGTAAAAGTCATTGGTGCAGGTCTTGCAGGATCAGAAGCTGCCTGGCAGCTGGCCAAAAGAGGCATTCCTGTACAGCTGTATGAAATGCGTCCGGTACAGTATCCGCCAGCCTTTCACACTTCTAATTTTGCAGAACTGGTTTGCTCCAACTCCCTGCGCTCCAATGCACTGAACAATGCAGTCGGAGTCATGAAGGAAGAACTGCGCATTCTGGGCTCTTTGATCATGGAAGCAGCGGATGCCAATGCGGTCCCTGCGGGCAGTGCCTTAGCTGTCGACCGCCAGGGCTTTTCAGAATATGTCACCCGAAAAATTGAAGAGCATCCATTAATTGAAGTCGTCCGCAAAGAAGTGACCGAAATTCCTGAGGGACCAGTCATCATTGCAGCCGGACCGCTGGCCAGTGATGCCATTGCAAAATCCATCCAGGAATTTGCTCACGAAGAAGCTCTGCATTTCTTTGATGCAGCGGCCCCGATTGTGGAAAAAGACTCCATCGACTTTGATAAAGCGTATTTCAAATCACGCTATGACAAAGGGGAAGCCTCTTATATCAACTGTGCCATGGACCAGGAACAGTTCGACGCTTTCTATGATGCTTTAGTCAGCGCCGAATGTGCCCAGCTTCACGACTTCGAAGAAGACTTAAAAGTATTTGAAGGATGCATGCCTGTAGAGGAAATGGCCCGCCGGGGCCGGCAGACTCTTCTCTTTGGTCCTTTAAAACCGGTGGGACTGGAAAGAGAAGGGGAACGTCCTGTCGCTGTTGTACAGCTCCGCCAGGACAATGTGGGCGCTTCTCTCTACAACATCGTCGGATTCCAGACCCATCTGACATGGCCGGAGCAGAAACGGGTCTTCTCCATGATCCCAGGTCTTGAAAATGCAAAGTTTTCCAGATACGGGGTTATGCACCGGAATTCCTTCATCAGCTCCCCGCAGATTCTGAATGAGTATTACCAGGCCAAAGAACGTCCGGATCTGTTTTTTGCAGGACAGATCACTGGAGTAGAAGGCTATGTTGAAAGCACAGCATCCGGTATGATGGCTGGATTGAATATGGCATTGATGCTGGAAGGCAAAGAACCCCTTGCCCTTGGCAGAGCCTCTTCCATCGGCGCTCAGGCCTATTACATTTCCCATGCCGATCCAAAGCATTTCCAGCCTATGAATGCCAACTTCGGTATTATGGAGCTGAAAGAAAAATGCAAAAAGAAAGAACGCCGGGATAAAATGGCTCAAAACGCTCTGGAAGCAGCCAGAAGAGGAAAAGATGTCCTTAATGGATGAGCAGGTTTCCGGATTTCTGCGCAGCGTATACAATCGTAAAAGCCAGTCCATGGATACCGTGGAAGCTTATCAAAGAGACATTGAGCAGCTGAAAGACTATATGCTTCAAAACCGGATTTCTGGATTTGAACAGATGGACCGGCTGCTCTTTCTTGATTTTCTGGCCACCCTGCGCAAAAGCAATGGGAATCAGCCTTTGAAAAATTCCACTATGAGCCGCAAGCTTTCTGCTTACCGCTCTTTATATAAATATTTAAACGCTGTCTGGGATGTCGAGGTGAATCCTCTGGAGACAGTAAAGTCATTTAAAAAAGAGCAGAAGATACCGGATTTTCTGTTCGAAGAGGAAGTGAAGAATTTTCTGTTCACCTACGATGAAAGCAAACCTCTGGAAAAAAGAGACCGTCTATTGTTTTCTTTAATGTATTCTTCGGGACTGCGTGTTTCGGAAGTCTGTTCATTAACATGGCAGGATGTGGATTTTTCCAGGCGCCTTCTAACCATTCTGGGAAAAGGAAGCAAGGAAAGAATCGTACCGTTTCCAACCTGGCTTTCCAAAGATCTGCAGCTGCATGGTGTGGGGAAAAAGCCGGAGGATCCCGTGTTTACCAACCGGAACGGACAGCCTTTGACCTCAAGAGGTGTCCAGTACTTAATGCAGAAGCATGCGGATGCCATTAACATGCATATGAAAGTTCATCCCCATATGCTGCGGCATTCCTTTGCCACCCATCTTTTGGATGGAGGAGCGGATATTCGAGTGGTCCAGGAACTGCTCGGCCATGCTTCTTTGTCCACCACTCAGATTTACACCCATGTTTCCGTCCAGAAACTGCAGGAAGTGTACAACGAGTCCTTCCCGTTAAGCCGGGAAGACAGCTTTTTGAAAGAATCAGACCTTTAGAGTCTAAGGAGTTTGTATGTTGTTATCTGTCATCATCCCTTGCTACCATTCTGAAAAGACCATTGGACCTGTGGTGGAGAGAATCGTAAAAACCGTCAAAGAGGATGGACGTTATGATCTCGAAATCATTTTGGTCAATGACAATGCACCGGATGCAGCCTGGGATAAAATTGAAGAACTTGCTGACCAGTATGAAGCTGTCAAAGGGATTTCCATGATGAAAAACTCTGGCCAGCACGCTGCTTTAATGGCAGGATACCGTGCCAGCAAGGGCGATGTGGTGGTTGCCATGGATGATGACGGAGAAAATCCGCCGGAAGAAATGTTCAAACTGGTGGACCGTCTGGGAAAAGATGCCGACGTGGTGTATGGCGACTACCCCGAAGAGGGAAAATTTGACAACGGCATCCGGGCTGTTGGAAGCAAGCTGAATGACCTTGTGGCTGTTTGGCTGCTGGGCAAACCAAAAGATCTGTATCTTTCCAGCTACATTGCTTCAAAAAGAGAAGTGGTCGATGAAATCATCCGCTATCAGGGACCGTTTCCCTATGTGGACGGATTGTTTTTAAGAAGCAGCGATCAGATTAAAAATACGCAGGTAGAGCATCAGCACCGCATGGAAGGGGAGTCCGGCTACTCCATGGCCAGTCTGCTGAAGCTTTGGATGAACGGGTTTACTGCCTTTTCAACAGTTCCTTTGCGGCTGAGCAGCATGGCGGGATTTGCCTTTACCGGAATTGGCTGTATCTGGATTCTTGTCATTCTTGTGCAGAAGCTGATTCTCCATACGGATATTGAAGCCGGCTGGTCTTCCATCATCTGTCTTCTGCTGGTCATCGGCGGGCTGATTCTGATTTCCCTCGGCCTGATCGGCGAGTATATTGGACGTATCTATATCACTCTGAACCAGTCTCCCCAGTATGTCGTCTATGATGTCTATCAGGGGAAGAAAAAGAAATCAGATCATTCAAACGAATAAATTCAAGGCTTTTGAAAAATCAGGTTTTACCGCTTGATAATTTCAAAAGCTTTTTGCTATTATTACTGATGCGTGAAAACGCGGAAAAATACACACACCATGGATTGAAATGCCCGTGCACATTGTGTTGCATTTCTTGGAAATGGTGGAGGAGTAACGGAAAGGTATATATAAATATGGCAAACATTGTATCCATGAAGAAAATGCTGGAGAATGGCGTTCACTTCGGACACCAGACCCGCAAATGGAACCCTAAGATGAAACCTTACATTTACACAAGCCGTAATGGGGTTTACATCGTAGACTTAAACAAAACTATGGAGCAGATCGAAGCTGCTTACAACGAACTGAAAGCAATCTCCGAAAGAGGAGGAAAAGTACTGTTCGTTGGTACTAAAAAACAGGCTGCTGAAACAATCGAAGAACAGGCACTGCGTTCCGGTTCCTTCTATGTTAACCAGAGATGGCTGGGCGGTCTGCTGACTAACTTCCGCACAATCCAGAAGAGAATCAAACGTCTCATCGAAATCGAAGAAATGGAAGCCAGCGGAAAACTCGAAGTTTATACGAAAAAAGAACAGGCTCAGATCCTGAAAGAAAAAGCTAAACTGGAAACTTCTCTGGGTGGTATCAAAGAAATGAAAAAACTGCCAGATGCAGTTGTTATCATTGACCCAAAAGAAGAACACAACGCTGTTGCTGAAGCTAAAAAACTGGGCATCCCAGTATTCGCTATGCTGGACACTAACTGTGATCCAGAAGATGCTGACTTCCCAATCGCTTCCAACGACGATGCTAACCGTTCTGTAAAACTGGTTACTACAATCCTGGCTGACGCGATCGTTGACGCTAAAGGCGGACTGCTGGAAATTGCTTACCTGGACAACCCTGAAGAAGATGTCAACATGGAAGACGTTATCCGCAACGTTGAAGCTCAGATCGCTGAAAACGAAAGACGCCGTCGTCAGAGAAACGAAGAACGCCGTAAACGCAATATGGAACGCCGCAATGCTGGCCGTCGTCCATACAATGGAAACCGTGGTCCTCGTCGTGAAAACCGTCAGGAAGGCGCTCCAAAAAACAACGAAGCTGCCAAACCAGCTGCAGAAGAAACAAAAACTGAAGCTTAATTCAGAATTGCTGTAAAACCATATTTAAAAGAAGGAGAAAAATCATGGCCATTAGTGCAAAACAAGTTAAAGAACTCCGTGAAAAAACCGGTGCCGGAATGATGGACTGCAAAAAAGCTCTGTCTGCTACAGACGGAGATATGGCAAAAGCCGTTGACTGGCTGCGTGAAAAAGGTATTGCTAAAGCTGAAAAGAAAGCAAACCGTGTTGCTGCTGAAGGTTTAACCCGTGTAGCAGTAGATGGAAATACAGCTGTTATTTTCGAAGTAAACTCCGAAACTGACTTCGTTTCCAAAAACGAACAGTTCCTGGGTCTGCTGGACATCATCCAGAACGCCCTGCTGGCTAACAAGCCTGCTACTGTTGAAGAAGCTCTGGTTATGGAAACACCAGATGGTGTCATCAACGACCTGATCGTAAACGCTACAGCTACAATCGGTGAAAAAATCACTCTGCGCCGTACTGCTGTTGTTGAAAAAACAGATGCACAGGAATTCGGTGCTTACATGCACAACGGCGGAGCAATCTCTGCTCTGGTTGTAATGGAAGGCGCTACTCCTGAAATCGCTAAAGGAATGGCTATGCAGGTTGCTTCCATGCGTCCTAACTACATCAGTCAGGCTGATGTTCCTGCTGAAGCAGTTGCTCATGAAACTGAAGTTCAGAAACAGATCATGGCTGCTGATCCAAAACTCGCAGGCAAACCTGAAAAAATGCTGGAAGGCATCCTCAAAGGAAAAGTTTCCAAGCACTTCCAGGACGAATGTCTGCTGGATCAGGAATACTTCCTGGAATCCGGATCCAAAGTTGGCAAATTCCTGAAAGAACACAACTGCTCCGTTGTTGAATTCGTTCGTTTCCAGACTGGTGAAGGTCTTGAAAAACGCGAAGACGACTTCGCTGCTGAAGTTGCTGCTCAGATGGCTGCTGCTCAGAACTAATTTCATAGTTGATACAAGGAGACCAAAATGGTCTCCTTTTTTTTATCCCTTTCAAAATAGGAAAAGAATTCAGAGTGACATGAAAATCTGTAATTTCCAGCTGGAGAGGGAAATAAATATATAAGTTTGAAAAATCATGTTAATAGTATTGTAAACAGTTTGCTTGTTTTCATAAATTTACATTTCATACAAAAAATAATTGTGAAAGCTTGCAATTTCTTGCCGTAAAATTCTATAATTGCCACATATTCTAAAGCAATGAGAAGAGGTAGTACCTGCCGCAGAGTCTTTAGAGAGCCATTGTCAGGTGAAAAGTGGCGGCAGTAAGGCAGGGAACGTGACTTCGAGTGAACCTGCGAAGCAAGCTGAGAAGGTTCCGCGTTCCAGCGTTATGGAAAAGCGCTTCTGTTTGGGCAGAAGAATAAAGGTGGTACCGCGCACAGTCGCCCTTTTCCCATTGGGGAAAAGGGCTTTTTTTTGGAGGTGATGGCCTGTGAAAGTCCGACGATGTTCCATCGAAACCGCTGGTTTTTACAGCAGCCAGCCTAAATCATGCTGTTAAGAAGTGAAGGCGAAAGCCTCGGAAGGAAAACGATATGAAACAGAACAAAACTTACAAAAAAATTGTCCTCGCTTATTCTGGAGGACTGGATACGTCCGTATTAATCCCATGGCTTAAAGAAAACTACGGGGGAGCTGAAATCATCGCTGTTTCTGGAAATGTAGGTCAGAAAAGCGAACTGGAAGGTCTGGAGGAAAAAGCAATCAAAACCGGAGCATCCAAACTGTATATTGAAGATCTGAACAAAGAATTCGTGGAAGATTACATTTTCCCATCCTTAAAAGCAGGCGCCAAATACGAAGAATACCTGCTGGGAACCAGCTTTGCCAGACCAATCATTGCCAAACGGATCGTTGAAATCGCTAAAGCGGAAGGTGCAGATGCCATCTGCCACGGATGCACAGGAAAAGGAAATGACCAGGTTCGTTTTGAACTGGCCATCAAAGCCTTCGCTCCGGAGATGGATGTCATTGCTCCATGGCGTTTCTGGGAACTCAACTCCAGAGAAAAAGAAATTGCGTATGCAGAAGCGCACAACATTCCATTAAAAATCAACAAAGAAACCAACTATTCCAAAGATAAAAACCTGTGGCATTTAAGCCATGAAGGCCTGGATCTGGAAGATCCAGCCAACGAAGCTCCTATTAATAAAGACGGCTTCCTGGAATTGGGGGTCTCTCCGGAAAAAGCTCCGGACACTCCAACCTACATTACCATTCATTTTGAACAGGGCATTCCAACAAAACTGAACGGTGAAGAAATGGACGGTGTAACTCTGATCGAGAAACTGAACGAGATCGGCGGTGCGAACGGCATCGGTATTCTGGATATCGTTGAAAACCGTCTGGTCGGCATGAAATCCAGAGGCGTATATGAAACACCAGGCGGAACCATCCTCTACGCTGCTCACAGCAAACTGGAGGAAATCACTCTGGACAAAGAAACCAAACACTACAAAGATCTGGTTGCCATCAAATTCGGAGAACTGGTTTACAACGGACAGTGGTACACCCCATTAAGAAAAGCGCTTTCTGCTTTTGTAGATGAGACACAGAAAACCGTTACAGGGGATGTAAAACTGAAACTGTATAAAGGAAATATCATTCCATCCTCTGTCACTTCTCCATATTCCCTGTATTCCGATGCCATGGCTACATTCGATGAAGATGACGCGTACGATCAGGCAGATTCCGCCGGATTCATCAACCTGTTCGGACTGCCTTTAAAGGTTCGTGCTCTCAACGACAAGGCCCTGCAGGAAAGCACAGGCCTGGCATTCCCAGAGGTTGAATAAGAATGGCGAAAATGTGGCAAAGCCGCTTTCAGAAGGAGGAGGACGAACTGGTAAACCAGTTCAACGCCTCCATCCTTTTTGACCAAAGGCTCTTTCACGAAGACATTCAGGGCTCCCGCGCCCATGCCAATATGCTGGCAAAACAGGGAATCATTACCAAAGAAGACAACGCGCTGATTCAAAAAGGCCTGCAGGACATTGAATGGGAAATTGAGGCCGGCAAAATTCACCTGGATCTGCGCTATGAAGACATTCACATGGCGGTAGAGGAAATCCTGACCGAAAAGATCGGCGATGCAGGAAAACGTCTCCATACGGCCAGAAGCCGCAACGACCAGGTTGCGGTCGACTTAAAGCTTTACGCCAGAAAAGAGATGAAGGAAATCCGAAGTCTTGTGATCGCTTTGCTCAAGACCATCTCTTCTCTTGCCAAAAACCATCTGAACACCATTATGCCCGGCTACACCCATCTGCAGCGGGCACAGCCGATTACTTTTGCCCACTGGCTGATGGCCTATGGGGCCATGCTCCAAAGAGACGCTGTCCGCATTGATCATTTGCTGGAGGACATGGATACCTGTCCTTTAGGCAGCGGCGCTCTGGCTGGAACCACCTATCCCATTGACCGGGTGCAGACAGCCATTGCCCTGGGCTTTGAGGGACCCATGCTCAATTCACTGGATGGGGTATCCGACAGAGACTATCTGCTGGAAGCTCTCAGCGATCTGAGCATTCTCATGATGCATTTGTCCCGCTTCTCAGAAGAGATCGTCGCGTACTGCTCCTGGGAATTTAAGTTTATTGAACTGGACGACGCTTATGCCACTGGATCCTCCATCATGCCTCAGAAAAAAAATCCGGATATCTGCGAACTTGTCCGCGGGAAAACCGGCCGGGTCTATGGGGATTTGATGCAGATGCTGACCACCATGAAAGGACTTCCTCTGGCCTACAACAAAGATATGCAGGAAGACAAGGAAAGCTTCTTCGATGCGGTGGACACGGTCAAAATCGCTCTGGAAGTATTCCGGCCAATGCTGGAGACCATGACAGTTCTTGCCAAAAACATGGAAAGGGCTGCAAAAAAAGGTTTCATCAATGCCACCGATATGGCCGACTATCTGACCAAAAAGGGCATGCCGTTCCGTGATGCGTACAAAGTGACTGGAAAGGCCGTCGCTTATGCCATTGAAAAAGATGCCGGGTTAAATGATTTAAGCCTGGAAGAGCTCAAAGACTTCAGCGATCTGTTTGAAGAAGATGTTTACCAGGCCATCGATCTGCTCACTTGTGTCAATGCCCGTCAGTCTTTAGGCGGACCGTCCCCAAAAGCGGTGACGGAACACATTGAAGAAATGGACGCATGGTTAGAGGAACAGGAATAATGTCAAAGCCAAAAATCTATATAGACGGTCAGGCGGGAACCACAGGCCTGCAGATTGTACAGCGTTTATCCCAGCGGGATGACATTGATCTTCTGATGCTGGCCGACGAAGACCGTCACAACGAGCAGGCCAGAAAACAGATGATGGATCAGGCGGATCTGATCTTTCTCTGTCTGCCCGATGCAGCCGCCGTGGAAGCGGCAGGATGGATTGGACCGGATAAAAAAGTCATCGACACATCCACCGCACACCGGACAAAATGGACTTACGGGTTTTCGGAACTGGATCCTGCATTAAAGGAAGAAATCAAAACCACAGCCCGTCTTGCCAATCCCGGCTGTCATGCCTCCGGAGCGATTTCCATGATTTATCCTCTGGCCAAAGCCGGACTCTTAAAAGAAGACGCACTGCTTCCCATCTTTTCCTTAACCGGCTATTCCGGAGGGGGGAAAAAGATGATTGCCGATTACGAAAACGCCAAAGAAGAGGAAATGAATTC
>JABUSF010000009.1:0-1772 GCA_021443945.1 Ileibacterium sp.
TTGATTTCATCGCTGCTGTTTACAACCGGCACGCGGTGAATGTTGTGCAGACGCATCAGATCCAGTACTTCAGAAATCTTATCGGATGGTTCTGCCGTGATAGGACTTTTCGTCATAAAATCTCGAACACGAAACATATATTCTTTTCTCCTTTATTTCGAAGAGCCGTTGGATCTGGCACCGCCAAGATATGCATTCTGTACATCTTCCGATTGTGCCAGTTCTTCACCAGGCCCTTCCAGTACGACATTTCCTGTCTCCATTACATACCCATAATCCGCAATAGACAATGCCATTCTGGCATTCTGTTCCACCAGCAGCACGGTGGTGCCGGCTTCATTGATATCTTTAATAATGGAGAAGATCTCTTTGACCAGAATTGGGGCAAGTCCCATGGATGGTTCGTCCAGCAGCAGCAGTTTTGGCTGAGCCATCAATGCTCGTCCCATCGCCAGCATCTGCTGTTCCCCGCCGGACAGCGTGGAAGCGTCCTGATTCAGACGCTCCTTCAACACAGGAAAGCGCTGATAGATCTTTTCAAGATCATCGTTGATTCCCTTTTTGTCCTTGCGCAGATAAGCACCCATCATCAGGTTTTCGTACACGCTCAGTCCCGGGAAGACGTGCCGTCCTTCCGGAACCTGTACCAGTCCGGAGGATACGATTTTTCTGGGTGCGGTTTTGTAAATACTGGAGTCCAGGAACATCACATCCCCGCCGCTTTTTTTCACGATTCCGCTGATCGCCTGAAGCAATGAGGTTTTGCCGGCCCCATTGGCTCCAATCAAAGAGACGATCTGTCCTTCTTCTACTTTCAGGGAAACGCCCTTCAAGGCTTCGATCACACCGTAATGGACATGAAGATCTTTAACTTCGAGCATTGCCATATTAAATCTCCTCTCCCAGATACGCTGTAATAACAAATTTATTATTCTTAATTTCTTCCGGAGTTCCGGCTGCGATGAGCTTTCCGTAGTTGAGAACGAAAATGCGTTCGCAAAGATTCATAACCAGGGACATATCATGCTCAATGAGAATGACTGTCAGGTTGTATTTTTGTTTCAAATGCAGAATCAGATTGGTCAGGTCTGCAGTTTCCTGCGGGTTCATCCCCGCTGCCGGCTCATCCAGAAACAGAATTCTTGGTGAGATGGCCAGAGCACGGGCAATTTCCAGACGGCGCTGTTCCCCGTAAGGAAGATTGTCCGCTTTTTCAAAACGTTTCCTGTAAAGCCCCACATCCTTCAAATATTCACAGGCTTTTTCCTCAATCCAGCGTTCTTCATTGTAATAAGCACCAGAACGCATCAGAGCAGAAAACAGTCCGTATTTGGTGTTTTTGTGCATGGCTACTTTTACGTTTTCCAGAACCGTCATGGATTTGAACAAACGAATGTTCTGGAAAGTACGGGCTACCCCGTATTCCGTAATTTTGTAAGGCTTAATTCCGCCAATCTGAACTTTCTTTCCGTCTACGGTCATTTCCACCAGACCTTCAGAAGGTTCATACACACCGGTCAGCAGGTTGAAGAAAGTGGTTTTTCCAGCCCCGTTCGGGCCGATCAGTCCAATGAGTTCTCCTTCCTGAATTTCAGCGTTGATATTGGATACGGCAGCAAGACCTCCAAAGTTTTTGGAAAGGCCGGTTACTTTTAAAATTTCAGACATCAGGCGTTCTCCTTCCTGCCGGACTTATTCAGAAGACGGCTTAAAGAGACTTCCCAGGTTCCCAGAATACCGGTTGGCTTGAAGATCATCATCAATACCAGAGC
>JABUSF010000009.1:1839-2994 GCA_021443945.1 Ileibacterium sp.
GCCGCTACAACCGATGCAGACATGCTGCCCATGCCTCCAAATACAACCATAACCAGAATGTCGATGGACTTATTGAAGGTGAACTGGCCAGGATTGAGCACATAGAAGTAGCTGGCAAACAGACTTCCGGCAAGGCTTGCCAGAACAGCACCAACCACGAAGGCCATGACTTTGTATTTTGTCGTATTGATTCCCATGGCTTCCGCTGCAATTTCATCTTCACGAATGGCAATGCAGGCGCGGCCGGGAGCGGAGCGCATAAAGTTGACGCACACCAGAATGGTAATCACCATGGCAAAGTAGAGAACCGGCCAGTTGGTAAGCTGCGGAATGCCCGTGAGACCGGCAGCCCCGTTGGTGATTTTCATATTCTGAATGAGGATACGGATAATTTCTGAAAATCCAAGAGTGGCAATGGCCAGGTAGTCCCCGCGCAGACGCAGCGTTGGAATGGATACAATCAGAGCTGCCACAGAAGAAATGGCAAATCCAACGAGAATTCCAAGAATGAGTCCGCCGTAGTTGGGCATCATTTTCGTTACAACACCAGCAGAATAAGCTCCGATGGCCATAAATCCAGCATGGCCTAAAGAAAACTGTCCGCAGATTCCAATAATCAAATTCAGGGACACTGCCAGCATAATGTTGATGCAGATGGTAAAGAGAGTGGTCTGGAAATACAAATTCAGAATTCCGGTCTGAATGAGAACGAGCACCAGAGCAAACACGCCAAGGATAATCGCTGTCCAGAGCATATTGACTTTTGAATACAGTTGTTTAGCCATTTTATACCTTCTCTCTTTCTGTGCTTCCAAACAAACCGGCTGGTTTGATAATGAGCACCAGGATCAGGATTCCATACACAATGGCATCTCTGTACAGGCTGGAGCCGTAAGCCACAACCATCGTTTCAGCGATTCCGATAAACAGACCGCCCACCATAGCACCTGGAATGGATCCGATTCCGCCAAATACCGCGGCAACGAAAGCCTTCAGGCCAGGGATCATTCCCATAAGCGGGGATACGGAGTTGTAGTAAACACCGACCAGAAGTCCGGCAGCACCTGCCAGAGCAGATCCGATCAGGAATGTGACGGAGATGGTGTTGTCCACTGAAATTCCCATCAGCTTCGCAGCATTTTCATCAGCAGAAAC
>JABUSF010000009.1:3038-18057 GCA_021443945.1 Ileibacterium sp.
AGAATCAGCATTAAGGCCACTGTGATTCCGAAAATCAGCAGCTGCAGGTATGAAATTTTAACTGGTCCAATCTGCCAGCTGGTGGTTGGCACCAGAGGCGGGAAGGAACGCACGGAAGTTCCCATCACCAGCTGTGTGGTGTATTCAATGACGTAGGATACACCGATCGCTGTGATCAGAGCGGTGATTCGCGGGGCTTTCCGCAAGGGTTTATAGGCTACGCGTTCGATCAGAACACCCAGAATGCCGCAAACAACCATGCAGGCAACCAGGGCGCTGAAGAAGTTGAACCCAAAGTAGGTTGTCACTATAAAAGCAGTATAGGCACCGATCATATAAACATCGCCATGAGCAAAGTTGATCAGTTTAATGATGCCGTAAACCATGGTATAGCCTAAAGCGACCAGGGCATAAATACTTCCCAGAGACAGACCATTAATGATCTGTTGAAGAAACTCTTCCATTTTTGACTCCTTTCGTGAAACAAAGAAAACAGGGGAAAAAGATTCCCCTGAAATTCCCAATTAAATGAGATCCTGCTGTTCCATTTGAACTTATTTTACGTCTACTGGAGTAACGTTTGACTGTTCTCCGTTTACCAGTTCAACAACCAGTACAGGTTTGATTGGTGTGTGGTTGCTTTCATCAAATGTGAAAGCACCTGTTACGCCTGTGTAGTTGACTTTTTTAATTGCTTCATTCAGTTCAGCACCGCTCTTGCCGGAGGCCTGCAGTTCGTCCAGAAGCAGATTGGTTGCATCGAAGGCAAGAGCTGCAAACATACCTGGATTTTCGTTGTATTCAGCTTTGTATTCTTCGATGAATTTGGACAGCTGTTCGGATGGATCAATAGCTGTATAGGCAGTTGTGAAGTAAACGTTGTTGCAGTAGTCTTTTCCAGCCTGGTCAATCAGTGTTTCAGAGTCGAATCCATCTGTTCCAAGGATTGGAGTATCGATGCCGGCATCTTTTGCCTGTTTGATGATTTTACCGGCTTCGTTGTAGTAACCGGATACGTAAATAACATCAAAGTCCATTCCTTTAATTTTTGTAATTGCGGAGGAGAAATCCTGATCACCTGAATTGTACTGAATCTGGTCAACCACAGTGCCGCCAAGGGATTCAAATTCAGTTTTGAAGGATTCTGCATTTCCCTGACCGTAGTCAGATACTTCGTTAAAGATGACTGCTTTGGTTTTGTCTAATGTGTTTTTGGCAAAGAGGGCAGCCGCTTTTCCCTGATAGCTGTCTTCGAAGCAGACACGCCATGCATATTCATAAGGTTTATCGCCATTGAGCATCGCTCCGTTCTGAGTGGCGGAAGGTGTCACAACTGGAACGGCATTCTGTTCAGAAACGGCAAATGTTGCAATGGAAGCACCGGAAGTAGCAGGGCCGACGATTCCAACAACTTTATCCTGAGTCATCAGTTTGGTTGCAGCAGAAGTGGATTCAGCCGGTTCGCTCTTATTGTCGATTTCAACTGTTTCTACTGTGAACTTCTTGTCCGGGTTGTTGTTGAACAGTTTGACTGCCAGTTTGGCGCCTTTCAATTCAGCATTTCCGTAGTCGGCAACCGCACCGGAAAGTTCAAAGTTCAAACCAATTTTCACGGTATCGCCCAGATCCGCAGAGGCAGCAGTTCCGGATCCGGAAGCTGATCCGGAACCGCCGGAGCAGCCTGCGAGCATGCCTGCAGTCAGTGCTGAGGCAGCTAAAAGCTTGATAAAATTGTCTTTCATAAAGTATCCTCACCTTTTCTTCGAAAAAACTATTCCTATCTTATCCATGATTTCCCACATTTTCAATAATGAAAGACATAATTGAGTAATTTTCTGAAAAATCTAAATCACTTTCATATCCATTTGTTTTGTAATTTCATCTCTTCAGGATAATGACAGTGTCTAATTTCCAAATCCCACGATTCCCGCATATTCCGAAAAAATCCCATAAAAAAAACAGCGGGATTCCGCTGCTTGAAAGATCTGTTAAAAGAACAATCCCCAAAACCAGATGGCTCCATTGGAAAGCCAATCCAGCATGGTTCCTCTCATAATGCTCAATGGTCCGGAGATCACGCCGGAAACCATCAGCACAATAAAGAGCATATACATCCAGGGAGCGCCCTGGATGAATTTGTAGTACACGTCATCCGGCAGGAAAGACCAAAAGACTTTGGATCCATCCAGCGGCGGAACCGGAATCAGGTTAAAGATTCCAAAACCGACCGACATGATGGCGGTAATATACAGAACATTCAGGATGAAGCTTCCGACCGCGCTGCCCCCAAAGGAACGTCCTGCCAGCAAAAGCAGGCCGTAATAGATCAGCAGGCAGACAAAAGCCAGAAGGAAGTTGGCAATCGGACCTGCAAACGAGGTCCAAATGATTCCTGTTTTTTCGTCTTTATAGTATCGGCTGTCAATTGGCACCGGCTTGGCCCATCCAAAGCCAAACAGCAAAAGGCACATCAGTCCGGTCCAGTCTACATGGGCGAAAGGGTTTAAGGACAAGCGCCCTTTCAGCCTTGCCGTTGGATCTCCAAACATCATGGAGACCAGCGCATGCGCCATTTCATGAACCGACATGGACAGCACCACCGCCAGCACATAGGCAGCTACGGTGATAAAATCCATTTTCAGCAGGGAGCTGATCATACGTTAAAGCGGAAATGCATCACATCTCCGTCCTGAGCCACATACTCCTTGCCTTCCAGACGCATTCTTCCCGCTTCCTTGATGGCCTGTTCTGTTTCCAGTTCATCAATGTCTTCAAAGCGGTAAACTTCTGCACGGATAAATCCACGTTTGAAGTCTGTATGAATAACTCCTGCACAGTCGGGGGCTTTCATGCCCTGACGGAAAGTCCAGGCGCGGCATTCATCTTCTCCAGCTGTCAGGAAGGTGCATAAGCCGAGAACTTTATAGGCTTTCTGAATCAGCTGATCCAAACCAGACTGAGGCAGTCCGAGTTCTTCCAAAAACATTTCCTTTTCTTCCTTGTCCAGGCTGGAAAGGTCTTCTTCAATTTTGGCGCAGACCGGAACCACTTCACTGCCTTCTTTTTCTGCCAGCTCCTTGACCTGGCAGAAATATGGAACCGCATTTGGATCAGCGATGCCTTCTTCATCCAGATTGGCTACATAAATGACAGGCTTCATGGTCAGAAGGTTGTACTGTTTGACGACGTTGAGTTCATCCTCTGTCAGCTCCAGGCTTCTGGCAGGCTGACCAGCTTCCAAATGAGGCTTCAGCTTATCCAGAACAGCCATTTCCGCTTTCGCTTCCTTGTCCCCGGAAGACTGCGCTTTGCGTCCGATTTTAGAAATTCGGTTTTCAATGGTCTGCAGATCCGCCATGATCAGTTCCAGATCGATGATTTCAATGTCGCGGATGGGATCCACTGTATTTTCCACGTGGGTGATGTTGGGATCATCAAAACAGCGAACCACATGGCAAATGGCATCTGTCAGACGAATGTTGGAAAGAAACTGGTTTCCCAGGCCTTCCCCTTTGCTTGCTCCTTTTACCAGACCGGCAATGTCTGTAAATTCAAAAGTTGTATAAATGGTTTTTTTCGGATGAAACAGCTCCACCAAACGGTCAATTCGTGCATCCGGCACTTCTACCACACCTACGTTTGGGGCGATGGTGGCAAAAGGATAGTTGGCTGCTTCCACCTGCGATTTGGTAATCGCGTTAAAAAGAGTGGACTTTCCAACGTTTGGAAGACCCACAATTCCAGCTGTTAAAGGCATACAGAATCTCCTTCCTCTTCAGCTTTTCTGACAATCTTCTTAATCTTCTTGTCAAATTTCTGCCGGGGCATCAGTACGGAGGTTCCGCAGCCCAGGCATTTAATGCGGATATCAGCACCCATGCGGATAATTTTCCATTCTTTGGATTTATGGCATGGATGTTCTTTTTTCATTTCGACAATGTCGTTTAATCCGTATTCTATTTTATCCATTCTCCTGATCCTTTGCTCTGCAGGCTTTCAGTGTATTGAACAGAAGCATGCAGACGGTCATTGGTCCAACCCCTTTAGGAACCGGTGTAATCACAGAAGCTTTGTCTTTGACGTCATCAAATTTCACATCGCCTTTCAGCTTGCCGTCCACACGGTTGATTCCTACGTCGATGACAACAGCCCCGTCTTTCACGTAATCTGCGTCAATCATCTCCGGTACTCCAATAGCAGCCACAAGAATGTCTGCCTGGGAGCAGATTTTCTTCATATCCGGTGTGCGCGAATGAACTGTGGTGACCGTCGCATTGGCTTTCTGCAGTAGCAGAGACAATGGTTTGCCCACCAGATTCGAGCGGCCGCACACAACAGCGGTTTTACCGGACAAATCCGTCAGTCCGGCTTCCTTTAAGATTTCCATAACTCCAAGAGGCGTACATGGCACAAATCCTTCGCGGTTAAGCACCAAAGCTCCCGCATTGACCGGATGCAGTCCGTCCACGTCTTTTTCCGGGCTGATGGCATCCAGAGCAGCCTGTTCATCCAATCCCTTTGGCAGCGGCAGCTGGATGAGAATTCCATCCACTTCCGGATTGTCATTTTCGGCTTTCACCGCAGCTTCCAGTTCGTGCTGGGAAATGCCGCCGTCCAAAACAATGGTCCGGTTTTCAATGCCTACATCGTGGCAGGCGTTGGCCTTGCTTTTTACATAAGACTGACTGGCCGGGTTGTCCCCTACCAGAATAACGCTCAGGCATGGGATTTTTTTGCCCTGTGCCCGCCGCTGTTCAATTTCTTCCTTAAATTCTTTTCTGAGTTTTGCAGAAAGCTCACTTCCGTAAATAATCATGAACCAAACATCTCCTCTGAATCCATCCAAATTGTCACGGGACCGTCATTGATCAAATCAATTTTCATATCCGCACCAAAAACACCTGTTTCAACAGGTACACTTTTGGCCAGCAGATCATTAAACTGCTCATACATCGGTTTGGAAATTTCCGGCTTGGCCGCATTGACAAAGCTCGGGCGGTTTCCCTTTCTGCAGTTCGCATACAGAGTGAACTGTGAAATGGACAGAATTTTCCCCTGCACCTGTTCAATGCTTAAATTCATCAGCCCGTTCTCATCTGAGAAAACGCGCAGGCCAATGACTTTCTTTGCCATTTTTTCCAGGACCAATGGTGTATCTGTATCACAAAACCCAACAAAAAGACAATATCCCTGTTCAATTTGTCCTGTGATTTCCCCATCAATGGTACAGGATGCTTTGGTTACTCTTTGAATTGCAATTCTCATTTTTCACTTTCCAACAGGCAGACGCATAAGGCTGCCATTCCTTCCTCACGGCCAACAAAGCCCATTTTTTCTCCTCGAGTGGCTTTAATGGAGATCTGGCTGAGATCCGCTTCCAGAACCTGCGCCACATTTTTTCTCATCTGCTCGATGTGAGGAGCCATTTTCGGCTTTTCAGCCATGATGGTTGCATCCAGATTGGACAGACGAAATCCTTTTTCCTTCATTAAAGATGCTGTATGGGCAAGGAGCATTAAAGAATCAGCTCCTTTGTATTTGGGATCTGTATCCGGAAAATGATGCCCCAGATCTCCAAGAGCCAGTGCCCCAAGAATGCTTTCTGCAATGGCATGAAGCAGCACATCGGCATCCGAATGGCCAAGCAGTCCTTTTTCGTGGGGAATTCTGACACCGCCCACAATCAGGTCCCGCCCTTCTGTCAGCTGATGGACATCGATGGCCTGCCCAATGCGGATCATAAAACCATCCTCACAAGGGATGTTCTTTTAGAAGGCGCAGCGGATTCTTTGGCAGGGTAGCCTAGAATGGCAAATCCAATTCCTTCATAATTTTCCGGAATGTCCAGTTTGCGCAGAATTTCTTTTCCCTCGTCGCTTTCAAACACTTCTTTGCAGCGGTGAATCCAGCAGGCTCCAAGTCCGAGAGAATGGGCAGCCAGCAGAATGTTTTCCATTGCCAGAGAGCCGTCATAGACATAGGTAGGCCGTTCCGGATTGGCCAGAACAGCAATGACGGCAGGAGCTCCATAGAATGGATCCCCATTGTATGCCGGATTGTTTTTTGCCAGAACCTGGGCGTTCATGCGGGAGAGTTCATCTCTGAGTTCTTTATTGGCAACAGCAATAAACGCAGTCGGCTGTTTGTTCATCCCGGAGGGGGCAGCCTGTGCAGCAGCTGTTATCTTTTCGATCAGTTCTGTAGGCACTGGAGTTGGTTCATAACCTTTCACAGAACGTCTGGATAGAATTTCATCATAAGCGGATGCAGTCATAACGCGATTTTTCCTCCTGTTTTTGTCCATTATACAGAACTTTCCACAAAAAAAACCCGGCTTAAAAAAGCCAGGTTAATCCGTTCATCGCTGAACCTGAATAAATTGTGGTGCTCCAGCGTTTGGAATGTTTGCACTGTAAACAATGGTTTTGGATTCTCCATCCTGTGTCCAGAAGTTTCCGTGCACGGCCTGTCCATTGCCGATGTAAATCGCAATGTGGTCGGTTCCGCGTCCGCCGTTGCTGTAATAAATCAGGTTTCCAGGCTGAGGGTTGTCTGTGTAGTATCCATAAACTGAGGCGTATTCGTCTGGCCAGAGACTCATGGCATCCTGAACACCTGCGCCTGCAAGTGCCAACTGCACAACTTCTGTACACTGAAGACCGTCTGTTGTGCCTACAAGAGATAATGCAGCATTCGCAATGGATTGGTTCAGTCCAGCATAGTATTCAGCATCAGACATTGGCTGATCCACTTCAGGAGCTGCCTCTTCCGGGGCTGCCCATTCTTCCGGCGCCGGTGCAGCTTCCTCTGGTGCTGTCCATTCCGGCTGTTCTTCCGGTGCTGGTGCAGTTTCTTCTGGAGCTGGAGCGGCTTCTTCCGGTGCTGTCCATTCCGGCTGTTCTTCCGGCGCTGGTGCAGCTTCTTCCGGTGCTGTCCATTCCGGCTGTTCTTCCGGTGCTGGTGCAGCTTCTTCCGGTGCTGTCCATTCCGGCTGTTCTTCCGGCGCTGGCGCAGCTTCTTCTGGTGCTGGTGCTTCTGGTGCTGGGACAGCTTCTTCTGCAGGTGCCTGCGGCTGTGCTGGAGCAGGTGTTTCCTGTTCAGGTACAGCTGTTTCAACCGGTGCAGCTTCTTCCTGAACTGCCTCTTCCACCGTTTCTTCAACCGGTGTCATTTCAGCCACTGCCTCTTTGATATTGTTTTCAATTTCAGCAGCAGCAGCAACACTTACAGAAGCTGTGGTTCCTTTGTTTGTAGCCTCTTCATCGAGGTCACCGTCTTCTTCATCAAAATAGTAGGAATCGCCCTGGACTTCCCGCCATCCTTTTGCGATCTGTTTGTCTGTGTTTACAAATTTCTTTCCGTGCCATCCTGGTGTAGTGTCCTGTGCTTCAACAATGGATGCCACTGGCAAAAAAGATACACTGCAAAGACTCATTGCAACGAGTTTGCCATATTTCTCTAAAAAGTTCATGAATGTCTCCCCCCTTTTTTCCTAAACCGAACGATAGTGAAAGGATATCATATATTAATCAGCCATCTTCCGTCAGCAGACGGATTTGATTAAATAATACATTGATAACATAATTCCCATGCTATTATAGTCTCTTTTCCATTCTTTTTGATACTAAAAAGGCTATTAATAATCCTGTGTTCCCAACTTCTCGATGAGTTCGATCGCCTGGGCTGTGCTCTCTACCGTATAGTCTGCACATTTTTTAAGAAAACTGCTTCCAGCGGTGATGGCAAATCCAAGAGCAGCTGCCTGAATGGCTGGCGCATCATTGTCTCCATCTCCCACCGCAAACACATTCTTCATGGGTACATTCAAGTACGCAGCCATCTCCTGCAGTCCGGTTCCTTTATTGATGCCCGGTGGCGAGAGATCGACTGAAGTATGATTGACCTGGGACACCACATCCAAATTCATGGACTGAATCTTTTTGTGGATTTCCAGGGCTTCCTCGTTGGTGTCAGGCTCAAAAGACATTCCCGCAAAAGACTTGTCAGCCAAAACTTCCAGCGAGGCAACAGGGTTATCAAAGAAAGGATTCGGTCCATCGGACAGAGTGTAGTACATTCCTCCGGCGATAAAGACCTGCATGACGTCTTTGAAAGTGTCCGAGAGTGTTCGAACCGTTTCAAAATCAATCCGTGCTTCCTTCCAGGAAATTTCATTTGCATCTGCCAGCTGGGCGCCGGAGCTGCAGATGTAAAAATCAAAGTCAATCGGACAGTCCACTTTCTCAAAATGTTCTGTAAAGTGAAGAGCTCTTCCTGTGTTCAGGCCAACCAGATTTCCATCCTGCTGAAATCGTTTAATTGCTTCCACATCCTGAACACGGTATCCCCCTTCGCCAGGAAAGAACACTGTACCGTCAAAGTCCACTGCCAACAGCTTCATAATAAAATCCCTTTCTGTTTCAGTTTAATACAACCCACATCCGCAAAAAAGGCACCGGTGGTGATTTATGGAATTAATACGACATTTTTTGTCAAGCCCCATAGAGTTTTTGCATGAGATTCAATATATAAAAACATATATTTATCCGAATTACAGAAAATGTACATACGCTTTCATCCTGCCTGTTCATCTTTCAGTCCTTTGAAAGCTTCTGTTTCCTGCTGGCCGGTACAAAAAAAGGGCTGGTTCTTCACAGGAAGAGCCAACCCTTTTGAACAGACATAAATTATTTTGTTTTTTCGATGATTTCAATGAAGGATTCTGGTTTCAGAGAAGCACCGCCAATCAGGGCACCGTCGATATCAGGCTGAGCCATATATTCAACGATGTTTCCTGGTTTAACAGATCCGCCATACTGAATTCTGACTTTTTCAGCAGCTTCTTCGCCAACCATGTCTTTTACAACATCACGAACCAGTTTGCAGCAGTCTTCAGCGATTTCTACAGATGCAGATTTTCCTGTTCCAATTGCCCAAATTGGTTCATAAGCGATAACGATGTTTTCGTAGTCAGCAGCAGGGATATCTTTTAAAGAACCGTTCAGCTGTTCAACCAGAACATCTTTTGTTTTGCCGTTGTCGTATTCTTCTTCTGTTTCACCAACGCACAGAATTGGAGTCATGCCGGCAGCCAGCAGTTTTTTCGCTTTTTTGTTTACCGTTTCATCTGTATCACCAAACATGGCACGGCGTTCGCTGTGACCGATGATGCAGTATTTCACACCGAGTTCTTCCAGCATTGGTACAGATACTTCACCAGTGAAAGCACCGGAGTCTTCGAAGTGTACATTTTCAGCAGCAACAACCAGGTTGTCAGCAGCTTCCAGAGCTGTTTTCAGATCAGTGAAAGGAACACCTACACCGTAAAGACCTTTGTTTGTTTTAGCAACGCTGTCAACAGCTTCGAAGAAAGCTTTTGTCTCGGCGTTGTTTTTGTTCATTTTCCAGTTTCCAACAATAATAATGTCTCTCATATTTACCTCTTTACAATTATGAATGGTCTAATCGACTTACTTATCTGCAATGATTGCGATACCTGGCAGAGTTTTGCCTTCCATGTATTCCAGGGAAGCGCCGCCGCCTGTAGAGATATGGCTGAATTTGTCTTCGAATCCAAGCTGGATTGCAGCAGCTGCACTGTCGCCGCCGCCGATGACTGTCGTTGCATCTGGCAGTTCGGAGATGGCTTCGCATACTTCGAGAGTTCCTTTTGCGAAGTTAGGCATTTCGAATACGCCCATTGGTCCGTTCCATGCAACCGTCTTGGCACCTTTTAAAGTGTCCTTGAACAGTTCGATGGATTTTGGTCCAATATCCAGACCCATCCAGCCTTCTGGAATGTCTTCGCCAACAACTTTGATGTCAGCATCGTTTGCAAATTTGTCTGCGATCACAGCGTCTACTGGAAGAACAAGTTTGTCGCCGCCTTTTTCGATGATGGATTTAGCGAGATCAATTTTGTCTTCTTCAAGCAGAGAGTTGCCGACTTCGTGACCCATTGCTTTTGCGAATGTATAAGCCATACCGCCGCCAACGATAACTTTGTCAGCTTTGTCGAGCATGTTTTCAATGACAGCAATTTTGTCAGAAACTTTTGCACCGCCCAGAATTGCTACGAATGGACGAACAGGTTCGTCAACAGCTTTTCCAAGCATGTCTACTTCTTTTTCAACCAGGAAACCAAGTCCGTTTTCTGGAATGTTTGTAGGAATACCTACTGTGGAAGAATGAGCACGGTGTACAGAACCGAATGCATCTTCTACAAATACGTCACCAAGAGATGCCCAGTATTTGGACAGTTCTTCGTCGTTTTTGCTTTCGCCTTTTTCGTAACGAGTGTTCTGAACGAGCAGGATTTCGCCTGGTTCAAGAGCTTCAACCATAGCTTCCAGCTCTTCGCCGCGTGTTACAGGGCAGAATTTAACTTTTACTTCAGGCATGAGTTCCTGCAGACGAGGAGCTACGATGCCCAGATCGTTTTTAGCTTTGTCTTCTTCTGTTTTTACTTTGCCAAGGTGAGACATCAAAATCACTTTAGCGCCATTGTCTGTTAAATATTTCAGAGTTGGCACAGCAGCCTTTACACGGTTGTCGTTTGTGATTTCACTGCCTTTGTGAGGCACGTTCAAATCGGCGCGGACGATGACTTTCTTGTTGTTAACGTCCAGATCTTTGACAGTTTTCTTTGCCATAGACTTCATTTTCCTCCTATTGATTGCAGCTAGTGCAGTTCCTGTTCCATTATATCACCACAATTCAAAGGATGAATATACTTTCATCACCGAGTCATCCCATCAAAAAAAGAGAAAGCACAATTTGCCTTCTCTTGCGTTGTTTTATTGGGAAATCGGATTTCCTTTTACGTAGATCGTATAGCCATTGAAGTCCACATTGGAATTGGCGGAATCTTCATTTTCAAAGGAATCCACATAGCAGTTTCCGATTAAAGACAGCCGGCTGGAACTGTCCAGTTTCAAAGAAATTCTGGCACTGCTCTGCGCACTGTTGACAGATCCGGTCAGGGTGGATCCGTTGGTCAGGCTAAGAGCAAGCTTGGAGCCTTCCGAGGCCTCTACGCTTCCAGATGCGTACTGGCTGGTCAGCGTCAGGGTGCCATTTCCTTTGTTCTGGGAAAGAAGAACTCCAGACGGAATTCTAATCACGTTGTCTTCGAGGGTTACTGCAAAATCCGTATTGGATGTTTTAATCAGTGGTGCTCCGTTTAAAGCCCCGCTCTGGTTCATCACCACGGATGTGGCAGACATTTTCATGTCTACCGGATGGTTGCGGGTGATCAGAGGATCTTCCTTCAGAAGGAACATGGCTCCTGTTTCATCCTCAGCACAGAATCCATTGGCAGAAATGCTGCTTCCCCGGATTTCCGCACTGGCACCTTCATAGAATGTGGCAATGTTTCCATTCAGAGCATTTCCGTTCAAGTCGCTGATCATAAAGGTTCCGGCTCCCTGCATCAGGCTGGAGCCTTCGCTTTTGTTCTGCATCAAAACGTTCTGCACGTCCACTTTGGATCCGGAACGGATATTGAATCCTGGAGAATACGGTCCATTGGTAAAAATCTTCAGACCAGAACCGCTGATGGAGCCTCCAAACATGGCCTGCAGGGCAGCAGACTGTCCGCTGTTGGTGATAATCTGAGAATCCGAAACACTGGCATAAGCTTCGTTGCCGTTGCAGCTCAGTCCGGCAGCGCCGGGTGCATCGGTCTGAACATAAGAGTCCATCATATTGACCATTCCTCCCTTGCGGACAAGAATGGCAGAGTTTACCCCATAAAGCAGACTGTAATCTGCCTGAGGCACTTCTCCGGTTTTATAAACGGAACTGGATGTCAAAGTCGCAACGCCACCGTTCATGACCATCAGGGCACTTTCATTGGATGCAGACGCACTCAGACTTCCGGAAACATCTTCCTCATCGGAAACTGTCTTCACGGAGCCGGCTTCATTGACTTTGTTGTCAGACTGAAGAACAGGAGGCAAATCCGGGATTGGAAATTCATGATCGCTTTCCACCACTGCAGCGGTCTGGGCAGTTTCCTGTTTTGTCTCTGACTGTTCTGCCGCTGGAGCCGTTTCTGTCTTCTTTGTTTCCTCTTTTGTTTCTGCTTCTGCTGGCTGGTTCTGTTTTTCAGGATTGGCAGCTTCCTCTTTTTCCTCTTTGGCTTTTTCCAGATCCACAAACGCAATGGGACTTTCCAAAGGTTCAATGGAACCTGCTTTAAAGCTTGGAATGGTTCCAATCACGCCAAAGGCAAACAGACCGCCTGCTGCCAGGCCGGCTGCCCCGCCCAGGATCACCTTCATTTTCAAAGCTGCATTTTTCAGCAGATCCTGAATGGAGATTTCATTTTTTTTGGAATAGAAGTAATAAGCCGCCAGCAGACCAAAAACCAGCCCGCAAAGAGCAGCGGCCAGATAGTAAACAAAAGAAACGCTTACTCCGTTGGTCTGATTGGCCATTGCCTTCATTTTGAATGCTTCCCGGCCTTTGATCACAGCAATGAGCAGAAAGTAGGCACTTGCCGCCATTCCCGTAATGGTCAGATAGGTTTTATTGCTTCGCTTCATCGTGACACCTCTTACTTATGATAGCTTCTGTTTTTTTCAATCATAAAGGAGCGGTAGATCTGCTCGAGAACCAGCGTTCTGCACATAAGATGTGTGAACGTCAGATCTGAGAGCTTCCACCGGGCGTCGGCACGTTTTACCAGTTCTTCACCCGGTCCTAAAGAACCGGCAATGACAAACACCAAATTGCCCCGGCTCTGCCATTTCTGGCGCTCGCGGCTGAATTCGATGGAGTCCATCATTTTTCCGTGAAGATCCAGAAGGACGACAAAATCAGAATCCTTGATTTTGTCGAGCACTCTCTGGCTTTCTTTGTCTTTAATCGCTTTTGCTTCACTCTCCCGTTCAGAATGAATGTCCGGTTCGTCCTTTACTTCTTCAACCTGCATTTTATCAAAGGCCTGCAGTCTTTTCAGGTATTCCCGGTTCAAAGCTTCAAGGTTTTTGTCTTTATTTTTTCCGACACAAATTAATTTAATCAATCACTGCCTCCGCTGGAAACTGTCTTGTTAATTGTACAACTTCCTGCTTCACCTGGGCTGCTGTCTGATCATCACCGGCTTTGAGAACACGAATGATCCAGTCAGCGACCTGTTCGAATTCCTTTTCCTTGAATCCGCGGCTGGTCATCGCGGCGGTACCAATACGGATTCCACTGGTGATAAATGGTTTTTCCTGATCGAATGGGATGGTGTTTTTATTGACGGTAATGCCGGCTTCATCCAGAAGGCGTTCCGCTTCCTTACCGCTCATTCCAAGGGATGCCTTGGTATCCAGGAGGATCAGGTGGTTGTCGCTTCCGCCGGAAACCATTCTGAATCCGGCTTCGTCGAATTTCTTCGCCAGCACCTGAATATTGTTCATCAGCTGCTGAATATAGTCTTTAAAGGAAGGCTGCATGGCTTCATACAGAGCAATTCCTTTGGCCGCAATCACATGTTCCAGCGGTCCGCCCTGCATGCCGGGGAACGTTCTGGAATCCAGTTTCTTGGCGAACTCTTCTTTGCAGAACACCATGCCTCCGCGCGGTCCGCGCAGGGTTTTGTGAGTGGTGGTGGTTACAAAGTCTGCATATGGGATTGGGGATGGATGGAGTCCGGCTGCGACCAGACCGGCAATGTGAGCCATATCCACCATCAGATAGGCACCGCTTTTCTTGGCGATCTCGGACAGTCTTTCAAAATCGATCACTCTTGGATAAGCTGACGCACCTGCAACAATCAGTTTTGGTTTGCTTTCCATAGCCAGAGCTTCCAGTTTGTCGTAATCAATCATTTCTGTCACTGGATCCACGTTGTATGGGATGAAGTTGTAGGTCCGTCCGGAGAAGTTTAATGGATGGCCATGCGTTAAATGTCCGCCGCTTGTCAGATCCATTCCAAGAACGGTATCCCCTGGCTCAAGAATGGTGTTGTAAACAGACATATTTGCCTGTGAACCGGAATGGGCCTGAACGTTGACATGTTCTGCGCCGAACAGTTCTTTTGCACGCTGACGGGTCAGCTCTTCTGCTTCGTCTACATATACGCATCCGCCGTAATAGCGTTTGCCAGGATATCCTTCTGCATATTTGTTGGTTAATACAGATCCCTGTGCTTCCCTGACCTGGGAAGATACGAAGTTTTCAGAGGCGATCAGTTCCACGTTGTCACGCTGACGGTTCTCCTCTTTGCCAATAATTTCAAACATTAAAGTATCGCGCATATCGATTTCCTTCCTTTTCCGTATGTCGAAAAGTATATCTTGTCTTTTCACCAACGGAAACAATTTTAAGTTTTTTTTGGACAAACTTACTGCACCTGCAGCAAAAAAAAGGCCAAGCCCGAAGGCTCAGCGTTTTTTCAGCCAGTTTACAACAGCAGCAATTGCTCCTGCCAAAGCGATGACGGCAGCAACCGCAGCTCCAATGCCTAAAGCTTTGCACAGCAGGCATCCTTCCTTTGGCGGATAGTCGTCTTCTGTCACTTCAAAAGGCATTCCCTGTTCATTCACCATTTTGGCTGCAAAAATCTGGAATGCTTCTTCCATCGTCAGATCGAGATCTTCACAAAGCTGCTCCATCTGATCTTTTAATTTTTCGCTCATTTCAAAGCTGATATTGGTTTGTGCCATAAATTACCTCTCTGTTGAATCCTAGTATATCACACAATTCAGCGCAATTCGTAAGAGGTTTCATTAGAACAAAGTAATCTGATTTTCTTCATCCAGTCCCTCCATGGCTCCCATGCGCTCCAGCCGCTCCATCAGTGTTTTGGAAAGCTGAGTCCGGTTCATGACATCTTCCTTGGAGATAAAGTCTCTCTCCTCACGGGCTTTGACTATGGACTTGGCAACGTTCTCTCCTAAAGAATCCAGAGCGGTAAACGGCGGAATAATCGCCTTTGGATCGTCAGGATCCACTCTGAATTCCGTGGCAGCAGAGCGGTGAATGGACATGTTGGAGAAGTGGAATCCTCTTACAGACATTTCCA
>JABUSF010000009.1:18624-20252 GCA_021443945.1 Ileibacterium sp.
ACAAAAGGTGTTCCAAATTCCGGAATGCCGGCTGCACCGGTGACCTGATTGTATCGGGTGGAGTCGATTCCCAGAGAATCCGTGCAGGAGAAGATTTTCATTGTCTCCGGATCGTTCATGGGAATAGTCGTCACATCAATGCCGGACATGCGCTCCATCATTTTCATGGCTGTTGGATCGACGTGTCCGAGAATATCAAACTTCAAAATGTTGTCGTGAATCTGATGGAAATCGAAATGAGTCGTTTTCCACTCGGCATAGGGGTTGTTGGCCGGATACTGCACAGGCGTAAAGTCATGAACATCCATATCCAGCGGAACCACGACGATACCGCCTGGATGCTGACCGGTGGTCCGTTTTACCCCTTCGCAGGCTTTGGCCAAATCAATGCGCTTGGCTTCCGAGAACGGAACCTGAAGATCCATTTCCTCTTCATAGCCTTTGATGTAGCCGTAAGCGGTTTTTTCCTGGACGGTACCTACCGTTCCGGCACGGAAGACGTGGTCATCCCCGAAAATGGTTTTTGTAAAGGCGTGGGCGTTTGGCTGATATTCACCGGAGAAGTTCAAGTCAATATCAGGAACCTTGTCTCCTTCAAACCCCAGGAAGGTTTCAAATGGAATATCCTGGCCGTCCCCGCGGATGGTTTCTTTGCAGTTGGGGCATACTTTGTCCGGAAGGTCGAAACCGGAATGAATTTCCGGATCGTCGATCCATTCCAGATAGTGGCATTTTTTGCAGATGTAATGAGGCTTCAGCGGGTTTACTTCGGTAATTCCCGACATGGTGGCCACAAAGGAAGATCCTACGGATCCTCGGGAACCAACCAGATACCCATCCTCATTGCTCTTTTTCACAAGCAGGTGGGAAATGTAGTAAACAACGTAGTAGCCGGCACCGATAATGGCATTCAGTTCCCGGTCCAGACGTTCCTGAACAGGTTCCGGCAGCGGATCGCCGTACCATTCATGAGCGGTCTTGTAACAAATGTCCCGCAGCTTCTGGTCAGAACCTTCAATATCAGGCGGATACAGTTTGTCTTTGATGGGGAACAGTTCTTCCATTCCGGCAGCCAGCTTTTTGGGATTGTCGATGACAATTTCATGAATCAAATTTTCATCATCCAGCCACTCGAAGGCATTCAGCATTTCCCGGGTGGTCAGCAGATGCTGATTGGGATTGGAACGGGTCTGTCTGTTTTTCAAATTGTACTGATACAGAGGATGCCGGGAGTTTCCAATGGCTTTCGCATTGATGTAAACATCCCGGACTCTCTTTTCATGGGGAGCTACATAATGGGCATCGCTGCTGGCGATCACGGGCAGTCCCAGCTCCTTGGCTCCATCGATGATAAAGCGCAGAATTTTCTGCAGATCCTCTTTGGTTTCAATGGCGCCTCTGTCCACCAGGTTTTTGTACACATCCAGAGGCTGGACTTCGATGAAGTCATAGAACTTCATCACCCGCAGCAGTTCTTCCCTGCCTCTGGTATGAGCGGTGTCGAACACTTCCCCGTTCTGGCAGGAAGAACCAAACAGCAAATGGCCTTTATCATGGTATTTCTGCAGTTCCGCTCTTGGAATGCGGGGCACACCCGTGGTGGAGTTGGCTGAACCGTTTGGGTTGTA
>JABUSF010000009.1:21492-22543 GCA_021443945.1 Ileibacterium sp.
GCTTCCTGCTTTTTCCATGTTTTGCGGGGCGAGCCCGATCCGTTTTTGGCTGCAGCAGCCGCTGGAGCGGGTGCTTTGATGGGCGCTATATCAATAAAGTCAGGAGCAAGATCCTGTTCATTTTCCTCGAGAACCACATTGACTTCCACAGGGGCTCCCATTTTCTTTAAAGCCGCCTGCATGGCTTTCATTTTCTGTTTCATGGCAGCGTACTTCTGCTCAGAGGCGGTGGACCAGCACAGTTCCTTTTGCTCATTCAGACTGGCATGCATTCCTTCGAAAGCTTTCAGATCCGGATGATTCAAATACAGGTATTCGGCATACTGGTTGAGCTGTCCCACATCTTCAAGAACTTTTTCCGCATTAATGTCCATATCAATGCTGGCGTGAAGCGCCATGCGCAGGGCATGAACGGTCTGCTCATAAACAGAAAAAGGAAGGGTCTGGTCTGTTTTCAGTTTCAGAGCCAGTTCCCTTCTTTGGGTATGGTAAACAGGAGTGCTTTCGATTTCGGTGTTTTCAAAATAGGGATGCAGCTGATCATCGATCAGATTTCCCAGAGTATCCAGAAATTTCATTGGGCCTCCTTGGTCTTATTCAATCGTTTCTAAACTGCCAGTTTTTTAAAGGCTTCAGCAGCTGCCTTCTGTTCCGCTTTTTTCTTGGTGGTGCTGGTTCCAACACCCATGCAGATGTCATCCAGATACACGCCCATGGTAAAGGTTGGGCTGTTGCTTGGTCCTTCCTCTTTCAGCAGACGGTACTGGATGGTTTTCCGGTTGTCCGTCTGCACATATTCCTGCAGATGGGTTTTATAGTCGGTCACATCTTCCGATTTGCTTGCACTGATTAAAGGCTTCATCCATTCATCCAGAATCTGACAGACAGCACCATAGCCTAAATCCAGATAGATCGCTCCGATGCAGGCTTCAAAATGGTCTGCCAGCAAGGAAGGACGATGGCGTCCTCCGCTTTTTTCCTCACCGGTTCCCAGACGCAGAAATTCATACCAGCCCAGTTTCTCATTGAGCTTGGCCAGAGTGGATTCACA
>JABUSF010000009.1:24142-29352 GCA_021443945.1 Ileibacterium sp.
CCGCCGACTTCCGTTCCGGCAATGGCAACAAACAGCATAATGCCCAGCAGACCCAAACCGACGGGCCATTGGAAAAGCTTGAACTTCTGCCAGGAGAAAAAGCGAATCATTATATAGTACAGAAACAAAGAGACAATCACGATGATGCCTTGCTTCAAAGCTTCCACTCCCACACCTAAAACAGCTCCTTTTGTTCCCTGGGAGGTGGAGACAACCATGATGGAGCCAAAAGCCATCAGAATCAGCATGCAGATGTTAATGGTCTTGTCCGTCCCGGCAGGAACATGAAGAAATCTCATGACCGCCTTGCCGGCACCTTTTATTTTGTTCCATATTGTTTTCATACAAATGTTTCCTTATATTCCATTTAATGTTGTTCTATTTTAGCACACCACCCACAGGGCACTGGTACTCGTTTGAAAGCTGAAGGCAAATGAATTATGATGTTTCCATCTGGAGGAAAATCCAATGGAAATTACCATCGAAAATATTGTTCATGATGACGATCCCATCATCCGCACCCATTCCGAACAGGTTCAGCTTCCTTTAAGCGCAGAGGATGAAGAACTGCTTCGGGCGATGCATCAGTATGTTGCCGACAGTCAGGATGAAGAGCTGTGCGAAGCCAAAAATCTGCAGCCGGCTGTGGGCATTGCGGCCATTCAGGTGGGAGTGCCCAAAGCGATGATTGCTGTGGTGGTTCCGAAGAACGAGGAAGAAAACTACGAATTTGCCCTGGTCAATCCCAGAATTGTTTCTCACAGTGTTCAGAGAACCTGTCTGGAAGACGGCGAAGGCTGTTTGTCTGTACCCAACGGTCATGAAGGCCGGGTGTACAGAAGCGCCCGCATCAAAGTACGTGCTTATGATTTGCTGACAGATCAGGAAATCGAACTGAGAGCTTCCGGCTATTTAGCCATCGTTCTGCAGCACGAAATCGATCACTTAAGCGGTACGCTCTATTACGATCACATCAACGAAGAGGATCCCTTTGAAGAGGACCCTGAAGCAGTGGTATTGTAGCCACTGCTCTTTTTTGGTGTTTAATGATACAATAATCAGGAATATAAAACAGTCCATATCTTTTATTTTTTAAAATCCGCCCTCTCAAGTTGTGCTGATCTTCCTTATATAATAAGCAAACCTGGAAGGCATTCTGATTTTGGCTGTTCCGAAAGGATCAGCATCTTTTTTCAGGCTGTTTTGTATGTATTTTGGAAAGGAACGAGCTTTGCTCAATTGAATAATGAATCACAATCAAGATCATAAGGAAAGAAAGTCCCACTCCATCCAGAAAGAAATGAACGTCCATTCGGTTCGTCCAACAGACACTCAGATTTACGCTCTTGGAGGTTTGGGGGAAGTCGGCAAAAACATGTACTGCTTCGAGCACGGCAACGAAATTGCCATCGTGGACAGCGGTGTGCTGTTTCCAGGCGACGATCTGCTTGGTGTCGACTATGTCATCCCTGACTATCATCATCTGATTAAAAACAACCGCAAGAAAAAAATTCTTGTGATTACACACGGTCACGAAGACCATATTGGGGGTATCCCCTTTCTGATCAAGCAAGTCGGAATCGATACCATTTACGCTCCCCGCTTTGCCAAAGCCCTCATCGAAAAGAAACTGCAGGAGCACAAAGATGCTCCAAAAGTCCCTATCATTGAAATCGATGAGAACTCCGCGGTGAAGACAAAATATTTCACCATCGGCTTTTTCAACACCATTCACTCCATCCCGGATTCATTAGGTGTATTCATCACCACTCCAAACGGGACAGCAGTTCATACCGGAGACTTTAAATTTGACCTGACCCCAGTTGGCCAGAACGCCGATTACCAGAAAATGGCCTATATCGGCGCCCTGAAACCGGATCTGCTCATGGCTGATTCCACCAACTCCGGCGTCGAAGGCTTCTCCATCTCCGAAAAAGAAGTTGCCAACGAAATTCTGCGCATTATGAAAAGCGCAAAACACCGCATTATTGTGGCCACTTTCGCCTCCAACGTTTACCGTGTCGCTCAGATTATCGAAGCAGCGGTGAAGACCGGCCGTCAGGTCGCTGTCTTTGGACGCTCCATGGAAAATATTGTGGAAATTGGCCGGAAAATGGGTGTCATCAAAATCAAAAACAGCCAGCTGCTCACCCCAGAAGAACTCAAGCACACACCAGATGAAAAAGTCTGCATTTTGTGCACCGGCTCTCAGGGAGAACCTTTAGCCGCCCTCAGCCGCATTGCCAACGGAACCCACCGCTTCATCCACTTGAAGCCAAGCGATACCGTTGTCTTCTCGTCCAACCCCATTCCTGGAAACGATGTTTCCGTCAATAAGGTTGTGGACAAGCTGTTCCGCTCCGGAGCTACTGTTTTAAACAAATCGGTGCTGACCAACCTGCACACCACCGGCCATGCTTCCAAACAGGAACAAAAGCTGATGCTGCAGCTGATCAAGCCAAAGTATTTCATGCCAATTCATGGCGAACACAAAATGCTTATGCAGCATAAGAAAACCGCCATGGAAACCGGCATGCCCGAAGACAACATCTTCGTCTGTGCCAACGGCGATATCCTGCTCATGCGGGACAACCAGGTGCTTCACAGCGACTGGCGTTATCAGGGTGATGACATTTATGTAGACGGAAATGATATTTCCGGTCTGTCCACAGCTGTCTTAAAAGACCGCCGCATTCTGGCAGACAATGGACTGGTTGCTGTGGTCATTGCCATTGATTCCAAGGAAAACAAACTGCTCTCCCGCCCTATTCTGGTCACCCGCGGTTTCGTTTTCATCAAGGACAGCCAGCAGCTGCTCAAGGAAGCGGAATTTATTGTCGGCAATGCCCTGGCTGAAAAGATGAAGGAAAGAACAAACTTTGCAGAGATTAAAAACTGCATTCGTTCTTCCCTGGAACCCTTCCTTTACAAAAAAACAAACCGGAACCCCATCGTGATTCCGGTCATCCTGAATTCCCGATCTACCATGGAGGAACTGGCCCGCATGCGCCGCCAGAACCAGAACAAAGGACGCAGGAACTTCAGCAAAGACAATAAAGAAAACAAAGACACTAAAGACAACTAATCACTGAGCCGGCTCGTATCCGGCTCAGTTTCTTTTTCATGCTTTTTCTGTGATAAGATAGTTTTCAGAATGTGAGGCGCAATGAAGTTTACAAAACTGCAGAAAATTCTAATCCCGATTTTCGTTGTCCTTCTGGCCATTGTGCTGGGATTTGATACAGCGATTCTGCGGGCCTTTAAAATCAACCCTTACCAAATCGATGTTTCCTATCAGAAACTGTCTTCCAAAAAAATACCGAAATCCATGGATCAGATGTCCATCGTCTACATTACCGATCTGGAAGCCGGACAGTTCTCCACTCCGGAAGAACTGGATCGGCTGTTCGAAAAGATCCGGGAACTGGATCCGGACATTTTCCTCTTCGGAGGCGATCTGTTCTGGAGCGATGCCCAGATCAGTGAGGAAACCCGCCGGCAAATGGTGGATCAGCTTTCTTCCATCAAAGCTCCCCTTGGCAAATTTGCGGTATATGGAGAACAGGATTTAGTCAGTGAGGAACGCCGCAGGCTGGTAGACTCCATCTACGAAGAAAGCCAGGTAGAGGTTCTGGTCAACAGTTCCGTAACCATTGCCAATCAGGACCGCAGTCCCATCCGGCTGGCCGGACTGACAACAGAGCCCGTGTTTGAAAGTGCAGTGCAGTCTTTCAGCAACGAACAGTTCAACCTGGTCTTAAGCCATTATCCGGACAATCTGCTCAACCCATCTCTTGCCATGGCTCCCGTGAGCTATGCCATTGCCGGAAATTCCCACGGAACCCAAATCTCCTGGCCCATCAAAGGAGGGTATCGGGAATGGAAAGGCAGTCTGGATCTGAACCGGGACAAACAGAAAAATTTAAACTTCCCCTACTGGATTTCCAGTGGAGTGGGATGTATTGATTTCCATGCCCGCCTCAACTCCCCAGTGGAAATCGTTTACTATATGTTAAATGCCTCGTAAGCACCTGATCAGGTGCTTTTTTCATTTCCCTCCTTCTGGAATCCGTAAGGCTGCAGGAAATCTGAAATTAAAATATCCGCTCCTCTTGGACAGACCATTCATGCAAGTCATAATGAATCTGAGGTTTGCGTTTATGAAAAATAATCCTGTATGGCTTTGCCTTTTCCTCCCAATCCTTTCATCTTCTGCCGGCTGCACAAGACTGAATCCATCTCAGACGGATCAGTCAAACCAAACGGAAGAAACCAGCAGCAGAAACAATGACCATCAGGTATTCCTTGACGAAAATACATCATCGAACAGAGTTTCAAATCCCACTGCAGATTTGGAAAAACCCACAGAGCAAAATGAAAGCCTGCCGCAGCAGGAAACAGAAAGCCCAGCTTTGGCAGAGGAAGAAAGAAAAGAAAGCCCCCTTCCTGAAAGCCGGAGGGTTCTGTCCGTGCCCCAGTCCGTTCAGGAAAACGGTTATTACTGCGGGCCAGCTTCCCTGCAGATGGTACTGGCATTTCATGGAATTGAAATCAGCCAGGATCAGTTAGCCAGTGAACTTCACACCTCAAGCGTGACAGGCACTGAATATGTGGATGCCGCCAGAGTCGCCAATAAATATTTGTTCGGCAATGAAAGCGAAAATCCTCCTGCAGCCGGTTATCACGTCCAAACGATCACCATTGGCGATTCCAGCGATGAAACCTATCAGAGGTTTTTAGAAAGAGCGAAAGAGAGCATTGATCAATCCTTTCCAGTCTTCTGTGCTGCAGATGTGAAAGAACTGTATCCGGAATTATTTCATGGGAATCATTTAGTCATCATCACTGGATATGAAACCCTCTCATCCACCGATGAAATTGGCTGCTTTTACATCCAGGATCCTTCTTATCTGGTTCAGGATCCAACCTACAAAGGCTTAAAGACCATTCCCGCTCAGGAATTGTTCAGGGCTATTTATAAAAATGTGGAGCCGGCCTATATCTGGGCGAAGTCCTGAGCGGCTTTCAAAAAAGCACAAAAAAAGGCCGGCTCGAAAGCCGGCACTGTCAGAATCATAAGCCATGTTTTGTTCTTCCTTACGGAAGCAGCAGTTATTTATCTATGCCTGTTTCTTTCAAAACAGACATCCAGCAGTCCGTTCAGTTCCTTTCTGCCGGTTCCCCTACCAAATTTGGGTTTCTCGCTTGAG
>JABUSF010000009.1:29509-31564 GCA_021443945.1 Ileibacterium sp.
CAGACTGTGCGAGCATGGACTTTCCTCTAACAGATTTCTCTGCCAGCAACTGCTTCATCCAACAGTGTAATTTTTTTCTTTATTCTTTAGGAGTATTGAATACTGCGTTTTCCAGACGGGCAATTCGTTTCAAAATATCCACCTGATCGCTGTTTCCATTTTTGAAATCAGACTTCAGCTGTTCATTCAAATTGCCGTTTTCAGTCTGCAGCGCAAATACCTGCTGCTGCAGTTCTTTGATTTTCTCCTCATAACGTGCCAATGCCTGGCCGAGCTCTTCGAGCTTTTCGTCATACGTCTGGTAATCTTCGATTACCTGGTCAAGGAACTCATCAACTTCCTGAGCGTAGTATCCTTTTACATCAACATGAAACTCTTTCTCATAGATTTCCTGAGCGGATAAATTCGTATCTTTAGCCATGTCAATCCCCCTGTATATCGTCTGCCATTATACCAAAGCTCCATTTAGAATACAACGATTTGATTTTTTACTTGTGATATTTTTAGATCTTTTCACATACCTTGATGAATAAATTATCTCAGAAACTGTTAAAAAACACGCAATTCGAGCACTTGCGGCCAAAGGAGGGGCACATCTTGATTTATTGAAACACCCTTGATTTTTCTATATAATTAGAAAACGATGAAAGAGATTCGTTATCCGAACGGTATCGTTCGAAGCAAACCTCCAAGCCGTACCGACAACCATTCCCGAAGAGGGTTTCGGCTGGAAGACGACTTGAATGCTTCCAATCAATACTATAAAGATCTGAACATTGCTTTGATTTACAAGAAGCCTACACCTGTGCAAATTGTAAAAGTGGATTATCCAAAACGAGGCAGAGCTAAAATTACAGAGGCTTATTACCGCACTCCGTCCACCACTGATTACAATGGTATATATAAAGGAAGGTACATTGATTTCGAAGCAAAGGAAACGCAGCATAAAACCAGCTTTCCAAAGTATCTTGTTCAGCCTCACCAGATTGAGCATTTAAAAGGGGTGAGCCGGCATGGCGGAATCGGTTTTTTTATTATCCGGTTTACAAGCATGTCGAAAACCTATCTGGTGGATTCCCTGGAGATGATCCAGAAGCTGGAGGATCCGTCAGCGAAATCGATTCCCTATTCATGGTTTGAGGAACACAGCTGCCTTCTTCAGGAAGGCCTGTACCCGCGCATCCAGTATTTAAAAGCAGTGGATGAACTCTATCTGAAAGGAGATTAATTATATATGGAAAATCCAACTGGCAAGCCGAACGGACCGGCCGCTAAAAAAACCACGGCCTCGTCCAGTAACGCGAACACCAGCAGCACCAGAAACAGATCCGGCAAATCCAAGCCCCGGCGCAAGCTGGACATTTGGAACAAGCTGGCTGTTGTCGTGCTTTCCCTTTTCCTTGTGGGATGCATTTCCGTCTTCTTTGTTCTCGTTAATGTCATTAACGATCCGGAAGGCATGCGCTTCTCCCGTGAAGGACTGTCCACCATTTCCAACTCGAGAATTTTCGATGACTCCGGAAACATGATTTATGAATTCGGTGAGGAAATCCGGGAAGACGTTACCTACGAACAGCTTCCCCAAAACGTGATTGATGCGTTCCTTTCCATCGAAGATTCCCGTTACTTTGAACACTCCGGATTTGACCTGCCCCGTTTCATTATGGCAGCCGTTAAAAACTTTACAGCCGGAAACCTGGGACAGGGCGGTTCCACATTGACCATGCAGATGATCGACAACGCCTTCACCAAAAACCAGGAAAAGAAAATCAAGAACAGCGGTCAAAGCATCAGCTCTCTTGAAAAAGTCAAAATGAAAATTCAGGAAATCTATCTGGCTCTTATTGCAGAACAGAACCTGAACAAGGAAGACATCCTCGAATTCTACGTCAACCGAATCTGGTTTGGTTCCGGCGGAAGCACTCGAGGCATTCAGAAAGCTTCTCAGTACTACTTCAACAAAAACGTTGCAGACCTGAACCTTTCCGAAGCTGCCTTCCTGGCCGGTGTCGTTAACTCTCCGGCTCGCTACAACCCAATGAACAACCTGCTCAA
>JABUSF010000009.1:32556-33587 GCA_021443945.1 Ileibacterium sp.
CCTGTTTACGCCAAGTCCGGTACATCTGACTGGGGTGATGAAGGTCCGCAGTACGGAATTCCTGCATACTCCATCAAAGACGAATGGTCCATCGGCTACACCAGCCAGTATTCCATTGCCACTTGGAGCGGATATACACCGGAGGCATTCTCCCAGGGAATGTACATCACCATTCCAATTCTGGAACAGACAACCGCATTCAGAATCAACCATTACCTTCTGGACTTCCTGGCCGGCTATATGCATCCGGAAGCCATCCCAAGACCAGATGGAATTTCTGACTACAACGGCGGATACATCAAAACAGAATTCGAAGCACAGGGAGATACAACTTCCTCTTACGATAAGTCCAGTTCTTCCACCAAACAGGAAGCGGAAGCCCAGAAAATTGACGACAGTGATGCCAACCGAAAAGCCTGCGAAGGCTCTGGCGGTACCTTTACAGGAGGCGCCTGCTCCTGCCCAAGCGGCAAAGCTCTCAACGGCAATGCCTGTGTGGCTGTTGATCCAACACCGGATCCAACGCCAACACCAGATCCTACACCGACGCCAACTCCGGAACCAGATCCAGATCCTACACCGACGCCAACTCCGGAACCGGATCCAACTCCAACTCCGGATCCAACACCGGGCGGCGGTGAATCCGATTCCGGCGGCGGCAGTCAGGAAAGCAACGGTCCGACCGCATTCGTTAATTTGAAGAACCTCTTCAATGACTTTGCCCGTAAATATCTGTAAACAAACAAAAAGTGGAACTCGATCATGAGTTCCACTTTTTTTGCATTCTATTTCTTTAAATATTTAGCCAGAACCGGCTCCATCTGATCCAAAGCCTTTTGGACAACCGATCTTGGGCACGCCAGATTAAAACGTTCAAAACCAGACCCGCTTTCACCAAAAATGAAGCCCTCGTCCAGCCATAAATGCGCTTCCTCAAGCATTGCTTTCTCCAGCTCCTGATTGTTCAGGCCAAGAGCTCTGAAGTCCACCCAGAGCAGATACAGTCCCTCAGGATCGATGACCTTGATTTG
>JABUSF010000009.1:33820-35918 GCA_021443945.1 Ileibacterium sp.
GGAGCTGTACAAACAATCACATTGGCTTCCATATCCGGATTGGCTTTCAGAAAAGGCACATGCTTATGGTTCTGATGAACTAAATCCATATGAATTTCATCACTGACCACAAAGACTCCATACTTTTTAAACAGCTTTCCAAGCTGTTTCTGCTCTTCTTCTGTCCACACTTTTCCTACCGGATTGTGAGGATTGCAGAGGATGGCCATTTGAACAGAGTGTTCTGACAAAAACTTGTCCAGAGCCTCAAAATCCAGCTCATAATGATTCTCTTTCAATGTAAGCTCAAAAGGGACCAGTTTGCGGTTGTTGAGCTTTACGGAGCTGTCAAAAGGATAGTAGACAGGCTTGAACACAAGAACCTCGTCCTCTTCTTTGGTAAAGGCATTCACAATGGCTTTCAAACCGGGAACCACACCGCACACAGGAACCATCCAGTCGGTCTGAACAACCCAGTCATGGCGTCTGTCCATCCAGGAAGCCACTGCCTCCAGATACTCCCGAGAGGTGATGGCGTACCCAAAGATCCCGTGTTCAATTCTCTGCAGCAGAGCTTGTTTGATTTCCGGAAGGACTTCAAAATCCATGTCGGCCACCCACATGGAAATCATCTGACCGTCTTCACTGGCAGGCTTTAAATCCCATTTGGCGCAGTCTGTAGATCTGCGGTTTATTTCTTTATCAAAGTTGTACATATTCATTTCCTCTTACTTATTTTTTGCTGTTACTGATCATAACAAATAACATCCGCTAAAAAAAAGACCGCCTTGACAGGCAGTCCTTGCGTTTAAAAGAATTTTGCGATTTCTTTTACTTTTTTTCGGGTTGGTTTTGGAGGTTCAATATCCGGTCTGCCAAGAGAAATGACAGAAACAATGATTTCATCTTCTGGTACTTCCAGCATGGTGCGGATGGCCGCTTCATTGCGGATGCCCATAATCAATGTACCCAGGCCAAGAGCCTGTGCCTGCAGGCAGAGATTCTCTGTCGCCAGTCCTAGATCATAAAAGCCCCATCCCTCGCCAATCTCATTGGTTGGGGTGCCATCCGGATTAAAACCGCTTTGGCCTTTCTGGAAGGCTGTGACAATGAGCACTGGTGCATTGGCACAGTTTTTGGCATTAAAAGGAGGAAGGCAGTTTTCCTTCATCTCTGCCAGCTTCGTATCGCTTGTAACGACATAGAAACGCATGGTTTCGCTGTTTTTCCAGCTGGGCGCCAGCAAAGCCGCTTTCAGGCAGGATTTCACATCCTCTTCGCTGACAGGATCATCCAAATACCGGCGGATGCTTCTGCGCTCTTTTAATACATGTTCAAATTTCATAACTCTTCTCCAATTGTTTGATCTTTGTGTCTCCACTTCAGTATAGACCCAAAAAGAGGTTTTATGTCAGAGTCATCGAACAATGATGTAAGCCAGATAAGCGCAGTAAACACCAATCATCAGCAAGCCTTTAAAGCGTCCCAGTTTGGGAGATATTTTTGCCATGACAAACATCGAGACGGCAATGCAGCAGAGCAGAATGACATCCATCACGTTTTGATGATCCGCAGCCAGAGGATGGATTGCAGAAGAGGCGCCCAGAATAAACAGAATATTCATAATGTTGGATCCAATGGCATTCCCAATGGAAAGCCCGCTCTCCCCTTTTCTGGCGGCTACTACAGACGTGACAAGCTCAGGCAGTGAAGTTCCCACACTCACCACGGTCAGCCCGACAAGCGTCTCTGTCATTCCCAGATTGCGGGCAATAGTGGTGGCTGCATTCACCGTTGCATTCCCGCCAAGAATAATGGCTGCCGCTCCCAGAACAATAAAGAGAGCCGCTTTCCAGTTGGGAAGAATTTTCTCTTCTTCCTCTTCCGTTTCTTCAATGGGGTTTTTCTTCACATCATAGACCAAAAGCGCAATGTACCCTGCCAGGCCGGCCATTAAAATCAAACCGTCCACCCGGCTTAAAATCAGCCCCCAAATCATCACAAGCAGCACGCCTGTGCACAGAATATTAAACGGCAGATCCCGCTTGATCACCTCTTTACCGATCACAAAGGGGGCAATCATCGCAGAAGCGCCAACGACTACCAGGGTGTTGAAAAT
>JABUSF010000009.1:35972-38093 GCA_021443945.1 Ileibacterium sp.
GAAATGGAAACCGCAGCTTCCGGAAGGGAGGTTCCCAAAGCGACGATGGTCAGCCCGACAATGGTCGGGGAAATATGAAATTTATAGGCAACGCTGACAGCTCCGTCTACAAAGGCATCAGCCCCTTTAATCAAAAAGGCAAAGCCGACAATCAGCAGTAAATACTCCATAATGATTCTCCTTTCTTTCTTTTACATGATTCCGTAATGCTGCAAAAGAATACGAATGCCCAGCAGAATCAGAACAACACCACCGGCAATCTGTGCTTTGTTTTTATATTTGGCACCAAAGATTCCTCCGATTTTGACACCAGCAGCAGACAGAACACCTGTTTCAAAGGTAATGATCAGACAGGCCAAAAGGGTATTCATAAAACGGTTCATTCCAGCAAACATTTCCACTGGAATCATGGAAAAAGTAATGCCGACAGCTAAAGCATCAATGGAAGTGGCTACCGCCAGCAAAAACATTTTCCCCGCGCTCATATCGTCATCCGCATCTTCCTCTTCCCCGCTCAGTGCTTCCTTGACCATATTGCCCCCGATAAAAGCAAGCAGAATGAAGGCAATCCAGCTGGAAAACATTTCGATATAGCCTGCAAACAAACTTCCCAAAAGATACCCGATCAGCGGCATCATTCCCTGGAAGATTCCAAACCATAATCCGGCGCAGCCCATTTCTTTCCAGGTGACCTTTCTCATGGCTAACCCTTTGCAAATAGACACCGCAAAGGCATCCATGGAAAGGCCAACTCCTAAAACAACAATTGTGAGTAAATCCATACGTTCTCCTCTCATTTCTCCACAAAAAAAGCAGACGGTCTGTCTGCTGTGATTTCTATGTTCCACATGCACGACAGACAAAAACTCTGTTATGCATGAGTCTCGTTACTACGCCAAGCCAGGTGTTTTGGCACCAGTATGTTGACTTGACACGGAAGCAATCCGCCAACTACTCCCCCATACGGTTGAATCATAATCGATTCCCATAAAATCTTCAAACAACATTCTTTTCTTTTGGTTACTCGAGACTAACAAGGGCCTGTACAATCCCGTCTTCCTTGTTGGAAGGACAGACAAATCTGGCTTTTTCCTTTACATAGTCCTTGGCATTTCCCATGGCAAAGGAATAATCGGTTTCCTCAAACATGGCCACATCGTTTTCCCCATCTCCAAAGACAGCGACTTCATCCCGCTTCCAGTTTTGATTCTTCATCAAATTGGCAACTGCTTTTCCTTTGGAATACCCGTAAGGAAGAATTTCCAGCTGTCTTGGAGTGGTCCGGTAAATGGAAAACCTGTCTCCAAACTTTTCCTGCAGCTGATCATAAATTGTTTCCAAGGGTTTCTCATCGTTCATCAGCTGAATCTTGTTAATGGGACGGCTGATTTCATCTGCCGACTTTACATAGGTAATGTTGGGGTAGCCATTTCGAAAATCCGTCAGCCAGTCCCAAGGCCCCGCTGTCCAGGGAAAATCATCCGGCAGATTCTGTTCTTTTCGGATTTGTTCCTTGATCTTCCAGGCATGATCAGGAATAAAGTCAAAACATCCATCATCAAACATGGCCTGACTTTCTGCTGTAGTAGTGGTCAGCCAGTTAAACACATCTTTGATTTCTTCCGGCTGCATCACTCTGAACTTGGTTCTCTCATTGGTTTTGGGATCGTATACGGCGATTCCATCTACTTCAATGAGCCATCCTCCATAACGATCCATTTCCAGCTCTTTGGCATATGGCAGAAGCCGGGTATAGCTGCGGCCGCTGGCCAGAACAAGCTTGACCCCCTTCTTTTCCTGTTCTTTTAAATATTCAAGAGTTCTTGGTGAGATCTCGTTCTTTTCATTAAGGAGTGTTCCATCCATATCCATCACAATTGCTTTCAACATGTTTGCTTCCTCCTGCTTATTTCATACGCATACTATCATGCCGTTTCATGTACCATTTTCCAGTATAAGCTGACCGTAAACCGTGCTTTTTCGGCTCTTCAAAAAAAAGATTACTTTTTTAACATTTTTTGAGCATCTAGTGTTGTCAATCTATAAAGGGTCTGTTATTATTATCAGGCATTAACCAAGCGCCTGAATAGCTCAGTCGGTAGAGCATCCGGCTGTTAACCG
>JABUSF010000009.1:38158-48022 GCA_021443945.1 Ileibacterium sp.
ATCCGGCTGTTAACCGGCAGGTCACAAGTTCGAGTCTTGTTTCAGGCGCCATTTGAAAATAAACCGTCTTCCTGCAAAGGAAGACTTTTTTTGTATAGGGAGAAATATTATGAATCAGGTCATCATCGAAATCTGTGCCGGCAGCCTCCAGGACTGTCTGTGTGCATGGGAGCTGGGCATCCAACGGGTGGAATTAAATTCCGACTTGTCAGCCGGAGGATTAACCCCCTCTCTGGGAACACTCATTCAAGTCAAAAAGCGCACCGGCCTGAAAGTCATCTGCATGGTTCGACCAAGACCCGGTGGATTTTGTTATGACGATACAGAAACAGAAGTCATGATGGAAGATGCCAGACTCCTTCTGGAAAACGGAGCCGACGGGATCGCTTTCGGCTTTTTAAACGAAGACAAAAGCATCGACCCGACCAAGACAAAAGCCATGTCCGATTTGATTCAAAGCTTTCAAAAGGAATCTGTCTTTCACCGGGCCTTTGACTTATCCTCTGATCCTTTCCATGATGCCCATCTGCTGGCAGATCTTGGCATCACCCGCATTTTAACCAGCGGAGCCGCTCCAACCGCTGCGCAGGGCGCACAAACCCTCGCTGCTCTTCAGACCGCTCTGGGCGGCAGAATCGAGATTCTTCCCGGCTGCGGTGTCAATGCCGCTAATGCCCGGCAAATCCTGAACACAACCGTATGCGGACAGATTCACGCTTCCTGCCGCTCTTTCTTTCCGGATGAAGCCTTTGAAGGAAGCGGTGTCGATTTCAGCGCTGAAACCGGACCAAACCACGGCCAAAAAGGAGCTGCAGACCCTCAGAAAATTAAAGACCTGATCCAGGCCGTCAGCCAATAACCATAGGATGCATCCGTCATGCAGATTGATCTGCCTGGCATGGATGCATCCTTTTTTCTGACCGGAATTTTACTCCCCATTCAGTCATAAGAAAAAGGAGCCGCAGCAGCTCCTTTGGCAGTTTTCGTTATCCCTTTTTCGGTTTGTCTTTGAATTCCTTGACAATTTCCAGTTCGTTTAAATCGTATGGGGTTGTCTGGTAGACGATGTAGTTGATCCAGTTGGCAAAAAACAAATTGGCTGTGGAACGCCAGCTGACGATGGGATACTGACTGTCATCGTCATTTGGATAATAGTTTTCCGGAACATGAATGGGCTTGCCTTCATTTTTATCCCGCAGATACTCTCTTTCCAGAGTCAGAGGATCGTACTCGGAATGACCGGTAATAAACACCTGCCGTCCTCCGTCGGTGGAGATGGCGAACACACCGGCCTGCTTGGAGGAGGCCAGAATTTTCAGCTCCGGATGTTTGACAATGTCTTCTCTCAGAACCGTCATATGCCGGGAATGAGGCACCATAAAGTGATCATCAAACCCCCTAAATAAGATGGAATGATGGTGCTCCACTTCATGGGGATACACACCAAACAGCTTTTCAGGAAGACCAACTTTGGGAATGCCGTAATGATAATAGAGTCCAGCCAGGGCACCCCAGCAAATATGCATGGTGGAGTAGACATGTTCCAGAGACCATTCCATAATTTCGCACAGCTCTTTCCAGTACTGAACATCTTCAAATTCCATATGCTCCACAGGCGCTCCGGTAATCACCAGGCCATCATAGTAATTGTCCTTGATCTCATCAAACACTTTATAGAAATTGGCCATATGGCTTTGGGGCACATGAGCGGCTTTGTGACTGGCCGTCTGAAGCAGTTCCAGTTCGATCTGCAAAGGGGTATTCCCCAGAAGACGGGTAAACTGGGTTTCCGTATCAATCTTTGTAGGCATCAAATTAAGCAGAAGAATGTGCAGCGGACGAATATCCTGAGATAGAGCCCGCTTTTCTGTCATTACAAATATATTTTCATCAATCAGGGTTTGGGTGGCTGGCAAAGCCTCCGGAATTTTAATGGGCATAGCGGGTCATCCTTTCCAAATGCTCCTGCTCTTTTTCCAAAAAGCGCAGAAGATGTATGCAAAAGCAGGCCAATGTGCCTGCTTTGTTATTTCACTTCAATCAGATCGATCGTCTCTCCTCCGAAAATCTTGCTGTTCTGCTTAAAGCTCATCCGCTTTTGGGCATTCTCCTGAAAGTGCCCTTTGAAATACAGGGTGAACAGAGAATCAAAAGCGTACAGAACGCTGGCTCTTGTGGTAAAGTCAGCCAGCTCATCAAACCGGCTCTGAATCGGATCAATCCAGAACAGAGCACTGGCCAGAGAGCGCATAGCATGGTTTTCATTGGCAGTAATTAAAATAAAGGGACAGCCGTTGGCATGCAGGATTTCCCCCACTTTTTTCATGGTTGAGGAAAGGCCATTGATGCTGACAATAATGGCTGCGTCCTGGTCAGACAGGCTGCCAGCGTTGTTGATCTGGGAATACTGATCAATCGGCACCTGAACATAGCGTCCAATCTCCTGCATCTGGTAGGCGAAGTTGTTGGCAAACCAAATGTTGGCATAGGTGGAAAAGACCACCAGACGCCGGGGATTTTTCAAAAGAGACATCATCTTGTGCAGTTCAGCCGGTTCTGCTTTCAAATACGTCTGCTGCAGGGTTCTGGCAGACAGATCCTTGAGCTGGCCAAGATACTGCAAAGGTGAACCTTCCAGAGTAATATCCGCCCCGTCTGTACTGGCCTGAGCAGGCTCCTTGTCCATTAAGGCAGCCAGAAGCTCCACTTTCAGAGCATTGATCCCGTCGAGTTCCAGCTTATCCGCAAACCGGTAAATGGTGGACAGGGAGACAAAAGCCTCTTTGGCAATCTGCTTGGGCTTCAGCTCAATAAAGCGGTATGGATGACGCATGATAAAAGACATGAGTGCTTCTTCGTTGTGCGTAAAATTGGACATGCTGTTCATGCGGTCAAAAATATTCATAGGCAGTGCTTCCCTTTCGCTTTCTAATCATAACAGGCTGGCCATAGAAAATGAAAGAGCCATCAAACTGCACAAAACAGATTATTAATGCTGCAGCTTACCGCAGATCGATGACTTCCACGGAATCATAGGCAGGAAGTTTGTGTTCTGTTTCATAGGTATGCACCAGATCCGACTTAGCTTTGGAATCCTGGCTGTAGTGGGTCGTGTCCGCAAAAACCGGTTTTCCGTCCTTTTTAAAAACGATGTTCAAATCTCCATACTGGTATGTGGCATCCGGGTCTTTGCTTTTAAGCTTTACAGTTACTTTCCCATTCTGCTCGGCGACTCCATCGTCCAGAATTTCAATGTCGTGAAAATCATTTGCATTGAACTTTTGATACTCATTTAAAATGTCTTCTTCCGTAGGATTGTCCTTGCGGGACAGGTAGTCATAGCGCATGGGAGTATAGACATCGATCTTGTCATGGTACGGTTCAAATTCGAACTGAAGATCCTCTGTTCCGCCCTCCCAGCCGATAATCGTTCCAGAAAGGTAAGCCTGATCTGTAAACAAATCCATTCTTGGGAGGCTTACGTAATCCTCTTCCTCACCATCACTGTTTTTGACGGTAACCGTCAGAGAGTTGTAGAGAACTTCCCTGTTTTTGGGCAGTTTGCTGACAGGCACCGTATAGACAAGCGTTTCTCCATCCATAAAATAGACAGGTTCTCCAAAAGAGAACACCTCATTCCATGGCATTTTGACAGAATCGTCATCCGCCACGCTGAATGGATCATCGAAAAAGCTGTAGTTTGATACGATGGTTCCTGCTGTACACACAGCCAGAAGAATGCTCATGCCAATAGCCACAATTTTGACCTTCGGCCTGTAATATACCGTTTCCTTTTTCCGGCTCTTTTTTGAAGTGGTTTTTCCAGCGGCTGCATTTGATATTTTAGAAGACTCACTGAAGGTGGTTTTCGTGGCCGTTTTTGTTCTTGTTGTTTTCGAGGTTCCCGTATCAATGACTGTAAACTCCTCAACGGTTACGGTTTTTTTTGACTGTTTGCCATCCTCCGGCATCTTTTCAAATTTCATACTCATTTCCCTTTGCGCAAAGAAACAGACTCATCCCGACCATGCAGTCATATTTGAGTCCGGACTGCTATCTTATGTCCCATCCTAGCAAGAATCCGGTTCAATTCACAAGAAAAGATCAAAATCCAGAAACAAATCCTTTTTGACGCTGAATCTGCCAGATGACGAACCCGGATGTTTTCGCTTTCCATATAGCATTCTGTTTCAGAAATGTATACCATTTATTCAGAAAACAATTCAAATGCCCTGGGGCATGTTAAAGTACTGAAACAGAATTACCGATGCGCTTTTGGTTCGTGATCAAAAGCTGCTCCTGTTTAGAAACTGAGGAAGTTATGAGCAAACGCAAATCCAATACAAAATCATTCAACCTTGCCAGCATGGACCAGAAAAGACAAAGCAACTATTCGATCTATCTGACAATCCTGTCTGTTCTTTTCCTATATTTGTTTGTCGCCGCGGACAATTTCATTTCGCCCGTTGCCCTGATTGCCGGCTGTTACTGCGCCTGGTATGTGCGAAACATCATTAAGCACCAGAATCAGGACAATCGTCCAAAAGCCTGGACAGAAAGACCTGAAAACCGTTATCTTCTGATCGTGTTTGGAATGTTCATCTGCACCGGCGCTCTGTTTTCCGGGGGCAACTTTATTTGTCTGCTGGCTTTAGTCTGGCTGTTTACCCGGTTAAGAAAAAGGGTTTCCCAATCGAATCCAGTCTCTCTTCCCCAGGAAGAGGAGATGGATGATGATCTTCCCGATCTTCCAAAGGCAAAGCCAGAGCCGTCCGCTGTCATCCGTCCGGAATACGCCAGGGCTTTGGCCATGCTGAAAAACAACCTGACAGAACTGGAATCCAGAGAAGAATCCGTTTCCGACTTTCTTGATGACTATTTTGCCGGCAGCACCATTTCCAAAAGCCGTTATCTGCAGGTGATTCAAAATGCCAAACACGTTTTGAAAACCAATTATGAAAAGGCTTCTCAGGCTGTAAAGCTGTTTGGAAACTCTGTTCCCACCCCGGAGCGTCTTGAAATCATGGAGAAGTATGTCCGGGATTCTCAGGATGTCGTCAATAACCTGGAGCGGGTGATTAATGAGCTGATCAAAGTCCAGCAGTCCGATGTTCTCAACGACGGAAGCAAGCTGGATGTGCTTCTCGATGATTTGGCAGCCACCACCTCTTACTATCAAAAACAGCAGGGATCTCACTGAGAGATCCCTTTTTGTTTGGACGCAAAAAAAGCCGGAATCAATCCGGCTTGACGATTTTATCAGCGGGAAGCTTCTACAACTTCCTTCATCACTTCATAAGCGTGTTTTGCGGTAATGCCAAAGTGGTCAAACAGAACTCCAGCCGGAGCGCTGGCTCCAAAGCTTTCCATACCAATCACTTTGCCGTCCAGTCCAACGTAGCGGTACCATCCATGATCCTGGCTGGCTTCGATGGCTACACGGCTGCGGACTGCATTTGGCAGAATGCGTTCCTTGTATTCTGCAGGCTGCTGTTCAAACAGTTCCATGGATGGCATGGAAACAACTCGGACATCAATTCCGTCGGCTTTCAGCAGATCTTTTGCTTCTTTGGCCAGAGCGACTTCAGAACCGGAAGCAATCAGAATTCCATCTGGAACTTCCTGTTCACTGTCTTCGAGGATATAAGCACCTTTTAAAGCTTCTTTGGATGTGTTTTTCAGCTGCGGCAGATTCTGACGAGTCAAAATCAGAGCGGTTGGACCGTTGTCATGCTTCAGAGCAGCGGTCCAGCCTGCAGCGGTTTCTACCGCATCTGCAGGACGGAAAACAACCATATTCGGCATATTGCGGTAAGCGGCTAAGTGCTCAATGGGCTGATGGGTCGGGCCGTCTTCACCCACCCCAATGGAGTCATGGGTAAAGATATAAGTGACTGGCAAATCCATCAGAGCAGCCAGGCGCGCCATTGGTTTTGCATAATCAGAGAATACAAAGAAGGTAGCTGCATAGGGGCGAACGCCTTCCAGAGCCAGTCCGTTGGCAATGCCGCCCATTCCCATTTCCCGTACACCAAAGTGCAGGTTGCGTCCGGAATGATCTTCTTTGGTAAAGTCTTTTTCTCCATTTAATACAGATTTATTGGAAGGTCCAAGATCGGCGGAGCCGCCCATGAGCTGAGGAACCTTGTCTTTGAGCAGATTGAGAATTCTTCCGGAGGAAGCGCGGGTGGCTTCTGCTTTTTCAGGAGCTGTCCAGATCTCTTCATCAAAGAGAATTTCATCATCGATCGGCAGTTTTTCAAATGACTGCCAAACGTCTTTCATTTCCGGATATTCATTCATGTAGTTTTTAAACAGTTCTTCCCATTCCGCCTGCTTTTTGGCACCTTCTGCCGCAATGTCTGCGAAATGTTCATAGACGTCTTCACTGATCACAAATGGTTCTTCATGCCAGTCCAGGTTCTGTTTGAGTCCTGCATTGACCTCTTCCCCAAGAGGTTCTCCATGGGAAGAGGAAGTACCGGCTTTTGCACTTCCATGACCGATGACAGTGTTGATTTTAATGAAAGATGGTTTGCCTGTTTCGGCTTTGGCTTCTTCGATGGCTTTTCCGATGGCTTCCAGATCTGTACCGTCTTCTACTTCCAGCGCCTGGAATCCGAGGGCTTCCATGCGCTTGAGCACGTCTTCTCTAAATGCCAGATCTGTATTTCCTTCAATGGTAATTTTATTGGAATCAAATAAAACGATCAGTTTGCCGAGGCCAAGAGTCCCCGCAAGGGATAGAGCTTCCTGAGCGACACCTTCCATCAGATCGCCTTCACCGGCTTCTGCAAAGATATAGTGGTCAATCAGGTCATAGCCAGGCTTATTGATCTGGCTTGCTTTGTAATCCTGGGCAATCGCCATACCGACAGCGGCAGCCAGTCCGCTTCCAAGCGGTCCTGTGGAACATTCCACTCCCGTGGTCCATCCATATTCGGGATGGCCTGGAGTTTTGGATCCTAACTGTCTGAAGTTTTTCAAATCATCCATGGTCAGTCCATATCCAAACAGATGGAGCAGAGCGTAATAACCTGCAGAGCCATGTCCTCCGGAGAGAATAAAACGGTCTCTGTTAGGCCAGGAGGCATCTTTTGGATTATGGTTCATCTGATGAGCCCACAGTTCGTAAAGCATGGGGGCTGTTCCCAGAGGCGCACCGGGATGTCCGGATTTCGCTTTCTGGACTTCGTCTGCAGCCAGCACTCTAATGGCGTTCACAGACTTTTGATCTAAGTTGCTCATTTCTTCTTCCTTCCATTCGCAGCGGTCAACCCGCCTGCAGACTGATTGACCGTTTGCGATTTAATGCTTACTTAACTTAACGCTTACTATATAAATAACATTTTCACTTCGGGCATGCGTATCAGAATGCGCACGCCAAAAAAAAGTATAATGTCTTTTTGTTGCATTTACCAACAAATTAAAAAAGCTCGGGGGACAGTATCGAGCTTTTTGTGCGTATAAATTACTTTTCGTTCAAATTCCAGAAATACTCAAGACGGTCTGCAAAATCCATTTTGTCGTAGTTGTCGGGGAGCTGGATTTCAATTTCCGTGTTCAGTTCTTCAATCTGAAGATCATCCAATACTTCGCACTTTGGTACCTTTGATTCATTCTTTTTCAACAGGGGATTCCTCCTTTTTCTTTTTTTCAATTTTCTGATAAAACTTTCTGTAATTTTTGTAAACGCTGTAAGTCCATATTACAAATCCGGGCAAAAAACAGCAAGGCAATTGTTGTTAAATATTTGTTAACTGAAACGAAAATAAATCGTCTAATTCGAAATATTTATGAAAGATAAGCAGAAAAAAAGAAGGAAAACTCCTTCTTTATCTCTGTTGGTACAGTTCTTCAAGCTGACGGTAAATATTATCGCAGCGGCCAAGTGCATAATCGGTGGAATTGATCGCACCGCAGGGCAGCTTGGTTTCATCTTTGATCATATCCAAACGGTAGGAAATCTGAGGACCCACCAAAACCACCTCAAAGTCTTTGAAACGGTCTTTGTATTCCGCGAGGCTGCAGGCTTCCACATCCAGTTCTGTATTCTGTTCCTGCCAGTAGCTTTTCATTTTTGTCATCAGCAGCGAGGTGGACAGGCCTCCTGCGCATACCAGAAGTACTTTCATTTTTATTATCCCTTTCCTTTTGAAGAATCAGTCTTTCTTATCTTCCTTATTTTTATACAGATCAATCATTTCCCGAATCAGTTCTGAGGCCAGCATGGAGGTCATTAGATGGTCCTGGGAATGAACCATCAGCAAATCAATAGGCTTTTTCTGTCCGTTCATTTCCGCAAACAGCAAATCGGTCTGAGCCTTATGCGCTTTTGCACTGGCTTCATCCGATTTTTTGAGCAGTTCATCGGCTTCATCAAAGCGGCCTTCTTTGGCAGCATTCAGAGCCTGAAAGGCAAATGATCGCGCATCTCCGGAATTGGCAATAATGCCAAAGGAGATCATATCCATTTCATTATCCATTGGGGTCACCTTCTCATGTTTCAATTGTTCAACTGACTTTATTTTATCCTGTAAAAAATGACAGGTAAAGCATACTTGCTCATGCGATTTTACCCCTGGAAAAGGCTTAAAAAGCATTCTGCCCTCCCGCTTTCAAGGCGATCTCCTTTCTTTGGCTTTTTGCCTTCCTGCTTTTGTCAGGTTTCACTTCGAAACAGACAATCCAAAAATCCTGATTATAATGTTCTGGTAAAGCTGACAAGGGGATGAGCAGATTGGCTGCCCGTTGACGGCAAAGATAAAGGAGTTCAAATGAAAACATACACCGAAGTGCTTGAATGCGCCCGCCCGTGCATCGGACCGTACTGCAAAGCCTGTCCGGAATGCAGCGGCAAAGCCTGCGGGAGCAAAATCCCGGGACCGGGAGCCAAAGGATATGGTGACACAGCCATTCGAAATTACGATGCCTGGAAAAAGATTCGGGTAAAGATGGATACCCTTCATCCGTCCGGAGAGCCGGATTTGACCTTTGAACTGTTTGGCAAAACATTCAAAGCCCCAATTTTTGCCGGCCCTGTCGGTGCTGTCAACCTTCACTACGGAGACAAATATGATGATCTTCAGTACAACGATCTTCTCGTTTCCGGATGTGCGGATGCCGGAATTGCTGCCTTTACAGGAGATGGAACCAATCCAAAAGTCATGGAAGGAGCAGCCAAAGCCATTGCCAAAGCCAAAGGGCTGGGCATTCCGACCATCAAACCCTGGAATGCGCAGACTGTAAAGGAAAAGATGGACATCGTAAAAGAGGCCCATCCTTTTGCCCTGGCCATGGATGTGGATGCCGCTGGTCTTCCCTTCCTCAAAAACATGACGCCTCCAGCTGGTTCCAAAACCGTCGAAGAGCTGAAGGAAATCATTGAAATGAGCGATGTTCCTTTTATTGTGAAAGGCATTATGACCGTTCAGGGAGCATTGAAAGCCAAAGAAGCCGGTGCAGATGCCATTGTGGTGTCCAACCACGGCGGCCGGGTTTTGGATGGATGCCAGGCCACCGCAGAAGTGCTGGAAGAGATCGCCAAAGCCGTTGGAGATGAAATGAAAATTTTCGTCGACGGAGGAATCCGCAGCGGAGCCGATATCTTCAAAGCTCTGGCTCTGGGAGCAGATGCCGTCATCATTGCCCGTCCCTATGTCACTGCCGTTTATGGAGCAGAACAGGAAGGGGTTCAGGTTCTGAGCGGCAAACTGATGAACGAACTGGCCGATACCATGACCATGTGCGGAGCGGCAAATCTGAAGGACATCAGCCGGGATATGGTTTTTGTCCAGTAACCCGGAAGAACAACGGATAAAACAGCAAAGGGAGATCCTTTTGATCAGATGGCTCTGATCAAAA
>JABUSF010000009.1:50129-52357 GCA_021443945.1 Ileibacterium sp.
GAGGATCTTCAAAAGACAGCCGGCTGCGTGCAGGAGTTTGCCCCACAGGCGGACATTCATGACATCGCAGCGGCCATTCTCAATCGGCTGTACCACTTTCACACAAACAAAACTTCTGAAGAAATTCATGGCGTTTACATGGACTGCTTTGGGCTGCAAAACCAAACCGTCACGGTGATCGAGCCCGCTGAATCCTATGAAGCCAAAGTTCTGGATGTGGATTTGCAGGGACGGCTCATCGTTCAAAAAGAGCATAAAAAAATTTCGCTGGTCAGCAGCGAAATTCATATCCGTCAGGCTAATCTTCCATCAGATTCTGACTGACTAAATCCTGGGCATGAAGACGAAGCTGTTCTTCTGTCCAGTTTTTATAGGTCTCATACGGCAGAACCTGGCCATAAAACACATGCATGGTTTTATGAGGTTTGTCCGCTCCATCCAAATCAAAAGCATAGTTGATGGTCACCGGAACAATGTCTGCCTTGTTAAACTTGGCCACCGCCATGGAATTCTCCATGAACGGGTTCATTTTCTGACTTCTGGAACGGGTCCCTTCCGGAAAGAGCAGAATGCTCTGCTTCTTCTTCAAATACTTCATCGTCTGCCGAAGCATGAAGATGTTTCCTTCCTTGGTGTCCCGGTCGAAATGAATCACACCGGCCGCTCTGGCAAAACGTCCCAGAACAGGCAGACGTTCATTCTTTTTTTTCGATACAAAGTGAATCTGTTTTGGGCAGGACGCAGCCAGCAGTGCCGGATCAAGCGTTCCCTGATGATTGCAGATAAAAAAGTATCCCCGGTCCTGTTCCAGATGGGCTTCGTTTTTGACTTCCAGCCGGTATCCCAGCACATGCAGGGCTCTTCTGGCCCATACTCTGGTCCGCTCAAAATTGCTTTCCCAGGGTTTTCCTTCCATATTGACGGCAGCCATCCAGGCAAAGGGCATAAGGATGCTGCCTCTTAATGCTTTTGTAAACCTCATATGATTTATTTTCTGTCCATCCCTCCGCTGTTGTTTCAAAACGGACGGGCAATCTTTTATGTACGGTCTGCCAGAGTACACATAATTTCTCCCTGACAGACAGGTTTGCCATTTACTTTTGCTTTCACATCCGCAAAATATACACCGGCTTTTTCTTTGGTGAACACAGCGGTCAGTTCCAGCTGATCTCCAGGCAGAACCGGTTTGCGGAAGCGCATTTTGTTGATGCCTGCAAAATAGGCCAGCTTGCCTTTGTTTTCCTCTTTGGACAGCAGCAAAACGCATCCCGTCTGAGCCAGAGCTTCTACAATCAGGACTCCCGGCATCACCGGCTGCCCTGGAAAGTGGCCCTGAAAACAGGCTTCGTTGATGGTGACGTTTTTGATGCCTGTAATGGAGGTCTGATCTTCCGAAATTTCCTGAATTCCATCCACTAACAAAAAGGGATAGCGGTGAGGAATAACCTCCATGATATCCATCACATTCATGAACATACGTGATCCTTTCCGGCAAAAATCAGAGAAATGTTATGGCCTCCAAAACCAAGAGAGTTGCTCATGACATAATCCAGTTTTGCCTGGCGGTTTTCATTGGCACAAATGTCCAGATCGATTTGAGGGTCCTGATTGTGCACATTGATGGTAGCCGGAATCATCTGATGTTCCAGAGCCTTCATGCAGATCACCGCTTCCACCGCGCCGGAAGCTCCCAGAAGATGACCGGTATTGCTTTTGGTGCTGGAAATGACCAGATCATAGGCGCTGGAACCAAAAGCTTCTTTAATGGCGGCCGCTTCTGTTTTGTCATTTAAGGAAGTGCTGGTGCCATGGCAGTTGATGTACTGAATCTGTCCTGGTTCCAGCTTGGCCATCTGCAGCGCCTTTGTCATGGCTTTGGCTGCTCCCTGGCCAGTGGAATCCGGTGCTGTGATATGGTTGGCATCACAGCTGGCTCCATAGCCTACGACTTCTCCATAGATTTTAGCGCCCCGCTTTTGGGCATGTTCCAAAGATTCCAGCACCAGCACGCCGGCCCCTTCTCCCATGACAAACCCGGAACGGTCGGCATCAAAAGGAATCGAAGCATGGGCAGGATCATCTCCGGTATGCAAAGCCCGCATGGACTGGAATCCGGCAATGGACAACGGTGTAATGGAAGCTTCTGCCCCCCCTGCCACAATGGCATCTTCCAGGCCTGCCTGAATGCGGAGAACCGCTTCTCCAATGGCGTTGCTTCCAGCCGCACA
>JABUSF010000009.1:52590-53966 GCA_021443945.1 Ileibacterium sp.
GCCTGTTTAGCCGCAATCCGGGCAAACAGAGCATACCGGTCATTGAAGCGCTGCTGGCGTTTGTCCAGCCACTGACTCATATCCAGATCCTTGATTTCAGCTGCCAGTTTCACTTTGAAATCGGTGGTGTCAAAGCTTTCGATGGGGGCAATTCCGCAGACGTTGGCTTCAATGCCCTGCCAGATTTGGGCCGGATCATTTCCTAAAGCGCAAAGAGCGCCCATCCCTGTTACAACGACTCTGTTTTTCATACTTAAATCCTCATTCCTCCATCGACCTGAAGCACCTGTCCGGTGATATAGCTGCTGTTGTCCCCTGCCAAAAAGACAATGGCTTTCGCCACGTCTTCCGGCTGGCCAAGGCGCTGCAGAGGAATCTGTTCCTGCATGGCCTTCTGCATGTCTTCCGGAATTTTTGCGGTCATGTCTGTTTCAATAAAACCCGGGGCGATGGCATTGACCCGGATGTTTCTGCCGGCCAGTTCTCTGGCCAGAGATTTGGTCATTCCAATCAGACCGGCTTTGCTGGCGGCATAGTTGCACTGACCGGCATTTCCCATCACACCCACCACACTGGACATATTGATGATGGAGCCGGATTTTTTGCGCAGCATCATTTTGGCCGCCGCCTTGCTGCACAAAAAAGCACTTTTCAAATTCACATCGAGCACTTTGTCAAAGTCCTCTTCTTTCATGCGCAGAATCAGCCCGTCTCTGGTAATGCCGGAGTTGTTGACCAGCACATCCAGCTGTCCGAATTCACTCTGAATGTGTTTGAACATGTCTTCGACCGCCGCCCCATCAGTCAGATTGGCTCCATAACAAATGGATTCCGGTGCGTATTCCTTCACCTGTTCCAGAACAGCCATTCCCTTTTCGGGACTGGAGTTGTAATGCACAATGACGGTATAGCCTTCTTTAGCTAAAGCCAGCGCAGCTGCCTGACCAATCTGGCCGGAAGCACCGGTGACTAATGCAGTTTTATTTGCCATTTTCAAATTCCTTTACGAGATCTTCCAAATCCTGAACACTGCTGACGCTGTAGACAACGGCTTCAGGCACAATTTGCTTCACAAGCTTGCCAAGGGTTTTTCCCGGGCCAATTTCCACAAAGGTATCTACCCCTTCGTCTGCCAGAGTTTCTATGCTTTGCCAGAACAGAACCGGAGAGCAGATCTGCTTTTTCAGCAGCTGCTTAATATCGTCATGTTCCATCCTTGCGGTGACATTAAAGACTACCGGGCAGGAAGGCGCATGAAACTCCAGAGGAGCAAGCACTTCTTCCAGCTGATCGGAAGCTTCCTTTAAAAGTGGAGAATGAAAAGCACCGGAAACTGTCAGAAACTTGCAGGGCATTTTCTTTTCCTTTAAAAGAGC
>JABUSF010000009.1:56607-58018 GCA_021443945.1 Ileibacterium sp.
CGTTTGACGTGGTCAATGATTCTTGCATTGGCCTGATGGGGAATAATCAAATCCACATCCCCGACATCTGCACCCGCCTGGGTCAGAACCCGGTCAATGGCTTTTGGCATGACTCGGGTGGCAAAGCGGAAAATATCCGAACCGGACATTTCGATTTTTCCCGGTTTGGCAAGGCTTAATCCGCCAATGGTATCGGGTTCTGTTCCCGAAAAGGCATAAAAAAAAGAATCTTCCCTTTTTTCAAGGACCACCGCGCCTGCGCCGTCTCCAAACAGAATGCAGGTGCCCCGGTCCGTCCAGTCCACATGAGAGCTCAGGCGCTCTGCTGCCAGAACCAGCGCTTTCTGTCCGTTTTTCAGCAAAGCCGCAGCACACTGAATGCCATGCAGAAATCCGGTGCAGGCTGAGTTGATGTCAAAGGCCAGCAGATCGGATTTTTCAATTCCCAGCCGGGCTGCCACCGAGCAGGCCAGTGAGGGAATGGTTTTTTCAAAGCTCAATGTTGCAGCGATCAATACATCCAGATCCATGGCAGAAATCCCGGCCTGATCCAAAGCGCTGGATGCAGCTTTGGAGGCCATGGCCAGACAGTCCGTTTTTTGACAGATCCGTCTGGCCTGAATTCCCGTACGGCTTTGAATCCATTCATCGCTTGTCTCGACAACTTGGCTTAAAGCATCATTGGTGAGCAGTTCATCCCCAAAGGCATGACCCGCGCCCAGTATTTTTATTCCATCCATGAAGGCACTCCCCAGTTTCTGACTTTCGCAAGACGGTGGGCTTTAATTTCACAGGGCTTCATGTAGGCGTATTTGGCTACCGCAGAGTGCAAAGCCGGAGCAATGGCTGCGGCAAAAGCGGCCGCATCTCCCTCTGCCGGTTCTTTTATAATGACGTCCGCGAAACCGGCTTTTTTCAAATCGAAGCTGGTCAGCTTCATCGCCGCGGCAGCTTCTTCCCTGCGGCTTTCATCTTTCCACAGAATCGACGCAAACCCCTCTGGGGAAAGAATGGAGTAGACGGCATTTTCCATAAACAGGATTTCATTGGCTACGCTTAAAGCCAGAGCGCCGCCGCTGCCTCCTTCAGAAAGAACGATGGTGATCACCGGAACACTCAGTCCAGCGGAAAGCTTCAGACATTCCGCAATGGCCTGGGCTTGTCCCCTTTCTTCCGCTCCCCGTCCTGGGAAAGCGCCTGGTGTATCCACGATGCAGATCACCGGACGGCCGAATTTGTCCGCCTGCTTCATCAAACGCTGGGCTTTCCGGTATCCTTCCGGACACATCATGCCGTAGTTCTTTTCCTGATTTTCCTGAAAGGAATGGCCTTTAGCCTGTGCCAGTACAGTCACCGGCCAGTCCAGAAACCAGGCAACCCCTCCCACCAGAGAGGGATCATCTCCAAAGCA
>JABUSF010000009.1:60583-62164 GCA_021443945.1 Ileibacterium sp.
CCGTAAGATGATCCTTTTCCAGCCGCAGGGAGGCGCCTTCCAGCTCCAGATCCATTTTTGTCACCTGGCTTTTTTCAAAGATGGCAATAATCGCTTCTAAATCTTTAATATCCATGATCCTGCTGCCGTTTCTGACTAGTTCATTTTTTCTGCTAACAGATCCATGATGTCCTGTACGGTTTTCAAACCGGCCAGTTCTTCATCTTCGATGGTGATATCGAATTCGCTTTCCAGTTCCAGTGCCAGTTCTACAGCAGCCAGAGAATCGATCTGAAGATCTTCGCTCAGGCTTGCTTCCGGTACGACGTCATCCGCCTCTACACCAATGGCATCGACTAAAACGGTTTTGATTTTTTCCAACATATTCGTATCTCCTTGCGCTTTCACGCGATTACTTTGAACTTCAAAGTATGGGGACATTATATTCCTTTGAACCTCAAAGTAAATACTTTGGTTTTCAAAATATTTGTGGTAGGCTCAAACTTGTTTTAAAATTTCAGTAACAGGAACGAAAAATGGAACATACAAAACATACTCTGAACGAACTTTTAGTTGGCCTCTTCAACTACATCCTCTACATCGAGGAAAAGAATCTGAAAAACAATCACATCAACCTGTCCATGACGGAAGTTCACATGCTGGAAAGCATCAGCAAAGCCAGCAACAACACCATGAGCCACATTGCCAGGCGGTCGATGATCACTCAGGGAACCCTGACCACAAACGTAAACCGGCTCGAAAAAAAAGGCCTGGTCGAACGCAGGCCGGATGAAAAAGACAGGAGAATCACCCGTCTGTATATTACGGACAAAGCCAAAGAAGTCCTCGCCATTCACGATCAGTTTCATGAAGCCATGATCGATAAAGTGGTAGAGGACTTAAAACTGAACGATAACGAGATTTTAATGAAATCTCTGGAAAACCTCATGGACTACTTCTATACCGAATATGCCATTCAGGAAGGCGAACAGCCCGTTTACAAAAGCGAATCCTAAAAAACAGCAGCGGCCAAAACCGCTGCTGTTTGCTTTTTGATTCAAATTACCGCCAGAGAAAATCAAAATAGACTGGATTTTCACGAGCCCAGGAGGCTTCATTGTGTTTGCCGCCTTCATTGATGTAGATTTTGCCTGTTCCCCCGCGCATATCCAGCATGCCCCAGAAATCCTGCAGCATGCGTTCCGCCTGAATGCGGTTGCGGGCGGACAGTTCCCGGCTTCCAAAAGACCAGTAAATCCGGGTGTCTTCATGAATATCGTTGTAGAACAGCTCATTGCTCAGCCAGTCAGAGCAGATGGACACAGACGGTGAAAGGCAGGCAGCCTTGGAGAACACGTCATTGTGGCGCAGGACCGCATACATGGCCATCAGACCGCCCATGGAGGATCCGGCAATGCCGGTGGCGCCTCTTTGTGCCCAAGTGCGGTAGCTTCTGTCGATATGAGGCTTCAGTTCTGAAATGATCCATTCCATTAAAAGGGCTCCATCCCCATCTGCCTGTCCAAAGAAGGTATTGGTCAGCGGATAGGGAGTGTATTCCTGCAGACGGCGGCGCCCTCTGTGGTCGCACTCAATGCCCAC
>JABUSF010000009.1:67170-68819 GCA_021443945.1 Ileibacterium sp.
GGTGATCTTTCCACTTCCAGAGTGGTTTTCAGAGCGCTTTTTTTGCTTTCGTCAAAATGGTCTTCAATGTACTTTTTCCAGTCTTTTGTAATTTGCATAGTTTAATAATAGATGGACTCTTTGATTTCCTGGGCTTTGTTTGCCCCAAGCAGCGCTTCAATTAAAGCCATGCCAAAATCCACCCCGGCTGCTGCAGACTTGGCAGTAACCAATTTTCCATCGGTGATTGCATAAACATCGGGATGGAGAGTTCCGCCAAAGTCTTCATTCATAGACAGGAAGCAGGTGTAGTTTTTCCCTTTCAAAAGGCCCATTCTTCCCAGAATCGTTGGAGAAGCGCAAATGGCTCCAAGAACTACATCCGGATTGCTGAAGGCTTTAAGAATTTCTTCTTTCACATTTGGATTGGCTTCCAGTTTGACATAATGTCCGCCACCTGGAAGAACAAGACAGTCGATGTCATCAAAGCTGTAGTCTTTCATGGGGATGGTTCCCTTTACGGTAATCCCGGAGCGTCCAGTCACTTCTGTCTGGTTGGAAGCCCCGATCAAATCCACCTGCACACCAGCGCGGCGCAGAAGATCGACTGGGGAAAGAGCTTCAATTTCTTCAAATCCTTCATCAAGAAGAACAGCTGTTTTTTTCATACGTTTTCCTTCTTTCGTTCTGTTTTTTTATTATATCAATTCCTGGATTTCTGATTCAAAAGGCTGGAATTTCCAAGGACTTTTTCGTTCAAATTCGTAAACTTGCATTCTGTTCGTGAAAATTGTAAAAGAAATAGTACATAATAGTTAAAGCACAAGAATTTGAGGTGAAAATGATGAGACGCAAATTTTATTTTTCCAGTTCTGCTGGAATTGGGCTGGCGTTAATTTACATAGTGTTTGGTTTGATCGTAACCTTATTTGGAAAAGATCTGATTCTGACTGCCGCCCGTTTCATGGGGATTCTGATCATGGTCTATGGAGGCTGGCAGGCTTATTCCTACTTCCAAAGCACCATTCAAAGAACTTCCAGTCTGGTCATCGGCATTCTTGCTCTGGCCGTTGGAGCCTTTATGGTCGTAAACCCAGGCACAATTGTTTCCTTCTTCCCCACGATTGTCGGAGTGATCCTTACCTTTAACGGACTGCTTGGATTAATCCGCGCCTTTTCCTCCAAAGGATTTGGAAACAACTGGATCTTTTCCGGTATTCTGTCCTTTGCTTTGATGATCTTTGGCCTGTCTTTGTTTTTAAGCCCGCTGAGCACACTGAATTCCATCATCAAAATCTGCGGAATTGTTCTGATCGCTCAGGGCCTGCTGATTCTTTTTGGAAGCCTCACTTCCAAAAACCCCTACAGATAAAAACCCGTTTCAAACTGTGCCCTTTCATGCACAGTTTTTTTGTATTGGAAACGGAGAAAGCCGTTTTGGCAAAAGAACAGAGGAAAAAGAAAAAAGATGCATTCGTGAGGCAGATTGTTCTGCCTGCTGAGAATGCATCTCCTTTTATTCTTTTTACATCCCAATGAGATCTTCCAAATCAGTCTGCAAACATAGCCGTGGACAGATAGCGTTCTCCTGTATCCGGAAGAAGAGCCACAATGGTCTTTCCTTTGTTCTCAGGACGTTTGGCCAGTTCCATGGCAGCCCAGGCTGCAGC
>JABUSF010000009.1:69356-74097 GCA_021443945.1 Ileibacterium sp.
GCAGCCAGACCGATTCCAGTGTTTCCGCTGGTTGGTTCAATGATGGTGGCGCCTGGTTTGAGCAGCCCGGCTTTTTCTGCTTCTTCAATCATGTTTTTAGCGATTCTGTCTTTTACAGATCCGGCTGGATTAAAGAACTCTACCTTTGCCAGGACTGTGGCATCCAGATTGTTTTCTTTTTCAAGATTTGTCAGTTCCACAAGGGGGGTATTCCCGATCAGTTCGATGGGACTTTTGTAAACTTTCATTTCATTCTCCTTCTTAAACCTATTATGGAAATATGTTTAACAGGCTTCTACAGAAAACATTATAAAGAAGGCACCAAAGCCTTCACAAGTTTATTGTTTTGTACCTTCCTGGAAGTACAAAAAGCCCGCAGATTGAATCTGCGGGCTGAATTGTTTATTGGATTTGAGACTTTAAGTAGGCAAAAATGAAGTCATCCAGATCTCCGTCCATGACGTTTTGAACCTGGCTGGTTTCCTGCCCTGTCCGTACATCCTTTACTAAGGAATACGGATGCATGACATAGCTTCGAATCTGAGATCCCCATTCATTGGCAAGGGTTTCCCCTTTCAGCTGAGCGATCTTTTTTTGCTGCTCTTCGATTTCCAGCTGAAGAAGTCTGGACTTCAGGATGTTCAGGGCTTCTTCACGGTTCTGAATCTGAGAGCGGCCGCTTTGACAGGTTGCTACGATACCGGTGGGCTTGTGCACCATACGGATCGCAGAGTCTGTCTTATTGATGTGCTGACCGCCCGCGCCGCTGGCGCGTTTGGTTTCAATGATCAGATCCTCCGGGCGGATTTCGATTTCGATTTCTTCATTGAACTGAGGCATGACTTCCAGAGAGGCAAAAGAGGTATGACGGCGGGCTCCTGAATCAAAAGGTGAAATGCGCACCAGACGGTGAACGCCTTTTTCCCCTTTCAGATAACCGTAAGCCTTGTCCCCTTCCACCAGAAGAGTCACCGACTTGATGCCGGCTTCATCTCCGGGCTGATAGTCCAGAACGGAAACTTTGAACCCTTTCTTTTCACAATAACGGGTGTACATGCGGTAGAGCATGCTGGCCCAGTCGCAGGATTCGGTTCCGCCAGCGCCTGGATGGAGTTCCAGAATGGCATTTGAATTGTCATATTCTCCGGAAAGAAGAACTTTGACTTCAAACTCTTCCATGGCTTTGGCTGCTTCCAGTGCTTCTTCACTTGCCATTTCCAGCAGTTCTTCATCCATCTCCGCTTTTAATGCATCGGCGGTTTCATTTAAAGAGTCCATCTGCTCTTTTAAAGCAGCATAGGAGTCCACGATATCTTTCAATGCATTGCGGTTTCGGATGACAGCCTGTGCTTTTCGCTGATCAGACCAGAACCCGTCTTCCATGGTTCTGGCATCCAGCTCTTCGATTTCCTTTTCCTTGCCAGGCAAGTCAAAGTGACTCACCCAGAGAGTCCAACTTCTCCAGGTGAGTAGAAATTAATTGCTTAAGCTCAAACAGTTCCATAAAACACCTTCCTGTTCGAATTAGATTGTTGCTGTTGTATTTTCCGGGGCAGGACGCAGACGGACTTTCAGCAGGAATCCGGCGATTTCGCGGTCGATTCTCTGGTTCATGTCTTCAAACATGTCAAAGCCTTCCTGTACGTACTGCTGCAGCGGGTTGTTCTGCGCATAGGAACGCAGGTAGATACCGCTTCTCAGTTTGTCCATTCTGTCAATGTGTTCGATCCAGTTGCGGTCGATGTTGCGCAGAACGACGTTCTTTTCAAATGGCAGGAACTGAGCTCTGGCAGGTTCGATTTCTTTTTCGTAACCATTCCATACCGTATCCAGCACATATTTTTCAACTTCATCGTAGGATTTGCCTTCCAGATCGCTAACGTGGATGGCTTTGTCGTCGGAAAGTCCAAGAACTTCCAGAGACTTGATCAGACCTGGCAGATCCACATTTCCTTTTTTCTGGTCAGAAATGTTGGCCTGCAGAGCCTGGCTGATAACCTTTTCGAAAATCAGCTGAACCATATCATGCACGTCTTCCGCTTCGAGAACTTTGTTTCTCTGAGCGTAAATGATTTCACGCTGACGTCTTAATACGTCATCGTAGTCCAGCAGGTTTTTACGAGTATCGAAGTTGAATCCTTCCACCCGTTTCTGAGCCATTGTGATGGAACGGGTAACCTGTTTGGATTCGATCTGTTCATCGGATCCGAGAGTTTCGAACAGAGCTTTCAGTTTGTCTGTACCGAAACGAACCATCAGAGAGTCTTCCAGAGATACATAGAATTTGGAGAATCCTGGATCACCCTGACGTCCGGCACGTCCGCGCAGCTGGTTGTCGATACGGCGGGATTCGTGACGTTCGCTTCCCAGTACAGCAAGACCGCCCAGTTCGCGGCTTTCCTTTGTCAGCTTAATATCGGTACCGCGTCCAGCCATGTTGGTTGCAATGGTAACGGATTTTGGACGTCCGGCCTTTGCTACGATTTCAGCTTCACGGGCATGGTTTTTCGCGTTCAGCACTTCGTGAGGAATTCCTTCTGCCTTCAGCATTTCACTGATCAGCTCAGAAACTTCTACCGCGATGGTACCAACCAGAACTGGCTGGCCTTTTTCGTACAGTTCTTTTACTTTGCGTACGAGCGCTTTGTATTTGTCTTCCTTCTTGCCGTAGATTTCATCAGGCAGATCCTGACGGGCAATTGGTTTGTTTGTTGGGATAACTACAACACGCATGTTGTAAGTGTTCAGGAACTCTTCTTCTTCTGTTTTGGCAGTACCAGTCATACCAGCCAGCTTTTCGTACAGACGGAAGAAGTTCTGGTAAGTGATGGTAGCCAGAGTAGATGTTTCTTCTTTAATTGGCACATCTTCTTTGGCTTCGATTGCCTGGTGCAGACCATCAGAGTAAGCACGGCCTGGCATTACACGTCCGGTGAACTGGTCAACGATCACGATTTCCTGTTCATCGGATACCACGTATTCAACGTCCTTCATCATGATGAAGTTTGCTTTCAGAGCCTGGTTGATGTGGTGAACGAGCTGTGTGTGTTCCAGATCGTACAGGTTTTCCAGGTTGAAGAATTTTTCTGCTTTTTCAACACCGGAGTCAGACAGCATGACCTGTCTTGTTTTTTCATCAATATCGTAGTCGCCGCTGATCAGATTCTTTTCTTTGGAATATTTGTCATATTCGTATTCTGGTTCCACCAGAGTTTTCACGAAGCGGTCAGCTGCAATGTACAGGTTGGCTGTTTTCTTCTTGCCACCGGAAATAATCAGTGGGGTACGGGATTCGTCAACCAGTACGGAGTCAACCTCATCGACAAAGGCTACGTTCAGTCCGCGCATAACACGGTCTTTCACGTCTGTTACCATGTTGTCTCTCAGGTAATCAAATCCGAGTTCGGAGTTTGTTGTGTAAGTAATATCGCAGGCATAGGCTGCACGTTTTTCAGCTGCAGACATTTCACGTTTGTTGACACCAACGCTCAGTCCTAAGAAGCGGTAGATTTCACCCATCCATGCCGCATCACGTCCTGCCAGGTATTCGTTGACCGTAATCACGTGCACACCGTTGCCGGCCAGGGCGTTCAGGTAAACAGCCATCGTAGCTGTCAGGGTTTTACCTTCACCAGTCTTCATTTCTGCAATGTCACCTCTGTGCATTGCTGCAGAACCTTCAATCTGCACTTTATACGGTTTTTCACCGATTACACGGTAAGCTGCTTCACGGGCTGTAGCAAAAGCTTCAGGAAGCAGGCTGTCAAGAGTTTCCCCCTTGCTCAGTCTTTCTCTATATTCATCAGTTTTATTTCTTAATTCATCATCGCTCAGGGCTTTCATTTTGCCTTCGAGGGCCAAGACCTGATCTGCTGTTTTTTCTAACTGTTTCAGTTCTCTGGCTTCTTCAGAGAACAATCCACCAAAAAGAGCCATATAATGTTCCTCCTTTCACATTTCTAAAATTTTCGCATCATCAATTGTAGCACAAAGCCCGCTCATTCCATACGATTCATTTAAGAAGATACCGTATTTTTGGAATTTTACGGTCAAATGTGTTTATTTATCGTCTTTTTTAGTTTATACAAGCAATCTTTCAAATGCATCTTCGGAAATTCCGGCATCCAAAATCTCTTTTGCCCACTCTTTGGCGCCGAACAGAGAATGATCTTTGTAGTTTCCGCATTCTTTTCTTTGTGTGCCCGGAACGTCTTCCCATTCGCTTTCCGTTACTTTTTCAAGAGCGTATTTCAACGCTTTGGCAGCCTCTGCGGCAGGGACATCCCCCCAGGCAAACAAATGGAATCCGGTGCGGCATCCATAGGGTGAGCAGTCAATGTACCCGTCCAGCTTTTCGCGAAGGTAACGGGCCAGCAGATGCTCCAGGGTGTGAATGGCACCCGTCGGAATTTCCTGAACGTTGGGCTGAGTCAGTCTGACATCAAAACTTGAAATCAAATCTCCTTTCGGTCCTTCGAGCACTTCAATTCGTCTGACGTAGGGAGCCTTGACGGCATCATGGTCAAGAGTAAAGCTTTCAATTTCAACTTTATTTTCAGACATATTAAACTCCTTCTTTCTGCAGAACATGCTTTTCAAGAAACCGGGCCACCCCATCCTCCCGGTTGGAGCCGGTCACGTAACGGGCAGCTTCCTTTATTTCCGGCAGGGCGTTGCCCATAGCCACTCCCACGCAGCCTTCGAGCATTTCCTTGTCGTTGTTGTCGTTTCCAAAAGTCAT
>JABUSF010000009.1:76365-78366 GCA_021443945.1 Ileibacterium sp.
ATACCATAAGGAATCCTGATTTGGATAGGCATTGACCTGAACAAGACCGGGAATTGGGTTGGAAAGAACTTTCACAACAAAGGGAAATTTTTTCAGTCCTTTGCCTTTTGTTCCCAGGCAGCCATCGTGGGTGTTGATGTATTCCAGCAGAGATTTTCCGCCGCAGTCCCCGCTGACCACTTCTGTCAGTCTGGAAGAATCCATGGAAATCAGCAGATCCAGATCAGAAGGCAGTTTGTCCTGCGCAGCGCTCATTTTTATATTGCCTAATTGTATTACAGCCATAAATAAGCCTCCATTCATTGTTGGGATCATTATAATCTGCAGAGCGGAAGCTATCTAGAATCACTGCCCGCCTTCCTTCTGTACCGCTGCCTGTTTCCCGAAAAACCAAAAAAAGGAAAACGGTTCCTTTGCAGAACTCAGTCTTCCTCAATGACTTTCTCTTTTTTAACCAGAATTCTTTCTCCAAGAGCCGGCAGAGCCAGTTTGCCCTGGGAATAATGGCTGGCCATGGACTCCACAAATTCCAAAACAGAACAGGTGTTCCCTCTCATCATGTCGTAATGGGTTGGAATAGTCAGGGATGCCTGAAGCTCTTTGGCCAGAACCGCTGTTTCCAATCCGGAAAGATTGCCGATGCAGCCTCTTGCTGTCCGGTAGAAATCCTGCCCGTTGATTGGGCTCATGAGCACATCCACTCCGTCCAGCTCCTTCAAATCACTCAGCAGTTTTTCTGTCAGATAGGTATCCCCTAAGTGAAGGAAATTGACCCCGGACAAATCGACGTAATAGGCCAGGTTCAGATCCTGTTCCATATCATTTTTCACATGGACGGGATGGGCGGTCTGCACCGTTTGAATGCGCATGCCATGAGTTCGGGCAATCTCCTTTTCATTCAGCCCCAGAACGTTCCGTGAGGGAACGCCCTTCGCACACAAAGACGCTGCGGTTCCTTTTGGGACAATGATGGACACATCCGGATTTTTCTCCATCAGCTTCTGAAGAGTTTCTACGCACATGTGATCCCGGTGTTCATGGGTGCATAATACGGTGTCTACTTTCAGCCTGGCCGGATCAAAAGGCGCCGGGTAGAGGCGTTTGGTTTGTCCCTGCGCATCCAGAAGATCTGTCAGCACCGGGTCTACCAGAATGGTATGGTTTCCTTTTTTTGCCAGAAATCCGCACTGCCCCAGATACCATATGGCCATTTCATCTTCCGACAGAGTGGTGTTTTCAATCTGGTCCAGCAGTTCCTGTCCCTTTTTATGCCATTCCTTCATTTTGTTCCATCCTTTCGCGGCGCACCTGACTGCCCATTTTTCCAGTGATTTCAAAAGGCGTCAGTTTTATGATTTTTACGTGATCCCAGGCCGATTCAATGTGTTCTCTGATGGCTTTTTCTCCCATCCTGCCGGAATACTTTTCTCCCAGCCACATCAGTGCCTGGCAGATTTCCGCCTCATCCTCCAGAATCTGAATGCTTCCTTTTGCAATCACACTTATATATCTGGTGGTGAATTTCTCCGGATCCACATCGTCCCGGTCAATCACACAAAAAGACGCTTTGGGGTTTTCCCTTGCAATGTCCAGCTTTTCTCCCTGATCTGCACAATGAAAATAAAGAGACTGACCATCCCAGACATAGCTTAAAGGGACGGCACAGGGCATTTGATCCCTGTCTGCAAGAGCCAGCACCCCGCTGGTGTTTCGCTGCAGAATTTGAGCGCACTCCTCTGCGGACAGCGCCTGTTTCGATCTTCTCATCATTCCTTTTCCTTCTTCTTTTTCAACGCTTTTATTCTATATGTCCATGTCTTTGTTTTTGATGGTGCATGCCGGATTTTGCCTTCTTTTTTAAAAAGAAAACTCTCCAGGCCTCTCTTGGGTATAATTTTTAAGACAAAGGATGACAACTATGCAAATTGGAATGATTCAAATCAAGGTGTCCGACCAGTGGCAGGACAATCTGAAACAGGCTCTGGAAGGCATTGAACAGTG
>JABUSF010000009.1:81152-82630 GCA_021443945.1 Ileibacterium sp.
TTGACCAAATCTTTCATGATCCATTCCGCCATAGCTGACCGGCAAATATTTCCATGACACACAAATAATATTTTTCTCAAAATTTCTTACAACCTCACATTCACCTGCATATCTACATTCTCTGGGTCTGCAGGCATTTCCCATTTGATTCCATAAGAGCTGCCTCATCTCTCAATCGGATGCTCAGTCTTTTATTTCCTTACATACCTCTGGTTTCGGCTGTTGGGTTTATCTGGTACTGTCCTTACAATCAGCCCCAATTTCAAAGCCGGATTCATATAATTCTTTCTAAATGTTTCTCTGGATTTAAGATTAAGAAGCTCCATGAGTCTTACTGCAGTATATGGTACTTCAAAATCCATCACATCAAGCAGTTTATTCACACATTCCGAAAGAGCATCCTCCGGCTTTCTGATTTGAACAATGACTTCTTCCAAAACAGAATCGATTTGCTTTAACATAAATTCGATAAACTCTGCAGATTCACCACTCACATGGCAGTTGGAAATTGCCTGATAATAACCTTCCTGGAATTTTTCAATCTGACTTTCCAATGGAATGTATTCAAACGCCTTATTCCATTCAGACAGAAGTACGGTGTGCCATAATCTGGCACATCTTCCATTCCCATCTGAAAAAGGATGAATAAATACAAACTCATAATGAAATACGGAACTCAAAATAAGAGGATGAACCTTATCCCTGTTTTTTTTCATCCATGTAAACAGATCCCTCATAAGAGACGGAACCATCTGCGGCGGCGGTGCTAGAAAAATGCATTTTCCGCCGCTGAACACACCCTCATCTCCCTGTCTGAAGACCCCCGATTCATTCTCCAGATACTTTGTTATTACACCATGAACTTTTTTTAAATCCGGGATTGAATATGGATTTAAGCTCCCGATCAGCTCATAGGCCTCATACACATTTTTAACTTCCTGAATTTCCCGCTCCGGGCCGAATACAATTTTTCCATCGATGACATCCTTCACTTCCCCAAGGGTCAGAGAATTTGCTTCGATCTTCAGCGATGAATGGATAGACCGGATTCTGTTCTTCCTCCTTAGATGCGGCTTTGCATCCAAATTATGATAGGCATCCATTTTCCCAAGTTTTTCTGAAATCGATGCAACAAGACACATCATCTCTTCTGTAAGGGTATAGGGCGGTTTATATCCTTCCATTTTCCACCTCTCGACTTGCTTATTATCTTGCTTATTATCTTGCATCTTTTATCACGCTGTTCCAACCCAAATAAGAAAATACAGCCGCAGGATTCGGCATTTTCTTCATTTTCCGAAGATGAAATCAGCAGCCAGGCCATGCCTGCTGGCATACTGAATCAAGTCTATAAAAAAGCCAGCAGATTCTTTTGAATCCGCCAGCAGGAGATTGTGTGTTCAAAGTTCTGAAAGCCAGGCAAAGGAATGGTTTTATTCTTGTTCCTCATTTCGCAGTTTTAAAAAAATGCAGAAAAA
>JABUSF010000009.1:83469-84690 GCA_021443945.1 Ileibacterium sp.
TCCTTTTCATCCCAGACTGGGATCAGCTGATGGGCCCGAATGCCCACCGCATCCACTTTTTCAGCTCTGTTTCCGTGGGAGAAAAAAATCACATCCCAATCGGGTGCATAATACGATGAATCATCCACTCTCTGTACGGCAGCGATGTTTTTGCAGCCGGTCAGTCTGGCCGCCTGGGTGTATTCCGGATTCTGAAACAGCTCTTTTGTCTTTCCGAAGCAAACGGTCTTTCCCTGATCCAGGATCAAAAGTGCATCGCAAAACCGGTAGATCTCATCCCGGTTGTGAGAGACCATTATGACCGTTCCCGGAAAATCCTCCAGCATTTGATGGAGTTCATGCTCCAGCTGATCTTTTAAATAAACGTCCAGCGCGGAAAATGGTTCATCCAGCAAAATCACAGATGGCTCTGAAGCCATCATTCTGGCCAGTGCCGTTCGCTGCTGCTGACCGCCTGACAGTTCTGAAGGAAGTCTGTTTTCCAGACCTTTAAGCTGAAAACGATCCAGCATCTTTTCGAGGAGGGCTTCCTTTTCGGCTTTCGTTTTTTTGACGGCGCAAAGGATGTTTTGAGCCACATTCATGTTGGGAAAGAGGGCGTAGTTTTGAAAAAGATAGCCTACCTTTCGCTTCTGGGGGACCGGACGGCAGCGGCTTTGACTGTCAAAGAGCACTCTTTCGTCTATGACAATCCGGCCCTGATCTGGATTTTCAATTCCCGCAATGCATTTGAGGGTCATGCTCTTTCCGCTGCCGGAAGCTCCCAGAATGCCGATTCGCTTCTGATCGGTGTTCAGTTTGACATCCAGACAAAAACCGCCCAGCTTTCTGGTCATTTCCAATTGAACGCTCATGGTCTTCTCCTTCTACCACCGCCGAATTCTCCGGTTGTTTCTGGAAAGAATCAGATTCATGCAAACGATGCACGCAAATCCAATTGCCAGAACAATCAAAGCCCAGAGTCCCGCTGTTTTGTAATTGCCGTCCTGGAGAACCATGGCAATTTTCTGTGAGATGGTGGACGTTTTGCCCGGTATGTTGCCTGCCACCATAGATGTGGCTCCATATTCACCAATGGCTCTGGCAAAAGTCAGAATGGTTCCTGCAAGGATACCCGGTCCTGCATTGGGAACAATGACTTTCCAGAAAATAGCTCTTTCACTCATTCCAAGCGTCCGGCCGGCATGAATCAGGCTGACGTCCACCTGCTCAAAGGCTGCT
>JABUSF010000009.1:85384-87684 GCA_021443945.1 Ileibacterium sp.
GCCTGACGGGTATACCGTCCAACCGGCACGCTTCCATCAGCCAATGCGATGCTTTGCGCTTTGGAAAGATCCTGCAGACCGGTCACCGGGGTTTCACTTCCCTTATAGGTCACCACGCAGACCTGGTTGTTGACCACATCCTGTCGGGTTCCCTCTTCCAGCAGTCCAGCCTCTTCCAGGGTATTCATCTGCTTTTGAGCCGCAGAGAAAAACAGGTCACAGTCGGCTCCTTCCTTAATTTGTTCCATTAAGGTTCCTGAACTGTCATAACTGGCAGTAATTTCTACATTGGGATGGTCCTTTTTATATTCCTTAATCAGGTCGTCCACGGCAGCATTCAAAGACTTCGCTGCATAAATGGTAATGGTCTGCTTTTCTTCTTCTGTTTTGGTTTGTGAAGTGCCTGTCCCTGCAGAACAGGCGCCAAATGTCATCGCTGCAGCAAGAAGCAGCCCAGTCAAATAATTCTTTTTCATGCTTAAATTCCCTTTCTCATTCATTTCTGTATTTCTTTTGTTATCGGGCACAATTGCCTTGAGTCCCTTTTAAAATTCCGATTCCGTGTTCCAGATGAGGCAGCAAAAACTCCAGGGATTCCCGAACCGCTTTGGGACTGCCCGGCAGGTTAATGATCAGTGTTGTGTTTCGAATGCCGGATACCGCCCTGGAAAACATGGCTCTTGGGGTTATGGTCATGGAATGGGCCCGAATGGCTTCCGCAATTCCGTTGGCCATGCGCTCACACACCTCCTGGGTGGCTTCCGGGGTATTGTCCCGTAAAGAAAAACCAGTTCCTCCTGTAGTGAAGATCACATGGATTTGTCTTTGATCTGCCAGACGGCAGAGCTGGCGCTTGAGCAGTTCTTTTTCATCCGGCAGCAGAAGGGTTTCTTTCACGTCATACCCAAACTCTTCCAGCAGGCGGACAGCTTCCGGTCCGCTTTTGTCTTCCCTTTGTCCTTTAAAACCCAGATCGCTCAGGGTAATCACTGCAGCGCTCATCGGCCGGTTGGGATCCGGTGGGATGACTTCCATTTCATCTCCCACCGCAATTTCCCCTTCTTCCAAAACCTGGGCAAAAACGCCTTCTCTTGGCATAATGCAGTCTCCCACCTGATGAAAAATGGCGCAGTGCGAATGGCATTCCTTGCCAATCTGTGTCATTTCCAAAAGGACATCACCTGTCCGAAAGCGGGTTCCCACAGGAAGACTGCGAAAATTAATGCCCTCCACAATGAGGTTTTCCCCAAAAGCGCCTAAAGCCACATCGGCTCCCCTGGCTCGAAATTCCTGAATCTTATCGTAGGAAAGCAGGCTGACCTGCCGGTGCCAGTTTCCGGCATGGGCATCGTTTTCCAGCCCCCAGTTTTTGAGAAGCTTCGCTTTTGAAACCTCTGTTTTTTGAGTTCCCCGTTTTTCACTGATGCAAATCCCCTTTATTTTCGGCATGGTCATCCTCCAATCTGTGCCATTTTTCTTCTTTCCGTAACGGCTTCAAACAATTCAAAACAATGTTTTTTCGGTTTGTTTTCAATGGCTCTTTGAAGAACCGACCGAATTTGATTTCTGTCCTCCATCCTGGCTGCAGGACGGATGTCATAGCTTTGGGCATAGCAGAGACATGGCTTGATCTGCCCGGTGGATGTCATTCGAATCCGGTTGCAGCTCTCACAGAATCTGCCGTGAATGGCGCTGATCAGCCCAATGCTTCCCCGCCATCCTGGAATGCGGTAGTATACGGCCGGCCCGTTACCCAGAATCCGCTCATCCTTTTCAATCCCTGGATACCGGCGCTGCAGCTGCTCCAGCAGTTCTTTGTTGGAAACGCCCTTGTGAGCACTGTTCTGCCCAATGGGCATCAGTTCGATAAAGCGCACATGAACCGGTCTGTCTTTTGCCAGTAAAAGAACATCCATCCATTCCTGATCATTGATTCCCTTTTGCAGGACACAGTTGATCTTCACAGGTATGGAGGCGTCCAAAGCGGCCTGCAGACCTTCAAGCACTTTGGCAAGAGCGTCAAAGCCGGTAATCTGCTCAAACAAGACCGGATCCAGGGTATCCAGACTGATGTTGATTCCATCCACGCCCGCTTTTTTTAAAGCCGGAAGATGCTCCTTAAGCAAGACCCCGTTTGTGGTCAAGGTCACCTGCTTTGCTCCTGGAATGGCCTTTATGGCAGCAATGAGGTCTGCGCAGCCTTTTCTGGCCAGGGGCTCTCCGCCGGTGATTTTAAACTTGGTAATGCCAAGCAAAACCGCCTCCTGACAAACCGCCGCAATTTGTTCATAGGTTAAAAG
>JABUSF010000009.1:88500-90334 GCA_021443945.1 Ileibacterium sp.
GCCGCTGCCGCTGCGGCCATCAAATAGGCGTCCACTTTCTGTCCGGCTTTGGCCAGCGTTTCTCCCTGCTCAAAGTCTTCTCCTGCCGAACAGAAGTTCTGCCATTGGCAAACCGGCTCAAAGCACTGCACTTTGTCCATCCCGTAATCTGTCTTTTCCTGGGGCAAAACGCAGTCTGCTCCCTGGGGGATGACAGCTCCCGTCATAATCCGCAGCGCTTCCCCCCGTTTTAAAGGCCGAAAGGGAGGCTGGCCGGCAAGCTGCTCTCCAACCACGGTTAAAACCACCGGATGTTGAGCCGACGCGTTTTGCAGATCCTCATGGCAAAGGGCATACCCATCCATGGCAGAGCGGTTAAAAGGTGGCTGCTGGATTTGCGCCAGCACATCCTGGGCCAAAATGCGTCCGCAGGCATCCAGAACTGAGACAGTTTCTGTTTGTGCCAAAGGCGCCCATTCCTTTACTTTTTGAACGGCCTGATCGATGGAGACCGCATCTTTTGGCTTTTTCATGCAAAACCACCTTTCCCAAAGCTGCACTCGGGATAACGGCAGACGGGACAGCCAAGGCAAAGTCCTCCATGTCCCAAAGCGGCCAGTTCTTTTTTCTCGATTTCAATGCCCGCTGCAATCCGGGGCAAAATCAAATCAAACACAGTCGCTTTGGCATACATCACACAGCCGGGAAGGCCAATGACAGGAACGGTTTTCTCCTGTTCCAGATACCCCAGGCAAAGCATGGCTCCCGGCAGAACCGGTGCTCCATAGGTGACGATCCGTGCGCCGCACTCTTTAATGGCTCCGGGGGTGCGGTCATCGGGATCCACACTCATGCCCCCGGTGCAGACGATCAAATCCACGCCTTCCTTTTCCATGTCCTGAATGGATTGAACGATAAAGTCCTTGTCATCTCCAGACAGAACATGCTTCACCGTTTCGATTCCGAAATCTTTCAGCTTCTTTTTCACCACTGGGGTGAACTGGTCCTGAATCAGACCCTTTTTCACTTCGCTGCCCGTGGTAATGATGCCCGCTGTTTTCAGCTTGAACGGAGCAATTTTCAATAAAGGCTGACTGCCGGCGGCATTCTTGGCTTCCTTCATTTTTTCTTCTTCAATGACCAGGGGAATAATGCGGGTGCCCGCCAGCTTATCCCCAGGATGAACCACAGAATTGGTATGCCGCGCCGCAATCATCATGTCGCCGAGCAGATTAACGTTCATCAGGCGTTTTGCATCCACCAGAAACAGCCCGTCCACATCTGAAATCAGCTCGATTTTCCCCTCCTTGGCAGAGGTGGCGTGCATCCCTTTGCCCAGGCACAAATCCCTTAAGATTTCAGCGGCTTCATCTTCATGGAGAATGCCTTCCTTTTTTTCCCAGACATACAAGTTCTCTTTGCCCATGCTTAAAAGAACCGGAATATCTTCTTCCTGGACGATGTGACCTTTTCGAAAGCGGGCATCTTTTGTCACTCCTGGAATGATTTGGGTTAAATCGTGGCAGAGCACATGGCCGGCTGCCTCTTCTGTTTTAATCAGTTTCATAATCTTTCCTTCTTTTCTCTGCATTTTGGAAAGGACAAAAAAAGCTCTGCTTAAAAAGCAGAGCAAAGAATCCCTAAAGAGGGAGGGATTCCTGAACAGGGAAAGGGACGTGAGAGATCTCACGATGATCTGTTCTGTTGTTTGCTCTCCTTTCCAAAACGCGGGAGGCGCCCCTGTTTCCAGTGACACCCTGAGAAGAAAGCACAGGCTTTCTTCTGGCTGCAGCATCTTAGTCTAAACCTTAGACAGTGCAGCTCGGAGAATCATCAATTGTCATTTGAAAACGGA
>JABUSF010000009.1:90357-91587 GCA_021443945.1 Ileibacterium sp.
AAGAATGTAATCAGGAACTGCATGAGAACCCAGCCAATGATCATGGTGGTTAAAAAGATCTGGATCCCCTGCAGCTGACTCAGCCAGCCGCCGATCATTTCATTTCCGGCGTTGGTGATGTATCCGGCGACTTTTCCCGTGGCCACACAGCCAATGGCCATGGGGAAGGTAATGCCTGCATAGCCTGGAACAAAGTTGAAGGCAAAGAAGTGGGGCAGCTTGAAAACCACAAAAGCCAGGGAGCACAGAACGCAGAAATACAGGAAGTACACGATCAGGGCGTTTTTGGCGTCAATGATGTTCAAATAGCTCACTACGCAAAGGGAACAAGGTGCCAGTACAACGGCCATCGTATGGTATACCGGCTTCTTCACTTCTTTGGTCAGCAGGCGGTAAATCATAAAGGGCAGAAGGATCAAATAGATCACGATGCCATACCAGGTAATCGCAGTGGTCACCACTTTGGGCAGAATGGCTCCGCCTACGACGCAGCTGACCATGATTCCGTTGTAAGTTACAAACCAGGACGGAACAAATGTATCCATATCCCGTTTCTGCAGAACATTACGGATGGTAAACATAATGATATGACCCGCCTGACAGATCACCGCAATCCAGAGCAGCGCCTGCCCAAGCAGGGGGATGTAGTCGTAATAGTAGCTTCCCAGAATCATCATGATCATAAAGAACGCAGCGTACAGGCTGGCCGGTACGGCGTTTTGGTATTCTTTTTTGCACACATCCGGCGCGGTAAACAGCTTGATCACATAACAAAGGAGCACCAGCGTTCCTGTCCACATCATCAGGTGTCTGACCCAGTGAAATCCAAGTCCGCTGTACACATTGGAAATGGTCAGGGCACCCACAAACGTGGGCAGCAAAGGAACGGGCATATTTTTTATTCTCTCTAACATATTTTCCTCTTCACATCACAATCCGCAAAGCTCTCTTTACGAAGGGCAAAATTTTTAGGAGGTCGGATGACTCCGCAAAAAGAGCTTTGACGGTCCATCAGTCTTTGTATAAAAACTCGAAGTTGTCGTCCATATGGAAGAAGTCCGAGTAGTCGATGTCAAACAAAGGCTTTTTCACCCGGGATACATCGATTTTCCGCCGGATCATTTGAGTCAGCACACCGCTGTAGGATAAATCCTGCATGAGCAGTGCTCCGGTAATGACACCGTCCTTGTGAACGATTTTCTTGTAAATCTTCTTTTTCGGATCTTTGTA
>JABUSF010000009.1:92440-94835 GCA_021443945.1 Ileibacterium sp.
TCTCCTTTTAAGTGATGATACAAAATGCACCGTGAGTAAATGTCCTTGTCTTCGGAGATCATGACAATTTTTGCATCCGGATTCAGTTCTCTTAACTTGCGTACTGCATTGGTGCCCGCAGCACTGGCTCCAATCACCACGTATTTCATATCAGTCCACCTCCACTAAGGTAATGGCATGCATCGGACATTTTTCCACACACATGGGATTGCCTTTGCCGTCTTCACTTCGATGGGTGCACATGTCGCATTTCATCACTTCATAGTTGTAAATGGCATCCGGCTTCAAAACTCCGTACGGACACGCCATCACGCACATAAAGCAGTGTGCGCATTTGTCTTTGTCATACATGACGTAACCGGTTTTCTCATCTTTGTGCATAGCTCCGGTCATACAGGTAATGGCACATTCCGGCAGATCGCAGTGACGGCAGAAGATGGGAGCCGGTTTGGTTTCCGAGTCAATGACCACCCGGTTTCTGGCGTCATGGGTATCGTGGGAAATGCAGCAGGAGGTCACGCACATCAGACAGCCGATGCAGCGGCTGCGGTCAATTTTGATACGATACATATTAGGCAGCCTCCTTTGGCTCAATGCGGACCACCGCTGCTTTGTAAGACGGTTCCTTGGAATAAGGATCGTAGACAGACGGAGTCAGCTTATTGCATTCCTCATAGTGAATGGGAGCATAGATTTCATCTTCCTGAACATCATCGGTAATCCGGACTGCAAAGTTGGCGTTCTGACCGTTGCAGGAATAAATGGTGATCCAGTCTTCGTGCTTCAAATTGAATTTCTCGGCCACGCTTGGATGGATATAGCAATAGGCGTGCTTGGTGCTGACACCTTCTACAAACTGCACCTCCCGGGTTCTCGACTGGGTATGCCACTGTCCAACGGTTCCTCTTCCCGTATTGAAGATATAAGGGAACTCTTCGGTCTGAGGCAGCGGATTTTCCGGAACCGGCTCAAACTGGAAGATGGCTTTTTTGTCCGGGGTGTAGAACTTGCCGTCTTCAAACAGACGCCGCTCTTCTTCTTCAATGACTTCCCCTTCCGGGCAGGGCCACTGGCATCCGTGGGAGCCTTCCAGGTCATGATAATCCAGGCCGGTAAAGTCAAATGGACGTCCCTTGGAGCAGGCTTTCATCAGGTTGAAGCAGTCTTCCGGTGTTTTCCAGTTTTCAATGATGTCTTCAAAGCCCATGGCATTGGCCACGCCCCACATGATTTCGTAATCGTTCTTTTCGTCTTCGTCCGGTTTGATCACCGGAACGCAGCGGCAGATACGCCGCTCCAGATTGATATAGGATCCTTCTTTTTTAATACCTGGAACTGCCGGCAGGAAGACATCGTAGTCAAAGCAGCTTTCAATGTCGTCGTAAATATCCTGCACCACGTAGAATTCCAGCTTCTCCACCGCTGTTCTGAAGGTTTCATTGTTGGTCCAGGAGTGTTTGGGATTGGTGCACATGATCCAGAGTGCTTTAATCTCTCCGGCGTTGATGCCTTCAATAATCTGGTTGTAAGTTTTGGTTGGTCCTTTGGCCAGCAGTTCTTCATCGCAGCCAAAGATGCCTGCCACTTTCTTTCTGGCTTCCGGATTGGCAAAGTCATGGCCATACAGAGAAGCCTGATTGGAGAACAGACGGGAGCTCATGGCGTTGCACTGACCGGTGATGGAGTTGGCCCCCGTCCCTGGTTTTCCATAGTTGCCCAGCAGAAGCTGCAGGTTGATGATGGACTGAGCCGCCCGCACAGCGTTGTGAGACTGGTTGATGCCCATGGTCCACCACATGGAAACCCGTTTTCCGTTTTTGATCAGCTCGATGAGTTCCAGGATCTGTTCCATTCCAATGCCAGTGACTTCAGAAACTTTTTCCAGGGGGAAGTCTTTTACAAACTCTTTGTACTCTTCAAACCGGTTGGTGTTCTTTTCGATAAAATCGTGATCGATCAAATCGTTTTCGATGAAGTAATTGGCCAGCCCGTAAAACAGCGTGGAATCTGTTTTGGATTTAATTCGGTAATGATAGTCTGCGTTCTTGGCCGTTTCGCTTCGTCTGGGATCCAGAACGATCAGCTTTTTATTGGGGTTGCGCTTGATCCGATCCCAGACGATGGGATGAGCCACCACAGGATTGGCCCCCACCATGATGATCGTGTCGGATTCATCCAGATCCTTAAGGGTATAGCCGGGGGCATCAAAACCATAGCTCTGTTTGTGGGCCACCACGGCAGAAGCCATGCACAGACGGGTGTTTCCATCCACATTGGTATGCATATGGTCTCTGAAAATATGTCCGTTGATGGCAAATTCTTCCATGGTCAGCTGGCCGGTGGAGATTCCGGCAATGGCTTCATAGCCGTATTTGTCCTGGATTTCCTTAAAACG
>JABUSF010000009.1:94876-99541 GCA_021443945.1 Ileibacterium sp.
TAGGTTCCGTCTTCTCTGCGGACTTTTGGAGTATGGGCTTTGTCCACTACCGTCTGCTGCTTGTCCAGAGACAATCCTTTAATGCAGCAGAATCCGTCATTCACGGGATAACCGGGAGTGGGCTTAACACTGATGATCCGGTTTTCCTTTTCGTCCACATAGAAGTCCAGGTTGCAGTCAATGGCACAGTAATTGCAGACCGATTGTATTTTTTTCATGAATTGCAGCCTTTATGCCTTTCTATTTTCCTGAATTGTTCTGATCGAAATGGATGCCGCTCCAGTACACACGGTCCTTGACCACAGTTTCCGGAAGGAACTCCACATCTTTTAAGGCATACTCGGCAAATGTTTCAAATCCGGCACGGTCAATGATGTAACCGATGTGCTCTTTTCTGGCCGGTGCATCCGGTGAGATGTATTTTTCGCAGAATTCGTACGTATTTTTAATGATTTTGACAATGTTGTCCTCATCGGCCCAGATCAGCCAGTCTTCACCCAGTCTTGGGTTTTTCTTTCCGGTACGGCCCATAATGGACAGCTTGTAGTATTTCTTTTTGCTTCTTGTCCAGGCGCGGGTGGGGCATTTGGTAATGCAGACACCGCAGCCAATGCATTTTTCCGTGTTGCGGACAATCTTGTAATTGTCATTCATTTCCAGTGCGCCCACCGACAGCTGTCTGCATCCTTTGACGCAGGCATTGCAGCTGATGCACCGGGTTGGATCGTACTGAGGCATCGTCATGCCGATGATGCCGAAGTCATGCATTCTGGCTTTGGCGCAGTCGTTGGAGCAGCCGGTGCAGGCCACTTTAAAGTGCAGGTCGTTGGGGAAAATTTCCTTGTCGATCCGGCGGGCCAGATCTGCGGTGTTGTAGTTGGCAAAGGGACAGACATTGTTTCCAATGCATGCGGAAATGTTTCGGGTTCCGGAAGCTGGATAGCCCGTGCCTGGATCTGTCTGGTTGATACCCACCAGTTCAATTATGGGCTGGAGCTTTTCATTGATTTCATCCATGTCTTCCAGACGGATGCCTTCGATTTCAAAGCCCTGACGGGTGGTCAGATGAACGAACCCGTTGCCGTAGGTTTTGGCAATGTCCTGGACCATGCCCAGAACATCTGCATCGCAGTAGCCTCCTGGAATTCGAATGCGGCTCGCTCCAATTCCCCGGTGTTTGGATACCCGGAAGGCGTTCTTTTTCAGTTTCTTTGTATTGACATCAAGACTCATCATGCGCCTCCTTAATCCACCAGGTCTTTGGCCTCTGTGTAATTGAACACCGGCCCGTCAAGACAGACATATTTTTCATTGATTCGGCAGTGGCCGCATTTGCCAAGGCCGCAGCACATTTTCCGTTCATAGGACGTCCAGATTTGTTCATCCTTCATTCCCAGTTTCTTAATTTCCATGATGGTAAAGCGGATCATTACGGGAGGTCCGACGCAGATAAACACGGCGTTGTCCGGATCTTCAAATTTCAGATCCGGGATGTACTTGGTCACCATTCCCACCGGGCCTTCATAGCCTTCCGGAGCACTGTCCACGGTTTGAATCACGTTGATTTTGTCTTTCCAGTCCTCAAAATCTTCTTTAAACAGGACGTCTTTCGGGCTTTTGAATCCGGCAATGAGAGTGGTGCTGACAGCATCGTGGGGGTGTGCAGCAAAATGCTGAACAACACCGCGGACAGGAGATACGCCAGTACCTCCGGCAATGATCACAACCTCTTTGCCTTTGTAGTTTTCAAGATCAAATCCGTTGCCGTACGGGCCGCGGATAAACAGTTTGTCCCCAATGTAGTTTTCAAACACTTCGTTGGTGACTTTTCCGACACGGCGGATGGTGAAATCCACTGTATCCTCCCCAATTCCACTGACGGAAATGGGAGCTTCTCCAAACTTCGGAATGGAAATTTCAAAGAACTGTCCAGGTTTGACATCTCCCTGATATTCCATGGTGAAGGTGTATTCCAAATCGGTATGACGGTTCACGTCCTGAATGGCGGAAAGCTGAGGAATGTATTCATTTTTCATTTTCCTGTTCCTCCTTTGCCAAACGGTTGACCAGCGTCTGATAAGAGATGTATTCCGGACAAATGGCATCGCATCTGCCGCAGCCTACACACATGGGGTAGCCAAAGCGCTTGGGGAAATCATGAATTTTGTGCATGACTTTAAAGCGGAGCTTATCCGCTTTGGTTTTGCGGAACTGGATCTTTCCGGCAATTTCGTCATACCCGTCTACCTGGCAGGACGCCCATACTCTTCGCCGTTCGCCCACTCTTGGATTGTCGGTGTAGAAAATGTCCTGCATGGTAAAGCAGGTGCAGGTGGGGCAGGCAAAGTTGCAGCGGCCGCAGTTGATGCACCGCTCCCCGTATTCCTTCCAGATTTCATCGGTAAAAGATTCTTTGGAAAGATTCTTTGGCAGCGTGACTGTCTCGAAGTTTTCTTCCACAAAATCCGGAGTGACATCCACCTGCTCTCCGCGAAGCAGAGCAGCCAGATCTGCATTCTTTGCATCCACCAGCACACTGTCTTCAGACGGCTTGAAGTAAATGTCATATTCGTCGGTTTTGTTGGTGCCCATGGAGACACAGAAACCGGTCTGGCAGCTTTTTTCACAGCCCATCAGTGCGAACTTGGTTTTATCGCGCATTCTGGCGTAGTAACTGTCGGAAAAGCCATTGTTCAGATAAATCTGATCCAAACGTTTTAAAGCGTGAAAATCACAAGCCCGCATAAAGACGAGCCGTTCTTTCTGAGGGCCTTTGGGAACGGTGGTTTCATCTTCCGTAAAGTAGAACAGTGTTTCGTTGATCGGATTGAGGGTCTCCTTAAAGGAATAATCCGATTTCTGATCCCATACGATGTCGTCCAGAGAATCGACCTGGTCGTAGCGGATGACATCAATGTCGGAGAAGGTCCCCTCTCCGACTTTTAATACAGGTCCAAAGATGACGTACTGGCTTTTCAGCAGTTCAAAGAGGGCATCGGCCTCATTTTTCGTCAATTGATAACCCATAAATTCTCCCTTCTTAATTTGCGTGTTTCTTTCCTCCATTTAACAATTGCCCAACAAAAAAATCTGTGACCAATATCACAGATTCCCTAAGTATTTATTCGAATTTTCCAGTTTTGTACAGCGCTGTCATTTTTACAGGATCTGTAATCGTAATCCGCTTCTTCTGGATTTTAATCAGCCCATTGTCCACGAGTGTCCTGCAGATGCGGGAGGTGGTTTCTCTGGGGGTTCCCATTAAGTCGGACAGGAAGGTAATGGACAGATTCACATCGATCTCAATCCCCTCTTCTGTCTCTTTGCCAAAATCCCGGGCCAGCTTCCAAAGCTTGGCAGCCAGCTTGCGCTCCATATAAATCGATCCCATGGTGTTTTTCAGCTGATGTTCTGTTCTCCACAGTTTCCATTCCTGCATTTTGATCACCGCTTTGACCAGAGAAAAATCCGAAGCCATGCATTGGGTAAAGACACCTGCCGGAACCGCAAAGATCCGGCTTTCTTCAATTGCTTCGCAATAGCAGGAAGAGGGATGCTCATTCATTACATGATCGTTGAGCAGGGTGCCCGGCCCAAAAATGAAGATGACTTTGCGCTGACCGCTGTGGGTCAAATTGAAAACACAGGATTTTCCAGACAGCTGGACAAACACGTCCGGAACCGAATCTTTAGCTGAAAAGATCCGCTGTCCTTTTTTGTATTTTCGAATGTATCCGGCCGCTTTTAAGCGGGCAGCCGTTTCCGGTGTGACCGCATCAAAAAAGACAGGCAGACGGCGGACTTCCTCTTTCTGATGAATTTGTCCCATCAAAAAGCAGCACACCTCTCTGACAGCCTGCTCCGGATCGTTCCAGTCAAAAAAGACTTTGGCCTCTGGAACCGGCACGTCACTGATCACAGCGGCACACTCACAAGGGTCCAGGGGCATTTCCTGATGGGCTGCGCTTCGATGGAGCATGATTTTGGGCCACGGGCCGCTTTTCCAGCCTTCTGTCAAAATGAGATCCACATCATCGATTTTTCTGACCAGCTGCTGGGCAGAGATGGGTCTGTTTTCCATCAGGGCTGCCTTGCGGCTGGATGCAATGGCTGTGATTTCTGCTCCTGCTTTGGTAAAGCGGGCGCTGTCTTTTCCTTCCCGGTCCAGATCAAAATCGTGGGCGTCATGCTTCATCACAGCCACACGAACCCCTTGCTCTTTGAGAGCCGGGATCAGTTTTTCAAGAAAGGTCGTTTTCCCGGTTCCGGAATAGGCGACAAAAGAAAAAATAGGAATCATAGTATCTCCTCGTAGTCTGCTTTCGTGTTGATGTTGGCAAATGCAGAACTTTCAAGATTCAGCTGCTCCATGTCAACGCATAAAATCTGATGCTGTTTTAAAATCTTCTGCAGTCCGTACTGTCCCTGAACAAGGCACTGCTCCATGACAGGCTGCAGTCTTTTATGGTACAGAGCACAAAGCGGTTCCATGCGCCCGTTCTGTGACAAAGGAAGAATGGCATCAAACGGCAGAGACGGATCATGTTGTTCCGCCTTCTCCATCAAAGAGAAAATCAAATCCGGCTGAAAGAACGGCATGTCGCAGGCCAGGACAAAAAGCCAGTCGTTTTTCGCTTCTTCCAGTCCCCTGCAAATGCCGGCCAT
>JABUSF010000009.1:103677-105852 GCA_021443945.1 Ileibacterium sp.
GACATCTGCCTCCTCTCTCAAAAAGCTCTGGCTTCAGACTGTTGAGTTTCGGCACAGCCAAAGAATTTACTCTGGTCCTGCTCTTTGATATTCCTTTTTACTCCGTTTTAATACTCACGGGCCTTTTGCGCCCTTTTTTAGTTATATTGGTTATATATACAACTTTAAACCATCATTATTCAAATATATACCGATTGTTTCCAACCGATTTTTTGCAATCCACATAGACTGTATGATTTTTATTGAACCCTCCTTCACAATGGTCACAAGGAGGCCATAAACTGTGAAGCCATATAATTTAGAGGATGCTTTCTCCCGGGAAGAACTGATAAAAAGCATTTGTGACTTCTTTGGACTGGCTAAATGTGAGATCCAGTCTGTTTCCCTGGAGAAGCCGGCAGACTCAAAAGAGGATAAAATCCTGATCGTTATGACTCTTAAGGATCCGAAAACCGGATGCCCTCATTGTCATTCAGAAAGAACTGTTGTTCACGCCTGGACTGAAAGAACCATCAATTACTCTCTCCATTCCGGAAGAAAAATCGATATCGTTCTTAAACTCCGGCGTTACCGGTGCAAAGACTGCAGAAAAACCTTCATGCAGTACAACCCATTCGCCATTAAGCAGGGCAGAATCGCCGTTGAAATGATTGTCAACATCCTCAGGGATCTGCAGAATCCATCCAGTACTTTCACATCTGTTGGGAAACGGTATAACTTGTCGGCTACGACTGTGATGAACATCTTTGACACCAGAGTGAATATGACTCGTCTTCCTCTGGGGGAATATGTCTGTCTTGATGAAAACTATGCTTTCCGCTCAGACCGGAGCAAGTATGTCTGTGTCCTTGTAGACTTTCTCACTCAGGATGTTATTGATATTCTTCCCAATCGTTTTAAAACCGATCTTACTCACTATTTTCGGGGTATTCCCATGGAAGAGCGGGCAAAGGTAAAGGCTGTGGGAATTGATATGTATCCTGTTTACCGGGATGTAATTAAAGAATGCTTTCCCTCATCTACCAAGGTAGTTGTTGACAGGTTCCATCTCGTTAAAGAGTTTAACAGCCAGATGGACATGATCCGCAAGACCAATTACCGCAGAGCTGAAAGAAAAGCTGCTGAGCTGAAAAAGGGCATTGACAAGCTTAAGGAAAAGACAGATTTCAAGTCTGCTGCAGTTCAGCAGGAGTACAAAAGCCTTAATCTGCAGAGGGAAGAACAGATGAAGAAGATCTACCTTCTGAAGAAATTCAACTGGCTGTTGTATAAAAGCCCTGCAGACAAGATATTTGATGAAAACAACGAAAAAAAATACAACGCTCGATTGACGCTCTATTTGAATTATGCGGATATCAGGCGTTCGCTTCTTTCTCTCGATCCCTCTCTGAAAGAAGCATACAGGCTTAGAGAGGAACTTACGGACTTCTTCTCATGTCGATCTTCTGAGGAGGGATCTAAGGCATTCGATACGCTGAAGGAAACCATGGCAAAAAGCCATGTTCCAGAGATCAGGCATTTTGCCAGGACCTTTCAGCGGTGGAAGACAGAGATCCTGAATTCTCTGGAGATCATTGACAGTTTCCCAGAAGTTCAACAGGACGGATGCGTTAAAAATCGAGACCGTCATCTTCATAATGGTGTGATAGAAAGAAGGAACAAGGAGATTAAAGTATTAAAATCAGTCTCCTGCGGGTACACCAACTTCGCCAGAATGCGGCAGCGGATTCTCTATACACTGAGAAACGATCCATCATTTTCCGTAGAAGAAGCTTATGAGCGAAAAACAATTCACAGAAAAAAAGATGAAACAGCGAACAAGACTTGAGTTCAGCTCTTCTGTTCCGCATGACAAACGCCCGCTGCTGGCTCAGCGTTACGAATCATTTTCCCGGGAGAAATTCATCAGATTGATGGGTTCCGGGATCCAAACTGCACTGCAGGTATGGGTTGAGAACGGAAACGACCCGTATGTCTCCAACCGCTATGGTTTTTATGACAGCGTAAACCTTAAGTATCTGGACTTTCTGGATGGAGAGTATAAGCTGATCCAGCTGATCGAAATTGCATCTGGACAGAGACCGCCGGCAGACTGTGCACTAAACCAGTTTGGCGAGCCGTCACCCAGATCTTCAAATCAAAAAGGAAAAGCCCATTACAGGGTACTCAACTGCT
>JABUSF010000009.1:105958-109193 GCA_021443945.1 Ileibacterium sp.
GAGGATTTGAACGGCACAGCACAATGATAAAAGCACCCGGATGGCCGGGTGCTTTTTTTGAATATTTAAAGTTGTGAGTGGTTGGCATAGGTCTTTAAATTTTTCCGTGGTCGACTTTGAAATTTTAAAGTCGAGGCTTTAAACCAGATTTGTGGTTGATTGCCTCGACTATTTTAGGTTATGAATAAGTTATGAATCTGAAGTTAGAAAGCGAAAAGCAGACAAATTAAAAGGATGGGCTGCAGATTGGCGTCTCTCCCATCCAGTGTCCACTAGAACATCACTATTTTACATCTCATTCCTTCACCAGAAAAGATCGAGCAGTTTGAAAATGAATTCTCAGAGTTATTTCGTACCTTTACTTCAGAAGAGACGACAATTGCTGACAAAGCTATGGCAAAGTCTGTCCAGGGTTTTCTACAGGATTGGTGCAATCTTCTGGTTGACATGGTAGATCTCTCTGCTGTTCAGGACCCCGCTCATCCGGACTCAACCATTCGAATGTATAATCATGGCTACTACACCAGAACTATCACCTTCCACGAGTGCAAGATCCCGATCAGAATAACCCGTATCATTCCTGCTGACCATAACGGACCTACTCACGCTCTTATCCCCTGGTTTCTCGCTGCCGGCAGAACTTCTTACCTGTATGACCTGGTGGACCTGATTAAAAAGATTAGAGATTGTCACAACTCAGAGACACTTCTCCATTCTCTTGCACTGGAAGAAGATGTTTCCCAAAGATATCTGGAGTCCCTTCGCAAGGCTGATCTTAAGTTCAGAAAACTCCTGAATTCTGATTCCCTTGATATTCCTGCGCTTCTTGTCACCTGTGTTTTATCCTTGAAAATGACATGGCTTCAAACAATCAAGTTTCGGTATGGTCAAAGAATCTATGCCGGTTCTGCTCTTTGATAATTTTTTCCATCTTTATCATTTCATAGGGCTTTTGCGCCCTTTTTTTGTTTTTTGAATTCAGACAATATGCTTATCTGCTCAAAAAACACCCGTTTTTACTACAAAAAAATCTCATTCCACATAGCTTGATTCGCATGGTTTGGATCCCATCTTCAAAATATTGTCAAGGAGGTCCAGAACTGTGAACTCTAACCAATCAGATTTCAATTTCTCACAGGAGGAACTTATAAAAAACGTTACGGACTTTTTTGGATTGTCTCAATGCGAAATCCAGAATATTTCACTGGAAAAGCCCGCAGGCTCACAATCAACCCACATTCTGATTATTCTGACTCTTAAGGAAACCAATACGGAATGTCCTTACTGCCATTCAGAAAGAACAGGCATTCATGCCTGGACGGAGCGAACCATCAATTATTCTCTCCATTCCGGAAGGAAAACAGATATCGTCCTTAAGCTGCGCCGCTACCGGTGTAAAAACTGCAGGAAAACTTTTATGCAGTACAATCCATTCTCCATTAAACAAGGAAGGGTGTCTGTCGAAACCATTGTCAATATCCTGAAAGACCTGCAGAAACCATCTGCTACCTTCACTTCAGCAGGCAAAAAATATAATTTGTCGGCAACCACCGTACAGAACATCTTCGATACACGGGTAAATATGACCCGACTGCCTTTGAGTGAATATATCTGTATTGATGAAAACTATGCCTTTCGAAGCAATCGAAGCAAGTATGTCTGCGTACTGGTAGATTTCCTCTCTGAGGATGTCATTGATGTTCTGCCCAATCGCTTTAAAAGCGAACTCATCCGCTATTTCAGAGATATTCCTTTGGAGGAGCGCAAAAGGGTGAAAGCAGTTGGAATAGATATGTATCCCAATTACCGGGATGTGATCAGGGAATGCTTTCCATCCTCCACGAAGATAGTGGTCGACAGGTTTCACCTTGTAAAAGAATTCAACAACCAGGTGGACACCATTCGCCTGACCATTACCCGCAGAAATGAACGGGAGGCTGCAGCTCTGAAAAAAGAAATTGAGCAGCTGAAGGAAAAGACAGATTTCAAATCTGAGAAGGTCCAGGAAGAATACAGAAGGCTGACAGCTGCACGGGATCAGTTCATGCAGAAAATCTATCTTCTGAAGAAATTCAACTGGATTCTCTACAAAAACCCTTCTGACAGGGTTTTTGATGAAAACAAAGATAAAAAATACAACAGCCGATTAGCGCGCTATTTAAACTTTGCGGAAATCAGGCGGCTGCTTCTTTCACTGGATCCCTCTCTGGAAGAAGCCTATGGATTCAGAGAGGGGCTTACGGACTTCTTCTCATGTCAGTCAGCAGAGGAAGGATCTGATGTCTTGGAAGCACTGGTTGATCAAATGGCAAAAAGCGGTGCCAAAGAGATGCGGGGGTTTTCCAGAACCATGAAGCGCTGGAGAACAGAGATCCTCAATTCTCTGGAAATCATTGACAGTTTTCCAGAAGTTCAAAAAGACGGAAGCGTTAAAATTCGGAACCGTCACCTTCACAACGGTGTGATAGAAAGAAGAAACAAGGAAATCAAAGTCTTAAAATCGGTCTCCTGCGGTTATACCAACTTCGCCAGGATGAGGCAGCGAATCCTCTATGTTTTGAGAAGTGATCCCTCGTTCTCCATAGAAGAAGCTTATGAAAGAAAAACCATTCACAGGAGAAACAATGAAGCAGATGATTCAACTTGAATTCAATCCTTCTGTTCCTCATGATAAGCGGATGTTCCTGGTCCAACGGTATCAATCATTTTCCCGGGAGAAATTCATCAGACTCATGGAGCCCGGGATCCAGACCGCTCTGCGGGTATGGGTAGAGAATGGAAATGACCCATATGTTTCCAATCGTTATGGTTTCTACAACAGCGAAACCCTTCAGTATCTGGATTTTCTGGATGGTGAATATAAGCTGATCCAGCTGCTGGAAATTGCAGCGGGAGAGCGGAAACCAGCAGACTGTGCATTAAATCAGTTCGGAGAACCTGCCCCCAGATCCTCAATACGCAAAGGGAAAGAAGATAAAATTGTCTTGAGCAGTTATCCATGGGAGCGTTATTCTCAACTATTAAGAGAAATCAGAAAGAGCATGTCCAAAACAGGATAAACGGAAGTTGTATTTGCATGTAAAAAAGCCAATGGATCAATTTTCATACAATTGGTCCGTTGGCTTTTGACTTATCTAACTCTCTGCATTGGGAATCGCCTGATTTAGGCTTTAAAGAAAAAATGTGGTTCAAACCACGTAAAAGTTTGAACCACATATAGGCTTTAAACCACATC